>NZ_CP114035.2:1981061-3424622 GCF_026898135.2 Pseudomonas fortuita
TTTCACCGCCATGCGCAGTTCCAGTTCCTGCCCGGCCAGCGGCTCGATACCGATCACGCTGATGTTGACCGGGTCGCGTGGTTGAAACAGAGCGCAAGCGCCCAGCCCATAAACCATCAGCAGGACGAGAAACAGGCGGATACAGCGGTACGGGCGGGGAGTCATTGCGGGCGACCTTGCCAGAGTGGGCGAACCCTCAGTGTGGCAAATGCGCGTCGGCGTTGAAAGTGTCCTTGAAGATGAACGATACTGTTTCTCATTAACGCTCGATAACTTTTCCTGCTGGCTGTTACCAAACCCATGCTGATGTCACCCGTGTCGGGCCTGCTGGCGACTTTCCAGGAGCACTACGACGACCTGTTGCTGTTTCTGACCCGGCGCATGAGCGATCGCCAGCGCGCCGCGGACGTGGCGCAGGAAACCTATTTGAAACTGATGAAAGTCGATGAACTAGCGGTGCCGGTGCTGCACGCCCGCAGCTTCATCTTCCGCGTGGCCGGTAACCTGGCAATCGATGCCTTGCGCCGCGAGCAGCGCCTCGCTGCCAGCCATGACGACTGTGACGGAGCCGGTGAGCTGGCCTGCCCGGCGCCAGCGCCTGAGGCGTTGTTGCTGGCCCGGGAGCGCCTGCAAATTCTTGACGATGCGCTGCTGAAACTGCCCGATAACGCCCGCCAGGCATTGTTGCTGAACCGTGTCGATGGCCTGACACAGGCGCAGATCGCACAGCGGCTGGGGGTTTCCGAGAGCATGGTGGCCAAATATATCGGCCAAGCCCTGCGCCATTGCCGCGACTGGCTCAAGCAGGCGGGTGTGGCTGCCTCTGTGGCATTGCTGGTCGCCGCTGTGGCGGGTTGGCAGCAGGCGCCGATACTGCTGGCGGACTACCACACTGCAGTGGGTGAGCGGCAGGTCGTGATCCTGGCTGACGGCACGCGGGTAACCTTGAACAGCGCCAGTGCGTTGAGTGTGGTGTTCAGTGAGCACGAACGCCGGGTGGTGCTGGATGCCGGTGAGGCCCTGTTCGAGACCACCGATGATCCGCGGCCGTTTGTGGTCGATACGGCAGGTGAGCAGGTGCAGGGTGGTGCCGCCACCTTTAGCGTGCGTCGCGATGGTCGCGTGGTGTTGGCACGCGGTGAAGCCAAGGTTGGCGAAACTGAACTGGCAGTGACGGCCGATGCCGGTGCGCAGATGGCCTGGCAGCGCGGCAAGCTGATCTTCAACGGCAAACCGCTGGGGCAGGTGCTGACCGAGCTTGAGCGTTACCGGCGTGGGCGCATCGTGCTGTCCGATAGCAAGCTGGCGGCGATGGAGGTGAGCGGGGTGTTTGACCTTGATGAGCCAGAAGCCCTGCTGCGCACGTTGGAGCAGCGCTATGGGCTGAAGGTTACCTATCTGCCGTGGTTGGCTGTGGTTCACTGACTGGCCTGTACCGGCCTCTTCGCAGCACAGCAATAAAAATATTTTCCGTTTGGCACTGCAAGTTCCTGCAAGCCAGATCGTCGTAGTGGGACTGATCAGCAACCCATTCTCATTTACGACTTGTCAGGAAGCTCATTCGTGCCTCTGATGCTCAAGCCTTTGCACCGCCGTCGCAGTGCTTTTCACCACACCCTGATGTCCTGCAGCGCACTGGCCATGCTGTTCGGACACCCGCATGCCTGGGCCGCGACGGCTGCCGAACAGCCCCGGATGCAGGTTCGCCAGGTTCAGCTAAACCTGCCAGCCCAGCCGCTGGACCAGGCCTTGACCACCTTCGCCGACCAGGCCGGCCTGCACTTGCTGTACACCACAGGCGATGTTGCAGGCGTTGCCAGCCCGTCCCTCCACGGCAGCTACAGCGTCGAGCAGGCCCTGCAGCAGTTGCTGGCCGGCAGCGGCATGAACTGGCACTTCAGCGACGCGCGCACCGTGACCCTGCGCAAGGCCGAGGCCGCGCCGCAGGCCGTCACCCTCAAGCCGATCGAAGTCAGCGTGGCCTCGCGCACCAGCACCTCGATCAGCGAAATCCCCGGCACCGTCTGGGTGGTCGACCAGCAGCAGTTGCGTGAGCAGATCGACAGCGGCGTCAGCCTTAAAGAAGCCATCGGCAAGCTTGTGCCCGGCCTCGACCTGGCGCCAGAAGGGCGCACCAACTATGGCCAGAACATGCGCGGGCGCAATGTGCTGGTGATGATCGACGGGGTCAGCCAGAACAGCTCGCGCGGCCTGTCGCGCCAGTTCGACAGCATTTCGCCGTTCAACGTCGAGCGGGTCGAAGTGCTGTCTGGCGCCAGCGCCATCTACGGCGGCGGCGCCACGGGCGGCATCATCAACATCGTGACCAAGAAGGGCGAGCCCGGCCCTGCGCGCTTCGAAACCCAGCTTGGTGCCAGCAGCGGTTTCAACAACAGCGATGACCTGGCCACTCGCTTTGCCCAGTCGATCAGTGGCGGCAACGAACGCTTCAATGCCCGGCTGGGGATTTCCGGTGAGCAGAACGAAGCCTTCTACGACGGCGCCGGCGACCAGATTTTCATCGACAACACCCAGACCGACCTGCAGTACAACCGCACCATCGACGTGCTCGGCACTCTGGGCTTGCAGTTGAATGACCAGCAGCGTCTCGACCTGTTGGCCCAGTACTACGATTCTGGCAACCACGGCAGCACGGGCATCTACTTCCCCAACCTCAACTACAACGCGCCGTCAGACCTCGAAGACGCCGAACTGCGCAGCGGTTACTCGTCGGACCTGGAGCCGCGTACCCGGCGCCTGTTGCTGAACGCCAATTACCACCACAGCGACGTGCTGGGCCAGGACTTCTACCTGCAGGCCTCGTACCGCAAGGAAGACGACAACTTTTACCCCTTCCCGTACTACAACCGCGCCACGCCCACCGGTTCGCGTGGGGTTTACTTTGCTGCCTCGCAGCAGAATTTCGAGGTCACCAGCCTCAAGGGCCTGTTCGCCAAGCAGTGGGACACGTTGAAGCTGACCTACGGCGTTGACCTTGACCGCGAGCGCTTCAATGCCGAACAGACCACCTTCAATGCCCTGACATCGTCCGAATCGGGCGGCCTTGAGATGGAAAAAGACAGCAAGGCGGCGCGCTATCCCAGCTACCGGGTCGATGGTGTTTCGGTGTATGCCCAGCTGGACTGGCATGCCACTGACAACCTGACGTTCTCCGGCGGTGCCCGTCGCCAGCAGATGGACGTGGACGTCAGCGACTTCAAGGGCGTGCCGGGCGGCAGCAACGATTACCAGGTCAACCTGTTCAACCTGGGTGCCATCTACGACTTCAAGAACGGCCACCAGGTATGGACCAACTATGGCGAAGGTTTCGACCTGCCCGACCCTGCCAAGTACTACGGCAAGCCGGGCCTGAGCGTGGCCGACAACCCGCTGGCCGGCATCAAGAGCCGCCAGGTGGAACTGGGTTGGCGCTATGCCGACCTGGACTGGGATGCCCAGGCAGCGCTGTACTACATCTGGTCGGACAAGATCATCAACGTTGATTCGCAAACGCTGACGATCAACGTGCAAGAGCAGAAGAGCCGCGACTTCGGCTTCGAAGGTGCGCTGACCCGCCACTTCCAGACGGGTTGGGAAGCGGGCGGTACCTTGCACCTGACCCGTTCCGAGGAAGAGGCCGCTGACGGCGGGTGGATCAAGCGTGATGCCCGTTATGCATCCTTGTCCAAGGCCACTGCATTTGTCGGGTGGAAAGACGATGGCCGCAGTGCGCGGCTGCAGGCCAACCATGCCTTCAGCCTGAAGGATGATGCCGACCACGAGATCGACGGTTACACCACCTTCGACCTGCTGGCCAGCCAGGACACCGGCTTCGGCACCTTCAGCGCCGGCATCCAGAACCTGCTGGACAAGCAGTACAGCACGGTCTGGGGCCAACGCGCGACGCTGTTCTATTCGCCGACCTACGGCCCGGCATACCTGTATGACTACCAGGGGCGCGGGCGGACCTACACCCTGACCTGGAGCATGGCCTACTGATGGGTGTTGTTTGCGCCGGCCTCTGTGCGAGCAACTGTCTTGCACGACACCTCAAAGCTGGCGCGATCACTGTGGGAGCGGGCTTGCCCCGCGAACACGGGCGAAGCCCGTGCCATCCACCGCGCAGGCTGCTTCGCGGGACAAGCCCCCCACAGAGACCGGTTCAGGCAAACGCCGCGAGCAAGTCCTCGGCAAACGCCTGCTGCGCTTCACCCGTCACTTGCGCCCGATGCCTGGCCAGGGTAAACGGCACTACAAAATCCAGCCCTGGGTTCAGCGCCCACAACAACCCCTCCGCCTCCCAGGCGTGCGCGCAATGGCAGGGCAGGTAGCCAATATGCCGCCCTGACAGCATGAACGTCAGCACGCTCTCGATCTGCTCCGCCACAGCCATGCTGTGCCGGCTCTGGAACGGCTCACCGCCTTTGAGAAACCGGTAGGGATGGCGCACCTGGTCCATCTCCAGCAACCGCTCAAGCCCAACACTCGGCTCGCCGAACAGTTCATGCCCCTTGCCGCAATACAGGCGTTGCCGCTCCTGGAACAAGGGTTGGTAATCAAAGGCCGCCTGGATGCCAGAGAAGTAGCTGATGGCGTAATCCAGCCGCTGCTCCAGCAACAACCGCTCCAGTTCCGCCGGCGGTGCACTGATCAGCTCCAGCTGCACCGATTCCTTTCGTGTGCGGAACGCCGCAATGGCCTGCGCCAGCTTCAGGCTCACTGCCTTGTCCTGGTTTTCTGCCATGCCGATGCGCACCGTCCCGAGCAACCGCTCGCCCACGCCGTTGGCCTGCTGGCGAAACTGCTCGATGTTCAGCAGCAGCCCACGTGCTGCATCCAATAGCAATGTGCCTTTCTCCGTCAGGTGGAAACCACCCTTGCCTCGGCTGCACAGGCGGTAGCCAAGGCGCGTTTCCAGCTGCGCCATGCGCTGGCTGATGGTGGGCTGGCTCAAGCCCAGCACGCCTTGCGCGGCGCTGAAACCCCCGGCCTCGACTACAGTGACGAACAGCCGCAGCAGGTGTAGGTCGGGGTCGTGTACTTGTCCGAGCATTACATTGCTCCTGGTGAATGTCAGCTTTGCAAACTTGTCATTCCTGCAATGTAACCCGGCTGGCATGCTTGCGGCATCCACCCATTTGCCGAGGTGTCCGTCATGCGTCGATCGTTGTGCCTGTTGTCCTTGGTCCTGGCCTTGCCGCTGCAGGCCGAAGAAAAGGTCGTCAACCTCTACAGCTGGGCCGACTACGTCGCCCCGCAAACCCTTCAGCGCTTCGAGCAGGAAACCGGCTACAAAGTGCGCTACGACACCTTCGACACCACCGAGGTGCTGGAGACCAAGCTGCTCACCGGTGGCAGTGGTTACGACGTGGTGGTGCCATCGTCGACCGTACTGGCCCGGGCGCTCAAGGCCAATGCCCTGCAACCGCTCGACCCCCAGGGCATGCCCGGCTACAGCAACCTCGACAAGGACTTGCTGGCCAAGCTCGCCGAGGCCGACCCCGGCAACCGCCATGCCGTGCCGTACACCTGGGGCACGCTGGGCCTTGGGCTGAACGTAGAGGCCGTGCGACAGCGCCTGGGCGATGTGCCGCTGGACAGCCTCGACCTGCTGTTCAAACCCGAATACGCCAGCCGCCTGAAGGACTGTGGCATCGCCATGCCCGACTCGCCGCAAGAGGTGATCGGCGTGGCCCTGAACTACCTGGGCAAGGACCCTTACAGCCAGGACAAAGATGATCTGGCCGCCGCGCAGCAGCTGCTTAGCCAGTTGCAACCCTCGATCAGCTACGTCGCCAATGGCCGGCAGATCAGCGACCTGGCCAACGGTAGCGTGTGCCTGGCGCTGACCTATAACGGCGATGCAGCGATGGCTGCCGACCAGGCGCGCCGCGCCGGCAAGCCGTTCGAGCTGATCTACCGCATCCCACGCGAAGGCACGCTGGTGTGGCAGGACAACCTGGTTATCCCCAAGGACGCCCCGCACCCCGAAGCCGCGCGGGCGTTCATCGCCTTCATGCTCAAGCCCGAGTCGGTGGCTGCGCTGACCAACACGCTGTTCTTCGCCAACGCCAACCAGGCAGCCACGCCGTTGGTGGACGAAGCGGTGCGCAACGATCCGGACATCTACCCGCCTGCCGAGGTGCGCCAGCGGCTGTTTGCCGACCGCAGCATGGCCCTGGCCGACCTGCGCCAGCGTAACCGCCTGTGGACGGCCTTTCGCAGCCGCCAGTAACTGATAACAACCAAGGAGCCCGACCGTGGAGCAAGCCGCAAGCAACGACCAGGCGATGACCCGCGACAGCCTGTACGGCACTGCCGCAGAAAGTACCTATGCCGGCATTACCAGTTTCTCCCGCCGCCGCTACAGCCGCGACTTGCGCGGTGTGGATGTGGTGGTCAGCGGAGTGCCGTTCGATACCGCCACCAGCAACCGCCCAGGGGCGCGTTTCGGCCCACGGGCGATTCGCGCCGCCTCGGTGCAGCAGGCGTGGGTACGGCACTGGCCGTGGGCGTTCGACCCGTTCGACCACCTGGCCGTGATCGACTTTGGCGACTGCGCGTTCGACAGTGGCACGCCGCAGTCGGTGCCGGATAGCATCGAGGCCCACGCCGCCCATATTCTGGACGCGGGCTGCGCCATGCTTACCCTCGGCGGCGACCACTTCATCAGCTACCCGCTGCTCAAGGCCCACGCCCGCCGGCATGGCCCGCTGGCGCTGATCCACTTCGATGCCCACAGCGACACCTGGCCGGACGAGGAGGGCAAGCGTATCGACCATGGCACCATGTTCTGGCATGCCGCCCGCGAGGGCCTGGTAGACCCGGCCTGCTCGGTGCAGATTGGCCTGCGCACCACCAACGACGACAGCCAGGGCTTTGCCGTCCTCGATGCCCGTCAGGTGCACCGGCAGGGCACCGAGGCGGTGATTGCGGCGATTCGCCAGCGCGTGGGTGAGCGGCCGGTGTACCTGACCTTCGATATCGACTGCCTCGACCCGGCCTATGCGCCGGGCACAGGTACACCGGTGTGTGGTGGGTTGACCACGGTGCAGGCGCTGGAGATTCTGGGTGGGCTGCGCGGTATCAACCTTGTGGGCATGGACCTGGTGGAGGTGGCACCGGCTTATGACCATGCCGATATCACGGCGCTGGCGGGGGCGACCCTGGCGATGGAGATGCTGTGCCTGTATGCGGCGCGGCACAAGGTAGACAAAAGCCAGTAAGCAGGGGCGCTGTGGGAGCGGGCTAGGCCCGCGAACACCGGCAAGGCCGGTGCCATGCACCGCGTGGCTGCCTTCGCGGGACAAGCCCGCTCCCACAATGATCAATGCTCGAAAGGGCGCATACTGAAACATCAGGAATCATCTCCGCCCCAATTCACACTTTTGTCTCGAACCCCTCGCGCCTTAGGCTATCAAACCCACCAGGCGCGGCATTTTCGTACAGGAGGTGAAGCATGAACCCGACACTGCCCATCCTGGCCCTCAGCCTGGCCTTGTGCCTGCCTGCGCACGCTGCCCCGCAACAGCCTTTGCAGCTTGCCGCTGGCAACAATAACCCCTACAACAGCCCGATTCAGCGTGCCAATCCCAACAGCCGCCAGGGCAGCATGCCGGCCATGCCCCCTGTGCGCGGCCCGTCCACCGACCCGTACCAGCGCACGCCCAGCCTGGACAACCGCGGCATCGGCAACGGCGACAACCTGCGTCGTCAGCAACAAACCCCGAACCTGGAACCGACCCGGCCACCCCGCGACAACACCCGTGCGCCGTGAGCCCATATGAAAGGAATCCTGCATGACTAAAGCAACCTGGCTAGTCACCTTGACTGCTGCTGCACTCATGCCGTTGTTGGCTCAGGCGGCCGCAGAGCAACAGTTTCACAGCGAAGAAGGCACGTTGACCGTCAGCACCCTGGCCGACGGCCTGCGCAACCCCTGGGCTCTGGCGTTTCTGCCAGGCGGCAAGGACATGCTGGTCACCGAACGCGCCGGCAACCTGCGGGTGGTCAACACTGAAGGCAAGGTCGGCCCGCCGATCAGCGGTGTGCCCAAGGTCTGGGCCGAGGGCCAGGGCGGCCTGCTGGATGTCGTGCTGTCGCCGGCGTTCGACAAGGACCGTACCGTGTACCTGTCTTACGCCGAAGAGGGCAGTGACGGCAAGGCCGGCACCGCCGTCGGCCGTGGCCAGCTGTCCGAAGACCGCGCCCGGCTGGAGAACTTTAGCGTGATCTTCCGCCAGCAGCCCAAGCTGTCGGTGGGCAACCACTTCGGCTCGCGCCTGGTCTTCGACCGTGACGGCTATCTGTTCATCGCCCTGGGTGAGAACAACCAGCGCGCCACTGCCCAGGACCTGGACAAGCTGCAAGGCAAGATCGTGCGCATTTTGCCGGATGGCGAAGTGCCCAAGGACAACCCCTTCGTTGGCAAGGACAACGTGCGGCCGGAGATCTGGTCGTTCGGCCACCGCAACCAGCAGGGCGCCGCGCTGAACCCCTGGACCGGCAAGCTGTGGACCCACGAGCACGGCCCGCGCGGTGGCGACGAAATCAACATCCCCGAACCCGGCAAGAACTACGGCTGGCCGATTGCGACCCATGGCATCAACTATTCGCTGCTGCCGATCCCCGAGGCCAAGGGCAAGCATGTGCAAGGCATGGTCGACCCACACCATGTGTGGGAGAAGTCGCCAGGTATCAGCGGCATGGCGTTCTACGACAGCCCGACATTCAAGGCCTGGGACCATAACTTGTTCATTGGTGCGCTGGCGACACAGGAGCTGATCCGCTTGCAGCTGAAGGGTGACAAGGTCGTGCATGAGGAACGTTTGCTCGGTGACTTGAAGGCGCGTATCCGCGATGTGCGGCTGGGGCCGGATGGCTATATTTATGTGCTGACCGATGACAAGGACGGCGCACTACTCAAGGTGGGCCTGGCCGACTGACGCGGTCCCTGTAGGAGCGGCCTTGCGCCGCGATGGGCCGCAGAGCGGCCCCAACAATCTATGCTGCAATGCTGAAGTCCAGGGGCCGCTGCGCGGCCCATCGCGGCGCAAGGCCGCTTCTACAGGGACCTGTGTAGAATGCGGCCATGGCCATCACTCCCCAATCCCTTTACCAGCAAGCCCTGAGCACTCAGGGCTACGCTGACGACCCTGCCCAGGCCCGCGCCGTCGATGCCTTGCAGGCCTGTTTCCTGGCTGTCGAGCAGGGCCGCCCCACCCAGGGCATCTACCTCTGGGGCCCGGTCGGGCGCGGCAAGACATGGCTGATGGACCAGTTTCACCGCTGCCTGCGGGTACCCAGCCGGCGCCAGCACTTCCATCACTTCATGGCCTGGGTCCACCAGCGCCTGTTTCAGCTCAATGGAACCGCCGACCCGTTGCTGGCGTTGGCCCGGGAACTGGCCGGGCAGATCCGTGTACTGTGTTTTGACGAACTGTTCGTCAACGACATTGGTGACGCGATTATCCTGGGACGTCTTTTCCAGGTGCTGTTCGACCAAGGCGTGGTGATTGTCGCCACGTCCAATCAGCCACCCGAGCAGCTCTACCGCGACGGCTTCAACCGCGAGCGGTTCGTGCCGGCCATCGCCGCGATCCAGCGGCACATGCAGGTACTGCCAGTGGCCGGCGAGCAGGACCACCGCCTGCACCCCGGTGCAGAGCGGCAGCGCTACTGGGTGGCAGCGACAGGGCAGGCCAGCCCGCTGGGCGAGGTGTTCTGCCAGCTCAGCCCGGATCACACGGGTACTGATCAACCCTTGGTTATCGGCTCCAGGCAGGTGCAGGTTGTGCGGCGCAGCGAGCAGGCTATCTGGTGCCGCTTCACCGACCTGTGCGAGCAACCGCTGGCGGCCATGGAATTCATGGCGCTTTGCGACCGTTTTCCGGCCATCCTGATGTCGGGTATTCCGGCGCTGGGCGGTAAACAGCAGGCTGGTCGCATTGCCCGTGGCACTGAAGACGGCGCGGCGCGGGTGGTGGCAGGCGACCGCGAACTGCCGGCGCTGTCGCCCAAGGACGATGCGGTACGCCGTTTCATCGCCCTGGTCGATGAGTGCTACGACCGCCGTGTGGCACTGTACCTCGAGGCCGAGGTGCCGCTGGAAGAGCTGTATACGCAGGGGTATCTGGCATTCCCGTACCAGCGAACCTTGAGCCGGTTGCGGGAGATGCAACTACAGCGGTTTGGCTGAAGTGTGCTGGGGGCCGCTTTGCGGCCCATCGCGACGCAAGGCCGCTCCCACAGGTACGGCGCCGACGCTTAAACCTACGAATTACCTGTGAGAGCGGCCTTGTGCCGCGATAGGGGCGTAAAGCGCCCCCCGTTTCACTTGGCCAGCCACTCGACCAGCGTGCGGTTGAACCGCACGGGTTCTTCGATCTGTGGCGCATGCCCCATGCCTTCAAAAGTGATGAGTTCACCCTTGGGGATCAGCTTGGCCACCTGTGGCCCCAGCACGTCATACTTGCCCAGCTTCGCCTTTACCTCCGGCGGTGCGATGTCGCTGCCAATGGCTGTGGTGTCCTTGTCGCCGATCAGCAGCAAGGTCGGCATCTGCAGACCCTTGAACTCGTGGTACACCGGCTGGGTGAAAATCATGTCGTAGATCAGCGCCGAGTTCCATGCCACCGCTTCATGCCCCGGCCCCTTGTTCAGGCCTACCAGCATCTGTACCCAGCGCTCATACTCCGGCTTCCAGCGCCCGGCGTAGTAGGTCTTGCGTTCATACTCGCGCACCCCTTCGGCACTCAGCTTGAGCTCACGGGCATACCATTGGTCCACCGTACGATAGGGCACGCCCAGGGCTTTCCAGTCTTCCAGGCCAATCGGGTTGACCATGGCCAGGCGCTCGACCTGCTGCGGGTACATCAGCGCATAGCGGGTGGCGAGCATGCCACCTGTGGAATGGCCGAGCACGATGGATTGCCTGATACCCAGCTGTTCGAGCAAGGCATGGGTGTTTTCAGCCAGCTGCTGGAAGCTGTACTGGTAATGCGCTGGTTTGCTGGACGTGCAGAAGCCAACCTGGTCGGGGGCGATGACCCGGTAACCGGCCTTGCTCAGTGCGTCGATGGTGGTTTCCCAGGTGGCGGCGCAGAAGTTCTTGCCGTGCATCAGCACCACGCTGTGGCCGTTGGCCTGGCCTTGTGCGGGGACGTCCATGTAGCCCATCTGCAGGGGCTGGCCCTGGGATTTGAAGTCAAAATGCTTGAGTGGGTGCGGGTAGCTGAAACCTTCGAGCTGGGCGCCATAGGTAGGCGGCTCGGCGGCGATGGCCGGGCTGCCGACAAGGCAGGCCAGGGCCAGGGCGGTTGCGCGCAGCATGGGGGCACTCCGTGTAGGGCCATGTAGGAATAGGCGACTTTAGCAGCCAGGCGTGCGACGGGAACGTGAAAGGTGTTACCAGGCGTGAAACCAGCCCAGGGTAATCATCGTCAGCACCGCATAGCGGCCAGCCTTGGCCAGGGTCACCAGCAGCAGGAAGCGCCAGAACGGCTCTCGCATGATGCCGGCGATCAATGTCAGCGGGTCACCGATCACCGGCATCCAGCTGAGCAGCAACGACCATTGCCCCCAGCGCTGGTACCGCTGCTGCGCGCGCGCCAGTTGGGCAGCGTTGAAGGGGAACCAGCGCTTGTCGCGCAGGTGCTCGACGGCGCGGCCCAGTAGCCAGTTCACGACCGAACCCAGCACATTGCCCAGGGTGGCCACCAGCAGCAGGATTGCCCAAGCCTCGGGCTGGCGCAGCAACAGGCCGACCAGCACGGCCTCCGATTGCAACGGCAGCAGGGTGGCGGCGCCGAAGGCGCTGAGGAACAGCGCCCACAGGCTGAGCATCAGTAACTGGCGACGACGGTGTCCTGGCCATCCTGGGTGACCCCGATGACCTGGTAGGCATCCTTGTGGTCACCCATTTCCATACCGGGCGAGCCCATGGGCATGCCCGGCACGGCCAGGCCCTTGAGGTCGCTGCGCTTGGCCAGCAGGCGCACCTGTTCGGCCGGCACATGGCCTTCGACGAACTTGCCGTCGATCACCCCGGTGTGGCATGAGGCCAGGCGCGGCGCCACGCCCAGGCGCTGCTTGACCGCGCTCATGTTGGGCTCGACATGGTCGTTGACGCTGAAACCGTTGTCACGCAGGTGGCTGATCCAGGCCTTGCAGCAGCCGCAGTTGGGGTCGCGGTAGACGTCGATGGTCTCGGCGGCCTGGGCCAGGCCGGTGATGGCCAGCAGGCCCAGGGTCAGCAAGTGTTTGCGCAGCATGGTGAAGCACTCCTTTAAAAACGCAGGCGGATACCGGCAACCAGGCGGGTCTGGCCCAGGTCTTCGCCGTCTTCGCGGGCCTGGTCGGCACGGGTGCCGTGCAGGCGATTGAAACTGACTCCGACATAGGGGGCGAGGCCACGGGTGATCTCGTAGCGCAGGCGTAGGCCGACCTCGCTGTCGGCCAACCCTGCGCCTTGCTCGCGCCCGGCATCGTCGCGGCCGTAGAGGTTGGCTTCCAGGGTCGGTTCCAGTATCCAGAGGTTGGTCAGCAGCATAGCGTAAGCGGCCTCCAGGCGCAGCGCCGTCTGTTGCCGCTCGCCGGCGTAGGCGGTGGCTTGCAGCTCCAGGCCATACAACGGCGTGCCCTGGATGCCGAAAGCGGCCCAGGCCTGGCCGCTGGCGGGCTTGAAGTCCTGGCGTACGCCAGCCACCAGCTCCCACCACGGGCTCACGGCATGGCCCCACAGCGCTTGCAGTTCGGCCTTGTGCGTCTTGCCCTGCTCGCGCTCGCCTTCCGTGCGAAGCCACAGCCGGTCGATATCGCCGCCGACCCAGGCCGTAGCGTTCCAGTTCAGGGCGTTGCTGCTCTCGAAGTTCTGATATTCGAGCTTGTCGACGATCACGGCCCAGTTCAGCGCCCGGTCGTGCACTTGGTGCCCGGGCAGTGGCGGGAAGGCAGCCCGGCGGTCGGCGTCGGTGATTGCAGCCAAGGGCGTGCGCGGCGGGCTGGGCGTAGCCGGGCCATGGCCCATGCTTGCATGGTTCATTTGGCCATGGTTCATGTGCTCCATGCCGGCGGCCAGCGCGCGTTCACTGGCGAGCAGGGTCAGCAGGGTCACGCCGGCCACAATGCTGCGGTTGCGGGTGTCATTCATCGACGCGTACCTCGCGGAACATGCCGGTCTCCATGTGATAGAGCAGGTGGCAGTGGTAGGCCCAGCGGCCAAGGGCGTCGGCAGTCACCCGGTAGGAGCGTCGGCTGCCGGGCGGGATGTCGACGGTGTGCTTGCGCACCAGAAACTGGCCGTGCTCGTCTTCCAGGTCGCTCCACATGCCATGCAGGTGGATGGGGTGGGTCATCATGGTGTCGTTGACCAGGGTGATGCGCACCCGCTCGCCGTAGGTCAGGCGCAACGGCTCGGCATCGCTGAACTTGACGCCGTCGAACGCCCAGGCGAAACGCTCCATGTGGCCGGTCAGGTGCAGCTCGATGTCGCGCGATGGCGCGCGGCCGTCCGGGTCGGGGTAGGGGCTGCGCAGGTCGGCGTAGGTCAGCACGCGCCGGCCGTTGTTGCGCAAGCCTATGCCGGGGTCTGCCAGGTTGGCGCGCGGTGCCATGGTTTGCATGTCCACCAACGGGTTACCGGTTTCGCTGGCCGAGTGTTGCTGCATCGCCGACATGGCAGCGTGGTTCATACCAGGCAGGTTGCTGTGGTCCATACCCGCCATGTCGGCCATACCGCCGTGGCCCATGTCGTCCATGCTCAGCACCGGGCGCGGATCGGGTGCAAGCACCGGTGCCTGCAGCCCGGCGGCGCGGGCCAGGGTGCCGCGGGCGAAGCCGGTACGGTCCATGCTCTGGGCGAACAGGGTGTAGGCAGGTTGGTCGCCCACGGTCACCAGTACGTCGTAGGTCTCTGCCACGGCAATGCGCAGTTCATCCACGCTCACTGGCGTTACCGGCAAGCCGTCGGCGGCGATCACCGTCAGCGCAAGCCCGGGGATGCGGAAGTCGAAATAGGTCATGGCCGAGGCGTTGATCAGCCGCAGGCGCACGGTGTCGCCCGGCTGGAACAGGCAGGTGAAGTTACCCTCCGGCGGCTGGCCGTTGAGCAGGTAGGTGTAGGTGGCGGCGCTGATATCGGCGAGGTCGGTAGGGCTCATGCGCATGCGCGCCCAGGCCGTGCGCTCGGCAACGGTTGGGCCCCAGCCGTTGTCGGCGACGTCATCGATGAAATCGCCGACCGTGCGCTTGTGATAATTGTACGCGTCGGACTGTTTCTTCAGGGTGGCCATCAGCTGTTCCGGCGCCTGGTCCGACCAGTCGCTGAACAGCAGCACATGGTCGCGCTGGTAGCGGTGCGGTTCGGGTTCGCGTGGCTCGATCACGATGGCCCCGTACACCCCGGCCTGTTCCTGCAGTCCGGAGTGGCTGTGGTACCAGTAGGTACCGCTCTGGCGCAGGGTGAACTGGTACAAGTAGTCGCCGCCGGGTTCGATGCCGGCGAAGCTCAGGCCTGGTACGCCGTCCATGTTGGCGGGCAGGATGATGCCGTGCCAGTGGATCGAGGTGTCCTGCGCCAGGCGGTTGCGCACGCGCAGGGTCACGGTGTCGCCTTCGCGCCAGCGCAGTAACGGGCCGGGCAGGCTGTTGTTGAGGGTGAGCGCAGTGCGCGGGCGGCCGGTGATATTGACCGGGGTCTGGCCGATGAACAGCTCGAAGTGCTGGCCGGCCAGGTCTTGGCCTTCGGCCGCCTGAGCCAACGGGCGCCAAAGCCCCAGGCCCGCCAGCGTGGTGGCGGCGCCCAGGCCTTTGACGAAGGTACGGCGGGTGGGGGTGCGCAACATGGCGTGGCCTCATGCGGGGGAGCCACGATGTTCGCTGCAGGCGCCTGTCAGGTAGCTGAGGCGCACATTACAGCGTTGTCAGCTTGCCGCCTCGTCAGCGCGCAGGTCGCGCATCAGCAGGCCGTAGTCAAGGGCGACCTGCTCCGGGATGGGCAAGTACACCACATGGCCGTCGCCTGGCGCGACGTCGATGGCCTGCTGCTGGCGGTTGCGCAGGCGGTGCAGGTCGAAGTGATAGTTGCCACGCGGCGTCATCAGTTCCAAATGGTCACCCACGGCAAAGCGGTTCTTCACCTTGACCTCGGCCAAGCCATCGACACGTACGCCGGTCAGTTCGCCGACGAACTGCTGGCGCTCCGAGACCGAGTTGCCGCGCTGGTAGTTCTGGTATTCGTCGTGCACGTGGCGGCGCAGAAAGCCTTCGGTGTAGCCGCGTTGCGCGAGGGATTCGAGGTTGCCCATCAAGGCACGGTCGAATGGCCGCCCGGCCACGGCGTCGTCGATCGCCTGGCGGTACGACTGTACTGCACGGGCACAGTAGAAGTGCGACTTGGTGCGGCCTTCAATCTTCAGCGAATGCACGCCCATGGCGGCCAGGCGCTCGACGTGCTGGATGGCGCGCAGGTCCTTGGCATTCATGATGTAGGTACCGTGCTCATCTTCGAAGGCCGGCATTTCGGTGCCGGGGCGGTTGCTTTCCTGCAGCAGGAAAACCTGTTCGGTAGGGGCGCCCAGGCCGAGGGTAGGCTGCACTTCGCGCACGATATCGCCGGTGGCATTCTCGGTGGCCGGGGTGGCGTCGTACTTCCAGCGGCAGGCGTTGGTGCAGGTGCCCTGATTGGCGTCACGCTTGTTGAGGTAGCCCGAGAGCAGGCAACGGCCGGAATAGGCCATGCACAGCGCGCCGTGGACGAACACCTCCAGCTCCATGCCCGGCACCCGCTGACGAATTTCCTCGATCTCTTCCAGGGACAGCTCGCGCGACAGGATCACCCGGCTCAGGCCCAGCTGCTGCCAGAACAGCACGCTGGCCCAGTTGACGGTGTTGGCCTGCACCGACAAATGCACCGGCATCTGCGGGAAGTGCTGGCGCACCAGCATGATCAGGCCTGGATCAGACATGATCAGTGCATCCGGCGCCATGTCGATGACCGGTGCCAGGTCCTTGAGGAAGGTCTTGAGCTTGGCGTTGTGCGGGGCAATGTTGACCACCACGTAGAAGCGCTTGCCCAGGGCATGCGCCTCCTGGATGCCCAGCGCCAGGTTGGCGTGGTCGAATTCGTTGTTGCGCACCCGCAAGCTGTAGCGCGGCTGGCCGGCGTAGACCGCGTCGGCGCCGTAGGCAAAGGCATAGCGCATGGTCTTGAGGGTGCCGGCAGGGGCCAGCAGTTCGGGCTTGGCGGTAGGGTTCATGTGCGTACCGGGGTAAAAAGGCCGGGATGCTAGGAGCGATGAACACGGTGCGTATTGATTTGCGTCAAGTGAGCGCGGCACTTTTGCCTGGGTGCCGTGCACTAATCACTCACAAGCCATGAGAGGAACTGCAATGAACGAAACCGCGCTACAGAACAAAGCCCTGGCAGTACTCCTGGCGTTGGTGACCATTGCCTTCTTCTGGATCCTGCTGCCGTACTACGGCGCAATCTTCTGGGCGGTGATCCTCGGCATCCTGTTCGCCCCTTTGCAGCGCCACCTGCTGATCCGCTTCGGGCGCCGACGCAACCTGGCGGCCGCCACGACCTTGCTGGTGTGCCTGCTGGTGGCTGTTCTGCCAGTGATCATCACCAGCGCGCTGCTGGTGCAGGAGGGGGCGTCGCTGTACCAGCGCATAGAGAGCGGGCAACTGGACATTGCCGGCTTTGTCGAGCATGGCAAGAACATGCTGCCGGCCTGGGCCCAGCATGGCCTGGACAGCGTGGGCATGGGCAACCTCGACGCGCTGCGTGACAAGATCACCAAGTGGGCCACCCAAGGCAGCCAGGTGCTGGCCACTCAGGCGTTCAGCTTTGGTCAGGGCACGTTCGAGTTCGTGGTCAGCTTCGGCATCATGCTGTACCTGCTGTTCTTTTTCCTGCGCGAAGGCGCAGATGTGGCTCGCCGGGTGCGGCTGGCCGTGCCTCTGCCCGAGCACCAGAAGCGTCGTTTGCAACTGAAGTTCAACCGTGTGGTGCGGGCGACGGTGAAAGGCAACGTATTGGTGGCCATTACCCAAGGGGCGCTGGGCGGGTTCATTTTCTGGGTGCTGGATATCCCCAGTGCACTGGTGTGGGCGGTGCTGATGGCGTTTCTGTCGCTGCTGCCGGCGGTGGGTGCGGGCATCGTCTGGGCACCGGTGGCCGCGTATTTCCTGCTGACCGGAGCGATACTGCCGGGAATTATCCTGACCGCGTTCGGAGTGCTGGTGATTGGGCTGGTGGATAACGTGCTGCGGCCGATCCTGGTGGGCAAGGACACGCGCATGCCGGACTACCTGATTCTGGTATCGACGCTGGGTGGGCTGGCAGTCTTCGGGCTCAACGGCTTCGTGATCGGGCCCTTGATCGCGGCGCTGTTCGTGTCCAGCTGGGCGATTTTTGCCGCAACCAAGCCGCAGGTGCAATTGCCACAGTAGGGGTTTACCGCAGCACCCAAGGTTGGGTTCAATGCCGTCACACCCGCCGCGATGGAAACAGCCAGATCGACAAGCCCAGCTACACCTACCAGGCAGTCTACCGCTACTTGCTCGACAGGATCGAAGCAGCGCCCTGCGATGTGGAGCAGCGCTTGCCGTCACTGCGCGAGCTGGCCCAGCGCTTGGGCGTTTCGGTATCCAGTACCAAGTACGCCTATGCACTGCTGGAGGACGAAGGGCGGGTGTATGCGCGCCCCAAGCTGGGCTACTTCAGCCGGCCCCGCGCCCCCGCCATGCGCGGGCAGCATTCACCGAGCCTGCTCGACACGGTGTTCGCCAGCGCCCGTCAGCCGGGCATGCTGGCCCTGGGCAGCGATGCGCCGGCCATGTTGCTGTCGCTGCAGCAGCCGCTACTGATGATTGAGCGCGAACTGGCGCGCCAATACCCGCACGCGTTGGTACCGCTGTTCCAGCCGTTCGGTGAGCCCGAGTTGCGCAGCGTGCTGGCCGACCGCTACACCCGCTCGGCGCAGCATTACTGGAGCGCCGATCAGGTGTTCATTGGCGCGGACCTGCGCAGCATTCTTGAATTGGCGTTACGCGCCCTCGACCTGGAAGGCCAGGTTGCGCTGGTGGAGTCACCCTGCAACTGGGCGGTGCTGAGGCAGTTGCAGGCTGCGCGCATGACCATCATCGAAGTGCCATTGGGTGAGGATGGGCGTTTCAATTTACAGCAGTTGCACCGGCTGCTATGCGATCAGCCGGTGCGCCTGGCAGTGCTGTCGTCAGCGGCCAATGTGCCGCAAGGTGGCGTGATGCCCGCGTCGGACAAGCAGCAGATTTGCCGCTGGCTGGCTGAGCACGCTGTGTGGTTGTTCGAAAACGATGGCTACGGCGATTTGTGTTTCGACGCTTCAGCGCCGCGCTACCGGGACTTCGCCGACCCTGACCGGGTGCTGGTGTTTTCGACCTTCGACAAGCTGATCGGCGCGGAGGCGCCCTTTGGCTACCTGCTTTGCCGGCAGCATAATGAGCGTTTGCAGCAGTTGTGCCTTGAACGCGCCTTTCGTTTGTCGCCGATTCGCCAAAAGGCCATCGCCAGGCTGTTCGTCTCGCGCCGGGTCGAGCGGCACGTACAGCGCTTGCGGCCCTTGCTGCGTGAACGCCTGCAGCAGATGAAGGCGCTGCTGGACGTGTACGGCCAGGGCTGCCTGCGCATCACCGAGCCTCAAGGCGGGGCCTGCCTGTGGTTTCAGGCGGCCCGGCCGGTGGATATGCGCCGGGTCTTCGAGCGGCTGCTGGCACAACGCATCGTCATCGCCCCCGGGGAGCTCTTCAGCCAGTGCGGCCTATGGCGCAGCCACCTGCGGTTGTGCTGCACAGTGGACTGGAGCAAGGACATTGCCCTGGCACTGCAATGCCTGGTCAGGGCTATTCAGGACGAAGCTCAAGCCCCGTAGCAGTGGTGCAAGGCCGGGAACGCCCCATCGCGCACTTCGTCTGCATAGCGTGCGCAGGCCTCGCGGATCACCTGGCCGACGTCGGCATACTGCTTGACGAAGCGTGGCACGTGGTCACCCCCTAGCCCCAGCAGGTCCTCGGTGACCAGCACCTGCCCATCGCAGGCGGGTGAGGCGCCAATGCCAATGGTCGGTTTGTGGCTGGCCTGGGTGATGGCGCGCGCCACGGGCTCGGCCACGCCTTCGAGCAGCAGGCTGAAAGCACCGGCGTGCAGGTTGGCCTGCGCATCGGCCCGCAGCGCTGCAGCGCTGTCAGGGCTAAGCCCTTGGGCCTTGTAGCCGCCCATGGCATTGACGAACTGCGGCATCAGGCCGATGTGCGCCATGATCGGGATACCCCGGGCGACCAGGAATTCGACGGTGCTCGCCAACGCCTGGTTGGCCTCCAGCTTGAGCGCGTCGCAGCCAGTGCTGGCCAATACCTGGGCGCAGTTGCGAAAAGCTTGCTCGTGGGATTCCTGATAGCTGCCAAACGGCATGTCGGCGATTACGCAGGCCAGGCGGGTGCTGTCGACCACGGCGCGAGTATGGGCGATGGTTTCGTCCAGGCGCATGCCCAGGGTGGACGGGCGGCCGTAGCCGACCATGGCCGTGGAATCGCCGACCAGTATGAAGTCGACCAGCGGGTCGATCACCTGGGCGATGGCGCTTGAGTAGGCGGTGAGCGAAACGATCTTCTGCCGGCCTTTCATGGCGACCAGTTGCGGGACGGTAAGGCGGCTGGTGCGGGTGTGTGTGCTCATTGGGGGCTGGGCATCTCAGGACAGGGATGGCCCATTGTCGGGAGCTTGCAGCGGCAACTCAATGTACAGATCCAGGCTGAAAAGCGACCCAGATTACCTGCTTGATTCGGCCGGCTTTGCAGTATTTTGTGGGAGCGGCACTGTGTCGCGATCGGGCCGCAGCGCGGCCCCTCGGATTCAGCAAAAAGGCCTGGATTGCTGGGGCTGCTGCGCAGCCCGGTCGCGACACAAGGCCGCTCCTGCAGGCCTTTCGCACGGCCTCAGAAGGCCTGTGGCATCTCGCCTTTGGCCAGGCGCCGGTTGATGTCGGCGATCACTTCGGGCAGGTCGTTGATGGTGTCGATGAGGTAGTGCGGGCGCGAGCCGGCAAACAGCGCATGGATACGCTGGCGCTCGCTTTCCAGCTGCTCGGCACTCAGTGCCTGGAAGCCTTCCCAGGTCAGCCCCAGCGCGTTGCCCGAGCACACCAGTGCCACGGTCCACATGCCGGCACGGCGGCCTTCGAGAATGCCTGGCACGGTATCGTCGACTTTCACGCAGGCCGCCACATCGTCGATGCCCAGTGCAATCACGTTGGCCAGGGCCTGGGCCGGCCAAGGTCGGCCGTTAGGCGTCTCGTCGGTGGCCACCACGTGGTCGGCCACGTAGCCGTTCTGCGCCGCCAGTTCCACCACCTTGTCCATCACTACCTTCGGATAGCCCGAGCACGAGCCGATCTTCAGGCCGTCCTGGCGCAGCCCGGTGAGGGTGTCCAGCGCACCGGGGATTAGCGCCGAGTGCACGGCGATCTTCTCGATCTGCAGCGGCATGAAGCGGTTGTAGATGGCGGTCACGTCATCGTCGGTCGGCGTGCGGCCGAACACCTTGCGGTAGCGCTCGGCAATTTCCGGCACGTCGCACAGGGTGCGGATGTGGTCCCACTTGCCCATGCCCATCGGCCCTCGGGCCTCTTCGATGGACACCTGCACGTCGAATTCGGCAAAGGCCTCGACAAAAATCTGGGTAGGGGCGAACGAGCCGAAATCGACCACGGTGCCAGCCCAGTCGAGGATGGCAGCTTGCAGTTGTGTAGGGTTGCTGTAGTTCATGTGCGCAAATTCCTGAATTCAGGTGGGCAAAGGGTCAGATGTCCAGTACTTCCATTTCCCGCAGCACTTCGGCCACGGCATTTACGGCGGCCTGCATGCCATCGGCACCGACCACGCCGATGCAGCCGACGCGGAAGGTTTCGACCTGGGTCAGCTTGCCCGGGTAGAGAATGAAGCCCTTGGCCTTGACCCGTTCGTAAAAGTCCTTGAACTGGTAGCGGGCGTCGTTCGGTGCGTGGAAAGTGACGATGATCGGCGCCTGGATATCGGCCGGCAGGAAGCTGCGCAGGCCAATGGCGGCCATGCCGTCGAGCAGGGTCTTGCAGTTGTCGGCATAGCGTTGGTGGCGCGCAGGCAGGCCGCCTTCTTCGTTGTATTGCTGCAGCGCCTCGTGCAGGGCCGCGACCACGTGCGTGGGCGGGGTGAAGCGCCACTGGCCGGTCTTGGCCATGTAGGCGTGCTGGTCGTAAAGGTCCATGGCCAGCGAGTGGGCATTGCCTTCGGCGGCGGCCAGGGCGGCTTTTTCGGCGAAGACGAAGCCCATGCCAGGTACGCCTTCCAGGCACTTGCCGGAGGCGGCGATCAGCGCTTCGAAGGGGATTTCGCGGGCATCGATCGGCAGCGCGCCGAATGAACTCATGGCATCGATGATCAGGCGCTTGCCGTGGCGTTTGATCACCTGGGCGATCTCGGGCAGCGGGTTGAGGATACCGGTACTGGTTTCGCAGTGGATCAATGCCACGTGGGTGACGGCGGGGTCGGCAGCCAGCAGGCGGTCGACATCGGCAGCCGTGGTCGGCTGGTCTTCGGCGGTTTCGAAGGTGCTGTAGCTGCGGCCCAGCACTTTGCAGATCTTCGCCAGGCGCTGGCCATAAGCGCCATTGATCAGCACCAGGACCTTGCCATCGCGTGGCACCAGGGTGCCGATGGCCGCTTCCACGGCGAAGGTGCCGCTGCCTTGCAGGGGCACGCAGTGGTGGCTGGCGCTGCCGTCGATGATCGCCAGCAGTTGCTCGCAGACGCTGGCAGTCAGCTGGTTGAAGTCGCGGTCCCAGGAGCCCCAGTCCACCAGCATGGCTTGGCGGGTGCGGATTGATGTGGTCAAGGGACCTGGGGTCAGCAGAATCGGGGCGTTGCTCATTCCGTTATTCCTCGCAAGCGGTGGGCTGAAACTACGAGGCCTAGGTTGCAATTCGCGCTGCCATCAATCAAATTGTTTGTTGTTATCCCAGCTATAAGTCAGACCGATAAATATGAACCTGTTTCAGCTACGTGCGTTCGATGCAGTGGCCCGTGAGGGCAGCTTTACGCGAGCCGCCGAGCGCCTGTTCATCAGCCAGCCGGCAGTGACCGGGCACGTCAAGGCGCTGGAGGAGCACTACCAGATCACCTTGCTGAGGCGCACCGCGCGGCGCGTTGAGTTGACCGAAGAGGGTACGCGACTGGCGGCCATCACCCGGGCCATGTTCGGCTTGGCGGAAGAGGCGCAGGCCATGCTGGAAGCCAACCGGCAGTTGCTGACCGGGCGCCTGGAGGTGGCCGCCGATGGCCCGCACCGGGTCATGCCCATGCTGGCGCAGTTACGTCAGCGCTACCCCGGTATCACGGTCAATTTGCGGCTGGGTAACGCTCAAGAGACGCTGGCGGCCCTGTTGTCCGAGCATGCCGACGTGGCGGTACTGACTGAGATCGAGCCACGCAAGGGCCTGTATCTTCAGAACCTGTGCGAATCCCGTTTGTGCGCGCTGTTGCCGGCAGGGCACGCCTGGGCGGGCGGCGAAGGTGACCTGGCCCTGACCGGGCTGCACCAGCAGATCATGGTGCTGCGCGAACCCAGCTCCACTACCCGGCGCACCTTCGACAAGGCCTGCGCTACAGCCGGCGTGCAGCCGAGGGTGCAGCTGGAGCTGGACAGCCGTGAGGCGGTCACCGAGGCAGTGGCATCGCAGCTGGGCATCGGGGTGGTGTCGTCTACGGAAGTGGCGAACGACCCCCGGGTGGTGGCGCGACCGCTAGGCGGGCAGGGTCTGGTCAACCAGCACATGGTTGGCTGCCTGGAGCGGCGCCGTGAGTTACGCTTGATCCAGGCATTCCTGGGCCTGGCGGCCAGCCTTTGAGCCGGGCCGAGATGGCGGTATGACTGATGGACTGCAGATGAGCGAGAAAGACACCATTTCCATGCAACTGGTGCGTGAGGCCTTGTTGCAGACCTGCCCGGCGGGTGAGCCGGATGCCGCGTTGCTGGCCCGTGCCGGTATCGACGCCGGGCAGTTGCAGGCCCCGGATGCACGGGTCAGCGCCGAGGCCTATGCCCGGCTCTGGCGGTTGCTGGCACGGCGTTGCAACGACGAGTTCTTTGCCATGGACCCGCGTGGCCTGCGCAGCGGCAGCCTGGCGTTTCTGTGCCGGGCGAGCATGGCCCAGCCAACCTTGGGCGAGGGCCTGGAAACCGCGCTGGCGTTTCTTTCGCTGATGCTCGAGGACCTGCAGCCGAGCCTGGTGCGTCAGCAGGGCCTGGCCGAGATTGTCATCAATGAGCCGCGTGACCTGCCACGGCGCCCGTTCACCTACTTCACCTTCTGGATGATCGTGCATGGCGTGGCCTGCTGGCTGGCCGGGCGACGCATCGCCATCCTGGCCATTGAGCTGCGCTGTGCCGAGCCGCCGTACTGTGACGATTACCGGGTGATGTTTTCGCAGAACCTGCAGTTCGAGCGGCCGCGCACCCGCATGATCATCAGTGCCGATTGCCTTGACGTGCCACTGCGTCGTAGCCCCGAGGACCTGCAGCGTTTTCTGGCCGAGGCGCCCGGCAACATCCTGGTCAAGTACCGTGATCCGGCCAGCCTCGCGCGGCGTATCCGCGCCGACTTGCTGCAACTGGACCCGTCCCGTTGGCCGGATGCCGACGCCCTGGCACGACATTTGTGCCTGTCTCCGTCAACCTTGCGTCGTCGGTTGGCGGAGGAAGGGCAGAGCTACCAGGTACTCAAGGACAGTGTCCGGCGCGAACTTGCCATTGCCTGGTTGAGCCGGGAAGAGGTGGCCATGGGTGAGATTGTCGAGCGTCTGGGGTTTGCCGACAGCAGTTCGTTCTACAAGGCATTTCGCAAGTGGTTCGGCTGCAACCCTGGGCATTACCGTGCGCTGATCCAGGCCCGGGGAGCGGTAGGCTGTATTGAGGCTCCCGCTGCCACTGGCGGTGGGTGAAGGCAGGGAGTCGATCGTTGCCCATCAAGGGCATTGATGATGCAAGCGGTGGCGGGTCGTGGGCACGGTCGTATTTCCTCGTGCCTTGGGCAGTGCGAGTTGGCGAGCATGCCAGCCCCAACCCTTCGCTCCCGGCACATCCATGACTTCCAGCACTTCGAACGCCATCATCAGCCATGAACAAGCAACTGATGATTTCATCGCAGCCAGGCTTCCCGACTGGCTAAAGCGGGCCAGCCAGGCTCAGATCGGCGCCCTGCGCGCCAGCCTCAACGCCCATCACGCCAGCCAGGCCCGTCTGCGCGGGCTTACGCTGACCCTTGAGCCTCTGCAGGTGTTCGCTGAAAAGCACCTGCTGGGCGTGCTGGTCAAGCCACTGCCCACAGGCATGACCCTCGCAGCACTGGAATGGCTGCAGGTATCACCGCGTTTCGGCACGATGCCCGGCACTCTTCAGCAGACGTACCACTACTCGGCGACCCGCCAGGATGGCTTGCTGAGGCTGATGGGCAACTTCGGCCCTGACGAATCGTTTTACCAGGGCACCGGGCTGGTATCTCCTGGCCGGGACGCCGTGTTGACCGGCACGCCCGAGCAACTGGTTGCGACATGCCGGGCGCTGGATGTGGGCCAGCTTTACCAGGCCGAGCTGCAGCGCACGTTCAACGCGACCACCGAAGGCATCCTTGCGCAGGACAAACGTTCGGGTCTGGCACTGGCTGCGCAGGTTGCGACGCTCAAGGGCGATATCGACGAGCAGGTGCAGCAGGCCTTGACCAAGATGGTTGAGGGTGGGGGTGCCCATGCCGACACGGGCCTGCATGCCTACCCCGGCTTGCTGGAGGTGTTGGGCCAGCGTGTTGCTGACGGGCTGTTCATTCGTTTGCGAGACAGTGTGGGCCAGGACCGAGGTGTGGTCCTCTACCTGCCCAGCGATCCCGTGCAGGCGCTGCGCCGCTTCGACTCCACACAGGCCATGAACACTGCGATGGTTGCAGCATTGCAAGAGAAGGCCTACCGGGATTACTTCATGCAGCTGATCAGCCTGCGACATCGCGCGAGCATCGCAGGCAGGCTGCATGCACGCCTGGAGGATGCCCAGCCCGATCTGGCGTTGGAGGGCGCGACTGAGTCTGGGGACTTGTTCGCTGCGCTGGCCGCGCAACAGTTGCAAAGGGTCAAGGACGACGCCCGGCTGTTACTGGTCCCTACTGCGGACGCTGACGCGGCTGCCGCCCGCGCTCGTCATGCGGCCTGGCATGGCGCAGGGCTCGATTTGCTCAACCTGGCGGGGCTTTTCATCCCTGTGGTAGGCGCGCTACTGCTTGGCCAACTGGTGGCGCAGACACTTGGCGAGGTATTCGAGGGCGTCAAGGACTGGACCCGTGGGCACCAGCACGAAGCCCTCGAGCATATGCTGGGGGTTGCCGAAACGGTGGCTGCGACGGCGTTGACCGCAGCCAGTGTGAGTTTTCTGCGAAGTACCTTTGTCGATGGCTTGCAGCCTGTGAACGTGGGGGGGCGGCGCGGCCTGCTGTGCTCCGATGACATCACAGCCTATGAGTCCAACCCAGGCACCATCGCCCTGCGTGATGATGGGCTTTATGGTGACGAGAGCAGGCGCTGGATGCGCCGGGGTCAGCGTTATTATGAAGTTCAGCGCAGTGAGCCTGAAGCCCCGTACCGCCTGCGTCACCCTGGTGCAAGCAACGGTTACGGGCCGCTGGTTTTGCACAACGGCGAACGCGGCTGGCGCCTGCTGCGCGATCAACCGCAACGCTGGAACGACGTGCGCAGCATGCTCGATAGCCTGTGGCCGCAGCATCCCGCCATTGATGCACAGCAGGCGGCGCAAGTGCTGCGGGTTGCCGGTGTGGATACCGAGGAGTTGCGGGGCGTGCTGGTAGAAAACCGGCCGGCGCCAGTAAACCTGCGTGAGACTTTGCGGCGCTTCGAAGCCCATGCGCGTATCGAGTCGTTCTTTACTCGTCTGGCCAGCTACTCGCTGGCCACACAGGACAGTGCGTTGCTGGAGTGGTGTCAGGCCCAGTCTGCCAGTACCGACAGCGATACCCTGCTGCGTCAGCGAGCTGCCCTGCAGGGGCCTCTTCTGGAGCACCTGAGCACGCCACCCGCTGCCGACGACAGGCTGCTGACCTTGGTAAAACGTGATTTCGCCGGTTTGCCGGAAGCCTACGCACAGGCGCTGGTCGCGCAGGCCAGTGAAGGCGACCGGTTGCTGACGACGTCAAGCGGGCGTGTGACGCTGGGCCTCGCGGAAAAGGCCCGCTCCCTGCTTCGCCTGGCCAGACTGAACCGTACGCTGGAGGGGCTTTACCTGCCCGGCAGCTACTGCAACGAAACCGGTCAACTGGCTTTCGCCCTGCTTCAGGGCGAGCTGGCAAGCCGCGCAGGTGTGCCTCCCGAAACGCTCAGCCTGGAGCTGCGCGACAGTGCACCGGACGGGCGTTTGCTAAAGGCCATAGGCACCGCTGTCGACCCCCTTGTGCGCAGGATAGTGGTGCATAAAGACGGATGCTTCCATCTTTATGATGGCCTGGGGCGTGGGCTGCCGTTCGGCGCAGGTGACCCGGCAAGCCTTTACGAAACGCTTGCAGCGGTGTTGGCGCCTGAGCATTGCGCGGCGCTTGGCATGGCTCACGGCGATGTTGGGTCACAGCTACGCCAGCGTCTGCTTGCCCGGCTTCCTGCTACGCACCAGGGGGTTGCCGAACTCTTGCAATGGCCGACACAGGTGCAATGGTTGAACCCTGGACGACGCTTGCCAGATGGCCGGGTTGGCTATCTGCTCAATGGCCGCACCGGGGCCGACAGCCGTTCATTTGCTGCGCGGGTTCGGGAGCGTTTGCGCCAGCTTTATCCAGGGTTGGATGAGGTGCAGCTGGACCAGGAGCAGGCGCTTCTTGCCAATGGGCCGCGGCCGGTCTATGAGCGCCTCGTAGAGCTGGAAGATGACCATGACCAGTTGATTCGCCACCTCAACCGCTGGTGCAGCGCAGAACTGAACGAGGGGCGCCAGATACTTCGCCGGCAGGTCGTCGGCGCCATTCTGCGGGCTTGGCGCTTGCAGGGACACTGGATATACAACGATGCGGGCACACCGACAGGTCAGCGCCTGTCGCTGAGTGGCCTGCAGCTCAGCAGTTTGCCGGAGCTGCCGCCTGTCATTGACTTCCACCGTGTAACCAGCCTGCGGTTGTACGAGTCGGCGGTCGATGTGGTGCCAGTGAACTTCTTGCGCCCGTTTACCACGCTGAGCGAGTTGGACATGAGTTTCAACCGGCTGCGCAACATTCCGCTCGGGATCGCTCACCTGCCGCAACTCCAGCGCTTGCGCCTGGCGCATAACCAGATCCGTCTCGACGCGCAGGCGGTCGAGGTCTTGCAGGCACTGCCTGGCTTGTCCCATCTTGACTTGAGCTACAACCGGCTGGAACACCTCTACCTGAACCTCAACCATTTTTCGGCAATGACTCACTTGAACCTGCGGCACTGCCGGCTGGCGACCTGGCCCGACCACATCGAGCTGTGCGGCCTTTTGGTGCGCTGTGACCTGAGCGACAATCAGCTACGGGAACTACCGGAGGCGGTGTTGGCCATGCCTCATGCCTGGCGCCGGGCGCTTGTCGTCGACCGTAACCCCCTGACAGGGGTCCAGTTGCAACGGTTGTTCGCGCTGGATCCCATCGAGGAACACGGACATTTGCCAGAGTCGATGGCCCGTGTCGACTTGCTTCATGCACGCGCCTTGTGGCTGCAGCATGTCGCCGATAACGACCGAATGGCGTGCGCAGCGCTGTGGGACGGCCTGTTGGCCGACCCGGACAGCGTAGGCTTTTTCCGTATTTTAGCGTGGCTGGAGCATACGGCTGATTATGACCCGGCAGCCACCGGAGGCGGCCGGGAAGCACTTGCGCGTGAAGTATGGGCCGCGCTGCGGGCCATGGAGGGCAGTCCGGGGTTGCGGATACGGGTTTTTGAAGAGTGCAATCAGCCTGTTTCCTGCTCGGACATGGTCATCGATCGTTTCAGTCACGTGAATATTCGGGTCTTGCTGGCCCAGGCTGAAACCGATGCGCTAGACCTGACGAAACGGGGACAGTTGATGGCATTCGGCCGGCAGCTGTTTCGGCTTGATCAGGTTTGGCAGGAGGCCAGCCGAGCGATATTGCGCCAGGGCGGCGCGGGTGAACAGGTGGGGCGCTCGGCCTTGTCACTGGCATACCGTGTACGCCTGCGCGAACGTCTGGGTTTGCCCGGTCAGCCGCGGGCGATGCGCTACCCGGACTCTGCCGGGTTGAGCGACCAGCACGTCAATAGTGTTGCCGCAGCTGTCCTCGCCAGTGAAGACTTCGAGGCGCTGACTCAAAGCCTGGCGAGTCGCCTGTTCTGGCAAACCTGCCTTCGTGAGCAGCACCGGGCGCTGTTCGAGGCACTCAGAGCCGACTATCTGCAGCGCAGGGCGGACTTGCGCATTGTGCAGCCACCCATTGCGGCCGAACAACTGCGTTCTCAGCTTGCTGATCTGGATGAGCAGGAACTGCGCGATACACAGCGATTGCTGACAGGGCTGACCGAGTCTTACCTGCACAGCCTGGGCCGGGGTGCCAGCTGACCTGCAAGGCGGCCAAACCAGTCATCCAGATTGACAGCTTTGGCCATTGCCGCGGGGCTTGAGCGGCGCGAACATCGTCGGACCGATGGTTAACACCAAAAACAAGAAACCAGGAGTCCGACGATGCGCGATTACACCGAGGCTGCTCGTGCGTTCGACCACGCTCAGGCTGCCAGTGCGGCGCTGCATGGCGACCTCGAAGCCCTCAATGCCTGTGTTGAATGCTGTGATCGCCATGCCGGTGACGGCAAGCTGGCGCTAATCTACGAAGACCGCACTGGCAACACAGCACGGTACAGTTTTGACCAGCTCAAGGCGCAGTCTGCCCGATTTGCCAATGTGCTCAAAACCCAAGGCGTGGGTCCAGGTGACCGGGTGGCTGGTTTGATGCCGCGCACTCCCGAGCTTCTTGTCACCATCCTCGCCACCTGGCGCCTGGGCGCGGTGTACCAGCCTTTGTTCACTGCCTTCGGCCCCAAGGCTATCGAGCACCGCCTTGAGCAGTCGCATGCCCGCGTAGTCGTTACCGACAGCCTCAACCGTAGCAAGCTGGACGATGTGCATGCCTGCCCGACCATCATCACAGTCAATGCCCGCGTCGGCGAGCTGGACTTCCAGCAGTGTCTGGAGCGTGCCGCGAACGACTGTGATCCGGTAATGCGCGCGGGTAGCGACCCGTTCTTGCTGATGTTCACGTCAGGCACCACCGGCCCGGCGAAACCGTTGGAGGTGCCGCTGCGGGCCATCGTAGCGTTTAAGGGTTACATGCGCGACGCCATCGGCCTGCGCAGCGAAGACAACTTCTGGAACCTGGCAGACCCGGGCTGGGCCTACGGCCTTTATTACGCGGTCACAGGCCCATTGTCGCTGGGCCATGCAACCACGTTCTACGATGGCCCGTTCAGCGTCGAAAGCTGCGCGCGGGTGATCGACAAGCTGGGTATCACCAACCTGGCAGGCTCGCCCACCGCCTACCGCATGTTGATTGCAGCCGGCAGTGCTTTCTCGGCGCCGGTCAAGGGCCGCCTGCGCGTGGTCAGCAGTGCAGGTGAGCCGCTCAATCCAGAGGTGATCCGCTGGTTCGCCAATGAGCTGGGCGTGACCATCCACGACCATTATGGCCAGACCGAACTGGGTATGGTGCTGTGCAACCATCACGGTCTGTCACACCCTGTGCACCTGGGGTCTGCAGGCTTCGCTATCCCCGGCCATCGCATTGTGGTGCTGGACGAGCAAGCTAACGAACTGCCGGCCGGTCAACCGGGCATCCTTGCCGTCGACCGCGAGCAATCGCCACTTTGCTGGTTCGGTGGCTACCACGGTTTGCCGACCAAGGCGTTCATCGGCAAGTACTACCTCAGTGGCGACACTGTAGAGCTCAACGCGGATGGCAGCATCAGTTTCGTTGGCCGCAGCGATGATGTGATTACCACTTCCGGTTACCGCGTCGGGCCGTTCGACGTCGAAAGCGCGTTGATCGAGCACCCCGCGGTGGTGGAGGCCGCCGTCATCGGCAAGCCGGACCCGGAACGTACCGAGCTGATCAAGGCTTTCGTGGTGCTGACTGAAGGCGTCGGCGGTTGTGCCGAGCTGGAAGAAGCGCTGCGTCAGCATGTACGCCAGCGCCTGTATGCCCATGCTTACCCCCGCGAAATCGAATTCGTCAGCGAGCTGCCCAAGACCCCGAGCGGCAAGCTGCAACGCTTCATCCTGCGCAACCAGGAAGTCGCCAAACAACAAGCGCAACAGGCCACCCCTGCCAGCGCCTGAAAGGAAACCGATCATGCAGATAGCCAATAAACACTTCATTGTCAGCGGCGCCGCCTCCGGGTTGGGTGCTGCCACTGCGCAGATGCTGGTCGAGGCCGGCGCCAAGGTCATGCTGGTCGACCTCAATGCCCAGGCCGTCGAGGCCAAGGCCCGTGAGCTGGGTGACAACGCCCGCTTCGCCGTGGCCGACATCAGCGACGAGCAGGCTGCGCAGGCGGCCGTCGACGCAGCCGTCAGTGCCTTCGGCAGCTTGCATGGCCTTGTCAATTGTGCCGGCATCGTCGGTGCCGAGAAGGTGCTGGGCAAACAGGGGCCACATGGCCTGGCCAGCTTCGCCAAGGTCATCAACGTCAACCTGATCGGCAGCTTCAATTTGCTGCGCCTGGCTGCTGCAGCCATGGCTGAAGGGGCTGCCGATGAGGCCGGCGAGCGTGGCGTGATCATCAATACCGCCTCCATCGCTGCCTATGACGGCCAGATCGGTCAGGCGGCCTACGCTGCCTCCAAGGGTGCCATTGCCAGCCTTACCTTGCCGACTGCGCGCGAACTGGCACGTTTCGGCATCCGCGTGATGACCATCGCTCCGGGCATCTTCGAAACGCCGATGATGGCTGGCATGACCGAGGAAGTGCGTGCTTCGCTGGCTGCCGGCGTGCCGTTCCCGCCACGCTTGGGGCGCCCTCAGGAATACGCTGCGCTGGCCCGTCACATCATCGAGAACAGCATGCTCAACGGCGAGGTGATCCGCCTCGACGGTGCACTGCGCATGGCTGCCAAGTAAGGAGAGCGAACATGACCCTCGCCAATGATCCGATTGTTATCGTCAGCGCCGTGCGCACGCCCATGGGCGGCCTGCAGGGCGACCTGAAAAGCCTGACTGCGCCACAACTGGGCAGTGCGGCCATTCGTGGTGCCGTGGAACGTGCCGGCATCGATGCTGCCAGTGTCGAGCAAGTGCTGTTCGGCTGCGTGCTGCCGGCTGGCCTTGGCCAGGCGCCGGCACGCCAGGCTGCACTGGGTGCCGGGCTGGACAAGCACACCACCTGTACCACCCTGAACAAGATGTGCGGTTCGGGCATGCAGGCCGCGATCATGGCCCATGACCTGCTGCTGGCCGGCACCGCAGACGTGGTGGTGGCAGGTGGCATGGAAAGCATGACCAACGCCCCGTACCTGCTGGACAAAGCCCGTGGCGGCTACCGCATGGGCCATGGCAGGGTCATCGACCACATGTTCATGGACGGCCTGGAAGACGCTTATGACAAAGGCCGCCTGATGGGCACCTTCGCCGAAGATTGCGCCCAGGCCAACGGCTTCAGCCGCGAAGCCCAGGACCAGTTCGCCATCGCCTCGCTTACCCGTGCCCAGGACGCGATCAGCAGTGGCCGCTTTGCCGCCGAAATCGTGCCGGTGGAAGTCACCGAGGGCAAGGAAAAGCGCGTCATCAAGGACGACGAGCAGCCGCCCAAGGCGCGCCTGGACAAGATCCCGCAGCTCAAGCCTGCCTTCCGTGAAGGGGGTACGGTGACCGCAGCCAACGCCAGTTCGATTTCCGACGGTGCCGCGGCGCTGGTGCTGATGCGGCGCTCCGAAGCTGACAAGCGCGGCCTCAAGCCATTGGCAGTGATCCATGGCCACGCGGCCTTCGCCGACACCCCGGCGCTGTTCCCGACCGCGCCGATCGGGGCTATCGACAAACTGATGAAACGCACCGGCTGGAACCTGGCCGACGTCGACCTGTTCGAGATTAACGAGGCCTTCGCCGTGGTCACCTTGGCGGCCATGAAACACCTTGACCTGCCCCATGACAAGGTCAACATCCATGGCGGCGCCTGCGCCCTTGGCCACCCCATCGGCGCCTCCGGCGCACGCATCCTGGTGACCTTGCTGTCGGCCCTTCGCCAGAACAACCTGCGCCGCGGCGTGGCGGCCATTTGCATTGGCGGCGGCGAGGCCACGGCCATGGCTGTCGAATGCCTGTACTGAGGTGAACCATGCTGGTAACTGACGAGCAACAACAGATCGCCGACGCGGTACGCGCCTTTGCCCAGGAACGGCTGAAACCTTTTGCCGAGCAGTGGGACAAGGAACACCGCTTCCCCAAGGAGGCCATCGAAGAGATGGCGGAGCTGGGCCTTTTCGGCATGCTGGTCCCGGAGCAGTGGGGCGGCAGTGACACCGGTTACGTGGCCTACGCCATGGCCCTGGAAGAAATCGCCGCTGGCGATGGTGCCTGCTCGACCATCATGAGCGTGCACAATTCGGTGGGCTGTGTACCCATCCTGCGGTTTGGCAGCGAGCAGCAGAAGGCGCAGTTCCTCACCCCCCTGGCAACTGGCGCGATGCTGGGTGCCTTTGCCCTCACCGAACCGCAGGCTGGCTCCGATGCCAGCAGCCTGAAGGCCCGTGCGCGTCTGGACGGTGACCACTATGTGCTCAATGGCAGCAAGCAGTTCATCACCTCCGGGCAGAACGCCGGGGTTGTGATCGTGTTTGCCGTGACGGATCCGGAGGCTGGCAAGCGTGGGATCAGCGCATTCATCGTGCCCACCGATTCACCGGGCTACCAGGTAGCACGGGTCGAGGACAAGCTCGGCCAGCACGCGTCCGACACCTGCCAGATTGTCTTCGACAACGTGCAGGTGCCGGTGGCCAACCGCCTGGGCGCAGAAGGCGAGGGCTACAAGATTGCCCTGGCCAACCTTGAAGGCGGGCGCATCGGTATTGCCTCGCAGGCCGTGGGCATGGCCCGTGCCGCGTTCGAAGTGGCGCGTGACTACGCCAAGGAGCGGCAAAGCTTTGGCAAGGCGCTGATCGAGCACCAGGCCGTGGCCTTCCGCCTGGCCGACATGGCGACGAAAATTGCCGTGGCCCGGCAGATGGTGCTGCACGCCGCCGCCCTGCGTGACGCCGGGCGCCCGGCGCTGGTGGAAGCGTCGATGGCCAAGCTGTTTGCCTCGGAAATGGCCGAAAAGGTCTGTTCGGATGCCTTGCAGACCCTGGGCGGTTATGGCTATCTGAGTGACTTCCCGCTGGAGCGGATCTACCGCGACGTTCGGGTTTGCCAGATCTACGAAGGCACCAGCGACATTCAGCGCATGGTCATTGCGCGCAATCTTTGAAGGAGCAGACTGCATGGCATTCGAAACCATCCTGTTGGACATTCACGGCAAGGTCGGCCTGATTACCCTCAACCGCCCGCAGGCGCTGAACGCGCTGAACGCGCAGATTGTTGGTGAGATCAACCAGGCTCTGGACCAGCTTGAGCGTGACCCGAACATCGGTTGCGTGGTGCTGACAGGCTCGGCCAAGGCCTTTGCCGCTGGCGCCGACATCAAGGAAATGGCTGAACTGCAATACCCGCAGATCTACGTCGATGACCTATTCAGCGATGCCGACCGCATTGCCAACCGACGCAAGCCGATCATTGCAGCAGTGTCCGGCTTTGCCCTGGGCGGCGGCTGCGAGTTGGCCATGATGTGTGACTTTATCCTCGCGGCGGACAACGCCAAATTTGGTCAACCGGAAATCAACCTAGGGGTGCTGCCCGGCATGGGCGGGACCCAGCGGCTCACCCGTGCGGTGGGCAAGGCCAAGGCCATGGAACTGTGCCTGACCGGGCGCCTGATGGGGGCTGAGGAGGCCGAGCGTGCTGGCCTGGTGGCGCGCATTGTGCCGCAGGCGGAGTTGGTCGAAGAGGCGCTGAAAGTGGCGGCGACCATTGCCAGCAAGTCGATTCCGGTGAGCATGATGGTCAAGGAGAGCGTCAATCGCGCGTTCGAAGTTACCCTCAGCGAGGGTGTGCGCTTTGAGCGTCGGGTGTTCCATGCGGCCTTCTCTACCGAAGACCAGAAAGAAGGCATGGCCGCATTCATCGCCAAGCGCGAGGCGCAGTTCAAGGATCGTTGATTAGACTCGGTTCGTGCCGTTGCCGTTGCCGTTGCCGTTGTTTTTGCTTCTAAGCGCGCGGTAGTTCAGGCGACGCAGATTGCGACTTCAGGAGGCCGAGCGCAGGGCTTGCGTAGGGAGGTGACGGGCATGGATGCCCGTCAAGCGCTGGGCCCCAGGATGGGGCCTGCAGCGCGGTCCTCCCGGGAGCAAGCCCGGAGCGAGGGGACCCCGGAGCGAAGCGCAGGGGCCGGATGATGGGAGCGGACGGCTTTGGTTACTTTGGCCAAGACCAAAGTAACCCGCCGGAAGGGCGGAAAGGTGACTCAGCGCCACCTGCGCGAACGAATGTCTGCACTGTGTTAAGGCCCGCATCGCAAGAAGCTAAAAAGCGGATATGGCTGTTTTGGTGCATCGAACAGTCCGTTTGCGATGGTGACGCTGACTCACCTTTTCGCCCTTACGGCGAGTCACTTTTTGTCAGACGCGACAAAAAGTAAAAAAACGCTGCGCTCCCATCATCCGGCCCCTGCGCTGCGCTCCGGGGTTCCCTCACTCCGGCCTCCTGAAGTCGCGAAGAGCAAGATCAAGAGCAAGATCGAAAGCCGGCGACACGGCCGCAGCCAGAAATACTGTTTACTACTGGCTATGCAGCAGACCTGGGGTGCCGACCGGCGGATTGTAAGCACTGGAAGCAAATTTGCACCCGATTGCAGTTGCTCCACGCGACGTGGCGCCTTAGACTGCCGCCCCCTGTAAAAGAGTGCCGGTTGGCGCTTGAAAATTTCCGCTGCCGATGCCAAGGCGTCGACGGCACCCGAATCGCCCCAATGCACATTTTTTCATAGAGAAATCGATGACCAAGGAACAGTTGCTGGCCATGTCGGCCGATGACTACATGAACGCTGACCAGCTGGCTTTCTTCACTGGCCTGCTGCAGTCGATGAAAGTCGAAACCCATGAACGCATCGAGCTCAGCCGTGCCACCATCGAAGGCCTGGACACTCCTTCGGACCCCGCCGATGTGGCTTCGGTCGAAGAAGAGCGTAGCTGGCTGGTCAATGCCATCGACCGCGACCAGCGCTTGTTGCCCCAGCTGGAAATGGCCCTGGATCGTATCTCCGACGAGAGCTTCGGCTGGTGCGATGACAGCGGTGAGCCCATTGGCCTGAAGCGCCTGCTGATCAGCCCGACCACCAAGTACTGCATCGAAGCCCAGGAGCGCCACGAGCAGCTCGACCGTCACCAGCGCCAGGTATAACCCCGCGCGCGGTGCCAGGCCCCACGGAGCGATCCCTGGGGCTTTTCGCGTTTCTTGCAGGTACCGGTTTTGTTGCCCAGCGCGTAACACTGCTGTACCGCGAAGCGCTGTTTTCTCCAGGCGGGCAGGCGTATCATGGCTTTATCGTTAGGGTGCTAACTAAATGCCGGAGGGCAGGATGAATAGCCGGGTCGATGTAGCCGTGATGATAGGTTCGGGTGTGCCAGCCACCTTGCAGGCGCTGGGCAAACGCATCTGCTGGGTGGTGCTGGTCAATGGCGAGCGCCGGGGCACCGCTTTCGCTACGCGTGAAGAGGCAATAGAGTGTCAGGCTGCCTGGCAGCAGCAACTTGAGAAAGGCCTGGCTGCCTGAAATTGTTTATTGCCTCTCGACGGGTTTCGGTGTTTTCGGGCATATTTGTCCCACAGTAATGCGCACATGGATGCCAGGGCTTGTCTTCTTGCAGGCTCACCCCCATGGTTGCGTTTTCTGGTGAGTGGTCTCAGGCATCACGCTTCCCAAACCGGGAATGAGCCAAACGCCTTCGGTTGAGGGCGAATCTGGCAAACCAGAGTAAAGATTCCTGCACGCTGCATCGTCAGCGTGCACAGACATTTCGCATATCGCTTTATTACTCTTTTCGCCTATCGATAAGAAATGGCCGTGCCTCCCCGAGCTTGGGGGAGGGCGGGTTGTAACCGGTTGAGGATTACTTCATTGGCAGTCAGCACACTTGATACCCATGCGTTGTTCGCCTTGGGCGACTTGCGCGGTAAATTGGCCCAGCTGTTCCAGGGTCGTTTTATCTACGTTACCGAACAAACTCCTGAAGGCCTTTACATGGCCGAGATCGACACCGAAAACGCATTGGTGGTCGATGACAAGCAGCGCCTCGAACTGAAAGTCGGCGACCACTTCCGCGCTGCCGTGTTGCCCAGCCGCGAAGGTGGCAAGCTGGAAATGCGCTTTCGCGATATCAAACTGAATGTGTATGGCGTGGGCGATTATGCCTTCGTCTCGGTACCTCAAGGCGAGGGCATCGTGTTGCGCGAGGGGCACGGCGTAATGCTGGTTTTCGCCGCGCAACAGCAGGTGCAGGAAGGCCTGGGCAAATTGCTCAAGGCGGTGACCGGCAAGGTTGCCAAATGGCGCAAAGGCGAGCTGACCACCTTCAAGGCCAGTGAATGACCGACAGCGATAGTGCACCTGCCTCGCGTGCCGAATTTCATCGGCTGCACCAGGCGGATGCTGTGGCTGAGGCCGAACGTTTGCTGGGCAGGCGTGGGGAGCTGCAAGGCGCATGGTTGAACTGGGTCGCGGGTGAGCTGTACCAACTCGGCCCGCCCCCTTATGTCGCCATGGTGCGGCGGGAGCTGCAGCGCCTCAGCCAAGGCTGAGACGGCGGCCCTTCAGTTGCCCCGGTCGCGGCCGCTGCTGACTTCTTCAGGCACTGGCTCTTTAGACATGCGCTTGCGAAACAACGCCGCCCGGGCCAGCAGCAGCGTGGTGACCGGCACGGTGATCGACAGCAGAATGGGAATTAGCCAGGCGTGCAGGACCGGGGCTTCCTTGAGCCACGAGAAGTAGATGATCGAAGCCAGCGCTACACACCAGGCGCCAATGGTCGACGCCAGCGCAGGTGGGTGCATGCGCTGGAAGTAATCCTTCAGGCGCACCAGGCCTATTGCTCCGACTAGCGCGAACAGGCTGCCGGCCAGCAGCAGCGCGGCGGTGACCACTTCCAGCCAGAAGGGCAGTACCAGGGTTTCGGTCATTCGATTACCTCACCGCGCAGCAGAAACTTCGCCAGGGCAAACGAACCGACGAAGCCGAACAGCGCAATCAGCAGGGCACCTTCGAAGTAGGTGTCACTGGCATAACGGATTCCCAGCACCAGCATGGTCAGCATGGCCAGGATGTAAAGGTAGTCCAGCGCCAGCACCCGGTCCTGGGCGGACGGGCCACGGAACAGCCGGACCAGCGCCAGGCCCATGGCCAAGGTGAAGATGAACAGGCTGGCGAGGACAGCGTTGGCGAGCAGGCCTGTCATTGGAATATCTCCATCAGCGGGCGTTCGTAGGTGTCCTTGAAGTGCTGGATAAAGGCAGCCTCATCCTCCAGGTCGAACACGTGCAGCAGCAATACGCTGCGGTCCAGCGCCAGCTCGGACCAGACCGTGCCGGGCACTACAGTGGTGATCATCGACAGTGCCGCGAGCCCATGTGCGTCGTGCAGGGCCAGCGGAATATGCACGAACGCCGAGCGTGGTGGTTGCTTGCCGGCACGCAGGACGCCACGGGCCACCAGCAAATTGGACATGATCACATCCATGCCTACCCGGCCAATCAGCCGGGCGATGACGATTGGCCGACGCACGTGGGCATGCTGTGGGCGCAGCGGCGCCATCAGCAGTGGCGCCAGCACGCCGAGTACGGCACCTAGCAGCAGGTTGCCAGGGCTGACCGATAGATTCAGCAGCAGCCACAGGCCGAATAGCGAAACCGAGAGCAGCGGGGCGGGGAACAGTCGGTTCATGGCTGCACCTGTACGTCGAGCGAGGTGGGCCCAGAAATCGGCCGTGCGGCCATCACGGCTTCGATATAGGCATCGGGGGCCTGCAGGCTGGCAGCGGTGTCCTGGGTGTAGCGCAGCAACGGCTCGGCCTTGAGGCTGAGGATGATGCACAGGCCTAGCAGGATGACGATGGGCAGGCACTCATAGCGGCGTAGCACTGGCGACGGGCGCTCTTCGGGTTTCCAGAAGCGCTGGATACCGACCCTGCCGAAGGCGATGAGCGAGGCCATGCCGGACAGGATCAGCAGCGCCACCAGGCCCCAGCCCGCCGCACTCAGCGGCTGCTCGGCCGGCACGCCCAGGCCTTGCGGGTTGAACAGTGCGCTGATCAGGTTGAGCTTGCCGACGAAGCCTGACAACGGCGGCATACCTATGATCAGCAAGGCGCAGGCGATGAAGCTGAGGCCGAGGAACGCCATGGTCCAGGGGATGATCTGGCCAATCACCACCTTCTGCTCGTCGTCGAGGTTGATACCTTTGGGCGGGTGTAACGACTCCAGCGGTGGCGGCATGGCGTCTTCTTCTTCGTCCAGCGGCACTTCGTTGGCCGAGCGCGAGCGTTCGACCAGTTCGGCAAGCAGGAACAGCGCGCACAGCGCCAGGGTCGAGTTGACCAGGTAGAACAGCGCCGCACCAGTCACCGCCGACTGGGCAAAACCGACGGCGCCGAGCAGGGTGCCGGCCGAAACCAGGATGCTGAGCGCTGCCATGCGCTCCAGGCGCTGTGCGGCCAGGATCGACACTGCAGCCACCGCCAGGGTGACCAGGCCACCGTACACCAGCCACTCGCCACCGAAATGCGCCGATGCGCCGGCCTGCCCGGAGAACAGCAACGTCCACAGGCGCAGGAGGGCGTAAAGGCCGACCTTGGTCATGATGGCGAACAACGCGGCTACCGGCGCGCTGGCTGAGGCGTAGGCCGGCACCAGCCAGAAGTTCAGCGGCCAGATGCCGGCCTTGACCAGGAAGGCCATGGCCAGGATCGCCGCGCCGGCATGCAGCAGGCCGCGGTCCGCCTCCGGTACCAGTGGAATCTTCAGCGCCAGGTCGGCCATGTTCAGGGTGCCGGTTACCCCATACAGCATCGCTGCGCCGATCAGGAACAGCGACGAAGCGAACAGGTTGATGGCAATGTAGTGCAGGCCGGCTCGTACCCGCGCACGCCCCGAGCCATGTAGCAGCAAGCCATAGGAGGCTGCCAGCAGCACCTCGAAGAACACGAACAGGTTGAACAGGTCGGCGGTGAGAAAGGCGCCGTAAAGCCCCATCAGCTGAATCTGAAACAACGCATGGAAACTGGCCCCGGCACCGTCCCAGCGGGCGCGGGCAAACAGCAGGGCGCTGAAGCCGATGACACCGGTGAGGGTCAATAACAATGCCGACAGGTGGTCCACCACCAGGACGATACCGAACGGTGCTGGCCAGTTGCCCGGCAGGTAGACGCCGATCGATTCCGCCTGGCCCTGGGTGCGCACCCACAGCAGCAGGCTGACGGCGATGGCCAGGCCGGCGAAGGTCGACAGCAGGTTGAGCCGGGCCTTGATACGCCGATGTTTCTCGCCCAGCAGCAACATTACCGCTGCCGTCACCAGTGGCAGGAGAATGGGCGCGACGATCAGTTGGCTCATGCCATTCATTCGTCACGCTCCCGGCCATCCACGTGGTCGGTACCGGTCAGGCCGCGCGAGGCCAGCAACACCACCAGAAACAGCGCCGTCATGGCGAAGCTGATGACGATGGCCGTAAGCACGAGGGCCTGAGGCAACGGGTCGGTGTAGTGCAGCAGGTCTTGCGTGACGCCCTCCTTGATGATGGGCTCCTTGCCGATGAACAGGCTGCCCATGCTGAAGATGAACAGGTTTACGCCGTACGACAGCAGGCACAGGCCCATGATTACCTGGTAGGTCCGCGGGCGCAGAATCAGCCACACCCCCGAGGCGGCCAGCACGCCGATGGCGACTGCAATGACTTCTTCCATCAGGCGGCTCCTGCTTGGCTGGTTTTCGATGAATTGCCCGGGCGGTAGGCGCGCACCGACTGGTGCGCCAGGGCAGTGAGGATCAGCAGGGTCGAGCCGACCACCACGGTGTACACGCCAACATCGAAGAACAGCGCGCTGGCCACGTGCACATCACCGAGCAAAGGCAGGTGCAGGTGGGCGGTATGGGTGGTCAGGAACGGGTAGCCCAGCAGCATGGCGCCGATTCCGGTCAGGGTGGCGCACAGCAACCCGGTGCCCATCCAGCGCAGTGGGCGCAGGCTCATCTGCGCCTCCACCCACTGGGTGCCCGCCACCATGTATTGCAGGATGAACGCCACCGACATCACCAGGCCGGCGACGAAGCCGCCGCCTGGCTGATTGTGGCCGCGCATGAACAGGTACATGGACACCAGCAGGGCGATTGGCAACAGCAGGCGCACCAGCACCGCAGGCACCATCATGAAGCCCAGGGCGGTGTCGGTGGCATGCCGCGGGTTGATCAGGTCGGTGACCACGTCACGCGCCAGCTGGCGTTGTTGCGCAGGCAACTGCATGCTCTCTTTGGGCGGGCGGAAGCGCCGCAGCAGGGCGAACACGGTCAGCGCCACGGCCACCAGCACAGTGATTTCACCGAGGGTATCGAAGCCGCGGAAGTCGACCAGCATGACATTGACCACATTGGTGCCGCCGCCTTGGGGCAGTGCACGGCTCAGGTAGAACGAGGAAATGTCGTTGGGGGTCGGCCGGGTCAGCATGGCGTAGGACAGCAAGGCCATCCCGCCACCCACCAGCACCGCCAGCAGCAGGTCGCGCAGGCGGCGCATGCGCGCACGCTCCAGGCTGCCCGGTAGTGGCGATACCCCTTCGATACGCCGTGGCAACCAACGCAGGCCAAGCAGGATCAGCACGGTGGTGACCACTTCGACCACCAGCTGGGTCAGGGCCAGGTCGGGTGCGGAGAACCAGACAAAGGTGATGCAGGTCATCAGGCCGCAGACACTGACCATGATCAGTGCTGCCAGGCGGTGGTACTTGGCCTGGTACGCGGCGCCGATGGCACAGGCGATGGCGATCAGCCACAGCGCGACGAACACGCCGGAACCCGGGATCTTAGGCCGGTCGCCCCAGCTGAGCCCGCTGTAGAGCATGGGCGTGAGGCCGGCGAGGAAGGCCGCGAGCACCAGCATGAACAGCTGCGACTGAAGGCGGCGGGTGGTGAACAGGCGTTCGATGCGCCGCGCCAGCAGCATCAGGTGAACCTGCCCGTGCTCGAACAGGCGCTTGCCATTGAAACGTTCGATCAACGGTGGGTAGGGGAAGCGGCCCAGGCGCAGTTGCTTGCGCAGCAGCAGGTACAGCACGATGCCGCCGCTCATGGCCACCAGGCTCATGATCAGTGGCGCATTCCAGCCATGCCAGATCGCCAGGCTGTACTCCGGCAAAGTACCGCCTACTACCGGGAGGGCTGCGGCGGCCAGCAGCGGACCGACCGACTGGGCGGGGAAGATGCCCACCACCAGGCAGGTGAGTACCAGCAGCTCGACCGGAGCACGCATCCAGCGTGGCGGCTCGTGCGGGGTGTGGGGCAGGTCCTGGGCGGTGGGACCGAAGAACACATCCACGGTAAAGCGCAGGGCGTAGGCCACGCTGAAGGTACCGGCCAGGGTGGCGATCACCGGCAACGTTGCTTCGACCCAGGCAGTGGAACTGATAAACACCGTTTCGGCGAAGAACATTTCCTTGGACAGGAAGCCGTTCATCAGCGGCACGCCGGCCATCGAGGCGCTGGCCACCATGGCCAGGGTGGCAGTGTATGGCACCAGGCGGATCAGGCCGCTGAGGCGGCGGATGTCGCGGGTTCCACTTTCGTGGTCGATGATGCCGGCGGCCATGAACAACGAGGCCTTGAAGGTGGCGTGGTTGAGAATGTGGAACACGGCGGCGACCGCGGCCAGCGGGCTGTTCAGGCCCAGCAGGAGGGTAATCAGCCCCAGGTGGCTGATGGTCGAATAGGCCAGCAGCCCCTTGAGGTCGTTCTGGAACATGGCGGCGAAAGCGCCGAGCAGCAGGGTGAGGGCGCCGGCACCGCCGACGATCCAGAACCACTCTTCGCTGCCTGACAGCACCGGCCAGAACCGCGCTAGCAGGAATACCCCGGCCTTGACCATGGTGGCAGAGTGCAAATAGGCCGATACCGGAGTGGGCGCTGCCATGGCATGGGGCAGCCAGAAATGGAAGGGGAACTGTGCGCTTTTGCTCAGCGCGCCAATGAGGATCAGGGGCAGCAGCACCGGATAAAGCGCATGCTGGCGGATGGTGTCGCCGGCAGCCAGGACCTTGTCCAGGTCATAGCTGCCGACCACATGGCCGAGCAGCAGGGCACCCACCAGCAGGCACAAGCCACCCGCGCCGGTCACCATGAGCGCCATGTAGGCGCCGCGGCGGGCGTCAGCGCGGTGGTGCCAGTAACCGATAAGAAGAAATGAGAACAGGCTGGTCAGTTCCCAGAAGAACACCAGCTGAATCAGGTTACCGGAGATTACCAGGCCGAGCATGGCGCCCATGAAGGCCAGGAAGAAGGCGAAGAAACGCGGCACCGGGTCCTGTGGCGACATGTAGTAGCGCGCATACAGCGACACCAGTGTGCCGATGCCCAGCACCAGCAGCGAGAACAGCCAGGCAAAGCCGTCCATGCGCAGTACCAGGTTCAACCCCAGGCTGGGCAGCCAGAGGAATTCTTCGCGAATCACGCCCCCGTGGGCAATTTGAGGGTACAGCAGTGCTACCTGGACGGTGCCGACCAAGGCCACGAGCCCGGCGAGAATGGACTCGGCGTTACGTGCGTTGTGCGGCAGCACGGCTGCCAGGCAACTGCCCACGAACGGCAGAAGCAATAGCACTATCAATGACATAGGGGCCTATTCTGGAGAAGTTTGCAAAGATCATACGTGCCGGGGAAGTGATCACCAACACGCAAGCTGTCGCAGAATCCTACAAACAGGCTGTGACAAGCTGTTTTTTTATAACAGTTTTTTACAAAGCATAGTCGCTGTTGTCATCTTTACAGGCCGGTCTGGCGCTCGCCTTCACTCTGGACGTCGTGTGCTTCGACGGTTTCGCGGGGGCGGCGTACCTTGAGTTCGCTGACCACCACCGCGATCACGATCAGCAGGCCACCGAGCAGCGCCACGCCCGGCAGGCGTTCGCCGGCGATGCGCCCGACGATCCCGGCCCACACCGGTTCACCGGCATAAATGAGGGTGGCGCGGGTGGGCGAGACCGACTTCTGCGCCCAGTTCATGGCCACCTGGATCACCGCGCTCATGGCACCCAGGCCTATTGCGCTGGCCAGCAGCAGCCAGGAGAAGTCGGGGATGCGTTCCTGGGTCGGTACGATCATCAGGAACGCCAGCAGCGAAGCGGTCGCCAGTTGCACGACGGTGACCCGGCGCACATCGACCTGGCCGGCGTAACGGCTGATCAGGATGATTTCGGCAGCGATGGCGACGGCGCTGACCAGGGTAACCACCTCGCCCTCGCTGAAGTGCAGGCTGCCGCCTTCCGGGCCGGCCAGCAGCATCAGGCCGATGAACGCCAGGCAAATGCCGATGCTGGGCATCAGGCCAGGCCGGCGGCCCAGCACCAGCCACTGCAACAGCGGCACGAACGGCACGTACAACGCAGTGATGAACGCCGACTGGCTGCTGCTGATGGTCTGAAGACCCATGGTTTGCAGGCCGTAGCCGAGCATGATCGACACGCCTATCAGCAGGCCGGCCTTGAGCTCGGTGAAGGTCAGCCCGGGCAACGCCCGCGCCGAAACCACGCCCACGAACAGCGCTGCCGCAGCGAAGCGCAGGCCGACGAAGAACATCGGGCCGCTGACGGTCATTACGTTATGCACCAGCAGGAAGGTGCCGCCCCACAACATGGTGATGAACACCAGCACCAGTTCTGCCTTGCTCAGGCGGAAGGTAACGGCGGGGGTGGGTGTGTTGCGGGCCTGGCTCATGGTCTTGCGCACTCGGAGGGGGCGGCGCACAATCGCCGCAAAGTGGGCAGTATACTGCGCAATCTTGACCAGTGAGCAATATAGTGCACAAAGATACTTCGCATCGGGCATCGGTGCTGCAGCATGTGAGCCTCAACGTACGCAGCCTGCGCAACGCTGGCGGGTTGAGCCAGACGGCGTTGGCCGAGCGCTCAGGCGTCAGCCGGCGCATGCTGGTGGCGATCGAGGCAGGCGAGAAGAACGTCAGCCTGACTACCCTCGACCTGATCGCCGAAGCCTTGGGGGTGGCGTTCAGCACCCTGATTCAGGCGCCTGACCAGCGCGACCCCGGCCGCATCGAGGAATTGGCCTGGGCCGGGGTATACCCGCAGAGCCGGGCAGTGCTGCTGGGTAGCAGTGCGGCACGGCGTGAGGTGGAGCTTTGGGAGTGGACCCTTGCACCGGGCGAGTGCTATTCCAGCGAGGCTGATGCCGAAGGCTGGAGCGAGCAGATCTATGTGGCTGAAGGGCAACTGACGCTGATTATCGAAGGGATCGAGCATTGCCTGCAGGTGGGGCAGTTTCATGTGTTTCCCAGCAATTGCCGGTACGCCTACCGTAATGATGCTGGGGTTGCGGTGAGATTTGTGCGCAATGTGGTGATTTGAGTCGCTGCAGGCATCGGGCAAGCCTGATGCCTGCAGCGATACCTGTAGCCGATTGCCCAGCCCGCTCCCTGAAGAGCGTTAACCCGATCAGTTTTTCAGTAGCTCATCCGTCTTCACCACCGAGGCATAGGCAAACGCCAAGGCCGCCATAGCCGAATCATGCACCTGCGCAGCCGGCACCTGCTTGCCATTGAACTCCAGTGGCAGGGTAGCGCAAGCATCATGCGCCACGGTCACCGTGTAGCCCAGGTCAGCTGCAGCGCGGGTAGCGGCGTCAATGCACATGTGGCTCATGCTGCCAACGATGGTCAGGGCTTCGACGCCATGCCGGTCCAGCGTGAGCTCAAGGTCGGTACCGAGGAAGGCGTTGACCTTGTGTTTGAGCACCACCGGTTCACCTGTTACCGGCTCGACCTTGCTGTGAATGGCCGCACCCAGCGAGCCGGGCGCGAAGAATGGTGCATCGACGCTGTCGAATTCATGCCGCACATGTACCACCAGCTCGCCGCGCTGGCGCGCCGCCGCCAGCAGCCGGGCGGCGTTGTCGGCCGCCTGGTCGGCGCCCACGAGGGGCCACTTGCCGCCCGGGAAGTAGTCGTTCTGGATGTCGATGATGATCAGCGCCTGCTTGCTCATGCTGCCTCCTGTGGCAGTAGTCGTCGGGAGACGTTAGTTATAGGCTGTGTGCACTGACCTGAGGATTGGCGCGAACGACACTATGCAGGCAAAAACTGACACCCTCGCCAGCCTGGACATCGGCCTGCTGCTGTACCCCGGCGTGCAGCGCGCCGCTGTGCATGGCCTGGCTGACCTGTTCCTGGTGGCCAACCGGGTTGTGGCGGAGCTGGGGGCCGTCGAACTGCCGCACATTCGTGTCAGCTTCTGGCAGGCAGATGAGGCGGGGCAGTTGCTGCCTGTCCCAGATAGCCCGGCGGTCGCCGCGCCGGGCCTGCGTGTACTGGTCATTCCGCCGAGCCTGGAGTCGGCTCCACAAGCCGAGCTGCTCGAACGTCACCGTGCGTCGCTGTGCCAGCTGCACGGGCACGGTACGGTACTGGCGTCGGTGTGTATCGGTGTGTTCTTCATTGCCGCCAGCGGCCTGCTCGACGGTCGCCCGGCCTGCACGCACTGGAACTACGTGCAGGCGCTAGCCCAGCGCTTCCCCAAGGTGCGAGTAGAGTCTCAGCAGCCATTGCTGGATGACGGTGATATCGTGACCTCGGCCGGGCTTATGGCCTGGACTGACCTGGGCTTGCGCTTGCTGGAGCGTTTTTTGGGGCCTACGGTGGCACGGGAGACTGCCCGCTATCTCGCCGTCGACCCGGTCGCGGCACCGCTGCCTGGGGCTGTGTTCAATCCGCGTCTGGACCACGGTGACGAGGCGGTGCTGAAAGTGCAGCACTGGTTGCAGGGCAGTGGCGGGCAGGAAGCCGACCTCGCCGCCATGGCTGCGTGTGCAGGGCTGGAAGCCCGCACCTTTCTGCGGCGCTTTCGTGCCGCTACCGGGTTGCGACCGACCGAGTATTGTCAGCAGGTGAGGGTAGGGCGGGCGTGCCGTTTGCTGGAATTCACCCGGCGCAACGTCGAACAGATCGCCTGGGGTGTCGGTTACCAGGACCCGGGCGCGTTTCGCAAGGTGTTCCAGCGCATCACTGGCCTGACCCCGAGTGACTATCGGCGGCGTTTTGCGGTATCAGGCCAGGGGCAGGCAGAAACCACTTGACCTTGACTTCACTTGAGGTTTTACCCTGCTCGGCATCGCGAAGCATGCGTCCGTAACCAGGAGAACGTCGATGTCGGCAAGCCCTCATGCCCTGTGGTTCACCCAAATGATCGAATATGAAGTGCCCAGCATGTGCCAGCAAGCGCTGGCCCTGGCGTTGGTGGCGCGCAGCGAAGCGCTGGCCACGCGCTGTGAAGGGCTGCAGGGTGTCAGCATCCAGGCCAGTGACGATGGCAGCCGGGTGCTCCAGTACCTGCAGTGGCAGTCACGCCAAGCCTGGGTAGCGGCAGCCGAGTACTTCGTCGAGGAACCCTTCCTTGAACTGCTGGGTCAGCATCAGGCGCGTGGCGTAAACTTTGCCGCCTACCAGGCCTTGCGCAGCCTGGTGCGCGGCGCCGATGGTGGTCTGCAGTGCGAGGTGGGGTGAGCCTCAGGCATACCAGGGGGCATAGTGCGGGTAGCGGTCCAGGCGGGCACCGATCACCATTTCGCTGATCCACGCTGCCAGGATCGAGCTGTAGGCCTTCTGGCTCGCTTCGCTGGACAGCGCGTGGTCGGCACCGTCGACGATGCGATGGGTGAGCGAGTGGGCGCCGACGAATGCCGAACGGTAGCTCATCAATGTGCTATGCGGCACATAGTCGTCCTGCTCGGACTCCACCAGCAACACATCCCCGCCGAATTCGGCGCACGCCGCCAGTGCGCGATTGTCTGCCGGGCCCAGCGATCGCTGGCGGTAGGCATTCAGGCGTTGGCGGTCGAGGGTTTGCTTGGGGGTGTTCCATTCGTCGTCCCAATACATGGCGGGTACGCGCAGGGCCAGCCATCTGACTGGCCGCTCGCGGGTCAGCAAGGTTGCCAGGTAGCCACCATAGCTGCTGCCGATGATGGCGATGGCACTGCTGTCTACGGCTGGATGGCTGACCAGCCGGTCGTAGGCCACCAGCAGGTCCTGCAGGTTCTGTTCACGGGTGACCGTCAGGCGTTGGCTTTCGGTCTTTTCATGGCCGCGCAGGTCGAAGGTCATGCACACGCAGCCCAGCCCGGTGATGTGTCGGGCACGGGCCAGATCACGCTGCTGGCTGCCGCCCCAACCGTGCACGAAGAGGATGCCTGGCATCTTGCTGCCAGGGCTGACCAGCGTGCCGACAATGCTGTCGTTGTCGACTTGCAGTTCAACGGTTTCACTCTGAACGGCCATGTTCGTGAATCCGTGCAAATTTGCTGAGTTGTCCGAGTTCACTGTCGTTTCCTTGGTAGAAGAGGGTGGCGTCAGCGGGCAGGTCGGGCGTACCGAATACTTCGTGCGTGGAGGCTCGCACCCGCTGCAATGCCGGATCATCGGCAAAAGCCTGCAGGGCCAGCAGCTCGGCACTGCTCGCACCGCCCAGGCGCCAGGATTGTTCGAGCACGCCGCTACGCAGGTGGCCCTGAGGGTTCAGGCCGCGAGCGATGTCGTAGTTGCGCCGCGAGGCGATGAAGCCAGGGAAGTGCTGCTCGGCAGCCTGCTCGTAGGCCATGGCCTGGTTGATGGCAAGGCGCAGGTGGTCTTCCAGCGGCAGTTGCAGCAGCGCCTGATAGTCACCACGTACTACTACCAGGTCAGAACCGCCATACACCTCGGTGCCCTGATGATCGTGGGTCAGTTGCTGGGTGCCGTGATAGCTGCAGGTCAGGCCGGCGACACGCACCTGGCCAACGCTGAAGGTTTGCACGTCGCTCAGATCTTCTTCGAGTACCAGCCCCCACAGTGCCAGGTCCTGGTCATCCATGGCGGCCAGCAGTGGCTCTAGCGCGCTCGCCGTTGAGATGACCTGCTGCCCTCGGCCTGCGCAGGCCAGCACGGGCTTGACCCTCAGGGGGCCGTCGAGCAATAACAACTGAGCGGCGGTGCGCGCATCGGCTTTGCTGAAAACGGTATAGCCGCGCAGCAAAGCGTCGCTTGCCTGTCGGGCGAAGTCATCGGTCCAGCCTGGCGGAAAGCTGGCTCCGGCCGGCAACGGGTGGGAGATTGCCTTGGTCGCCATGTAAGGGTGTGCGACCAGGCCGCCGAACAGGTCCTGCTCGCTGCGGATGCCCATGGCGGCATGGCGTTTTGGCTCGATCAGGGTTTCGGTAGGCAAGTAATAATAGCTGTCAGCGGCGGTTGTTGAATGGGGGGGGTGTATGTGCGGGCAGCCGAGCAGGCCTGCCAGGCCATCGGCGAGCTTGAGGTGCACGACATGCTCATGTTCTGGCGTATGTTCGCGGGTGTCGAGCAACACCACGCCGGTTTTCCGGTCGCAGGCACTGGGCATGGTCATTTGCCTGTGTGCAATGAATGTACTGTGTCTGAAGCCGGTGTTTTGGGGAAGTTCAGCGGGACTTGATCGGTGGTCCTGTCCGTTTGTAGGAAGCGTCCTGTTGGCACAGGGCGTGGCGGGCAATGCATGCCGTGTCTTGGTCGCCGCGATTGCAGCGCTCTGGCGGCTGTTCCATTATCGGGTACTGGATTAACCGTGATGTAGCCGCAGGAGAGCGCATGAACGTTCAGACCACCCTTGAGCAAACCGTGCCAGAGCGACTGGCGCACGTGCGCCAGGCCATGGCCGCAGGGGGCATCGATGCCTTGCTGGTACCCTCGGCCGACCCCCACCTTTCCGAATACCTGCCCGGTTACTGGCAGGGGCGCCAGTGGCTTTCGGGTTTTCACGGCTCGGTCGGCACGCTGGTAGTCACGCCCGCCTTTGCAGGGTTGTGGGTCGATAGCCGGTACTGGGAGCAAGCGGATCACGAGCTGGCTGGTAGCGGTATCGAACTGATGAAGCTGCTACCCGGCAAGCCTGGGGCGCTGGAGTGGCTGGGCGATAATGTCGAGCCCGATGGCAACGTCGCGGTGGATGGGGCCGTCATGGCGCTGGCGTCGGCGCGCCAGCTGGGTGAGCGGCTCAAGGCCCGTGGGGCAAGGCTGGTGACCGACCAGGACCTGCTAGCCCAGGTCTGGGAAGGGCGCCCAGCGCTGCCCGCCAACCCGGTGTACCAGCACTTGCCGCCGCACGCCACGGTAAGCCGGGCGGAAAAGCTCGCGCAATTGCGCCAGGGCCTCCAGGCCAAAGGGGCCGACTGGCACTTTATTGCAACCCTGGATGACATCGCCTGGCTGTTCAACCTGCGTGGCAGTGATGTTTCGTACAACCCGGTTTTCCTGGCCTTTGCCTTGATCAGTCAGCAGCAGGCCATTCTGTTCGTGGGCCAGGACAAGGTGGACGCGCATTTGCGTCAGGTGCTGGCGGTGGACGGCATCGAGGTGCGCGACTATAGCGAGGCAGGCAACGCCTTGGCCGCTGTTCCGGTGGGGGCGCGGTTGTTGGTGGACCCTGCCCGTGTCACCTGCGGCCTGCTGGGCAACCTGGCGGCAGAGGTGGTGCTGGTCGAGGGGCTCAACCCCACCAGCCTGAGCAAATCCTGCAAAGGTGACGATGACCTGGTGCATATCCGCCATGTCATGGAGCAGGACGGTGCGGCCTTGTGCGAGTTTTTCGCCTGGTTCGAGGCCAACCTTCGCCAGGAGGTCATTACCGAGCTGACAGTCGATGAGCAATTGAGTGCCGCACGTGCCCGGCGTCCGAACTTCGTGTCGCTGAGTTTTTCAACCATTGCCGCCTTCAATGGCAATGGCGCCATGCCACACTACCGTGCCACCGAGCAGTCGCATGCGGTCATTGAGGGGGATGGCTTGCTGCTGATCGACTCTGGCGGGCAATACCTGGGTGGCACCACCGACATCACCCGTATGGTGCCAGTCGGTAACCCCAGCCACGCACAGAAGCAGGACTGCACCCGGGTACTCAAGGGCATGATCGCCCTGTCGCGTGCCACCTTCCCGCGAGGAATACTGTCGCCGTTGCTCGACGCCATTGCCCGGGCGCCAATCTGGGCTGACCAGGTGGATTATGGCCACGGTACCGGGCATGGTGTTGGCTACTTCATGAACGTGCACGAAGGGCCTCAAGTGATTGCCTACCAGGCGGCACCCACACCGCAGACGGCGATGCAGTTGGGCATGATCAGCTCCATCGAGCCGGGTACGTATCGCCCGGGGCAGTGGGGCGTGCGTATCGAGAACCTGGTGGTCAACCGCGAAGCAGGCAAGAGTGCCTTTGGTGACTTCCTGTGCTTCGAGACCTTGACGCTGTGCCCGATCGATACCCGCTGCCTGTTGCCCGAGCTGCTGGCCAAGGAAGAGGTGGAGTGGCTGAACGGCTACCACGCGAACGTGCGTGAACGCCTGGCACCGCTGCTCAAGGGTGATGCGCTGGCCTGGCTGCAGGTGCGTACCGAGCCCCTGTAAGGGCAAATGAAAAAGGGCAGCCTGTGAGCTGCCCTTTCTTCTACTTGCAGATGACGATCATGCTGCGGCTGGTGTACCCCGCCGGGTTGATGCCGAACAAGTAGTCACCGGCCTCTTCATCGCTATCGCCCGAGCGTGCAACGACCCGGTAGCCGCGTGTGCTGCACGAGGTCGCGGCCTTGCTGTAGCAGTTGTCCCATGAAGAGGAAAGACCTGAGCAATTGATATGCAGGCCCTTCTTGCCCCTTTTGACCTCAGTCTTGGCTGTAGCGGCACATCCAGCAATAGCCAAGATGGCCAGGATAAGAAAAATACGTTTCATTCCTGTCCTTAAATGCAGGGCGGATCAGTTGTCTGGCCCTGTCGTTATCGCTTCGCTTCTTCCTGAAAATATCCCCAGCGTCCGTGTTTGGTCCAGTAGATAGCGTAAAGATGATGATTTTATGACAGCTTAATCAGCGAGGCGGGTGGCTACAATCACTAATCCTGTCTCAAATGAAAATATTTCTCATATCAATCTGCCGCAACAACCGGGGCGGGCTCCTTGCGCATGGACAGGGTAGTGCCAACCGAAGCGGCGATGATTGCTCCAATCGCCAGCCATTGGGTGAGCGTCAGCACCTCGCCGAGGAACAGCAGGCCGGACAGTGCGCCGAATGCAGGTTCAATGCTCATCAGGGTGCCGAACGTGCGCGCCGGGATGCGTGTGAGTGCAACCATTTCCAGGCTGTAGGGCAGGGCGGTGGACAGCACCGCAACGGCCAGGGCCACGGGGATCAACGCAGGTGTGAGCAGTGCGCTGCCGGCGTGTGCGATACCTATCGGCGCTACGAACAGGGCGGCTACCACCACCCCCAGGGCCGCACTCTGAATACCGTGCTCGGCGCCGGCACGCTGCCCGAACAGGATATAGAGGGCCCAACATACGCCAGCACCCAAAGCATAAGCAGCCCCCACCGGGTCGAGTGCCTGGCCGCTGTGGCCAGCCGGCATCAACAGCAGCAGTCCGGCTATCGCCAAGGCGATCCACAGGAAGTCGATCGGTCGGCGCGAGGAGAAGATTGCCACCGCCAAAGGGCCGGTAAACTCCAAGGCCACGGCGATGCCGATCGGAACGGTTTGCAGTGCCATATAGAAGAGGAAGTTCATGCCACCCAGCGCCATGCCATAGATGACCACGTTGCGTAGGGTGGTGGCGGTCATGCGTACCCGCCACGGGCGCAATAGCAGCAGCATGATGATGCTGGCGAAAATCAGGCGCAGTGCAGTGGTGCCTTGTGCGCCGATGATGGGGAACATGCTTTTGGCCAGGGACGCACCGGACTGGATCGATGCCATGGCAATAAGCAGCAGGCCGATCGGGAAGAGGGTGGCGGCCAGGCCGCGGGGTTGGGTGTTCATTTAGGTGCGGCGATCCTTGGGCGGTGTGTGGAGTGAGCAATATAGTGCGCAATTGGTGGGGCGCGTGATAGCCCTTAAGTGACTCCGCCAGTCATTTTTCAAATCATTGAAATTAAAGGTTGACCTTCTGCAGGACCGCCCTATAATGCGCACCATTCCAACGGGGCAGCGAAGTAGAACTAGCCACCCAGTTGAGTTAAGTGTTTGAAGCTAAACGCGTTTCTCGCAAAGAACTTCAAAATAAACGCTTGACAGGCTCTGAGGAAAGCGTAGAATGCGCGCCTCGGTTGAGACGAAAAGATCTTAACCAAACGCTCTTTAACAAATTGAATCAAGCAATTCGTGTGGGTGCTTGTGAGTATGGACTGATAGTCAAAAAGATTATCAGCATCACAAGTGACCATGCGAGAAATCACATAGTCATTTGAGATTGCTGAGCCAAGTTTAGGGTTTCTTAAAAACCCAAGCAGTATTGAACTGAAGAGTTTGATCATGGCTCAGATTGAACGCTGGCGGCAGGCCTAACACATGCAAGTCGAGCGGATGAGAAGAGCTTGCTCTTCGATTCAGCGGCGGACGGGTGAGTAATGCCTAGGAATCTGCCTGGTAGTGGGGGACAACGTTTCGAAAGGAACGCTAATACCGCATACGTCCTACGGGAGAAAGCAGGGGACCTTCGGGCCTTGCGCTATCAGATGAGCCTAGGTCGGATTAGCTAGTTGGTGAGGTAATGGCTCACCAAGGCGACGATCCGTAACTGGTCTGAGAGGATGATCAGTCACACTGGAACTGAGACACGGTCCAGACTCCTACGGGAGGCAGCAGTGGGGAATATTGGACAATGGGCGAAAGCCTGATCCAGCCATGCCGCGTGTGTGAAGAAGGTCTTCGGATTGTAAAGCACTTTAAGTTGGGAGGAAGGGCATTAACCTAATACGTTAGTGTTTTGACGTTACCGACAGAATAAGCACCGGCTAACTCTGTGCCAGCAGCCGCGGTAATACAGAGGGTGCAAGCGTTAATCGGAATTACTGGGCGTAAAGCGCGCGTAGGTGGTTTGTTAAGTTGGATGTGAAAGCCCCGGGCTCAACCTGGGAACTGCATCCAAAACTGGCAAGCTAGAGTACGGTAGAGGGTGGTGGAATTTCCTGTGTAGCGGTGAAATGCGTAGATATAGGAAGGAACACCAGTGGCGAAGGCGACCACCTGGACTGATACTGACACTGAGGTGCGAAAGCGTGGGGAGCAAACAGGATTAGATACCCTGGTAGTCCACGCCGTAAACGATGTCAACTAGCCGTTGGAATCCTTGAGATTTTAGTGGCGCAGCTAACGCATTAAGTTGACCGCCTGGGGAGTACGGCCGCAAGGTTAAAACTCAAATGAATTGACGGGGGCCCGCACAAGCGGTGGAGCATGTGGTTTAATTCGAAGCAACGCGAAGAACCTTACCAGGCCTTGACATGCAGAGAACTTTCCAGAGATGGATTGGTGCCTTCGGGAACTCTGACACAGGTGCTGCATGGCTGTCGTCAGCTCGTGTCGTGAGATGTTGGGTTAAGTCCCGTAACGAGCGCAACCCTTGTCCTTAGTTACCAGCACGTTATGGTGGGCACTCTAAGGAGACTGCCGGTGACAAACCGGAGGAAGGTGGGGATGACGTCAAGTCATCATGGCCCTTACGGCCTGGGCTACACACGTGCTACAATGGTCGGTACAGAGGGTTGCCAAGCCGCGAGGTGGAGCTAATCTCACAAAACCGATCGTAGTCCGGATCGCAGTCTGCAACTCGACTGCGTGAAGTCGGAATCGCTAGTAATCGCGAATCAGAATGTCGCGGTGAATACGTTCCCGGGCCTTGTACACACCGCCCGTCACACCATGGGAGTGGGTTGCACCAGAAGTAGCTAGTCTAACCTTCGGGAGGACGGTTACCACGGTGTGATTCATGACTGGGGTGAAGTCGTAACAAGGTAGCCGTAGGGGAACCTGCGGCTGGATCACCTCCTTAATCGACGACATCAGCCTGCTGATGAGCTCCCACACGAATTGCTTGATTCATTGTCGAAGACGATCAAGACCCTATATAGGTCTGTAGCTCAGTTGGTTAGAGCGCACCCCTGATAAGGGTGAGGTCGGCAGTTCAAATCTGCCCAGACCTACCAATATGCGGGGCCATAGCTCAGCTGGGAGAGCGCCTGCCTTGCACGCAGGAGGTCAGCGGTTCGATCCCGCTTGGCTCCACCACTCGCTTTACCTGATCAGAACTTAGAAATGAACATTCGTAGATGAATGTTGATTTCTGACTTTTGTCAGATCGTTCTTTAAAAATTCGGATATGTGATAGAAATAGACTGAACACCAGTTTCACTGCTGGTGGATCAGGCTAAGGTAAAATTTGTGAGTTCTGCTCGAAAGAGCGACGTGCGAATTTTCGGCGAATGTCGTCTTCACAGTATAACCAGATTGCTTGGGGTTATATGGTCAAGTGAAGAAGCGCATACGGTGGATGCCTTGGCAGTCAGAGGCGATGAAAGACGTGGTAGCCTGCGAAAAGCTTTGGGGAGTCGGCAAACAGACTGTGATCCAGAGATCTCTGAATGGGGGAACCCAGCCAGCACAAGCTGGTTATCTTGTACTGAATACATAGGTGCAAGAGGCGAACCAGGGGAACTGAAACATCTAAGTACCCTGAGGAAAAGAAATCAACCGAGATTCCCTTAGTAGTGGCGAGCGAACGGGGACCAGCCCTTAAGTTGGTTTGAGATTAGTGGAACGCTCTGGAAAGTGCGGCCATAGTGGGTGATAGCCCCGTACACGAAAATCTCTTATCAATAAAATCGAGTAGGACGGAGCACGAGAAACTTTGTCTGAATATGGGGGGACCATCCTCCAAGGCTAAATACTACTGACTGACCGATAGTGAACTAGTACCGTGAGGGAAAGGCGAAAAGAACCCCGGAGAGGGGAGTGAAATAGATCCTGAAACCGTATGCGTACAAGCAGTGGGAGCCTACTTTGTTAGGTGACTGCGTACCTTTTGTATAATGGGTCAGCGACTTATATTCAGTGGCGAGCTTAACCGAATAGGGGAGGCGTAGCGAAAGCGAGTCTTAATAGGGCGTTTAGTCGCTGGGTATAGACCCGAAACCGGGCGATCTATCCATGGGCAGGTTGAAGGTTAGGTAACACTGACTGGAGGACCGAACCGACTACCGTTGAAAAGTTAGCGGATGACCTGTGGATCGGAGTGAAAGGCTAATCAAGCTCGGAGATAGCTGGTTCTCCTCGAAAGCTATTTAGGTAGCGCCTCATGTATCACTGTAGGGGGTAGAGCACTGTTTCGGCTAGGGGGTCATCCCGACTTACCAAACCGATGCAAACTCCGAATACCTACAAGTGCCGAGCATGGGAGACACACGGCGGGTGCTAACGTCCGTCGTGAAAAGGGAAACAACCCAGACCGTCAGCTAAGGTCCCAAAGTCATGGTTAAGTGGGAAACGATGTGGGAAGGCTTAGACAGCTAGGAGGTTGGCTTAGAAGCAGCCACCCTTTAAAGAAAGCGTAATAGCTCACTAGTCGAGTCGGCCTGCGCGGAAGATGTAACGGGGCTCAAACCATGCACCGAAGCTACGGGTATCATCTTATGATGATGCGGTAGAGGAGCGTTCTGTAAGCCTGTGAAGGTGAGTTGAGAAGCTTGCTGGAGGTATCAGAAGTGCGAATGCTGACATGAGTAACGACAATGCGAGTGAAAAACTCGCACGCCGAAAGACCAAGGTTTCCTGCGCAACGTTAATCGACGCAGGGTTAGTCGGTCCCTAAGGCGAGGCTGAAAAGCGTAGTCGATGGAAAACAGGTTAATATTCCTGTACTTCCAGTTATTGCGATGGAGGGACGGAGAAGGTTAGGCCAGCCTGGCGTTGGTTGTCCAGGTTTAAGGTGGTAGGCTGGAATCTTAGGCAAATCCGGGATTTCAAGGCCGAGAGCTGATGACGAGTTGCCTTTAGGCGACGAAGTGGTTGATACCATGCTTCCAAGAAAAGCTCCTAAGCTTCAGATAACTGGGAACCGTACCCCAAACCGACACAGGTGGTTAGGTAGAGAATACCAAGGCGCTTGAGAGAACTCGGGTGAAGGAACTAGGCAAAATGGCACCGTAACTTCGGGAGAAGGTGCGCCGGCGAGGGTCAAGGACTTGCTCCGTAAGCCCATGCCGGTCGAAGATACCAGGCCGCTGCGACTGTTTATTAAAAACACAGCACTCTGCAAACACGAAAGTGGACGTATAGGGTGTGACGCCTGCCCGGTGCCGGAAGGTTAATTGATGGGGTTAGCGCAAGCGAAGCTCTTGATCGAAGCCCCGGTAAACGGCGGCCGTAACTATAACGGTCCTAAGGTAGCGAAATTCCTTGTCGGGTAAGTTCCGACCTGCACGAATGGCGTAACGATGGCGGCGCTGTCTCCACCCGAGACTCAGTGAAATTGAAATCGCTGTGAAGATGCAGTGTATCCGCGGCTAGACGGAAAGACCCCGTGAACCTTTACTATAGCTTTGCACTGGACTTTGAATTTGCTTGTGTAGGATAGGTGGGAGGCTTTGAAGTGGGGACGCCAGTTCTCATGGAGCCATCCTTGAAATACCACCCTGGCAACTTTGAGGTTCTAACTCAGGTCCGTTATCCGGATCGAGGACAGTGTATGGTGGGTAGTTTGACTGGGGCGGTCTCCTCCCAAAGAGTAACGGAGGAGTACGAAGGTGCGCTCAGACCGGTCGGAAATCGGTCGTAGAGTATAAAGGCAAAAGCGCGCTTGACTGCGAGACACACACGTCGAGCAGGTACGAAAGTAGGTCTTAGTGATCCGGTGGTTCTGTATGGAAGGGCCATCGCTCAACGGATAAAAGGTACTCCGGGGATAACAGGCTGATACCGCCCAAGAGTTCATATCGACGGCGGTGTTTGGCACCTCGATGTCGGCTCATCACATCCTGGGGCTGAAGCCGGTCCCAAGGGTATGGCTGTTCGCCATTTAAAGTGGTACGCGAGCTGGGTTTAGAACGTCGTGAGACAGTTCGGTCCCTATCTGCCGTGGACGTTTGAGATTTGAGAGGGGCTGCTCCTAGTACGAGAGGACCGGAGTGGACGAACCTCTGGTGTTCCGGTTGTCACGCCAGTGGCATTGCCGGGTAGCTATGTTCGGAAGAGATAACCGCTGAAAGCATCTAAGCGGGAAACTTGCCTCAAGATGAGATCTCACTGGGATCTTGAATCCCCTAAAGGGCCGTCGAAGACTACGACGTTGATAGGTTGGGTGTGTAAGCGCTGTGAGGCGTTGAGCTAACCAATACTAATTGCCCGTGAGGCTTGACCATATAACACCCAAGCAATTTGCTGACGCAGATTGCGGTGGTGAAGATGATACGAACCGAAAGTTCGCAACGAACCACAAACATCACATATCCGGATTCGCTGGGCTGTCCATCTGGACATTCTGGCTACAGAATTTCTTGACGACCATAGAGCATTGGAACCACCTGATCCCATCCCGAACTCAGCAGTGAAACGATGCATCGCCGATGGTAGTGTGGGGTTTCCCCATGTGAGAGTAGGTCATCGTCAAGATTCATTTCGCAAAACCCCTATCTGCGCATGCAGGTAGGGGTTTTGTCTTTGTGGGCAAAAAATTCAGCCCTGCCCGAACCCCTGTAGGAGCAGCCTTGTGCTGCGAAGAGGCCGGTAAGGCTAAAGATTATCTTCGGCTGCAATGGCCTCTTCGCAGCACAAGGCTGCTCCTACAGGGGTCTGTGGTAAGTCGCCGATCGCGACACAAGGCCGCTCCTGCAGGGTCTGTGGCAACAGGTCAGGATCATGAAATGTACGTCATCTATGCCTGATGAAACGTAGGGCAATGCTACGCTCGCGGAAATACTCAGCACGGATACCCACCATGGACATGAACTGGCACCAGGCCCTGCAAGAGAGCCTGCGATGGCTGGCAATCGCTTCGTTCATCACCCTTGTCTGCTTTACCGCTGCCGCGACACTGGCTGTACGTTGCACGCGCTGGGGCAGCCAGTTCTGGCAGCTTGCCGGGCCCTACTTCAGTTTCAGGCGCAGTTGGCGCCCACTGCTGGTGTTTGCGCTGTTGCTGGTGTTGACGCTGTTCTCGGTGCGCCTCAACGTACTGTTCTCGTTCTGGTACAACGGCTTCTACAGTGCCTTGCAAGGCCTGGATCAATCCGCTTTCTGGTACATGCTCGGCGTCTTTGCCGTACTGGCCACCATCCATGTACTGCGTTCGCTGTTCACCTTCTATGTAACCCAGGCATTCAGCATTCGTTGGCGGGTCTGGCTCACCGAGCGTCTGACCCACGACTGGATGCATGGCGATGCCTACTACCGTGGTCAGTTTCTGGCCGAGCCGGTGGACAACCCTGACCAGCGTATCGAACTGGATGCCAATGCATTTGTCACCAACTCGGTCACCCTGGCCTTGGGTGCTGTCAGTGCACTGGTGTCGCTGGTGGCCTTCACCGGGATCCTCTGGTCGCTGTCGGCACCGCTGGCGGTTGCCGGTGTGGAAGTCCCCCGGGCGATGGTGTTTGCCGTGTACCTGTATGTCATCGTTGCCACCTGGATTGCCTTCCGCCTGGGGCGCCCGTTGATCCGTCTGAACTTCCTCAATGAAAAACTCACCGCCAACTTTCGCTATGCGCTGATGCGCCTGCGCGAGAATGCCGAGAACATTGCCTTCTACCAAGGCGCCTCGGTGGAGCGTGGCACGTTACTGGGCCGCTTTGGCGCCTTGATCGTCAATGCCTGGGCGCTGGTGTTCCGGAACCTGAAATTCAGTGGTTTCAACCTGGGTGTTAGCCAGGTTGCCGTGGTGTTCCCGTTTATACTCCAGGCGCCACGCTTCTTCAGCGGTGCGATCAAGTTGGGTGACGTGATGCAGACCGCCCAGGCCTTTGGCCAGGTGCAGGATTCATTGTCGTTCTTCCGCGAATCTTACGATGCGTTCGCTCAATACCGGGCCACCCTCGACCGTCTGACCGGTTTTCTTGATGCCAACCAGCAGGCGAGCGCCTTGCCGCGTGTCACCCTCGAGGCTCAGCAGCATGGGCTGGAAATCATTGATCTGCAGGTGCTGCGGCCAGACGGGCATGCCCTTGTCGCTGACCTTGGCCTGAGCCTGCACGCCGGTCAGGCATTGTTGATCAAGGGCCCGTCGGGCAGTGGTAAAACTACCCTGCTGCGAGCCCTGGCGGGCCTTTGGCCTTACGCTGAAGGTAAGGTCAGGCGCCCGCCAGGCCATCAGGCGTTATTCCTGTCGCAGCGCCCCTACCTGCCGCTGGGGGACTTGCGGGCGGTCATCGCCTACCCGGCAGCCAGCAAGCCCGAGGACGAAGTACGTATGCAACAGGCCTTGCGCCAGGTCAACCTGGCTCATCTGGCGGAGCGGCTGGAGGTCAGTTGCGACTGGTCGCATATTCTCTCGGTGGGCGAGCAGCAGCGCCTGGCGTTCGCACGGGTGCTGTTCAACCGGCCTCAGGTAGTGTTCCTCGATGAGTCCACTTCGGCGATGGACGAAGGGCTCGAGCACGCCCTGTATTCGCTGCTGCGCACGGAAATGCCGGGTGCGCTGCTGGTCAGTGTTGGCCATCGCAGCACACTGGCGGGGTTCCATACTCACCGGCTGGAGGTGGATGGGCACGGGGGCTGGTCGTTGCTCAAGCAAGAGCCGGCGTTGGCCTAGTCCGGTGTGCTCAACGTAACAGCATCACCCCCACCAGGGTGGTGCTGGCAAGCCCTGCGCCGACCAGGAAGGTTGCCTGGAACCCCGCACCATCCCACAACAACCCTGCCACCACGCTGGCCGTCAGCAGTGCCACCCCGGTCAGCAGGTTGAACAGGCCGAAGGCGGTCCCGCGCAGGTTGGCCGGTGCGCTGTCGGCGATCATGGCCGCGAAGATGCCTTGGGTGAAGCCCAGGTGCAGGCCCCAGGCGGCAACCCCCAAGGCCAGCCCCGCCCAGCCAGACAGCAGGGCCAGCAACAGGTCGGCGGCGATCAGCAGCCCCAGCCCCGTCATCAGCACGCCGCGGCGCCCCAGACGGTCCGACATTACCCCGGCAGGGTAGGCCGACACCGAGTAGGCCAGCGCCATCAGCACCAGCACCGCAGGCGCCCACATTGGCGCCAGGCCCATGTCCTGGGCGCGCAGTAGCAGGAAGGCCTCGCTGAAGCGGGCAAGGGTGAACAAGGTGGCCAGGCCGATCAGCCGCCAGTAGGCCGGGCCCAGGCGTACCCGTTCGTGCACCGCCAGCGGTGCGCGCACGGGCGGTGTCGTGGCAGGCGTTTCAGGTTCGCGCACGAAGGCGATGAGGATGTACACCGCCACCAACGCTGGGATCACCGACACCCAGAACACCCTCTGGAAGTGGCTCGCGGTCAGCCACATCAGCACGATCGCCAGCAATGGCCCGAGGAAAGCGCCAACCGTATCCAGCGCCTGACGCAGGCCAAAGGCGGCACCACGCAACTCGGGGGGCGTGACATCAGCCACCAACGCATCACGCGGCGCCCCACGGATGCCTTTGCCGACCCGGTCGACGAAACGTGCTGCGATCAGCCACTCCAGCCCGGAGGCCATGGGGAATACTGGCTTGGTCAGCGCGCCCAAGCCGTAGCCGAGCACGGTCAGCAGCTTGCGCTTGCCCAGCCGGTCGCTGAGCGCGCCGGAAAACACTTTGGTGATCGAGGCGGTTGCCTCGGCGATACCTTCGATAACGCCCACAGCAACCACCGAAGTGCCGAGCACGGTGACCATGTACAGTGGCAGCAGGGCGTGGATCATCTCCGAGGAAATGTCCATGAACATCGACACGAAGCCCAGCGCCCAGACACTGCGCGGGATCTTTGGCAAGGTTCGGCTGGCATTAACGGCGCCGCTTTCTTCATTGCTGCGCATCTGGGGTCTCGTCAGCGTTGCTACGTTCAAACTGTAGGAGCCCACGCGCAGGATGCAAACCGGAACCACGACCGGTCAGGCCAAGCTGCGCACCCGCCGCCAGACGGTGCTGCGGCTGACCCCCAGGCGCCGCGCGGCCTCGTCCATGTCGCCGTCGCAGCAAGCCAGCACCTGACGCGCATGGGCCGTTTCGGCTGCTTTGCCCAGGCTACGCAGGTTGTCGGTGGCGGCATGGGGCAGCTTCGCCGCTGCAGCCGCGCCGGCCTCGAAGAACTCCGGGAACAACGTGGCCAAGTCGACCTTGTCATCGTGGCCCTGCGGACTCAGGCACAAGGCCGCGCGCTCGGCGATGTTCTCCAGCTCACGCATGTTGCCCGGCCAAGGGTGGCGCAGCATCAATGGCAGAATGTGCTGCACGTGCTCGTCACTTGAAGGCGGCAAGCCCCTGGCTCGGCAGTGGCGCGCAAGCAGGGCATTGAACAGCGGCACGATGTCTGCGATCCGCTCGCGTAGCGGCGGTACGGCCAGGCGCAGGATATTCAGGCGGTAATACAGGTCCTGGCGAAAGCGCTGGTCGGCGATGCGCGCGGGCAGGTCGCAATGGGTGGCGGCAATCACCCGGATATCCACTGCCTTCGGCTGGCAGGCGCCCAAACGCAGCACCTCGCGCTCCTGCAGCACCCGCAGCAGGCGGGTTTGCAGGGCCACCGGCATGTCACCTATTTCGTCGAGGAACAAGGTGCCGGTGTGCGCCAGCTCGATCAGGCCGGGCTTGCCGCCTTTGCGCGAACCGGTGAAGGCACCGTCCTCGTAGCCGAACAGTTCACTTTCAAGCAGCGACTCGGGCAGCGCCGCACAGTTGATCGCCACGAACGGCCCCTGTTGGCGCGGGCTGGCGTGGTGCATGCTTTGCGCCAGCAACTCCTTGCCGGTACCACTCTCGCCGGTGATCAGCACCGTGGCGTCGGCCTGTGCGTAGCGCTGAGCCAGGCTCAGGATGGCGCGAAATGCCGGCGCGTCACCGAGCAGTTGCTCGAAGCGATGGCGCGCCTTGAACGGGCGCGCATCGGGCTGTTCACGGCCGCGCCGTGGCAGGCGGTGTGTGGGGGGCTCACCAGCCTTGGCACTCAGGGTCACCAGGCTGTCGAATGTATGGCGCAGGCTTTCGGCATCCAGCGCCAGCACGCCTTGGGCACCCGCGGCGTCGGCCAACTGGCATACCGTTGGCGAGCCGATGATCACCTCGAAGCCATCCGCGACCAAGCGTTCGACCTGATCCCGGGCCTGCTCCAGGCTGGTGTAGGTGTGCTCGCGAATCTGCAGGGTGAACAGCGCCTGCATCGCCGCCAGTTCCGGGTACGGCTGGGCGAAACTGAGGATACCCACCCGGCTGGCCCGGTCGCGGGCCTGCACCAGGGCACGGATCAGGTCGAACTCGCCCAGGTGCAGGGTTCGCACCGAGGTAATCAGGTGATGTCGCAAGTAATCGGCGGCAGCCCCGGAACACAGAATGACGTCTGCCTGCTGGTGGCTTTCCAGCTTGCGCGCCAGTGGCAGCAGGTCGGCCAGGCTGGTTTCGATGACCTCTATACGGGCTTGTTGCCGGTAGTCGGCGCTTACTTGCTCGATCAGTTGCGCCATGCGGCTGGGAGCGGCGGGGCGATGCAGGTGGGTAACCAGCGCAACCACGCGGGGCAGGTAAGCGGTGACGGGCATACAGGCTCCTTGTCTACAGCAATTGGGGCATTACAGAGGGTTTACCAGGTGCCCGCCATCCACGGCCACGATGCTGCCGGTCATGAATGCGCCGGCATCACTGGCCAGCAACAGCAAAGGGCCGTCCAGTTCGTGCAGTTGCCCCAGGCGGCGCATCGGCACGTGGTTTTTGATGTAACCCTGACCGTCCTCGCTGTCGAAGTAGTCTTCGTTCATCTCGGTCCTGAAGTAGCCTGGGGCAATGGCATTGACGCGGATCCGGTAGCGGGCCAGCTCCAGTGCCATGGCCTTGGTCAGTTGCACCACGGCGGCCTTGGCCGTGCAGTAGTGGCTCAGGCCGCTGCCGACCCGCAGGCCGAGGATCGAGGCGATGTTGACGATGCTGCCTGGCTGCCCGGCCTTGACCAGGCGCTGGGCTGCGCACTGGGCAACATGAAACACACCGTCGAGGTTGGTCGAGAGCATGCGTTGCCAGTCCTGCTCCCTCATATCGAGAAAGCGCCCGGGGTCGCCGATACCGGCATTGTTGATGATCACGTCGACCACGCCAAAGCGTGCCTCGGCTTGGTCGAAGGCCTGCTCGACGCTGTCGCGGCGGGTCACGTCCAGTGCCACGGCAAGTGCTTCACCGCCGTTGGCCTGCAGTGCGTCGGCCAGCGCCTGCAGGCGCTCGACCCTGCGCGCTGCCAGCACCACCCGGGCGCCAGCAGCCTGGGCCAGGCGTGCGAAATGCGCGCCCAGGCCGCTGGAGGCCCCGGTGACCAGCACGGTCTTGCCAGTCAAGGAAAATGTGTTTGCAAGCATGCTGTCGGCCCTTGGTCAAAGTACTTCGAACAGGCCGGCGGCACCCATGCCACCGCCCACGCACATGGTCACAACCACGAACCGCTCCCCGCGCCGTTTGCCTTCGAGCAAGGCATGCCCGACCATCCGCGCACCGCTCATGCCATAGGGATGGCCGATGGCGATGGCGCCGCCGTTGACGTTCAGCCGCGCGGGGTCGATACCCAGCTTGTCGCGGCAATACAGCACCTGGCAGGCGAACGCTTCGTTGAGTTCCCACAGGCCGATGTCGCCCACCTTCAGCCCATGCTGCTTGAGCAGGTGCGGCACGGCGTATACCGGGCCAATGCCCATCTCTTCCGGGGCCAGGCCGGCCACCGCGATGCCCCGGTAAAGGCCCAGCGGCTCAAGGTTGCGCTGCTCGGCCAGGCGCGCGTTCATCAGTACGCAGGCGCTGGCACCGTCGGACAGCTGGCTGGCATTGCCGGCGGTGATGCAGCCGCCTTCGAGCACGGGTTTCAAGCCGGTCAGGTCCTCCAGGCGTGTCTGCGGGCGGTTGCCTTCGTCCTGCGTCAGGGTCACCTCGCGGTAACTGACCTCGCCGGTCTGCTTGTCTTTGATCAACTGCTGCGCTGTCACGGGCACGATTTCGGTCTCGAACAACCCGTTGCGCTGGGCGGCGGCGGTGCGCAGCTGTGACTGTAGGGCGTAGGCGTCCTGGGCGTCGCGGCTGATGCCATAGCGCTTGGCCACGTGCTCGGCAGTCTGCAGCATCGGCATGTAGGCATGTGGGACACGTTGAATCACGCGGCTGTCCTGCTCGGCCAATGCCCATTCCAGGTTACGCGCCTGTACCGCGCTGATGTTTTCCTGGCCGGCGCCGACGGTCACCTGCATGCCATCGACCATGATCTGTTTGGCGGCGGTGGCGATTGCCATCAGCCCGGAGGCGCACTGGCGGTCCAGGGTCTGGCCGCTGACCGACACCGGCAGGCCGGCAGCCAGCGCGCTCATGCGGCCCAGGTTCCAGCCAGCGGTGCCGGAGGGCATCGCGGTACCCATTACCAGGTCTTCGATTTCATCACCGGCGATGCTGGCGCGGACCACCGCCGCCTGGATGGCCTGCGCGGCCAGGCTCGGCGAGCGGGTGTTGTTCAGCGCGCCGCGAAAGGCCTTGCCGATCGGGGTACGGGCAGTGGAGAGAATGACGGCTTCTTTCATGTCCGGGGTTCCTTGATGAACAGGGGAGAACGGCTCATAGGCTGGCCGTGCGCAACTTCGCACTGGAAGCCAGGCGCCGCAGCAACGGGGCTGGCTGTAGCCACATGTGGCCATAGGCGCCGAGCGCTTCGCGCTGTTGCTCGATGCCCGCCAGCACGTTGTCCAGGCCCAGCTCGCGGGCATAGTGCAGTGGGCCCCCACGCCAGGCCGGGAAGCCGTAGCCGTTGGTCCACACCAGGTCGATGTCGCCACTGCGCAGGGCAATGCCTTCATCGAGCACCTGCAGGCCCTCGTTGATCAGCATGAACAGGCAGCGGTCGTGGATTTCGGCGTCGCTGATGGTGCGCCGGGTGATGCCCAGCCTGGCCGCCAGTTGCACCGCAGTCTGCTCCACTTCCGGGTCTTCGATGCGTTCGCGGCCTTCGTAGCGGTAGAACCCGCGCCCGCTCTTCTGGCCGTAGCGGCCCAGGCTGTAGAGTTCGTCGGCCAGGCGGAAGTAGCTCGGGTCGTGGGCGATTTCACTGCGCCGTGCCTGGCGCACCAGGTAGCCGACATCAATGCCGGCCAGGTCGTACATGGCGAACACGCCCATGGCCAGGCCCAGGCCGGTGAGGACCTTGTCCACCTGGGCTGGCGAGGCGCCTTCAAGCACCAGGCGGTGGGCTTCGCGGGCATAGGGTTCGAGCATGCGGTTGCCGATGAAGCCAAAGCACACGCCCGACACCACCGGCAATTTGCCGATGCGCTTGGCGACCTGCAACGTGGTGGCCAGCACGTCGGGCGCCGTCAGCCGGCCGCGCACCACTTCGAGCAGGCGCATGACGTTCGCCGGGCTGAAGAAATGCAGGCCGACCACGTCCTGCGGTCGGCGGGTACAGGCGGCGATGCGGTCGACGTCAAGGGTCGAGGTGTTGCTGGCGAGAATCGCGCCCGCCTTGCACACCCGGTCCAGGGTGCGGAACACCTGCTGCTTGATCGACAGGTCCTCGAACACCGCCTCGATCACCAGGTCGGCGTCGGCCAGGTCGGCGTAGTCGAGGGTGCCTTGCAGCAGGTTCATACGTTGATCGAGCTGCTCGGCGCTAAGCTTGCCGCGCTTGATGCTGCCTTCGTAGGTCTTGCGGATCTGCGCCAGGCCCCGGTCCAGCGCTTCGGGCTTGAGCTCCAGCAGGCGTACCGGGATACCGGCGTTGATAAAGTTCATGGCGATGCCGGCGCCCATGGTGCCGGCGCCGATCACCGCTACCCGGTCAATGCCGCGCAGCGCCGTGCTGGCGTCGATGCCGGGTACGCGCAGCGCCTCGCGCTCGGCGAAGAACTGGTGGCGCAGGGCGGTGGCCTGTGGGTCTTGCAGGGCTTCGCGGAACAGTACCTGCTCGCGGGCCAGGCCCTCGGCCAGGGGCATCTCGCAGGCGGCGCGGACCGCGGCGAGCACGCGCAGGGGCGCAGTCTGGCCGGGCTTGCGGGCGATCAGCTGTGCCTCGCGGCTGGCGAAGAAATCGCTTGCCAGGCCGTCGGCCAAAGGTGTTGCAGGGGCGCTTGGCAGTGCCGGTTGGGCCAGTTGCTCGCGAGCCAAAGTGCAGGCTGCTTCGAGTAAGTCCTGCCGGCTTTCGACCAGGCGATCGATCAGACCCAGGGCAAGGCCCTGGCGGCCATCGATCGGGTCGCCGCTGAGCATCATCTCCAACGCCGGGGCCACGCCGATAAGGCGCGGCAGGCGCTGGGTGCCGCCAGCACCGGGCAGCAGGCCCAGGCGGACTTCGGGCAGCCCCAGGCGTGCGGTGGCGGTAGCCAGACGATGGCTGCAAGCCAGGGCCAGTTCCAGGCCGCCGCCCAGGGCCACCCCGTCGATGGCGGCAATCAGGGGTTTTTCGATGCGGGTCAGGGCATCGAGGAGTTCGGGCAGTGCCGGCGCCTCCCAGGTGCGTGGGCTGCCGAACTCGCTGATGTCGGCACCGGCACTGAACGGCAGTTGCTCACCGTGCAGGATAATGGCCTGCACTTCGGGGTCAGCAGCGGCCCGGCTGCAGGCCTGCATCAGTGCCTGGCGCAAGTCATGGCCAAGGGCGTTGACCGGCGCGTGGCGCAGGCCGATCAGGGCCAGTTGGTTTTCGCGGCGATAGTCGATGAGTTGCATGGGGTAACCTTCCTGTTAGTGGGCCGTGGGCGCACGCCCGACCCGGTGGGAGCGGGCTCGCCCGCGAACACCGGCGAAGCCGGTGCCATGCACCGCGGTGTTTTCTTCGCGGGCAAGCCCGCTCCCACAGGGTAAAGCGCCGCTTGCCGGGGTTTTGACCGGCGCGCTGGTATCAGCGGGCGAATGCGGCCTCGCTGATGTCCATCAGGTTGTTGCTACCGGTGCGAATCAGCGTTTCGTGCAGGTTGGCGCGTGGCAGCAGGCGTTGCAGGTAGAAGCGTGCGGTCTCGCGCTTGCCTTGGTAGAAGGCCGCCTCGTCGCTGCCGGCAGCCAGTGCCCGTTCGGCCACGCACGCAGCGCGCAGCCAGAGGTAGCCGAGCAGGGTGTAACCGCTGAGCATCAGGTAGTCGTAGGCGCTGGCGCCGATCAGGTTGGCATCGCCTGCGCTGGCGTCACTCAGCCAGGCACTGACTTCGCGCCAGGCAATCACTTGCTTGAGCAGGGCCTGGGCCAGGTGGGTCGGGGCACTTGTGCTCTGGGTGAAGTCTTCGATTTCACCGAGCAGTTCGCCCAGGGCTTCGCCACCATCGGCGAGCACCTTGCGGGTCAGCAGGTCGAGGCCCTGGATGGTGTTGGTGCCTTCGTAGATCGCGGTGATGCGCACGTCGCGTGCAATCTGCTCCATGCCCCACTCGCGGATGTAGCCGTGGCCACCGAATACCTGAATACCCAGTTGCGCGGCCTCGTTGCCGGTTTCGGTGAGAAAGCCTTTGGCAATCGGCGTGAGCAGCGCGAGGCGGCGTGCCGCCGCCTCGCGCACGCCGGCGCTGGCGCCGTGGTGCAACTGGTCGACGCCCTTGGCGCAGGTGTAGGCAAGCATGCGGCCACCTTCGGCATAGGCTTTTTGGGTCAGCAGCATGCGCCGTACATCGGCATGGCCGATGATCGGGTCGGCTGGCTGGTCACTGCGCAGGCGGGGTGTGGCGCGCATCTGCACGCGGTCCCGGGCATAGGCCAAGGCACCCTGGAACGACGCTTCGGCGTGAGCCTGGGCCTGCTGGGACACCGCCAGGCGCGACTCGTTGATGTAGGTGAACATGGCGTTCAGGCCACGGTTGGCCTCGCCCAGCAGGTAGCCTGTGGCGCTGTCGAAGTTGAGCACGCAGGTAGCGTTGCCGTGGATGCCCATCTTGTGCTCGATGGAGCCGCAGCTCACACCGTTGGGCGCGCCAAGCTGGCCTTGGGCATCGACCTGGATCTTCGGCACGGCGAACAGCGAAATGCCTTTGACCCCCGCCGGCGCGCCTTCGATGCGCGCCAGCACCAGGTGGATAATATTTTCGGTCATGTCGTGCTCACCGGCGGAGATGAACATCTTGCTGCCGCTGACCTGGTAGGTGCCGTCGGCTTGAGGCTTGGCGCTGGTACGCAGCAGGCCGAGGTCCGAACCACAGTGGGCTTCGGTCAGGCACATGGTGCCGCCCCAGCGGCCGGCGATCATCGGTGGCAGCAAGCGCTGCTGCAGGGCTTCGTCAGCGTGCTCGCTGAGGGTGCTGATGGCGCCTCCGGCGAGGTTGCCGTACATGCCCCAGGCGTGGTTGACGCTGCACACCATCTCGTAGTTGACGAACCCCAGCGACGGCGGCAGGCCCTGGCCACCGAAGGCCGGGTTCTTGTCCAGGCCCAGCCAGCCGTTGTCGGCGAAGCGTTTGTAGGCATCGGCAAAGCCGGGCGGGGTTGTCACCTTGCCGTCCTGCCACTGGCAGCCGTGCTGGTCGCCCACGGCGTTGAGCGGGGCCAGCTGCTGTTCGGCGAATTTGGCACCTTCTTCGACGATGGCGGCGAAGGTAGCCGCGTCCGGGGCTTCACAGCCAGTCAGTTGTTGGTAGTGGCGGCTCAGGCCGAGCAGCTCCTGGGCAACAAAGGTGATATCGCGCAATGGGGCGGTGTAGCTGGGCATGCCGAACTCCTGGCTGGGTGGACTCGGCATGTTGTAACAGGCAGGCCCGGGCACCGCGTCCACCCCGGGGTGGAATGGCGGGTGGAATCGCGGCGAGGGCCAGGTGGAGGTCAGCCCAGCAGTTGCAGTTCGCGCGCCGAACACAGGGCGCTGTCGCGGTCGGCCACGTCGAGCTTGCGGAACAGGTTGTTGATGTGGGTCTTGACCGTGCTAAGGCTGATGAACATCGCCTCGGCGATCTGCCCGTTGCTCTGCCCGCGGGCCATGCGCTGCAACACTTCCAGCTCACGGCGCGAGAGCGGCACGATCAGGGCGCTTTCCACGTTTTCCTTGTTTGCCAGCAATGGCCGGAACAGGGCATTCAGGTGCTCGCGCAAGGGCGCTGGGGCCTGCAGGCCCAGGCGTTGGCGCACCTGGGGCAGCAGCAGTTGGCGCAGGGCCTCCAGGCAGACGTCACCTTCATACTGCAGCAGTTGGCCGAAGCCGTAGGTGCAGGCCAGTTGCAGCGCCTGTTCGAGGCTGAGCAGGGCGTCGTCGCGGGCGCCACGGTCCTGTAGCAGGGCAGCGTGGAGCAGCAGTGCGTCGACCAGCAGGCGGCGGTTGCCTTGGGCCTGCGCTTGAGCCTGCAAGCTCTGCTGGATCTGCCAGGCCTTGTCGCGCTGGCCGAGGTGGCGTTGCACCCAGGCATAGGCAAGCCACTCTTCCGGTAAGAGTTGCTCGCCATATTGGCGCCGGCACCAGTGCCATTGGTCGAGCCAGTCGGGCAGGTAGTCCTGGTCATTGTCGCGCAAGGCCAGGCGCGCGAGCCAGGCGCCGGCCTGGCGGTAGAGGGTAAGCAAACGGTTTTGGCGGGCCAGCCGGCGTACCTCTGCCCAGCGTGCCCTGGCCTGGCCGGTCTCGCCCAGCGCCCAGTGCAGGCATGCCTGGTGGTGAAACACCCAGGGCAGCGCAGCGCTGTGGGGGAAGCCCAGTGCCAGCACCTCGGCCTGGGCCAGGGCTTGGCGTGCCTGGGCCAGGCGGTTGGCTTGCAGCAGTGCCAGGCCTTTGCCCAGGTGGCGGAACAGTTCATAGAAGCGCCCCGAACTGCCGGCGGCAGGCAGCTCGGCCATGCCTTGCAGGCGCGCCCAGGCAGCATCGTTGGCACCCTGGGCCAGTTCGATCTGCGCCAGCAACAGTTGCAGCAGGTTGGTGTAGCCGCTCAGGCCAAAGCCCTGCAGCTCGCGTAGGGCGCGGCTGCCTTCGGTGTGGGCCTGCTCCAGTTGGCCGAGCGCCGCCAGGCAGTTGGCGCGGTCGAAATACAGCACCGAGCGCGCTGCGTTGTGCTGGGGAAACCGCTGCAGTGCCCGCGCCGCGAGGGCCAGGGCGTGCCCCAGGTTGCCGCCCAGGTAGGCCAGGCGGCTGCGCAAGAACATTACCGTCTGCTGCACCCGCTCGGGGTGGCGCGGCACTGCCTGGCGGCGCTGCAAGGCGTGTAGCTGGTGCAGGCACTGGCAGGCCTGGGCGATATCGTTGGTGACCATCACCGTGGAGGCCTCGGTCACCGCCAAGGTGAAGCTGTCGTTGCCAGCGTGGCCAGCGACCTCGTCGAGCACATCGACCAGGGTGTTGACCTTGCCCTCGCGCAGCAGCTCGAAACCGTGCCGGTCGACGATGTTGAGCACGGCATCCAGGTCGCGTGCCCGGCCGAACTGGTAGATCGCCTCGGTGTAGCGGCGCTGGGCCAGCAGCCAGCTGGCAGCCTGGCGGTGCAGCTGGCGCAGGCGTTGGGGGTCGCGTTGTTCCAGGCGTTGGTAGAGGCTGTTGCGCAGGGCTGGGTGGTAGCGGTACTCGGCGTGGCTGCCCTGGGGGACTTCGATGATCAGGTCCAGGCGCTGCAGCTGGCGCAGCGCGGCGGGCACATCGGCATCGGCGGCCAGTTCGCTGGCAAGGCCTGCATCAAACACCTGGGCCACGGCGGTGTGTTCCAGAAATATCCGCAACGGCACGGGCAAGCGCTGCAGCCGTTCTTCTTCGAGAAACTGCCGGGCATGGGCATAGGCCTGGCGGGTGATCGGGCGCAGGTCAGCAGGGGCCTGGCCGGTGCTGTGCAGCGCCTCGCGGTAGGCCTCGAACCAGAACAGCACACCGCTAAGCCAGCCTTCGCTGCCGGCGCGCAGCTGGTACAGCGCATCGCTGCCCAGGTTGACGTCCCGGGCCTGTGCCAACTGGCGCGTCTCTTCGCTGTCCAGGGCCAGGTCACGGGCGCCCAGCACAATCAACCGACCCTCGCGGCGCAAGTGGGCCAGCGGCAGCGGGGGCGGTCCTTCGCTGGCGGCGACCAGGCGCAGCGCAGGCGGCGGGTCATGCAGCAGCGTGTCCAGGTACTGCCAGGCGGGCGCGGCGTTGAGCAGGTGCAGGTCGTCGAGCAGCAGCGTCAGCGGCGCCTGGCGCGCCTCCAGGTCGGCCAGAATCAGGCTCCACAGGTGCTCGGCCTGCGGTGTATCGCGTTGTTGCGCAGGCAGTTGCAGCGCAGCGTGCAGGTGCAGCAGCAGGGCCTGTGGCTGGTTCTCGGCGCGGGTCAGGCGCAGCCATGCCCAAGGCCCGGCCAGGCTGCGGGTGAACTGGCCAAGCAGTGTGCTCTTGCCATAGCCCAGCGGTGCTTGCAGGAGCACGACGCTGCCTTCGTCCAGGGCGTTGGCCAACTGGTCGAGCAGCCGCGCTCGCACCACCCCCCTGGTCGGCTCGGCGGGCGGGCGAAGCTGGTTCGGTTTGAGCGCGGGAAGATGCATGGCTAGCAGGTTCCATCGGTTTGGCCAGACATCCTAGCCGAGCGCACGCCCGGCGCGGGGAAATTCTGCTGGGGGAGGGCAGTGGCTTGCTGTGCAGAATTGAACGGCGGTTTCAGCTGTGCAATGGCGCTGTTCAAGTCTGATTTGAATGGCGTTGAGTGCGCTGAAAGATTAGATACAACTTATTGATTTTTAAGCGAATATTTAATTCATAGGAAGCTGGCAACCATCTTGCTTAGAGCCACGGCACTCGTGAACAGTGAGTTGGACCGACCATGCCAAGCAGTCATTTAGCGCAGCAATCCAGTGCTCGCATCGACGTCGCAGACGCCCATGAGGTGCTGTCTGCCTATTTACAGGAGCGCCTTCACGGCCAGCCGGTGCGCATTACCCATAGCGAGCGATTGTCGGGTGGCGCCATCCAGGAGAACTGGTTGATCAAGGCCGAGGTTGCCGGTGTGCCGCAACGTTGGGTACTGCGTACCGATGCGGCTTCCGCCGTGGCCGCCAGCATGAGCCGCGCGCAGGAGTTCGCCGTGCTCAGCGCCGCTCACCAAGTGGGTGTGAAGGTGCCCGAGCCACTGTGGCTGTGCCAGATGCCACAAGTGATCGGGCGCGATTTCTTCATCATGCAGGCCCTGGCCGGCCACGCTGGCGGCCACCACTTGACCAGCAGCCAAGGCGCCCCCGAGGGCGACCCGGGGCTGTGCCGGGCGCTTGGGGCCAACCTCGCACGCTTGCACCAGCTGCGCCCGCCGCAAGCGGCGCTGGCGTTCCTGCCTGCACCGGTGGCCGATGCCGTGCAGGCCAGCGTCGACCAGTACCGCCTGTTCCTCGATGCCTTGCCGGGTAGCCACCCGATCATCGAATGGGGCCTGCGCTGGTGCGAGCTGAACAAGCCTGCCCCCCTTGCCACTTGCCTGATCCACCGCGACTACCGCACAGGCAACTACATGGTCGAGGAAGGTGAGCTCTGCGGCGTGCTGGACTGGGAATTTGCCGGTTGGGGCGACCCCCGCGAAGACCTGGGCTGGTTCACCGCACGCTGCTGGCGGTTTGCCCGGCCGGACCTGGCGGCGGGCGGCATCGGCCGCCTGGACGACCTGCTCGCCGGCTACCGCAGCGTCTCGCCACTCGACCTGGACAGCGAAACGCTGCGTTTCTGGCAGGTCATGGCCCACCTGCGCTGGGCGGTGATCGCCCTGCAGCAGGCCGAACGCCATGCCTCAGGCCAGCAACGCTCGCTGGAACTGGCGCTGACCGGGCGCATGGTCAGCGAGCTCGAACAGGAACTGCTGTTGCTCACCCAAGGAGGCCGCGCATGAACCCGCCCGATGCCCAGGACTTGCTGCTGACGGCGCGTGACGCCCTGCTCAGACAGTTGTTGCCCGCATTGCCGGCACACTTGCACTACGAGGCGCGGATGGTGGCCAGCGCCTTGCTGATCGCCAGCCGCGAGGCTGCCCAGGGTGCGGCCTGTGCCGACATCGAACGCCAGGCCATGGCCGGGTTGGTGCAAGGCCAGGCCTCGCTCGAGCAAGCCCGCAGCGAACTCGCCCAGCGTATTCGCTTGGGTGCCTTCGACCAGGCCGGCGAGCCCCGCGCCCACCTGCTGGCGGCACTGCGCACCATCAACCGTGCACAACTGAGCATCACCAACCCCAAGGTATTGGCCCATGACTGAACAGCCTGCCCAGCCGGTGCGCCGCCGCCGCTGCTACCTGGTCCGCCATGGCCATGTCGACTACTTCGACACCAGCGGCCGTCCCCTCGACCCGCGCAGCGTGGCGTTGTCGGCCAATGGCGTAGCCCAGGCCCAGGCGCTGGGGCAGGTGCTGGCGCACACGCCATTCGACCGCGCCGTGTGCTCAGACTACCCGCGCACCCGGCAAACCCTCGACCAGCTCCTGGGCGGCCGCGTCCAGCCTGTGGAAGAGCACGCCGGGTTTCGTGAGATCCGTGCCGGCCGCTTGCGGGAAATCCCCCGTGAATACCTGCACCGTGAAGTGGCCCAGGCCTACCAGCTCGCCGATCACCCCGACGCAGCCTTTTTGCGCGGTGAGCCTTGGGCCGCGTTCCAGCAACGCGTGCTGGGCAGCTTCCAGCAGTTGCTGGAAGCACCTGACTGGAACGCGCTGCTGCTGGTCAGCCACGATGCGGTCAACCGCATTCTTCTGGCCTGGGCCTGCGGCGCCGGCCTTGGTGCCTTGGCTGCCTTCGAGCAAGACCCGGCCTGCCTGAACATCGTCGACATCGACATGGCGGGCCCGCAGGCGCTGCGTGCCTACATCCGCACCCTCAACTACTCAGCCTACGACCCTGCCAAGGCAACGATCGACCAGACCGTCATGGAGCATGTGCACGCCTCCATCGACCCACGTCGCCTGCTCGCCTGACCCTGATGACCCTGCTAAGGAATACCGCCATGCATTTCGCCCTGTCTGCCGAGTTGACTGCCCTGCAAGCCAAAGTACGGCAGTTCGTCGCTGACGTCGTCATCCCCCTGGAGCGCGACCGGCGCCAGACACCCCACGGTCCGTCGCCCGAGCTGCGCCAGGTGCTGATCGAGCGCGCCCGTGAACACGGCCTGCTGACTCCGCATGCCTCGCGTGAGATGGGCGGGCTGGGACTGAGCCACATCGAGAAGGCGATCATCTTTGAAGAGGCCGGCTATTCGCCGCTTGGGCCGGTAGCCCTGAACATCCATGCCCCCGACGAAGGCAACATACACCTGATGGAACAAGTGGCAACGCCTGCGCAAAAAGACCGCTGGCTCAAGCCGCTGGTGCAGGGCCGGATCCGCTCCTGCTTCGCCATGACCGAGCCAAGCCCGGGCGCCGGCTCCGATCCTTCGATGCTCACCACCCAGGCCGTACGCGACGGCGACGACTACATCATCAACGGCCAGAAGTGGTTCATCACCGGTGCCGAAGGCGCGCAAGTGGCAATCATCATGGCGCGCATGGAAGACGGCAGCGCGACCATGTTCCTCTCCGACACCGACCGCCCCGGTTTCATCCTCGAGCGCATGATGGACTCGCTCGACAGCTGTTTCGCCGGCGGCCACGCGGTGCTGCGCTTCGACAACCTGCGCATTCCCGCCAGCGATGTGCTGGGCGAAGTGGGCAAAGGTTTCCGTTACGCCCAGGTGCGCCTGGCCCCGGCGCGCCTGACTCATTGCATGCGCTGGCTCGGCCAGGCCCGTCGTGCCCATGACGAAGCCTGCCGCTACGCCAACCACCGGGTATCGTTCGGCAAGCCGCTGGGCGAGCATCAGGGCGTAGGCTTCATGCTCGCCGACAACGATATGGACCTGCACACCACGCGCCTGTCGATCAGGCACTGCGCCTGGGTACTGGACCAGGGCGAGCGCGGCAACTTCGAGTCGAGCATGGCCAAGGTGCTCAGCTCCGAGGCCATCTGGCGGGTGATCGACCGTTGTGTGCAGGTGCTCGGCGGGCAGGGCGTTACCGGCGAGTCGATCGTCGAGCGGATTTTCCGCGATGCGCGCAGTTTCCGCATCTATGACGGCCCCAACGAAGTGCACCGCATGAGCCTGGCGAAGAAGATCCTCGCCCGTACCGCGCCGGGGGTGGCCGGATGAACCTGGACAGCTATCGCAACCAGGTGGTGATGATCACCGGCGCCGCCAGCGGTTTTGGCGCATTGTTGGCCGAGCGCCTGGCCGGGTTGGGCGCCCACCTGGTGCTCGGCGACCGCAACGTGACGGGCCTGGAGCGGGTGGCCGGCACCTTGCGCGAGGCCGGCGCCACAGTGCTGGCGGTGCCGTGCGACGTGACCCGTGAGGTGCAGGTCAAGGCGCTGGTGGACGCGGCCATGGCCACCTTCGGCCGCCTCGATGTGGGGGTGAACAACGCCGGGATACTTACGCCGATGAAGCGCTTCGTCGACACCACCGAAGAAGAGCTGGACCGCAGCCACGCGGTCAACACCAAGGGCGTCTTCTTCTGCATGCAACAACAGCTGCGCCAGATGTTGCCGCAAGGGGGCGGGGTGATCCTCAACATCGCCTCCATGGCCGGGCTCGGCGGTGCGCCCAAGCTGGCCGCCTATGCGGCGGCCAAGCATGCGGTGGTCGGGCTGACCCGAACCGCAGCGGTCGAATACGCCCGCCGAGGCATCCGCGTCAATGCGCTGTGCCCGTTCTACAGCGCCACGCCCATGGTTACCGGGAGCGATGTGGGCGAGGAACAGGCGTTTCTCGCCCAGGGCTCGCCGATGAAGCGCCTGGGTACCCCCGACGAAATCGTGGCGGCCATGCTGATGCTGTGCGCCCGTGAAAACAGCTACATGACCGGCCAGGCGATCGCCGTGGATGGCGGTATTTCGGCGTTCTGAGCCATTCCAGCCGCGCCCCGGCACTGAAACCGGGGGCGCTGTCATGAACTGAAAAACCGTTGTCGTCCGATGATAAGCGGCGTATTGCGCAACGGCCTAAATTGCCCTTCAAGACGCATGTTGCTGTTCAACAAAAACTACAAGAAGGGAGATTGGCATGGCCAAAGCGGTACGTTTCTACGAAACCGGAGGGCCTGAGGTCCTGCGCTACGAAGACGTCGAAGTCGGCGAACCGGGCCCTGGGCAGGTGCGCCTGCGGCACGTGGCGGTCGGCTTGAACTACGCCGACACCTATTTCCGCAACGGCACCTACCCGATCCCGCTGGCCAACGGCATGGGCGTGGAAGCGTCCGGCGTGGTCCAGGCGGTGGGCGAGGGTGTCAGCGACGTAGCGGTCGGCGACCGGGTGACCTACACCGGCTTCATGAATACCCTCGGCGCCTACAGCACCGAGCGCCTGATCCCTGCCGCGCCGCTGATCAAGCTGCCGGAAACCATCGCGTTCGAAACGGCCGCGGCCATGACCATGCGCGGCCTCACGGCCTCGTACCTGATGCGTCGCCTGTACGACTTCAAACCGGGTGACAGCATCCTGCTGCACGCCGCTGCGGGTGGTGTCGGCTTGATCGTCTCGCAGTGGGCCAAGCTGCTGGGGCTGACCGTGATCGGTACCGTGTCCACCGACGCCAAGGCCGATTTGGCGCGTGCCCATGGTTGCGACCACACCATCAACTACAGCCACGAAGACGTGGCCAAGCGCGTGCGCGAGCTGACCGATGGGGTTGGCGTCAACGTGGTGTTCGACAGCGTCGGGCGCACTACCTTCATGGGCTCGCTGGACTCGCTCAAGCGCCGTGGCCTGATGGTCTGCGTGGGCACCGCTTCTGGCACCATCGAACCGTTCGACCCGCAGATCCTGGCGATGAAGGGCTCGTTGTTCCTGACCCGCCCGGCACTGGCCGACTATATCGCCGACCCGGCTGAGAAAGCCGCCCTAGCAGGCGAGCTGTTCGGCCATGTGGCCAGTGGCCGCATCAAGATCGAGATCAACCAGCACTACGCCTTGCAGGACGCAGTTCAGGCGCACCGTGATCTGGAGTCGCGCAAGACCACCGGTTCGTCGATCTTCGTCATCTGAGGAGGGCACTGCCATGCAAGTCGAACAATTGACCTGCGCCATCGGTGCTGAACTGCTTGGCGTCAGGCTGGCCGATGCGATTCATGATGACGGCCTGTTTGCAGAGGTCCGTGCCCAGTTGCTCAAGCACCGGGTGCTGTTCCTGCGCGACCAGGACATCAGCCGCGCCGACCACGTGGCGTTCGCCCGCCGCTTTGGCGAGCTGGAGGACCACCCCGTGGTCGGCAGCGACCCGGACCACCCCGGCCTGGTGCGGATCTACAAATCGCCGGAAACGCCGGTAGACCGCTATGAAAATGCCTGGCACACCGACGCCACCTGGCGTGAAGCACCGCCGATGGGGTGCGTGCTGCGCTGCGTGGAAAGCCCTGCGGTGGGCGGCGACACCCTGTGGACCAACATGGTGCTGGCCTACGACAACCTGCCTACCGAGATCAAGTCGCGCATCGAGGGCCTGCGTGCCCGGCACAGCATCGAGGCCAGCTTCGGCGCCGCCATGCCGATCGAAAAGCGCCTTGCCCTCAAGGCCCTCTTTCCCGATGCCGAGCATCCGGTGGTGCGTACCCACCCGGAAACCGGCGAGAAGGTGCTGTTCGTCAACGCCTTCGCCACCCATTTCAGCAACTACCACACCCCCGAGCGCGTGCGTTTCGGCCAGGACGCCAACCCCGGCGCGGGCGAATTGCTGCGCTACCTGATCAGCCAGGCCTACATCCCCGAGTACCAGGTGCGCTGGCGCTGGAAGCCCAACAGCATTGCCATCTGGGACAACCGCAGTACCCAGCATTACGCCGTCATGGATTACCCCGCCTGCCACCGCAAGATGGAGCGCGCCGGGATCATGGGGGATGCGACTTTCTGACCCGCCAGACACGTTGGGGCCGCAATGCGGCCCCAATCGCTACGCGATAGCCTGTAAGCAATAACAACAATAAAACTCAGATATCCGAGGAGGCAGCATGGCCACCTATCACGCCAGTGCGGCAGAACCAGGCACTGATACTTCGCTCGGCATTCCACGGCGCTACGCCTGGATCGTTTTCGCCCTGACCTTCGGCCTGCTGATTTCCGACTACATGTCGCGGCAAGTGCTCAACGCCGTATTCCCGCTGCTCAAGCAGGAATGGCAGCTCAGCGACAGCCAGCTGGGGCTGCTCAGCGGCATCGTCGCGCTGATGGTCGGTTTGCTGACCTTCCCCCTGTCGTTGCTGGCCGACCGCATTGGCCGGATCAAGAGCCTGACGTTCATGGCCGTGATGTGGAGCCTGGCGACCTTGGGTTGCGCCCTGGCGGAAAACTACCAGCAGATGTTCATCGCACGCTTTCTGGTTGGTGTCGGCGAGGCGGCCTACGGCAGCGTCGGTATTGCCGTGGTGGTGGCGGTGTTCCCGCGTGAGATGCGCGCCACCCTGGCCGGCTCGTTCATGGCCGGTGGCATGTTCGGTTCGGTACTGGGCATGGGCCTGGGCGGTGTGATGGCCCAGCACCTGGGGTGGCGCTGGGCATTCGCCGGCATGGCCTTCTTTGGCCTTGCGCTGGCGCTGCTGTATCCGCTCATCGTGCGCGAGGCGCGCATTGCCCCCAAAGGCCTGACGGCAACGCCCGACAAGGCTGCGCTCAAGGCAATGCGGCCACTGCGTACCCTGTATTCAAGCCGCTCGGTCATCAGCGCCTATGTCGGCAGCGGTTTGCAGTTGTTCGTCGGTGGCACGGTGATCGTGTGGTTCCCCAGCTACCTGAACCGCTACTACGCCATGAACACTGACCGCGCCGGCGCCGTGGCTGCGATTATCGTGCTGTGCAGCGGGGTGGGCATCGTGCTGTGCGGCATGCTTTGCGACCGCATGGGGCGCAAGCGCCCGGACTACAAAATCAGCCTGGCCATCGCCTACTGCCTGGGCAGTTGTGTGCTGCTGTCAGTGGCCTTTGCCTTGCCGCCGGGCATGCCGCAACTGGTGCTGATTTGCCTGGGCATGATGATCGCCGCCGGCACCAATGGCCCGTCCAGCGCCATGGTCGCCAACCTCACCCACTACACGGTGCACGGCACCGCGTTTGCCACGCTGACCTTGTGCAACAACCTGCTCGGGTTGGCCACCGGCCCGCTGATCACCGGCAAGGTGTCTGACCTGATCGGCTTGCAGTCGGCATTCCAGCTGGTGCCGTTGATCAGCATCGGCGCAGCAGCGGTGTTCATTTATGCCAAGCGTCACTATCACCTGGACATGGCGCGCCTGCAGCTCGGTGAAACCGCCCAGGCACCTGTCCAGCCAGAACTGGAGGCCCGTTCGTGAAGCGTTTGTTGTCGATTGATGTGTACTTCGATTTTATCTGCCCGTGGTGCTTGATAGGCCGCCGGCAATTGCAAGCCGCCCTGGTGCAGTTCAAGGCAGCGCAGCCAGAGGTCGAGGTCAACCTGGCCTGGCAGGGCGTGCAACTGTTGCCTGAGCTGCCATTTGACGGCCAGCCGTTCGCCGAGTTTTACCGGCGACGCCTGGGCAGCGATCAGGCCGTGCGGCAACGTCAGGCCCAGGTGCGCGAAGCGGCCAGCGCCGTCGGCGAGCAGATCGAATTCAGCCGCATCGAGCGCATGCCCAATACCGCCGACGCCCATCGCTTGTTGCTTCACGCCAGTGAGCTGGGCAATGAAGCACAGGTAGAGGCACTGCTGGAGCGGTTACTGGCTGCGTATTTCAAGCAGGGTGAAGACCTGGGCGACCGCGCTACGCTGTTGTGCATCGCCGAGCAGTGCGGCTTTGCCCCCGAGGCCCTGGCCGGCAGCGTGCGTGGCGATGGCCTGCCGTTCGTCAGTGCCGGCGCCGACATCGCCGGCCGTGGCGTGCCGTGCTTCGTTTTCGATGACCGGCTGCAAGTGGTTGGTGCGCAGCCGGCCGAGGCCTTGCTGGAGGCCATGCATCTGGCGGTGTCGGGCCTGGCGGAGAGGGAGGCATGAGCACGCTGGCGTTTGCCTGGGTCAACAACCGGGTGCGCGACCTGGCCCCGGGCCTGATCGTCAGCCTGATCGCCGCGGGTGCGGCGAGTTTCCTGGCCGAACACTACGGCGCGCCGGTGATGCTGTTCGCCCTGTTGCTGGGGCTGGCGCTGAACTTTCTGAGCGCGGACGGCAAGTGCAAGGCCGGCATCGAGTTTACCGCGCGCAGCGTGCTGCGCCTGGGCGTCGCGCTGCTGGGGATGCGCATCACCCTGGAGCAGATGGCTGGCCTTGGCTGGAAGGCGGTGGCGCTGGTGGTGATCCTGGTGGTGGTGACCATCGGCGTGTCGATGGTGGCGGCCAAGGCCATGGGCTTCCAGCGCCTGTTCGGCATGCTGACAGGCGGCGCCACGGCGATCTGCGGTGCTTCGGCGGCGCTGGCGCTGGCTGCTGCGCTGCCCAGCCACCCGCAGAAGGAACGGGCGACGCTGTTCACGGTGATCGGCGTGTCGGCGCTGTCGACCCTGGCGATGATCCTCTACCCGATGATCGCCAATGCCCTGGGCCTGTCGCCGCAAGCCGCCGGCGTGTTCCTCGGCGCCACCATCCATGATGTGGCGCAGGTGGTGGGGGCCGGCTACAGCATGTCCACCGAAACCGGTGATACCGCCACGGTGGTCAAGCTGATGCGCGTGGCCATGCTGGTGCCGGTGATCGTCGTCGCGGCCATGATCGCGCGTCGCCAGGGTATCGACAGTACCGGCAAGCGCCCGCCGTTGCTGCCATGGTTCGCGGTCGGCTTCATGATCCTTGCCTGCGTCAACAGCACCGGCTGGGTGCCGCTGGCGGTGCAGGGCAGTATCAACGAACTGTCGCGTGGGTGCCTGGTGGTATCGATCGCAGCCCTGGGCATGAAAACCCAGCTCAAGGAGCTGGCCGCCGTAGGCATCAAGCCGATTTTGCTGATGGTGGGCGAGACGGTGTTCCTGGTGCTGCTGGTGCTGGGCCTGATGCACGTCGGCCTGTAGCCCAGAGGCCCAGGGCCGTCAGCGTGCGCTGGTGGTCGCCTGGGCGGCGCTGCGGTTGCGTCTGGTTTGTGTGTGCGGCTCATGCTGCGCACGCCAGGTGGCTGGCGGCTGGCCGAACTGGTTGATGAACCAGCGGGTGAACGAGCTGTGCATGGAATAACCGAGCATGTCGGCGATGCGCCCCAGCGAATAGCCAGGGCTTTCCAGGTAGCGCACCACCAGGTCGCGGCGTACGCCGTTGACCAGCTCGCTGAAGGTCGCGCCTTCTTCTTCCAGGCGCCGCTGCAAGGTGCGCACGTTCATGCCCTGGGTCTGGGCGATGTGCTCGATGGTGGCGCGGCCCATGGGCATCAGCAGGAAGATCGCCTTGCGCACTTCCAGCGTCAGTGATGGCAGGTTTTCGTCCTGCAGCAACCCCACATAACGTTGCGCCAGCCGCGCCATGCCTTCGTTGGCCTGGGGGTTGGCGGTGTCCAGGTCGGATGCCGAGCAGACGATGCCATTGAAGTCGGTGTTGAACTCCAGTTTGCAGCCGAAGATGCGCCGGTGGATGGCCAGGTCAGCGGGGGCGGCGTGGGTGAAGTTGGCGCTGATCGGGTGCCAGTGCGAGCCCAGTAGCGCCGAGCAGAAGCGGTGCATCACGCCGATGGCCAGCTCGATAGCCTGGCGGCTGTGCATCGGCTGGTCAGTGATGACCTCCTGGCGGATGATCACCGTCTTGCCGATTTCCTCGATGTGGATGGCCAGTGCGTTGTTGAGCAGGTGGCGGTACTGCACGATCACCTGCAGGGCGTCGCGCAGCGAGTGCTGATGGCTGATCAGCAGGCTGACCTGGCCAAAGTCCGACAATTGGCGGAGTTCGGCCATGCGCAGGCCGAAGGCTTCGCAGCCGCTCAGCCGCGCCGACTCCTCCAGCACGTTGATGGCAGCGGCCACCGGGATGCGTTGATCGGGGGTTTCCAGCAGCGATGCACTGAGGCCGGCCTGAGCCAGCAGGCCATGGCCGTTGAGGCCCAGATGGCGTGAAACTTCCAGGTAATTGGTGAGGGTTGCAGCACGGGCGAGCACGGTCATTTTATTGTTTTCCACGTGATCTTGATGAGCTTCCGCTGCGCTGGCGGGTGGTCTTTTATAGCGGTTGTGTCGTCAGATGCAAAGCCATTTCCGAGCAGCGGAGCCCGGGGCCGGGCGGCACGGCAGCCGTGTCATCAACTGAAAAGTTCGTGACGCGCAATGTAAAGCGGCTGGCAGGGCGACTCTTTACTCTGGCTTCAAGCAGTCGGCAATCGACCGAGTTGACCAGAGCAAGGGCCCTGACGTGGAAAAACTGCAAACCGCCGCAACCGTGCTGATCGTGCCTGGCTTGCGCGACCATGTACCCGAACATTGGCAAACCCTGCTGCAAGCGCGCCTGGGCAAGGTGCGCTCGGTACCACCGCTGGAAACCGACAAGCTCAGTTGCAGCGCCCGCGTCGAAGCGATCGAGCGCGAACTGGCCAGCATTGACGGCCCGGTGATCCTGGTCGCGCACAGCGCCGGTGTGCTGATGGTGGCGCACTGGGCCGCCCGCTACCAACGCCCGATCAAGGGCGCCTTGCTGGCCGCCCCACCGGACCTGGATACCGATTGGCCGGCCAATTATCCCACCCCCGACAGCCTGCGCGCCAACGGCTGGGCACCCCTGCCAAGCGGCCGGCTGCCATTCCCCAGCCTGGTCGCGGCCAGCAGCAACGACCACCTGGCGAGCTTCGAAGCCGTCGCCCGCATGGCCGACGAGTGGGGCAGCGAGCTGGTCGATCTCGGCGCCGTTGGCCACCTCAACCCAGCCTCGGGCTTCGGCCCATGGCCACACGCCGAGGCCTTGATCCAGCAACTCGATCGCTAAACCGCCCGGGGCACGCGCACTCAGGGTCAGGCCGGCGCCCGATCGTTGCTGGCACCTTGCACATCCCAAGCAGAGATACCGCATGAACAACAATAAGAACGTTCTCTTCTGCCTTCACCGCCGCAATCTGTTGGCCACGCTGGTGCTGGTCGCCGGCGCGCCGGCTGCCCAGGCATTTCAGCTTGACCTCGCCGACCCTGACTGGAACGTGCGCTTCGACAACACCGCCAAGCTCAGCTACGGCCAGCGCGTCGAGGGCCAGAACGCCAAGGTCGCCCGCACCGCCAACCTCAACGACGGTGACAAGAACTTCAGCGTCGGCAGCGCGGTGACCCAGCGGGTCGACCTGCTGACCGAACTGGACGTGGTGTACCAGGGCAACATGGGCATGCGTGTCAGTGCTGCGAGCTGGTACGACCACGCTTATGACGACGTGGGCTCCAATTCCAACCCGTTTCCCGGCCAGGCGGGCAATGCCGGCAACCTGGTGCTGGCGCGCCCGGCCGGTGGCCTGCCGGCTGGCACTGTGCTGCAGGGCGGCCCGTCCAGGCGCCATGGCCTGAGCAATTACAGCGACCGGTACTACAACGGCCCGTCTGGCGAATTCCTCGATGCCTTTGTGTTCTACAGCACCGAAATCGGTGACGAGTCAATGGTGAGCGGCAAGCTCGGCTGGCACTCGCTGTACTGGGGCGAGACCTTGTTCAACGCCGCCAACGGCATCAACTATGGCCAGTCGGCACTGGACCTGGCCAAGCTGTACAACGTGCCCGGCACCGAAACCAAGGAACTGTTCCTGCCGCGCAAGCAGCTGTCGCTGAGCTACACGATCAACCCGGAACTGACCCTGGCGGCCCAGTACTTTCTCGAATTCGAAAACTCGCGCCTGCCTGAAGGGGGCACCTACATGGGCGCCTACGACATGCTTGGCGACGGTGCCGACATTTTCTGGCTGCCGGTGCCCAACGCAGTCGGCGGTGCCGGTGCCTTCTATGGCGCACCCCGCGGGCATGACATCCGCCCGCACAACAGCGGCGACTTCGGTGTAATGGCCAAGTGGAGCCCGGAATGGCTCGACGGCACCCTGGGCTTCTACTACCGCAACACCTCCGACCCGACCCCCGCGGTGCTGATCAATGCCCCCAACCTGCACACGGGCAGCCTGGAAGGCACTAGCTACATGACGGCCTATGCCGACGATATCGATATCTACGGCATCAGCCTGGCCAAGAGCGTCGGTCCGGTGAGCGTGGGGCTGGACGTCAACTACCGCGAAAACATGCCGCTGATCAGCAACTTCACCACGATCAACGGGCCGCTGTACGGTGCCCTGGCCGGCACCGCCGGCGGCACCAACCTGATCGGCGAAGTGCCAGGCCACGGTGAAACCGGGCTGGCCCGCGGCAAGACCTTGCATGTGGTACTCAACGGCTTGGTGTCGTTCGGCGCCACGCCGTTGTGGAACGCTTCGTCGCTGGCCGTGGAAGGCGCCATGACCCATCTGGTCAGCGTCGACAAGGGCGAGCAAACCTTCAAGGGCGACGCCAGCTACGAAGGCGTCGACAAGGTCACCACCAACGCCTACACCCTGGCAGTCAACTTCACCCCGACCTGGTTCCAGGCGCTGCCAGGGGTCGATATCACACTGCCGCTGTCCTACAACGTTGGCCTCAAGGGCAACTCGGCCGTGCAGCTGGGCGGTAACGAAGACGCCGGCAGCTACTCGATCGGGATCGCCGCCGACGTCTACCAGAAGTACAAGTTCGACCTGAAGTACGTCGACTCCTTCGGCAAGTTCGATACCTGCGAAACCGGCACCGACAACAACACCCCGGGCACCAACGGGCGCTACCAGTGCATCCCCGGTCAGATCACTTCGCAGGCTGGGCTTGCACCGCTGCTGAAAGATCGCGGCATGGTCACGGCCTCGTTCAAGACCACCTTCTGAAGCTCCTAGTACAACAACAAGCGGAGAAACGCGATGAAGTATCTCAATAGCCTGCTGTCGGCCTCGCTTGCGGTCGTTATTGCCGGTAGTGCCCATGCGGCCGCCCCGGCCCAGGACGTCGCCCGGCTGGGCAAGGACCTGACCATGGTCGGCGCCGACAAGGCCGCCAGTGCCGACGGCGCGATCCCGGCCTACCAGGGTGGCCTGAACACCCCGCCTGCCAGCTTCAAGCAGGGCGATACCCTGCGCCCGGACCCCTTCGCCTCGGAGAAACCGCTGCTGGTGATCGACGGCAAGAACGTCGACCAGTACAAGGATTCGCTGACCGCTACCACCGTGGAGCTGGCCAAGCGCTTCCCGAGCTTCCACATCGATGTGTACCCGAGCCACCGCACCGCGGCGTTGCCCAAGGTGCTGCTCGACAACACCCTGAAAAATGCCGCCAATGCCAAGTCCCTGCAGGACGGCATGGCCATCGAAAATGTGCTGCCCGGCGTGCCGTTCCCGATCCCGCAGTCGGGCGCCGAGGCCATGTGGAACCACCTGCTGCGCTACCAGGGTGTGGCCCAGAAGGCCAAGTATGACTCCTGGAACGTCGACTCCGCCGGTGTCGCGGCCCTGGCCACCACGGGCCTGGCGTACAACGCCTACCCGATCTACGAAGACATGAACAAAGTCATCGAACCCAAGGACATCTACTTCCAGACCAAGCTGTACTTCGAAGGCCCGGCGCGCCGCGCCGGTGAGTCGATGATGCTCAAGGACGCCGCCAACCCGCTGGTACAAGAGCGCCGCGCCTGGCAGTACCTGCCAGGGCAGCGCCGGGTGAAGCTGGCGCCGAACCTGGCCTACGACACACCCAACCCAGGCACCGCAGGCTCCGGTACCTTCGACGACGTGTACGTGTTCAACGGTGCGCTGGACCGATACGACTGGCAACTGCTCGGCAAGAAAGAAATGTACGTGCCGTACAACACCTACAAGCTCACCTACATCCACGACCCGAAGGCCCTGACCACGCCGAACCACCTCTCGCCCGACCAGGTGCGCTGGGAAAAGCACCGTGTCTGGGTAGTGGAAGGCACCCTCAAGGGCAATGCCCGCCACATCTATGCCAAGCGCCGCTTCTACCTTGACGAGGACAGCTGGTTTGCACTGGCTTCTGACCAGTACGACGCCCGTGGCCAGCTGTATCGCGGCTCGTTCAGCTTCTTCACCCAGAGCTACGACGTGCAGATTCCCAACAACAACCCGCACGTGGTCTACGACCTGGTCGGTGGCACCTACAACGTCAACGGCCTGATCGGCCCGCACGGCGGTATCGAGTACATCGCCCCTCTGTCCAAGGCGCAGTGGTCACCGGAAGCCCTGGCCGGCGCCGGCATTCGCTGACCCCGATGACCCGTCTGGCGGCGGCCCGCAAGTGGCCGCCGTCAGGTTTTGCAGAGGATGTGGCATGGCTTCTTTGAACAAGTATGCGCCGTGGGCGTTGGCAATCACGCTCGCCCTGGGCGGCAGCTGCGGTGTGGCCCAGGCGGCCTATGTCGATGTGCTGGACCTGCCGGCCGAGCCTAGCGCGCTAGCGGTGCACAGCGCCCTGCGCGATGTGGTGCGGGCCGGCGAGCGGCTGGTCGCGGTGGGGCCCCGTGGGCACATCGTGTATTCCGACAATCAGGGCCAGGACTGGCGCCAGGCCAGCGTGCCAGTCAGCGCCGACCTCAATGCCCTGGCGTTCCCAACCCCCCAGGAAGGGTGGGCGGCAGGCAACGATGGCGTGGTGCTGCACAGTCGTGATGGCGGTGTGAACTGGGCCGTGCAGCTCGATGGCCGGAAGATCGGTGCACTGGTCACGGCCCATTACCAGGCCTTGGCACAGGCCCACCCCGACGATGCGCAATGGCCGCAGTTCGCCGCCGAAGGCCAGCGCCTGGAGCAGGAGGGTGCCGACAAGCCGTTTCTGGGTGTGTGGTTCACCGACACCCGGCACGGCTATGTGGTGGGCGTGTTCAACCTGATCCTGCGCACCGACGACGGTGGCGAAAGCTGGGTGCCGATGCAGGACCGCACCGACAACCCGCAAGGCCTGCACCTCAATGCCATCCGGGCGGTCGGCGATGACCTTTACGTGGCCGGCGAACAGGGCCTGCTGCTTAAGTGGAATGCCCGGCAGCAGCGCTTCGTCGCCCTGCCTGGCCCTTACCAGGGCACCTGGTTCGGCATTCTCGGCAAGCCCGGCGAAGTGCTTGCCTACGGCCTGCGTGGCCACGTGGCGCGCAGCCTCGACGGCGGCCAGAGCTGGACCAAGGTGGACACCGGGCTGGGCCAGAGCATCACTGCCGCCAGCCTCGACAGCCAGGGTGACTACTGGCTGTTCAGCCAGGCCGGGCATGTGCTGCGCAGCCACGACGGCGGTCAGAGCTTCGCCCTGCAACCGCAGGTGCCGCTGGCACCTGTGGCGGCTGCCCTGCAGACCCGCGGCAACGGCACCGTGCTGGTAGGTGAGCGCGGCGTGCGCGTGCTGCCAGCCCGCTAAGACCCACAAGTATTCCAAGAGAGCCTCGTGATGGCCAACATCAAGCAAGACACCATGCCGGTGATCCGCGACCTGCGGGATTTCGATCCACGTTCCGGCAACCTGCTCGAACGCATGATCTTCAACTATCGCCCGCTGTTCATGCTGTTCATGGTGCTGGCCACGCTGGTGCTCGGCTATGTGGCTGTCACTCGCCTGGAACTGCGGCCCAGCTTCGAGAAAATGATCCCGCAGAGCCAGCCCTACATCCAGAACTACCTGGACAACCGCAAGTCGCTGCGCGGCCTGGGCAACTCGGTGCGGGTGGTGGTGGAGAACACCCAGGGCGATATCTTCGACCCCGAATACCTGGACGTGCTGAAAAAGATCAACGACGAGCTGTTCCTTGCCCAGGGCGTCGATCGTGCCTGGATGAAGTCGTTGTGGAGCCCGGGCGTGCGCTGGACCGAGGTCACGGAGGAGGGCTTCCAGGGTGGCGCGGTGATGCCCGATGACTACCAGGGCAAACCGGCCGACATCGAGCAGTTGCGCCAGAACATCAACCGTGCCGGTATTGTCGGCAGCCTGGTGGCGAGCGACTTCAAGTCCAGCATGCTGGTGGTGCCGCTGCTCGACCACGACCTGGCTACCGGGCGCGGTATCGACTACCGGCAGTTCTCGCAGATGCTCGAACAGCAGTTGCGCGACACGTACGAATACAGCGGCGACAGCAAGGCGCGCGCGTCTGGCAAGGAAGGCGAGGGCAAGTACAAGGTGCGGGTCATCGGGTTTGCCAAGCTGATGGGCGACCTGATCGACGGCCTGATCCAGGTGATGATGTTCTTCGCCCTGGCGGTGGTCACCTCGCTGGTGATTATCTTCCTGTACACCCGCTGCGTGCGCAGTACCCTCTTGGTGGTGTTCTGCTCCCTGGCGGCGGTGGTGTGGCAGTTGGGCATTGTCGGTTGGCTCGGCTATGCCATCGACCCGTACTCGATCCTGGTGCCGTTCCTGATCTTCGCCATCGGCGTGTCGCACGCGGCGCAGAAGATGAACGGCATCATGCAGGACGTCGGCCGTGGCACCCACAAGCTGGTGGCGGCGCGCTATACGTTCCGCCGCCTGTTCGTGGCCGGGGTTACGGCGCTGCTGGCGGACGCCGTGGGCTTTGCCGTGCTGATGCTGATCGACATTCCGGTGATCAAGGACCTGGCGATCACCGCCAGCATCGGCGTGGCGGTATTGATCTTCACGTCGTTGCTGTTGATTCCAGTGTCGCTGTCTTACGTTGGCGTTGGCCGCAAGGCGTCGGAGCGTGCCTTGCGTATCGACCAGCGCGCCGCCGAGCACCGGGGCTTTGGCAAGTTGTGGGACGCCCTCGACCGCTTTACCACGCGCAAGTGGGCCACCGGCGCGTTGCTGGTAGCCACGTTGCTGGGCCTGGGCGGTTTCTGGGTGAGCCTGCAGCTGAAGATCGGCGACCTCGACAGCGGCGCGCCGGAGCTGCGCGCCGATTCGCGCTACAACCGCGACAACGCCTACATCACCAGCCACTACGCGCTGTCCAGCGACCTGTTCGCGGTGATGATCAAGACCCCGCCGGAAGGCTGCCTGAGCTACAAGACGCTGATCCTCGCCGACCGCCTGGCCTGGCAGTTGCAGCAGTACCCCGGGGTGCAGACCACAGTGTCGCTGGTCAACGCCGTGCGCCAGATCACCGCAGGCGCCTTCGAAGGCAACCCGAAGATGAGCAGCCTGCAGCGCAACCAGGACATGCTCAACTACGCCGCCCAGCAGGCTTCGGTCAACGCCCCGGAGCTGTTCAACACCGATTGCTCGATGATGCCGGTGATCGCCTACCTCAAGGACCACAAGGCCCAGACCCTGGACGACGTGGTGGCCATCGCCGACCGCTTCGCCCGCGAAAACAGCAGCCCCGACCGGCAGTTTCTGCTGGCCGCCGGCAGCGCCGGTATCGAAGCTGCCACCAACATCGTGGTGCGCGAAGCCAACCGCACCATGCTGCTGTTCGTCTACCTGGCGGTCACGCTGTTCTGCCTGATCACCTTCCGCAGCTGGCGCGCGACCTTGGTGGCGCTGCTGCCTCTGGTGCTGACTTCAGTGCTGTGCGAAGCGCTGATGGTGGCCATGGGCATTGGCGTGAAAGTGGCCACCTTGCCGGTGATCGCCCTGGGCGTCGGCATCGGCGTGGACTACGCGCTGTACCTGCTCAGTGTGCAGCTGCACTACCAGCGGCAGGGCCGCACCCTGGGCGAGGCGTACCAGAACGCCGTGGCCTTCACCGGCCGGGTGGTCGGGCTGGTGGGTATCACCCTGGCTGCCGGCGTGGTCGCCTGGGCGTGGTCGCCAATCAAGTTCCAGGCCGACATGGGCATCCTGCTGACCTTCATGTTCCTCTGGAACATGCTCGGCGCACTGCTGCTGATCCCGGCCCTGTCGCACTTCCTGCTGCCGGACAAGCGCTTTGTCGCGGCGGCCCCCGCGCATTGCGAAGCCGCACCACAGCCCCGTGACAGTGCCCAGGTACCACGCGCGCAAGCGCGGGTGCAGGCGTAGTCAGCTCTTAGTCGATTCGAACATGGAAACTGGAACCAACGTCATGGCCAAGACAAAAATAATGCCGCCGGCAGCCGGCGCCTATGCCTACCCCTTGCTGATCAAACGCCTGCTGATGTCGGGTGTGCAACACCAGCCGGACCAGCAGATCATCTACGCCGACACGCTGCGCTACACCTACCGCGAGCTCGAGCAGCGGGTGCGGCGCCTGGCCAACGTGCTGCGCGCGGCCGGCGTGCAGGCCGGTGACACCGTCGCGCTGCTGGACTGGGACAGCCACCGTTCGCTGGAATGCTTCTTCGCCGTGCCGATGATTGGCGCGGTGCTGCACACAGTGAACATTCGCCTGTCGCCGGAGCAGGTGGCCTACACCATGAACCACGCCGGGGATGACCTGGTGCTGGTGCATGACGACTTCGTGCCGCTGCTGGAGCAGCTGCACGGCCAGTTGGGTAAGGTCAAAGGCTACCTGCAACTGACGGACCGGGAGGCTGCGGCCACGTCGCTGCCGGTGCTCGGCGAGTACGAAGCGCTGCTGGATGCAGCCAGCCCCGAGGCCGAGTTCGAGGACTTCGACGAGCAGTCGGTGGCCACGCTGTTCTACACCACCGGCACCACCGGCAACCCCAAGGGGGTGTACTTCTCGCACCGCCAGCTGGTGCTGCACACCCTGAACCAGTTAGGCACTTTCGCCGCCTACGACGGCCAGCCGTTGCTGCGATCCAGCGACGTGTACATGCCGATCACCCCGATGTTCCATGTGCACGCCTGGGGCGTGCCCTACACGGCCACGATGCTGGGCATCAAGCAGGTGTATCCGGGCCGCTACGAGCCGGACAAGCTGGTGCGCCTGTACCGCGATGAGGGGGTGACGTTCTCCCACTGCGTACCCACCTTGCTGCAGATGATGCTCGACAGCGAGCAAGGCCGGCACACCGATTTCAGCCGCTGGAAGATCCTGCTCGGCGGCAGCGCGCTTACCCACGGCCTGGCGCGTCAGGCCAGCGAGCGCGGCATGCTGATCTTCAGCGGTTACGGCATGTCGGAAACCTGCCCGCTGCTGACCCTGACCCACCTGCACGACGAAGACCTGGCCTTGCCCATGTGCGAACAGGTGGCGCAGCGGATCAAGACCGGCGCCCCGGTGGCGATGGTCGACCTGCGCATCGTTGATGCGGCGGGCGTCGAGGTGGCCCACGACGGTGAGTCGCTGGGCGAGATCGTGGTGCGTTCGCCGTGGCTGACCCAGGGGTACCTGCACGAGCCGGAAAAGGGTGCCGAACTGTGGCAGGACGGTTGGCTGCACACCGGCGACATGGGCTCGATCGACCGCCACGGGGTGCTGGAGATCAAGGACCGCATCAAGGACGTGATCAAGACCGGGGGTGAGTGGATCAGCTCGCTGGCGCTGGAGAACCTGATCAGCCAGCACGCTGCGGTCAATGCCGTGGCGGTGGTGGGCATTCCCGACGAGCACTGGGGCGAGCGGCCGATTGCGCTGGTGGTGTGCATGCCGGGTGACAGCCTCGATCAGGTAGGGCTCGAAGCGCACCTGAAGCAGTTTGTCGACAGTGGCCAGATCAACAAGTGGGCGATTCCGCGCCAGGTGCACTTCGTGGCGGACATCCCCAAGACCAGTGTCGGCAAGATCAACAAGAAGCTGATCCGCGAGATGCATTGCTGAAACCCAATAGCCGTCGGTCTGTACCGACACCTTTCCAACAATCCCAATATAAGGAACACCCCATGAACTTCCTTGATGGCCACCTGTTCACCGAGAACCAGCAGCCGTTGATCATCACCGCAGCGCCCTATGCGCCTTCCTGGGTGCCGTCCGACTTCCCCGAGGACATCCCGGTGACCATGGCCGAGCAGGTACAGAAGGCCGTGGATTGCTACAACGCCGGTGCCACGGTGCTCCACCTGCATGTGCGCGAGCTGGATGGCAAGGGCTCCAAGCGCCTGTCCAAGTTCAACGAGTTGATTGCCGGTGTGCGTGAAGCGGTACCGGAAATGATCATCCAGGTGGGGGGCTCGATCAGCTTTGCCCCCGAGACCGAAGGCGCTGCGGCCAAGTGGCTGAGCGACGATACTCGCCACATGCTGGCCGAGCTCGATCCCAAGCCCGATCAGGTCACGGTGACGGTCAACACCTCGCAGATGAACGTGGTCGAGCACTGGGGCTATCAGGATGTGCGCGGGACTTCGATGGAAGACCCGGCGGTGTACGAGGCCTACAAGGAAATGACCGTGCCCGCGCAGCCCGGCTGGGTCGAGGAGCACGTGCGCCGCCTTAGCGCCGCGGGTATCCAGAGTGCCTTCCAGTGCTACAACCTGAACAGTTTCGAGTCGGTCGAGCGCCTGATGCGCCGTGGCATCTACAAAGGCCCGCTGGTGATGAACTGGGTGGCCATCGGCGGCGGCATGGACGTGCCGAACATCTACAGCCTCGCCAACATCGTGCGGGCCGTGCCGGACGGCGCCGTGCTCACCGTGGAAAGCTCGATGCGCAACGTGCTGCCGATCAACATGATGGGCATCGCCATGGGCCTGCACGTGCGCTGCGGCATCGAGGACAACCTGTGGAACCAGGCGCAGACCGAGAAGATGTCCACGGTGCAGCAGATCGAGCAGCTGGTGCGCATGTCGCGCGAGTTCGGTCGGCCGATCGCCACCGCCAGGCAAGCCCGCGAAATCAGCAAGATCGGCGTGTTCTACGACACCGTCGAAGAAAGCCTGCAGGCCAATGGGTTCGCGCCAAACCGCAACGGTGGCCAGCAGGGCTTCTTGCGCAAGACGGCTGAAACCGCTGACGGCAACTGAGCATTGGTTGACGAGAGGTTTTGCGCTGGCTGAAGCTGTGCTCCAGGGATTGGAGCCAGCTGCTCGGCAACCTCAAACACTCAACCAAAGTGCCAGGGCCGCCAAGGTCACCAGCAGCACCGGCACGGTCAGCAGTACGCCGACCTTGAAGTAATACCCCCAGCCGATCACCACCCCTTTGCGCGCCAGCACATGCAGCCACAGCAACGTGGCCAGGCTGCCGATCGGGGTGATCTTCGGCCCCAGGTCGCAGCCGATGATATTGGCGTAGATCATCGCCTCGCGCACCACGCCCTGAGCTTCGCTGGCATGGATCGACAAGGCGCCGATCAGCACACTGGGCAGGTTGTTCATCAGTGACGAAAGCAGCGCTGCAATCAGCCCGGTGCCCAGCGTAGCCGCCCACAGCCCATGCCCGGCGAGCCAGTCCAGTACCCCGGCAAGGGCGTCGGTCAGGCCGGCATTGCGCAGCCCGTACACCACCAGGTACATCCCCAGTGAGAACACCACGATCTGCCACGGTGCTTCGCGCAGCACGCGGCGGGTTGAAATCACGTGGCCGCGGGCGGCCACGGCAAACAGCACGGCGGCGCAGGCCGAGGCCACGGCGCTGACCGGGATGCCCAGCGGCTCCAGCACGAACAGCGCGGCCAGCAACACCACCAGTACCACCCAACCCGCACGGAACGTGGCGCGATCGCGCACTGCCAGGGCAGGCAATTGCAGGTCGTCGGTGGCGTACCGCAGCGGGATGTCGCGGCGAAAATACAGCCACAGCACCAGCAGCGTGGCGGCTACCGCCACCAGGTTCACCGGCACCATCACGGCGGCGTAGGCGTTGAAGCCGAGCCCGAAGTAGTCCGCGGACACGATGTTGACCAGGTTCGATACCACCAACGGCAGGCTGGCGGTGTCGGCGATAAAACCGGCGCCCATCACGAAGGCCAGGGTTGCCGTGGGGGAAAAGCGCAGCGCCAGCAGCATCGACATGACGATGGGGGTGAGGATCAGGGCTGCGCCATCGTTGGCGAACAGCGCGGATACCGCTGCCCCCAGCAGCACCATGAAGGCAAACAGGCGACGCCCGTCGCCTCGGGCCCAACGCGCCACATGCAGCGCCGTCCAGGCGAAGAAACCGGCTTCGTCCAGCAACAGGCTGATGACGATCAGGGCGATGAAGGTGGCGGTGGCGTTCCAGATGATTGCCCAGACGGTGGGGATATCGTGCAGTGACACCACGCCGCACAGCAGGGCCAGAAGCGCACCGAAGGAGGCACTCCAGCCGACGCCAAGGCCTTTGGGTTGCCAGATGACCAGGGTCAGGGTGAACAGGAAAATCAGCGTGGCTGGGAGCATGAACAGATGGCTCGGGTTAGAGGAAGGCCAGTGTAGCCAGTGCAGCAGCCAATTACTGCAGCATGGCCAGGATTCTGTGTGAGCGGGAATACGGCGCTCTACCGCGCGCTTCAGCAAAGTTCGGTTACAAACATGTAAACTTCGTAAATACGATTTACTCTCATTTGCAATTCCCTATATTTACCACCCCTGTTGGCCACCAGACTGTGTTTGCGAGGCCGGTGGGCGAGGGCTCCCGGTTTGCGACAGGGATGTGCCGTTTCGCTCATGAATCGCAGGAGATGTACCCATGCAGTGCAGAACTTCACCCAACAGCCTGGCCCTGGCGTTCGTGGCGCTGGCGTCACCGGCCATGGTGGCCACCGCGGCCCAGGCTGAAGAGCAGCGTACGGGTGAGGTGCTGGAAGTGCCGGTTGCCGACAACGCGCTGGTGATTCAGGACACCCTGATCACCGCCGAGCGCGAGGCGCGTCAGGCCTTGGGTTCGTCGATCATCACCGCCGACGACATCAAGCGCCACCCGCCGTCCAATGACCTGTCCGATATCATCCGCCGCGAGCCCGGCGTCAACCTGACCGGCAACAGCGCCAGCGGCGCGCGCGGCAACAACCGCCAGATCGACCTGCGCGGCATGGGCCCGGAAAACACCCTGATCCTCATCGACGGCAAGCCCTCCAGCGCCCGCAACGCTGTGCGTTATGGCTGGAACGGTGACCGTGATACCCGTGGTGAAACCAACTGGGTGCCCGCCGAGGCCGTCGAGCGTATCGAGATCTTGCGTGGCCCAGCCGCCGCTCGCTACGGCTCCGGCGCCATGGGCGGGGTGGTGAATATCATCACCAAACGCCCCACCGACGAGCTCAAGGGCAGCGTCAGCCTGTTCACCCAGTTGCCGGAAGACGGTGCCGAGGGTGCCAGCCGGCGCGCCAACTTCAACCTCGGTGGCGGCCTCACCGATAACCTTGGTTTCCGGCTGTTCGGCGGCTTGGCCAAGTCTGACGCTGACGACCTCGATATCAACGCCAGCCACGCCAACAGCGCACTGGTTGCCGGGCGCGAGGGGGTGCGCAACAAGGACATCAACGGCCTGCTCAGCTGGAAGTTGAACGACGAGCACCGCTTCGAAGCCAGTGCCGGCTACAGCCGCCAAGGCAATATCTACGCGGGCGACACCATGAACAGCAACGGCGGCAGCGACGTCGCACTGATTTCCAGCCTGTATGGCCACGAAACCAACGTCATGCAGCGCAGCACCTACGACCTGACCCACCTGGGCGACTTCACCTGGGGTACCAGCAAGACCACACTGGCCTACGAATACGTGCGCAACTGGCGCCTCAACGAGGGTTTGGCTGGTGGCCCGGAAGGGGCGATCAACGACAGCGGCGCGGCGATGTCGCGGTTGCGTAACACGCGCTTGAACAGTGAGGTCAACTTGCCGTTCGCCCTGGGCAGCACCGAGCATGTGCTGACCCTGGGGGGCGAGTACCTGTACGAGTCGCTCAACGACCAAGGCTCGTTCCGTCCGCAGAGCTTCGACCCGAGTGGGTCGGGCAATGACGCGATCAGCGGTTTCGACCGCAGCGAATCGAAGATGACCGCCAGAAGCTACGCGTTGTTCGTCGAGGACAATATCGTCATCGGCGACACGACGGTGACGCCTGGCTTGCGTTTTGACCATCACGAGATGTTTGGCGACAACTTCAGCCCCAGCCTGAACCTGTCGCACAAGCTCACCGAGGCGCTGTCGGTCAAAGGCGGCATTGCTCGCGCCTACAAGGTGCCGAACCTGTACCAGTCCAACCCCAATTACCTGCTCTACAGCCGCGGCCAAGGTTGCAGTGTGGGGCAGACCAACTCCGGTGGTTGCTACCTGCAGGGTAACGCCGACCTCAAGCCGGAAATCAGCGTCAACAAGGAGATTGGCCTGCTGTACGACCGCGGCACCTGGCGTACCAGCGCCACCTACTTCCGCAATGACTACAAGAACAAGATCATCGGCGGTACCGATGTGCTCTATGCCATCAACAGCGGCCGCCGCGTGACCCAGTGGGAAAACGCCGGCAAGGCGCGGGTGGAAGGGATCGAAGGCAACGTCTTCATCGAGCTGACGCCGACCCTGGACTGGAACACCAACCTGACCTGGATGCTCGACAACGACAATCGCGAGACTGGCGAACCGCTGTCGGTGATCCCGGAATATACCGTCAACACCACCCTGGACTGGCGCGCCACCGAGCAGCTGTCGTTCCAGGTGGCGGGCACCTACTTTGGCAAGCAGAAATCGCCGACCTACAACTACCGCACCCAGCAAGACTACGACAAGGCCGCGCAGCAGGACGTCGAGGCCTATGGCCTGGTGGATGTGAGCGCCGGGTACAAGTTCAACGCCAACTACGACGTGCGGGTGGGCGTGAACAACGTGTTCGACAAGCAGATCCTGCGTGGCGGCAACGCCAGCAGTTCGGGGGCCAACACGTATAACCAGCCGGGCAGGGCGGTGTTTGCTGCGCTGAATATCAACTTCTGACAGCGGGGGCCGCTTCGCGGCCCGATCGAGACACGAGGCCGCTCCTGCAGGTACCGCACAGCCCTCGAATGCTGTGCGGGGCCTGTGGGAGCTGGCTTGCCGGCGATTGGGCTGCGCACAGCCCTGGCCTCATCACCGGACCTCAAGGAACCCTCCGATGATCAAAGCCCCTGCCTGGCTACAACTACTCTCTCGCAGCGCCGCCGCGTTGCTCGGCGGTTACGCCCTCAGCTACGCCGCCAGTGCCTGCCTGGCCCGCATCCTGCCGCTATCTGCCGCCGATGCGGTCATCGTCGCGACCCTGCCGGCGTTCATTTTTTACACCGTTGCCATCCTCTGGGCCTTCGCCTGCCGTGATGCCCTGCGCGCCTGGGCGCCGCTGGCACTGGCCGCGCCCTTTGCCCTGATCGGTTTCTGGCCCCAGGTAATGGAGCGGCTGACATGAAGAATACCTTCACCCAATCGATGGCCTGGCTGCATACCTGGGCCGGGCTGATCTTCGGCTGGCTGTTGTTCGCCATCTTCGTCACCGGCACCCTGGCGGTGTTCGACAAGGAGCTCAACCACTGGATGCAGCCGGAAATCCCGGCCACCCAGGTGCCCCAGGCCGACGCTGCCCGGCGCGCTATCAACTACCTGCAGGCCCATGAACCAGAAGCAGGCAACTGGGGCATCAGCCTGCCGAGCGAACGCGCGCCAGGGCTGCGCGTTTCTACCGGCGAGCGCCGCCACGGCGGTGGCGTGCAGCTCGACCCGCGCACCGGCGAGGCCATCGAGGTGCGTGACAGTGTCGGCGGCAACTTCTTCTTCCGCTTCCACTTCACCCTCGACCTGCCACGCAACTGGGGTATTTTCGTGGTCGGTGCGCTGGCGCTGGTGATGCTTGCGGCACTGGTGACCGGCATCGTCATCCACAAGAAGATCTTCAAGGAGTTCTTTACTTTCCGGCCGAACAAGGGCCAGCGCTCGTGGCTGGATTTCCACAACGCCAGCGCGGTGCTGTTGCTGCCGTTCCACCTGATGATCACCTACACCGGCCTGGTGATCTTCATGCTCATCTACATCCCCGCCGGGGTCGATGCGCTCTTTGCCGGCGACGCACGCGCCTACTTCCAGGCCCAAGGCAATGCCCGCGTGGAACAGCCCCGTGGCCTGGCCAGGCAGCCGGCCGCGCTGGTGGATGTAGCCCCGCTGTTGGCCCAGGCCGAGGCGCGGTTGGGGCCGATCGGCGGCTTGAACATCCGCAACCCGAACACGGCGGCGGCGCGCGTTGAAATCCGCCCCGAGCTGGGCAACCGGATTGCCCTGGCCAAGGGGCAGGCCATGGTCTTCGATGGCGTCAGCGGGCAACTGCTCAGCGACGTACCTGAGTGGCGCGCGGTGCCTTTGACCCAGCGGGTCATGGTCGGGCTGCACTTTGCCCAATTTGGCGGCTACCCGATGCGTTGGTTGTACTTCGTGTGCGGGCTGGTCAGCTGCCTGATGATCGCCAGCGGCCTGGTGCTGTTCTGCGTAAAGCGCGGGCGCAAGTATGTCAGTGCCACTGCCGATGCTTCGGCACGGCGCTGGTACCGGGTGGCCGAGGTGTGCAACGTGGGCTTCATCAGCGGTTTGCTACTGGCATGCGTCGGGCTGCTGTGGGCCAGCCGCTTGTTGCCGGTGGAACTGCTACAGCGGGAGAGCTGGGAAGTACGTGCGTTCTTTGGTGTATGGCTGCTGGCGCTGTTGCATGCGGGTGTCAGGCCGGCACGCCGTGCATGGGCCGAGCAACTGTTGCTGACGGCATTGCTGTGCATCGGCCTGGGTGCGTTTGGCGGCCTCGAAGACGCCATGCGCCTGGGCGTAGCGGCCTGTGCGTTGGTGCTGGGCGTGTTGATTGGGCTGGTGGCCTGGCGGGTGCGGCAAGTACAACCGGTGCAGCGCAAGGCCCGGGCAGGCCGGCAACAGGAGGCCGAGGCATGATGATGTGGATTGCAGGCGCAGTGCTGTTCGCTTATGCCGGTATGCTCGGGCTGTGCCAGGGGCTGGAGCGGCATTACAAACAGGTGTGGAATCGCACCTGCCCGCGCGTTTGGAGTATCAGCCTGCGCAGTGCCGGTTGGTTGGCGTTGCTGGCGAGCCTGACGCTGTGCGCCCAGTCCTGGGGCTGGGCCATGGGGCCGGTGGCCTGGTTCGGCGTGTTGTCGCTGGCGGGGTTGGTGCTGGTGATGTTACTGCCGTACTGGCCACGGCTGGCGGTGGGATTGGTGGGGGCGCTGCCGGTGTGGGGTTTGGCGCAGGTGGTTACCTATCTATGAACTGAGCGCGCCTACAAGGGATACGCGTTTGTGCGGGTGGCGACAATGTTGCAGCCAAACGCCTCGCAGCATGCTAAACCATGGGCCCCTGCCTGCTGCGAGAGAGCCCCGGTGAAAGCCGTCCGCCTGACCCTGATCTGCCATGCCCTGACCCAGGCCCAGAAGACCGGGCGCCTGCACCGTGCAGATGACGCCATCTTGCCGTTGACCCAAGAGCCCGACGCCATCGTGCCCGGCGTGCAAATGCTGACTGCGCCAGAACGGCGAGCCTGCGAGACGGCGGCGTGGTGGTCGGGGCCGGTGCAGATCGAGCCGGCATTGGCCGATTGCGACCTGGGGCGTTGGCAGGGTTTGCCGCTGAAGCAGTTGCAAACCGAACAACCGCAGGCGTTGGCGCAGTGGCTGCAGGACCCGGCCAGTGCGGTGCATGGGGGGGAATCTTTCGCGAGAGTATGCCAGCGTGTGGCCGCTTGGCTGGCGGCCTTCGACACGCCGGGTGAGTGGCTGGCAGTGACTCACCCGATGGTGATGCGCGCCGTGTTGGTAGAGGTGTTGGGGTGCCCGATGCAGGCTAGCCAGCGTGTCGACGTGCCGCCGCTTTCGCGCCTCGAGTTGAGCTTTACCGGGCAGTGGCGCCTGCGCCTGGGCTGAGGGTCAGAACGCCAGCTTGTAGCCGATCAGCAGCAGCATCGCCGCCAGGCACGGGCGCAGTACGCGGTCCGAGATCCGTCCGGTGAGGTGGCTGCCCAGGTAGATGCCCGGCAGCGAGCCCAGCAGCAGGTAGCCCAACAGCGACCAGTCCATGTTGCCCATGCCCGCGTGGCCCAGGCCTGCTACCAGGGTGAGCGGCACCGCGTGAGCGATTTCCGTACCGACCAGGCGGCGGGTGACCAGAAACGGGTACAGCAGGAACAGCGCCACGGTGCCCAGGGCGCCAGCACCGATGGAGGTGAGGGTGACCATAACCCCCAGCACCACGCCGGTGACTACGGTGAGGGTGTTCAGGCTGCGGTCGCTGAGGTGATAGTGGTCACTGGCATGGCGGCTGGCAAAGGCCTGCAGACGCGATTTGAACAGAATGGCCAGCGCGGTGAGGATCAGCACCACTGCCAGGCCTTGCTTGATGATGGCGTTAAGCGCCGAGGTGTCGGTGTGCAGGGTGCTGAGGAACCACAGGGTCAGTGCTGCGGCGGGCACGCTGCCCAGGCTGAGCAGCCCGGTGATCTTCCAGTCGATGTTCTTGTGGCGCGCATGCACCCAGACGCCACTGGCCTTGGTGATGGCTGCATAGAGCAGGTCCGTACCAACGGCCGTAGCCGGGTTGATGCCAAACCACAACAGGATCGGGGTCATCAGCGAGCCGCCACCGACGCCGGTCATGCCGACGATGAAACCCACGACCAGGCCCGCAATGGTGAAACCGAAAGAACCTACATCCATACGCTACTCGACTGCCCATCTTTGCCCGTTATCGGATGCAGCCAGCATATAGATTTTTTTATAGCCAAATAGACTTGTTCGTTATTAGGTTATAACCGGCATGTGTTCAGGCCCCGGGCGAACGCTTGCCCGGGGTTGCAGATAAAATCGTCGAACTGGCGCCCGTTCGCGGGCGATAATCCGGGCTTGGACCGGAGCCGATCAGTGCGGCATGGCGAGGGTCGGCCTGTCACCTTGCCGGCGCAGCGCCCCCACCTTCCCCGGCCCGTTTCCAGCAACCTCGAAAGGAGCATCCCATGAGCAATGACATCCAGCGTTTCCCCAGTAGCCTGCCGTTTCCGTTTTCCCGTGCAGTGAAGGCCGGGGGGTTTCTGTTCCTCTCCGGCCAGGTGCCGATGAGCGCCAGTGGTGAAGTAGTGCGCGGTGATATCCAGGCCCAGACCCGCGCAGCCTGCGAGCGCATCGCCGAAAGCCTGGCGGCCTGCGACGCGCGCTTCGATCAAGTGGTCAAGGCCACGGTTTGGCTGTCGGACATGAGCCACTTTGCCGGTTTCAACGAGGTCTACAAGGAGTTTTTTGGCGCGGCGCTGCCAGTGCGTTCGACTGTGGCCTCGGCGTTGGCGCTGGGGGTGGATGTGGAAATTGAAGTGCAGGCGTTTGTCGGCGAAGCCTGACCGAGCTGAGTCCCTTGCAAATCAATAACCCATTTTTTCTAAGAGGCGGCAACAGGCAGTGGCTGTTGCCGTCTATGACATGGCTTAGATCCTGAAGCTGCCTACCAGCTGCTTCAAGCGGCCAGCCTGTTGAGCCAGTTGATCGCAGTGCAGCAGTGTCTCGTTCAGGTTCTCGACGCCTTGCTGGTTCAGGGCGTTGATCTGGGTGATGTCCAGGTTGAGGCTCTCGACTACGGCAGTCTGCTCTTCGGTGGCGGTCGCCACCGACTGGTTCATGCCATCGATTTCGCCAATACGCTGGGTCACGCTGGCCAGGCGTTCGCCGGCCTGGTTGGCCACCTGCACGGTCTGCTCGCTCGAAACCTGGCTGGTGTTCATGGTGTGCACCGCTTCGCGCGAGCCTACCTGCAGGCTGGTGATCATGCGGTGGATCTCTTCGGCCGATTCCTGGGTGCGGTGTGCCAGGTTGCGCACTTCGTCGGCCACCACGGCAAAACCACGGCCGGCCTCACCGGCACGGGCGGCCTCGATCGCGGCGTTCAGTGCCAGCAGGTTGGTCTGCTGCGAGATGCCCTTGATCACATCGAGGATCTTGCCGATTTCGTCGGTGCTGGCGTTAAGCGTTTCGATCTGCGCGCAGGACTCGCTGATGCGCTGGGACAGGGCGGTCATGGCGCTGATCGCTTCCTCGACCACTGCACGCCCGCCGTGGGCCTGCTCGCTGGCGCCGCTGGCATGCTGCGAGGCATCGGCGGCGTTACGGGCGATTTCCTGGGTGGCAGCCCCCAGTTCGTTGATGGCCGCGGCCACACTGTTGGTGCGCATACTCTGTTCTTCAGAACCGCTGATTGACGCGTTGGACGCGCTGACCACTTTTTCCGACAGGTCATGCACCAGGCGGGTGGCCGAGGACACTTCGCTGATGGAGGCATGGATGCGTTCGACAAAGCGGTTGAACGAGGTGGCCAGCTCGCCGAATTCGTCCTTGTTTTGCACGGTCAGGCGGCGGGTCAGGTCGCCTTCACCTTCGGCGATGTCGCGCATGGCGCGGCCCATGGTGGTCAGCGGGCGCATCAGCACCGGGATCAGCAGGCCCAGCAGGCCGGCGATGGCAGCCACGGCAATGAGCATGGCGATGATCGCCGAGGTGCGGAATTGGCTGAGCGCCGCGTAAGCCTTGTCTTTATCGATGGACAGGCCGATGTACCACTGTGCCGACGGCAGGCCGGCCACCGGGGCGAAGGAAATGATGCGGTCCTGGCCGTTGAGGATGACATCCTGCATGCCGGCGGCAACCCGCAGGTTGCTGCCCGGATAGATGTCCTTGAGGTTCTTCATCACCTGGTCTTTGTCGGGGCTGACAATCACCTGGCCGTTGGCGTCGGCCAGGAAGGCGTGGCCGATGCCGCCGAAATCGACCGAGTTGATGATCTCGACCAGCGTGTCCAAAGTCACGTCGCCACCGACCACACCCATCAGTTCACCATCGCCCTTGCGCTTCACCGGGGTGGCGATGGTCACCATCAGGCCACCGACAGCGCCTTGGTAGGGGGCTGTCAGCACAGTCTGCCCGGCGCTGGCGGCGGCGCCGTACCACGGGCGCTGGCGAGGGTCGTAACCGGCAGGCATCTGGGTATCCGGGCGCTGGGTGAACACACCGTTGGCCTGGCCCAGGTAGGTGAACAGGAAATTGCGCGTGTAGGAAGGCTGCTCGATCAGCCCGGCCAGGGTCTCGCCGGTGCCTTGCTGGCCGATATCCTGGGCCAGGTTTTCCAGCACCAGGATGCGCCCGCTCATCCAGTTTTGCACGCTGCTGGCAGTCAGTGCGCCGGATTGCTGTACCGAGGCTTCGATGTTCTGGCGGATCGTGTTGCGTTGCAGGTAGTCGTTGTAGAGCGTGAACAGGGCAAATGCCAGGACCACGACGCCGCAGGCGCTGAGCAGGATCTTGTGGCGAAATTTCAGGTTCATGTTTCGAGACCTTGAGCCAATGAGGGGAGGGCGCAGCACGCTCATGACGCGATGCGGTGCCTGTCGACCGAGATATCGGCTCAAGGGGTAAAAGATTGAAGCACTTACAGTAATTTCTTCTGGGCGTTTCGACAGACGGCAGTCACTGATTCGTCAGCTGTTCGATCAACAGCCGTGCGGCCTGCTGCAGCGGTTGTTGTTTGCGCCACAAAATGTGTACCGGCAACTGCAACTCGTTGCGGGTATTGCGAAAATCCAGGCGTACCAAGCGCCCGTTGGCCAGCCGCGGCGCGACCCGTGACAGTGGCAGGTCGCCCCAGCCCAGGCCGGCTTCCACCATTTGCAACGCCAGGTCGAAGCTGTCGGTGGACCAGTGTGTGGCGCCGATCAGCGGGCGCGGGTCAGCCAGCGGCAGGTCGCGGCTGCGCACCAGAATCTGACGCACCCGGGTCAGGTCTTCGAGGTAGTGAATGCGCCCCTCGCGCAAGGCCGGGTGGGTGGGCGACAGCGTGGCCACCAGCGACTCCACGCCGATGTGCTGGAAGCTTCGGCGGGCATCGACCTGCAGGCCGGCAAAGGCCACGCAGAGGTCGGCCCGCCCGCTGTCCAGCAAGTGCAGGGCTTCTTCCTGCGGGGCGCTGAGCAGGGCGATATCCAGCAACGGGTGGCGCTCGCCCAGGCTGGCGATGGCCGCCAGCAACGGGCGGTGGTCGATGTCTGGCACAACGGCCACGCTCAGGCTGCTTTCCAACCCCTGGGACAGCTCCAGGGCATGCACTTGTAGCAGCCCCAGTTGTTCGGCAATCAGCCTGGCGTGTGGCTCCAGGGCCAAAGCCTTTGCGGTAGGGCGAACCTCACGTGAGCCGCGCTCGAACAGGCTGTAGCCCAGCTCGGCCTCAAGATTGCCGATGGCCATGCTCACGGCCGAAGGCACCCGCTGGAGGGCGCGTGCGGCGGCGGAAAACGAGCCGCGGTCGAGTACGGCAAGAAACAGCTGGATGTTGTCGCTGGAAAAATTCATGGCAGCCTCCTGTCAGTAGATCTGACAGCCGCTGACTTTTGCTGTCAAGCATGATGACGCATGATCGCGCCCCATCGCTTTTGTCATTGGAGTAATCCCGATGCAGGGACTAAAACGCAAACTGGTCTACGTGACTTTCTATGAGCTGATCGGGCTGTGCATGTCGACCCTCGGCCTGGCCTACCTGTCGGACACCCAGGCGTCGCATACCGGGCCACTGGCGGTCATGATCACCACCATCGCCATGCTCTGGAACCTGATTTACAACACCCTGTTCGAGTACTGGGAGAGCCGCCAGGCCAGGCGCGGGCGCAGCGTGGCGCGCCGAGTGGCGCATGCCATCGGTTTCCAGCTGACCTTGGTGGTGTACCTGATCCCGCTGATTGCCTGGTGGCTGGACATGACGCTGATGGAGGCGTTGCTGGTCGATATGGCGTTCATCATTCTGGTGCCGTGCTACACCTTCGCCTACAACTGGGCGTTCGACCGGGTCTTTGGGCTGCCACGTTCTGCCATGGCTGCTGCTTGATCCAGCCTGTACCCACTAAGGCGGCAGGCGGATGATCAAAGGTTCTTGCTGCTGCTTTACCTGCTGTTCCACCGGTTGTTCAACTGGCCGTGGTGCGCTGGCGAGCAAGCTGTCCTCAACCTGCCCCGACAGGTAATACACCCCCGCCATTGCCCCGCTCTGGCGGTTCTCCATCAACTCCTGCCATTCCTGGTTCAGTGCCACGTTGAGGATCACCCGCAACTGCTCGACCATCTGCGGCTGTTCGCGGTCATGGGTCATCATGCCGTAGCCGGCCGCGGCGATTGAAATCATCGCTCCTGCCACTTTGCCGACTGCTGATGCGACGGCGCTGGCGATGCCGCGTGGGGCCAGGGTAGCGCCGAGCTTGTCGCTCGCCTGGGTGGCCACCGAATTAAGCCCGACATCGGTTCTCCCGGGGCCCTTGCTGGCCAGTTGATGAAGGTGCTGGCGCATGGCTTGCCAGGCCGGCTGCTGGTCCAGCGGCTTGGCCCGTAGCAGTTGATACAGGCTGGCATTGCGGGCATCCGGTGGCCCCAGGGCGATGGCGGGGATGCGGTTGAGGCGCTGGCTGAGCTGCTCGGGCGGCGCGTTGTAGCGGCTGATGATGGCTGGCAGTTGCTGGCCGAACAGTTGCAGGTACAGCTCGCAGGCCCGGTCACGGATGCCCTCGGGGTTGATCTGTTCGGCCACCGGCTCGATCACCCGCACGTGGTATTGCTCCTGCAGGTACAGGGCCAGGCGCTTTTCTGCCGGCTCCCGGCCTGTGCCACTGTCGAGTTTGTACCAGGCCACCTTGAGGGTCAGCCACTGTTGGGTCCAGTAGCCGGTGAACCAGGGGATGAAGTCACTTTCGGTGCGCTGTTGTACCTGTTCCCGCCACACCCGCATGGAGCGCCGTGCATAGTCATTGGCCGAGCCGGCTGCGCCGACCGAGGCGTCGATCAATTCCTGATCGATGCGTTGCCAGGTGGCCGGGGTGAGCACCGCAGGGGGCGGCGGGGCTGGTGGGCGCTTGCCCGCGCAACCGGTGAGGGCCAGCAGAAGGCACAGCAACAGAAGGATTCGAGAACTCACGCGGCCGCCTCCCTGGTAGAGGCTGGGGTGGTTCTCGCAGTATAGGGCCGGGTGAGTGGGGTTGCTGTGCAGCCCATCGCCCGGTCATCGCGGTCCTACAGGGACCGCGTCAGCATGAGCGGCTAGTTCAGGTCGAGCTTTTGTTCCAGGCGGTCCAGGTGCTTGTGCATCAGCCCAAGCGCCGCCTCGGCATCGCCTTGCTCCACGGCATCGATGATCGCCGCATGTTCTTGCCAGGCGCAGTGGTCGCAGCACGGCGATTCGTAGCGGGCAATGATTAGCGAGGTCATTGGAACCAGGCCGTTGAGAAACCGCGCCAGTGGCGCATTGGCTGCCACCTGCGCCAGTTTGAGGTGAAACTCGCCGCCCAGGCGGATTGCCGCGCACCGTTCGCCGCTTTCATGGTGCTGGCGTTCGCGTTCCACCAGTTGCCGCAGCTGGCGCACCTGCGCCGGCCGAGCGCGTTGGGCGGCCAAGGTGATCAGCGTGGTTTCGGCCAGGCGTCTGGCACTGAGTACCTGGCGCGCCTGGTCCGGGTCGGGCGCCGCCAGGTGCGCGGTGTGGCTGGGCCGCTGCACCACCACCTGCTGGTCGGACAGGCGCCCAAGCACACGGCGTATCACGGTGCGGCTGACGCCAAAGGCATGGCCCAGCGCCTGCTCGGGCAACAGGGCGCCCGGTGGCAGGCGCTGTTCGAGAATGGCGTCGAACAGCCGAGGGTAGATTTGCTCGGCCGACAGACGGGTTTCGCCAGCAGCCAGCAGGGCTGGCAGGTGGGGGGCGGCATTCATGGTCGCTCTCCTGGGGTCATGGGCGCGGGTGTTCGTCCGGGATGTTCAGCGGGATGCCCATGCGTTGGCCTTCGGCCAGAATGTGCTGGCGCATTTGGGCGCTGGCCTGGGCACTGTTGCGTTCGCGAATGGCGCGTACCACGGCTTCGTTTTCCTTGAGCCGTGCTGCCAGGTGTTCGGGCGAATTGCGCAGCATGTCGGCACTTTGCTTCAAGGCATTACCGGTCTGTTGCACCACGCTCTGGAAGATCGGGTTGGTGGTCAGGGTGAACAGCGCCTCATGGAAAGCGATGTAGGCTTTTACCCCGGCTTCGCTGTCATCGGCCTCCAGCGCTTCACGCATGTCCATCAAGGTGAGGCGCAACTGGCCGACGTCCTGGCTATTGGCCGACTGCGCCACCAGCCCGACGATGAAAGGCTCGAGGGTGTAGCGCAGCTCCAGCACATCGGCCAGGCTGGCCGCAGCACCGGTGTCCATGCCCTGTTCCTGAGTGACGGCGTCGGCATCCAGCACCAGGACGCCCTTGCCCGGCAGCGAGCGCACCAGGCCCAAGGTTTCCAGTACGGTCACCGCTTCGCGCAGGCTGGGCCGGCTGATGCCCAGCTGTTCGGCCAGCTCGCGCTGGCCCGGCAGCATGTCGCCGGTGCGCCATTGGCCCCGGGCCAGGGCCTGGCGCAGTTTTTCCACCACTGAGTTGACGACGGTCGATGAGCTGATCACGGTTCGCTCCTGCAAGGGCCGGCGTCATCGCCGGCCACTTTCGGTCAAAATTCCTGTTGATGGTGCGTATTGGGCTGTTTGCGCGGGGTTGGGGTAAAGCCGAGCTTGCCGTCGAGCACGTTCTGCGCGCGTTCCAGGTCAATATCCTTTTCCCAGCGGGCGATGGCCACGGTGGCCACGCAGTTGCCAATCAGGTTGGTCAGCGCCCGGCCGATGCCCATGAACCAGTCCACCGCCAGCACCAGCACCAGGCCTACCACCGGGATTGCCGGCACGGCAGTCAGGGTGGCGGCGAGGATCACCAGTGCCGAGCCTGGGATGCCATGAGCCCCCTTGGAAGTCACCAGCGACACCAGCAGGATGGTCAGCAGGTCGGTCATTTCCAGCGGCGTGCCGGTCGCGTTGGCGATGAACACGATGGCCAAGGTCAGGTAGATGGAGAAACCGTCGAGGTTGAACGAGTAGCCGGTGGGGATCACCAGGCCGACCGTGGAACTGCCAATGCCCAGGTGCTCCAGCTTGCGCATGATCTGGGGAAGCACAGCGTCGGAAGACGCGGTACCAAGGACGATGGTCAGCTCCTCTCGCAGGTACTTGATCAACGGCAGCAGTTTCAGCCCCGACAGGCGCATCACCGTACCCAGCACAATCAGCACGAAGCCGGCGCAGGTCAGGTAGAACAATGCCACCAAGCCGCCCAGGTGTTGCAGCGATTCCAGGCCGTACTTGCTGGTGGTAAAGGCGATGGCGCCGAATACGCCGATGGGGGCCAGGCGTACGATCATGCCCATGATGCGGAAGATCACATGGCTCAGCTCGTTGATAAGCCGCGAGATACCGGCGGCCGAGTCACCTACCAGGTTCAGTGCACTACCGAACAGCACCGAGAACAGCAATACCTGAAGAATGTTGTTGTCGGCGAAGGCACCTACCACGGAGGTGGGGATCAGGTCCATGAAGAACGCCGTGGCGCCATGGATGTGCTGGCCGCGCTCGGCCAGGCCATTGGCATCGGCGCTGGATAACTGGTCCAGGTGGATGTTGGCACCGCTGCCGATGCCACTGCTGAAAGCGAACACCAGACCGATCACCAGCGCCAGAGTGGTCAGCACTTCAAAGTAGATCACCGACTTCAGGCCGATGCGTCCGACCTTTTTCAGGTCGCCCGCGCCCGAGATGCCGCTCACCACCACACAGAACACGATCAGGCCGATGAGCATCTTGATCAGCTTGATGAACCCGTCGCCGAGGGGTTTGAGTTGCAGGGAAAGGTCGGGAAAACTGAGACCGCAGGCGATGCCGAGGGCAAGGCCGAGCACGACTTGCAGGAATATCGAACGCGAGCACCATTTGAGCATGGGGGGAGTCTCTGATCGGTGTCCTTGCTTCGGTAGCCGCACGGGGCGAAAGAGCGCAGGACTTAATTATTGTGGTCTTACCGGTTTGTTCAGCGCGAAGCCATAAAAGCGCGAAAAATCCGACATTGCAAGGGTTTTTGGCCTTACCGGTCTGACCAGTTATGGGGCACTCTGGCTTGCCAGGCTCTAGTTCGGTGCGCGCCATGCAGGTGGCTCGTACGAAATTGTGCAGGGCTTGACCAGCGCCTCAAGGGCTTTGCAATCAGCTTGCCAAGCCCAGCCAAGGGCCTTGAATAATAGATAACGCCATGATCCGTAAGGTTTATTTGCTTTATGTGTTGGGGCTCGTAGAATCCGCGCCTGACTGGGCAGTCACCAAGCAGGTGTTTGCGGGATTATTTATCCCGCAAAACGCTCGGTAGCAGCCGCCTGGCACCCCCCATGAATGGAGTCTCACTGTGCGTCTCAACTTGCCGGTAACCCCGGTCGAGCAACGTTTTCCCTCTGATCAGCGGCTCATTTCCGCTACCGATACCGCCAGCCTGATCACCTATTGCAACCCCGAATTCGCCGCCATCAGCGGCTACAGCGACGCTGAACTGATCGGCAGCCCGCACAACCTGGTGCGCCACCCGGACATGCCGCCGGCGGTGTACGAACTGATGTGGCGCTACCTGAAGGCTGGCAAGAGCTGGATGGGTATCGTCAAGAATCGCTGCCGCAACGGCGACTACTACTGGGTCAACGCCTATGTCACGCCGATTCTCGAAGGTGGGCGGGTGGTGGGCTATGAGTCGGTAAGGGTGTGCCCCACGCGTGAGCAGGTGGCACGCGCCGAGGCCCTGTATGCGCGGATGCGTGCCGGCCAGGCGGCACTGTCGGTACCGCGCCGGCTGAGCATGCTGGTGCAGGCCTTGGCCTTGCCACTGGCCGGCGGGCTGCTGGCGCTGGGCGCCAACCAGCTGTGGCCTGGCCTGGTGGGGCAGGGGCTGACCGTGGGGTTGTTCCTGGCCTACGGGCTGTGGGCGCACAACGCCATCGGACGCCGGATGCAACAGGTGGTCGAGGGTGCCGAAGGTACCTTCGCCGACCCGGTCGCGGCCTTGACCTACAGCGACCTGCCTGGCGCTGCCGGGCAACTGCAACTGATGCTGATCAGCGAAGAAGCGCGCCTGAAAACCGCGTTGACGCGGTTGAGCGACCTGGCCGGGCAAATGGCCGTGGCGGCCCACGATGCCGGGCAGTTGTCACGCAGCACTGAGGCGGCGTCGCTGGAGCAGCGCGCAGAAACCGATCTGAGTGCCACAGCGATGAACCAGATGGCGGCCTCCATCGGTGAAGTGGCCAACCACGTGCACTTGACTGCTGCCGAAGCCCGCACTGCGCACCAGTTGGCCGAACAGGGTAGCCAGGTGGCCGATGCCAGTGGCGCGGCGATTCGCACCTTGGCCAGCACCGTAACCCAGATCAACCAGGCGGTCAGCCACCTGGCCGGTCAGACCGGTGCCATCGCCGAAGCTGCCGGGATGATCCGCGGTATTGCCGAACAGACCAACCTGCTGGCCCTCAACGCAGCCATTGAAGCTGCGCGTGCGGGCGAACAAGGCCGTGGTTTCGCCGTGGTTGCCGACGAGGTACGTGCACTGGCTGACAAGACCCGCCAGTCAACACTGCACATCCAGGCCATCATCGACACCTTGCGCACTGGCGCCGAGGAGGCCGTGGCCATTGCCAGCCAAGGCATCATTGGCGCCGAGCAAGGTGTTGCTCAGGTCCAGGAAGCCCGGCAGGCATTGCATGGCATTCGTGACGCGGTGCAGCGTATCAGTGACATGAGCCAGCAGATGGCGACCGCCTCGCAGCAGCAGTCGGCGGTGGCAGAAGACGTTTCGCGGCAGATCAACGGCGTAGCCGGAATTGCCCAGCATAGCGCTCACAGCGCCAACGCCGCCGCCTCGCGCGGCGCCGAACTGGAACAGGTGTGCGCCGGATTGCGCGCCCTGGTGGAGCGCTTCAACCGCTAAGGCAGGATGCTTTATGGATGATAACTATCGCGCGGCCGTAGATGCGGCCGCGATCTTTTCCGAAACCGACCTGCGTGGGAACATCACCTACGTCAACCAGCAGTTCTGCAGCATCTCGGGCTACAGCCGTGAGGAGCTGCTGGGCGCCAACCACCGCATCCTCAACTCCGGCCTGCACGAGCCGGCGTTCTTTGTCGGCATGTGGCGCGCCCTCGCCGCCGGGCGGGTGTGGAAGGGGGAGATCTGCAACCGGTCCAGAGACGGTTCGCTGTATTGGGTCGACAGCACAATGGTGCCACTGGTCGATCCGCTGACTGGCCAGGTGCGCAAGTATGTGTCGATCCGCTTTGACGTCACCGAGAAGCGCCAGTTGCTGCATACCTTGCAGTGGCGGGTGGGTCACGATGTGCTGACGGGCCTGCCCAACCGTGCCTACCTCTCCGACCTGCTGAACCAGGCCTTGGCCTACTCACGCCGCGAAGACATCTCGCTGGCGGTGTGCATGCTCGACCTGGATGGCTTCAAGGCGGTCAACGACGGTTACGGGCATGCCGTGGGCGACCTGCTGCTGGTGGAAGTGGCGCAGCGCTTGAAGGGTATCCTGCGAGGGGGTGATGCCGTGGCCCGGTTGTCGGGTGACGAGTTTGTGCTGATCCTGCGCCATGTTGATGATGAGCGCCAGCTGCATGCAGCCCTGAGGCGGGTGTTGCGGGCATTGGCGGCGCCCTGTGTGGTACGTGAACACACGCTGTCGCTCAGCGCCAGTATTGGCGTGACCCTGTACCCGCAGGATGACGAAGATGCCGATACGCTGGTACGCCACGCCGACCAGGCCATGTATCTGGCCAAGCAGCGCGGGCGCAACCGCTATCACCTGTTCGACGTATCGCAGGAGCAGGAGCTCAAGGCTACCCACCAGACGGTGGCGCGGGTGCGACGGGCACTGACCGACCGCGAGCTGTGCCTGTATTACCAGCCCAAGGTGAACCTGCGCAGTGGTCAGGTGCTGGGCTTCGAGGGCTTGCTGCGCTGGCAGCGGCCTGGCCGGGGCGTGGTGCCGCCCGGCGACTTTTTGCCTTGGGTTGAGCAGACCGACCTGATCGTTGAAATCGGCGAGTGGGTGATCGGCCAGGCGCTGAGTCAGTTGCAGGCCTGGGGGCGGCAGGGGCAGCCTTGGTCATTGAGTGTGAATATTGCGGCGCGGCATTTACAGCGCAGTGACTTTACCGAGCGGCTGCAGCAGCTGTTGGCAGAGTACCCGGAGGTGAACCCGTCCCGGCTTGACCTGGAAATCGTCGAGTCAGTGGCCATCGACAACCTGCAGCACGTCAGCCGCTGCCTGGATGCCTGTCGTGCACTGGGCGTGCGCTTTTCGCTGGACGATTTCGGCACCGGCTATTCGTCGTTGAGTTACCTGAAACGCTTGCCCACCCAGACGATCAAGATCGATCAGTCGTTCGTGCGCGACATCCTGCACGACCAGGACGACCTTGCGCTGACCGCCGCCGTCATCGGCCTGGCGCGAGCCTTCGGTCGCGAGGTGGTAGCCGAAGGGCTGGAGAGTGTGGAGCACGGCAGGGTGCTGATGGGCCTGGGCTGCGAGCTGGCGCAAGGTTATTGCATTGCCAGGCCGATGCCGGCCGGCGAAGTGCAAGCCTGGGCGCAGGCCTACCGGCAGCCGGTGCAGTGGCGCCAGCCCTGAGCGGCCACCCGCGGAGGGTGGTAAAGACTCAGGCCTGCCAGCGTGCTGCCAGCGCATTGCTTATGGGCAAAAAAAACGGCACCTGCCAGAGGTGCCGTTTTCACATCACGTACTGTTACTTATGCAGCTCTTCCGCCGCATACAGCGTGTTTTCCAGCAGGCAGGCCCGGGTCATCGGCCCGACGCCACCCGGCACCGGGGTGATCCAGCCAGCGCGCGGCAGGGCGGTCTCGTAGACCACGTCGCCCACCAGCTTGCCGTCTTCCTGGCGGTTGATGCCCACGTCAATGACGATGGCGCCTTCCTTGACCCACTCCCCCTTGACCAGGCCCGGCTTGCCGGCAGCCACAACCACCAGGTCGGCACGCCCGACATGGCCGGCCAGGTCCTTGGTGAAGCGGTGGCAGACGGTCACGGTGCAGCCGGCCAGCAGCAGCTCCATGGCCATCGGGCGACCCACGATGTTGGAGGCGCCGACGATGACCGCATCCATGCCGTACAGGTCCTGACCAGTGCTTTCCAGCAGGGTCATGATGCCTTTCGGTGTGCATGGGCGCAGCAGCGGGATGCGTTGGGCCAGGCGGCCTACGTTGTACGGGTGGAAGCCGTCCACGTCCTTGTCCGGGCGAATGCGCTCGAGCAGCAGCGAGGCGTCCAGGTGCTCCGGCAGCGGCAGTTGCAGCAGGATGCCATCTACGGCCGGGTCGTCGTTGAGGCGATCGATCAGCTCGGTCAGGGCCTGCTGCGAAGTGTCGCTGGGCAGGTCGAATGCCTGCGAAATGAAACCGACCTCTTCGCAGTCCTTGCGCTTGTGCGAGACATAGACTTGCGAGGCGGGGTCGGTGCCGACCAGGATCACTGCCAGGCCCGGCGTACGCAGGCCTTGCTGGCGACGCTCCACGACACGTTGAGCGATCTGCTTGCGCAGGCTGGCGGCGATCGCCTTGCCATCGATTAGGTGTGCAGTCATAGACGCGTGATTAACCATCGAGAAGGAAACAATAAAGAACGCGTATTCTCGCACGACACGCGCCAAGGGCAAAGGCGGGTGGTCGGGCAAATCCCCTAACCCCTTAAATAATTTAAATTTTTTTGAAAAAGGTGTTGACGACTTTCGGGGTCGCCTATAAGATTCGCCGCACTTGTCGGGCACAGCCTAGCACTGGTTGGCTAAGTCGGGCAGAATGAGTGGTTTAGCAGTTACCTGTTAATGACTTGTTCGGTTAGGCTTCAAGCTTAAGCGCCCGTAGCTCAGCTGGATAGAGCATCCGCCTTCTAAGCGGATGGTCGCAGGTTCGAGTCCTGCCGGGTGCGCCATTAGGCAGCTTGGGCAAGCAAGTAAAGTTGTAATGCAATATGGTGGGCGTAGCTCAGTTGGTAGAGCGCTGGATTGTGATTCCAGTTGTCGTGGGTTCGATTCCCATCGTCCACCCCATATTCTTCAAAGGCGCCTCGATAGCTTCTGGCGCCTTTGTTTTAAGCGTTACGCGGACGTGGTGAAATTGGTAGACACACTGGATTTAGGTTCCAGCGGCGCAAGCTGTAAGAGTTCGAGTCTCTTCGTCCGCACCATGCTTCTGTAAAGCTGTACCGCAACATCGCAAGACCGCAATATGGTGGGCGTAGCTCAGTTGGTAGAGCGCTGGATTGTGATTCCAGTTGTCGTGGGTTCGATTCCCATCGTCCACCCCATATTTCAGAAAAGGCGCCTTGATCGTGAGATCGGGCGCCTTTTTGTTTTGGCGCTGTGCGTGCCTTCCATGCGCTGAAAATGTCGTGGCGAACGCCCTCACCGTCAATTCACATCCGCCCCCTTGCAATCCTCTAGTGGCATCCCAATAAAAGCTGTTAGATTTCAGCCGGTTGAAACACCGGTCTTTTGGCCGGCAGAGGAACAGCCGAATGATCGCAAAAGAATCCCGTCAGGCCCTGGCGCTACAGCGCTTCGCAGAGGCCAACCCGCAGTTGCTCGAGGAGATCCGCGAGCTGGATGCGCGCGAGCAGGCCCAGCAAATCGAGTGGGCGTTCGAGGACGCGGCCGAGGAGCAGGGCGTTCAGCCCTGGGAATTGGCGCTGCAATTGATTGCCGAAACCCCGGAGCAGCTGCAGGCCATGCGCCTGGAGACGCACCGCGAGGTGGCCGAGGCGCTGGGGATGGAGTGGGAAGAATATTGCCAGTTCAACGAAATCGAACCTGAATAAAGGCAGCGATTTCGCCACTGGCAGTTGTTTGACAAGGTATTTCGGCTACAGGGCGCTACGGGCGCCGTGCGGCCCCTATTGGAAGCAGGCCTGGCGGTATGCCGTGCGGGCCATGAAAGTTAATCGACCGGCGTGGTTTCCCGTCGTCCCGAGTGGGGTGACTTCTGCTGCGCGACTCACTAGAATGCTTGCCCTTGATTCTGGAGTCGGGCTAACGCCGGCTAACGTCTGTGCAACGAGGAATATCCATGCAAGTTTCTGTTGAAAACACTTCCGCTCTCGAGCGCCGCATGACCATCGCCGTTCCGGCCGAGCGCGTCGAGAACGAAGTCAACAAGCGTCTGCAGCAGACTGCCAAGCGCGCCAAGATTGCGGGCTTCCGTCCTGGTAAAGTGCCGATGAACGTGATCCGTCAGCGTTTCGAAGCTGACGCCCGTCAAGAGGCTTTCGGTGACCTGGTCCAGGCATCCTTCTACGAAGCCATCGTCGAGCAGAAGCTGAACCCGGCCGGCGCCCCCGCTGTAGAGCCGAAGTCCTTCGAAAAGGGCAAGGACCTGGAATTCGTCGCCATCTTCGAAGTGTTCCCGGAGTTCACCGTTGCCGGCCTCGAGTCGATCAGCGTCGAGCGCCTGAGCGCCGAAGTGGCTGACGCCGACCTGGACAACATGCTGGAAGTGCTGCGCAAGCAGAACACCCGTTTCGAGGCTGTCGAGCGCGCCGCGCAGAACGACGACCAGGTCAACATCGACTTCGTCGGCAAGGTCGACGGTGAAGTGTTCGCGGGTGGTTCGGCCAAGGGCACTCCGCTGGTGCTGGGTTCCGGCCGCATGATCCCGGGCTTCGAAGAAGGCCTGGTTGGCGCCAAGGCTGGCGAAGAGCGCGTTGTCAACGTGACCTTCCCAGAGGACTATCAGAACCTGGACCTGGCTGGCAAGGCTGCCGAGTTCACCATCACCGTCAACAGCGTTGCCGCCCCTGTGCTGCCAGAGCTGAACGAAGAGTTCTTCGCCCAGTTCGGGATCAAAGAGTCGACCCTGGAAGGCTTCCGCACCGAAGTTCGCAAGAACATGGAGCGTGAACTGCGCCAAGCGATCAAGACCAAGGTGAAGAACCAGGTCATGGACGGTCTGCTGGCCGCCAACCCGATCGAAGTGCCAAAGGCTTTGCTGGAAAACGAAGTCAACCGTCTGCGCGTGCAGGCCGTTCAGCAGTTCGGTGGCAACATCAAGCCTGAGCAGCTGCCAGTTGAGCTGTTCGAAGAGCAAGCCAAGCGCCGCGTAGTGCTGGGCCTGATCGTGGCCGAAGTGGTCAAGCAGTTCGAGCTGAAGCCTGATGACGCCAAGGTTCGCGAGATGATCGAAGAAATGGCTTCGGCTTACCAAGAGCCTGAGCAGGTCATCGCCTGGTACTACAAGAACGACCAGCAGATGAACGAAGTCCGTTCGGTTGTGCTGGAAGAGCAAGTTGTAGATACTGTCCTGCAGAAAGCGACTGTGACCGACAAGTCGGTCTCGTACGAAGAAGCCGTAAAACCAGCTGAGGCACCTGCCGCTGCTGAGTAACGGGCTTCTCTCGTAGGAAACCCCCACAAGCCAGCCTTCGAGCTGGCTTGTGCGTATTCAAGCCATGACTATTTGGGAGTGAGCGCAGGACATGTCCCGCAATTCTTATATTCAGCAGAGCTCTGACATCCAGGCCGCAGGCGGCCTGGTCCCGATGGTTATCGAGCAGTCCGCCCGTGGCGAACGTGCCTACGACATTTACTCGCGCCTGTTGAAGGAGCGAGTGATCTTCCTGGTCGGTCCTGTAGAAGACTACATGGCCAACCTGGTAGTGGCGCAGATGCTGTTCCTGGAAGCGGAAAACCCGGACAAGGATATCCATCTTTACATCAACTCCCCAGGCGGCTCGGTGACTGCTGGCATGTCGATCTACGACACCATGCAATTCATCAAGCCGGATGTCTCGACCATCTGCATCGGCCAGGCCTGCAGCATGGGTGCCTTCCTGTTGACCGCCGGTGCCAAGGGCAAGCGTCATTGCCTGCCTAACTCGCGGGTGATGATTCACCAGCCGCTGGGCGGCTTCCAGGGCCAGGCTACCGACATCCAGATCCACGCCCAGGAAATCCTCAGCATCAAGGCGCGTCTCAACGAGCTGCTGGCCTATCACACCGGCCAGGACCTCGAGACCATCCAGCGTGACACTGAGCGTGACAACTTCATGAGCGCCTCGCGCGCGGCCGAGTACGGCCTGATCGACTCGGTCTACGACAAGCGGCAACTGGCCTCCTGAACCGGGGCGCCAGAGCAGGCAGGCGCGCAAACCGCCTGCCTGCGGACTTGAAAAAGCCCGCAATTGCCTTCATCTTGTGTTGCAAGCCTACCGGATTGGATCGATCGAATGACTGACACCCGTAACGGCGAGGACAGCGGCAAATTGCTCTATTGCTCCTTCTGCGGCAAAAGCCAGCATGAAGTGCGCAAATTGATTGCCGGGCCCTCGGTATTTATCTGCGACGAGTGCGTCGACCTGTGCAACGACATCATCCGTGAGGAGGTGCAGGAAGCCCAGGCCGAGAGCAGCGCGCACAAATTGCCTTCGCCGAAAGAAATCAGCGGCATCCTTGACCAGTATGTGATTGGTCAGGAGCGCGCGAAGAAGGTGCTTGCCGTAGCGGTGTATAACCACTACAAGCGCCTGAACCAGCGTGACAAGAAGGGTGACGAAGTCGAACTGGGCAAGAGCAACATCCTGCTCATCGGGCCGACCGGCTCGGGCAAGACCCTGCTCGCCGAAACCCTGGCACGCCTGTTGAACGTACCGTTCACCATTGCTGACGCCACCACCCTGACCGAGGCCGGTTATGTGGGTGAGGACGTCGAGAACATCATTCAGAAGCTGTTGCAGAAGTGCGACTACGATGTGGAAAAGGCCCAGATGGGCATTGTCTACATTGACGAAATCGACAAGATCTCGCGCAAGTCGGACAACCCGTCCATCACCCGTGACGTCTCGGGCGAGGGCGTGCAGCAGGCGCTGTTGAAACTGATCGAGGGCACTGTGGCCTCGGTGCCGCCGCAAGGCGGGCGTAAACACCCGCAACAGGAATTCCTGCAGGTTGATACCCGCAATATCCTGTTCATTTGCGGTGGCGCGTTCTCGGGTCTGGAAAAAGTCATCCAGGGCCGCTCCACCAAGGGTGGCATCGGTTTTGGCGCAGAAGTGCGCAGCAAGGAAGAGGGCAAGAAGGTTGGCGAGTCCCTGCGTGAGGTCGAGCCGGACGATCTGGTCAAGTTTGGCCTGATTCCGGAATTCGTCGGCCGTCTGCCGGTGCTGGCTACCCTCGACGAGCTGGACGAGGCTGCATTGATGCAGATCCTCACCGAGCCGAAGAATGCTCTGACCAAGCAGTATGCCAAGCTGTTCGAGATGGAAAGCGTCGACCTCGAGTTCCGCAGCGATGCGCTCAAGGCCGTTGCCCGCAAGGCCCTGGAGCGCAAGACTGGCGCCCGTGGCCTGCGTTCGATCCTCGAAGGCGTGCTGCTCGACACCATGTACGAGATCCCTTCCAAAAAGGATGTCAGCAAGGTGGTGATCGACGAGAGCGTCATCGAAGGCACCTCGCAGCCGCTGATGATCTACGAAAACAGCGAGCCGCAAGCCAAGGCCGCGCCAGACGCCTGATTCAGGCAATGGCCGGTGGCGGTTGCAAGCAAGAAGGGGGGCCTACGGGCCCCTTTCTGCTTTTCCTGCGCTAGCGCTTGTAATTTCCCAGGCATGCCCCCACATTAGGTCCAAGCATCATTTCCACCGGTTTCCGGCCATAAGGCCGCTGTAGAGGCGAAATCATGAAGACAACCCTCGACTTGCCTCTTTTGCCATTGCGCGATGTCGTTGTTTACCCGCACATGGTTATCCCGCTGTTCGTGGGGCGCGAAAAGTCCATCGAAGCCCTCGAGGCAGCGATGACGGGCGAAAAGCAGATCCTCCTGCTTGCCCAGAAAAACCCGGCCGACGACGACCCGGGCGAGGACGCCCTGTATCGTGTCGGTACCGTTGCCACCGTACTCCAACTGCTGAAACTGCCTGATGGCACCGTCAAGGTGCTGGTCGAGGGCGAGCAGCGCGGCGCCGTCGAACGTTTCACCGAAGTAGAAGGGCACATCCGTGCCGAAGTCTCCCTGATCGACGAAACCGACGCCGCCGAGCGCGAGTCGGAAGTGTTCGTGCGCACCTTGCTGTCGCAATTCGAGCAGTACGTGCAACTGGGCAAGAAAGTCCCTGCCGAAGTGCTGTCTTCGCTGAACAGCATCGAGGAGCCAGGGCGTCTGGTCGATACCATGGCCGCCCACATGGCCCTGAAGATCAAGCAGAAGCAGGAAATTCTCGAAATTGTCGATCTGACTACCCGTGTCGAGCACGTATTGGCGCTGCTGGATGCTGAAATCGACCTGCTGCAGGTTGAAAAGCGCATCCGCGGCCGGGTCAAGAAGCAGATGGAGCGCAGCCAGCGCGAGTACTACCTGAATGAGCAGATGAAGGCCATTCAGAAAGAGCTCGGTGATGGCGATGAAGGCCACAACGAAGTCGAAGAGCTGAAAAAGCGCATCGAAGCCGCTGGCCTGCCCAAGGATGCCCTGGCCAAGGCCCAGGCAGAGCTGAACAAGCTCAAGCAGATGTCGCCAATGTCGGCCGAGGCCACTGTGGTGCGCTCGTACCTCGACTGGCTCGTGCAGGTGCCTTGGAAAGCCCAGAGCAAGGTGCGTCTGGACCTGACAAAGGCCGAGGAAATCCTCGATGCCGACCACTACGGCCTGGAAGAGGTCAAGGAACGCATTCTCGAGTACCTTGCCGTGCAGAAGCGCGTCAAGAAAATCCGCGGCCCGGTGCTCTGCCTTGTTGGCCCGCCTGGCGTCGGCAAGACCTCGCTGGCTGAATCGATCGCTGCTGCCACCAACCGCAAGTTCGTGCGCATGGCCCTCGGTGGCGTGCGTGACGAGGCAGAGATCCGTGGCCACCGCCGTACCTACATCGGCTCCATGCCTGGCCGTCTGATCCAGAAGATGACCAAGGTGGGGGTGCGCAACCCGCTGTTCCTGCTCGACGAAATCGACAAGATGGGCAGCGACATGCGTGGCGACCCGGCCTCGGCACTGCTTGAAGTGCTCGACCCTGAGCAGAACCACAATTTCAACGACCACTACCTGGAAGTCGACTACGACCTCTCGGACGTGATGTTCCTGTGCACCTCGAACTCGATGAATATCCCGCCGGCGCTGCTCGACCGGATGGAAGTCATCCGCCTGCCGGGCTACACCGAAGACGAGAAGATCAACATCGCGGTCAAATACCTGGTGCCCAAGCAGGTCAAGGCCAACGGCCTGAAGAAGGACGAGCTGGAGGTCGATGTCTCGGCGATCCGCGACATCATCCGCTATTACACCCGCGAAGCCGGTGTGCGTGGGCTGGAGCGGCAAATTGCCAAGGTCTGCCGCAAGGTCGTCAAGGAACATACCGGGCAGAAGCTGGTCAAGGTCAAGGTGGCCAGCGAGCAGCTGGAGCACCTGCTGGGTGTGCGCAAGTTCCGTTACGGCCTGGCCGAGCAGCAGGACCAGATCGGTCAGGTCACCGGCCTGGCCTGGACCCAGGTGGGTGGCGAGCTGCTGACCATCGAGGCCGTGGTCATTCCTGGCAAGGGCCAACTGATCAAGACCGGCTCGCTGGGCGATGTGATGGTCGAGTCGATCACCGCCGCACAGACCGTGGTGCGCAGCCGCGCCCGCAGCCTGGGGATTGCCGCCGACTTCCACGAGAAGCGCGACGTGCACATTCACATGCCGGAAGGCGCCACGCCGAAGGACGGCCCAAGCGCGGGTATCGGCATGTGCACTGCACTGGTGTCGGCGCTGACGCAGATTCCGGTACGTGCCGACGTGGCCATGACCGGCGAAATCACCCTGCGTGGCCAGGTACTGGCCATTGGCGGGTTGAAGGAAAAACTGCTGGCGGCACACCGTGGCGGCATCAAGACGGTGATCATTCCAGAGGAGAATGTTCGCGATCTGAAGGAGATTCCGGAAAATATCAAACAGGATCTTCAGATCAAACCGGTCAAATGGATTGACGAAGTCCTGCAAATTGCGCTGCAATACGCCCCGGAGCCCTTGCCAGATGTGGCTCCTGAGATTGTCGCGAAAGATGAAAAGCGCGACGGCGATGCTAAGGAAAGAATCAGCACGCATTAGTAGTTTTTGGCTGGGGGGCTTTCCTTGACAGTTTTTTCGGGCCCTTGCTATAAAGCGGCACGCTATTGTCATCAGGCCACCCAGCGCACGTTTCATAAGCTTTTCATTACATACTTAGAAACAAACTCATTAGAGAAATAAGGGGACTTAGAGTGAACAAGTCGGAACTGATTGACGCTATCGCTGCATCGGCTGACATTTCCAAAGCTACCGCAGGTAAGGCTTTGGACGCTGTGATCGACTCCGTAACCGGTGCCCTGAAAGCAGGCGACGACGTCGTTCTGGTTGGCTTCGGTACCTTCTCGGTCAAGGACCGCGCCGAACGTACTGGCCGCAACCCTCAAACCGGTAAGGCCATCAAGATCGAAGCCGCCAAGGTTCCAGGTTTCAAGGCTGGCAAAGGCCTGAAAGACGCCGTCAACTAAGTCGTCTTTCAGCCGGCCCCGGCCTTGCCGGGTCCGAGCACGCTGAAGGCGGGGCGCAAACGTTCCCGCCTGACACGTTTGCTAAGAAAAGGCGCATCCTCGGATGCGCCTTTCTTTTATCAGGATTCTACCCACGCTCCGCGGTTGTCGACGCAGTGGTACAGCCGTTTCTGGGGGACGCATGCTGCAAAATATCAGGGACAATTCACAAGGTTGGATTGCCAAGACCATCATCGGCCTTATCGTCGTCTTGATGGCGTTGACCGGTTTCGAAGCCATTTTCCAGGCCGCCACCCATAGCCAGGACGCCGCCAAGGTGAACGGCCAGACCATCAGCCAGAACGAGCTGGGGCAGGCTGCCGACATGCAGCGCCGTCAGTTGATGCAACAGTTGGGCAAGGATTTCGACCCAGCGCTGCTGGATGACAAATTGCTGCGTGAAGAGGCGCTCAAGGGCCTGATCAGCCGCAAGTTGCTGCTGCAAGGCGCCGAAGATGCCAAGTTTGCCTTCTCCGAGGCTGCGCTGGATCAGGTGATCCTGCAAACCCCGGAGTTCCAGGTGGACGGCAAGTTCAGTGCTGACCGCTTCGACCAGGTCATCCGCCAAATGGGTTACGGCCGCATGCAGTTCCGCGACATGCTCGCCGAGGAAATGCTCATCGGCCAGCTGCGCACCGGCCTGGCCGGCAGCAGTTTTGTCACCGACCAGCAGGTCGATGCCTTCGTTCGCCTGGAGAAGCAGACCCGTGACTTCGCCTCCCTGACCTTCAAGGCCGACCCGGCTGCGGTCAAGGTCAGCGACGAAGAGGTCAAGGCGCATTACGAGCAGCACGCCAAGGAGTTCATGTCGCCTGACCAGGTGGTGATCGACTACATCGAACTGAAGAAGTCGGCGTTCTTCGACCAGGTCAAGGTGACCGACGAAGAGCTCAAGGCCCAGTACGAGAAGGAAATCGCCAACCTGGCCGAGCAACGCCATGCCGCGCACATCCTCATCGAGGTCAACGACAAGGTCACCGACGCCCAGGCCAAGGCCCGTGCCGAAGAGATCGAGCAGCGCCTGGCCAAGGGTGAAAGCTTTGCCGCGTTGGCCAAGGAGTTCTCCCAGGACCCGGGTTCGGCCAGCAGCGGTGGTGACCTCGGCTTTGCCGGCCCGGGTGTCTACGACCCGGCGTTCGAGGACGCGCTGTACAAGCTGCAGGACGGCCAGGTCTCGGCGCCAGTGCGCACCGAGTTTGGCTACCACCTGATCAAGCTGCTGGGTGTGCAGGCGCCTGAGGTGCCGAGCTTCGCCAGCTTGAAGGACAAACTGACCCGTGACCTGAAAATCCCGCTGGTCGAGCAGCGTTACGTCGATGCCAGCAAGCAGCTGCAGGATGCTGCCTACGAGGCTTCCGACCTGGCCCAGCCGGCTCAGGACCTGAACCTCAAGGTGCAGACCTCTGCAGCCTTTGGGCGCGAGGGTGGTGAAGGCATTACCGCCAACCGTTCGGTGGTGCAGGCTGCGTTCTCCGAAGAAGTGCTGGAGGAGGCTGCCAACAGCACCGCGATCGAGCTCGACCCGGAGACCACCGTGGTATTGCGCGTCAAGGAGCACCGCAAGCCGGAGCAACTGCCGCTGGAAGCGGTGGCCAGCAACATCCGCGAACACCTGGCCAAAGAGAAGGCGACTGCCGAGCTGAAGGCCAAGGCGGACAAGCTGATTGCCGGCCTGCGTGATGGCTCCATCGCCGCAGGCAGCGTGCACGAAGGGCAAGGCTGGAAGGCCCATGAAGCAGTCACCCGTGGCGAGGACGGTATTGATCCGGCCGAACTGCAGGCGCTGTTCCGCCTGGGCAAGCCGCAAGCCAAGGACAAGCCGGTGTATGGCAGCGTAGTGCTGCGTGACGGTAGCCTGGTGGTGCTGCAGCTCAAGGGTGTCAACGAAGGCGCTACCGCCACCGACGAAGAGAAGCAGCAGATCCGCCGCTACCTCGCATCGCGTGCTGGTCAGCAGGACTTCGCGGCGTACCGCAAGCAGCTGGAAGCCAATGCTGACATCACCCGTTACTGAGGTGGTTGCTGCATGAAGGAACAGGCCGCCTCGTGCGGCCTGTTTCGTTTCAGTACCTGTGGGGGCGGGCTACCGCGAAGAGAGCGGCACAGGTGCTATAGCGCTTAGCGCTTCACCCCTTCGTGGTTATCCAGCGTATCCCGCGCAATTTCCCGTCCCAGGGCAATCAGCTCGGGCGCCTTGTAGAACTCGAAGAATCGGCACACCCGTTTGGGCACGTTGATCAGCACGTCCGGTGGGTAGCCGGCGATCTTGTATTGCGCCAGCGAAGTCTGCATGACCTCGAAGCTCTGGTTGATCAGGTCCAGCAGCGAAGCAGGCCCCACGTTGTCGATGATGAACGAGCCGGTCGCCGATTTTGGCGCGCCCTCGCGTTCCGGTGCCGCCGCCGGTTGTTGGCCTTCCGGGTCGGCGGCATCTGCCAGCCAAGGGTTTGGCGGTGCCAGGCCATCGGCAGCGATCTCCTGTTCGATACGCATCAGCTCTTCCGCCGGCTTGCGCCGGAACGGCAGGCGAGAGCCCAATGAACTCAGCAAGGAGTCAAAACGCATCTTGAACGCCGCAGGGCGCTCAATCACCGGCAACTGGTATTGCTTCTGATTGGTGGCGTTGAGGTTGACCGCGATGATCAGGTCGCAGTGGCTGGATACCACAGGCACAATCGGCAGCGGGTTGAGGATGCCCCCGTCGACCAGCATACGGTTGCCCTGCATCACAGGGGTGAACAGGCTTGGGATGGCCGCCGAGGCGCGCATGGCCTGGTGCAGGCAGCCTTCCTGGAACCAGATTTCCTGTTGGTTGGTGAGGTCGGTTGCAACCGCTGTATAGGGGATGCGCAATTGCTCGATGTTGATTTCGCCGACGATCTTGCGGATTTGCCCGAACACCTTGTCGCCACGAATGGCACCGAGGCGAAAGCTGACGTCGACCAGGCGCAGTACATCCAGGTAATCGAGGCTCTCGATCCAGTTGCGATAGTCGCTCAGCTTGCCGGCGGCATAGATGCCGCCAACCACTGCACCCATGGAGCAGCCGGCAATGCAGGCAATGTCGTAGCCGCGCCGCTCGATTTCTTCAATCACACCGATGTGTGCATACCCCCGGGCTCCGCCTGAGCCCAGTACCAGTGCCACGCGTTTGCTCATGAATATTCCCCGTCCAGTGCAACCATGGTCCTACAATGCACCCATCACAGGCTGTGCTTCAATGTCGATCGCGCTGAGCTACTGTAATAAAACCGGCCAGGCACAGTTGGTCGGGCAGGGCACTTTTCAGCTGCCGGGGCGTCGAACAGCCACTGTTTTTTCCATTGAGGTATTACTGATGAAAGCCTGGATCTGCCTTCCACTGATTGCCTTGGCCCTTGCTGGCTGCGCAGGCAAGACGGCCTACCGTGACAGCTGCGCGACCCAGCTGGATGCCGCCTGGAAGGAATTGGACCTGGCCAAGGCCGAAGGCTTTGCCGGTGCTGTCAGTTACTCCAAGGCTTTGTCGCTGTTGACCGGGGCCAAGACCCAGCAGCAGTTCGAAGGTTATGAAAGCTGCACGCGCAAAGCCGAAAAGGCGCGCTTCTACATTCGTGAGTCGCGCGCTGGGCGCTGACCGAGGAGCGTCGTATGTCTGCCATGCTAGACCATGTCGTTGCACAGATCCTGGCGGTGCAGGTGCGGCTGCTGGCTTGCCGGGAACGCCTGGCCGCTGATACTGACAGCGAGGCCTTGCACGACCTGCGCATCAGCCTGCGGCGCTTGCGCAGCCTGCTGAGGCCCCTGCGCGGGCTGCCTGGTGTGGAGCAGTTGGAGGAGGCCGCCAGCGCGTTGGGTACCCTGACCACGCCATTGCGTGACCGCGAGGTGCTGGCAGCGGAACTGATCGGGCGCGGCCATACTGCAGCAGGGCAGCGGCGCCTGGAAGGGCGTAGCAGGACCTTTGCCAGTGTGGCTGCCAGCCCACAACTGACCCGGGTGCTGGCGATTGTGGACGCGTTTCCGTTGTTCTTGCGGGCGGCAGGCCGTGAGGGGCTGGTCAAGTCGCTGGACAAGCGCATTGACAAGCGCCTGGTCAAGCAGTGGCGTAGGCTGCACGAAGCCCTGCAAGACCCTGCTCACGACCGCCACCGCCTGCGCTTGCTGATCAAGCGTGCGCGCTATGGCGACGAAGCCTACCCGCAGCTCGACCATGCCGGGAAAAAACTGCAGCGCCTGCTGAAAAAGGCACAGGCAGACCTGGGCGGCTGGCATGACCGCCTGCAGTGGTTGCTGCAGGCACGCGACCATGCTGACCTGGCCCCTTGCAAGGCCGCGTGGGAGCAGGAACTGCACGAGGCGGAACGCACGGCGGATGTGACGCTGGATGCCCTGCTGCGCGCGCTGGCGCGTCGCTAGCCCGAACATTGACCGATATGCGGGCTGATCGCCTGGAGTTTGCTGGCTACGATGGGCAGACCTTATCGCTGTGGGCAGGAGCCAGCCAATGAACTTCAACCAACTGCTTGACGCCGTGCGGGCCAATCCGGATGCCGTCAGTATCCCGCCTGGCTGGGCCCAGGGTCGCGCCGCCTTTGGCGGCCTCATGGCGGCCATGGTTTATGAGGCCATGTGCCTGAAACTGTCCGACAGCCGCCCTGTGCGCTCGCTGGCCATCAGTTTCGTCGCGCCTGCTGCTGCCGATGTGCCAATCCGTTTCGAAGTGGAGGTGCTGCGCGAAGGCAAGGCGGTCAGCACATTGCTCGGCCGCGCCGTGCAGGATGGCCAGGTGGTGACCCTGGTGCAGGGTAATTTCGGTGCAGGCCGGCCTTCGGTGGTCGAGGTGCCAGCGTTACCGGCGATGGAAATGCCAGCACTCGATGACGCAGCGCCCGAGTTGCCGTATATCAAAGGCGTTACTCCGGAGTTCATGCGGCACGTGGCCTTGCGCTGGGCAGTGGGTGGGTTGCCATTCAGTGGCAATCAGTCGCGCAAGATGGGCGGTTGGGTGCGCTTGCGCGATGTGGCTGAAGAACAGGTCAATGAGGCGCATTTGCTGGCGTTGGTCGATGCCTGGCCACCCAGCCTGATGCCCTTTCTCAAACAGCCCGCAGCAGGCAGCACCCTGACCTGGACCATCGAGTTCATTCAGCCCACGGCGAAGCTGTCGACCCTGGACTGGTGCCGCTACTGCGTGGAGACCGAGCATGCGCGGGAGGGTTATGGGCATGCTGCGGCGGCGTTGTGGACGGCGGAAGGCGAATTGCTTGCCCTGAGCCGACAGACTGTGACCGTGTTTGCCTGATCAATCTTGGGAGCGCTGCGCGCTCCTTTCGCGAGACAAGGCCGCTCCCACAAGGATCTCGCAATTTTCAGATTGCGCGTGATTCCTGTGGAAGCGGCCTTGCGTCGCGACTGGGCTGCAAAGCAGCCCCATGGCATCAATGGCGGTGTTTGTGCCGCTCCCGCCAGGCTTTCCACCACGCCCCGCTCAGCACAAAGCGCGGAAAGGTAATGAACTGCTCTGTCAGCAGGCGCTGCACGGCATCCTGGCGGTTGGCAAAGGGTTCGGGCTGCTCTACCTCCAGGCGGTGGCCATGGCGCTGTAAGCCAAGGCCGGCAATCAGGGCGATCACGCCAACGGCGATCTGGCCCAGGTCCAGGGCGAAGAGGCCCGACAAAATCAGCAGGGCGCCCAGTATGAACAGCGGCACCGCAATCAGGTGCAGCACCAGATTGGCGGGGTGACGGTGGTTATTGTGATAGCCGCGCCATTGCCAGGCGGGCAGGTTGGGCAGGCGTTTGCTCATGGGCAATTCCTCTCGGTCATGCCCAAAGTCTAGTGCGGTTGCCGGGCGCAGGCCAATCGAGGCAGGCTATGGCGACTATAGCTTGAGCTGGCCAATGGCCCTGTTCAGTTCGCCGGCCAGGGTCGCCAATTCGCTACTGGTATTCGCCGAGCCCACCGTCTGCTGCACGGTCTGTTCGGTGACATCGCGGATGCTCACCACCGCCCGGTTCATTTCCTCGGCCACCTGGCTTTGCTGCTCGGCCGCCACGGCAATCTGGGTATTGCTTTCGCGCATTTGCGCCACAGCTCCGGTAATCTCGGCCAGTGCTTCGCCGGCCTCCTTGGCCTGGCGCACGCAATCGTCTGCCTTGAACGAGCTTTCCTGCATGAATTCCACGGCATCGCGGGTGCCTGATTGCAGGGCAGAGACCATGGTGGTGATTTCGTCGGTTGAGGTTTGCACGCGCTTGGCCAGGTTACGTACCTCATCGGCCACCACAGCAAAGCCGCGGCCCAGATCCCCGGCGCGCGCCGCTTCGATGGCCGCGTTGAGCGCCAACAGGTTGGTCTGCTCGGCGATGCTGTGGATCACACCGACCACGCTGTTGATTTTCTGGCTGTCGTCAGCCAGTTGGCGAATCATTTCAGCGGTTTGCTGAACACCGCTGGAAAGCCCGGAAATCGAATCCTGCACCCGGCTGACCACCTCTTGGCCGCTGCCGGCCAAGGTGTCGGCGGTTTGTGACAGGTCACGGGTGGCACCGGCATGCTGGGCAATATGGTGCACCGTCGCCGACATTTCGTTGATGGCGGTGGCGGCCTGATCAGTCTCGCTCTGCTGGCCGAGCATGCCGTGGCGGACGTTGCTCATGCTGGCGGCCAGGCGTGCGGCGCCCGAGTCCAGCTGTGCCGCAGTGTGGGCGACGGTGCTGACCACGCGGTGGTAGGTGGCCTGCATGGCATTGAAGGCGCCGGCCATCTGGCCGACCTCGTCGCCGCAGGCCAGCGGCACACGGGCAGCAAGGTCGCCGGTCTTTTCCACGTGCAGCATCACATCCTTCAACGTATTGAGCTGGCTGAGCAGGAAGCGGATCAGCAACTGCGAGGCGCCGAGCATGGCCAGCATCAGGATCAGGACGCACACCGCGTAGTTGCTGAAGCGGTCGAAAAATACCTGACGCAGGCTTGGCGACTGCGCCAGTACGGCCACCTGCTGGTCGCCGTTGCGCAAGACCTGCGCACCGCGCAACGGGTTTTCGCCGAGGATCCAGGCGCTCGGCAGCTCGACCCAACCTTGGCCGCTGCGCAGGCTATCGAGCGCTTCACCGGCGAAAATCGGCGTTTGCCCGGCCGACCAGCTGATGACGTTGGCCGTGCGTGGCAATGCTTGCCCGGCAGGCCAGGCAGCCAGCAGCTGGGCTTGCGCTGCCGCCTGCGCCTGCGCCGCTTCGGCGCGGGCGCGTTGCTCAAGGTGTACGGCGTAGAGCACCAGCAGCAGGGTCGTGACAAAGGCCACCGCATTGACGGCCCAGAATTTGTACTTCAGGGAAACATTGCTAAGCCAGGCACCCATGGGCAGGTCTTCTCTGAGTTGAGCGGAAACAGTATTCGCAAGGTGCCATCATTGTGCCTGCATCTACTCAGCCGGATGTTGACCCATATCAACAGCCCGCGCACAGGGCTCAGGGGAGCCGGAAAAACGCCCGCGCCGTTGCGGTGGTATGCGCCGCCGTGTGCTCGACCGATTCGCCCCGATGCAGCGCCACTTCGCGCAACACCTCCGGCAGAAATGCTGGCTCGTTGCGCCCATTCTTCGGCTTGGGCCGCAGGCTGCGTGGCAGCAGGTAGGGGGCATCGCTCTCCAGCATCAGCCGCCCTTCGGCAATGTTGCCTACCAGTGGATGCAGGTGGGTGCCACGGCGTTCATCGCAGATCCAGCCGGTAATGCCAATGTGCAGGTCCATGTCCAGATAGGCGAACAGCGCCTCGCGCTCGCCGGTAAAGCAGTGCACCACCGCGCCGCTCAGGTGGTCGCGGTAATGCTTGAGGATCGAAAGCAAGCGCTCGCTGGCGTCGCGCTCGTGCAGGAACACCGGCAGGCGCAGCTCTGCGGCCAGCGCCAACTGGGCTTCCAGGGCTTGTTCCTGCAGTGGGCGAGGGGAGAAGTCGCGGTTGAAATCCAGGCCGCATTCGCCCACGGCGCGCACGCGCGGCTCATTCAACAACTGGCGTAACTGGCGCTCGCTGCCGGCATCCCAGGACTTGGCATCGTGGGGGTGCACGCCCGCTGTGGCGAACAGGTGCGCACCGCTTGCATCCAGCTGCTGGCACAGCTCCAGCGCCTGTTCACTGACTGCCAGGCTGGTGCCTGTCAGCACCATTTGTGTGACCCCGGCCTCAAGGGCGCGCTCGACGATTGCCGCCTGCTGGTCGTGGAAACTGCTGTTCGTCAGGTTGACGCCGATATCGATCAGTTGCATGGTGCTATCTCGTGCCGCGGGGCGGCCAGCATAGCAAAATCCGCGTTTTTCTGAAAAAACCAAGAACTTCATGCTGTTGCCGTGGTCTTTTACCGTCATTTCTCACTTGGCGGCTCAACCCATGGATACCGCCCAACCACCACGGACACGTTTTGGCATGCTGCGATGCTGGCTTGTTTTTCTGCTGACGCTGGGCCTGACCCTGACCGGCCCGGCCCAGGCGCGCGCGCCGGGGCCGCAGCAGAACATACCACCCGCCAAGGTGCGTGACCTGCAGCAGGTTCGCACCAGCAAAGTGCTGCGGGTGCTGGTCAACCAGAGCCGTAACAGCTCTGGCGAGGTCAAGGGCGAGCCAGTTGGCATCGAGTACTATCGCCTGCGTGCCCTGGAGCATTACCTCAATGCCCGCAACGCGGACGACCAGCAGATCCAGCTAAAGCTCATCCCACGTGCCAAGGAGCAGTTGCTGGGCGCTCTGGCCCGCGGGGAGGGTGACCTGGCTGCGCCGGGCGAGCTGCTCGACCCTGGCACGGTACGCGGCGTCAGCAGCACTGCGCCGATACTCGACCAGGTGCCGTTGACGCTGGTGGGGCGCAAAGGCGAGCGAAGCTTCAGCAAGGTCGAACAGCTGTCCGGGCGTACCGTGGCCTTGACCAGCGCGAGTGCCGCCGGCCCGCTGATCCAGCAGGTCAACCAGCAACTGGCGCTGCGCAAGCGGCCGCCGATCAAGGTGGAGTGGGTTGACTCCACGTTGGCGGTGGAGGATGTACTGGAAATGGTGCAGGCAGGCATCTACCACCTTACCGTTGTCGAACAGCCGATTGCCCGGCGCTGGGCGCGGGTTATGCCGCGCCTGCGGCTGGACAGCCGTGTGCGCCTGGGGCCACCGCAAGCCATGCGCTGGTATGTGGGGCGCGATGCGCCGCAGCTGTTGGCCACGGTGGATCACTTTCTGCGAGGTTACCGCGCGCCAGACAATCAGGATGCCGCGTTCGAGCGCATCTACCGGCGCCAGTACCGGGTGCACAACCCATTGGCCAGCAAGGACCGCCAGCGGCTGGCCTCGGTGCGGGCAGTGCTGCAGAAGCATGGTCAGGCGCAGCAGATCGACTGGCTCAACCTGGCGGCGCTGGCTTTCAAGGAATCGACGCTCAACCCGGCCGCACGCGGCACGGGCGGTGCCCATGGCCTGATGCAGATTACCCCTTCGGCGGCCCAGCGCGTGGGGGTAAGCAACACCGCCACGGTAGATGGCAATGTACAGGCCAGCGCACGCTACCTGGCCCTGATTCGGCGTAAGTTCTTTGCCAGCCCCAGAATCAACGAGCGTGAGCGCATGGCCTTTGTGCTGGCGGCTTACAACCTCGGCCCCGAGCGCGTTCAGGCCATGCGCGCCGAAGCCCGGCGGCGCGGCCTTAACGGCAATCAGTGGTTCTTCCAGACCGAACGCATCGCCATGGAGCAGGTAGGCATGGGGCCGGTCAACTTCGTCAACAGTGTCAACAAGTACTTTTTGGCATTCAACCGCGAGCGGGCCGTGCTGGAGCGCGTAGCGAAGCGTTGATAAATGATTTTGCTGGCGTGCTTTTGCTTGCAGCTTGCAGCTTGCAGCTTGCAGCTTGCAGCTTGCAGCTTGCAGCTTGCAGCTTGCAGCTTGCAGCTTGCAGCTTGCAGCTTGCAACTTGTAGCTCATCGCTCTAGCATACCGCCTGCGCCGATTTAAACAGCTACTTGCGGGGCGCAGGAAAGCCCCACCTCCGGGCCATCCGAAATACCGCTAAAGCGCTGGTTCGGTGACGCCTCCCACCGCTGCCCAGCGGGATTCGCGAGGCGGAGAGAAGCTCCATGAGTTGTCCACGTACCAGTGTCTGTTTGAGCCCTTTGCCTGCCAGCCAGGCCACCCGCACACCGCGCATTCTGCTCGGTGGTCAGCATCAGCCCACCCTTTTGCGTCATCTCGAAGGCCTGTCCCGGCGCAAGGGCCAGGCGCGTGCCTTTCTGATCCAGTTCGCTGAAATCGGCTGCCACCTGGCGCAATACGGCAATGACCGTTTCGACCTGGCCGTAATTCAGGCCCCGGCGCCGGGCGAGGCCGCAGAAGTCATTGGCCACCTCACTCGCATCGCGCGCCAAGGCCTTATTACCCGCCGCTGAGGAGTGCGCTGTTGAGTACCAACATCATCACCACGCAAGGCCATGAGGCGCTGAAGAAAGAACTGGACCACCTGTGGCGGGTATATCGCCCGGAGATCACCCAGAAGGTTGCCTGGGCCGCGTCGCTGGGCGACCGCAGCGAGAATGCCGACTATCAGTACAACAAGAAGCTGTTGCGCGAAATCGACCGCCGGGTGCGTTACCTGCGCAAGCGTCTTGAAGATGTAAAAGTGGTGGCCTACTCACCTCAGCAGGAAGGCAAGGTATTTTTCGGTGCCTGGGTCGAAGTCGAGAATGACGATGGCGAGACCATGAAATTTCGCATTGTCGGCTATGACGAGATCTACGGGCGCAACGATTACATCTCGATCGACTCGCCCATGGCGCGCGCCTTGCTCAAGAAGGAGGAGGGCGATGAGGTAGTGGTGCACACGCCTACCGGTGAAGCGACCTGGTATGTCAACAGTATCAGTTACGGCCAATAAATTGATGTTACCTGCACCGGCCCCTTCGCGGGCACGCCCGCGAAGGGGCCGGTGCAGGTAACCCTCAACCCTCGCGCAACACCGTCAACGGGCTGGCATTCAACGCCCGCCGCGTGCCCAGTACTCCGGCACCGCCCACCAGCAGCGCCCCCGCCAGCGGCAACGCCAGCAGCCACGGGTGCGGGCTCCACTGCAAGTCGAAGGCATAGCGGTACAGCACCAGGGTAATCAGTTCACAGCCCACTGCGGCCAACAATCCGCTGGTTGCCCCCAGCAAGCCGAACTCGATACGCCGTGCCTTGACCAGCAATGGCCGCCCGGCCCCCAGCGCACGGAGCAAGGCACCCTGGCGAATGCGTTCATCCAGCGTTGCCTGCAAACCGGCAAACAGCACCGCCAGCCCGGCAGCCAGCACAAAGACCAGTACATACTCCACTGCCAGGGTCACCTGGGCGAGGATGCTGCGCAGTTGGTCGAGCAAGGCATCCACCTGCAAGATGGTCACTGCCGGGAATGCCCGTGACAGCGCCACCACGTCCAGGTCGTGGCCCGGCGCCAGATAGAAGCTGGTCAGGTAGGTGGTCGGTAGCCCCTGCAGCGTGCCGGGTTGGAAGATCATGTAGAAGTTTGGCTGGAAGCTGTCCCAGTGCACGCTGCGAAGGCTGCTGACCCGCGCTTGGCGCTGCTGGCCGCCGATGTCGAAGGTCAGCAGGTCGCCCATTTTAAGCTTCAGGCTGCTGGCCAGCTCGGCCTCCACCGAAACGCCAGGGGTCTCGTCGTCGGCGGGCAAGGCTTGCCACCAGTTGCCGGCGGTCAGTGCATTGCCTTCGGGCAGCTCGGCGGCCCAGGTCAGGCTGAGGTCGCGCTGCACGGCGCGCTCACCCGCCGAATCCTTGCTGACGATTTGCTGTACCGGTTGCTGGTTGATTTGCACCAGGCGCCCGGGCGTTACCGGGTATAGCGGTGCTGAAGTGGCATTGACCTGATGCAGCCGTTCAGCGAACGGTTCACGGTCATCCGGCAGGATGTTCAGGGCGAAGTGGTTGGGGGCATCCTTTGGCAACTGAGCTTGCCAGGTGTCGAGCAGTTCTGCGCGTAGCAGGGCGACCAACCCCATGGCGAGCAGGATCAGGCCGAAGGCCAAGGCCTGGCCGGCGGCTGCCGTGGGGTGGCGCAGCAACTGGCCCAGCCCCAGGCGCCAGGCCAGTGGTGCGCCGGCCAACAGCCGGCGCAGGCTGCGCAAGCCGAGCAAAAGCAAGCCACCGAGCAGTAGCGCGGCGACCAGCCCGCCACCGAGCAGGGCGAAGGTGAGCAGCAGGTCAAGGCTCAGGCGCCACATGATCAGGCCCAAGGCAAACAGTGCGGCGCCGTACACCAACCAGCTGCTCGGTGGTATCGGCAACAGATCACGGCGCAGCACCCGCAGTGGCGGGACTTGGCCCAAGGCAGCAATCGGCGGCAGGGCGAAGCCGGCCAGTGCAACCAGCCCGGTGCCGATGCCAGCCAGGGCAGGGACGATGCCGCCGGCCGGCACCACGCTCGGCAGCAGGCCGTGCAGCAGGCGGAACAGGCCCAGCTGTGCCAGCCAGCCGAGCAGGGCGCCGGCAAAGGCGGCGACCAGGCCGAGCATGGCCAACTGCAGGCAATACAGGCCCAGTGCCTGGCGGCGTGAGAGCCCCAGGCAGCGCAGCAGCGCGCTGGCATCCAGGCGCCGAGCGGCATAACGGCTGGCCGACAGGGCCACGGCGACCCCGGCCAGCAGCACCGCCACCAGACTCGCCATGTTCAGGTAGCGTTCGGCCTTGCCCAAGGCGCCACCGATCTGCTGGTTGCCATCGCGTGTGTCGCGCAAGCGCTGGTTGGCGGCCAGGTCTTTTTCCACGGCCTGGCGGTATTGGGCCAGTGCCTCGGCATCGCCGCGCCACAGGTCGCGGTAGGTAACCCGGCTGCCAGGCTGGATAACACCGGTGGCTTCCAGGTCGGCCAGGTTCATCATCACCCTTGGGGTAAGGCTGTAGAAGTTGTTGGCGCGGTCCGGTTCGTAAGTAAGCACACGGCTCATGCGCAGGGTTTTCATGCCTACGTCGATGCTGTCGCCAATCGCCAGCCCCAGCGCCGCCAACAGGCGGGGCTCGACCCACGCCTCGCCAGGTGCCGGGCCGCCACCAGGTATTTCCTCTGCATAGGGCGCCGGTGCGCTGCGTACCTGCCCGCGCAATGGGTAGGCAGCGTCGGCGGCCTTGACGCTGGACAACTGGATGCCGTTGTCGCCGCCCACCACACTGGTGAACTCGATCACCTGCGCGTGGCGCAAGCCAAGTGCCGTGCCGGTAGCGATCTGTTGCTCGCGAGCGGGGGCACTGCCCTGTAGCACCAGGTCGGCGCCCAGGAATTCGCTGGCGCGCAGTTGCATGGCGCCATTCAGGCGTGCACCGAAGTAGCCGATGGCGGTGCTGGCTGCCACCGCCACCAGCAGGGCGAAGAACAGCACGCGTACTTCGCTGGCGCGAAGGTCGCGTAGCAACTGGCGCAGGGCCAGGCCGTACAGGCGGGACAACGGCATATGTTTCATCAAGCCTCCACCGGGGCCACCAAGCGCCCCGCATCCAGGCGGATCTGGCGGCGGCAGCGTCGGGCCAGGCGTTCGTCATGGGTGACCAGCACCAGGGTAGTACCGCGCTCTTTGTTCAGTTCAAACAACAAGTCGCTGATGCGCTCGCCTGTGTGGCTGTCGAGGTTGCCGGTGGGTTCGTCGGCAAACAACACCGCAGGCTGCGCGGCGAAGGCGCGGGCGATGGCTACCCGCTGCTGTTCGCCGCCCGACAGTTGGCGCGGGGTGTGGCTCAGGCGCTTGCCCAGGCCGACCCGTTCCAGCAGGCTGCGCGCCTGTTCGCGGGCGTCGCGGCGGCCGTCCAGTTCCAGTGGCAGCATCACGTTCTCCAGCGCATTCAGGCTGTCGAGCAGCTGGAATGACTGGAACACAAAGCCCACATGTTCGGCACGTACCCGGGCGCGCTGGTCTTCATCCAGTGGCCCCAGGTCGGTGCCGGCGAGGAGGACTTTGCCCGCGCTGGGCTGGTCGAGGCCGGCGAGTAGGCCGAGCAGGGTCGACTTGCCCGAGCCCGAGGCGCCGACGATGGCCAGGCTGTCGCCTTTGGCCAGCTCGAGGGAGAGTGCGTGGAGGATGGTAAGGTCACCTTCCGCGCTGGGGACCACTTTGCTAAGGTTCTGCGCAACGAGTATGTTGGGGCCCATGGAGAATCCGATGCGAGTGTGGTGGTTGAGTGCCGGTCTGGCCCTGTATTGCCTGGCTCAGAGCGCGGCGGCGGGAACACTGCTGGTTGTTGGCGATAGTATCAGCGCCGGTTTTGGCCTGGATACCCGCCAGGGTTGGGTCACCCTGTTGCAGACCCGTCTCAAGGACGAAGGTTTCGACGACAAAGTGATCAATGCGTCAATCAGTGGCGACACCAGCGCAGGTGGCCACGCGCGGCTCCCGGCGCTGCTTGCCGCGCATAAACCGGACCTGGTGGTGCTGGAGCTGGGCGGCAACGATGGCCTGCGGGGGCAGCCGCCCGCGCAATTGCAACAAAATCTTGCCTCGATGATCGGGAGCGCGCGGCAGGCCGGCGCCAAGGTGCTGCTGCTGGGCATGCGCCTGCCACCCAATTACGGCGTGCGCTATACCACCGCTTTTGCCAAGGTGTATGAGCAGCTGGCCGCGGACATGCAGGTGCCGTTGGTGCCGTTTTTCCTCGAAGGGGTAGGAGGGGTGCCCGAATTGATGCAGGCCGATGGCATCCACCCGGCCCAGGGTGCCCAGCAGCGCCTGCTGGAAAATGCCTGGCCGGCGATAAAACCCTTGCTGTGATGCTTTAAACGGGGCGGGCTTTCGGCTAATGTTGCGCCCCCCGTTTCGAGTGCACCCGATGCCGCGCCCTGCCTGGTCCCTGTATGCCTATCAACTGATCGAGCCCGACGAGCAGCTCGACCTGTTCGCCTGCCAGGAAATCCGTGTCCACCTGGTGGCCCGCCAGCTTGAGCTGGGCGTGCCGGTAGACCGTACCTTGTGCGGCGGTCTGCTGCCAGCGCAGCCGCGTTGGTCAGGGGTGCCGCGCGCGATCTACCGCGACAGCCGCCTGTGTGACTTGTGCCGTGCCATCCTCGACGCTCAACGGCGCGGCATGCGCCCGGTCTGGCCAGAGCTGCAAGCCAGCTGAACGGCACGCACCTTTCATCATCTGAAACGCTTGCATCGCGCCAATGCCTCCCGCTTGCATCGGTGCGGGTGTACAATCGATCCTCTTGACCCACCTTTCGAAGGATTTACCGGATGTTGCCGCGCTTTCCTGCCGTCACCCGTAGCCTGTCCCTGGCCGCCCTGCTGGTAGCGGGCCCCGCTGCTGCGCTGGAGCTGCCACTGCCACCGCCCGGTGAAGACATCGTCGGCCAGGTGCATGTGATCAAGGCAAAGTACGAGGACACGTTCGCCGACATCGGCACCGCCAACGACCTCGGCTACCTGGAAATGATTGCCGCTAACCCGGGTGTCGACCCTTGGCTGCCGGGCGCCGGTACCGAGATCATCCTGCCGACCCGCTACGTCCTGCCGCCGGGCCCGCGTGAAGGCATTGTCATCAACCTGGCCGAGTACCGCCTGTACTACTACCCGAAAGGGCAGAACGTGGTGCATACCTTCCCGCTGGGCATTGGCCGTGAGGGTTGGGGTTCGCCGATCGCCAACACCAAGATCACCGCCAAGACGCCGAATCCGACCTGGACGCCACCCGCTTCGATCCGCAAAGAGCACGCGGCGGACGGTGACATCCTGCCGACTGTGGTACCGGCTGGCCCTGATAACCCGCTGGGGCCGTTCAAGTTTACCTTGGGCGTGCCGGGCTACTTGATCCATGGATCGAACAAGAAGTTCGGCATTGGCATGCGTACCAGCCACGGCTGCTTCCGGATGCTCAACAACAACGTGCTGGAACTGTCGAAGATGGTGCCTGTGGGCACTCCGGTGCGCATCATCAATGAGCCTTACAAGTTCGGTATCAGCGGCGGCAAGGTCTATCTGGAGGCGCACACGCCGCTGGACGATCAGGGTAACCCTTCGGTGGTCGACAAACACACCGCAGTTATCAATGCGCTGCTCAAGCGTGAAGACTTGGCCAATAACCTGCGCATGAACTGGGACATGGTGCGTGACGTGGTGGCTGCAGAAGATGGCATGCCGGTAGAAATTGCCGTGCCGGTCGAGACCCAGGGTGGCGCGCCAATGGTGTCGAGCATTCCGCCTGAACTGCAGTAAGGTAATTGCGACACATCACGGCCCGCCTAAGTGCGGGCCTTTTCGTGAATGTCGGGCGTGTTTGCCTGGCTGGCAGGCAATAAAAAAGCCGACCCACAAGTGGGTCGGCTTCTTAACAATCCGTGAGGATTATTACTTGCGGCTGGCTTTGTCCAGCATACGCAGAGCGCGCTCGTTGGCTTCGTCAGCGGTCTGCTGAGCCTTCTGAGCGGCTGCCAGTGCGTCGTCAGCCTTACGGTAGGCTTCGTCAGCACGAGCTTGAGCGCGAGCTGCTGCGTCTTCAGTCGCAGTCAGACGAGCTTCGGTTTCTTTGGATACGCTGCTGCAACCGGTAGCCAGAACTGCGGCCAGAGCCAGAGCAGAGAATTTCAGAACGTTGTTCATCGTGTTCCCCTTCAAGGACTTTCTATTAAAGAGCCATCTCTCAGGAAAGAGAAACTGGCCGGCGTACATAGTACCCATTACTTGTAGTAAGTAAACTGACTGAGCGCAAGAACTGCAAAAAAAATGTGGCTAGACGCCGTCCCGACAAGATTTGCGACGCGCACGTGAAAAAAACGTGCACGGTTCCCAAGCTGTTGTAGTACAGGAACTTTTTTGTTGAACTAACGGTGACTTTAACTGTCTTTGGACGTCTTAAGCCCTACAACATCCGGCGGCTATTGAGCGTACAGGGAAGAGTCGCTCTCTCAGCATTTTCACCCTTTTTTAGCCACCGCCACCTTGAGCAATCCCATTCGCGGCGCCTACTATCTTGTGAGTGCCAGAGGCTTCGAACGATTACAATCGTCCAGAGGTCGAAGGGGCAACAGGTGGCGTCGAGGATTTTGCGCCGGATAAACCACCATCGGTTAAGGTATGGGTCTGCCGAGAAGACCTGCGAGGAGTAGTGATGAGCGAAGCGCTGACCATCCACCATGACCAGGCCGGTCATCAGTTCGAGACCAACGTGGACGGTCATCGTGCCTATCTTACGTACATGGATCTGGGCAAGCAGACGCTGGACATCTATCGCACCTTCGTGCCCAACGCCTTGCGGGGCCGCGGCATTGCTGCCGCACTGACCGAGCGGGCTCTGGAGTACGCTGAACAGATGGGCTACACGGTGATCCCGTCCTGCTCATATGTGGAACGCTACATGGAGCGCCAGCAGCGGCACTCGAGCAAGGCCTGACGCACCCCTAAAAAAGCGGGGCCGCTTCGCGCCCCATCGCGGCACAAGGCCGCTCCTACAGGAAATCGCATAGACCTGTGGGAGCGGCCTTGTGCCGCGATGGGGCGCGAAGCGGCCCCGCTTTTTCTACATCACTCAGCCACGCTTACGCTGCGGCAGCACATCCTTGAGCTTGGCGTGCATGCTGCGCAGGGTCTTCTCGGTCGCCGACCAGTCGATGCACGAGTCGGTAATCGAGACGCCGTACTGCAATTCGTTCAAATCTTTCGGAATCGACTGGCAGCCCCAGTTCAGGTGGCTTTCGACCATCAGGCCGATGATCGACTGGTTGCCTTCCAGAATCTGGTTGGCAACGTTCTCCATTACCAGTGGTTGCAGGGCCGGGTCCTTGTTGGAGTTGGCGTGGCTGCAATCGACCATGATGTTGGCCTTGATCTTGGCCTTGGCCAGGTCCTGCTCGCACAGGGCGACGCTGACCGAGTCGTAGTTAGGCTTGCCGTTACCGCCGCGCAGTACCACGTGGCCATACGGATTACCCTTGGTGGTGACGATCGACACGCCGCCTTCCTGGTTGATGCCGAGGAAGCGGTGTGGCTTGGACACCGACTGCAGGGCATTGATGGCAACGGTCAGGCCGCCATCAGTGCCGTTCTTGAAGCCGACCGCCGAGGACAGGCCTGAGGCCATTTCGCGGTGGGTCTGCGATTCGGTGGTGCGGGCGCCGATGGCCGACCAGCTGATCAGGTCTTGCAGGTATTGCGGGGAAATCGGGTCCAGTGCTTCGGTAGCGGTCGGCAGGCCCATTTCGGCCAGATCCAGCAGCAACTGACGGCCGATGTGCAGGCCATCCTGGATCTTGAACGAGTCATCCAGGTACGGGTCGTTGATCAGGCCTTTCCAGCCGACGGTGGTGCGCGGCTTTTCGAAGTACACACGCATGACCAGGTACAGCGTATCGGACACTTCTTCGGCCAGTACCTTCAGGCGCTCGGCGTATTCGTGGGCGGCCTTGATGTCGTGGATGGAGCAAGGGCCGACCACGACGAACAGGCGATGGTCCTTGCCGTCGAGAATATTGCGCACCACTTCACGGCCGGCAGTCACGGTCTGCAGGGCCTTGGCGCTGAGGGGGATTTCCTTCTTGAGCTGATCGGGGGTGATCAGGGTCTCGTTGGAGGCAACGTTCAAGTCATCGATCGGTAAATCAGCCATCGTGTTACTCGTCAGGTCACGGGTGCCGGCCGCCAACTATCCCCGTGCGGCCCAGCAGCAAGAATAATCGCAGCGGGGAGCCGAACCTTAGCGCGTTACGGGTGGCGCGACAATGGGCGCAAGTCCCGTCAGCGTGCTGTTTTACCTGCTCCTTTAGCGCGCTGGTGTCGATGGGCTACCTGACAGTGCGCAAGCGGTGTAAAAAGAAGGCTGATATTTCCCGGGAGGTCCGCATGCATCCGCACACACCACGCATTGGCATCATTGGCAGTGGGGCTATCGGTGGCTTCTATGGTGTGATGCTGGCTCGCGCGGGTTTCGACGTGCATTTTCTGCTGCGCAGCGAGTATCAGGTTGTACGCGAACAGGGGTTGGCGCTGGACAGTGCGGTGCACGGCAAGCTGCTGATGAAGGTGCAGGCCTATGCCAATGCCGCAGATATGCCGGCTTGCGACTGGTTACTGGTCGGTGCCAAGGCCACCAGCAATGACCAGCTGGCGCCTGTGATCGTGCAGGCTGCTGCGCCGGGCGCCAAGGTTTTACTGCTGCAAAACGGCCTGGGTGTGGAAGAGCAGCTGCGTCCGGCATTACGTGGCGACATGCACCTGCTCGGCGGCCTGTGCTTCATCTGCGTCAACCGCCACGCGCCGGGTGTAATTCGTCACCAGGCCCTGGGGGCGGTCAACCTGGGCTATCACAGTGGGCCGGCCCGTGAGGGTGGTGCCGCAGTTGTCAGGGAAGGTGCCGGGTTGTTCCAGGCGGCGGGCATCGATTCGCAGGCCATGCCGAACCTGGACTTGGCGCGCTGGCAGAAGCTTGTATGGAACGTGCCTTATAACGGCCTGTCGGTGCTGCTGGGTGAAGGCACCACCGGGCTGATGGCAAGCAGCCACAGCCGTGCCCTGATACAGGCCTTGATGGCTGAGGTGGTGCAAGGCGCTGGCGCCTGCGGGCACGTATTGCCCGAGGGCTATGCCGAGCACCTGTTCCAGATGACTGAGCGCATGCCCGACTACTGGCCAAGCATGTATCACGACTATGCCCTCATGCGCCCGTTGGAACTGCAGGCTATCTATGCTGAACCGCTGGCGCGTGCACGTGCGGCAGGCTGCAGCTTGCCACGCACCGAAACGTTGTACCAGGCACTGAGTTTTCTCGACGACAGCGATCGACCCCGCTGAGCTGGCTTTGACCCCGATGGCGCGATTTTGCGGGGCCTCCAGCCCGTGCCGGTAGCGCGCCGGACGGCAAAGCGTGTGTCCGGTGCGCTGCTAAGCTGAAGCTTGCTCTGCCGCTGCGGCAGTCGAGGAGGTCGAATGATCCGCTCCATGCTGTACGCCACCGACCTCGGTGTCTACGCCCCTTTTGTGATGCAGCACGCGCTGGCCTTGGCGCGCACGTTCAATGCCGAGCTGTATGTGATCCATGCGGTGGAGCCAATGGGGCAATTCGCCGAATCCCTGCTGCAAAGCTATCTCGATGAGCAGACGCTTGACCAGTTGCACAGCCAGGGGGTGAGCACGGTGATGGCCAACATTGAGCAGCGCGTGCTGGAGAGCTTCCGCGATGAGCTGGGCGAGGAGGCCGACCTGGCAGTGATCAAAGCGGTGCGGGTACGCCAAGGTGACCCCGCGCAGGTGATCCTTGACCAGGCGCAGCGGTTGAGCGTTGACCTGTTGATTTTCGGCAGCCACAGCGCCGGTGCCGGTGTGGATGTGCCCTTGGGGCGTACGGCGGTGCGGCTGCTGCAGCTGTCGCCGGTGCCGGTGTACATGGTGCCGTTGGCGCAGCATCTGGGGCGTAGGAAAGTGTGAAGATGGCCGTAGGCTGTTTGCGGGGGCATGTAACAAAATAGTTCTAGATTTATTTCCAGAACCACTAATATAGTTATATATCGTCGCTGCCTGCTGCCGCGGACTCATCGCTGAACCGAGGGGAACCTATGAAGCTTCAACAACTGCGCTACATCTGGGAAGTGGCGCACCATGACCTCAACGTCTCCGCGACGGCGCAGAGCCTGTATACCTCCCAGCCTGGTATCAGCAAGCAGATCCGCCTGCTCGAAGACGAACTGGGTGTTGAAGTCTTTGCTCGCAGCGGCAAGCACCTGACCCGTGTCACGCCGGCCGGTGAGCGCATCATCAATACCGCCGGCGAAATCCTGCGCAAGGTCGAGAGCATCAAGCAGATCGCCCAGGAATTCTCTAACGAGAAGAAGGGGACGCTGTCCATCGCCACCACCCACACCCAGGCGCGCTATGCCTTGCCGCCGGTGATCAGCAGTTTCATCAAGCAATACCCGGAAGTGTCGCTGCACATGCACCAGGGTTCGCCCATGCAGATTGCCGAGATGGCTGCGGACGGTACGGTCGACTTCGCCATCGCCACCGAGGCGCTGGAGCTGTTTGGCGACCTGATCATGATGCCGTGCTACAAGTGGAACCGCTGTGTTGTGGTGCCCCAGGGGCATCCGCTGGCCAAGCTGCCGAAACTCACCCTCGAAGCAGTTGCCGAATACCCGATCGTGACCTACGTGTTTGGTTTCACCGGGCGCTCGAAGCTGGACGAAGCCTTCAACCACCGTGGCCTCACGCCAAAAGTGGTGTTTACCGCGGCAGACGCCGACGTGATCAAGACCTATGTGCGGCTTGGGCTGGGCGTGGGTATCGTCGCGGGTATGGCCGTGGACGCCAAACTCGACAATGACCTGGTGGCCCTGGATGCCAGCGAGCTGTTCGAGGCCAGCATCACCAAGATCGGCTTCCGCCGTGGCACCTTCCTGCGTGGCTTCATGTGCGACTTCATCGAGAAGTTTGCCCCGCACCTGACTCGCGAAGTGATGGCCAAAGCCATTCAGTGCCATAACAAGCAAGAGCTCGAAGAGCTGTTTGCCGGTGTTGAGCTGCCGGTGCACTGATCCACGATTGCAGGGGGCTGCAAAGCAGCCCCGGCTATCTCAAGCCTTGCTGATCAGGTTGCCTGCGTGCAACCCGCATTCCTTCTGCGTTGACTCTTCCCACCACCAACGCCCTTCGCGCTCATGCTGGTTTGGCAGTACCGGGCGGGTGCATGGCTCGCAGCCGATGCTGATGAAGCCGCGCTCATGCAGGCTGTTGTATGGCAGCTCAAGCATGCGGATATAACCCCACACTTCTTCACTGCTCATCTGCGCCAGCGGGTTGAATTTGTAGAGGGTGCGCTCGGGCGTGGAGAAAGCGCTGTCGATTTCCAGTGCCGCCACCTGGCTGCGGGTGCCTGGGCTCTGGTCGCGGCGCTGGCCGGTAGCCCAGGCGCTCACGGTGGCCAACTTGCGGCGCAGCGGCTCGATCTTGCGAATACCGCAGCACTCGCCGTGGCCGTCCTTGTAGAAGCTGAACAGGCCCTTTTCCTTGACGAACGGGTCGAGTTTGGCACGGTCGGGGCTGAGCAGTTCAATCGGCAGGTTGTACTGCTCGCGCACCTGGTCGATGAACCGGTAGGTCTCCGGGTGCAGGCGGCCGGTGTCGAGGCTGAACACCTTGACCTGCTTGTTCAGCTTCCAGGCCATGTCGACCAGCACCACGTCCTCGGCGCCGCTGAAGGAAATCCACAGGTCATCACCAAAATGCTCGAAGGCGAGCTTCAGAATATCCTGTGGGGACTTGTTGGCGTAGGTCGCGGCCAGGGCGGCGACGTCGAAGGGTTGGCTCATCAGGCGGTTTCCATCTTGGCTGTGGCGCTGTGCGCTCGTAGTGAGGTGATGGTAACAAAAAAACGCGGGCTAGACGGACTCACAGGCCCTGCAAGGTCTGCATCAGCACCCGCACCTTGGCGATCGACTCTTCATATTCGGCCTGCCACTCGGAGTCGGCCACCACGGCACCGCCGCCCCAGCAACTGACCTGGCCGTCTTTGACCAGCAGGCTGCGAATGGCAATCGAGCTGTCCATCTCGCCGCGCACGTCCACATACAGCAGCGAGCCGCAGTACAGCGCCCGGCGCGCCGGCTCCAGCTCGTCGATGATCTGCATGGCGCGAATCTTCGGCGCCCCGGTGATCGAGCCGCCGGGGAAGCTGTCGCCGATCAGGTCCAGGGCATCCTTGTCGCTGGCCAACTGGCCGGTGATGCTGCTGACCAGGTGGTGGACGTTAGGGTAGCTCTCCAGGCTGAACAGCTCCGGTACCTTCACCGAACCGATCTTGCAGCTACGCCCGAGGTCGTTGCGCAGCAGGTCGACGATCATCAGGTTTTCCGAGCGGTCTTTGGGGCTGTGCAGCAGCTCTTCGGCATTGCGCTTGTCTTCAACCGGGTCGTGGGCGCGTGGGCGCGTGCCCTTGATTGGTCGGGTCTCAACCTGGCCTTGGCTGACACGGATGAAGCGCTCAGGCGAAAAGCTCAGCAACGCGCTGCCGTCGGCCAGTTGCTGGTAGCCGGAAAACGGCGTCGGGCAGGCTTGCCGCAGGGCCTGATAGGCCCTCCAGGGGTCACCTTGGCAGGGTGCGCGGAAGCGTTGGGTAAGGTTGATCTGGTAGCAATCGCCGGCCTGGATGTAGCGTTGTACCTGGTCGAAGGCGGCACGGTACTGTTCAGGCTGCAGGTCGCCGGCCATCGGCGTGAGCAGCTGGAAGTCGCCAATTGCGGTGCTGCTGGCGCTTTCGAAAAGCGTGATCAGGCGTTCACGTTCGCTGTCTGCCAGGCTTGGGTGGAACACCAGTTGACTGGTGCCATGCATATGGTCACTGACCAGTGCCCAGGCATACAGACCCAGTTGTGCGTCGGGCAGGCCAAGGTCGTCCACAGCCAGGCTGGGCAGGTGTTCCAGACGGCGGCCGAAATCGTAGCTCAGGTAGCCGATCAGGCCCCCGGCGAAGGGTAGCGCGCTGCCTTCGGGCAGTTGCGCATGGCCCAGTTGCGCCAGGCCGGCGCGCAAGCGTTGGAGGAAGGCGCGGCCTTGTTCACCGGGGTGCGCTTGAAGCTGCTGCAGCGGCCACGCGCTGAGCAGGTCGAAGCGGCCGCGTTCGGCGCCGGGGCGGGCGCTGTCGAGCAGAATCGCCCCAGGGGCCTGGCGCAGGCGGGCGAAATACGCGGCAGGGTCGGGCTGGTAGGGCAGGGGGTAAAGCGTACAGGTCGGCATCAGTGTGGACGGCGATGTAAAAGCGAGGAGGGCGATTGTAGACCTGTGCAGGAAAAGCGCCTAGCACTGGGCGCGACATTCAACAGAGGGTTTGGCCCATTCGCAGCACAAGGCTGCTCCTACAGGTGAAACGCAGCCCTGGAAACCTGCGCAGTAACTGTAGGAGCAGCCTTGTGCTGCGAAAGGGCTGCCAGGCAGCCCCGGCACTTCAGCGGTTAGGCACGTGCCCGAACAAACCCTGAGCTACCCGAACCCGCTGTTCGGCATCTTCGGTGATGCCGTCCTTGGCCAGTGCTTCGATGTGCGCCTCGATGGCATGTGTGCGCTGGGTCAGGCCGCAGTCGTTGGCAATCTGGATGTTCAGGCCCGGACGGGCGTTGAGCTCAAGAATCAGTGGGCCCTTCTCCTGGTCCAGTACCATGTCCACACCGATGTAACCCAGCCCGCACAGTTCATAGCAGCCGGCGGCCAGTTTCATGAAACCGTCCCAGTTCGGCAACTGCACGCCGTCCACTGCGTTGGTGGTATCCGGGTGCTTGCTGATGATGTTGTTCAGCCAGGTACCGCGCAGGGTTACGCCGGTGGCCAGGTCAACGCCTACGCCGATGGCGCCCTGGTGCAGGTTGGCCTTGCCGCCGGACTGGCGGGTCGGCAGGCGCAGCATGGCCATTACCGGATAACCCATCAGTACAATGATGCGAATGTCCGGCACACCTTCGTAACTGATGCTTTTGAAGATCTGGTCGGGGGTAACCCGGTACTCGATCAGCGCCCGGTCGCGGTGCCCGCCCAGCGAGTACAGGCCAGTGAGGATGCTCGAAATCTGGTGCTCGATTTCCTCATGGCTGATGATCTTGCCCGATACCGTGCGGTAGCGGTCCTCGAAGCGGTCGGCGATCACCAGGATGCCATCACCGCCGGCGCCTTGCGCCGGCTTGATGACGAAATCACTGCGCCCGCCAATGATCTGGTCGAGCTTCTCGATTTCTTTCTCGGTTTCGATGATGCCGTACATTTCCGGCACATGGATGCCGGCCGCCAGGGCGCGCTCCTTGGTGATGATCTTGTCGTCGACGATCGGGTACAGGCTGCGCTTGTTGTACTTCAACACGTAGTCCGCGTTGCGCCGGTTGATACCCATGATGCCCCGGGCCTCCAGGGCTTTCCACGTCTTGATCAGGCCAAACATCAGGCGTCAGCCTTCTTCAGGAATGCCTTGAAGCGGAGAAGTTCGGTCAGGCGGTAGCCACGATAGCGGCCCATCGCCAGCATGAAGCCCACCAGGATCAGCAGCACGGCCGGGAACGTGAACACGAAGTACACCAGCTCGGGCACCATCATCAGCAGGTGCGCCACCGAGGCGGCAAACAGGGTGCCAATGGCCACTTTCATGGCATGGCCACCGCCACGCTCTTCCCAGGTGATCGACAGGCGCTCGATGGTCATGGTCAGGATCACCATCGGGAACAGCGCCACCGACAGCCCGCGCTCAAGGCCGAGCTTGTGGCTGAACAGGCTGATGGCTGCGATCAGCACCACGACGAAGGTCAGCACCACCGACAGGCGTGGCAGCATTTGCAGCTTGAGGTGTTCAAGGTACGAGCGTAGCGACAGGCCAAGGGCGGTAATCACCGTGAACAGCACGATGCCGAAGCCTAGCTGCGTTTCGCGGAACGCCAGGGCGATCAGCACCGGGGTGAAGGTACCCAGGGTCTGCAGGCCGACCAGGTTGCGCAGGACCAGAATCACCAGCACGCCGATCGGGATCATTACCATGATCATGAAGGTTTGCTGGGTCTGCAACGGCAGGCCGTACAGCGAATACTCGAGGAAGTCGGCGTCGGTGTTCTCGTCGGTCAGCTTGGCCAGGCGGATGGCGTTCATCTCGCTGTTGTTCATGCTGAAGGTAACGTTGGCCTTCTTGCCGCCATCGACGGTGATCAGGTTGTCGTCACCGGTCCACCACAGCAGGCGATCGTTGGGCAGGCCTTGTTCACCGGTGTCGGGGTTGAAGTACAGCCAGTCGTTACCGTTGAAGCTGCGCAGCCATAGCTCCGGGGTTTGCGGGGTGTCAGCCACCAGGCGGATGGTGTGCACCTTTTCCATCGGCACGTGGGCAATCGACAACAGCAGGTCGATGACCTGAGCTTTCTTCATCGGTGAGGTGTCGCCGGCCAGCAGCAGCTTGACGTTGTCGTCGTTGAGGTTGTTGACACGCTTGATGGTCTCGCTGACGAAGGTCTCGACGTCGGCGGAGTGCTGGCGAATCGGCGCCATCAGGGCTTCGGCGGCGATCTTCTCGGGGCCTTCGATAGCCAGGCTGTCCCGGAAGGTCGGGCCTTTGACCGTGGTCTTTTCGTTGCTGTAGCGCTTGGTAAGCACCAGGCGGTAGTAGAGGGTCTGGTTGCCGCTGGCGCGACGGGCCGACCAGGTGACCTTGCGGTTGCCGTCGGCGCGGTTGACGCTCACCCCGTAATTGTTGGAGATGAAGCTCTCGTTGAGGCTCACGTAGTCGCGGTTCAGTGGTGGCACGAACATCTGCACCTTGACCGGGTCCTTGGTGCTGGCCACAAACTCGACCTTGGCGTCGATGTTCCACAGGTCGTCGGTTTCGTCTTCGGTCACCGGAATGCCGAGGAAGAAGATCTGATAGGCCGTGACCGCCACGCCCAGTAGCACCAGTACGGTGATCAGGACTTTCAGATGGAGGGTAAGAGAGCGCATCGGGATTACTCTGCTTTGGGAGCGTCGGTGGCACAGGCAGGTTTGCCGGCCGCATATTTAAGGCTTGGGTCGACCAGCGCGTCGAAGTGCTTGAGCGCCTCGGAGCCGATCAGCAGCGGGAACTGGAAGGCGCTGCGGTCGGTGAGGTTGACTTCGATGGTGCGCATGGCCTGGCCCATGCAGATTTCAAGTTCGATGACCGGGCGTGCCGTGTAGGCCTTGCCCGATTCGGCATCATAGTCGCCGGCCCGGCGCTTGATCTTGCTCACGCGTGCCAGCGGACGCTCGATCGGGTGCGAATGGGCAGCATCGATGGCCAGGTAGAAGCGCACCCAGCTTTCGCCGTTGCGCTTGAAGCGCTTGATGTCACGGGCGCTGAGCGAGGCGGTCTTGGCACCGGTGTCGAGCTTGGCAGCCACTTCCAGGTCCAGGTCGCCCAGCCGTGCATATTCGTTCAGGCCATAGACGGTCTTGCCCGCAGCTTGGCCAAGGGCCGGCAGCAGGGTGAGGCATAGCAGCAATAAAACGGGTGTAAGTCTCATAATCCTGGCGCGGTGCAGTGCAAGGTTCTAGGCAAGGTTCTGGTCAAGGCGACTGGCAACGACTGCGCAACCTTCCTCTTGTATCTGTCAACAAGCATGAATGTATGACAGACAGGCTATCCATACCCCAACGGAGGCGCGGCATTCTATCACGCCGACGTCTTGACGCCAGCGGTGCGCGATCTGACATCACCTGGGCGGGGTTAGTTCGTTCTTAGACGATTGTCGACAATATTCATTTTTTCTTTGACTGGGTCGCTTTAGTTCGCTAATTTCTGGCGAATAGATTTTCAAGGTGTCGACAATATGCAGGACCTTTCCACCCCCAGCCCGGTGCTGACAGACGAAACGGAAACCTTGTCTGAAAACGTCTTCAGGCGCATTCAGGCGGCCATCGTCAAGGGCGAAATCGCCCCCGGCAGCAAGATTTCCGAGCCGGAGCTGGCGCGCACCTACGGCATCAGCCGCGGGCCGCTGCGCGAGGCCATCCACCGCCTGGAGGGCCAGCGCCTGTTAGTGCGCGTGCCGCATGTTGGGGCGCGCGTGGTGTCGTTGAACCACGCCGAGCTGATCGAGCTCTACGAAATTCGCGAGTCGCTGGAAGGCATGGCCTGCCGCCTGGCTGCCGAGCGCATGAGCCAAGGCGACATCGACGAACTGCGCCGGGTGCTCGATACCCATGAGCGCGATGCTGCGTTTCAGGCCGGCCTGGGTTACTACCAGCAGGAAGGCGACTACGACTTCCATTACCGGATCATCCAGGGCAGCGGCAACCAGACCTTGGTCAAGATGCTGTGCGGCGAACTGTACCAATTGGTGCGCATGTATCGCATCCAGTTCTCTGCCACGCCCAATCGGCCACGCCAGGCGTTTGCCGAACACCACCGCATACTCGATGCCATCGCCGACCGTGACGGCGAGCTGGCCGAACTCCTGATGCGCCGCCACATCGGCGCGTCCAAGCGCAACATCGAGCGTCACTATCTGGACGCCCACAACAACAGCCCACGAGGTGAGAAATGACTGTGAAGAGCACCCCCGGTCAGCGTTTTCGCGATGCCGTTGCCGCCGAGCATCCACTGCAGGTGGTTGGCGCCATCAACGCCAACCATGCGCTGCTGGCCAAGCGCGCCGGCTTCAAGGCCATCTACCTGTCCGGTGGCGGTGTGGCCGCAGGCTCGCTGGGCCTGCCGGACCTGGGCATCACCGGCCTGGACGACGTGCTCACCGATGTGCGCCGGATTACCGACGTGTGCGACGTGCCGTTGCTGGTGGATGTCGACACCGGCTTCGGTGCGTCAGCCTTCAACGTCGCCCGCACCGTGCGCTCGATGAGCAAGTTCGGCGCTGCCGCCATCCATATCGAGGACCAGGTTGGCGCCAAACGCTGTGGCCACCGCCCGAACAAGGAAATCGTCAGCCAGCAGGAAATGGTCGACCGCATCAAGGCGGCCGTCGATGCCCGCAGCGACGACAGCTTCGTGATCATGGCGCGTACCGATGCCCTGGCCGTCGAAGGCCTGAACGCAGCCCTTGATCGCGCCGAGGCGTGCATCGAGGCTGGCGCCGACATGATCTTCCCGGAGGCCATCACCGAGTTGCAGATGTACAAGACGTTCGCTGATCGGGTGAAGGCACCGATTCTGGCCAATATCACCGAATTCGGCGCCACGCCGCTGTATACCACCGAAGAGCTGGCCTCGGTCGACGTGTCTCTGGTGCTGTACCCGCTGTCGGCGTTCCGAGCCATGAACAAGGCGGCCGAGAACGTATACACCGCGCTGCGCCGCGACGGCACCCAGAAAAATGTGATTGACACCATGCAGACCCGCATGGAGCTCTACGATGCCATTGGTTATCACGCCTTCGAGCAGAGCCTCGACGCGCTGTTTGCCCAGAAAAAGGGCTGAGCAACACCCCGAATTAGCCAGAGCAAATCCATAACAAGTTCAAGAAAGGAGAAACACCATGGCCGAAGCGAAAGTACTCAGTGGCGCAGGTCTGCGCGGTCAGGTGGCCGGCCAGACCGCACTGTCGACCGTGGGCCAGGCCGGTGCCGGGCTGACCTATCGCGGTTACGACGTACGTGACCTGGCAGCAGGTGCCGAATTCGAAGAAGTCGCTTACCTGCTGCTGTACGGCGAACTACCCTCCCAGGCCGAGCTGGATGACTACAAGCGCAAGCTCAAGGGCCTGCGTGACCTGCCGCAAGCCTTGAAAGAAGTACTGGAACGTATCCCGCGTGACGCTCACCCGATGGACGTGATGCGCACCGGTTGCTCGGTGTTGGGCACCCTGGAGCCAGAGCTGACCTTTGAAGCCCAGCGTGACAAGACCGACCGCTTGCTGGCGCTGTTCCCGGCAGTGATGTGCTACTGGTACCGCTTTACCCACCATGGCGTACGCATCGACTGCACCAGTGACGAAGACACGCTCGGCGGCCACTTCCTGCATCTGCTGCACGGCAAGAAGCCGAGCGAGCTGCACGTCAAGGTCATGAATGTGTCGCTGATCCTCTACGCCGAGCACGAGTTCAACGCCTCGACCTTCACCGCCCGCGTCTGCGCGTCGACCTTGTCCGACCTGTACTCCTGCGTCACGGCCGCCATCGGTTCGCTGCGCGGCCCGCTGCACGGGGGGGCCAACGAGGCAGCGATGGAGTTGATCGAGCGTTTCCAGAGCCCGCAGGAAGCCACTGCCGAGCTGCTGCGCATGCTGGAGCGCAAGGACAAGATCATGGGCTTTGGCCACGCCATCTACAAAGAGTCCGACCCGCGCAACGAGGTGATCAAGGGCTGGTCGAAGCAGTTGGCTGACGAAGTGGGCGACACCGTGCTGTACCCGGTTTCCGAAGCCATCGACAAGACCATGTGGGAGCAGAAGCGCCTGTTCCCCAACGCTGACTTCTACCATGCGTCGGCGTATCACTTCATGGGCATTCCGACCAAGCTGTTCACCCCGATCTTCGTCTGTTCGCGCCTGACCGGCTGGGCGGCGCACGTCTTCGAGCAGCGCGCCAACAACCGCATCATCCGCCCGAGCGCCGAGTATGTCGGCGTCGAGCAGCGTCAGTTCGTGCCCATCGAGCAGCGCTGACAGACCGAACCTGTGGGGTGGCCTGGTCCGGCCTCATCGCCGGCAAGCCAGCGCCTACAGGTGTTGCACCGCCCTTGAGGCTTGCGCTGCACCTGTAGCAGCTGGCTTGCCGGCGATGAAGCCGGACCAGCCAACACAGGACAGCAATTAGAAAGCTATCCACGACCGTACCGTGACCGAGCCTGATAACGATATGAACACAGCATTTCGCAAGCACCTGCCAGGCACCGACCTGGACTACTTCGATGCCCGTGCGGCGGTCGAGGCGATCAAGCCCGGCGCCTACGACGGCCTGCCTTACACGTCCCGCGTGCTCGCCGAGAACCTGGTGCGCCGCTGCGACCCGGCAACCCTCGACGCCTCGCTGGGCCAGCTGATCGAGCGCCAGCGCGACCTCGACTTCCCATGGTTCCCGGCCCGCGTGGTGTGCCACGACATCCTCGGCCAGACCGCGCTGGTCGACCTCGCCGGCCTGCGCGATGCCATTGCCGACAAGGGTGGCGACCCAGCTGCCGTCAACCCGGTGGTACCGGTGCAACTGATCGTCGACCACTCGCTGGCAGTGGAGTGCGGTGGCTTCGACCCGCAGGCCTTCGAGAAGAACCGCGCCATTGAAGACCGCCGCAACGAAGACCGCTTTCACTTCATCAACTGGACCAAGAAGGCGTTCAAGAATGTCGACGTGATCCAGCCGGGCAACGGCATCATGCACCAGATCAACCTGGAGAAGATGTCGCCTGTCATCCACAACGACCGCGGCGTGGCCTACCCGGACACCTGCGTCGGCACCGATAGCCACACCCCGCATGTTGATGCCTTGGGCGTGATCGCCATCGGCGTGGGCGGCCTGGAAGCAGAGAACGTGATGCTCGGCCGCGCCTCCTGGATGCGCCTGCCGGAAATCGTCGGCGTCGAGCTGACCGGCAAGCTGGCACCGAACATCACCGCCACCGACCTGGTGCTGGCCTTGACCGAATTCCTGCGCAAACAGAAGGTAGTTGGCGCCTATCTGGAGTTTCACGGTGAAGGTGCCCGGGCCCTGACCCTGGGCGACCGCGCCACCATTTCCAACATGGCGCCGGAATACGGCGCCACCGCAGCGATGTTCGCCATCGACCAGCAGACCATCGACTACCTGCGCCTGACCGGCCGTGAAGAGCAGCAGGTCAAGCTGGTGGAAACCTATGCCAAGGCCACCGGCCTGTGGGCTGACAGCCTGGGCGGCGCCGTCTACGAGCGCACCCTGCGCTTCGACCTGGCGAGCGTGGTGCGCAATATGGCCGGCCCGTCCAACCCGCACGCTCGCGTGGCTACCAGCGACCTGGCAGCCAAAGGCATTGCCGGTAGCTGGGAAGAGGTGCCTGGGCAGATGCCGGACGGCGCGGTAATCATTGCCGCGATCACCAGCTGCACCAACACCAGCAACCCGCGTAACGTGATCGCCGCTGGCCTGATTGCACGCAATGCCAACAGGCTGGGGCTGGCCCGCAAACCGTGGGTCAAGTCGTCGCTGGCGCCAGGTTCCAAGGCTGTGCAGCTGTACCTGGAAGAAGCGGGGCTGGAGAAGGAGCTGGAGCAACTCGGTTTCGGCATCGTCGCCTTCGCCTGCACCACCTGCAACGGGATGTCCGGTGCCCTGGACCCGGCGATCCAGCAAGAAATCATCGACCGAGACCTGTACGCCACCGCCGTGCTGTCGGGCAACCGCAACTTCGACGGGCGTATCCACCCGTATGCCAAGCAGGCCTTCCTGGCCTCGCCGCCGCTGGTGGTGGCCTATGCCATTGCCGGTACCATCCGCTTCGACATCGAAAAGGATGTGCTGGGCGTGGTCGATGGCAAGGAAATCCGCCTCAAGGACATCTGGCCGAGTGATGAAGAGATTGATGCCGTGGTGCGTGCTGCGGTGAAGCCAGAACAGTTCCGCAAGGTGTATATCCCGATGTTCGCCATCGAGGAAGACCGTGGGCCGAAGGTGGCGCCGCTGTATGACTGGCGCCCGATGAGCACCTACATCCGTCGCCCCCCGTACTGGGAAGGCGCATTGGCGGGTGAGCGTACCCTGCGCGGCATGCGCCCGCTGGCGGTACTGCCGGACAACATCACCACCGACCACCTGTCGCCGTCCAACGCCATCATGCTCGACAGCGCCGCCGGTGAGTACCTGGCGAAGATGGGCTTGCCGGAAGAGGACTTCAACTCCTACGCCACTCACCGTGGCGACCACCTGACCGCTCAGCGTGCCACCTTCGCCAACCCCAAGCTGTTCAATGAAATGGTGCGCAAGGAAGACGGTAGCGTGAAGCAGGGCTCGCTGGCGCGTATCGAGCCGGAAGGCAAGGTCACCCGCATGTGGGAGGCAATCGAGACCTACATGCAGCGTAAACAGCCGCTGATCATTGTTGCCGGCGCCGACTACGGCCAGGGTTCGTCCCGTGACTGGGCGGCCAAGGGCGTGCGCCTGGCGGGTGTCGAGGCCATTGTCGCCGAGGGCTTCGAACGCATACACCGCACCAACCTGGTGGGCATGGGTGTATTGCCGCTGGAGTTCAAGCCAGGCACCGACCGCAAGACTCTGGGCCTGGACGGCAGCGAGACCTATGACGTGATTGGCGCGCGTACGCCACGGGCGACCCTGACGTTGGTGGTTACCCGCGCCACTGGCGAGCGCCTGGAAGTGCCGGTGACCTGCCGCCTGGACACTGCAGAGGAGGTGTCGATCTACGAAGCGGGCGGCGTGCTGCAGCGCTTTGCCCAGGACTTCCTCGAAGCGACCGCCTGAACATGAATCGGGGGCCGCATTGCGGCCCATCGCGACACAAGGCCGCTCCCACAACGGGCGGCGCAGTACCTGTGGGAGCGGCCTTGTGTCGCGAAAGGGCTGCATAGCAGCCCCAGGGTATTTCACCGGACTATCAGGATGCCCAAGACAATGGCACATGTACCCCAGATCAAAATCCCCGCTACCTATATCCGTGGCGGCACCAGCAAGGGCGTGTTCTTCCGCCTGCAAGACCTGCCCGAACAGGCGCAAATCCCCGGCCCCGCGCGCGACGCACTGCTGCTGCGGGTCATTGGCAGCCCTGACCCTTACGGCAAGCAGATCGACGGCATGGGCGGCGCGACGTCGAGCACCAGCAAGACCGTGATCCTGTCGCAAAGCATCAAGCCTGAGCACGATGTCGACTACCTGTTCGGCCAGGTCAGCATCGACAAGGCTTTCGTCGACTGGAGCGGCAACTGCGGCAACCTGTCCGCCGCAGTGGGTTCGTTCGCCATCAGCAGCGGCCTGGTCGACCCGGCGCGCATTCCGCGCAACGGCATCGCCACGGTGCGTATCTGGCAGGCGAATATCGGCAAGACCATCATCGCCCACGTCCCGATCACCGAAGGTGAAGTCCAGGAGACCGGCGATTTCGAGCTCGACGGCGTGACCTTCCCGGCCGCCGAGGTGCAACTGGCGTTTCTTGACCCGGCAGCCGATGAAGACGGCGACGGCGGCGCCATGTTCCCTACCGGCCAGCTGATTGATGACCTGGAAGTGCCGGGTGTCGGCACCTTCAAGGCGACCTTGATCAATGCTGGTATCCCGACCATTTTTATCAACGCTGCCGATCTCGGCTACACCGGTACCGAACTGCAGGACGCCATCAACGGCGACCCTCAGGCGCTGCTGCGGTTCGAGACCATTCGCGCCCATGGCGCCGTGCGCATGGGGCTGATCGACAACGTTGAACAGGCTGCCGGGCGTCAGCACACACCAAAAGTGGCGTTCGTTGCGCCACCGAGCACCTACACTGCGTCCAGTGGCAAGTCGGTGCAGGCAAGTGATATCGACCTGCTGGTGCGGGCCTTGTCGATGGGCAAGCTGCACCATGCCATGATGGGGACGGCGGCGGTGGCGATCGGCACTGCGGCGGCCATTCCGGGCACGCTGGTCAACCTCGCCGCTGGTGGGGGCGAGCGTAGCGCTGTGCGTTTTGGCCACCCTTCGGGCACCCTGCGGGTCGGGGCCGAGGCGCGGCAGGTGGGGGGGGAGTGGACAGTAACCAAGGCAATCATGAGCCGCAGTGCTCGCGTGCTGATGGAGGGCTGGGTTCGCGTGCCTGGCGACAGCTTCTAAAGCACCACTGGCGCTCGGCTTTAGTTCGTTGGGGCCGCATAGCGGCCCCGGCAATTCTGAAGGGAGCTGGATATGAGCGCCAACGTAGACCTCAACGACCGCCCGGACTACGACCGGGTGCTGCAAACCCTGGCCGACTACGCCCTCGGTTACCGGGTCGAGTCCCTCGAGGCCCTGGACACCGCGCGCAATTGCCTGATGGACACCCTTGGCTGCGGCCTGCTGGCCCTGCGCTTCCCTGAATGCACCAAGCTCCTCGGCCCTCAGGTGGAAGGCACGCTGGTCCCCAATGGTGCCCGCGTCCCCGGCACCGCCTACCGTCTGGACCCGGTCAAGGCTGCCTGGGACATCGGCTGCACGGTGCGCTGGCTGGACTACAACGACACCTGGCTGGCCGCTGAATGGGCTCATCCCTCGGATAACCTTGGCGGTATCCTGGCTGTTGCTGATCACCTGTCCCAGAAACATGTAGCCGCAGGTGAGGCACCGCTGCTGATGCGTGATGTGCTTGAGGCCATGGTCATGGCGCATGAGATCCAGGGTGTGCTGGCACTGGAAAATTCATTCAACCGCGTCGGCCTCGATCATGTGATTCTGGTGAAGGTGGCTTCAACCGCCGTGTGTGCCAGGCTGATGGGGGCCAATCGCGAGCAGATGCTCTCGGCCTTGTCCCACGCCTTTGTCGACGGTCAGGCCCTGCGTACCTATCGCCACGCGCCCAATGCAGGTTCGCGCAAGTCCTGGGCCGCTGGTGATGCTTCCAGCCGGGGCGTGCGCCTGGCCGATATCGCCCTGCGCGGGGAGATGGGCGTGCCGAGCGTGCTCACGGCCCCGCAGTGGGGCTTCTACGACGTGTTGTTCAGCCATACCAACAAAGATCTGGCACTCAAACCTGCCGGGCAGCAGGCGCTGCGTGTGTCGCAGGCCTTGGGCAGCTACGTGATGGAAAACGTGCTGTTCAAGGTCAGTTTCCCTGCCGAATTCCACGCCCAGACCGCCTGCGAGGCGGCGGTAACCCTGCATCCACTGGTACGCAACCGCCTGCATGAAATCGACCGTATCGTCATCACCACTCAGGAGTCGGCGATCCGCATCATTTCCAAGAGTGGCCCGCTGGCCAATGCTGCCGATCGTGACCACTGCCTGCAGTACATGGTGGCGATACCGCTGATCTTTGGTCATTTGATGGCCGAGCATTATGAGGATGCCTTCCATGCCAACCACCCGAGCATCGACCGCCTGCGCGAGAAGATGGAGGTGGTCGAAGACCCGCGCTTCAGTCGCGAGTATCTGGAGCCGGACAAGCGCTCGATTGCCAACGCGCTGCAGGTGTTTTTCAAGGATGGCAGCAGTACCGCGCAGGTCGTGGTGGAGTACCCGATCGGGCACCGGCGGCGGCGCGGGGAGGGCATACCGCTGCTGGAGGCCAAGTTCAGGGCAAACCTGGGGACGCGATTTGCCCGTCAGCGGTGTGCGCAGATTGTGAATGTGTGCAAGGACCAGCAGCGGCTGGAGGGGATGGCGGTGCACAGGTTTGTGGATTTGTTTGTGATCTGAGGTTGCCAGTACAGCCTGAAACAAAAAAGCCCCGGCATCGCTGCCGGGGCTTTCTTTACAACCTGTAACTCAGCTTAGGCCTGAACCACCGGGATCTTGGCGTTGGCTGCCGCTTCGCGGAACTCGGCGATCTGGTCGAAGCTCAGGTAGCGGTATACATCGGCAGCCATGCTGTCGATGTCTTTCGCGTACTGCATGTACTCTTCGACGGTCGGCAGCTTGCCGATGATCGAAGCGACAGCAGCCAGCTCGGCCGATGCCAGGTACACGTTGGTAGCATCGCCCAGACGGTTCGGGAAGTTACGGGTCGAAGTGGAGACCACGGTCGAACCGGTCTGCACACGCGCCTGGTTACCCATGCACAGCGAGCAGCCTGGCATTTCCATGCGCGCACCGGCCTTGCCGTAGATGCCGTAGTAGCCTTCTTCGGTCAGCTGGTGAGCATCCATCTTGGTTGGCGGAGCCAGCCACAGGCGGGTCGGGATACCGCCCTTGACCTTCTCCAGCAGCTTGCCGGCAGCGCGGAAGTGGCCGATGTTGGTCATGCACGAACCGATGAACACTTCGTCGATCTTCTCGCCCTGTACCGAAGACAGCAGGCGGGCGTCGTCCGGGTCGTTCGGCGCGCAGAGCACGGGCTCTTTGACGTCGGCCAGGTCAATTTCGATGATTTCGGCGTACTCGGCATCGGCGTCGGCCGACAGCAGCTCAGGGTTGGCCAGCCAGGCTTCCATGGCCTGGGCGCGGCGTTCCAGGGTGCGGGCATCGCCGTAGCCTTCGCCGATCATCCAGCGCAGCAGGGTGATGTTGGACGTCAGGTACTCGGCAATGGCCTTCTCTGGCAGCTTGATGGTGCAACCGGCAGCGGAACGCTCGGCCGAGGCGTCGGACAGCTCGAAGGCTTGCTCGACGGTGAGTTCGTCCAGGCCTTCGATTTCCAGGATGCGGCCGGAGAAGGCGTTTTTCTTGCCTTTCTTCTCGACGGTCAGCAGGCCTTTCTGGATGGCGTAGTAAGGGATGGCATGCACCAGGTCACGCAGGGTGATGCCGGGTTGCAGTTTGCCCTTGAAGCGCACCAGGATCGACTCTGGCATGTCCAGCGGCATGACGCCGGTGGCGGCGGCGAAGGCCACCAGGCCGGAACCGGCCGGGAACGAGATGCCGATCGGGAAGCGGGTGTGCGAGTCGCCGCCGGTACCGACGGTGTCAGGCATCAGCATGCGGTTCAGCCAGCTGTGGATGATACCGTCGCCTGGGCGCAACGACACGCCGCCACGGGTGCGGATGAAGTCTGGCAGGGTGTGGTGGGTGGTGACGTCGATCGGCTTCGGATAGGCCGCGGTGTGGCAGAACGACTGCATGACCAGGTCAGCGGAGAAGCCCAGGCACGCCAGGTCTTTCAGCTCGTCGCGGGTCATCGGGCCAGTGGTGTCCTGGGAACCGACGGTGGTCATCTTCGGCTCGCAGTAAGCACCTGGGCGCACGCCCTGGCCTTCTGGCAGGCCACAGGCACGGCCAACCATTTTTTGCGCCAGAGTGAAGCCCTTGCCGGAATCGGCAGGCTGCTCGGGTTTCTTGAACAGGTCGGAAGCACCCAGGCCCAGCTCGGCGCGGGCTTTTTCGGTCAGGCCACGGCCAACGATCAGCGGGATACGGCCGCCAGCGCGGACTTCGTCCAGCAGCACTTCGGTTTTCAGCTCGAAGTTGGTGACCAGTTCGTCGCTGCCGTGACGGCGTACTTCACCTTTGTAAGGGTAAACGTCGATGACGTCGCCCATGCCCAGGTTGGTGCAGTCGAATTCGATCGGCAGGGCGCCGGCGTCTTCCATGGTGTTGTAGAAGATCGGGGCGATCTTGGTGCCGAAGCAGAAGCCACCGGCGCGCTTGTTCGGCACGTACGGAATGTCGTCGCCGAAGAACCACAGTACCGAGTTGGTAGCGGATTTACGCGAGGAGCCGGTACCGACCACGTCACCTACATAGGCAACCGGGAAGCCCTTGGCCTTGACGGCTTCGATCTGTGCCAGCGGGCCGACCGAACCAGGCTGCTGCGGCTCGATGCCGTCGCGGGCCATTTTCAGCATGGCCAGGGCGTGCAGCGGGATGTCAGGGCGCGACCAGGCGTCCGGAGCAGGCGACAGGTCGTCGGTGTTGGTTTCGCCAGGCACCTTGAACACGGTCAGGGTGTACTTCTCGGCGATGGCCGGGCGGGCGGTGAACCACTCGCCGGCAGCCCAGGAGTCCAGCACGGCCTTGGCGTGAGCGTTGCCGGCCTTGGCTTTTTCGGCCACGTCGTGGAAGGCATCGAACATCAGCAGGGTGTGCTTGAGCTGTTCGGCCGCGACGGCGCCCAGTTCGGCGTCATCCAGCAGTGCGACCAGCGTTTCGATGTTGTAGCCGCCCTGCATGGTGCCCAGCAGTTCGGTGGCGTGCTTGCGGTCGATCAGTGGCGACTTGGCTTCGCCCTTGGCAACAGCAGAGAGGAAAGCGGCCTTGACGTAGGCAGCTTCGTCGACCCCTGGCGGTACGCGGTTGGTGATCAGGTCTACGAGGAAGGCTTCTTCGCCGGCCGGCGGGTTTTTCAGCAGCTCGACCAGGCCTGCAGTTTGTTCGGCGTTCAGCGGCTGGGGCACGATACCCAGGGCGGCACGCTCTTCGATGTGTTTGCGGTAGGCTTCAAGCACAGTTATTTCCCTCATCAGTGGTCCCTAAAGGGGGTCCGGGACGCTTATCCAGCATTCAATGCACCCATGCGCTGCGCCGGCTTTGTGGGCCGCCCAGCCAGAGTCGCAAAGAATCCTTACAGAAGCTGCTTTCAAAGTTTTACGCCTGCAGAACGGGGAGCTGATGAGGGCTGGCACGGGCATGCGAGGGGTGCATGGCCCGGGCCAACGCCGTTCTACCGGATTAACTGTGCTCGTGACGCTTTGAAAACAGCTTCCAACGGACATTGTTGCCTTCGAAAAGGCCGGATGATTCTACGGCAAAAAAAGCCCGAAGGTAAGGCGGTGAACATGACTTTAACGAGTGACCCTGGTTAGACAAAGGGCTAACATGGGCCGGTGTTCCACCGCCAAGCTGTTGTTTTTCATGTCCAACAAGTCCATCAAAACCCCTTGCGTCGGCCTGTGCTCCACGGTGTACGGAGACACGGTGTGCCGTGGCTGCAAGCGTTTTCACCACGAAGTGATCAACTGGAACGGCTACGACGACGCGCAGAAGCGTGCGGTGTGGCTGCGCCTTGAGCAGTTGCTGGTACAGGTGATGATGGCCAAGCTGGAAGTGTTCGACAAAAGCCTGTTGCGCCAGCAACTGGAGCAGCGCTCCATCCGCTTTGTCGATCAGCAGTCGGAATATTGCTGGGCTTACCAGCTGATAGCCCGCGGGGCGCGGATGATCCGTGACCTGGAGGCCTACGGCATGGTGTTGCTGCCGGAGTTCCGTGGCTGGGAACTGCCGCAACTGCGCGACGCCATCGATCGCGAGTTCTTCCTGCTTTCAGAAGCGCATTACCAGCGCTACATCGCTCCCAGCTTCCTGCGCGATGCCATGGGCAGCGCGCAGGGCCAGTGAGCAGGGCGAATCAGTCGCCGGTATATTCGCAACCACTGGTGCAGGTTTCGTGGATGCGCACCTTCGACAGCTCTGGCATCAGCGGCTTGACCTGGTCCCAGATCCACTTGGCGATCACTTCGCTGGTCGGGTTTTCCAGGCCAGGGATGTCGTTCAGGTAATTGTGGTCCAGTTGCTCGTAAATGGGCTTGAAGATCGCCTTGACCTCGGCGAAGTCGCGGATCCAGCCCGTGTGCGGGTCGAGCGGGCCGGTCAGGTGCAGGCCGACCTTGAACGAGTGGCCATGCAGGCGGCCGCATTTGTGCCCTTCAGGGACGTGGGGCAGGCGATGGGCCGATTCGAATGTGAATTCTTTGAAAATTTCCACGCTGTCATAACTCTGTGTGAATCAATAATGCGCGCAGTCTACCAGCATGGCCGTTACAAGGCTTGCAGGCGTTCATGCAGCCGCCCGGTGGCGACCAGCTCCAGCAGCTCGTCGCCCAGGCGCTGGCTTTCAGCGATGGCCTTGTACCAATAGCGCTTGCGGCCTGGTGCATCGCCCAGGAAGCGCTTGAAGTCGTTGCGGTCGGGCAGCTTGCCGTAGGGCAAGGCGGCCAGGTATTGCGGCGAAGGGGTCATCAGCAGCACGTTCTGCAGGCGGGTGGCATCGCCCTTGCGCCAAGGCAAGGCTTTGTCGAACCAGCCCGGTACCACCTTGTCGGTGAAGTGCGGGTACAGCACCAGATCGTCGCCACGGTAGGGCAGGTCGAGGTGGTAGTCGAGCAGGCCGCCGTCGCGGTAGGTGCCGGCGCCAGCACCGGGGATGTCTTTCACGCCGTGCATGACCATGGGGATCGAACCCGAGGCCAGCAGGGCGTGGCGCAGGTTGGTCAGGTCCAGCGGCAGGTAGCGTGAGGGGAAGTCGGTCAGTGCGTCGAGCGGCGGCGCGGCGCGCCCGTCATGCAGGATGATGCGCTCGAAGTGGCGCGCCAGCCGCGAACGGCCAAGCAGGTTGCTGGCAACTACCGAGCCCAGGCCCAGGCCCAGCCGGCCGCGATGGTCGTGGGCAAGCTGGCCGTGGCTTTTCACTACCAGGATATTCAGGTGATAGTGCGGGTTGGCCAGCAGTTGGGCGTCACGGCCCTGCAGCAGGTCGTCGAGCATGCGTTGGCAACTGTGGCTGATTTCGGCCGGGGTGGCGCCCTTGGCAAAATCCAGTTCGGTGTACAGCTCGCCCAGCCGACGGATACCGGCGATGGGGTCCTCGAGGCAGGCGCTGGCGAAGCGCCAGGCACCGATCGAAGCGCCTATCAGGGCGCGCTGGCGGGGTGCCGAAGGCAGCCACTCGCCGAACAGTGCCAGGTCCAGCCCCTGGATACCCAGCGGCTTGGGCCCACCGGCTGCACCCGGCAGCACCCCGACATCGGCGGCTTGCAGGCCGCGCTCGCGGATGTGTTGCAGGGCACGCTGGCCGGCCTTGAAGGTGAGGGCAGGGTACTTGATGTGGATGGCGCTCATGACGGATCTCTCGGGCATGTCGGTGCGAAAGGGCCGTCATAGCCTACACAACTGGCTGCACCAGCTGCAGACCGAGTCTGTCTGAAGGTGTAACTGCGCTATCATGCCGCCAGCTGTTTTCAGGTTCAATTAAGGACCGGTGGTTAGTCTTGATTGCGTAGACAACTTACACAGTTCTCAGGAGAGAAGAACGATGAAAACCTTGACTGCCCTGTTCGCCGCCACCGCCCTCGCCCTGGGGGCCAATGCTGCTTTCGCCAAGGATGTACAGCCTGACGAAGTGGTCAAGCTGGTCAACGCCAAGACCATCAAGTCGCTGGATGAGCTCAAAGCCGCCGCCGTGGCCAAGCACCCCGGTGCCACCGTCACCGACTCGGAGCTGGAAAACGAATACGGTCGCTACATCTACAAGGTAGAGATGCGTGACACCCAGAACGTCGAATGGGACGTCGACCTGGACGCCAAGACCGGTGAAGTGCTGAAGGACGAGCGGGACAGCTGATGATTCACTTACCGCGGCCAGCGCGCTACCTCGCGCTGGCGCTGTTGGCCGTATGCTCTCTGGCCGCTGCCCGCGACCTTGACCAGGACGAAGCCCTGAAGCTTCGCCAGAAGGGCGTCATCCTGCCGCTTGAGCAATTGCTGGAAACCGCCTTGGGGCGTTACCCCGGGGCGCGCCTGCTGGAAGCCGAGCTGGAAGAAGACGACGATCGCTACGAATATGAAGTCGAGCTGCTGACGGCTGAAGGTGTGGTGCGCGAGATCAAGCTCGATGCCAGCACCGGTGCCCTGCTCAAAGACGAGGAAGACGACTGAATGCGCCTGTTGCTTGTCGAGGACAATGTCCCGCTGGCTGACGAACTGACTGCTGGCCTGCAGCGCCAGGGCTATGCCGTGGACTGGCTGGCCGACGGCCGAGACGCGGTCTACCAAGGCCAGAGCGAACCCTACGACCTGATCATTCTCGACCTTGGCCTGCCTGGCTTGCCGGGCCTGGACGTACTGGCCCAGTGGCGCGCTGCCGGCCTGGCCACCCCGGTGCTGATCCTCACCGCCCGTGGCTCCTGGGCCGAGCGCATCGAAGGGTTGAAGGCCGGGGCCGATGACTACCTGAGCAAACCGTTTCACCCGGAGGAGCTGCAATTGCGTATCCAGGCGTTGCTGCGGCGTGCCCGGGGCCTGGCCAACCAGCCGAAACTGGAGGCGGCCGGGCTGCACCTGGATGAAAGCCGTCAGTGCGTGAGCCGTGATGGCGTGGATGTGCAGCTGACTGCTGCGGAGTTCCGGCTGCTGCGTTACTTCATGCTGCACCCGCAGCAGATCCTGTCCAAGAGCCACTTGGCCGAGCACCTTTACGATGGTGAAACCGAGCGTGACTCCAACGTGTTGGAAGTGCACGTCAATCACTTGCGGCGCAAGCTGGGCCGTAGCGTGATCGAGACCCGTCGCGGGCAGGGCTATATCTATGCCGGGAGCGCTGAGTGAAGTCGATCCAGGCCCGCCTGAGCCTTGGCCTGGTGGCGGTGCTGGTGGTGGTGGGCGTGGTGCTGGCGCAACTGACTTTGTGGCTGTTCGAAGCCGGCCTGCAGCGCTATCTGGAAAACGGCCTGCGCAAGGAAAGCGAGAACCTGCTGGTGGCATTGGTGCGTGGCCCGTCCGGCCTGCAGCTGGATGAGCGCCGTATTTCGGCTGCCTACCAGCGGCCCTTTTCCGGTTACTACTTCCGCATCGATTTCGACAAAGGTACCTGGAGGTCCCGTTCGCTGTGGGATCTGGACATGCCGAAACCTTCGGCGCCCGGGCTCTCCGACAGTCATGAACTCGGCCCGGAAGGCCAGCAACTGTTGGCCCTGCGCGCCGACTACCGGCGCCTGGGCCAGGACATCTCGATCAGCGTGGCGCAGGACTATTCGCCGGTGCGCGAAGGCTTCCGGCGCTTGCAGCAGATCGGCCTGGGCATGGGGTTGGTGGCCCTGATCCTGGTCCTGGTGCTGCAGCGCATCACGGTTACCCGCTCGCTGCGGCCGCTGGAGCGGGCACGCCAGCAAATCGCCCAACTGCAGCAGGGCCAGCGCTCGCAGCTGGATGAGGAGGTGCCCAGCGAATTGGCGCCACTGGTGGGGCAGGTCAACCACCTGCTCAGCCATACCGAAGATAGCCTGCGCCGTTCGCGCAATGCCTTGGGCAACCTGGGGCATGCGCTGAAGACGCCGTTGGCAGTGCTGCTGAGCCTGGCCTCCAGCGAGCGTCTGAAGGATTTGCCCGAAGTCCGCGCGCAGATGCGCGAGCAGCTGGAGCAGATTCAGCAGCGGCTGGCGCGCGAGCTGAACCGTGCGCGGCTGGCGGGTGACGCGTTGCCAGGCGCGCAGTTCGATTGTGACGCCGAGCTACCGGGGTTGCTGGGCACGTTGGGCATGATTCACGGAGAAGGCCTGCTGTTGGCAAGTGATGTGCCGCCCGGGCTGTTATTGCCATGGGACCGTGAAGACTTCCTGGAGCTGCTGGGCAACCTGCTGGATAACGCCTGCAAGTGGGCTGACAGCGAGGTGCGACTGGGTATTGCGCCTAGTGCCGAGGGTTATCAGCTGTGGGTCGATGACGACGGTCCCGGCATCCCTGAGGGCCAGCGCCAGCAAGTGCTGGAGCGTGGTTCGCGGTTGGACGAGCAGGTGGACGGGCATGGCCTGGGCTTGGGCATCGTGCGCGATATCGTCGACGCCTGGGGCGGGCAACTGGCCTTGGAAGAGAGCCCGCTGGGCGGATTGCGCGTGAGCATTGACCTGCCGCGCAAGGCCCGGTAATGCAGGGGCCGCTGTGCGGCCCATCGCGACACAAGGCCGCGCAGCGCCCCTTTGGCCCTATCAGTACTGCAAAAAAACTGCAGTACAGCCGCAGTTTTTTGAATTAGCCCAATTTCCCTCCACCCGGCAAAATCCCCCTCACGAAACCCTGCGGTTTCCATCTCTCCACGGACGGAGCCCCTTGTGGTATTGCACGCGCAATACGAGGCCCAGGCCAGCTCGGCTGGGCTTTCTTTTTAATCAGAAATAGCAAAGATCCCGATTACCTAAATGTCTGCCTCGCGTTCCGAAAACCGTCTGCAGCGCCTGTTGCCGGCGCCTCTGAATACCCCTCCAAAAGAATGGTTGCGTGCCGGTATCGGTGCGGTGTTCGGTTTGTTCCTTGCGGGCTGGCTGACCAGCATGGCCTACGGTCCCGACATCGCCTTGCACCTGCTGGGCCCGCTGGCTGCCTCGGCAGTGCTGGTATTCGCCGTGCATTCCGGCCCATTGGCCCAACCTTGGCCGGTGCTGGGTAGCTACGCGCTGGCTGGCGCGGTCGGCCTGGCCCTGCGCCAAGGCTTTGGCCCGGAACTGTGGGTGGCCGCTGCGGCCCTGGGTATCTCGATCCTGGTCATGTGCCTGCTGCGCTGCCTGCACCCGCCGGGTGGCGGGGTGGCGGTGAGTGCAGTGCTGGCCGACACAGGGCTGACCGCCATGGGTGATCACCTGCTTGAGCCGATCCTGCTCAATGCACTGATCCTGGTGAGCGTGGCGGTGCTCTACAACCGCCTCACCGGGGTGCGCTACCCGAAAGGCGTCGCGGTACGCAAAGACTCGCACCACACCCACGACCGACAGCCCAGTGAACGGGTCGGCATCCGTGGCGAGGACCTGGACCAGGCCCTCGAAGAGTTGGGTGAGTTCGTCGACGTTACCCGTGACGAGCTGGAGCGCATCATCCTGGCCACCGAGCAGCACGCCCTGCAGCGCAGCCTTGGCGGTATTACCGCGGCCTCGGTAATGTCGCGCGATGTTCAGTTTGCCACGCCCCAGACTACCCTCGAGCAGGCCTGGAAAATGCTGGCCAGCCACCACCTGAAAACCCTGCCGGTGTTGCAACAGGGCAGGCTGGTGGGCATCGTCAGCCTTAGCGACCTGGTGGGCCCGGCGATGCAGCATGGCCGCTTCAGCTGGCGGGGGCTGTTCGGCCGCAAGGCGGTACGCATGGAGCAGGTGATGAGCCGGCGGGTGGTCAGTGTCAGCAGTCAGCACCCGCTTGAGTGCCTGCTGCCGTTGCTGTGCGAGCAAGGTCTGCACTGCCTGCCGGTGCTCGATGGCGACCAGTTGGTGGGGGTAATCACCCAGACCGACCTCATCGCCGGCCTCAAGCGGCAACTGCTCAGCAAAGCCGTGGCCTCAGATAACCGGGTCCCAGCGTTGTGACCAGTCGCTGGCGCCGGCGGCGACCAGCCGGCGCAGGATGGCGAAGGCCTGTTGCAGGGCCTCGCTGTCGCGCTTGCGTGGGTACACCAGAAAGGTCGGGTAGGTGAATTCCGGTGCCTGCGGTACCCGCTCGAACACGCCACTGTCCAGGTAAGCCTGCACCACCCGCGTACGAAAATAACCGCTGCCGCCCTGATCGAGGATGAACTGCAAGGCCAGTGGGCCCAGGTTGAAGCTGAGCGCCGGGCGGGCGCAGTCGGGCAGGGCGGCATCGTGCTGGCGGCGGAAGGCCTCGCCCCAGTCGATGTACACATAGGGCTCTGGCCGGTCGACCCGGCGCACGCGGATCAGCTTCTCTTCCATCAACTGTTCCACCTGCAGGCCCGGCCCGTAGGTCGGCTGGTACACCAGCGCAGCGTCCAGCAAACCCATCTCGACCTTGCGCAGCAGCGACTCGCCGTCGCTCACCTCGCTGCGGATGGCATGGCTGGGCAGCTCACGGTGCAGGGCGCTGACCCAGTCGAGCAGCATCGGGTTGCCCAGGCTCACTTCTCCCCCCACATGCAGCACTTGCTGGCAGCCCTCAGGTAGCGGCAGGTCACGTCGCGCCGCTTCCCAGGTTTGTACCAGCTGGTTGGCATAACTGACGAATGCCTCGCCATCGCTGGTCAGGCTGGCGCCGTTGCGGCTGCGCACGAACAGCTGGCAGCCCAGTTGCTGCTCCAGGCGCTGAACCCTGGCGGTTATGGCCGTTTGTGACACGAACAGGCGTTCGGCGGCGGCGACCAGGCTGCCGCAACGCACGATTTCCAGGAAGGTTCGGGCCTGATCGATGTCCATGGGCTGCTCGGTGGCTGAGGGTGGCCTATTCTAGAGGCTTTGCACCGTTATGGGGCGTTTTTGCGTTGTCTGCAAATTTGCAGGTCGGTTGTGACTTTAGTCCCCTGGCGGCGCGGGTGTAGCGGTCCATACTCAGGGTTCGCCCTTCAATAACAACAAGTACCGGGTTCCCTTCGATATGAGCTATCAGCACAGCTACGCCCATTCCATTTCCGACCCTGCCGCTTTCTGGGCGGAACAGGCCGCGCACCTGGCCTGGCACCGCAAGCCTGCCGTCATCCTGCAAGACAACCCTGACGGTACCCACCGCTGGTTCGCCGACGGCCGCCTGAACAGTTGCTACCTGGCCCTCGATCACCAGATCGAGCAGGGCCGTGGCGAGCAGTTGGCGCTGGTCTACGATTCGCCAGTCACCGGCGTGCAGCAGGCCTACACCTACAACCAGCTGCGCGATGAAGTGGCGCAACTGGCCGGTTTGCTGCGCCAGCTAGGGGTGACAAAGGGCGACGGGGTGATCATCTATATGCCCATGGTGCCGCAAGCGGCCATGGCCATGCTGGCCTGCGCGCGGATCGGTGCAGTGCATTCGGTGGTGTTCGGCGGCTTTGCCGCCAACGAGCTGGCTTTGCGCATCGATGACGCCCGGCCCACGCTGCTGTTGACGGCATCTTGCGGGCTGGAATTCGACAAGGTGATTGCCTATAAGCCGCTGGTCGACCGCGCCCTGCAGCTGGCCCGGCACCAGCCGCGCAATGTGCTGGTGCTGCAACGACCGCAGGCGCAGGCTGCACTGCACCCAGGCCGCGACCTGGACTGGCAGGCAGCGTTGGCCGGCGCCCAGCCGGTGGCACCGGTCGAGCTGGATGCCGGCGACCCGCTGTACATCATGTACACCTCGGGTACCACCGGCAAACCCAAGGGCATCGTCCGGGAAAATGGCGGCAATGCCGTGGCGCTGTGCTATGCCATGCGCCATATCTATGGCATGCAGGCCGGCGACGTGTGGTGGGGCATTTCCGATGTAGGGTGGGTGGTCGGCCATTCGCTGATCGTCTATGGGCCGCTGATGAGCGGCTGCACCACCGTGTTTTACGAAGGCAAGCCGATCCGCACCCCGGATGCTTCGGCCTACTGGCGGGTGGTGGAGCAGTACAAGGTCAACGCGCTGTTCTGTGCGCCTACCGCCATGCGTGCCATCCGCAAGGAAGATCCGGAGGGCGAGTTGATCCGCAGGCACGACCTCAGCTCGCTGCGCCAGCTGTTCCTGGCGGGTGAGAAGCTCGATTCCAGCACCCATGAATGGCTGGAGCGGGTCACTGGCAAACCGGTGCACGACCACTGGTGGCAGACCGAGACCGGCTGGCCGGTCACCGCGCCCTGTGTGGGGCTGGAAGGCAGTGCGGCGAAGCCGGGCTCAAGCAACCGGGCGGTGCCGGGTTATCACGTGCGTGTGCTGGATGACGAGGGCCACTTGCTGGGCCCCAACCACCAGGGCTCGATCGTCATTGCCTTGCCACTGCCGCCTGGGTGCAGCCAGACCCTGTGGGGCGACCACGAGCGTTACTTGCAGGCTTACCTGCGCACCTACCCGGGGTATTACCACACGGGCGACGGCGGCTTTCTGGATGATGACGGTTTTGTCTACATCATGGGGCGCACGGATGACGTGATCAACGTGTCCGGGCACCGGCTGTCTACCGGCGAAATGGAGGACCTGGTGGCCTGCCACCCGGCAGTGGCCGAGTGTGCGGTGATTGGCGTTCATGATGAAATCAAGGGGCAAGTGCCGTTGGCGCTGGTTGTCCTCAAGGACGGCGAGGGCATTGCCGAGGCGCAGTTGCTGGTGGACCTGGTGGGTAGCGTGCGCGAGTCTATTGGCCCGCTGGCCTGTTTCAACCGGGTTCGGCTGGTGAAGCGGCTGCCCAAGACCCGCTCGGGGAAAATCTTGCGCGCGGTGCTGCGCAAGATTGCCGATGGGCAGGATTACGTACCGCCTTCTACCCTGGACGACCCGGCGGTGCTTGGGGAGATCGAGGCGGTGCTGGCGGATTTGCCCAGGGCGGGTTGATGCTTGACCTCAGGGCCTCATCGCCGGCAAGCCAGCCCCCACAGGTTGGTCACAGACCCTGAAGCCTGCGCGGTACCTGTGGGAGCCGGCTTGCCGGCGATGAGGCCGGTGCGGGCAATTCAGGTCTAGGGGGCTACCTGGTGCAGTTGCCCCAGCCGGCTGCGGGTACGCATCAGGTCGGCGAGTGGGCCGCCCAGGCTCTCTTCCAGCGGCCGTTTGCCAATCACCGTCACCTGTCGGTCCTGGTCATACAACACATCCACCAGGTTGACGAAGCGCTGCTGGGCCGCCAGCGAGCACTGCGCCAGGTCATCCAGCCCATCGATGATCCATTCATCGTACTGCTGCGCCAGCGCCAGGTAGTCGATCACCGCGGTGGCCTTTTCACACAAATCGTCAAAGCCAAGTACCACCCGCCGGCCATCGATAGCCAGCGCACGCAGCGGGCGTTTGTTCACTTCAAGCATGACCGGCTGCTCGTGCGGCACGCTCAGCACCTGGCGCTGTGCTGCCGTCCCTGGCCATACATAGTGGCCCTGGGTAAAACGCTGGTGCTCGCGATTGGCTGGCAAGCTACGGAAGTCGGTGTCGCCACCCACCTCCAGCACTTGCATGCGCCCGTTGATCAGACGGATTACCGGCAGGAAGCGCTCGTGGTACAGCGGGTTGGGCAATAGCCCTTCGGGCGCATAGTTGGAGGTCACCAGCAGGAACACGCCGCGGGCGAACAGCGCGTTGAACAAGCGGGTAAGCAGCATGGCATCGCCGATGTCATGCACGTGAAATTCGTCGAAGCACAACACCTGGCAGCCGCCCACCAGTTCGTCGAGGGTCGCGCCCAACGCATCGTCCAGGGCTCGATGGCGGTGCATGCCCTGATGAAGGCGGGCAAAGAAGTCATGAAAATGCAGGCGGCGCTTGGCCTCGACCGGCACCGCCTGGAAGAAGCCGTCCAGTAGCCAGCTCTTGCCGCGCCCCACCGCCCCATAGAGGTACAGGCTGCGCGGCTGGCCGTGTTCAAGCAGTACCAGTTGTTCGGCCATGCAGTGGATCACCTGTCGCTGGCCGTCACTGAGCTGGTAACCCCGGCTTCGGGCTTTGTCCTCGAACCCGTCAAGCAGTTCGCTCTGGTTGACGGGGGCGCCGCGCAGGCGCTGGCCAAGCTGGCGCAGTGGGGCAGGGATCCAGGCAGACACAGGCAACGCTCCTTGGGCGATGGCGGGGCAGCGTGCAGCTTGCCCGAGGGCGGCCGTTTTGACTAATACAGAAAGTGACCGGCAATGATCACTTCATGCGATAGGTCGGGCCGCACACCCGCTTTGCCTAGCCCTTGCGCTCCAGCTGGCGCTCAATCATGTACTTCACTGCCAGGCGGCGCTCCTTGAGGTGGCGCAGGTCTTCGTCGACGAAGTTGCCCGCCGAGATCGATTCGGCGGCCAGTACCTGGTTGTCGATGTCCACATACTCGTCCAGCAGCCGGTCAAGCGCCTTGTCCTGCTGGCGGCGTTGCTGGACGATTTCACGCGGGTAGTGCAGGTCCTGGTAGAGGTCGTGGGAGACAGGCATGAGGTCCTCCTTGGTCAATGCAATGGGCTTATCTGATTGGAAGGGAGGAATGCGATTGTGTTGAAGCGAAGCGGAAGGAAAGCGACGGATGGTCGTTCTCGCACCACTGAAATGACTAACCCGCTGTTTTTTGGTAATTTTTTTTCATCAGGGGGTTCACAGACCGAAAGTTTGTTGTTAAAGTGCCGCGCATTCCAAGACAACAACCCAGTTGTCACTCAGTTGGAATTGTCAGAGCAGCGAATGCTGCATCCGATACAGGGGCGTCGCCAAGCGGTAAGGCAGCAGGTTTTGATCCTGCCATGCGTTGGTTCGAATCCAGCCGCCCCTGCCATTTTTCAGATTAAAACGTATGTCACCCGGTGCTTAGAAAAATAGGCGCTGGGTTTTGTCGTTTCCGCAGTGTTCTCATCGATCCGCAGTCCCTGCAGAAGCGGCCTTGTGTTGCGATGGGCTGCGCAGCAGCCCCGGGGATCTGCAATCCTTGGGGCTGCCATGCAGCCCATCCGACCGGTCCGGCGCCCCGGCAAGGCCGCTCTTACAGCCGCGGCTTACCCGGTAATGCCCAGCATCTCGTTCAGCACCCTGGCCAGCTGATCACTCTGCACAGGCTTCTGGATCACCACGCTGCCCGGTAGCTCCAGCCCTTGCAGCTCTGCATAGCCAGTCAGGAACACCACCGGCAACTGGGGGTACCCTTCGCGCGCAGCCAACGCCAATTGTGCGCCGTTGAATTCGGGCATTGCGAAATCGGTAAGCAGCAGATCGATTTCATCGTCCAGCAACGCCAATGCCTGCTCGCCGCTGTGCGCCTGACGTACCTGGTAGCCATACTGGCGCAGCACATCGCCAAGCATGTCACGCACCAGATGGTCATCGTCCACCAGCAACACCGTGCGGTTGCGGCCACTTTCGCTGACTGGCTGGTTGAGCATCGGTACCACGGGCTCACTGACGGCCTGGTCCTTTACTGCTGGCAGGTACACCGCCACCTGGGTGCCCTGGCCAGGCGCGGTGTCGATGTGCACGCCTCCCCCGGACTGTTTGGCGAAGCCGAACACTTGGGCCAGACCCAGGCCCGAACCCTTGCCGATGTCTTTGGTGGTGAAAAACGGCTCGAATACCTTGGTCAGCACCTCTTCGTTCATGCCGCAGCCGGTATCGCGGATGCTCAGCATTACATACTCGCCGGGATCCGGATCTTCCGGGCGTTGCGGGCGGGTGTCGATGCGGGTGTTGCGGGTAGTCAGGGTCAGTTGGCCGCCGTCAGGCATGGCATCGCGGGCATTGATCGCCAGGTTCAGGATGATCATCTCTGTCTGGGTGGGGTCGGTCAGTGCCTGCCACAGGGCCTGGTCCAGGTCCAGGCGCACTGAGACGTTGCCCCCCAATGTGCGGCGCAACAGTTCTTCCAGGCCGGTCAGGGTCTGGTTGAGGTTAAGTGCTACCGGCTCCAGGCGCTGGCGGCGCGAGAAAGCCAGCAACTGCGACGTCAATTTGGCGCCACGCTCGCCCGCTTCGCGGATGTGGGTGAGGCGCGTGCGGGCCTTGTCCAGGTCGGCCTTGGCCAGGTCGCGCTCAAGGAAGCTGGCGCCGGTGAGGATCACCGTCAGCAGGTTGTTGAAGTCGTGGGCCACGCCAGCGGTCAGCTGGCCGACTGCTTCGAGCCGCTGCATCTGCTGCAGCGCCGCCTCGATGCGCTCGCGTTCGTTGATCTGTTCACGCAGGCGGGCGTTGGCCTCTGCAAGGCCCAAGGCGGCTTCGCGCTCGCTGGTGATGTCGCGTGCCACCACGTACAGCAGGGTGTCTTCAGGCACCACCACCCACGACAGCCAGCGTTGCTGGCCGCCGGCGTGCAGGATGCGGCCGACGAAACGTACGCTGGTACGGCCATGGGCGAGGGCGGCCAATTCGGTCAGCAGCAGTTCCTGGTCGGGCTCGGGCAGCAGGTGCAGCAATGACGTTTGGCTCAGGCGCTCGCGGGAGAAGCCCAGGCTGGCTTCCCATGCAGGGTTCAGTGCGACTGGGGTCAGGTCTTTGTTCAACACTGCCAGCAGGTCCTGCGACAGCTCCCAGGCACGGTCGCGTTCGCGGGTGCGGCGCTCGACCCTTTCTCCCAGCATCTCGTTGAGCTGACGCAGCGCCTGGGTGGCCAGGCGTTGCGTGTTGACGTCCTGCAGCACGCCGGAAAAACGCACGCACTGGCCATCGACGAACTGGCTCTGGCCGCTGCTGAGCAACCAGCGTGGTTCCAGGCCGTTGGGTTGCGCGATGCGAAATTCGACCCGATAGCGGCCGCCGCTCTCCGGGCGCATGGCGTGTTCCACGGCCTCACGTACCATTGGCAGGTCGTCCGGGTAGATGCCGTCGTAGAACACTTCAAGGCTCATTTCGGTGCTGACAGGCAGGCCGAACAGGATCTTGCAGCGGTCGTCCCACAGCAACAGGTGCTCTTGTGGGCGCAGGTCCCAGGTGCCCATGCCGGCGGCATCGATGGCAATCCGCGCACGTGCTTCGACGTCGACCAGGGCCTCTTCGGCGCGGCGCCGGCGCTGGCGTTCCTGCACTTCGGTCAGGGCCCGGCGTACCGCCTTGGGCAGCAGTGGCAGGTTCTTCTTCAGCACATAGTCAGTGGCGCCCAGGCGGATCATTTCCACCGCGTGCTCTTCGCCGTAGATGCCAGACAAGAAGATGAACGGAGTGTCCGGTGCCAAACGCTGCGAGATGGCCAGCACCTCGGTGCCAGACGACCCCGGCAGGACGCAGTCGCACAGGATCAGATCGTAGCGTGCCTCACGCAGGGCATGTTCAACCCCCACATGGTCGAACACAAGCTGTGACTGCACATGCAGCCCGCTGCGCTCCAGACGCATCAGGGTAAGCTCGGCGTCCATCGAGCTGTCTTCGACCATCAGCAGTTTCAATGGTGTTTGCTGCATCGTTGCGGCGGCCTCAATTGCTACCGCGACGATTCAGCCGCAGTGAGCCGGGTGGCGGTTCGTTAAGCACTGCCCAGAATATCCCGAGGTCGGAAATGGCGGCGACGAATTCCTTGAAATCTACCGGTTTGACCACGTAGGCGTTGACCCCAAGTTCATAGGCACGCAACAGGTCGGGCTCCTCCCGCGAGGAGGTCAGCATTACCGTGGGGATGCTGCGCAGTTCGGCAGTGGCGCGTACTTCCTTCAGCACTTCCAGGCCATCGACCTTGGGCAGTTTCAGGTCCAGCAACAGCACGGCAGGGTTGCCGTCATCGCGTGTGGCATAGCTGTTGCGGCGCAGCAGGTAGTCGAGTGCGTCGGCGCCATCGCGCAGCACGATGACCTCGTTGGCCAACTGGCTGCGTTCCAGGGCCAGCAGGGTCAGTTCCAGGTCCCGGGGGTTGTCTTCGACCAGCAGGATGGGTTTGAGCATGATAGTAGCGGTGCCTCAGGTAGCAGTGTTTCGGGGGAGGGTAAAGTGGAAGCTTGCGCCCTGGTCGGTCTGGCCTTCTGCCCAGACCCGGCCATCATGGCGCTCGATGATGCGGCGCACACTGGCAAGGCCAATCCCTGTGCCCTCGAAGTCTTCCATGCGGTGCAGGCGCTGGAATACACCGAACAGCTTGCTTGCATAGGCCATGTCGAAGCCCACGCCATTGTCGCGAATGCAGATCTCGGTTTCGCCCGGATGCAGCACCGCACTGATCGCGATGTGTGCAGGTGAACGGCCGCGCGTGTACTTGATTGCATTGGCGATCAGGTTGCGCAGCGCCAGGTTGATGAAGGCCGGATCGCCAATTACCTTGGGTAGCGGAGCGATGTCCCAAACGATTGCGCGGCCTTCGTAATCGGGGGCCAGCTCGCTGCGAATGGCATCGACCAGCGTATTGAGGTCCACGTCGGACAGGCGCAGGGCCGAGCGGCCCATCTGCGAGAAGTTGAGCAAGTTGTCGACCAGGCTACCGGCGAAGTTCGCCGCTTCGCCGATATGATTCAGGAAGCGCTTGCCGCGCTCGCTCAGGCCCTGGCCTTCCAGTTCGCCCAGCAGTTCGGTGTAGCCCGCGATGTGCCGCAGGGGGGCGCGCAGGTCGTGGGAAACACTGTAGGAAAACGCTTCGAGTTCCTTGTTCGAACGGCGCAGGTCACCCGCCAGCTGGGCCAGTTCTTCTGCTTTACGCAGGACGATGCCAAGCACGGCGGTGCGCAGTTCCAGTACGCCCTCGATCACCAGCGGGTCCCAAGGCTCGCTGTAGCCGCGCAGTTCTTCCTGCCAGCGTTCGAAACTGTGCCGCGGGTCGAGGTTGCCCTGCGGCCCGACCTGCTTGATCGGCTGGCCCGCCCAGTTCACCGTGCGCACTTGCTCTGGCCGGAACCACAGCAGGTAGTGCGAGTGGATCTGCGAGATGGCCACCGCCAGTACGCCGCCGGCATGGGCAGCGAGCTCGGGCAGGTCAGTGATGTCGCGGCGCACGTTGTCACTGTGGAATACAGTGTCTTCGCCGCGCTGGCCAAGCCAGTGCACCAGCGCGGTCACCTGGGCTTCAGGCGGCGTCTGGCCGATCAGGTCACAGCGTTCGGCCGAGATGACGGCGGCGCCCTGGGCATCGGCAAAAGCCAGCAACACCTGGGGCAGGTCACGCAGGCCATCACTGACGCTGTCGTGGTCGGCCATGGACGAAATCATGCGCACGATGTGTTGGCGCAATGCCAGCAGCTTGCGCGTGTTGGCATGGGACTCGCGCGATTCGATCTGCAGCGACAGCACACTGGCCAGCAACTCGCAGGCTGTGCGGGTACGCAGGTCCACCGCGCGCGGCTGTTGATGGTGGCAGGACACCAGCCCCCACAGCTCGCCGTCGACCACGATCGACAGCGACATCGAAGCCAGCGTACCCATGTTGCGCATGTATTGCAGGTGCACCGGCGAGACACTGCGCAGCGCGGCAAAACTCATGTCCAGTGCCTTGCCGGTGCGTGGGTTGAGCGCCGGGAGCAGGGGCGAGGGTTGATAGTTGGCATCCTCGATCACGCGGATGCGGTTGACCCGGTACAGTTCGCGCGCCTGGCGCGGGATGTCTGCAGCCGGGAAGCACAACCCCAGGTAAGCGGGGTAACTTGGGTCAACCGCCTCGGCCAGTACCTGGCCGTTGCCCTCGGCATCGAAACGGTACGCCTTGACCCGGCCAAAGCCGGTAATGCGCTTGAGCTGCAACACCGTTTGCTGCAGCAGGTCTTCGAGGCTGCTGGCCAATTGCAGGCTGCCGACAAAGTTGCGCACCAGCGGGTAATAGTCGCCTTGCCCCGCCAGTTCCGGCGATAAACACGGAGGTTCGAATTCGGCAATCAGTACGTCGTCGTGGCCGTGCACCAGCAAATGCAGCGGGGTGCCGTAAGGCGCACCTTGGGACAAGCGCACATCCCCGATGTGAAAGGGGAAGATTTCATCTTCAGGCAGCCGTGCCAGTTGCGTGTGCAGGTCAAAGCCATCGTTGACCAGGTTGGCGAAAGGGCAACCGATCAGTTCACGGGCCGGCAAGCCCAGCCAGTGCTCGACGTTTTCACTGGCCTGCAGCACGCACAGGTCGATGGGGTCCAGCACCAGCAGAAAACCGTGGGGCTGGACGCTGCTCGGCACGTGGATAGGTTCCCGGGCACAGCGCTCCATGGCTTCTGCCAGCGTGGTGTCTGCAGTCATCAATGAAAACGCTCCTGTCATGTCCGTCCATGTATGGCATAGGCGCCTGGCGCTGGATGAACGCTCTTCAGCCTACCAGAAACCAGGCACATTTACCGGCCCTCGGCCATTGGAGACATGGAGTTCGCCTGTGGTTCTGCGCCGTTTCGGGTTTTTTTTAACGGGGCGCTATCGCTTTATCGCTAATACCAAAAAACGGTTGGGTGCCACCGTCGTTGCCCTGCCTCACTGCTACGCTCTGTTCAGGACGTTTCGACAAGGATAACAAGGTGACGGAGCGCTTAATGGCAGCGGTATTGGGCCTGTTGTTCAGCGGCAGTACCGTAGCAGCGGATTTTCTTGTGGAAGTGCGTGTGCTGGTGCAGCGCGGTTGCATGCTGGTCAACCAGCCCCGCGACGCGGGTGCCCAGGCCCTCGGGCGCATTGACCTGGGCTCGTCGGCACGCCTGGACGGCCCCGGCGCGCCGATGAGCGGTGTTTTGCTCAGCCAGCGTCCCCCGCGCCTTGAATGCAATCCGGACACGCCGTATCAGGTGCGTGTCGATGGTGGCCAGCATGGTGGCGCCGGCGAGCTGCGCTACCTGGCCAGCGACGACCGCACGGCTCGGCCCATCCCCTATCGCTTGTACCGCGACGCTGCCTGGCGTGAGCCGCTTGCGGTAGGGGTCGCCCAGTCGGCAAGGGTGCCGGGCAGTGGCTCGGTGGAGCTGCCGTTGTACGCACGCATCGACAAACTGGCGTGGGTGCCGAATGCAGGGGTTTACGCCGACCTGCTTAAAGTCACGGTCACCTGGTAGGGACGCCGCCATGCTCAAGGACGCCACGCCATGAACCGCATCTCGATCTTGTTGCTAACCCTTGGCCCGCTGCTGGTTCCCGGCGGTGAGGTGCACGGCAGCACCACCGGTTTCATCCAGGCGCGGTTGGTGATCAGTGCAGCCTGCCAGATCAGCAGCAACGACACGCAACCGGCTGTGCTGGGCAACCCAGGGGTGCTGGATTTTGGCGAGCGCGGCCCGAACTGGGACCAGCCCCTGCGCAGCCGGGTTGATGAGGCGGGCGGCGCGGGCACCCTGCAGATCAGCTGCACGCCCGAAGTGCGGGCCTTTAATGTACGGATCAATGGTGGACTGAATGGCGACGACGGGGTGCGCCGGTTGAGTAATGGCCGAGAACTCATCCCTTATCAACTGGCGGTCGACCCAGGCGGTAATAGCCGCTACGCCATCGGCCAAGCGCGTGCTTTTACCATCAACAGCACCCAGCAGGTGCCAATCCCGATTTATGGCGTGGTAGTGGCACCAGCGCGTGCACTGCCGGCCGGGCTGTACCGCGACACCCTCAGAGTGACCCTGGACTGGTAACCACGCAAGGAGACTCCGATGCGAACGAACCTTACATGCTGCATGCTCGCAGGCCTGGGCCTGGCCTTGGCTTCACAGGCCCAGGCCGCCACGGTGACCGGCAGCATCAACTCGACCCTGACGCTTATTTCGGCGTGCCAGGTAAATGGTAGTTCGGGGACGTCGGGGCTCAACTTCGGTGCCTTGAACTTCGGTACCCAGGATGCCTTGTTCGTCACCGCCAATGCCCAGGTGCTCGGCGGCGGCGGCGGTGCCATGAGCATCCTGTGCTCGGCGGGTACGGTGCCTGCGATCAAGGTGCGCGCAGGCCTGCATGACGGCCAGTCGAGCGGTGGCACGCGTGCGCTCGCCGATGGGGCCGGCAACTTTGTGCCGTATGACCTGTACACCGACACCGGGCGCACGACCTTACTGGCCATTGACGGCACCATCACCCTGCCGACCAGCACGGGCGTGGCCCAGACCGTCAACCTCTACGGCAAGGCCGTGGGCAAGGCGGGCCTGCCTGCAGGAGTCTACAGCGACACCATCTCGGTCGAACTGTCGTTCTGAGCCATGCGCGGCTGGCTGGCAGGTGGCATGACCGGAGTCGGCATGCTGTTGGCCGCCCCGTTGGGGGCGGTGACCACCAGTACCTTCACAGTCACAGCGCAGGTGGTTGCCGGGTGCCTGGTGGTGGGCGGTGTCACCAGTTACGGCACGCTCGATTATGGCTCACAGTCGGCGCTTTCCAAGGGGTTGCTCAGCACGTCGCTGGGTGGCACTACAGTGACCTTCCAGTGCACGCCGGGCGTGGCCATGAGCATGAGCCTGGACGGTGGGCAGAACAGTGCCAGTGGCACACGCAATTTGAAGCGCACCTCCGGCACGCAAGTGCTGGCTTACCAGTTGTACCGGGACGCGGCCTACAGCCAGAGCCTGGGCATCGGCCAAAGCGTGGCCGTGAGCTATTCCGACCCGACGGCGATCAAGCTGCCGGTCTACGGGCGGGTCCAGCTGACCGGCGTGCTGCCGGCTGGGACCTACACCGATGTGGTGCAAGTGACGGTGACCTGGTAATCGCCAGCGCCACCAACGACAAGTGTTTAAGGAGAGCTGCATGCGGGCAGGCGCGAAGTGGGCGCGTGGATTGATAGGCTTGTTCTGGCTGGCGAGCCTGCCGGCCGGGGCAGCCACCTCGGTGCTGATCTGGCCGATCGACCCGGTGCTGGAGGCCGACCAGAAGGCCGGTGCACTGTGGCTGGAAAACCGGGGCACTGCGCCGGCCAACCTGCAGGTGCGGGTATTCGCCTGGCGCCAGGGTGATTATCAGGAGCAGTTCCAGGCGCAGCGCGAGATCATCGGCAGCCCGCCTGTCGCGAACATTGCCCCCGGGCAAAAGCAGCTGATCCGCCTGACCCGAACTGGCCCTTCACCTGCCGGCCAGGAGCAGGCCTACCGCATCATCATCGACGAGATCCCGCCCGCCATCCCGGTCGACAAGGCCGAGCCCGGTGCCACGGCGGCGATTCGTTTGCAGATGCGTTATTCGGTGCCGCTGTTCGTTTATGGCGAAGGGCTTTGGGGTAAGGCCGACCCTGAAGGCAAACGCAATGCCGAGGGCGTGGGCAAGCCGCAGGTCAGCTGGCGGCCGGTGACGGTGCAGGGCAAACCTTACGTTGAACTGCGTAACACCGGCCCCGTGCATGCGCGGCTGACCGATGTAGTGGTGCAGCAAGGCAGCCAGAGCAAGCCACTGGCTGAAGGCCTGTTGGGCTATGTGCTACCGGGCGCCAGCATGCGCTGGCCTGCTCCCATGGCGGCCTCCAGCGGCAGCGTGCTGAAGGGCAGGGTCAATGGCCAGAGCGCAGCGGACGCCATCCGCCAAGGCCAATGAGTCAACGATTGAATGCAGTGCAGGGGCCAGGGAGGACCCGGCAATGGTTGGAAACCGTGTGTGAAATGGCTCTTGGCGACGACGCGCCGCAGGTGCCTGTTGCTGGCCATGGCCAGCCCGGTGCTGGCGCTGGCCGACGACCTGCCCCCGCCACCCACGGAGATGTCCGCCATCGCCGACGCTACCCTGTACCTCGACCTGGTGGTGAACCAGATGCCAAGGGCTGAACTGGTGCCGGTGCAGCAGCGGGCCGGGCAGTTGTACCTGGGCAGCGAGGTATTGCGGGCAGCCGGTATCTCGTTACCGGGCAACCCCCAAGGCGAGGTAGCCCTGGAAAGCATCGCGGGGCTACACACCGACTATGACAGCCAGAACCAGCGTTTGCTGTTGCAGGTACCACCGGCCTGGTTGCCAGACCAGCAGGTGGGTGATCGCAACCTGTACCCGGCCAGCGACGCGCGCAGCAGTTTCGGCGCCCTGTTCAATTACGACCTCTACCTGAACGACACCGATGAAGGCGGCACCTACCTGGCAGCCTGGAACGAGCTGCGCCTGTTCGACAGTTGGGGGACCTTTTCCAGTACCGGGCAATGGCGCCAGTCATTCAATGGCGCGCAGGCGGACGATACCCGCCAAGGCTTCATGCGTTACGACACCACCTGGCGCTTCACCGACGAACAGCGCCTGCTCACTTACGAAGCCGGTGATTTCGTGACCGGGGCCTTGCCATGGAGCAGTTCTGTGCGGGTAGGCGGCGTGCAGCTGTCGCGCGACTTCGCTGCGCGCCCCGATCTGGTCACTTACCCGTTGCCGGCGTTCGCAGGCGAAGCAGCGGTGCCGACATCGCTCGACCTGTTCATAAACGGGTTCAAGTCCAGCACCACCGAGCTGCAGCCGGGCCCGTACACCCTGACCAACGTGCCGTTCATCAATGGTGCCGGGGAGGCGGTGGTGGTCACCACGGACGCCCTGGGCCGGCAGGTGTCGACCACCTTGCCGTTCTATGTCACCAGCAGCTTGCTGCAGAAGGGCCTTTCTGACTACTCGGTGGCCGCCGGTAGCCTGCGGCGTGATTACGCCGTGCGCGATTTCAGCTACGGGCCGGGTGTTGCCTCGGGCAGCCTGCGCTACGGGCTCAGCGACACCTTCACCCTGGAAACCCACGCCGAAACAGCCGAGTCGCTAATGCTTGGCGGCTTGGGCGGCAACATGCGCCTGGGCACCTTCGGCGTGCTCAACGCCGCCTTGGCGCAAAGCCGCTTCGACGGTGACACAGGCCACCAGGTTGCCCTCGGTTACCAGTACAACAGCCAGCGCATCGGCTTCAGCTACCAGCGCCTGCAACGCCGCGGCGACTATGCCGACCTGACCCGGGTCGACTCCCAGGACATGCAACTGAGCAAAAGCAGCGAACAGGTCACCCTCAGCCTCAACCTGAACGAGTACGGCAGCATTGGCGCCGGTTACTTCGACGTGCGCGCCGGGGATGGCACGCGTACCCGGCTGATCAACCTGAGCTACAGCAGGCCGCTATGGGGCAGCAGCAGTGTGTACCTGTCTGCCAACCGTGAAGTGGGTGACAGCCAGTGGGCCGTGCAGGCGCAACTGGTGATCCCGTTCGACCTGCACGGCACCCTGGCGCTGGGCATGGAGCGCAGCAAAGAAGGCGAGACCCTGCAACGGGTGAACTACAGCCATGCGGTGCCGGCGGGTGTCGGCGTCGGCTACAACCTGGGCTATGCGGCAGGCAGCGACCGTGATGCCTACCGGCAGGCAGACGTCACCTGGCGCTTGCAGTCGGTGCAGTTGCAAGCCGGTGTGTATGGCAGCAGCGGCGAGATGACACGCTGGGCCGATGCCAGTGGCTCCCTGGTGTGGATGGATGCCGGGGTGTTCGCCGCCAACCGCATCGACGATGCCTTCGTGGTGGTCAGTACCGCAGGCTACGCCGATGTGCCGGTGCGCTATGAAAACCAGGAGATCGGCCGTACCGATGGCAATGGGCACTTGCTGGTGCCGTACAGCAGCGGTTACTACCGTGGCAAATATGAAATCGACCCCATGGACCTGCCGCCGGACGTCCTCGCGCCAAGCGTCGAGCAGCGGGTGGCGGTACGACGGGGCAGTGGCTACCTGCTGGAGTTCCCGCTCAAGCGTGTGATGGCGGCCAGTGTCGAACTGGTGGACAGCAACCAGCAGGCGCTCAAGCTGGGTAGCCGCGTTACCCATGCTGAAAGCGGCAGCCAGGCGGTGGTCGGTTGGGATGGGCTGGTGTACCTGGAGAACCTCTCGCCGCATAACAGCCTGCAGGTAGAGGTTGAGGGTGGTGGACAGTGTGAGGTGGCCTTCGACCTGCCCAAGGCTGAAGGTTCGATCCCCCTGATTGGCCCGTTGGTATGCAGATGAAGACGGGTTGGCGCATGTTGTCGGCCGTTATACTGCTGCTGTGGGCTGGCTCGGCCTGGGCCAAGTGCACGGTAGTGTCGACCTTGCCGGTGCTGTTCGGCGCAGTCAATTCGACCCAGGTACGCCTGGCCAGCCAAGCCGCCTCTACCAGCAACGCGGGCTTGCAGTGCAACGGAACGGTGCTGAGTGTGCTCAGCAGCAGTGACTCGTTCAAGCTGACCGTGACCCCGGCCACTGGCGGGTTGGTAGGGCCTACTGGTGATGTTATCCCTTACACCCTGTATGCCGATGCCACCACCAACTTCCCGATTACCCGGAATGTAGCCTTCGAGTTTGGTCGCACCGGTATTCTCGACCTGCTCGGCCTGCTCAACGGCACGCCCAAGGCGGTGCCGCTCTATATCCGCACACAGATTGGCAGTAACGTTGCAGCGGGGTTGTACCAGGAAACCCTGTCGCTGGGGTGGGCATGGAACTATTGCGAAGGGATTGCCATCGGTGGGCTTTGCATCGGGCGTGACAATAGCGCTGGCTCTGCAAGCCTTACCGTGAGCCTGACCGTGACGAACGACTGCCAGATCACCACGCCTGACATCAATTTCGCCAGCGCCCCGGTGGTGGCCGGGTTCGGCACAGTAAGCCAGAGCCTGAGCGTTTCGTGCACCAAGGGCAGCAGCTATACGGTGGGCTTGAATGATGGGCAGAACGTGGCCAATGGTCGCCGGCGAATGAAGTCGGCGGCCAACAACTACCTGGCGTATGACATCTTCAAAAGTTCCGGGACGGTGCGCTGGGGTTCATCGGGTGCCGCCAGACGCTCCAGCACGGATGCCGACGTAAACCCCGGCGCGGGTACAGGCACGGGTAGCCAGGTGTTCAACTACAACGCCAAGGTCTATACCGACCAGGCTACACCGCCGGCAGCCACCTATTCCGACAGCGTGATACTGGATGTGCAGTTTTGACTGAATCCCATTCCTGCCTCGGTTCCCTGTAGGAACGGCCTTGTGTCGCGACAGGGCTGCGCAGCAGCCCCGAGATGGCAGACCCAGCACCGATTGCCGGGGCCGCGTGAGGCAAGGCTAGCGCAAGTCGCCAACCATCTCCGCCAGGGTCTTCAGCACCGCTCCGGCCAGTGCCTTCGAGCGCGCCCCCGACCAGCCGGCAACCGCATCGGGCGCGTCGTCGTGGTCCTTGAACGGCATCTCCAGCGTCAGCGACAGGCAGTCATGGGCCATGCCCACGGCATTGCAGGCCAACGTGGTATTCGCCTGCCCGGGCTCGTCGCGGGTATAGCCGTGCACGGTCTGGAAGTCGCGGGTCACGCTGCACAAAAGGCTGCGGAACTGCTCTTCGAGTTTTGCCAGCCGTGGGGTGTAGCCCGGGTTGCCCTCACAGGCGGCGGTGAATACGTGCGGAATTTCTTCGTCACCATGCACGTCAATGAACGCATCCACGCCGTACCGCTTCATCTGCGCCTGGGCGAAGAATACCTCCGGCGTCAGCTCGACGCTGGCGTCCTGCCAGGCACGGTTGAGGTCCTTGCCCTTGAAATTGGTGCGCAGGTGACCGAGGAACGTGCCGTCGGGGTTCATGTTGGGGATCAGGTACAGGTCGGCCTTGGCCAGCAAGCCCTGGAGCACCTCGTCGTTGGCTTGCAGGCGGTCGATCACGCCTTCCATGAACCATTCGGCCATGTGCTCACCCGGGTGCTGCTGGGCAATCAGCCACAGCTTGCGCTTGCCTGCCGCGCCATCGCCGGCTCGCAGCAGGGGAATATCGCGGCCCTGCACACTGCGACCGCTGGCCAGCAACTCGACCCCAGGGATTTGGCGAGCACGCTCGATCAGCTGGTTGTGACGCGCGCGTGGGTAGGGTTCGAAGTAGGCGAACCAGATCTGGTCCTGCTCCGCTGTTACTTCGAACGACAGCGCTGTGCCGTCGAACTGGCTGGGCACGCGGAACCAGGTTTGCTGGTCGTAGGAGGCCACCGCGTTGTAACCGCTCCAGGCGTTTTTGTACGAGGAGCCGGAAGCGTTGTCGAGGCTGAAGCGATAGACCTGGCCCGGCGTCAGTCCACTGACCTTGAAGTGGAACCACTGATAGTGGCCGCTGTGGGTATCCGGCCGGATGGCCAGGTGCACCTGGGCAGGGTTGCTGGCATCCAGTACCTGGATGTTGCCGGAATCGAAAGCGCAGTCGATCTGCAGGGGGGACAGCGTCACGGTCATGTGCCGGGCTCCTTTGCGGGCGTTGTTGTAGGGGTACTGTACACGGCTTGGCAGGGTTACTGCGCGCGATCAGGTGATACGCGGGCCCTGCGCGGGTACGCTCGCTGGGCTGAATGCGCTTTAACGTCACTGTCATACGGCCATGGCAGCATCCGGGTCCCCCTTCGCACAGGTGAAACCACAGTGCACTCCGGCCTGACCCGCAAGCCCTTCATGCTTCGCACAAGCGACATGCGCAGCGATGATTTCGGTGCCCTGTTCACCCAGATGTTCGGTAGCTTGTATGCCGACATGCCGCCGCTGGCCCAAGGCATCAGCATTGGGGGCGTGTATGGGCGCTTCGAAGGCATGAGCGTGCGCCGCATGCAGTACGGCGGCGATTTCAGCATCACCCTGCCCACACCACAGGATGAGATCACCTTCGTGCTGCCCACCGCTGGCAAGATCATTTTCGATCACCGGGGCGAGTCGATTGGTGGTGCCCACGTGGGGCTGGCGGTCGACAAGCGCGACATTCGCACCGTGCGTTTTGCCGAAAACCATGCCCAGTGCGGCATGTCGATACGGCGCGCGTTGTTTGCTGAGCGCTTGTCACTGTTGTTGGGCCAGCCTTTGGCGGCACCGGTGTGTTTTGCTCCAGTGGTCGACCTGGCGTTGCCGGTGTTCCAGGGCATACGTGCGTTGCTGGAAATGGCCACCGGTACGCAGTTCGACCAACTGATCAATACCGGCATGCTGATGCCCACCCGGCTGCAGGAAATGGTGGTGGATGCGGTGCTGGAGGCGTGGCCGCACACCTATAGCGATGCTTTGCGCAGCCCCGCACCTGCGTTGGCGCCGCGCCATGTGAAGCTGGCGATGGCCTATCTGCACGAGCACCCGGCGCGCTTGGTCAGTGGCACTGAGCTGGCGAGGTTGGTCAATGTCAGCCTGCGCGCCTTGCAGGATGGCTTTCGCCGTTTTGCTGGCACATCGATTGTGGGTTATCAGCGGCAGGTACGGCTGGAGAGCGCGCGCCAGGTACTGGCGCGCGGGGAGGGCGGGTCGGTGGCCGAAGTAGCCTTGCGCCATGGGTTCAGCAACGCGGGGCGTTTTGCCCAGTACTTCCAGCAGGCGTTCGGGGTAAGCCCGGCTGAGTTGAGGCGCGGCAGGTAAGGCCTGATACCAGTCAGTAAAGCCAATCGGGGCTGCAAAGCGGCCCCAATGATATGGTTTAGAACGCGTAGCTGGCCTTGAGGCTGCCACTCACCCCGTGGCTGTCGCCTGCGCCCATCGCCGCCACTTCGCCGCCCACACTCAACGCACCCAGGTTGGCCATCAGGCTCACCCCGCCAGTAAACTGGTCGCGGTTGTCGAACGCCGCACGTTGCTCGATATCCAGCCCCAGCAGATGCCCCTGGCTGTCCACTTGCTGATCCCCCAGGGCATGTTCGTAACCCACTTCCACCCCAGGCACCCACTGCCAGCTGCCGACGGGGATGGGCGCGAAAGACGCATTCAGGTTGGCCCCTGCACTGCGGCGGGTTGCCTTGAGGTCGTCCACTTGCAGGGCCAGTTCGCTGCCTTTCTCGGTAAAGCCGTTCAGGTCGACGTGGCTGGCCCGCACGCCAATGCTCGGCTCCAGCACCACGCCATGGGTGGGCAGGCGATAACCCAGCGCCAGGCTGGCGCCAGCCAGCGTACCGTGGCTGTCACCCTTGGCCGTGCCCAGGCCGCCGCCCAGTTCGCGTTTGCTGGAGTAGTCGAGCCAGCCACCCCTGATGTCGGCATCGATGAACAGTCCGTGCTCCAGGCCGCCAGGGGCGAAGCGTGCGCCCAGGCTGAGGAAGGTCAGGTCGGTATCGGCCTCGCCACCGGCCCCGCCCACCTTGCCACGGTTATAGCCAAAACCGGCATGGCCGCTGAGCTGCTCGGAAAAGCGCTGGGTCATGCCCACCATCAACCCCTGGCTATGCGCGTTGCTGCTGGCCGCATGGGCTGAGCCGTCAGTGCCGAGGTAGCCGGCCAGCGCCGTGCTCCACAGGCGCGCCTGGCCGGCCTTGAGGCCGCTGCTGTCGGCAAAGGGCGAAGCCGCACGCTCGACCATGGCGCCCTGGCGCAGCAGGTAGCTGGCGGCATCCGCGTGCACCTGGCCGCCAACGGTCGAGGTCACGCCGCCCAAGCTGCCGGCATCGATGGCCGATTGCAGGTAGTAGTTGTAGGCGCTGTAGCTGCCCGACAGCGAGGTGTCCTGCAGCTCGCGCAACAATTGCGCGCCGGCGGCGCCGTTGCCCAGCAGGCCTGCCTCGCCGGGCAGGGAACCATAGCGCACCATCTTGCCGCGCAGCACGTAGATCGTTTCCTGGCTCAGGCCCAGGCCCTGCTTGAGGTAGTTGTCCATGTTGCCGTAGTTGGCGCTGATTTCATCGAGGCCAGCCTGCAGGTAGCTGGCTTCGACCCCCAGCAGCGGTGCATAGATTTCGGCCATGCTCGCCGGCATCGCCGCCAGCGTGGCAGCCACGCGGGCGGCGGTGTAGCCGTTGGTGGCCAGGTAGTTACTCATGATGCTGGCCTCGTCCACCCCGGCGATGCTCAGCAGCACCGCTGCCGTCCAGCCGGTGCGGTCCTTGCCCGCGGTGCAATGAAACAGCGCGGCGCCATCGGCAGCCGCCAGTTCGTTGAACAGCACGGCAAACTGGCCACGCATGCCGGCGTCGCTGACGAAGGCGCGGTTGGTCTCCTGCATCATCGCCCGCGCCTGTTCTGCGCTGCTGAAGGAAATGTTGGTGATGTTGGAGCCCGATGTGGTGCTGCCAATGATGTCGATGTTGGTGTAGCTGGCGCCGCCCGGCAGCGTATCGGGCGTGCTGGCGATTTCGCTTGGGGTGCGCAGGTCGTACACATTGCTGATACCCAGGCCATTGAGGGTGGCCAGGTCGGCGGCGGTCGGGGTAAGGGCGTTGGCACGGTAGAACACACCCGCCCGCATTGTGCCGTCATGGCTGGTCGGGTAGGCGCTGGTGGTGCCGGCGAGGTCGCGGAAATTATCCATACCGGCCAGGCGTGGGGTGGCGAGCGCTTCGGCGGCATGGGCGGTGGAAATGGCAAGGGTAAGCAGGGACAGGGAGCAGAGCACACGTTGCAGCACGGATCAGGCCTCAGGCAGTGGGTTAGGCTGTCTACTGTCCTGGGGCAACATGAAACTGAATGTTACATTTTGCGGTGATGTGCAAAGGCTTGCGCGATCTGTCCTTGTTTTGCGTCTTCTGTCCCGGCGACTGGGGCGCAAAGCGCCCCGTTAATCACACACTGGCCAGACCTGGAACGCAGGGTTGCTTTCATTTCGGCTGAGGCGAGGGTTTGCCTGTTTTTGTTTTTTGCATATTAGCTTATGAATTTAATTACTTTTATTTATTTGATCTAGCCGGCTACATTCGCAGTTTCTTCAACCTGCAAGGAACTGCGGATGTCCATTCGATCTCGCCTGCTGCTTTTCGCGGCTGCCACACTGCTGGCTACTCAGGCATTTGCCAGTGACCGCCTGACCCTGCGCATCGGTGACCAAAAAGGCAACATGCGCGCCCAGCTGGAGGCAGCCGATGCCCTGCGTGACTTGCCTTACGACATCCGCTGGGCCGAATTCCCCGCCGCCGCGCCTTTGGCCGAGGCACTGAATGCCGGCGCGATCGATGCTGGCATCATTGGCGATGCACCATTGCTCTTCGTGCTGGCCTCTGGTGCGCCGGTCAAGGCCATTGCCGTGGACAAGTCCGACCCGTATGGCACGGCGCTGCTGGTGCGCCCCGACGCAGCGCTGCACAGCGCTGCCGACCTCAAGGGCAAGCGGATCGCCACGGGCCGTGGCTCTATAGGCCACCACCTTGCATTGAAGGCGCTGGATCAGGTCGGGCTCAGCGAAAAGGACGTGGAGTTTCGCTTCCTCGGCCCCGTCGACGCCAAGATCGCCCTGGCCAATGGCTCGGTGGACGCCTGGTCGACCTGGGAACCCTACACCGCGCTGGCCGAGCAGAGCGGCCAGGGCAAAGTGCTGGTCAACGGTCGGGGGTTGTCCAGTGGCAACAGTTTCCTGGCCGCCACCGACAAGGCGCTGGGTGATCCGGCTCGCAAGGCCGCATTGCAGGACTACCTTGTGCGCCTGGCCGGCGCCCAGGTCTGGGCTTACCAGCATCTGGACAGCTATTCACAAACCCTGGCTGCGATCATCGGCTTTCCGCAGGATGCTGCCCGCCTGCAGTTCGAGCGGCGCCAACTGGTTTGGCAGGCGATTGACGCGAAGACCATCGGCGAACAGCAGGAAACCGCCGACTTTTACCACGCCCACGGCCTGATGAATCAACGCCTGGACGTGGCCCCAACCTTTGCCAGTGGCTTTAGCGTGCCCGCCCCTGACTCACTGGCCCAACATTGACCCGGAGACGTCCCATGCTGCACCGCAAACGCCTGCGCCACCTGGCCCTGGGCCTGCTGCTCGGCTGCCTGCTGCCGTCGCTCGCCAGCGCCGATCAGACCCTGCGCATCGGTTACCAGAAGTCCTCAACCCTGCTGACCTTGCTCAAGGCCCGTGGCACCCTGGAGCAGCGCCTGCAGGCCGAAGGTATCCGCGTCAGCTGGCACGAGTTCCCCAGTGGCCTGCCGCTGCTGGAGGCGCTGAACCTGGGCAATATAGACCTGTCGGCGGATGTGGCCGACACCGTGCCTGTATTCACCCAGGCAGCTGGCGCCAAGCTCACCTATTTTGCTCGTGAGGCGCCATCCCCCTCGGCCCAGGCCATCCTGGTGCCAGCCGACTCGCCGCTCAAGACCCTGGCCGACCTCAAGGGCAAGCGTGTGGCGGTGACCAAGGCGGCGGGCAGCCATTACCTGTTGATCCAGGCCTTGGCCAAGGCCGGTCTTGGTTTCAAGGACATTACCCCGGCGTACCTGATTCCCGCCGACGGCCGGGCGGCGTTCGAGAACGGCAAGGTCGATGCCTGGGTCACCTGGGACCCGTATGTGGCCAGCGCCCAGCGCCAGCAGAACGCGCGCATCCTGGCCGATGGCAGCGAGCTGGCGAGTTACCAGCGCTACTACCTGGCCGGTAGCGATTACGCCAAGGCGCATCCTGAAGTGCTGCAGCAGGTGTACCAGGCGCTGCGCGAGATCGGGGCCTGGACCAAGGCCAACCCTGCAGCGGCTGCCCGGGTACTGGGGCCGCTGTGGGGCAACCTGGACAGCGCGACGGTGCAGCAGGCCAATGGCCGACGCAGCTATGACGTGCAGCCGGTGCAACTGGGCAACCTGGGTGAGCAACAGCGTATTGCCGATGCCTTCTACCGCGAAGGGCTGCTGCCCAAACCGGTGGATGCGCGTGCGGTGACGGTGTTCGAGCCGCACGCTGCTGACTGAGGATACGCGCGAAGAGGCCGGTGCCGACAGTCTGTAAACTGAGGGCTACTTGAAGAACTGACTGGGCGTAGTACCGAAGTGGCGCTTGAACATGCTGGCAAAGGCACTGGGGCTGTCATACCCCAGTGCCCCCGCCACGTCGATGATCCGCTCGCCCAGGGCAATCCGCTCCAGTGCCTGCATCAGCCGCGCCTGTTGGCGCCACTGGCCGAAGGTCATGCCGGTTTCGCTGCGGAACAACCGCTGGATGGTCTTCTCGTCCACCCCCAGTTGCTGGCCCCAGTCGGCCACAGTGGCGTTATCGTCGGGCCGCTCTTGCAATCCCGTGCAAATCACCCGCAGGCGCTTGTCGCTGGGTTGCGAGAGCTTAAGCGGCAAGGTCGGCAGTACGCTGATCTCGTCGAGGATCAGGCGCATTACCCGGGCTTCGCGCGAGTCCTCGGCAAAGGGTGCGGTAAAGCCCACCGAAGCCTTGATCAATTCGCTGAGCAGCGGCGAGATGCTGATGGCCTTGCTCTGCAGGGGCAGGCCCGCTGCCGCATCGGTGCGCACGAACACACTGCGCATCTTCACATCGCCCACGCAGCGGATGGCATGCACCTGGCCGCAAGGCATCCACACCCCGCGGCTGGGTGGCACTGTCCAGCATTCGTTGCCGGACTCGACGATCATCAGCCCTTTGATGGCATAGATCAGTTGATGCTTGGCATGGGTATGGGGCTCGATGAACCAGTCGCTGGGGTAGTCCGTTGCACGGCTACCCACTTCCCAGGTCCACTGATCGACCTCCACCAGCAATTCGCGCTGCGGTTTTACCATCGTGACCTCGTATAGATGCAGCCTGGCAGCGCCACTTTAGCAGCAGCGGCTGGGCGGGGCCTTCGAACGGGTTGCTGGCAACAGCGCGGTTACCAGGCCCAGCAGCGGCAGGAACGCGATCGCCTGGTATACCCACTCGATGCCATGGCGGTCGGCCAGCTCACCCAGGCCGGCGGCACCAATGCCGCTGATGCCGAACATCAGCCCGAACATTACCCCCGAAACCATGCCGACCCGGCCCGGCACCGCTTCCTGGGCATACACCACCAGCGCCGCGAAAGCCGAGGACATTACCAGGCCGATGGCCACCGCCAGTATCGCTGTCCAGGCCAGGTTGGCGTGGGGCAGGGCGAGGGCAAAGGGTGCCACGCCAAGAAACGAAACCCAGATCACCGCCTTGCGCCCGATGCGGTCTCCCACCGGGCCACCGGCAAAAGTGCCCAATGCCACGGCTGCGAGGAACACGAACAGATACAGCTGGCTGTGTTGCACGCTCAGGCCGAAGTGCTCGATCAGGTAGAAGGTGAAGTAGTTGGTGAACGAGGCGATGTAAACAAACTTGGCGAACATCAGTACGGCGACCACCACCACGGCGCGCCACATGGCGCCCCGCGACAGCCCGGGGGCCTGCTGGCCGGCGAAACGCTTGAGCCGGGCCTGGCCGTGGCGCATGCTCCAGCCGGTCACCCGCAGCAGCACCAGCACGGCCAGCGCAGCCGCCAGCATGAACCAGGCAATGGCCGGCTGGCCGTGTGGTATGACGATGGCAGCGGTCAGCAGCGGGCCGAGGGCGGAGCCTGTGTTGCCACCCACCTGGAAGGTCGACTGGGCGGTGCCGAAGCGCCCGCCTGAGGCCATGCGGGCCACCCGCGAAGCTTCGGGGTGGAAGGTTGCCGAACCTACGCCGACCACCGCAGCAGCCACCAGCAGCATTTCATAGCTGCCCGCGAAGGCGAGCAGGGCGATGCCCGCCAATGTCACCAGCATACCGGCTGGCAACAGGTACGGTTGCGGGTGCTTGTCGGTGTACATCCCGACCCAGGGTTGCAGCAGAGAGGCTGTTACCTGGTAGACGAGGGCGATCCAGCCGATCTGGGCAAAGCTCAACGCGAAGTCGCTTTTCAGCATCGGGTAGATCGACGGCAGTACGGCCTGGATCAGGTCGTTCAGCAGGTGGGCGAAAGCGGCAGCACCGACGATACGGACTACAAAGCCCTGAGGTTGGTCGGCAGGCGGGGCGGCGGCCAAGGCGGCGGAAGTTGTCATGGGCAAGGTTCTTCTGTGGCAAGGGAACAAGGCATTGCCGCCGCAGGTTAGCCAGTACCCAGGTTGCCTGTCTCCCGCCGAACAGGCAGCCACTGTCGCGTTTCGGGCATCCGTGCCCGCACCGCTGTTCCAACCCCCGCTGGGTGGCTCAGAGACCCAGCTCGCTCAACCCGGGGTGGTCATCCGGGCGCCGCCCCAGCGGCCAGTGGAACTTGCGCTCGGCTTCGCTGATGGGGTGTTCGTTAATGCTCGAGTGGCGGTTGTGCATCAGCCCATCGTCGGCGAACTCCCAGTTCTCGTTGCCGTAGGCGCGGAACCATTGTCCGCTGTCGTCGTGGTACTCATAGGCATAGCGCACGGCAATACGGTTGCCGGTGAAGGCCCACAGCTCCTTGATCAGGCGGTACTCCAGTTCGTGGTCCCATTTGCGGGTGAGGAACGCCTCGACCTCGGCACGCCCACGGGGGAACTCGACGCGGTTGCGCCAGACCGTGTCAGGGGTATACGCGAGGGCGACTTTGGCCGGGTCGCGGCCGTTCCAGCCATCTTCGGCCAGGCGCACCTTTTCGATGGCACTTTCGTGGGTGAAGGGCGGTAGTGGTGGTCGGGACATCGGCGTACTCCTCAGGTCGTTTGGTTTTTAGCAGGTTAGCTGCCGGTGCCTGGACAGAGAATGGATGTGCGCGACACTTCATAATTGCGGTGCGTGGAACAATACAGGCTTGTGAACGAAGCCATGGCCTTGCCGCGCGCAGTCGGGCCTGGCTGTGCGGCAGTGGGCCGCAAGGCGGCCCTCAATGCCTGTATCAAGGCTGAAAAGTTGGGGTGTCAGTCCCAGACCGGCGCCAGGCCGTCAGGGCTGACTTCTCGGCCATTGCGTTCGAGTGTGGCGATGCGTGCCATGTCGTCGGCGCCCAGCTTCAGGTCACGGGCAAGCAGGTTGCTGGCCAGGTTTTCGCGTTTGGTCGAAGACGGGATGACCGCGTAGCCCAGCTGCAGGGCCCAGGCCAGCGCAACCTGGGCGACGGTGGCCTTGTGCTTGGCTGCTATTTCGGCCAGTAGCGGGTCTTTCAGAACCTTGCCGTAGGCCAGGGTCATGTACGAAGTCACGGTAATGCCCTGTTCATTCAGAAATGCTGCCAGCTTGCTGTTCTGCAAGTACGGGCTCAGCTCGATCTGGTTGGTGGCAATTTCGCCTTTGCCGACTACATCAATGGCCTGGCGGGTCAGCTCGATATTGAAGTTGGACACACCGATCTGGCGTGTCAGCCCCAGCTTCTTCGCTTCGGCCAGCGCAGTCATGTATTCGCGCAGTTCCACGCCGTTGCCCGGCGCCGGCCAGTGGATCAGCAGCAGGTCGACGTAGTCGGTGCGCAGCTTCTCCAGGCTCTCGCGCAGGCTGGCAATCAGCTTGTCGGCGGCATAGTTGTCGACCCAGATCTTGGTGGTGATGAACAGCTCGTTGCGCGGCACGCCACTTTCGGCGATGGCCTGGCCGACTTCGGCTTCGTTCTTGTAGATCTGTGCGGTGTCGATGGCGCGGTAGCCCAGCGCCAGGGCCGACTTGACCGAGTCGATGACAGTTTGGCCAGTGAGGCGGAAGGTGCCGAGCCCGAAGGAAGGAACGCTCATTGAGTTACTCCTGAATAGTGGGGGAAATCATGTGACGGCCAGTGTGCAGGTTCGCAAGGCAGCGAATAAGCCGCTGCTGCGTCAAAGTCATTTGAACTGTAGGCAAGAATGATTCCGCGCACATCTGTTCAGAGCGTGAGGTAGCGCAACGGCAGGTTTAACTTGATTCGAGTCGTAAGGCCCTTCAACGCCAGGGGCCAGGAACGAAAAAGCCCGCCGGGTGGCGGGCTGTTCGCTGGAGCGGGACGATCAGCGGCGGCGGAACAGCGGCAGCGGCTCGTCGGTGGCGGCCTGGTAGGTCACCGAGAAGTCCTTGAGGCTTTGCAGCGCGTCTTCCGGGTCCTTGTCGGCCCGGATGGCGAACGCATCGAAACCGCAGCGGGCCATGAAGAACAGCTGGTCGCGCAGTACGTCGCCGATGGCACGCAGCTCGCCCTTGAACTTGTAGCGGTCACGCAACAGGCGCGCATTGGAATAGCTGCGCCCGTCGGTGAAGGCCGGGAAGTTGAGCGCGATCACCTGGAAGTACTGCACGTCTTCGCCGATTTCTTCCGCTTCTTCGTCGCTGTCCAGCCACACGCCCAGGCCGCCGTCGCGGGCCTTGAGCACATGGGCGTGGTCACGCCACAGCTGCAGCGGCACGATGTAGTCGTCGCAGTTGGTCAGCTCGTCGAACGAGGTTTCCTTGGGCAGCAAGTGCCAGGTTTCGTCGACGATCTGGTTGTTCTTAATGATTCGCTGCATAGACGCGTTCCTTGAAGGGGTCGATGCCGATACGCTGGTAGGTGTCGATGAAACGCTCTTCCTCGGTACGTTGCTCGACGTACACGGCGATCAGCTTCTCGATCACATCGGCCATGGCATCCTGGGCGAAGGACGGGCCGAGGATCTTGCCCAGGCTTGCGCCGCGCGCAGCATTGCCGCCCAGCGACACCTGGTAGAACTCCTCACCCTTCTTGTCCACGCCGAGGATGCCGATGTGGCCCACGTGGTGGTGGCCGCAGGCGTTCATGCAGCCAGAGATGTTGAGGTCGATTTCGCCGATGTCGAACAGGTAGTCCAGGTCGTCGAAACGGCGCTGGATGGACTCGGCGATCGGGATCGACTTGGCGTTGGCCAGCGAGCAGTAGTCACCGCCCGGGCAGCAGATGATGTCGGTCAGCAGGCCGATGTTCGGGGTGGCGAAGCCGCTTTCGCGCAGCTCCAGCCACAGCGCATGCAACTGACGCTGCTCGACATCGGCGAGGATGATGTTCTGCTCGTGCGAGGTGCGCAGGAAACCGAAGCTGTAGCGCTCGGCCAGGTCGGCGACGGCGTCCAGCTGCTTGTCGGTCAGGTCGCCCGGGGCAACGCCGGTAGGCTTGAGCGACAAGGTCACGGCCACGTAGCCAGGGCGCTTGTGGGCGCGGGTATTGCGCGAGCGCCAGCGGGCGAAGCCTGGGTTTTCTGCGTCCTGGGCGGCGTAGTCGACATTGTCGAGGGCCAGGTACTCCGGGTCGACGAAGTGGCGCGATACGCGTTGTACTTCGTCTTCGGTCAGGGTGGTACTGCCGCCGCGCAGGTGGACCATTTCGGCCTCGACCTTCTCGGCAAACACTTCAGGTGTGAGCGCCTTGACCAGGATCTTGATCCGCGCCTTGTACTTGTTGTCACGGCGACCGTAACGGTTGTACACGCGCAGGATGGCGTCCAGGTAGCTGATCAGGTCTTGCCACGGCAGGAATTCGTTGATGAACGAGCCGACCACCGGGGTACGGCCCAGGCCGCCGCCAACCAGCACGCGGAAGCCCAGTTCGCCAGCAGCGTTGCGCACCGGCTCCAGGCCGATGTCGTGCACTTCGATGGCGGCGCGGTCTTCCTGCGAGCCGTTGATGGCGATCTTGAACTTGCGCGGCAGGTAGGCGAATTCCGGGTGGAAGGTGGTCCACTGGCGGACGATCTCGCACCATGGGCGCGGGTCGATGATTTCGTCTGCGGCCACACCGGCGAACTGGTCGGTGGTGGTGTTGCGCAGGCAGTTGCCGCTGGTCTGGATCGCATGCATCTGCACGGTAGCCAGCTCGGCGAGAATGTCCGGAATGTCTTCCAGTGCCGGCCAGTTGTACTGCACGTTCTGGCGCGTGGAGATGTGCGCGTAGCCTTTGTCGTAGTCGCGAGCGATCTTCGCCAGGGTGCGGACCTGGCGGGCGCTCAGCTGGCCGTACGGCACGGCGACACGCAACATTGGTGCGAAACGTTGGATGTATAGGCCGTTCTGCAGGCGCAGAGGGCGGAATTCTTCTTCGCTCAGCTCACCGGCCAGGTAGCGGCGGGTCTGATCACGGAACTGCTTGACGCGGTCCTCGATGATCCGCTGATCGTACTCGTCGTATACGTACATAAAAGTCCTGTCTCAGGCATGCAGCTATTCGCGCGCACGGCCGCGCACTCCGGTACGGAGCCGTGGAACGATATCAGGTTGCGGTTATGCGCTAAAGTGATGTTTTTGCATATGAAAAGAACCAAATGGACTATGTGAGACTGACTGCCATTTGTACGCCGGGCGCAGCCAGGCGGTTATAATCCGGCGTTTGCTTCGCAGAGATGTGACCCCATGCTCAAGGCCCTGTGCCAAAGCTTGTGTCTTGCCCTGCCACTGGCGGCAAATGCGCAGCCGGCCTCGGTGGTGTTCCTCAATCCGGGGCTGTCCACCGAGACATTCTGGACCAGCTACACCCGCTTCATGCAGGCCGCTGCGGACGAACTGGGCATGTCCCTGCGCGTTGAGTACAGCGAGCGCCGAGCCGACCGGGTGCTGACCCAGGCCCGCGCGATCTTGAGTGGGGCGCAGCGGCCAGACTACCTGGTGCTGGTCAATGAGCAGTACGTGGCACCGGAAATCCTGCGCCTGTCGCGTGGTACCGGGGTCAAGCTGTTGCTGGTCAACAACGGCCTGACCGCCAGCCAGGCCCGTAGCATACAGGCCCAGCCGGACAAGTACGCCGAGCCCCTGGGTACCCTGATGAGCAACGATGAGCAGGCGGGCTTCCAGATGTTGCGCCTGATGGTCGCGCAACTGCCTCGCGACGCAGGGCCGGTGGACCTGGTGGCCTTTGCCGGGCTCAAGACCACACCGGCCTCGCAGTTGCGCGAGGAGGGCATGCGCCGCGCCCTGGCCGACTTCCCTCAGGTGCGCCTGCGTCAGGTGGTATACGGCGGCTGGAGCCGCCAGCGTGCCTATGAACAGGCGCAGCAATTGCTGGAGCGTTACCCGGCCACCCGCCTGGTGTGGTCGGCCAACGACGAGATGGGCTTTGGCGCCATGCAGGCGTTCGAGGAAGCAGGGCACACACCGGGGCGTGATGTGCTGTTCGGCGTCGTCAACAGTTCGCCTGAGGCCTTGCGTGCGCGCATCGATGGGCGCTTGAGCGTGCTGATGGGTGGGCATTTCACCCTGGGTGGCTGGGCCATGGTGATGCTGCACGATGATGCCCACGGGGTGGCGCTGAACCGCGACGGCCAGCGTGTGCACAGTGCCCCGGTGTTGCAGGCGATCGATCAGGCCAAGGCCAGGCGGTGGCTGAAACTGCTGGAGCGGGACGACTACGGCGTCGATTTTCTGAATTACAGCGCCGAAGGGCAGCCGGCCAGTTACCAGTACCCGTTCCTGACGTCACCGGTCGAGTATTGAAAGACCCTGCTTGAGGGAAGGGCATTGCTCGTCTTAACTGCTGGTTGTGAAGTGCATTCCCATAACCACTACAAGAGGCAATGCAATGGGAAACTCAACCAAGGTCCGCAAAGCTGACAGCAGTGTCGACGCCTGGGCGATCCTCTGCCTGATCGTCCTGGTGGTGGTCACTGCCGTGTATTGGGTCAGCCACCAGTAGACTTCTCTTTCAGACCGTGATGTAGCAACAGCGCCTGCGGGGGGATGTCCTGCGGGCGTTTTTGTGTGGCCTGTCCCGGCCTCATCGCCGGCAAGCCAGCTCCCACAGGTACAGCGCAGGCCCTGAGGCTGCAGAAAACCTGTGGGAGCTGGCTTGCCGGCGATGAGGCCGGGACAGGCTAGCGGGTAAGGTGCAGGGCCAGTTGCACCAGGCCGATCAGCACCATGATGAAAATCAGGGTGAAGAGCGTCCCCAGTGCAATGAAATGGCTGGCTTTGCCGTGGGTGAAGTCGCGGGTGCGGTTCTTGCCGCTTTGCACGCCGAAGGCGGCGGCGAGGATGCTGTGCAGCATCTGCCAGAAGGTTGGGGGTTTGCCCTGGCTGGAATCATCCATGGTAGCTCCTGAAGATCAGAGGCAATCAGGAACAGTGTAGGCAATGGCGCTAAGGTTGCTTGTGCCGGCCTCTTCGCGGGGCAAGCCCGCTCCCACAGGTTCGGCACAAACCGCCAGGGCAGTGATTTACCTGTGGGGGGCTTGCCCGCGAGGAAGCCGGCACAGTCTTAGCTGTCGTACCCGAGATTCGGTGCCAGCCAGCGCTCGCTTACGCTCACATCCTGCCCTTTGCGCGCGCTGTAGCGCTCGATCTGGTCCTTGTCGACCTTGCCAACGGCAAAGTACTGCGCCTGCGGGTGGGCAAAGTACCAGCCACTCACCGCCGCCGCCGGGAACATGGCAAAGTGCTCGGTAAGGAACACACCGCTCGGCCCGGTTTCGCCGATGGCGGTGCCGTCGAGCAGGCGGAACAGGGTTTCTTTTTCGGTGTGGTCGGGGCAGGCCGGGTAGCCCGGTGCCGGGCGGATGCCGCGGTACTGCTCCTTGATCAGCGCTTCGTTGTCCAGGTGTTCGTCGCGGGCATAGCCCCAGTGCTCTTTACGCACCTGCTCGTGCAGCCACTCGGCGCAGGCTTCGGCCAGGCGGTCGGCCAGGGCCTTGACCATGATCGAGCTGTAGTCGTCGCCTTTGTCCTGGTAAGCCTTGGCCACTTCCTCTGCACCAATGCCGGCAGTGGTGATGAACCCGCCCACATAGTCGGTGACGCCGCTGGTTTTTGGCGCGACAAAGTCAGCCAGCGACCAGTTGGGTTTGCCGTCGGGCTTGATGGTCTGCTGGCGCAGGTGGTGCAGCGTGGCCAGCGCCTGGCCGTCCTCGCCGTACACCTCGATGTCGTCATCGGCCACCTGGTTGGCCGGCCAGAAGCCGAACACCGCGCGGGCGCTGATCAGCTGCTCGTCGATCAGCTTGTCGAGCATCTCGCGGGCATCCTTGTACAGCGCGGTGGCAGCCTCACCGACCACCTCGTCGGTGAGAATGCGCGGGAACTTGCCGGCCAGGTCCCAGGAAATGAAGAACGGGGTCCAGTCGATGTATTCGGCCAGGGTGCGCAGGTCGATGTCTTCCAGTACCTTGACGCCGGTGAAGGAAGGCACTGCTGGCTGGTAACCGGCCCAGTCGTACTTCGGCTTGGCGGCGATGGCCTGGGCGTAGCTCAGGCGCTCGGTACGGGCGCTGCGGTTGGCGGTGCGCTCGCGCACATCCACGTATTCCAGGCGGGTTTTCTCGACGAAGCCCGGCTTGAGCTCTTTGGACAGCAACTGGGTGGCCACGCCGACCGCCCGCGAGGCATCGGTGACGTAGATGACGGCGTCGTTGCTGTACTTGGGTTCGATCTTGACTGCGGTGTGCGCCTTGGACGTGGTGGCGCCGCCGATCATCAGGGGCAGTTCGAAGCCCTGGCGCTGCATTTCGCGGGCAACGTGGACCATCTCGTCAAGCGACGGGGTAATAAGGCCGGACAGACCGATGATGTCGCATTTTTCGTCGCGGGCGGTTTGCAGGATTTTCTCGGCCGGCACCATCACGCCGAGGTCGACGATGTCATAGCCGTTGCAGCCCAACACCACGCCGACGATGTTCTTGCCAATGTCGTGCACGTCACCTTTTACCGTGGCCATCAGGATCTTGCCCTTGGCTTCTGGCTTGTCACCTTTTTCGGCTTCGATGAACGGGATAAGGTGCGCCACCGCCTGCTTCATCACGCGGGCCGATTTGACCACCTGGGGCAGGAACATCTTGCCTGCACCGAACAGGTCGCCAACCACGTTCATGCCACTCATCAGCGGGCCTTCGATGACCTCGATGGGGCGTGCGCATTGCTGGCGGCACTCCTCGGTGTCCTCGACGATGTGCGCGGTGATGCCTTTGACCAGTGCGTGCTCCAGGCGCTTGCCGACCGGCAGCGAACGCCAGGCTTCGTTTTCGACTTCCTTGGTGGCGCCGCCGCCTTTGTAGTCGTCGGCAATGGCCAGCAGGGCATCGGTCCCTTCCGGCGTGCGGTTGAGCACCACGTCCTCGACCTTTTCACGCAGCTCGGCCGGGATCTCGTCGTAGATCTCCAGCTGGCCGGCGTTGACGATACCCATGGTCAGGCCGTTGCGGATGGCGTGGAACAGGAACACCGAGTGGATCGCCTCGCGCACCGGGTTGTTGCCACGGAACGAGAACGACACGTTGGACACACCGCCCGAGCTCAGCGCATGGGGCAGGTGGTCACGGATATAGGCACAGGCCTCGATGAAGTCGACGGCGTAGTTGTTGTGCTCTTCGATACCCGTGGCAACGGCGAAGATGTTCGGGTCGAAGATGATGTCTTCCGGCGGGAAGCCCACTTCGTTGACCAGAATGTCGTAGCTGCGCTTGCAGATTTCCTTCTTGCGCGCGGCGGTGTCGGCCTGGCCGACTTCGTCGAAGGCCATGACCACCACGGCGGCACCGTAGCGCTTGCACAGGCGGGCATGGTGCTTGAACTGCTCGACGCCTTCTTTCATGGAAATGGAGTTGACGATGCCTTTGCCCTGAATGCACTTCAGGCCGGCTTCGATCACTTCCCACTTGGAGGAGTCGATCATGATCGGCACGCGGGAAATGTCCGGCTCGCCAGCGATCATGTTGAGGAAACGGACCATGGCCGCCTGGGAATCGAGCATCCCTTCGTCCATGTTGATGTCGATCACCTGGGCGCCGGCCTCGACCTGCTGCAGGGCGACTTCCAGGGCTTCGGTGTAGTTTTCTTCACGGATCAGCCGGGCGAATTTGGCCGAACCGGTGATGTTGGTGCGCTCGCCGACGTTGACGAACAGCGACTGGCGATCAATGGTGAACGGTTCCAGGCCGGACAGGCGACAGGCCTTGGCAATCTCCGGGATCTCGCGTGGCTTGTATTTGGCCACGGCCTCGGCAATGGCCTGGATGTGGCCCGGGGTGGTACCGCAGCAACCCCCGATGATGTTGAGGAAGCCGCTGGCTGCGAACTCTTCGACCACCGCAGCCATTTCGGCCGGGGTTTCGTCGTACTCGCCGAAGGCGTTCGGCAGGCCGGCGTTGGGGTGGGCGGAAACGTGGGTGTCGGCTTTGGTCGACAACTCTTCCAGGTAAGGGCGCAGGTCTTTGGCGCCGAGGGCGCAGTTCAGGCCCACGGAAATCGGCTTGGCGTGGCGCACCGAGTTCCAGAACGCTTCGGTGGTCTGGCCCGACAGGGTGCGGCCAGAGGCGTCGGTGATGGTGCCGGAGATCATGATCGGCAGTTCGATAGCGTCGTCTTCAAACACCTGCTGCACGGCAAAAATGGCCGCCTTGGCGTTGAGGGTGTCGAAAATGGTTTCGATCAGGATCAGGTCCGCGCCGCCCTCGATCAGGCCACGGGTGGCCTCGATGTAGTTCTCTACCAGCTCATCGAACGTGACGTTGCGGTAGCCGGGGTCGTTGACGTCCGGGGAAATCGAGCAGGTGCGGCTGGTAGGGCCCAGTACACCTGCGACGAAGCGCGGCTTGTCGGGCGTTTCCAGGGTCTTGGCATCGGCTACCTGGCGGGCAATGCGCGCGCCTTGCACGTTCAGCTCATAGACCAGCGACTCCATGCCGTAGTCGGCCTGGGAAATCTGCGTGGCATTGAAGGTGTTGGTTTCTAGAATATCCGCACCGGCATCGAGGTAGGCTTTCTCGATGGCGGCGATCACGTCCGGGCGGCTGAGCAGCAACAGGTCGTTGTTACCCTTTACATCGCTTGGCCAATCGGCGAAGCGCGTGCCACGATAGTCGTGTTCCTCGAGACGGTAGCTTTGGATCATAGTACCCATGCCGCCGTCGAGGATCAGGATGCGCTCTTTGAGGGCGTTCTGGAGTGCTTGGAGACGAGCGCTGCGGTCGGACATAGGAACTACCTGGTCGGGCAAATATCAGAAGGTGCAGAATCATATCAAAGTTGCGCGGTTTTTAGGCGCACCGCCCATTTGCATGAAAACTGCTCATGTTGCTGGCGCGATTAACAGCACCCAAAGACGACCAGGCAACAACAGTGACAGCTTTCAGGACCCAGGACTTTTCGCACATGGTGCATCGTATTCTTGCCGGCGCCTTCGCTCTGCTCATCAGCAGCGTGGTGTTCGGGCAAGCCCCCCAGTCGAGCCCGGCCATTTCCTATACCCGGGACATTCAGCCGATCTTCACCGAGAAATGCGTGGCCTGCCACGCCTGCAACGACGCCGCCTGCCAGCTGAAGCTGGAAAGCCCGGAAGGCGCGGTACGCGGTGCCAGCAAGGTCCCGGTTTACGAGGGCGACCGCAGCAAGGCGGTGCCTACCACGCGGCTGTTCTACGACGCCCATAGCGAGGAGCAATGGCGCAAGAAAGGCTTTTACTCGGTGCTCGACAACCAGGGCAGCCAGGCCGCGCTGATGGCGCGCATGCTGGAGCTGGGGCACAAGACCCCACTCACGCCCAATGCCAAACTGCCCGAGGACATTGTGCTGGGCCTGAGCCGCAACAACATGTGCCCGTTGCCCCATGAGTTCGACGCCTATGCCGGTGCCCATCCCAAGGAGGGCATGCCCTTGGCCGTTACCGGGCTGACCGACAAGGAATACGACACCATGCGCCGCTGGCTGGCGGCCGGGGCGCCTGTTGAGTATCAACCGATCAAGCCAAGCGAAACCGAAGCCAGGCAGATCGCCGAGTGGGAAGAACTGCTCAACCGCCCGGGTTCCACCGAGGCCCTGGTCGGCCGCTGGCTTTACGAGCACCTGTTCCTGGCGCACATCTACTTCGTCGGCGGCGAGCAGGGCCACTTCTTCCAGTGGGTGCGGTCACGCACGCCCAGCGGCCAGCCGGCCGACATCATTGCCACGCGTCGCCCCAACGACCCACCCGGCACCGACTTCTATTACCGCCTGATCCCGGTGCAGGGCGTGATCGTGCACAAGACGCACATCACCTACCCGATGGGGCCGCAGAAGCTCAAGCGGGTGAAGCAGCTGTTCTACGCCGGTGACTGGCATGCTACCGCGCTGCCAGGCTACGGCCCGCGTCACCGCGCCAACCCGTTTGAAACGTTCGAGGCAATCCCGGCAGTGGCGCGCTACCAGTTCATGCTGGATAACGCCGAGTACTTCGTGCGTACGTTCATCCGTGGCCCGGTGTGCCGCGGGCAGATTGCTACCGACGTGATCCGCGACAACTTCTGGGCACTGTTCCAGGAGCCCGCCTTCGACCGCTACATCACGGATGCCAAGTACCGTGGCGAGGCCACCCCGCTGCTGGCCATGCCTGGGCAGATCGATGATGTGGGCAGCGTGCTGAGCCTGTGGCACGCCTACCGCGACAAGCGCAACGAGTACGAAAAGCTGCGTCGCGACGCCTATGCCGACATGCCGGCGCCAGGGTGGTCGACGCTGTGGGCCGGTAACGACAACGCGCTGCTCAGTATCTTCCGCCATTTCGACAGTGCCTCGGTGACCAAGGGCCTGATCGGTGATGTGCCGCTGACCATGTGGTTGTTCGACTACCCGCTGTTCGAGCGCACCTACTACCAGCTGGCGGTCAACTTCGATGTGTACGGCAATGTTTCGCACCAGTTGCAGACGCGCCTTTATTTTGACTTGATCCGCAATGGCGCCGAAGTCAACTTCTTGCGCCTGATGCCGGCCGAAAAGCGCAAGGACATCCTCGGCGACTGGTACCAGAACAGCGGCAAGGTGAAGATGTGGATGGATTATGAAGACATCGACACCGACACGCCCAGTGGCATCTCGCTGGACGCGCGTAACCCCAAGCGCGATTTTGGCCTGAAACTGCTGCAGCGCACCGGCAGCCTGAATGCTGCGCCCGACCCGATAAACCGCTGCCAGGGCGCCTTCTGCTCACGACCGCAGGTGAGCGAAGAGTTCCGCAATGCCGAGCAGTCGCTCAGCCGCCTGGTGTCGCGCCCGGCTGCGGGGCTGAAGGTGATCAACCAGTTGCCCGAAGCGACCATGCTGCGCATCGAAGGGCAGGGCGGCCAGCGCCAGGTGTACAGCCTGCTGCGCAACCGCGCGCACAGCAACGTGGCGTTCCTGCTGGGTGAGGCGTACCGCTACCAGCCCGGGTTGGATACCCTGACCCTGTACCCGGGCGTGCTCAGCAGCTATCCCAACTTCATCTTCAACGTGCCGACCAAGGATGTGGCGGAGTTTGTCGAGGACCTGGAATATGCGAAAGACGATGCAGCCAGGTTCGAGCGCATCGTCATGCGCTGGGGCGTGCGCCGCAGTCACCCTGAGTTCTGGCGCTACTTCCATGACCTGAACAGCTTCATCAAGGAGACCACGCCGGTCGAGGCGGGTGTGCTGGACATGAACCGCTATGAGAACCTCTGATCGGGTAGGCTGACCTTTCCGAGTACCCTGCGGTCGGAAATGGTGGGTGGTCCGGGGGCTGCTATGCAGCCCAATCGCCGGCAAGCCAGCTCCCACAGGCCTGCGTAGTGCTCAGGCGTGCGCGGTTTTTGTGGGAGCTGGCGTGCCGGCGATGGAGCGTAAAGCGCTCCCGAAGGCCTCAATACACCGGCAAGCGCAGGGTATTTCATGCTGTATTCGCTTCAGGCACTGCGGGCGTTCGCCGCCTGGGTGGTGGTCTGCCACCATTTCATGCAGATCTTCTTCGACTTCCACGCCACCGGCCCCATCGGCCAACTGCTCACCGACCGTGGCGCCGTGGGGGTCGACATCTTCTTCGTCATCAGCGGGCTGGTCATCTACCTGTCGACCCGCGACAAAACCATCGAACCGCGCCAGTTCCTGCTCAATCGGGTGCTGCGTATTGTTCCTGCCTACTGGTTCTACACCGCATTGATGGCCGCGTTGCTGCTGGCCTTCAGCCAATGGATGCCGCATCAGGAATTCGCCTGGCATCACCTGCTCTTGTCAATGTTGTTCATCCCGGCGGAGAACCCCGGAGGCTATGGCCTGTACCCGACCCTGAACGTGGGCTGGACGCTGAACTTCGAGATGTTTTTCTACCTGCTTTTCGGCCTGGCCTTCCTGGTACGCCAACGGCATCACTTGCTGTTGGTTACCGTTGCTCTGCTACTGGTCAGCGAGGTACTGGGGCGCATGGGTGTGGTCAGCCGCTTCTACAACAACGACATCATCTACGAGTTCCTGCTCGGCATCGGTGTGGGCGTGCTGTACCGTCGCGGGATGATCCGCCAGGGCAGGTGGTTGCCGCTGGCTTTGCTGGGCGTGGCCAGCCTGGCGATCTACCACCTGGACGCTTCCCAGCGCTTGCTGCATTGGGGGGTGCCAAGTGCGATGATCGTGCTGGCCTTTGTGGCCCTGGAGCCACTGTTCCAAGGCAATCGGCTGCTCAAGGCCCTTGGCGATTGTTCGTACTCGGTGTACCTGATTCATGTCCTGGTGCTGTATGCCGGCTGGTTCGCCAGCCAGCGCCTGCATCTGAACCCGTATCTGGTATTTGCCCTGTGCGTGCCGTCCATTGGACTAATGTCGTGGTTCAGCTACCGGTGGCTGGAGCGCGGCCTGTACCGGCGCATGCAGGCCTGGCTGGCGGCGCCACGGGGGCCATCCCGTGAATATGCGCTTTCCCGAGTCAATTACTAGGACTTTGTTCAAGGGCCGGGTTGGCGTACACTTGGCCGCAAGTCTGTGAGGAACCTACATGAGCGCTATAACCATTACCGACGCCGCCCATGATTACCTGGCCGATCTGCTTTCCAAGCAGAATACGCCTGGCATCGGCATTCGCATTTTTATCACCCAGCCTGGCACCCAGTACGCAGAGACGTGCATTGCCTACTGCAAGCCGGGCGAAGAGAAGCCTGACGACACCGCCGTGGGTCTGAAGAGCTTCACCGCTTACCTGGACGCAGTCAGCGTGCCGTTCCTGGAAGACGCACTGGTCGACTACGCCACCGACCGCATGGGTGGCCAGCTGACCATCAAGGCGCCTAACGCCAAGGTGCCGATGGTCAACGAAGACAGCCCGATCAACGAGCGTATCAACTATTACCTGCAGACCGAGATCAACCCCGGGCTGGCCAGCCACGGTGGCCAGGTCAGTTTGGTGGATGTGGTCGACGATGGCATTGCCGTGCTGCAGTTCGGTGGCGGCTGCCAGGGTTGTGGCCAGGCAGATGTCACCCTGAAGGAAGGCATCGAGCGCACCCTGCTCGAGCGTATTCCGGAGCTCAAGGGCGTGCGTGACGTGACTGACCACACCCAGAAAGAGAACGCCTACTACTGACGTCGACGCGCTCCTGTAGGGTTCGCGTAAATGCGGCTCTCTTAGCAACAAACTGTTACGGTTTCAACCCCTGCGACAACAGGCCGCAGCCCGGTTTCAAAGGGCTGCAGGCCATCCCCGCCTTCGTCGGGTAGAACCCCTTGGGGTGTCATGCCAGAATGCCCCGGTTTTTCAGCCGGCCCGTCCCGAGGGTCGGCACCTTCCCTGTAAAGGATGGTTTCATGAATGATCTATACACCCGGCGCGCCGTTGTCGCCGGGATGGGCGTTCTCGGGCTTGGCCTGCTGGCAGGCTGCAGCCCGGCCCGGGGGCTCGAGTTCAAGTACGGCAAGAACATGAGCAACGAAATCCTCGGGCGCAAGTTCAGCCTCAAAGACCCGCAAGGTAACGTGCGCACCCTGTCGAGCTTCTACGGCAGCATGCCGATGATCTTCTTCGGGTTCACCCAATGCCCGGCGGTTTGCCCGACCACCCTGGCGCGCGCGGCACAAATCCGCAAGCTGCTCAGAGGCCGCGACCGCGACCTGTTCCAGGTAGTGTTCATCACCCTGGACCCGGAGCGCGACACCCCCGAGGTGCTCGATGCCTATGTCAAGGCCTTTGACCCCACGTTCACCGCGCTCACCGGCACCCCGGAAGAAATCGCCGCAGTGGCCAAGGAGTTCAAGGTGTTCTACGAGAAGGTCCCGGCCGGTGACACCTATACGATTTCTCACTCGTCCACCAGCTACGTCTACGATACGCGTGGCACCCTGCGCCTGAGCCTGGGCCATTCCCTGAATGCCAAGGAATGCGCCGAAGACCTGGTTACCCTGATGGAGATCTGCTGAATGTCGATGCAACCGATCAAACGCGGCCTGGCTGCCCTGGCACTGATGGGTCTGGCCCTGCCGGCCCTGGCCCAGACTACCGTGAGCGATGCCTGGGTCCGTGCCAGCGTGCCGCACCAGCAGTCCACCGGTGCCTTCATGACCCTGACCGCCAGCAGCGACAGCAAGCTGGTGAGCGTGGCTTCGCCCGTGGCCAAGACCGTGCAGGTGCACGAAATGACCATGAACGGCGACGTGATGGGCATGCGTGAGGTGAAGGCTGTCGAGTTGCCGGCCGGCAAGGCCGTGACCCTGGACCCCAATGGCCTGCATGTGATGCTGATGGGCCTGAACGAACAGGTGAAGGAAGGCGATAAAGTGCCGCTGACCCTTACCATCGAGGATGCCAAAGGGGCCAAGGAAACCCTCGACGTGCAGGCCGAAGTGCGTCCGCTCAACGCCGAGGCCGGCGGTGGGCATGACCACATGCACATGAAGCACTGATAACGTTGAACGGGGCAGCCTGTGGGAGCGGGCTTGCCCCGCGAACACCGGCAAAGCCGGTGCCATTCACCGCGTTGTCTCCTTCGCGGGGCAAGCTCGCTCCCACGGCGGCCCCTGGTTCAATCAGCTGCGAAACTTGGGCAGCGGCCTGTCGAGTGTCAGCGAGGTCAGGGTCTTTCGAACCTGGGCCTCATCGGCCTCCAGTGCCTTCAGGCTGGCGCGGATCTTGCCGGCGGCGGGCACATCGCCCTGCCGGTCGATCCAGTCGGCAATCTCCTTGCAGGCGCTGTTCAGGCAGGCCTGGCGCTGGTTCATCAGCGACAGGAGGGTGGTGAGCTCTCTTTCGGACATGGCAGGATCCTCCATTCAGCCTTGTCAGTGTAGCAGAGGGTTGGCGGGGCTCCTGCTGCCTCTGGAGGACATGGCGAAAACGCGGAAAAATGGCCGCTCCGTTGCCCAAGTAACATCGAGTTGCTATTTTGGGCGGATAAACGCAATGTTTAAACCGTTGCCACCACTCCGCATGCGGTACCAACCTGCACTGCTTGATCAGGTGTGCTGAATAGTTCTGCGATGCAGTTTTGCAAGGGGTAGGCCTGCTTTCGGCATTAATTAATGGGTGTAGGAATATTCCAAGCCTGAATTTTCCTGCGCTGGCCGTGCCGCAATGGTTACAACTTTAGCGTTGAGCCCGGTGTTGAATGAACTCTAAATTCAGCCGACCTAAACCGCTGGCTCAGGAATACAGCCATGATGCAGGCGTTGAGTCGTAACCCCGGAACACGTTCTCTGGCGGTGGGCTATTGCTTTTCCAAATGTGGTGAGTTTGCGTTCGAAGCTGCGTTTGCTGTGGCAATCGTGTCCATGACCGAGGCGGATCTGCTTTTGATTGGCATCGCCTATTTCTTCCGCTACTTGCCGAGCATGGTGTGTTCACCCTTGGGCGGTTGGCTGGCAGATAGCGCCGACAAGAAACGAATACTTTTGGCGGTAGAGGCGGCCAAAGGCCTGCTGGCACTTGCCTTCTTTACCTTGTTCAGCTTGTCCTCACCCGTGTTACCGGTCCTGGTCGGCCTTGCGATGTGATGACAGCGCTCGAATGCCTTTATGTGCCTGCGTTTCGCGCGTACTTTCCCGAACTTGTCGCAAAGCAACAGCAGGCCTCGGTCAACAGCGGTATTCAGGTGATCGAGGATGCTGCCTCGATTATCGGGCCTCTGGTGTTTTCGGCATGTGTGTCACTGCTGTCTCGCGAAGCAACCTTCCTGTTCTTTGCGGCGTGCCTGGTGTTGTCGGCCATTTCCATCGCTACCCTTGGGCCTGCCAGGCAGGGCGTCCGGCAGGTATTCGATGGGCGCGCCATTGTCCGGGATGCGGCGCGTAGTGTAAGTCAGCTCAGGGTCAGCAATGCGCCTTTGTTTGCTGTTATTGGCTGCACCACGCTCTGTGCGATGTTCGCCACGTCGGTGATTCGCTTCATTCTTCCTGCGTCAGTGCTGGAACACTTCGCCTCTGAAGCGGCGGTGGGTTACGTATTTTCACTGCTTGCTGCAGGCACCGTATTGGGTGGCATGCTCTACACACGCTTCAACCCGCGCACAACCGCACGACTGGTGGTGCGTTACTGGGTGCTGTACGGCGCACTGTTTTTTGCTGCAGCCGTGGCACTGCAATTCAACAGCTGGCTGTTTCTGCTGTTCTTGTTCATGGTCGGCTTCATGGGGGCATTTGTCGACATCGCGATCGTGACCAACATCCAGTGCTTGTCGAACGAGCAGGAAGTTGGCAGAAATTTTTCCCTCTATTACTTCACAGCTGTCATTGGTGACGCCGCTTCAGGGCTGGTTGCCAGCCTGGTCTTTGTGCTTGCGGGGCCGGCCACCTTGATCTGGATGACGCTCATGCTGTTCATCGCGCCAGTGCGCTGGAACCTGAAAGCACATTCCCTTGATGGCGACCATCGTGAATAGCCCGACGTGCGATGTTGGCGCATGGGGCAAGCTTGAGTTGCAGGGCGTCAGGCGGGTAATGCCGAGTGAGCGCATGCCTGCCGATACGCCCCTGGTGTCACCCCGTAGGCCTGCTTGAACTGCCGGCTCAAATGGCTCTGGTCGGCAAAGCCAAGGTCGAACGCCACCTCCGAAGCGGTCAGGCCGCTCTTCAGCATTTCCCGGGCGCGGACCAGGCGCCGCTGCTTCAGCCAGGCGTGCGGCGGCTGGCCGGTGGCCTGGCGAAACACCCGGGCGAAGTGGAAGGGCGACAGGTTGACGGCTGCCGCCAGCGCTTCGAGCGAGGGCGGGTCGGCCAATTGGCTTTCCAGCAGTTCGCGGGCGCGGGCCACGGCCAGGGGTTCGTGGCCGGGGGCCGAGGGTTCGGCGCATTGCCCGTGCCGCTGCACCAGGGCCAGTACCGCCTGGCGCCAGGCGGTCTGTTGCTGCAGGGCGCTGGCGCCGTTTTCGGACAACTGATGGAGTTGGCTGAAGGCGATGGCCAGGGCCGGGTCGTGGATCACGCTGTCCTTGAAGCTGGGCATGCCGTGGCGGCCCAGTTCCAGTTCGTCCAGTACACCGGTGACCCGCTCGTGCTCGGGGTAGAAGCCGCGATAACGCCAGCCCGCCTCATGGGCGGTGGCGCCGGTATGCAGCTCGTCGGGGTTGATCAGCACCATGCTGCCGACCGGCGCCAGGTGCTCACTGCCCCGGTGCCAGAAGCGCTGGGCGCCGGATTCGATCACGGTGAATACATAGCCTTCATGCACATGCGGGGCGAACCGCTGCTGGACGTAGCGCGCGTGCAGCATCTCGACGTCGCCCAGGGCCGGCGCTTGCCAGAGGTGTGTCTGTTCGCGCAGGGGCGGGTTCATGCCAGCCAGCTGCGTAGAAGGAAGAAGATCAACATGCTCACCAGCATGCTCAGCAACACGCTGCGGGTCAACAGTACCAGGGCGATGGCCACCAGAGAACCCAGCAGGTAGGGGTTGAGCAGGCTCAGGTTGAGCTGGTGGTCGGGCATGAAGATGATCGGGCCGCAGATGGCAGTGAGCATGCCCGGCACGGCAAAGCCGAGGAACTGCCGGGCGTTGGAGCTCAGCCGCAAGGGGAGCCGTGGCTCCAGGAACGCGTAGCGGTTGAGGAACACAATGGCGCCCATGGCGAAAATCAGGATCCAGGTCATGCTCGGGCTCCGGCAAATTTCTGGCAGATGAACCCGGCGCTCATGCCCAGCAGGCCTGCGACCACCAGGGCGGTTTCCCAATGCCAGTGGCTGAACAGGACCGAGCAGAACAGCGACACGGCGACGCACACCACGGTCGGCAGGTTGCGCACCAGCGGTGCAATCAGGGCGACGAAGGTGGCGACGATGGAAAAGTCCAGGCCGAGTTGGTCCAGGTGGGGAATGTTCTGGCCCAGCAGGATACCGGCCAGGGTGAACAGGTTCCAGGCGACGTAGAACGTCAGGCCTACCCCCAAGGCGTACCAGCGGTTGAATTGCTGCTGGTCGTACTGGCTGGTCAACGCGAAGAATTCGTCGGTCAGCAGAAAGCCCAGGCCCAACCGCCAGCGCAATGGCTGGCTGGACAGCACCGGGCGCATCGACAGGCCATACAGCAGGTGCTGCGAGGTCAGCAGCAGGGTGGTGAGCAGGATCGACGCCAGGTTGGCGCCGCCCTTGAGCATACCAATGGCGACCAATTGCGCGGCACCGGCGAAGACGATGGCCGATAGCCCTTGCCCCTGCCAGGCACTGAGGTTGGCCTCGATGGCCATGGAACCGGCCAGCAGGCCCCAGGGGGCGACGGCCAGGGACAACGGCATGATGGCGATAGCGCCGTGAAGGAAGGCTTGGCGAGCGATGTGGGGCATGATGGCTGCAACGCGTGTACGAGGCAGATCAGCATGCCAGACGGGGCGGGGGATGGCTTGAACGATCTTGCTGATCGGGTTTGATTTCAAGGCAAACACAAGCCCTGTAGGAGCAGCCTCGTGCTGCGAAGAGGTCATTACAGCCGAAAACAATCTTTAGCCTTACCGGCCTCTTCGCAGCACAAGGCTGCGCCTGCAGTGATCGCGCGGAATACAAAGTTTGAGTGAGACAGTTGCCCAACAGGGACCGCGTCTGGCAGAGGATCACGGGCGGCTGGTCAGGTGCTGTTGCGCTGTCACGCAGCCGTTGATGTCCACGGCTTTCTGCAGCAGGCTCAGACGGTGCGGTGGGTCCAGGTCGCCGAGCAGGCGGTACACCTCGGCCTGGTAGTCGCGCTGCCGGCCCCAGAGCATTTCGAGACCTTGAGGCTGGCTGCGGCTGCAGGTCAGGCGGGTGGCTGGCTGCGGGTAGTAAGGGGCGTACACGGTGGCCATGCTGGGGATGGCTTCCAGCGCTGCACGGTACTCGCTGCTGGTGTTGTAGGGCCGGCACCAGGTAGCGATCGCTGGCGCGGGTGCAGCAAAACCCTGCTTGAGACTGGCTTCGAGCAACGGGCAGGCGGCATCCGGTATTTGCGTGGCGGGCAGATAAGTCATGTAGTACAGCGCCAGGCGGTACTGCGCAACCGGGTGGCCCAGCTCTACCGACTTTTTCAACAGGGCAACCGCTGTCGGCAGCGTGTGGGCCATGGCTTGGCCCTGGCGGCTGAGCTCGGGGTCGCTGCCCAGGGCGGTACGCAGGGTGCTGGTATCGTCGCCCTGACGATCGGCCTGCTCCAGCAGCGGCAAGGCCTGGCGGTAGAGCAGGTCGGCGTGAGGGTCGATGCTCACCTCCAGCGCGTGCGCAGCCAGCGGCATCAGGGCGACCAACAGCGGGGTCAGGCGTCGCGTGCGGCTCACAGGCAAGCCCCGTGGACGGCCAGGCAAGGAGGGGCGGCTTCGATGTTAATAGCGGTCAAGCGTACGCCTCGGGAAAATCGGAACGACGGCCTATTCTAGCCACCCAAGGGGGGTGGCCGGAAGACCACTCGGCAACTGTCAGACGAGCTTGATCGGTGTGACCTTGCGTTGAGCGTGTTTTTCCTGGGCGAGGCCAAGTTTTGCGGTAATCACTTTGGCCAGGGCGTTGTTACCCAGGTCGTTCAGGTGCAGGCGGTCGATGAACAGGTCCGCGCCGAACACCGGCGAGCTGCTGAGCATGCTGTTCATGTCGTAGCAGGGCACTGGGTCGGCCTGGCTTTTGATACGGCGGAAAAAGGCCGAGTGCAACTGGCTATCGAATGCGCCGTCGAGCAGCCGGTCGAAGTTCGCCGGTTGTTGCTCCAGCGCGGCCAACATGGCTTGCTCACCAACGGGCAAGGTGTCCCGACACCAGGGCAGCAGCGGCTGCAGGATGAAGGTGAGGGTGGCATGGCTGTCTGCCAGCAACCTGTCCCACTGACGCAAGGTCCGGCCAATGCTGTCGGCCGCGCGAGCCAAGCGCTTCTCCGGGGGTGACAGCGGCCAGAAGGCCGGGGGGGCGGTCGCAGGTGTGGTCAGGGCCTGGCCGATGCGCCGCCACAGTGACTGCCGGCGGGGTGGTGCGGCAGGCTGCATGCCTTCGCTGAAGCTGTTGAGAAAGGCCTGGTAGGCCTTGGCGTGCTGTGGGTCGTTGGGGCTGGCGAGGACTTCGCACAGCGCTTCATGGGCCAGGCTGTTGAGGCCACTGAGCACCACCACGTGGCCGAGTTGGCCAAGGCGGTGCTGGTGAGTCAGGAACATCAGCAGTTCCTGGCCAGCATTGAGACCGCAACCGGCCAGGCTCAGCCACACCTCGCCGGTAAGGGCCGACAGGTGCGAGGCCACCGTGTGCTCGTCGGAGCTGGCGCCGATACCCAAGGCGGTCGAGCCGCCGACCAGCAGGTTGATACGTGAGGCGCCGCCGCGTTCTGCCGCCGAAAAACGCTTGCCGGCAAAGTGGCTGTAGCGCAGGCCAAGGGCATCAGTGTTGATGGTTCCGGACCGGTAGCCGGTTTCATGCACGTGCACAGTGTGCGGCGCACGGCGGCTGCCCAACAGCAGAAAGCGTTGGTAGTCCTGCTGCAACGGTGAAGGAGACGGGCCTGTATCAGTCGCTGTCATGGTCTTTCCTTCTGTTGCACCGGGCGTTTCGCATCCGCTTCAGGCCGCCAGTTCGTTGAGGTTGTACAGCAGGCCGCCAGCGGCAATCAGCAGCAGGGCAACGCCCGAAGCCAGGCTGATCACCCGGTTGCTGCGCTGCGAAGCGATCTTGCCGATGGCGAAGATGTACAGGCTGAGCACGGCGAAATCGATGGCCACCCACAGCAGCGACAACACCACCATGCTTTTGCCGAATGACTCGGTGATCTGGATGAACTGGGGGAAGAAGGCAATGAAGAAAATGATGTCCTTGGGGTTGGAAATGCCCACCATGAAGCCTTGCAGCAGCCCGCCACGCCCGGTTTTGGGTGTTTCGCTCGTCGCGTCCGGGGCCGGCGCCTGCAGCACATCTCTTAAAGTGCCCACGGCGATGTAGCCGATGAACAGGCAGCCCAGCAGGCTCATGGTGCTGAGCCATGCCTTGTCGATGGCGGCACTGGTGAGGATGATCCAGGCTGCGGCACCGATCAGCACCAGTGAGGCCCAGTTGGTGCCAACGGCAGTGAACATGGCCTTGCGCGAACCGGATGCAGCCGCGGTGTTGACGATCAGTGCCACTACGGGGCCTGGGGTGGCGATGAGCAGCAGGACGGTGAGGGCATAGGTGGCGGTGAGTGCGGTATTCACGGTCAGTTCTCGATCAGTAGGTCGGGTGTCGCCGGGTATGCGGCATGTGCGTGGAACGGGCAGCGTGACGGGTTGAGCGAGCCAGCCTCCTGCAACTGGTACTGCTTCCACTCGAAGTTGTCGTCATCGCCGAAAAAACCCAGGGTGTCAGGCATGACGCCGTCGTTGTAGTGGTGCACGCGCTCGCGAATACGCTCGCGGATTCGCTTGCCACTTTCGGTACTGGCGTTGGCCACTTCGTCGAAGTTCGCCCGTGGATTGATGACGAAGGTGATGTGATGCCCCAGGTTGCGGCTTTTCATCTGCTGGTGGCCGGGGAAGTTCATGTTGATGAACAAGGGCATGCCGGCATAGCAGAACGACCAGCCGTTGTCGTCGGGGTCGGTCGGCATGCCCTGCGGCCATGGGTGCGGGTCGCGCGCATGCACGCCACGCAGCACCTTCCAGGCCAGTGCCTGCTGTTCGGCCAGGGTGTAATCGGCGGCGGTTTCGAGAAACACCACCAGCGGGCTGCCGATGCGCTGCTTGGGTGTGATCGGGGCGATGGCGCGCACGTAGTCGGCCAGACCCTGGGCGATATCATCGGCGAGTTGCTCGGCACGGGCGAAGAGTATGTGGCAGGTTTCGCCGTTTACCGCCTTGCGGCCGAACAGGCAAGGGAAGTCGGGGTTGGCGAGAATACTGCGAAAGTGTTCTATGGTTTTGAAAGTCCAGTGTTGCGTAGTGCATCCATGTTCAACGGCCAGCTCTAGCGCATCCAGGCGATAGCAAGTTCCATATCCCGTAAACATGATTTCCCCAGGCGTTAATTAAGTGAACGTTCCAGTCATATGCAGGCAGGATCTTGGTTATCTTTATTATTTACCTGCATTTTCCGAGACGCTCTCGACGTTGTAAAACGCGTGGAACTGTGACCTACTATTAGTCTTATTCATGCTCGGGACGCCGCCATGTCGGAACGGATTCAGGCCTTGCACGCCCTGCGTGCCTTCGAGGTGGCCTCTCGCTATGGCTCTTTTACCCGTGCGGCGGAAGAACTGGCCCTGACCCAGGGGGCGGTCAGCCATCACATCAAGACCCTGGAAGCCCTGTTTGGCTGCGACTTGTTCGAACGGCGTGGCCCGAAACTCAGCCTGACCGAGCACGGGCGCCTGCTGGCGCAAGAGCTGAAAGTTGGCTTCAAGATCATCGAAAATGCTTGCGCATTGCTGCGCCAGGACCGCTACGGCTTGCGCTTGAAGGCGCCTTCCACGCTCACCGTGCGCTGGCTGTTGCGGGCGCTGGATGCGTTCAAGAAGGCCGAGGACAACTGCAGCGTGCAACTGTCCAGCGTGTGGATGGACATCGACACCGTGGACTTTTATTCCGAGCCCTACGACTGCGCCATTCTGTTGGCCAGCGGGCGTTTCCCCGCCGATATCGAGAGTTTCAAGCTGTTCGATGAGTGGTTGATCCCGGTGTGCCACCCCGATTACATGCCACAGGCCCAACCGGCCTTGGCCGACCTCGCCCAGTGCGAAATTCTGCACCCGTCACCCGACCGGCGCGACTGGCGGCGCTGGCTGGCGCGGATGGACGCACTGGACATCAGCATCGACCAGGGGCAGGTGTTCGATACGCTCGACCAAGGTATTTCGGCTGCGCAGCAAGGCCTGGGTATTTCGGTGGTCGACCTGGTGCTGGCCAGTGCCGACCTGCAGGCCGGGCGCCTGGCCACGCCGTTCAAGCATGCAGTGGCCACCGGTGACGGTTACTACATGACCTGGCTCAAGGCCAGCCCGAAAGCGCGGCAAATGCACAAGCTGCGCGACTTCCTGCTTGGCCAGGTGCCACCGCTGGCCCACAAGGACATCAACTATCTGTACGGTTGAACACCCGCTCAAGCATGAAATCGATGAACACCCGTAACTTCGGCGGCACCTGCCGCCCGGACGGCCACAGCAGATAGAAACTGCCACGCCGCTCCATGAAGCTGTCGAGTACGCTGACCAGTGAGCCGTTGCCCAGTTCGCGACGTACGTTGAAGTCCGGCAGGCAGGTGATGCCACGGTGGTTCAAGGCAAAGCAGACGCGTGTCTCGACATGGTTGCAAACCATCGAGATGGGGATGTCGTAGGCTTGTTCGGGGTGCTCCTGGCGCAGCGGCCAGGTTTCCAGCTTGCCATTGCTCGGGAAGCGATAATGCAGGCAGGTATGCGCGGCCAGGTCGCGCGGGTGCAAGGGTGTGCCGCGTTCGTGCAGGTACCCGGGCGAGGCCACCAGGCGGTGCTGGAAGTGCCCCAGGAATTTGGCGTTGAGCCGCGAATCCACCGGCTGCCCACCGCGCATCACCACATCGAAGCCTTCGCCGACGATATCCACCATGCGGTCGGAAAAGTCCAGGTCCAGTTCCACCTGCGGATACAGCGCCATGAACTCCGCCAGCGCCGGCATCACCAGCGCTGTGACCTGTGGCATGCTGACGCGCAAGCGGCCACGCGGGCTTACGCTGGCCTGAGACAGCGCCTGCTCGGTGGCCTCGATTTCGGCCAGGATGCGCCGGCTGCGCTCGAGGAACAGCGTGCCTTCGGCGGTGAGGGTGATGCTGCGTGTGCTGCGGTGGAACAGGCGCACACCCAGGCGGCTTTCCAGGCGCGCAACGCGTTTGCCCACGGCCGAGGCACTGATACCCAGCGACTGGCCGGCGGCGACGAAGCTGCGGGTTTCGGCCACCCGGTTGAAGACCACGAAGCCGCTGAGGCTGTCCATGCTGCTTTCCTGATTGCGGACATGGGTGTCCGGGGTGAGCGGCATTGTAGCCACCTTTTTCCGCAGTAGGCTTCCCTTGCAGACTGTCCGCCTTGTTTTCCTGCTCAAGGCACTTGCAATGTCACAGACATCCTCCCCCCTGCTGCTGGATGCCAGCCGCGAACGCCTGCCCGTCAGCGGGCTGCTGGCGTTGGCCATGACCGGCTTTATCGCCATCCTCAGCGAAACCTTGCCGGCGGGCTTGCTCGACCAGATCGCCAACGGCATGCACATCAGCCAGGCCATGGCCGGGCAATGGGTCACGGCCTATGCGCTTGGCTCGTTGCTGACGGCAATCCCGCTGGTGACCCTGACCCAGGGCTGGTATCGCCGGCGGGCCCTGTTGCTGGCGATCATCGGCTTTGTGCTGTTCAACGGGCTGACTGCCTTGTCGACCTCCAACAGCGTGACCTTGGTCCTGCGCTTTTTCACCGGCGCTGCCGCCGGGCTGGCCTGGGGCCTGATCGCTGGCCATGCCCGGCGCATGGTGCCGGTGGCACAGCAGGGCCGGGCCATGGCGTTGGCCATGCTCGGGCAGCCGATTGCCTTGTCGCTCGGGCTGCCGATTGCCACCTGGCTGGGCGCCGGGCTGGGCTGGCGTGCAACGTTTGTTGTGGTCACCGTGGTGGCGTTGCTGCTGGTGGTGTGGGTGCTGCGCTCGGTGCCGGAGTACCCGGGGCATGCCGCCGGCAACCGCCGGGCGGCCAAGCAGGTGCTGCGCACGCCGGGGGTGTTGCTCGTGCTGCTGGTGATCCTGAGCTGGATCCTTGGCCACAACATTCTCTACACCTACATTGTGCCGCTGCTCGCGGCGGCCGGCATGGCTGCCGACATTGGCCCGGTGCTGATGGTGTTTGGCCTTTCGGCTCTGGCCGGAATTGGCATGGTGGGGTTGCTGGTCGACCGGCATTTGCGCACGCTGGTCTTGCTCAGCCTGGTCGGTTTTGCCTTGGCCACACTGGCATTGGGGCAGGCGTCGTCGTGGTTGATGTACCTGAGCATCGCCCTGTGGGGCCTGACCTACGGTGGCGCACCCACCCTGCTGCAGACCGCCTGTGCCGATGCTGCGGGCGAGGGCGGAGATGTGGCGCAGTCGATGCTGGTGACCGTGTGGAACAGTGCTATCGCCCTGGGTGGGATCGTGGGGGGCGTGTTGCTCGCGGGGGGCGGGACCAAAGCCTTTGGCGCAGTGGTGTTGGTGTTGATCGCAGTGGCTTGGTCGCTGGCCTGGGCGGCGCGCAGAAGTGGCTTCGTGGCGGGGGCTCGCTAGCGTAGAATTGCGTTTTTCAGCAGAGGTCGACGCAGTGGAGTTGCAGCAGGGTTTTGTGCTGACCCGTCATTGGCATGACACGCCCGAAGGCACCTGCGTGGAGTTCTGGCTGGCAACTGATCATGGGCCACGGCAGCTTCGTCTGGCCCCACAGGTTTCGGTGGCATTCATCCCGCAGGTGCATGAGGCGCATGCGCGGGTGTTGCTGGCCAACGAGCCCGGCGTCGAGCTGCGGCCACTGCGCCTGAAGGACTTCGACCAGCGCCCGGTGCTGGGGTTGTACTGCCGGCAGCACCGGCAACTGATGCAACTCGAGCAACGCCTTCGCACGGCGGGTATCGAGGTGTTCGAAGCGGATATCCGCCCACCCGAACGCTACCTGATGGAGCGCTTTATCACTGCCCCGGTACAGTTCACCGGCCAGCCCGATGCCCAGGGCGTGCTCTGCGATGCTCAGCTCAAGCCCTTGGCAGGTTATCGCCCGCCACTGCGCCTGGTGTCGCTGGACATCGAAACCAGCGAGCGCGGCGAGCTGTACAGCATTGCCCTTGAAGGCTGTGGCCAGCGCCAGGTGTACATGCTCGGCCCGGCCAATGGCAAGGTCCACGGCCTCGATTTCGACCTGCACTACTGCGCCGACCGTGCTGCACTGCTGAGCTGCCTCAATCAGTGGATGGCCGAGCATGACCCGGACGCAATCATCGGCTGGAACCTAGTCCAGTTCGACCTGCGCCTGCTGCATGAACACGCCAAATCGCTGGAGGTACCGCTGGCGTTGGGGCGTAAGGGTGCACTGATGACGTTGCGTAGCCATGCCGGTGGTGGCCACGTATTTGCCGATGCCCCGGGGCGGCTGTTGATCGACGGCATCGAGGCGCTGCGCTCGGCAACCTGGAGCTTCCCGTCATTCAGCCTCGAGAGCGTTGCCCAGACGCTGCTCGGTGAAGGCAAAGCCATCGACACGCCGTACCAGCGCATGGACGAGATCAACCGGCGCTTCGCCGAGGACAAACCGGCCCTGGCGCGGTACAACCTCAAGGACTGTGAGCTGGTTACTCGCATCTTCGCCCACACCCGCCTGCTCGAGTTCCTCCTGGAGCGCTCGTCGGTCACTGGCCTGGCGGTAGACCGTAGCGGCGGATCGGTCGCCGCGTTTTGCCACTTGTACATGCCGCAGATGCACCGCATGGGCTTTGTCGCCCCCAACCTTGGCAGCCGCCCTGAAGAAGCCAGCCCCGGTGGCTTCGTCATGGATTCGCGTCCAGGCCTGTACGACTCGGTGCTGGTGCTGGACTACAAGAGCCTGTACCCGTCGATCATTCGTACCTTCCTGATCGACCCGGTGGGCTTGGTGGAAGGCTTGCGTGTTCCCGATGACCAGCATTCGGTGGAAGGCTTCAGGGGTGGGCGCTTTTCGCGAAGCCAGCATTGCCTTCCGGCCATCGTCGAGCGTGTGTGGCAGGGCAGGGAGGCCGCCAAACGTGATGGTAACGCGGCATTGTCGCAGGCACTGAAGATCATCATGAACGCGTTCTACGGTGTGCTGGGCTCCAGCGGTTGCCGCTTCTTCGACCCCCGGTTGGCCTCGTCCATCACTATGCGTGGGCACCAGATCATGCGCCAGACCCGGGCATTGATCGAGGCGCGCGGCTATGACGTGATCTATGGCGACACCGACTCTACCTTCGTTTGGCTCAAGGGTGCCCATGCCGAGGAAGACGCGGCGCGTATCGGCCGCGAACTGGTGGCCGAAGTCAATCGATGGTGGCAAGCACATTTGCACGAAACCATGAACCTGCAGAGTGCCCTCGAACTGCAGTTCGAAGTACATTACCGGCGCTTCCTGATGCCAACCATTCGCGGTACCGAAGAGGGCAGCAAGAAGCGCTATGCCGGCCTGGTGCAGCGGGCCGACGGTTCTGAGGAGATGGTTTACAAAGGCCTGGAGTCGGTACGCACCGACTGGTCGCCGCTGGCCCGGGCGTTTCAGCAGGCGCTCTATGGCCGTGTGTTTCGCGGCGAACCCTACCGCGATTATGTCCGCGAGTATGTGCGGTGTACGTTGGCGGGCGAGCAGGACGCACTGCTGGTATATCGCAAGCGCCTGCGCAGGCCGCTGGCCGACTACCAGCGCAACGTGCCGCCGCATGTGCGTGCCGCACGTCTTGCCGACGAGTACAACAAGCGCCTGGGGCGCCCCCTGCAGTACCAACGTGGCGGCTGGATCAGTTACGTGATTACCACCGCCGGCCCTGAGCCGCTGGAAAACCTGCAGGCACCGATCGACTACGACCACTACATCAGCCGGCAGCTACAACCGGTGGCAGATGCCATCCTGCCCTTTGTCGGCGATGATTTCGCTCGCCTTACCGACCAACAGTTGCTGCTGTTCTGAACGGGTGGTAGTCGGGTAGGCGTCAACCCGGCGCAACAGTCTTCAGACTCGCATCTCCATGCCATCAAGGAGGCAGAGATGCAGAACACTAGCAGTCAACTACCAGCTGCGGCCGATACCCTTGCCAGGGCGCAAGCCTGCCAGGACCAGTACATCGCGCAGCGGCTGCCGACCTGGATGATGCGGCTGAGCGTGGCAGAATTCACTCTCTTGACTGAGGCGCTGACGCAATTGCTGGCCTGCCGCGAAGGCCTGTCGGCAGCGCTGGCGCAGCTAAGCAACCTGGATGCATTCACACAGACCTTGCTGCAAGAAGCGCTTGGCGCTCACGGCGAACTCGACGCTGATCGGCTGTACTTTCGCCAGTGGTACACCTTCACCTCGCCCACCGTCAGTTATGTGACCAGCAGGCTCCCAGTCGTAGGCAGCGACTACTACGAACTCCCCTTGCTCGAGGCCGCTCTGGGCAACTTTACCGCAGACCAGCTGCGCGAGCAGCCGCGTGGCAACTGCCTGGTGGATGAGCACGGCGTAAAGCGCAGTGAACTGTCTGCACTGGCCTTCGCCAAAATGTGTCGAGCGCTGGACCTTGGGCAGAAGTACCAGGCGCATCTGGACGCTGTCCTGCAGCCCGAAGTCAGAGGGTTGCTGGCGCGAAGGGAACGTTACAGCATGCTGGTAGATGCTCTGCAAGCCAGGGCGCAAGATGTGTTGAGCGCAGGCCAGCTGCAGTGGGTGGTGGAGTTTTGCCTTCAGGGCACGCTGGGCAAGCTCGAAGGCGCACCTGTTCACATCCGGCAATTGAGGGTGCTCGGTTGCAGCTTGCAGCAGATCGTGGTGCTGGACGTGATCGATGAGGGCTTGCTGTACAACACCAGCAAGCTAGTGCTGGTGTATGTACCGGGTGACCCGCACGGCCCCTGGAGCGTGCGCAGCGACCTGGAAGATTATGCCCGCCGGGTGCTTGGCAACCGCCTGCGCGAAGAGGGCTATCGGCGGTTTTTCAACCGTTTCGTGCGCCGTCGCGATAGCCAGCGATTCTTCTCGGCCGTCAGCGAACGGCTCGATGACGTTAGCGACTGGGCAACCAGGGACCTGGATGAGCAAACCTGTGCGTATCGCTTGCCGCTGTTCGAACATATCGCTGACGACTGGGTCGCCCGGATCAAGGACGATGCTGCAATCATTGCCCCACCCGTGGCCATGCTTGATCGCGAGGTCCAGGCAGCGCATAACCGCCGTTTGCGCGCTGAAGGCTGGACCCTGGCGGGGATCGCAGGGTACTTCGTGCCCGGCATTGGCGCGGTGTTGCTGGGGGTGATGGCCTGGGAGCTGCTTGAGCAGACGTTTCAGGCTGTCGGGGACTGGCAGGACAACGAGCGCAATGCGGCGCTGGCGCACCTGCTGAATGTAGGCAAAGGCCTGCTGGCTGTCGGGGCAACCGTCGCCGTGGTCGCCACGGTGCGTCGCGCCTGCATCGAGGTGGACAAGCTGGTGCCGGCGCAGTTGGCCAGCGGTGAAGAAAAACTGTGGAACGCAGACCTGGTGCCCTATCGCGGCGAAGCCCCGCCGGACGCGGCAGTGCTGGACAGGGAGGGGGTTCACCAGCTGGGCGAGCGTCGCTGGATCAGCATGGATGGGCACTGGTATGAGGTGAGTTGGCGCGACGCCGATGAACAGTGGCAACTGCTCCCTTATCAAGGGTATGCACCGCCGCTGCGTCACAACGGTGCCGGCGCGTGGCGGCTGTGGTGCGAGCAGCCCGCCGAGTGGGATGACACACGCCAGCTGTTTCGTCGTCTGGGCAGGCCATTGAGCGATCTCGATGACGCGCAGATCGATCAGTCGCTGGCCATCCATGGCCTTGATGACCAGCACTTGCGGGCTTGGCATGTGTATGGCCGGGCGCCAGAAGCCGTGCTGGTGGACACCGTTTACCGCGTGCTCCTCGCCGGCCGCATCCGCACGTTGGTCAATCAGTTGCGTGAAGGCGTGGCCACCGCTGATGCGCAGTTGCTGGAGCGGGTGATTAATCTTCCTCAAGCCGCCGGCATGCAGGGTGCAGCACTGGCTGATGTGGCTTGGGCAGGGCGGCGAGAGCTGTTCCAGGAATTGTACGAAGAGCAGAATCCCGACACGCCGACGGGTCGCTCGCTACGCCGGGATTTTGCCAGCCTGCACCGCTTGGCGGCAGATGAGGTGCTGCGCGATGCCAGCGAGGATGACCTGCAGCAGCTTCGCGAGACCGGCCGCGTGCCCTTGTTCATGGCCGAGGCGGCAAGGTTGCAGGTTGCGCGGATCCGAATCGCGCGCGTGTATGAGGCGCTGAGCATTGATACACCGCAAAACCTCGACCTGGCGCGGGTGGTGCTGAATCTGTTGGGCCACGTGCGGGGTGCGCAGGGGCCTGGGTGGAGATTGTTTGACGGGGATGCCAGCGAGCCGTTGCTGACGATCGAGGGAACGGGGCAAACATTCGACCTGCTTCACCAGCATGGGGTGTTTCGCTTGCGCGATCCTGCGCGGCCTTCTGTCAGTCAGGCGGGCGAGCTGTTCGAGACCCTGGCTGCAGCCTATGACCACCCGTCTCAGGCGGCCATCGGCCAAGGCCATGCTTTCGTGCCCGCACTGCGCCAGGCGCTGGCGAATGTTGCAACCGGTCAAAGGCAGGCGGTGGTAAGTCTGCTTAGGCTGGAGCGGCCAAGCGGCTCGTTTTTCGCGCCGCAAAGGCTTGATGATGGCCGGATTGGCTACCCCCTTGCTGGCGGCCGGTTATGGGCCGCGCTGGGGCTGTCCAGACCGAGGGCGTCTCAGGCACGGCTTCGAGACCTGTACCCGGCCTTCAGTGATGAGCAGATCGGCCGCTGGCTGGCGCAAGACAACGCGCAAGCCAGGTTGCGTACGCTGGAACAGCAATTCGCACTGCTCAACACCCACCTGAACAGATGGGTACGCAATGCCTTTCCGACACCTGAGCTGGCCGCCCGGCGTGAGTTCAGAAAGGGCCTGACCGACTGCTGGCGCTTGCTTGTCCCCGAGCTTCAAGACAGTGCGGCTGTGCAGAGGGGGCGCTTCATGCTGACCCAGACCCGCAGCCGCTTGCAACAACTGCCAGTACTGCCGGCGCAAATAACTTTTCCGCACGTCTCAATCCTGGCCTTGCGCTCCATGCGCCTGGAGCGGATTCCGGATGAGTTCCTGAGGGCATTTCCCAACTTGCGCAACCTGGAAATCACCCATTGTCGGCTCAGGCGTTTGCCTTTGCCGATGATGCTTACCCAAAGGCTGGAGGTGCTCGATCTGTCGGGTAACCAGATCGTGCTTGACGAAAGCCAGGCACTGATTCTTGCGGCTTGTCGTTCGCTGGTATACCTGAACCTTTCGGACAACCCTCTGGGCAGGGCATTTTCCGTTTTCGCAATGACCGAGCTACATGCGCTGCACCTGTCAGGCACCCAAATGCCCGAGTTGCCTTATGGGGTGCTCGAGGTGCCTGACCTGCAAACCCTTGACCTGAGTGACAACAGTATCTCTGCACTGCCCGATGGCTTTTACCGGTCGCAGCTATGGCGCGCAGGCAGAGTCGGGCTTTCTGGCAACCTGCTGGCGGCGACGCCTGAAGGGTTTTCGGCCTGGCACTGGCTTGAGGCAAGCCGGGTTCCCTACCGGCTGCGTTTTCTCGATGTATCGGCAGCTGAACGTCGCGATGAAATGGCCATGCTGTGGGTCCATCTTGAAGCCGACGAGCAATCGGCCGATTTCTTCAATACCCTGTCGGTGCTCACGGCCTCGGGAGCATTCAAGTTCTCTTCGACCGCGTGCGCGCTCGCATCCCGTGTGTTCGACATGTTCCAGGCGATGAACGAGGATGATGCACTCAAGCGTGAAGTGTTCGAACACGCCGCGGCGACCGACTGCCAGGATAACGCCACGGCCCGCTTCGCTGATCTGGAACTGCGGATGATGATATGGCGGGCGCAACGCGGCGGGGTTGCCCAGCAGCCTGAGCGGGCCTTGCTCTGTCTCGGTGGTCGGTTGTGGCGGTTGGCGTTGCTCGATCAGATTGCCGCAGAACACGCCCAACGGCAGGGGGCGGGCAATGAGTCGATCGAATTCGCCTTGGCATACCGGATCGCCTTGCGCAGGGCTTTGGATTTGCCTGGCCAGCCAGACGAAATGCTCTATCCAGGTATTGCTGCGCTAAGCAAGCAGGATATTCGTGTGGCCCGGGACATGGTCCTGGCGGCACAGACCCGGGAAGGCGTTGCACATTATCTGTCACGTCAGTGGTTCTGGCAGGATTACCTGCGCAAGCGCTTCCCCGTTCGCCTGCAAGTGCCGCATCACATGCACGACGAACTGGAGCGGCTGATGGCCCTGGGTGGCCGGGAGGAGGAAATCGCACGGTTGCAGATCAGCAATCAGCAACGGGAGCACGCAGTATTGCTGCAGTTGACGCTGGAAGCGCTGGACATGCATTCGCCGCGTCTTCTCCAGTAGCGGTTCAGACCTCGGGCAGGTGGGCGTTGCGCCAGTGGCTTTGCGCTATGCTCTGAGTGGCGGTGATGTTTGCGCAGATGTTGCCGGCCGGTTATGGAAATCGGAAGTTACCTTTGTGCCGAGCACGTCTGGGGCTGCTGGTTTAGTCTCCCGCGTCGGATCTTTCTCCATGATCTGTAGTCTTTGGTTTATCGAGAGAATAAGGAGATACGCATGCTCGTCCGGTCACTGACCCTCGCTACTTTGCTCGCTGTCACCGGCCCGCTGCTGGCGGCTGACAGTGACGCACCGCTGGCCAAGGAAGTGGGCAAGGCCAGGCCCTTGGTGGTCATTGCGCCTAGCAGCGCAGACCCAACCTTGCGCGGATTGAACAAGGCTCTGGAGGACCCGGCCACCCAGGCGGCCTTCAAGGAGCGCAACCTGGTGCTGTACAGCGTCGCCAACATGATGGGCAAGCGCGAGGACAAGAACCTCGAACAACAGACCACCATGGCCCTGATTCGTGAGCTGAAGCTGGGCGCGAGCAAGGGCACCAAGGTGATCCTGGTGGGCAAGGACGGTGAGCGGCACATGCTCAAGGACGACGACTCAGGCGAGGCCATCGACCCGCAGGTGATCCTCAAGGCGGTGGATGAACTGCCCGCAAGCGAAAAGGCCGTGGCTGCACCTGAACCGGTAGCGGCGGCACCGGAAACCAAGGCCAAGGCCAAGGACAGCAAGCCAGCCAAGCCAGCCAAGCCGGCTGCGCCGCCAAAGCCGCTGGAAGACTGAACACCTGCATTGGCTGGCCGTGCGACCGGGCGTGTGTAGCGGTGGGGGGCAGCAGTGTATCGACGGTGCTGGGGTTGTGTGCCGAATTGCAGGTGGTGGCTCGGCTTTCAGTTGAGCTCGATTCGCGCGCACAGCCCGCCACTGTCGCGGTTGCTCAGGGTCAGCCGACCACCCATGGCCTGGATCAGCTGGTGGGCAATGGCCAGCCCCAGCCCGGTGCCGCCGGTGCTGCGATTGCGTGAGCCCTCCACTCTGTAGAATGGCTTGAGCACTTCGTCCAGCTCGTCAGCGGGTATTCCAGGCCCATCGTCGAGCACGCGGATCACGGTCATGCCGCCCTCGCGGCACACCTCCAGCTCGGCAGCGCCGGCAAACTTGAGGGCGTTGTCCACAAGGTTCACCAGCACTCGGCGCAGGGCGTGCGGGCGGGTTTCCAGCAGGCTGCGCGTGCTGCCGTTACGCTGCACCTGGGCGCCACTGTCCTGATAGTCGAACACTAGGCTGTCGAGGAAGGCATCAAGGTCAATTCTGCACGCGGCTTCAGTGCTGGTATCCATGCTGCGGGCGTATGCTACGCCTTCGCGCACCAGGTGCTCCATCTCGCCCAGGTCGCTCCACAATTTGTCCTTTTCGACCCCGTCGTCCATCACTTCGACACGCAGCTTCATGCGTGTGATCGGTGTTTGCAGGTCGTGAGAGATGGCCGCCAGCAGCTGCATGCGTTCCTTCAGGTGGGCGCTGATACGCGCCTGCAGGGCGTTGAAGGCCGCCGCGGCGTAGCGCACCTCGCGCGGGCCGCTTTCATCCAGCTGTACGCCGGGTTTGTCCGGATCGAGGTTGTCCACGGCGCGGGCCAGGCGAGTCAAAGGGCCAATGGCCAGGTGCACGGCCAACCAGGTGCACAGCAACAAGACTGCCAGCTGGATCAGCAGCACCATGGGCAGCCAGCGGGCCACCGGGACCGCCGATGGGGTGACGTCGATGGTCAGCGGCGCGCCGTCGGCAAGGCTCAGGTGGGCCTGGAAGTGGGCATTCGGGCCGGGGATGTCCTGGAAGGTCAGGCGGTAGTCGCTGCCGATGGCCTTGACGATCGACTCGGCGGCCATGGGCGGGTCGCTGCCGGGCATCGCCTCGCCGGCCAGGCCTTGGTCGAGACGGTAGCGGTAGGTATGCCGTTCCAGGCGCGGCAGCCAGGCCGCACGTTCGGCTGCAGGCAGGCGGTCGAGGATGGCCACTGACGTGGCCACGTCCTGTTCCAGGTTGCTGAGCATCATCGAGCGGCTGCTGATGTAGCGCTCGTAGGCCTGCAGCCCAAACGACAAGCCGTAGGCCAGGATCAGGCCGGTCAAGAAGATCAGCCCCAGGCGCGAGGCCAGGGTACGAGGCCACTTCATGACGGCGACTCGAGCAGTTGCACCGGCAGCGAGAACACATAGCCTTCGCTGCGCACGGTTTTGATGCAGCTGGGTTCGCGGGCGTCGTCGCCCAGGCGCTGGCGCAGGCGGCTGACCAGCAGGTCGATGGAGCGGTCGAAAAGGTCGGCTTCGCGGCCCTGGGTCAGGTTGAGCAGTTGTTCGCGGCTGAGCACCCGCTGTGGGTGGTCCAGAAACACCCGCAACAGGCGGTACTCGGCGCCACTCAGGGCCACCAGGGTGCCTTCGTTGTCGAGCAGGTGGCGGGCGGTGGTGTCCAGCCGCCATTGGCCGAAGCGCAGCAGGCGGCTGCTTTCGCTGATGGTGAGGTTGGGTGGCAGCATGCGCGTGCGGCGCAGCACGGCATTGATACGGGCAAGCAGTTCGCGGGCAGAAAACGGCTTGGTCAGGTAATCGTCGGCGCCCATTTCAAGGCCGATGATGCGGTCGGTTTCATCGTTGCGGGCCGTCAGCATCAACACGGGCGTATTGCGGTGTTTGCCGGCGCGCAGTTCGCGGCACAGCAGCAGGCCATCGTCGCCGGGCATCATGATGTCGAGAACGATCAGGTCGACGCTGCTGGCTCCAAGGAAGGCCCGCATCTGCCTGCCGTCGGCGACGATGCTGGTGCGCAGGCCGTTCTTCTTAAGGTAGTTGCCGACCAGTTCGCGGATCTCGCGGTCGTCGTCGACGATCAGGATGTGATCGACGTGTTCCATGCGCAGCGTTCCTGTTCGAGTGGGTTTGGCGCAGTGTACCCGGCCCTTTTGCGCTTGCCTGCGGGGGTTTGTATTGCAGTGTATCTGGCAGGTGTATAGAACTGTAGCGGGGGCGGGTGAAGCGGCTCGGGTCAAAGCAGCACAGCACTGGGAGTTGACCGCTTGGCCGATAAAAGCCGGGTTCTGCTCCGGCTCGGAGCCTGGTTGCAGAACAAAGCGTACAATGTCGTTTCGGGTAACTGTATTTCAGTGGCTCATCACCGAGTAGCCTGCATGTACCAGACACACCCCGGAACGCCCCAAAGAGCCCACGAACGCCTCTGCGAGCAAATCGAGACGTTTCTCCAGCGTGGCGGCCAGATCCAGCACGTAGCCATCGGTGTCACCGGTTCCCCTTATGGCGTAGCTAAAGTCCAGTGGCACAAGGAGCGTGCAGCCAAGCCTTGATGGCCTGCCTTTGCGCCTGAACCCACCACCCTTCAGGCGCTTCAATACCCATTCTTGAAGGGGCACGCCCGTGAGCGAAGAGCCGAGCGATTGTGTAATCGCCGTTTGCATAGGTATTTCTGAGCAACAAGTGGCCCACTACCGGCGGGAGAGCTTTCTGCTGGGGGACGGCTCATGGCTCGTGCATTTCGCTTTCATCATGCCCAAAGCGCTTCGTCATCAACTCACAGGCAGTTTTACACTCTTGTTGAAGGCCTCTCGAGCGCCTGGCGATACCCGACAGGCAGACGAGGTAGGACCGTGAGGAAGGTTCAATACAGGCACTGTACGTAAAGAAGGTCGTTGTTATTTATGCTCATAAATAGATTGTGTCCAGTGGTCTGATACCTGTCTTTTATTTTCAGGCAGGGCGCATACTCATTAAGCTCAGATTATCTGGGCTTATGAGAGGTGCTTATGTACGGTAAAAACCAGGCAGGGCAGGGCTCATCGGAGAGTGATCCGGAAATAGATCAGGATCGCCAAGGCTTGGGCAATGATCGTCTTGTTCAGCCTATAACTGATGATCGGAATAATTACATCGATCCTGAACCTGTTACTGAGGCCGGGCCAGAGCCTGCAGACAAGCTTTTGGCCTCGAATGCACCGAAATTCAGCCGCTATTCTGACGGCCCGGATACCCCGTGGAGACGCGCTTGGCTGCACTAGCCCTGCGCTGACAGATCGCATGACAAAGCATGCTTTTACCAGCGCTCCACTTCTCGAAGAAAATGATGATGAGCCATTGTAAGCAGGTGGCTTTATCGAGGTTTTTATGAAAGACAAGCAAACTGTTCAACGCGGTAGTTGCTCGGATGAGGGCGACAATAAATCCACTCAGCGTTCCAGCAAGGGTGAAAACAGGGGGCCGCTTACAGAGCGTGCGTCGAGGGCTGAGTTGTACAGTCGTCACGATAAAGTTGAACCGGCGAGTGACAACAAACGTTAGTTTCTAAAAACTTGAAGCTATTGTATCCGTTTGTACAGCCGGGGCGCCCTTCGTGGGCGCCTTCTTTTTTATAACGACCTGCCCGCGCAGGGTTTTCCAGGATTCTACGAGGTTTCGCTGACAGGAATGCAGCTACAGAAGGACGCACATCCCGGCGTTGAGTGACACAGACGGGATACTTGGCAGGCGTCAAATGGCTCTTGACCGGGGAACACACGCCCCTCTGCCAAACGTTACACAGGAGAGATGCCATGAATTTCAAGACTGTCGCCAGCGCCAGCCTGTTCGCCGTGCTCAGCTTTGGTGCCATTGCCGCCCAGGCCACCACCGCACCCATGGGCGCTGCCGGCGCCATGCAGTACCGCTACGGTGAGCATCTGGATGTGAAGAAAGTGCTGTCGGTACAGGACGAGCAGAGCAACGCCTGCGGCCTGGTGAACACCCGCATGGACTACCTCGACTCCAAGGGCCAGCAGCAGAGCGTGCAGTACCGCACCTACGCCACTGGCGGTTGCCATGACAACTGATCGCCGCCTGATGCTGAAAGCGGGAGGCATAGCCCTGGCGCTGACGGGGCTGGGGTTGGCCGGGCACCTGATGGCCCGTGACCGCTACGGCGCCATGCCGTCGCTGTCGGGGGCCAGCCAGTGGCTCAACTCGACCCCGCTGGATGGGCCGGCGCTTAAGGGCAAGGTGGTGCTGGTGGACTTCTGGACCTGGGACTGCATCAACTGCCAGCGCAGCCTGCCTCATGTGAACGACTGGGCGCGGCGTTATGCCGATCAGGGGCTGGTGGTGGTGGGCGTGCATACGCCGGAGTACGCCTACGAACATGACCTGGGCACCCTGCGAAACAAGGTGGCCGGGCTGGGTATCGGTTATCCGGTGGCGGTGGATAATGACTACAAGGTGTGGAATGCCTGGGGCAACCAGTTCTGGCCGGCCCATTACTTTGTCGACCGTAAAGGACAGGTGCGCCATGTGCACTTTGGCGAAGGCGATTATGGCGGGCAGGAACAGCTGATACAGGCACTGCTGTATGAGAAAGGTGACTAGGCTGTGCCGGCCTCTTCGCCGGCATGCCCGCTCCTACAACGACAGTGCAATCAGCGAAGTATGCGCACTCTCTGTGGGTGCGGGCGTGCCCGCGAAGAAGCCAACACTTGCCTATCAGGTGAAACTGGCAAAGTGCGCCTGCATCCGCGCCGCATCCGCCTGGCGCCCGCTGAACAGCTCGAACGCCTTTACCGCCTGGAACACCGCCATATTGCTGCCATCCAGCGTGCGGCAACCCAGTGCCCGAGCCGCGCGCAGTAGTTCGGTTTCCAGCGGGAAGTAGATGATTTCCGCCACCCACAGGCCCGCATGCAGCAGCTCGACCGGTAGCGGTGTGCCCGGTAGCTTGGCCATGCCCACCGGCGTGGTATTGACCAGCCCGTCTGCCTCGGCCAGCGCCGCGGCCAGGTCGGTGCCGAGTACTGCGCGGCCCGTGCCGAAATGCTCATTCAGGTTGTCTACCAGCGCTTGCGCGCGGGCCGCATCCACTTCGAACAGCACCAGTTGCTCGACCCCTTCAATCAGCAGGGCGTGGGCCACGGCCGACCCGGCGCCACCGGCACCCATCTGCACCACCTGGCGCCGGGCCACATCAGGCAGGCCGCGGCGCAAGCCTTCGGCAAAACCCAGGCAGTCTGTGTTATGGCCGACGCGCTTGCCGTCCTTGAGCACCACGGTATTCACCGCGCCGATGCCACGGGCTTCATCCGACAGTTCGTCGAGCAGCGGCAGGATCGACTGCTTGAACGGGTAGGTGATGTTAAGCCCGGTAAAGCCTGTGTGCTGCGCGGCGTCGAGCAGCCCGGGCAGGGCGCTGTCCTCCAGTTGCAACTGGTCGGCATCAATCAGCCGATACAGGTAGCGCAGGGCCTGGGCGTCACCTTCGTGTTCGTGCAGGGCAGGGGTGCGCGACAGCTGGATGCCGCGGCCGATCAAGCCGGCAAGGATGGCGTGCTGGCTCATGCCGTGCGCTCCTGGAACATTTCGGCGAAGTGGCTGAGGGCCATGCGGTAGCCATGGCTGCCCAGCCCGCAAATCACCCCGACGGCGATGGACGATACAAATGACAGATGGCGGAACGGCTCGCGCTTGTGCACGTTCGACAGGTGTACTTCGATGACCGGCAGTTCACTGGCCACCAAGGCGTCGCGGATGGCCACCGAGGTGTGGGTCCAGGCGCCGGGGTTGATCACGATACCGGCGCAGCGGCCGCGGGCGGCGTGGATCCAGTCGATCAGTTCACCTTCGTGGTTGGTTTGGCGGAATTCGATTTCCAGGCCATGGCCATGGGCAGTGTCGGCACAGCTTTGGGCCAGGTCAGCCAGGGTTTCGTGGCCATATTGAGCAGGCTCGCGGGTACCCAGCATGTTCAGGTTAGGGCCGTTGAGCACGAGAATAAGGGGGTTCATGACGAGCATCGCTTTGTTGTTGTTGGATGCACCTAGTTTTGTACCGCCTGGTTAGTTTAGTCAATTGGACTAAAACGCCGCACCGGGAAAGTGGGCGATTATCGAACTGTTGAGGTGTGCAGGCCCCCGCCTACGGGGGATTTGGCTTTCTGCGCCTGCATTACAAAATTGTAATTTTCCTGCCACCGCCCCGATAAGCACGGCTTCCTACAGTCCTTCGCCTAAACGCGTCGACGAGGATTTGTTCGTGCCCATCCCCCGCAAGACCGCTTTGCTCTGCCTGTTGCTGGCCAGTGTCACCAGTGCCCAGGCCAGTCAGAGCCTGAGCCTGCCCCAGGCGCTTGCCGCCGCCTTTGCTCAAAACCCAGAGCTGGCCGCAGCCGGCCGGGAAATCGGCATTGCCGACGGCGAGCGGCGCCAGGCCGGGTTGATCCCCAACCCAGAGCTCGCCTGGGAGGTCGAGGACACCCGCCGCGATACCAGCACCACCACCGTCACCCTCAGCCAGCCGTTGGAACTGGGCGGCAAGCGCGGCGCACGTATTGCTGTGGCTGGCACCGGCCAGGCCATTGCCCAGCTTGGCCTGGAGCGCCAGCGCAATGGCCTGCGTGCCGATGTGGTGCAGGCCTTCCACGCCGCCTTGCGCGCGCAGACAGCACTGGAACTGGCGCAGCAGTCGCAGGCATTGACCGAGCGCGGGCTGCGCGTGGTACAGGGGCGGGTGACCGCTGGCCAGTCATCCCCCGTGGAGGCCACCCGCGCCCAGGTGCAACTGGCCCAGGCCCAGGCTGAAGTACGACGCGCGCAGACCCAGCGCGGCGTGGCTTATCAGGCGCTGGCACGCCTGACCGGTAGCCCCTTGGCAAGCTTCGATCAGTTGCAGGCTGCCAACCTTTCGCCTGGCGTCGCGCCCAGCGCCGATGCCTTGCTCGACCGGGTCGAACACACCGCCGAATGGCGTCTGGCTGCTGCACAGGTCGAGCGCGGCGAAGCGTCCCTGGGGTCGGAAAAGGCTCAGCGTATTCCCAACCTCACTGTCAGCCTCGGTAGCCAGTACAGCCGCGAGGACCGCGAGCGGGTGAATGTGGTGGGCCTGTCCATGCCATTGCCGCTGTTCGACCGCAACCAGGGCAACGTGCTGGCGGCTGCACGCCGTGCCGACCAGGCGCGTGACTTGCGTAACGCCGTGGAACTGCGCCTGCGCAGTGAAACCCGCAGCGCAGTCAGCCAGTGGCACACGGCGATGCAGGAGGTGGACGCCTACGACCGCACCATCCTGCCTTCGGCGCAGCAGGCCGTGGACACCGCCACCCGTGGTTTCGAAATGGGCAAGTTCGCGTTCCTCGATGTACTCGACGCTCAGCGCACGCTGATCGAGGCCCGCGGGTTGTACCTCGAGGCGCTGGCTTCGGCGACCGACGCACGGGCGCAGGTCGAGCGGATTTATGGCGACCTCGATGACCTGAGCACCCCCTTGAACAGCAGGAGCAAGCATGACTAACCCACGCAAGATAGCCCTTCTGGTCGCCGCCATGGCCGCGCTCGGCCTGGGTGGCCTGGCCTGGACCGGCAACCTGGGCCAGGCGTCGAATGCCCAGGCCCGCCACGACGACCATGGCGAAGACAGCCACGGCCATGGTGCCGAGAAGGCCGATGAAGGCCATGCAGGGGAAGGGCACGGCGAAGAAGAGGGCCAATTGCACCTGTCCATCGCCCAGATCGAGGCGGCCGGTGTGCAGTTGGCTGTCGCCGGCCCTCGTGAGTTGGGTACCGCCTTCAGCTTCCCGGGGGAAATCCGCTTCGACGAGGACCGCACTGCCCACGTGGTGCCGCGTGTACCCGGTGTGGTCGAGGCGGTGCAAGCCGAACTGGGCCAGGCGGTCAAGCGCGGCCAGGTATTGGCGGTGATCGCCAGCCAGCAGATTTCCGACCTGCGCAGCGAGCAGCAGGCAGCCCAGCGCCGTCTGGAGCTGGCGCGCCTGACCTTCCAGCGCGAACAGCAGTTATGGCAGGAGCGTATCAGTGCCGAGCAAGATTACCTGCAAGCGCGGCAGGTGTTACAGGAGGCCGAAATCGCCTTGGCCAACGCCCGGCAAAAGGTCGCCGCAGTAGGCCCGGCGGGCGCTGGCAACCGCTATGAATTGCGCGCGCCATTCGATGCAGTGGTGGTGGAAAAGCATCTGAGCGTGGGCGAGGTGGTCGACGCGACCAGCAACGCCTTCACCTTGTCTGACCTGAGCCGGGTCTGGGCCACCTTCGCCGTGGCGCCGCGTGATCTGGACAAGGTGGTGACCGGCCGCAATGTCACGGTCAGCGCACCAGACCTGGGCGCCCAGGTTGAGGGCAAGGTCAACTATGTCGGCAGCCTGCTCGGCGAGCAGAACCGCGCCGCCACGGTCCGCGCCACCCTGGCAAACCCCAACGGCGCATGGCGCCCCGGGCTGTTCGTCAATATCGCGGTCAGCGTCGAGCGCTTCAATGCCGCCGTGGTGGTGCCGGAAAGCGCCCTGCAAATCTGGGAAGAACAGACCGTTGTGTTTGCCCGCACCGAGGAAGGCTTCGAGGCTCGCCCGGTAAAGGCCGGCCGCCGCGACGCCGGCCAGGTGGAAATTATCAGCGGCCTGGCCGCCGGCACCCAGGTAGCCGCCGCCGGCAGCTTTGTCCTCAAGTCGGAACTGGGCAAGGGCTCGGCCGAGCATAGCCATTGATCACGGGGACACCTGCATGTTCGAACGCCTGATCCAATTTGCCATCGAGCAGCGCCTGGTGGTGATGCTGGCCGTGGTCCTGATGGCCGCGGTGGGTATCCACAGCTACCAGAAACTGCCGATCGACGCTGTACCGGACATTACCAACGTCCAGGTACAGATCAATACCGCTGCACCCGGTTACTCGCCGCTGGAGACCGAGCAGCGCATCACCTTCTCCATCGAGACCGCCATGGCCGGCCTGCCTGGGTTGAAGCAAACCCGCTCGCTGTCGCGTTCGGGCCTGTCGCAGGTCACGGTGATTTTCGATGATGGCACCGACCTGTTCTTCGCCCGTCAGCTGGTCAACGAGCGCCTGCAAGTGGCCCGCGAGCAACTGCCCGAAGGGATAGAAGCGGGCATGGGGCCGATTTCCACCGGGTTGGGTGAAATCTTCCTGTGGACCGTGGAGGCCGAACAGGGCGCTCTCAAAGAGGATGGCACCCCGTACACCCCGACAGACCTGCGGGTGATCCAGGACTGGATCATCAAGCCGCAGCTGCGCAATGTGCCGGGGGTGGCCGAGGTAAACAGTATCGGCGGCCATGCCAAGCAGTACCTGATTGCACCGGAGCCCAAGCGGCTGGCAGCCTACAAGCTCACCCTCAACGACCTGATCGCGGCCTTGGAGCGCAACAATGCCAACGTTGGCGCCGGTTACATCGAGCGCAATGGCGAGCAGTTGCTGATCCGGGCACCGGGCCAGGTGGCCTCGGCCGAAGACATCGCCAACATCGTCATCGCCAGCGTCGATGGCACGCCGATCCGCGTCAGCCATGTTGCCGAGGTTGGCCTGGGCCTAGAACTGCGCTCGGGTGCAGCCACCGAAAACGGCCGGGAAGTGGTGCTGGGTACGGTGTTCATGCTGATTGGAGAGAACAGCCGCACGGTATCCCAGGCCGTTGCCGCCAAACTGGTCGAGATCAACCGCAACCTGCCCAAGGGTGTGGTGGCAGTGACCGTGTACGACCGCACAAACCTGGTGGAAAAAGCCATCGCCACGGTGAAGAAGAACCTGGTCGAAGGCGCCATTCTGGTCATCGCTGTGCTGTTCCTGTTCCTGGGCAACATCCGCGCCGCACTGATCACCGCCATGGTCATTCCGCTGTCGATGCTGTTCACCTTCACTGGCATGTTCAGCAACAAGGTCAGCGCCAACCTGATGAGCCTGGGGGCACTGGACTTCGGCATCATCGTCGACGGCGCAGTCGTGATCGTGGAAAACGCCATCCGCCGCCTGGCCCATGCCCAGCAACGCCATGGCCGCATGCTGACGCGCAGCGAGCGCTTCCATGAAGTGTTCGCTGCCGCCCGTGAGGCGCGCCGGCCCCTGATCTACGGGCAGTTGATCATCATGGTGGTGTACCTGCCGATCTTTGCCCTGACCGGGGTCGAGGGCAAGATGTTCCACCCCATGGCCTTTACCGTGGTCATGGCCCTGCTCGGCGCCATGATCCTGTCGGTCACGTTCGTGCCGGCAGCCATCGCCCTGTTCGTCACCGGCAAGGTCAAGGAAGAGGAAGGCCTGGTGATGCGCACGGCGCGTCAGCGCTATGCCCCGGTGCTGGCCTGGGTGCTGGGGCGACGCAAGTTGGCGTTTGCCGTCGCGGCCACTCTGGTGGTGCTGTCCGGGGTCATGGCCAGCCGCATGGGCAGCGAGTTCATCCCCAGCCTCAGCGAGGGCGACTTTGCCTTGCAGGCCCTGCGTGTGCCGGGCACCAGCCTGTCGCAGTCGGTAGACATGCAGCAGCGCCTGGAGCAGGCGATCATCGCCCAGGTGCCGGAAGTGGAGCGGGTGTTCGCCCGTACCGGTACCGCCGAGATCGCCTCCGACCCGATGCCACCGAACATCTCCGACGCCTATGTGATGTTGCGCCCGCGCGAGCAGTGGGTAGACCCTGGCAAGCCGCGTGACGAACTGATCGCCGAGGTACAACGTGCTGCCGCCAGCGTACCGGGCAGCAACTACGAGCTGTCGCAGCCGATCCAGTTGCGTTTCAACGAGCTGATTTCCGGGGTGCGCAGCGATGTGGCGGTGAAGTTGTTCGGTGATGACATGGATGTGCTCAACCGCACCGCCACACAGATCGCCAGCAGCCTGCAGGGGGTAGCGGGTGCGTCCGAGGTCAAGGTCGAGCAGACCACCGGCCTGCCGGTGCTGACCATCGACATCGACCGCGACAAGGCGGCCCGCCATGGCCTGAACGTGGGTGACGTGCAGGACGCCATCGCAATTGCTGTGGGTGGCCGCACGGCAGGCACGCTGTATGAAGGCGACCGGCGCTTCGACATGGTGGTGCGCCTGCCCGAAACCTTGCGCACCGATGTGGACGGGCTGTCCAGCCTGCTGATTCCGGTACCGGCCAGTGCCGCTGCGGGCGCTGCGCAAATCGGCTTCATCCCGCTGTCCCAAGTGGCCAGTTTGAACCTGCAACTGGGGCCTAACCAGGTCAGCCGCGAGGATGGCAAGCGGGTGGTGGTGGTCAGTGCCAACGTACGTGGGCGTGACCTGGGCTCGTTTGTGGCGGATGCCGAACAGGCCCTGATCCGGCAGGTGCAGATTCCGCCGGGTTACTGGACGCGCTGGGGGGGCCAGTTCGAACAGTTGCAATCGGCAACCGAGCGCCTGCAGGTGGTGGTGCCGGTGGCTTTGCTACTGGTCATGGCGCTGCTGCTGATGATGTTCAACAACCTCAGGGATGGCTTGCTGGTGTTCACCGGCATTCCGTTTGCCCTGACCGGCGGGGTGCTGGCGCTGTGGTTGCGGGACATCCCGTTGTCCATTTCAGCTGGCGTAGGGTTCATTGCCCTGTCGGGAGTGGCGGTGCTCAACGGGCTGGTGATGATCGCCTTTATCCGTGCCCTGCGCGAAGAGGGGCGGCCATTGCGGGCGGCGGTTGAAGAGGGCGCGTTGACGCGGTTGCGCCCGGTGCTGATGACCGCGCTGGTGGCTTCGCTGGGGTTCATTCCGATGGCCCTGGCTACGGGGACCGGGGCTGAGGTGCAGCGGCCGTTGGCGACGGTGGTGATTGGCGGGATCCTGTCTTCTACTGCACTGACATTGCTGGTGCTGCCGGCTTTGTATCAGTGGGCGTATCGGCGCGAAGAGCAGCAGGAGGGGTGAGATTCTGGGGCCGCTTTGCGGCCCATCGCGACCCAAGGCCGCTTCTACAGGGGCCGCGTCATCTTCCGGCTGACACGGTCCCTGTAGGAGCGGCCTTGTGCCGCGATGGGCTGCAAAGCAGCCCCAATAATCTCAGACGGTACGACGGACTCCAGGCCGTACAGCATCCGATCCCACCTCATCATGCAACGAAATCCGCGAAGTCTCCGGCAACGCCAACCCCCCCACCAACGCTACCAGCGCAATCACCACCAGGTAAAACGCCGGTGCCAGGCTGCTGCCGGTCTGCCCGATCAGCCAGGTCGCCACCAGCGGCGCGGTACCGCCAAACAGGGTATAGGCCACGTTGTAGGTAATCGCCGAAGCGGTATAGCGGGTGCGGGTGGGGAAGCTCTCCGACAGCAATGCTGCGGTCACCACACCACTGCACAAGGCCCCCACCGCCAGCAGGATCACCCCCAGCAGCGCACCGGACATCGAGCCCGAACTGGCCAGCCAGTACGCCGGGAACACGCACAGCATCACCCACAGGCAGGTAAAGCCAATGGTCTTGCGCCGCCCCACGCGGTCCGAGAACGCCCCGGCCAGCGGGCAGCCGACGGCGGCGAACAGCAGCGCCACGGTGGTCACCAGCAGTGACTGCGCGCGGGTCAGGTTGCCCACCAGTTGCAGGTACGTGGCGAAGTAGGTGGTGAACATATAGAACGACAGGGCAGTCAGCGAGATGAAGGCCCCCAGATTGCGAATGACCCGGCCATGGTGACGCAGGGTGTCTTTGAGCGGTGAATGCTCATGTTCCTTGCCCTGGGCGACGGCTTCGCGGAATGCCGGGGTTTCTTCCATACGCCAGCGCAGGTACAGGCCGACCAGCCCCAGCGGTGCGGCAACCAGGAAGGGAACGCGCCAGCCCCAGGCACCCATCGCCTCGGCCGACAGGCTGGCTTCCAGCCCATAGGCGATCACGGCGGCGCAGGCGAAGGCGGAAAAAGTCGAGACCGGCACGAAGCTGCCGTAGAAGGCACGCCTGTCATTGGGTGCATGCTCCATCAAGTAGGCGCAGGCCCCCGCGTATTCGCCACCGGCAGAAAAACCCTGCAGGCAGCGCGCCAGGGTAAGCAGCACTGGGGCTGCCAGACCGATGCTGGCGTAGGTCGGCAGCAGGCCGATCAGGGTGGTGGAGCCTGCCATCAAGAGGATGGTCAGCGACAGGATGCGCTTGCGTCCCAGGCGGTCGCCCAGCGCGCCAAACACGATCCCGCCCAGCGGGCGAAGGGCAAAGGCCACGGCAAACACCGCGAACGTCTTGAGCAACGCCGCGCTGGGGTCTTCACTGGCAAAGAACTGGCTGGCGATCAGGGTGGCGAGAAAGCCATACACGGCGAAGTCGAACCATTCGACGAAATTGCCGATGGCCGAGGCGGCGATCACCCTGCGCAGGGTGGCGGGGGATACCTCATGAGGTGCGGACATGCGGGTGCTCTCCGGTTCCATTGGCAGCCATGATGAAAAGTGGCGCGGTCGGGCCGCGCCATCATTATTGTGCTTGCCAGTAGATAACCGGGCGCTGGACGATGCTTTGTCGAGTGCGACCTCGGGATACCTGATTTAACCGCCATTGCGGTTAACAGCCAACCTGCCAGAGCAATGAATACGGCAACCTGGCTTGCGTCAGAAGCGCATGTCCAGCGCCAGCTCGAAGGTGCGTGGCGGCCCCATGTAGTACTGGCTGTTATAGGCCTGCTTGGCATACACCTCATCGGTGATGTTGCGCACCCGCCCGGTCAGCGTGGTGTGTTCATCCAGCCGGTAGCGGGCGAAAGCGCCAAACAGGGTGTAGGCCGGGGCCTTCAGGCTGTTGGCGTTGTCGGCATACACCGAGCCCACGTAGCGCCCATCGGCGCCCACCGACCATGCCGGCGACAGGCTGTAGGTCAGCCACAGGTTGGCGACATTGGCCGGCACGTTGGTCGGCGCATTGCCCTTGCGTGAAACCGATTTGCCGCTGACTGCCTCGTTGAACTCATCGTACCGCGCATCGACATAGGCATAGTTGGCCTCGGCCAGCAGTTTCGGCGTTACCTGCAGGCGCCCGGACAGTTCGACACCACGTGAGGTCTGCTGCCCGGCCTGGACCGTGAGGTTTGCGTCGTTCGAATCGCGCACGGCAAAGTCCTTGCGCACGATCTGGTACAGCGCCAGCGTGGCCGCACCGCGACCATCGAGGAAGTCGAACTTGCTGCCCACTTCCCACTGCTCGCCCTTGGACAGGTCGAACAGCCCGACGTTGGAATAGGTCGCTGCCGCCAGCGAGCCGGCGGGCAGGTCGGCGGAGGTGCTGTACTGCGCATACAGGCTGGCCGAAGGCGTCAGCGCATAGGTCAGGCCGATGCGCCCGGACAGCGGTTCCCAGCGGCGTTCGAAATAGGCCGGCGAGGTGGGAGAGACTGCGCCGTAGTTGGTGACCTCCATGTCCAGGTAGTCGTAGCGCAGGGCGGTCAGCAGGGCCAGGCGCTCGGTCAGCTGCAAGCGGTTTTCGGCAAACACGGCGCGGTTGATGACCTCGTGGTGACGTTGCTTGGTCAGGCCGGCATTCACCCCGGGGATGTCATCGAAGCTGCCGGGGTTGAAGTGGTCGGCATCGACCACGTCACTCCAGCTGCCGGAGGTGGGGTAGAGGGTCTGGCGCATGCGCGAGTACTCCAGCCCCAGCGACCACTGGCTGGTCAGGCCCAGCAGCTGGTTGTCATGGCGCAGTTCGATGCGGTCGCCCAGCAGGTTCTGGTCGTGGCGCTGCAGGTAGGGGCTGCTGCGCTGCACCTTGCCATCGCGGGTGTAGGCGTAGCGTTCGAGGTTGCGGTAATCGCGCTGGGCATTGTAGTGGTACAGCGTGTTCTGCACGCTGGTGCTGTCGCTGATCTGGTAGTCGAGGATCGAACGCAGCCAGCGCACCCGCTGCTCATAGCGGCCGTCAGCGACGTTGTAGTTTTCGAAGCGGCGGCTGTTGTCGATCTTCATCGTGCTGCGCCCGGGCAGAATCGGTGAGCCCCAGTAGGGGCTTTGTTCGCGGTCTTCCTGGTACTCGACCGCCAGGGTGTGCGTGAGGTTGGGGGCCAGGTCGCTGAGCAGCGAAAAGGCCAGGCTGTCGGTATCCCGTTCGTTGCGGTCGACGTAGCCGTTGCCATGCCCGCGGCTGAAGTCCAGGCGCATGAAATGGCGGGCATCGGCGGGGTTGCTGGCCAGCGCCTGGTTGATACCGAACGCCACCTCGCTGTCGTCGAAACTGCCATAGCGGATACGCCCATCGATTGTCTGTTGGTCGCGGCTGGCGAGCTTGGTGATGTAGTTGATCGAGCCGCCCACCGCACCCGCGCCGTGCAGGAACGAAGACGGCCCACCAATCAGCTCGACACGGTCGAGAACCCAGGCGTCCACTGGGCGGGTGGCGCTGCTGTAGCCCAGGTTGATGCCGTTGTACAACTGGGTGACCTGGTTCTGGGTAAAGCCGCGGTAGGCAACGAAGCCGCCAAAGCCGGGGTTGGCCGAGGCGTTGACGCCGGTCATGGCGTTGACCACGTCCTGGCTGTCCTTGGCGCCGCGTTCTTCGATCAGGCGACGGTCCGAGACGCTGACCGAGGCGGGTGTTTCCCGCGCGGTCAGGCCTAGGCGCGAACCGGTACGGATCGGCTCGTCCAGTTGCACGCCGCTGGCGGCGTCGCGTTCGCCGTCAATGGTGGTGGCGCCGAGTTCCACAGGGGCTGTTTCAGCGCAGGCAAAGCTGCAGGTGCCCATGAGGAGCACCAGGGAGGTCTTGCGAAGCATGTTGGTATGTCTTCCACGCAAAGGTCATGGCTGACGGCGAGCGCACACGCAGGCGCGCCCGGCTGATGTCAGGCGAAATGAAGTACGGCTGCGGGGAAGGCGGCGGGGGAGGCACGTGGGTTGAGGGCGGGGCGTTGGTAGCGTGGCGGCGGTTGTGCCCAGCTGCGCACGACGATGGGCGAGGTGGCCACGGCTTGCGCCGGGGTGAATGACCAGCCGCCGCTGCTGAGCGGTACGGCCAGGCCAAACGAGGAGCACACCGGGCAGTCGAGCTGGGCCATGTGCTGGTCACCGCCGGCACCGTCCAGGTCAATGGCCACGCCGTGTTCGCTGTTGACCGAGCAGAAGCCGCCTTCCAGCCCGGCCAGGCGCAGGCCACCCATCTGGCCATGGTGCAGGCCGCACAGCAACAGGCTGAACAGGACGCTGGCATAGAGCGTCCAGGCAGTCAGCGTGCGAGTGTGCCGGGTGATTTTCATGGCGGCGAATCTACCATCCGGATGAACGGTCGGGTAGTGCTTTTACTGCAAGTTTTTGGGGCTGCGTTGCAGCCCTATCGCGACACAAGGCCGCTCCCACAGACAACCGCGATCTCCTGTGGTAGCGGCCTTGTGTCGCGATAGGGGCGCAGAGCGCCCCCAGGGTCTATCAGGCCGCCCGCTCCAGCACATCCAGCAAATCGACAAACTCCATCGCCAGCTTGTGCCGTGGCGCCAGGTGCACCAACGGCACTGACGCCTGGTGCGATTCACGCATCTTGATCGAACTGCTCAGGTACACCGGCAGCACGGGCATGCCTTCGCTGCGCAACTGGTCGATCAGGGTCCGGTGCAGGGCGGTGCGCCCGGCGAACTGGTTGACCACCACACCTTCTACCTGCAACGCCGGGTTGTGGTCCTGGCGCAGTTCCTCGACCTCGGCCATGACACTGTGCAGGGCCTGGCGCGAGAAGCTGTCGCAGTCGAACGGGATCAGCAGGCGCTCTGCTGCCACCAGTGCACTGAAGGTGTAGAAATTGAGCGCTGGCGGGGTGTCGATGTAGATCCGCTCGTAGTCCTCGCTCAGTTCCACCAGCAGCTTGCGCAGCTTGTTGATCTTGAACTTGCTCTCCAGCTTGCTTTGCAGGTCGCTGAGATCGGGGCTTGCGGTGACCAGGTGCAGGTTGCTGTAACGGGTTTCGGTGATCGCCACCCGGTGCTTCTTGCCGGCGGCAGTGGCCGCTGACAGGGTCTGGCGAAAGAAGTCGGCGATGCCGGCAGGTATGGCGTCATTGACCAGGCCGGTGAGGTAATAGGTGGCATTGGCTTGCGGGTCGAGGTCGACCAGCAACGTTCGGTAACCCTCGGCAGCACTGGCAGCGGCGAGGTTGCAGGCGATGCTGGACTTGCCGACGCCACCTTTCTGATTGAAGACCACACGACGCATGAGACGCTCATCCATGAAGTGAAAATGTCAGGTTGGGGTCAATCCTATGACTGTAACGCGACAGTTTTATGACAAAGATTGTTACAGCTGCTGGTTTCAACTTCTCCTGTGCCGGGCTCTTCGCGGGTAAAGGTGCAACAGGAGGCTCAGGCCACACACATCCGATTGCGCCCGCTCTGCTTTGCCAGGTAGAGCGCCCGATCAGCCTTGCTCAATGCTTCCACAGGCTCGCTGCCCGCCTCGCCATCCCAGCGTGCCACCCCCAGCGAAACCGTCACCGCGCCCACCGGCGGCACGGGCGTATCCTGCACCGTCACCCGCAGCCGCTCGGCCACCACTGTCGCCACGTCCAGGCTGGCCCCCGGCAGCAGCATCAGGAATTCCTCGCCCCCGGTGCGGCACAGCAGGTCGCCCTCGCGGCAGCAGCGGCGCATCAACTCTGCCAGTCGGCGCAGCACCTGGTCGCCGACCTCATGCCCATGCTTGTCATTGACCTGTTTGAAATGGTCGATGTCCAGCACAATGGCGGCAAAGGCCCGGCCTTCGGCTTCCAGCAATGACAGGCTGAACTCCAGGCTGCGGCGGTTGCCCAGGCCGGTCAGCGGATCGGTCTGGGCGTCGCGGTTGAGCCGGCCGATGCGCTCCTGCAGCAGGTTCAGCCCGATCAGCAGGGCACGCTTGAGCTCGGCCGCCTCGAAGTACCAGGCCCGCACGCGGTGCAAGCGCTCGGCGGTGCCTGCACGGTCCATCGAGCGGGCACCGGCAGCCAGTTGCCACAGCGGCCGGGCGATGGTCATGGCCAGCCACCACAGCAACAGGCAGCCCACCAGCGCCAGAGGCGCAGAAGTGCCCACCACGTTGAGGATCAGGTGGTTCAGTGGCGTCACCGTCTGCGCCAGCGGTTGCTGCGCCACTACCCCCCAGCCGGCGCTGGGTACGGTGGCGAACCCGGCGAGCATTTCCACGCCCAGGCTGTTGGTGATTTGCCGAGTACCGTTGTCCAGCGTCGCCAACTGGTCGATCAGGGCGTTGCCCTCTACCACCGTGCCTACCCGTTCGTGATTGGGGTGGTACAGCAGGCGACGGTTGCGGTCGACCACATACAGGTACGAACCGTCCTTGTAGAAGTGTTCGCCCAGCAGGCTGTTGAGGATGTTGCGTTCACGCAGGTACAGGCTGCCGCCGACATAGCCCAGGTAGCGACCGTCGCTGTCGAACATAGGGTGTGAAAGCGCCACCACCAGGTTATCGGCCGCCGAAAGGTAGGGTGTGGAAACCAGCGGGCGGCGTTCGTGCAGTGCTTCCTGAGCGCCGGGCGACTGGACAAGGGTGCCAATCAGATGACGCAGCGGGGCGGGGGATACGGCCCGCAGCACGCCGTTGGCATCGATGACGAAAGTGGAGTTGAAGGCCATGCTCTGGCCCAGTACACGGTCGGTTTCCCCCAGCAGCGCCGCGGCATCGCTTAGCTGCCGGCCTTGTACGCCGGCGCTGAACCTCAGCTGCTGCTGGGCGTTGCCGATGAATGTCTCGGTGATGCTGGCCAGCTTCATCGCATACACCCGGTTGGCTTCCAGGGCGTGGTCGATCAGCAGTTGGCGCTGCACCCGGTAGCTGGCGAAATAGCTGGCGCACAGCATGACCAGGGCGGTAAGGGCGCAGAGCACCAGAATGAGTGTGCGTAGATCCAGGCGCAATCCGTGCTTGGCGTGTGGCAATCCTGACCTCGATTGATTGAAAGTAGCGACGACCTTTCGCGCTAGGGGAAGTGGGGAACCGCGTTCAGGAACCAGCCCTGTCCAGCGCATTCAGCTCGTCTTCTACCTGCTGCATGCGTCGCTCGACCAGTGCCTGCACCTTGACGTCGCGGGCGGTCTCACGCATCAGGGCGGTGAGTTTTTCGCTCAGGCGCTTGCCCGCTTCGGTGTCTTCCAGCGCTCTGGCCTTGGCCGGGTCCTGGGTGGCAGCAACGATGGTGGCAAATTCGGCGTCGCTGAAGTTCTTTTCGCTGTACAGCCGGAACAGGTCCTGGCGCTGGTCCTCGACGGTCAGGTACTTGCGCAGTACACCCTGGATGGTGGCTTGCGACAGCTGCGGGTGAGTGCGGCCGAGCAGCGCGGCCATGCGCTCGATGTTATGGGTATAGGCCTCTTGCAGCGGCAACTGAGCGAGGATCTGGTCTTCACGAGAGGGTTTCTGGTCGCAGGCGGTGAGGGCGGCAGTCAGCAGCAGGGGCAACAGCAACGTCTGGAAGCGAGGCATGGCGTGGCCTGGTCGGGCAGTGAAGACGGCCGATTATACCGATGTCCGCCCGGCCACGACGAGCTTTGTGATTTGCCTTGAACGGCACACTGGGGTAGAACCTTGCCCTCCCACCACTGCCAACAGCCCCATGCCGAACTGGACCCTGCAACCTGTGGCGCGCGTCGCCATTGCCGAAGTCGTGGCGTTTGTCGATAGCGCACGCCGCGAGTTGTTCCCGATGCTTGCAAAAGCGCCATTGCCGCACGACCTTGCGCATTTTGCCGAGACTTACCTGGACGGTGCGGGGTGCTTCCTTGAGGCGCGTGATGCCGGGCGGCTGGTTGCGGTGATCGGCTACGTGCCCTATGACCACCGCTTCCCTCAGCTTGATTATCACGCTGAGCGGGTGGTCGAGGTGGTGCGCCTGTTCGTGTTGCCGGCCTACCGCAGGCATGGCCTGGCTGCCGCGTTGTTCGGCGCGTTGCGCGAGCGGGCGGAGCAGGCAGGTATCGACTGCCTGTACCTGCATACGCATCCGTTTCTGCCGGGTGCGATTGCGTTCTGGGAGCGGCAAGGGTTTGCCGTGGTGAATGTGGAGCAAGACCCGGTCTGGCAGACCACGCACATGCACTTGCGATTGCCCTGATCTGTGGGAAATTGCCTACAACGGCGCTTTGGGTGTGATCGACGCGTTCATATCCAGGCCGGTCCTGCTTGCTTACCTTCCCCTGTGCACGGCTTATTCACTGCACACGAGGGAGGCTCACGATGCCACACATGGCCCTGTACAAACTCAAACTGCTTGACGAATTCGAAGACCGCACTGGCCTGTGGACCTTCGGTGATTTCGAGAACAGGTTGATGGAACTGTGGCGTGGGGCGACGCGCCATGATGCCAAAGGTATTATCAACGCGGCGCACAACGAGCGGCGCTGGCCCAGGACGGTGAAGCGCTACTTGCTTACCCATTACCGGGCGTTTGGCAATGTCAGTTCGGAGCTGCAGCGCACGTTTGCCGAGGTGCTGGCCGCGATGAGTGAGCAGGAGCAAGCGCAGTGGGGGTTGCTGCCTGCGGGTAGCGCTGTTGCCTGATGGATCCTGGGGCCGCAAACCGCCGCCAGTCCAGGCAACCCGGTCTATCAGCCCCCCCCAGACAACGGCCACTCCACCGCCAAGCGTATCTGGTCGCCGTCCAGCTCCGCCTGCGCCGTGTTCCCCCGGTGCACGTTATGCCTCACCGAGAACGTCGTCCCCTTGGCCTTGCCACTTTGCACCACATACCTCGCCTCGAGGTCGCGTTCCCAATGCTTGCCACCCTTGCCATACCCCAGGTATGCATACCCGCCATTGGGGTCGACATGCGTGCCGTCGATATCGAACCCCCGCACATACAACGCCGTCAGGTTCAACCCCGGCACCCCATAGGCCCCCATGTTCAGGTCATAGCGTGCCTGCCAGGACTTCTCGTTCGGGGCGTTGAAGTCCGACATCTGCACGGCGTTGGCAATGAAGATTGCCCCTCGCGTCACGTAGTCGAACGGGGTGTTGCCGTCGACCTGTTGCCAGCCAAGGCTGAAACCGTGCGGCCCCTGGTTGTAGCGCGAGACCAGGCTCCAGGTGGTGTTGTCGATGCGCCCGGACAGCGCCTTGCCGGTGTCTGTGGTGCGGTACAGGTTGAGGTCCAGGCTGATGCTGCGTCGGTCATCCAGCGCGTGGCTGAGGGTGCTACCCAGGTAGTGCTGGTTCCAGCTGTCCTCGTAGCGCGAGGTGTACAGGCTGCCGCTGAAGGCTGCACCGGGGTTCCAGACCACGCCCGCCAAGTCAAAACTGTTGCCCTGCTTGCCGTTGGAGTAATTCACCACGAAGCCCTGGTCGTGGCTGGAGGCATTGCGGTCGGCGCTTTCGTTGAAGTGCCCGGCCACCAGCGTTAGCGTGTCCAAATCGTTGCTGGTGAGGAAGAACCCTGTGGCGGTTTCGGGCAGCAGGCGGCTGTCGGAAGAGCTGAACACCGGGGTTTTGACGCGTTGTTCGCCATAGGACAGTACAGTATTGGATACCCGCAACTTCAGCGCCGCGCCTGCGCGGCTGTATTCGTTTTTTGGATGCCCGTCGTTATCCATCCCCAGCAGGCGTGCTTTGCCCGCGCGCCCGCCGCCACTGTCGAGTTGTACGCCCAGATAGGCATGGGCATCGACGCCGACACCGATCAGGCCCTGAGTGAAGCCGGACTGAAATGTCCCCATCAAACCGTAGGCCCATTCCTCAGCCTTGCCATCACGTTCGCTGCGCGGTTTGTAGGCATTGCGCGCGGCACTGTTGCGCCCCCCGTGCCGGTAGTTGCGTTGGTCGAATACGCTGCGGTTGAGGATGCTCCAGCTGCTGTCTTCGACAAAACCGTTGCTTTGCGACTGAGCGGAGTCGGCCAGGGCAAAGGGCGACAACCCCAACAGTGGCAGCGCCAACAACAGCCGGTTCATCGCGCTGCCTCAAGCTTCTGCAACTGGGCTGCGAAGCGGGCTTGCGCCCGCGCAGGCAAGCTGGCTGGCAACTCGGTAGCCGGCGCGTCACCGACCTGAATCACCATCACCATGCCCATCGCCAGGTGCGGAATGCATTGGATGCCGTATACCCCCGGCACGCTGAAGGTCTGCTCGAACGGCTGGTTCAACTTGCTCTTGAAGGCCTCGGCCCCCGCCGGTAGCAGGCCGGTCACGCTGGCCGCATTGTGCCCGTTCTGGGTGGGCAGAAAGCGCACCGTGTCGCCGGGGGCAATGCGCAGGTGGTCCGGCTCGTACACCATGGCGCCCTCGCTGCCGCGGTTGAGCATTTTCACTTCATGCACCTCGGCCAGTGCGGCCGGGGCAAGCAGGGCGCTGGCAAGCAGCAGGGCGACAGGGCGCAACAGCATCAGTGGAACTTCCTGGTTCAGGGGGCGCGAAAACGCAGGATGCGCGCGCCATCGAAGGGATCGGTGAGGTAGCGGGCATGCACGCCAAAGGTGCACAGCAGGCGCTCGGGGGTGAGGACTTCGAACGGTTTGCCAAGGGCGACCAGGCGGCCCTTGTCCAGTACCGCGACGCGGTCGCAGGTGAGTGCCTGGTTGAGATCGTGCAAGGCCACCAGCGTGGTCACGGGCAGGGCTTGAACCTGTTGCAGCAGGCTTAGCTGGTGCTGAATGTCCAGGTGGTTGGTCGGCTCGTCCAGCAACAGTACCTGTGGCCGTTGTGCCAGGGCGCGGGCGATGTGCACGCGCTGGCGCTCGCCACCCGACAGCGACCCCCACAGGCGTGCGCGCAGGTGCAGGGCGTCGAGGTCAGCCAGGGCCTGTTCGACGATGGCACGGTCCTCTCGAGAGAAGGGTGCCAATGCCGACAGCCAAGGTGTGCGGCCCAAGGCAACGGCGTCGAACACACGGATTGCGTCGAGGGTGTCAGCTTGTTGCTCGACCAGTGCCACGGCCTGCGCAACCCGGCGGCGGGGCAGTTGTGCCAGCGGTTCGCCCAGCAGTTGCACGTTGCCACTGGCCGGCTTGCGCAGCCCGGCCAGCAACTTGAGCAGTGAGGACTTGCCGGAGCCGTTGGGGCCTACGATGCCCAGGGTTTCACCTGCTACAACGCTCAGCTCGATATCGCGCAGCACGGCAGTGCCGGCCAGTTGCAGCCCTAGGCCCTGGCAACTCAGCGGCGCAAGCTGTACAGCTGTCATGACCGTCATGAGTGCCCTCGGCGGCTGACCAGAATAAGCGCGAAGACGGGCGCCCCGATCAGTGCGGTGACCACGCCCACGGGAATCACCTGGCCCGTGATCAAGGTGCGTGAGAGGACGTCGGCGGCAATCAGGAACAGTGCACCGCCCAGTGCGCTGGCGGGCAACAGGCGGCTGTGGCCTGGGCCGAGCAGCAGGCGCAGGGCATGCGGAATCACCAGCCCGACAAAACCGATGGCGCCGACGATGGACACCATCACGGCCGTCACCAGCGCTGTGCAACTGATCAGCAGTAGCTGGGTGCGCCGCACCGGGATGCCCAGCGATGCAGCCGAATCGGCGCCGAAGGTGAAGGCATCCAGTGCGCGGCGGTGCCACAGGCACACTACCAGGCCAAACAGCGCCACCGGTACGGCCAGCCACACCGATGGCCAGCGCACGCCGCTGAGATTGCCCAACAGCCAGAACAGGATGCCGCGTGCCTGTTCGGCGGTGGCCGACTTGGTGATGAGAAAGGCGGTGAGAGCGGTGAACAGTTGCGAGCCGGCGATACCGGCGAGGATCACCTGCGCGTTGTTGCTGCCAGGGCCGGCCGCGCGGGCCAGTACCAGCACCAGGGCGAACGCAGCCAGCGCCCCCATGAAGGCGCCCCCGGACATGCTCAGCGTCAGGCTACCCAGGCCCAGCAGGCCGACCAGCACTGCACCGGTCGAGGCGCCGGCCGACAACCCCAGCAGGTACGGCTCGGCCAGCGGGTTGCGCAACAGCGCCTGCAGAACCACACCGCAGGTGGCCAGGCCGGCACCGCAGGCTGCCGCGACCAGGGTGCGGGTCAGGCGGTAGTTCCAGACGATGCCGGCGTCGATCGGGTCAACCGGGTAGCCGGCCTGCCACAGCTGGTTGGCCAGCACCTGGCCGACCACGCTGGGCGACAGGTTGGTCTCACCAATGGCGGTGCCGGCCAGCAAGGCAGTCAGCAGTGCCGCCAGGGCAACGGCGATACAAGGTAGCAGGCGGCTCATCACTGGGGTGCTTTACCGCTGGCAAAGGCGGCGGACAGCGTCTGCAGGCCACGGAACAGGCGGATGCCGGCCTGCATGGCGTCGGCGTCGAGGACGATGATGCGATCGTGTTTCACCGCGTCCATGTTGCGGGTTACCGGGTCGTTGCGCAGAAACTCCAGCTTCTTCTGGTAGTCGTCGGCGGGGAAGCGGCGGCGGTCCATGCGGGCGATGATCAGCCAGGTGGGGTTGGCCTTGGCCAGGGTTTCCCAGCCTACGGTCGGCCACTCCTCGGTGGATTCGACCACGTTGCGAACGCCCAACGTGCGTAGCATGAAGTCCGCGACCCCTTGACGGCCCGCCACGTAAGGGTCGATGTCGAGGTCGGCGCTGGAGAACCAGAACAGTGCCGAGGTGGCAGACAGGTCCTTGCCGGCCAGTTGTGCCTTGGCGCTGTCCAGGCGGCCTTTCAGCTCGGCGTTCAACGCAGTGCCGCGGTCCTGCACATCAAAGATCTCGGCCAGCTGGCTGACGCTCTTGTAGATGCTGTTTACCTGAAACGCCTGCAGGCGGGTGCCGTCGGCGCCGACCAGGTTGTCTTTGCCTTCGCAGTCCGACGGCAGCAGGTAGGTGGGGATCTTCAGCTCATCGAACTGCTCGCGGGTGCCGACCACACCCTGGGCGCCGACCATCCATTCGAACTGCACGGTCACCAGCTGCGGGCGCTTGCCGACCACGGCCTCGAAGCTGGGGTCATTGTCGGCCAGGCGCGGCACCTTGTCGTTCTGCGCCTGGTACTCGGGCAGCACGTTGTTGAACCACAGCGAAGTGCCCGCCAGTTTGTCGCCAAGCCCGAGTGCGTAGAGTATCTCGGTGCCGGCCTGGCCGATGGTGACGGCGCGCTGCGGGGCCTGGGCGAAGGTCTGCGGTTTGCCGCAGTTCTCGACCGTGAGCGGGTAGTGGGTGGCGGCGGCCTGGGCCAGGCCAGTGAGGCCGAGGCCGGCGAGCAGGGTGGCGAAACGGGGCAGCATGCTGGGCGATCTCCTATCGGACAGTTCGGGTGAGGAACGCACGGACAGGCATCGCCGAGCCCCCGCCGAGGGCAGGGGCAACACTGATGGCCAATCCCGGACACCCCGCCGGTTGGTAAATGTAGGCCGGCAGGTCTCCTGACTGGTGCGTCATGGCCCGGCTCCGGCCTTCCCGGGTTGTGGCCCAGTGGCATCAATGGAGCAGGCTCGGCACCTACAGTTGCGGGGGCAGTTCCGTTTGGCCCGTATTGGCGGGCCTGGGATTCCCTATTAATTCCGTGGTGGAAACCGGCGGCCCGCATGGTAGACCATCGTGCCGCCGGGTGAAAACGCTTTTCAGAAGTACTTCAGCCAGGTGATGTCGCGGCGGCGCGCTTTCAGGCGAGCGAACCCGCGCACCGGCAGGTACAGCGAAACCGCCAGCACCACTGCACCCAGCCACACCGCCGCGATGCCGTCGAAGCCGAAATAGTCGCCATGGTTGAGGCCGAACAGCGCCACGCAGGCCAGGTACAACAGCTTCAGCACGTACAGGTGCAACAGGTAGAAAAACATCGGTGCTGCGCCAAACACTGCCAGCGCGCTGACCCAGCGGGCCTGGCCGGCGCGCTCGAAGGCGCGCAGCAACAGCAGGCCGCAGCCCAGGGTCAAGGCCAGGAACAGCAGTGAAGGCGGGTACTTGGTGATGTTGAAGAAGCTCATCACGGTTTGTGTGAAGGTGGGGTAACCGCTCCACGGCGCCTCGCCGTAGCCGTTGAACATGCGCAACGCGACAAAGCCCAGCAACGCGATCAAACCCGCCAGCAGCAGGCGCTGCTGGCGTTGGCCAGCCGCACTGCCCCGGGCAAACCAGGGGCCCAGGCCATAACCCAGCGCGATGACGCCGATCCATGGCAGCACCGGGTAAGACGTGCGCAGGCGCAGGTTTTCGGAAAACTCAAGCCAGCCCCGGTCGTGCAGGATTGCCCATGGCACGTGCAGGGCTGACTCCACGCCAAAGTGCAGGCCGTCGAGAAGGTTGTGGCCGGCAACGATGGCTGCGCCCAGGGCGAGCAGGGCAGCACGTGGCAGCCATACCAGCAGCGACAGGGCGATCATGCTGACACCGATGGCCCAGATGACTTGCAGGTAGATGACGCTGGGGGGCAACTGAAATGTCCAGGCGAAGTTGACCAGGGTGAATTCCAGCACCACCAGGAACAACCCGCGCTTGAACAGAAACGCCGAGACATCGCCGCGGCCTTGGTGCTTTTCGCCGTACAGCCAGGCCGACAGCCCGGTTAGCAGGACAAACACTGGCGCGCACAGGTGGGCCAGGGTCCGGCTGAAGAACAGCGACGGCTCTGTAGCGTCGATGGTCATCGGGTCGCTGACCTGTCGGTGCAGGAAGAACGTTTCGCGGACGTGGTCCAGAAGCATGAACAGGATCACCAGGCCGCGCAGGGCATCGATGCTTTGCAGGCGCTGGGTGATCAAGGAGGGCGTGGCGCTGGCGCTTGTCATGGAGGGTCGCTGATAGGAATTAATGTCATGTGAAACGTTATCTTATAACTAATCGATGAGAGGTTGGTAGAGGTTTTTGTGTTGCGTGTGCCGGTCTCTTCGCTGCGCAAGGCTGCTCCTACCGGTCGGTGGTGACTGGTAGGAGCAGCCTGGTGCTGCGAAGAGACCGTTACAGGCAACTCAGGTCAGAAGGTGTAATCAACCGTCGCAAAGTACGATCGTGGCATCCCCATCAACCACTGCTGCCCACTGAACGCCGACTGCACATATTCACGATCAGACAGGTTGTTCAACTGCAACCCCAACTTCACATCCGGCAGCACCTGCCAGGCGATGTTGGCATCGACCACGGCGTAGCTGGGGGCACGTTGGGAATTGGCAGTATCGGCATAACGCTCATCCACGTAGCGCACACCCATGCCGGCCTCTACCTGTTGGCCGAAGCCTTTGCTCAGCCACAGGTTGGCGGTACGCCGTGGCACGTTGGCCGGCCGGTTGCCGGCACGGTCCTGCGCTACACCGCCGACCATCTCGTCGAAATCGTCATACCTGGCGCGTACCAGCGACGCATTGGCCGACACCTGCCACTGATGCGCCAGTGCCAGTTCCAGGGTTGCCTCAAGGCCATCTGACGTCTGCTGCCCAGCCTGTTGTTTCTCGTGGGTGATCGGGTCGTCCACCAGCAGCTTCTTTTTGACGATGTGGTAGGCGGCCAGCGTCCATTCGCCACGGCCGTCCCAGAAGCGCTGCTTGAGGCCAACCTCGGTCTGTTTCGCCTCGGTCAGGTCATAGTGCATCTGGGTGGGGCTGAGGCTGATGAGGTTGTTGACCCCCTCCTGGCTGGTGGAGTACTGCCCGAACAGCGCCAAGTCATCGGTGACTGCGAACACCAGCCCGGCGCGCCAGTTGCCACCTTGCAGGTTGCGGTCGCTGCGGCTGTCGTTGGTCAGGTTGGTGCGGTCGATGTGGTTCTGGTCGCGGCGCACCCCAGTGACCAGCGACAGCCGGTCGCTCAGCTGCAAGCGGTTCCCGGCGAACAGAGCGAAGGTGTGGGTGCTGGACAAGGTTTGCGGGCGCAGTGGCGAGGCGCTGTGGAACCCGCCCGGTTCTGGCTGCCATGGGTCGATGTAGTCACCGCCCACATCGTTGTAGGGCGCGTTGCTGTCGACGTTGAAGCGGACCTTGTTGTATTCCGCGCCGACCACGGTCTTGCTGGCCAGGCCGAACAGCCTGTGGTCAAAGGTGAAGGTCTGGCGGTCGCCGAACTGTTCCTGGTTGTGCTTGATCTCCAGGTAGCTGCCGCGCTGCAATTGCTGGCGCTCGGCGTCCCAGCTGTAGTCTTCGGCATTGCGCCAGTGGCGGCGGCTTTTGATGTAGTACAGCTGGTTGCTGGCGCTGACGTGGTCGTTCAGCGTCCAGTCCGTGGTCAGCCGGGTCCACTCATCGACGTAGTGCTGCACGTCGTTCTGCACGTTGTAGTTTTTCTTGCGCAGGCTGCTGCGGTAGTGGCCGTCGATCAGCGGGGTGCCGTAGTAGTTGGCAGGCTCTGCATCACCACGGTCGTGGGCAAGGGTGAAACTGAGGTCGTCACTGGCATCGAAACGCAGCGCGGCACTCAGGGCCAGGCTGCGCGATGTGGTGCGGTCGACCCAGCCGTTGCCGGCCTGCTGGTTAAGGGTCAGGCGATAGCTAAGGCGCTCGCTGAGGCTGCCGCCGCTGTCCAGGCCGAGCTGCTGGCGGTCCCACGAGCCGTAGCCCAGGCGCAGGTGGTTGCGCACCTCGCCGGCAATCGGTTTTTTCGGGATCACGTTGATCACCGCGCCGGTGGCGCCTTCGCCATGCAGAACCGAAGCCGGGCCGCGAATGACATCGATACGCTCGACCATCCACGGGTCGACCGGGAACGTCTGGGTGCCGGCACCGGTGTACAGGCGTGCGTCGTCGAACAGGGTCATCACCGAACTGTGACCGGCAAAGCCGCGGGCGGACAGGCCTGTGCCACCGTCGCCGGGGGAGCCGACGAAGGTGATGCCCGGCGACCGCGTCACCGCATCCTGCACGGTGAGGTTGTTGCGCTGCTGAATCTGCTCGGCGCTGATGCTGCTGGTGCTGGCCGGTGTTTCCAGGGCACTGAGGCCGAGGCGCGAGCCTGCCTGGGTCGGCGTGGCCAGGTCGAGGGTGCGGCTGTCGAGGGTGTCGGTGATGGCCGTGGAAGGCAAGGCCAAGGGCTGCTGGTCATGGCCATCGGCCAGGGCCGGGAGGGCGACGGCCAGGCAGGCCGCCAGGGGGTGAAGCTTGAACATACGGGACATGTCGTTCCACTGCTGCAGGAATGAATGGATCCCGGTGGAAAACACGCAAAGGCGAACCATGCAGGCAGGCGCGCGCACGGATTCCGGCCTGCGCCCGCCCACCGCGGGTTGCCAAGTGAAGCTCCAGGCCGGTCTCCGGGCTTGCGAGGGGCATGAAACCTTCACCTTCCCATGCACGTGCACAGTGGTATCTCGAAGGGTTCACTCGCTTACCGTTGCGGGGGCAGCGCCGGACTTGTCATGGGTAACATGACGCACCGGCTTCCCGTTTCACCCTGCGCGCGGCGGCGAAGGGCACCTGAAACTGGCGCGCATCTGACCACTGAAAGGCTAAGGCGTCAAATGTTGGCGTGCCATGAATACGCCGATAAAACACAGGGTTGCGTGTTTTTACTGATTTTTTTTCGAACTTTTCGTGTGGCGTTTGTCTCGAACCGCACGTTCGTCTTTCGTTACCAAGTCATGGAGACTTTACGCATGCCTGCTCGTCATCTGTTGCGCCACACCTGCCTGCTCGCCTTGATCGCCGCACCGCTGGCCGCCACCGCCGCACCCAGCACCGACCCGCTGTTCACCATCGGTCTGCAGGGCGCCTACGACAAGTTCAAGTTCGAAGGTGGCAGTGAAAACGACAAGGAACACATGGGCCAGGGCGGTGTGTTCGCCACCTTCGGCAACAAGCTGACAGCCGAATCCGGTTTCATCTACCAAATCGGCGCCGAAGCCAAATACGGCAAGAAGAACGACAACAAGCTCAAGGAGGCCCAGGCTGACCTGGACCTTGGCTGGCGTGCGGCGCTGGACGCTCGCAACTTCGTCGATGTGACCGTGGGCGGCGGCTACAGCTGGTCGCGCTTCGAGCCGGAAATCAACGACCTTGATACCAAGCTCACCGTGAAGTCGCCCTTTGCCAAGGCGGCGCTGGGCTACAACCACCAGTTCGACGCCTCGACCCTGCGGGTGGAAGTGGGCGCGCGCCACACCCTGGACGGCCGTGCGCGGCTGAAAGTGGACGACTTTGGCAGCGACACGGTCGACCTCAAAGACCGCACCAACCCGTACGCTGAAGTGACGTTGCTGATGAACCAGCAGGGCGCTTTGCCGGTGCAGGCCGGGGTGTACTACACCCGCACCGAATACAAGCTGGACGAAGATTCGCCAGTGGCAGACAACACCAAGCTCAAGCGTGACGAGTTTGGTGTAAAGGTGGGCTTGGCGTTCTGAAGCTGAGCGTTTAGCAGGCCCGGCCTCTTCGCGGGTGAACCCGCTCCCACAAGGACCGCACAGCCTTTAGGTGCTGCGCAGTACTTGTGGGAGCGGGCAAGCCCGCGAAGGGGCCGAACCTGCAAGAGAGGTCAGCGCCCGCGACGCCGCGACACCCGTGCCTCGATGTTCTTGCGCCCGATCAGCAGCGGTGGTTTCTCCACCACCGGCTCCTCTGCCAGCCACTTGTACATCACCAGGCAGTCCACCAGCCCCAGGCGGGCATGGCGATAAGCCTTGGGCAAGCGGCCGACTGTTTCAAATCCCAGCCTGTGCCACAGTGCCACCGCAACTTCATTGCTGGCCACTACCGAGTTGAACTGCAGGGCCAGAAAGCCCTCCTGGCGCGCCAGCTTCTGCGAGTGCTCGCACATCAGGCGTGCCACACCTCGGCCGCGTGCCTGTTCGCACACCATATAGCCGCAATTGCCCACGTGCGCGCCAGGCCCGGCGGCATTGGCCTTAAGATAATAAGAACCCAGCAGCTCGCCATCTTCTTCGGCCAGCAGCGTGTGTTGCGGCAGCTCAAGCCACAGCTGGCGGGCCTGATCGATGCTCAGCTCGGGGTCAAAGGCGTAGGTTTCACGGGCCTGGACAATGGCCTGGAAGGTGGGCCAGAAGCGCTCGAAGTCTTCGGCTGTCATAGGGCGAACGTGGATCATGCGGGCTCCTGCAAGGGCTGGGCCGCCAAGTCTGTGGGGCGCGGCGCCGTCGCGCAAGGGCGGCGACGCCGTTTGGGCCTAGCCGTTGGCCTTGCCCACCGCATCCATGGCTCGCGCCGAGTACACCAGCGCAGCACCGGCGTTCATCGCCACGGCCACGCCGAGGGCTTCGGCAATTTCCTCGCGGCTGGCCCCGTGCTTGACCGCCTGCTGCGAATGCACGGCGATGCAGCCGTCGCAACGGGTGGTCACGGCCACGGCCAGTGAGATCAACTCACGCGTCTTGGCGTCGAGGTGGTTGGTCTTGGCTCCCGCACCGCTGGCGGTCATGTAACCGGCCACGGTGTCGGGGGAGAGTTGCTTGAGATCGCCGATGCCGGCCATCAACTGCTTACGGTAGGCGTCCCAGTCCATCATGCTCATCGTCTTCACCTTGTGGTGGTTGCGAGTGGAGCTTTCAGGCTAGTCGAAGAGTGACACCTGCGAGGCTTGTACTTTGGTGGGTGTGCAGCAGCACTTGTGGGCGCGTTGAGCCTTCAAATGTAGATGAACACCAGCACCAGCGCTGCAACCACCGCCCACTTTTCCACGTAGTAGCGCAGGCGGTTGCGCTTCTTCAGCGCTTTGCCGCGTTCACGGATCTTGTAGATGCGGGTGAACAACCGGTTGATACCGCCGGTCTTGTCGCCGGCACCGTTGGGCGCGGCGGCGGCGGCCATGACGTTGCGGCTGAACCAGCGGTTGAACGCAGTGGCCCAGCGGTACTTGAGCGGGCGCTCGACGTCACAGAACAGGATGATGCGGTTGTGCTCGGTCGTGTTCGCCGCGTAGTGGATGTAGGTCTCGTCGAAGATCACGCCCTCGCCATCGCGCCATGAGTATTTCTCGCCGTCCACGTCGATGTAGCAACCGTCATCGTTCGGCGTGTCCAGGCCCAGGTGATAGCGGTACGAGCCGGCATACGGGTCACGGTGGCGCACCAGCTTGGCGCCCGGCGGCAGGGTAGCGAACATGGCAGCCTTGACCGTGCCGATGCTTTGCAACAGTTCGGTGGTGCGTGGGCAGAGGGCCATCGCCGAAGGGTGGCTTTCGCCGTACCACTTCAGGTAGAAGCGCTTCCAGCCAGTCTTGAAAAACGAGTTGAAACCGACGTCATCGTAGTTGTCGGACTTCTTGATTTCGCCCACGCGCAGCAACTGGCGGCCTTCCTCGCGGATTTCCTGCCAGTGGTCTTGCAGCGGCTTCAGTTCGGGGAAGGCTTCGACCGGCAAGTATGGCTTGGCCGGGAGCTTGGAAAACAGGTACAGGAAACTGTTGACCGGGGCGAGGAAGCTGGAGTGGTCGCCCAGCTGGCGAGTCAATTTGTGGCGAACCCGACCGCGCAGGTGCACGTAGGCAATCGAGAGGGCGAAGATAAGTACGAGTGCAATTTTCATGGACGTTTACTTGTCGAAAAATGGCCATGCGTCATGGCATAAGCTCGCCAGCATAAACAATCATGGGGGTAGTTTGTACTTATTGTTACGAAACACCGGGGCGACATTGGTGTAATGCCCTACAGTCTTGCGCAAACGTTTCATGTCAGGGAGTTGGTATGGTTCAGGATATACGCCCCAGCGGTAGCCCGTTCAAACGGCTGTTCTTCGCCTTGCCGGTCAGCGATGCCCAGCGCCATGCCTTGGCTCAGTGGCGCCGGGCGCTGAACCTGCGCAGCGGCAAACCCGTCCCCGCGGCCAACTTCCATGTCACGCTGTTGTTCCTCGGCGATGTGGATACCGCACAGGTGCCGGCGATCTGTGCGGCAGTCGATCAACTGACGTTGCCAACCCTGGCACCGCGGCTGTTGCTTGACCGTTTGCAGGTGTGGCAGCGGGCCGGCGCGTTGGTGCTGGAGGCACAGCAGACACCGCCGGCCCTGTTGCAACTGGTGTATGGCTTGCAGCAGGCACTGCTGCCGTTGGGGGTGGAGGCGGCCAACCGTGAGTATCGGCCGCACTTGACCCTGTCCTGGGATTACCACGGGCAACCACCCGAGGCCAGCAGCGCGCCGGAGTTCTACCTCAGCGCGCGCCACTTCACGCTCTACGAGTCGCGCAAGGGCGCCTACTGGCCCTTGGCGCAGTGGCCGCTGGCAGACTGACCCGGGGTCAGCGTTGCGTGGCTCGCCATAGTTGTTGCTGCCATTGAGCTGGTTGAAGCCTGCAACCCAGTACTTCTTGTCGAACAGGTGGCGTGCCCAACCGAGGCTGCCGCTACTTGAGTAGCCGCCCTGTGCCAGTTCAGGCTGCGGCCTGGCAATCTGCAAACAGTTTTTTGCCCAAGGCGTGTGCATGGTGCAAGTGGGGAAGCTGGTCAGGCCCTTCGCTGTCATCCAGCAAGGTGGAACTGAGTACCTCGGCGCCGCAATAGTCGAAGATGCCGTGCTCGATCTGCACGCGCATCGCCTCGCCATAGCCGTGCCGTTCGAAGGTGCCTGTATCGGCACCCGCAACGCCGATCAGGTGAACCTTCATGCCACGCAATTTCTTCACCGTGGCGCCTTCTTCATAGTCGAACGCCCAGCCATTGCTGAATACCCGTTCGACCCAGCCCTTGAGCAGGGCCGGCAGTGACCACCAGTAGACCGGATAGACCAGCACCAGGGCATCGGCGCGCTCGATGCGTGCCTGCTCGTTGAGTACATCAGCCGGCGGTGCTGCCAGCCGGCGGTGCACGGCATGGTCTGCCAGGCTGAAGCGGGGGTCGAAGCCTTCGCTGGCCAGGTCGGCGATTTCGCTGCTGTGGCCGACGCTGGCCAGGCCGTCGGCAACCTGCCGGGCCAGCGCGTGGGTGAGGGATTGCGGGTCATGGTGACCGACGACGATCAGAGCGTGCATGGTGGCTCTCCATTCAACGGTGCAGGGTAGCCTGAAGCGTTATATACTCCAGGTAAGTTACGTTTAGTAAGTTACTTTTGGTAGGTAATCGATGTCAAGCAACGATCAAGCCCGTTCCCGCAAGCGCCTGAGCCGCGACGACCGACGCAGGCAGTTGCTGGACATGGCCTGGCAATTGGTGCGGGAGGAGGGTACCGATGCCTTGAGCCTGGGCCGCCTGGCTGAACAGGCGGGGGTAACCAAGCCGGTGGTCTATGACCATTTCGAGACCCGCAACGGGCTGCTGATGGCGCTGTACCAGGAATACGATGCGCGTCAGTCGCAGATGCTGGCGCAAGCCTTGGCCAGCTGTGAAGCCAGCTTGGCCAGCCGCGCCCGGGTGATTGCCGAGGCCTACGTGGACTGCGTGATGAGCCAGGGCCGGGAGATACCCGGGGTGTCGGCAGCGCTGGCCGGGTCGCCGGAACTGGAGGCGCTGAAACGGGCGTACGAGCAGCCGTTCCTGGACAAGTGCCGCGAAGCCTTGGCCGGGTTTTCGCCCAGCGGCAATGTAGGGGTTGCCGGCATGCGCCTGCTGGTCGGGGCAGCGGATGCGCTGTCCCAGGCGGCTGCAGCGGGAGAGCTGGAAGCCGGGCAGGCCAAGGCTGAGCTCAAGGCCGCCATTATCGCCATGGTCGAACGGCAAACATGAAGCGCATGCGACCATTGTGTGTGGGCGCACCCGCGAACACCGGCATAGCCGGTGCCATCCACCGCGTTGTCTGCTTCGCGGGCGCGCCCGCTCCCACAGTGATCGAGCATGCTTGATAACTGGCTTCGCTACACAGGCAAGCTCTGGTAGGGCTGTTCATCCCCCGGGCTGCGCTCGAACTGGCGCTTGTACTCGCGGCTGAACTGCGAGGTGCTCTGGTAACCCACCCGGTGCGCTGTTTGCGCCACCCCCAGGCCCTCACCGATCAGCATCTGCTGCGCCTTGAGTAGCCGCAAGCGCTTGAGGTACTGCATCGGTGCCATGTCGGTGCAGCGCTTGAAGTGTTCATGGAAGGTCGAAACGCTCATGTTGGCCCGCGCGGCCAGTGCCTCCACGCTCAGCGGCTCGGCGTAGTGCTCGCGCAGGTGGGCGAGGGCGGCGCCGATGCGGGCAAAATGCCCCTGTTGCTCCACCAGTGCTCGCAACACACCGGCCTGCGGGCCGCGCAGCGCGGTATACAGCACCTCACGCACGCGCGCTGGGCCCAGTACTTTGGCGTCAAGCGGGTCCTGCAGGCAGTGCAGCAGCCGTTCCACACTGTCACGCATTGGCGCATCCAGTGCCGCCGAGGTCATCGATTGCGGTGTTTGTGCCTGTACTGCAGCGTCCGGCACCAAGCCCATGCTCTGCACCAGTTCACCCAGCACGCCACGGTCAATGTCCACCGCCACGCCCAGCAATGGCGCGTCAGGGGTGGCGAAAGTTTCGCACATGAACGGCACCGACAACGCCTGCACCAGGTAATGCCCGGCGCCGTACTCCAGGGTGCGCGGCCCCAGGCGCGCCAGCTTGCTGCCCTGGGCCAGGATCATCAGGCTGGGTTCGTAGATCTGCGGGCTGCTGGCCACATAGTGGTCCCAGCTCAGCACCTGTACCTGGGGCAGGTGCGTGGGCACAAAGCCCGGGCGCGTGGCGAGGCTGCGGATCAGCGTACAAAGTGGCGAATTGGCGTCGACGTGGCGGGTCAGTTGCATGTTAAACCAAGGGCAGAGGATCAGACAGCTTAATCATCGCAGATTAAGGGGATGGCGCGAGTTATCAGATGGCATCTTCGGATAATCAGGCATGGATGCCGGAGAATCTGCCGTGGGCGTGACGCGGTTGGACGCGCAAAATGCGTCGCCTGAATCGTTTCACTTCCCTGCGAGGACCTGCATGTATACCGCCATCGGTTACGCCGCCCAAACCCCTTCCAGCCCTCTGGCCCCCATGACCTTCGAGCGCCGCAGCCCGCGCCCGGACGACGTCGCCATCGACATCCTGTACTGCGGCGTATGCCACTCCGACATCCACCAGGCACGCAACGAATGGGGCATTGCCGTGTACCCGCTGATGCCTGGCCACGAGATCATTGGCCGGGTCACGGCGGTGGGCGCCAAGGTCACCGCGCACAAGGTGGGTGACTTGGTTGGCGTCGGCTGCATGGTCGACGCGTGCCGCCATTGCGAAGCCTGCGCCAAGGACCTGGAGCAATACTGCTCGGAAGGCCCGACCATGACCTACGCCACCCCGGACCGGGTCGACGGCAGCAACACCATGGGCGGTTACTCCAGCAGCATCGTGGTCAGCGAGCACTTCGTGCTGCGCATCCCGGCCGGCATGGACCTGCCCAGCGCCGCACCTATACTGTGCGCCGGCATTACTACCTATTCGCCGCTCAAGCATCACGGCGTCGGTCCGGGCCACAAGGTCGGCATCCTCGGCATGGGAGGGCTGGGCCACATGGGCATCAAGCTGGCCAAGGCTCTGGGTGCGGAAGTGACCCTGTTCACTCGCTCCCAGGCCAAGGCTGAGGAAGCCCGTCGCCAGGGTGCCGACCATGTGATCGTGTCCACCGACCCCGAGCAGATGCAGGCTGCAGCTGGTCGTTTCGATTTCCTGCTCGATACCATTCCGGTGCAACACGACCTCAACCCGTACCTGGAAACGCTGAAGTTCGATGGTGTGCACATCCTGGTTGGCCTGATCGAACCGATCGACCCGCCCGTGCATGCGGCCAACCTGGTGTTGAAGCGCCGGGTGCTGGCGGGGTCGTTGATCGGTGGCATCGCCGAGACCCAGGAAGTGCTGGACTTCTGCGCCGAGCACGACATCCGCTGCGATATCGAGATGCTGGATATCCGTAACATCAACCAGGCGTATGAGCGGATGATCGCCGGTGATGTCAAGTACCGGTTCGTGATCGACATGGCCACGTTGCAAGGCTGATTGATCGGCTGCCTGTCCTGGCCTCTTCGCGGGGAAACCCGCTCCCACAGTTGCACCACGGCATTCACGCTATGTGCGGTCCCGTGGGAGCGGGTTCACCCGCGAAGGGGCCAGTACAGGCTGCAACAAATCCTGGTTCTGTTACCAGACCATCGCCTTGTCCCACCCCCGCCAGAACAACCACCGCCGCACCTCGCCATGTGCCCCGGTGCCGATCTGCCATTCAGGCCGCCCGTTATCCAGCGCAATTACCGACACCACCCCCGCGTGGCTAGCCGCCACCAGCGTTTGCCCGTCGGCGCTGATATCCATCGCACTGATGGTCGAGCCCAGGTAATGCTGCCAGTGTTCAGTACCGTCCTCGCCAAACGCCCGCAGGTAGCCATAGGCATCGCCCACAATGTACTCGCCATTACGCGCTACGCCGGCGTATACCCGCGCGCCATCCTGCAGCAGTGGGGTACGTGGGTCCTGGCTGTAGTAGTCGGTTTCCAGCCCCGGCAAATCGGCGACGTTTACCCCCAACGTGGCGCCGCTGTAGAAATGACAGGCATTGAGGGCCAGGTGGTCACCCGCGCGGTTGAACAACGCAAAGTGCGGGTACTCGCTGCCAGGGCCGATGTCCGCCAGCAGCCTGAGTTGCGCGTCCAGCACCAGGTGCCGGCTGCCTTGCTCACCCACCACGATCAGCCGGCCATCCGCCGACACCGCGCCATGCTCCATGCTCAGCCCCAGGCTGATGTCGTCCGGGTCGGTGCCTTCGGCCAATTCATCGAGCACGCGTGTCTGCTGTGGCAGCAGGCGAGTCGCACCCTCGGTGGACAGCACGAAGATACCTTCGGCACTCACCAGCAGCACGCGTTGGCCATCCGGGAAGGGGATCAGCGCGGTCGGGGTGGGCGGCAGGTCGAACGGTTCGAACGGGTAACCTGGCGGCAACCCCTCCAGCCCGGTTGGCCAGGCCAGGCGCTGCACGTGTGGGCCGCCCCAGCCATCGGTCACACGCACGCCTTCGGCGTTGGCCAGGGCGAAGTAGCGACGGGCCGGGCAGCGGCCAAAGTGTTCGATACCGATGACCGGGGTTACCTCTTGGTGGCCGATACGCACCACATGGCCCTTGTCGTAAGGCATGCCGATGCGTGCCAGCAGGCTGCCATCCTCCAGCAGCAGGACATTGCTGATGCCTTGGCCGTGGTCTTCGAGCAACGGTACCAGGGGGTGGTGCGCAGGTGGCCAGGCTTCGCGGAAGGCTCGACGCTGTTGTTCGTCGGCGCCAGGGTGATTGGCTGCCTGCAGGGCTGTCAGCCAGGCGTCCAGCAGGTGCCCGGTGGCTGGCGCCTGCGGCTCTTCAAGATTGTCCCAGCCTTGCGCACGGCCCTGCGCGACGTATTCGTTGACGGCCTGGGCATAGGCAATGACTGCCTGCTGCCACTGCTGCTGGGGGTGCTGCTTGTCCATGAGCGGATCGGGCTCCTTGTTGCACACGCGTTTCACACAAAGCGCGCATGGTACTCCTTCTGCCTGCCTTGCGGTTGTGAGGCCCCGGGTTGACGCGTACCATGCCGTGCATTCCTATCAATAACAGCGCGTACGTCGGCACCCCTGCAAGCGGGTGGCTGGCGTGCGAACTGTTGCCTTGTCTGCGGAGAAGCGTTTTCCACCCATGAACGGACCCATACCCACCCACATGCCGCCCGCGGCCGGCAGCGGCAGCTGGCTGAGCGTCATCGCCCTGGCCCTGGCGGCCTTCATCTTCAACACCACCGAGTTCGTCCCGGTGGCGTTGCTCAGTGACATTGGCCGCAGCTTCGACATGAGCACCGCCCAGGTCGGGCTGATGCTGACCATCTATGCCTGGGTGGTGGCGCTGGCCTCGCTGCCGATGATGCTGCTGACCCGCAACATCGAACGGCGGCGCCTGCTGTTGTTCGTGTTCCTGGTGTTCATCGTCAGCCACTTGCTGTCGTGGCTGTCGCAGAGCTTTGCCATGCTGCTGGTCAGCCGTATCGGCATCGCCCTGTCGCATGCGGTGTTCTGGGCCATTACCGCCTCGTTGGCAGTACGCGTGGCGCCACCTGGCCAGCAGGCCAAGGCGCTGGGCCTGCTGGCCACCGGTACCACCCTGGCCATGGTTTTGGGCATTCCGTTGGGTCGCGTGGTGGGCGAGGCGCTGGGCTGGCGTGTGACCTTCCTTAGCATTGCCGGGGTCGCGCTGGCCACCATGCTGTGCCTGATGAAGTCGCTGCCGCTGCTGCCCAGCCAGAACTCGGGCTCGTTGCGCAGCCTGCCAATCCTGTTCAAGCGCCCGGCGCTGGTGATTACCTACCTGCTGGTGACGCTGGTGATTACCGCTCAGTTCACCGCCTATAGCTATATCGAACCGTTTGCCCTGCACGTGGCGCAGATTGGCGGTGAGCGCACCACGCTGTTGTTGTTGCTGTTCGGCGGTGCCGGGGTATTCGGTTCATTGCTGTTCAGCCGCTACAGTGACCGTTTCCCCCATGGCTTCCTGGTAGGCTCGATCGGCTTGCTCGCCGCATGCCTGTTGCTGATGTTGCCCCTGTCGGGCAATTTCTACGCGTTCGCGGCGCTGAGCATGTTCTGGGGTGTGGCGATCCTCAGCTTCAGCCTGTCGCTGCAGTCCAAGACGTTGAAGCTGGCATCCGATGCCACCGATGTGGCCATGGCGCTGTTCTCGGGTATCTACAACATCGGGATTGGGGGCGGTGCGCTGCTGGGCAGTATTGTCAGCAGCCAGATGGATGTGGCGGATATCGGCCTGGTGGGCGGTAGCGTGGCGGTGGTCGGGCTGGTAATGGCTGTTGCCAGCACTCGGCGCTACCGCGAGGCGCTGACGCACTGACCCAATGGCCAGCGGGCTTTTTGTAGGAGCGGCCTTGTGCCGCGATGGGCCGCAAAGCGGCCCCGGCAATGTCTGCGGCGAAGCTGACATCTTGGGGCCGCTGCGCGCCCCGATCGCGACACAAGGCCGCTCCTTCAGGTGCCCCGTAGACCCGAGGGGATACCGCTTGATCTTCAAGCCAGTACGGCAGCCCAGGCAGAAATCAACAGCACCCCCGCCAACACCTGGTTGAACAGCTGCAACCGCCGCGGTGCCTGCAACCACCTGGCGCTCCCCACCCCCAGCACCGCCCAGGCTGCCATGCACGGCAGGGCGATCAGCAAAAATACCAGCGCCAGTTGCCACACCGGCAATGACGGCGCTGCAAATACCCCGACCACCGCCACAGCCATCAGCCACACCTTGGGGTTCACCACCTGCAGCGATGCGGCGCTGAAAGCACTGAGCCCTTGCGCGGTGGCCGCTTGCAAGGGGGTGGCGGCACTGCGCAGCATCTTCCACGCCAGCCAGCTTAGCCACAACACGCCGGCCCAGCTCATCAGCTGTTGGGCCAAGGGGTGACGCAGGAGCAGCTCACCCAGCCCTAGACCGACCATCAACACGATTGCCGCTGCCGCGCCACAGGCCGCCACGATTGGCACCAGGCTCGCGCGCAAACCTGCGCGCGCGCCATGGGCCAGGATCAGCAGGTTGGTCGGCCCCGGGCTGATGCTGGCAACCAGGGCGAACAGAATGAAAGGCAACAACGACTGCGACATGGTTCATGGCTCCGGAAAATCGAAGCACCATGCTCGCTGCCTTCAGGGGTTCAGTCTGGAAGGTTTGAGCAGCGCCTGCGGTAGTCGGCAGGGGTCAGCCGGTAGGCCCGACGGAACCAGCGCCCCAAGTGGCTCTGGTCGGCGAAGCCCAAGGCCACGGCCACATCGGCAGGCGTCTGGCCCTGGGCGAGCAGGCGCCGTGCCCGGGCCAGGCGCAGCTGGATCAGGTAGGCATGCGGTGCAATGCCGAACGCGGCCTTGAATGCACGGGTCAGGCGAAAACGGTCGATGCCACAGGCCTGGGCCAGGTCTTCCAGGCCGACGTCGCGCTCCAGGTGGGCGTGCAGGTAATCACGCGCGCGCTGCGCGCTCAGCGGCAGGCGCGGGTCGGGGTTGATGCGTCGGCGCCAGTGCATGTGGCGGGTCAGACAGGCCAGCAGGTCGTCCATGGCCGTTTGCCGCACGATGCGCAAGTCCCGGTCGTGCACGGTGCAGAAGGCGAGGGCGGTGGCCCGCGCCAGGCGCTCATCGTGGCACAGGGTATCGGCAAAACTGGGCAGGCTGTCGCCCGGTGTGTGCTCGAACAGCGACCGCAGCTGTTGGTCTAGCCAAGCGGGCTGCAGGTACAGCGTCGAATAGGTGAAGCCTTCTTCGGTGGGCGCCAGCCCATCGTGGATGTCGCCAGGCTCGAGCAAGAATACCTGCCCCGGCGTGCTGCGATGGCGCACCCGACGGCAGTTGAACTGCTGCACGCCCTGCTCGGTCACGCCGACCAGAAAGCTGTCGTGCCAGTGCGGGTCGTAGGCATGTCCGACGAAATGCGCCCGGACCGATTCGATGCCGGTATCGGCGTCTTGCTTGAGGTCGATCCAGTTGCTCATGAACGTGTGCCGTTGGGGTAAATGGCTACCTTAGCGCAACCCCCCGGCTCAGTCTGGAACGATTGTGCAGCCGTTGGTCAGTGCCCGATCACGCAGGGCCTCGAAGCGCTCGCGCAGCCACAGGTGCAATTGCGAAACTGCCGGTGTGAGCTGCTTGCGATGCGGGCAGACCAAGGTGACCGGGGTAGGTTCGCCGAGCAGTTCGGGCAGGACGATTTCCAGTTCACCGGCCGCAATGTTGGCGCTGACATCCAGCCACGACTTGTAGACGATGCCTTCGCCTTGAATGGCCAGGCGACGGATGACGTCGGCATCGTCACTGACCAGCGGCCCGCGCACCTGCACGGTACGGTTGCCCAGCTGCCACTTGTCGTATACCCGGTTGTGCTGCATGTACAGCAGGCAGGCGTGTTGCTGCAGGGCGTCGGGGCTGAGCGGGCGGCCGTGGCGGGCCAGGTAGTCGGGCGATGCGACCAGCACTCTGCGGTTCCAGTCGGCCAATGGCAGAGCGATGTAGTTGGCATCCTGGTTCAGGCCATAGCGGATGGCCACATCCACCGGGTCGCGGTTGAGGTCGGCAATCTGGTCGGACAGGAAGAAACGCAGTTGCAATGCCGGGTGCTCGCGGCGAAAAGCGCTGAGCCAGGGCAGCAACATGTTGCGGCCCATGTCGGAAGGTGCCGACACCTGCAGGGTGCCGCGCAGGGTATTGGGGTTGCCATGCAGGTCTTCATGGCCCTGGCGCAAGCTCTCCAGCACATTCAGCGCGGTGGGCAGGTAGCGCTCGCCCTCGGCGGTCAGGCGCAGGCTGCGCGTGGTGCGGGCGAACAGGCGTACATCCAGGTCGCGCTCCAGGCGCTTGATTGCTGCGGCCACCTGGCCCGGCAGCAGGCCGGCTTCATGGGCGGCGGCTGTGAAGCTGCCCAGTACGCTGCTGCGGGCAAACAGTTCGAGGTCGGCAATACGCAGCATGTTGCATTTTCACTCCGTGGATGAAAGTGTTGCTGCATTGTGCCGGTTTTTCTTTTGTACTGGAAAGATAAGATACACGCCACATACACCGTTGATTCCCGGAGTTGTTGCATGGATACCGTCTCGCTGGCCAAGCGCCGCTACACCACCAAAGCCTACGATGCCTCGCGCCGTATTCCCCAGGCCACTGTCGATGCCTTGCTTGAACAACTGCGCCACAGCCCGTCCTCGGTCAACTCACAGCCGTGGCACTTCATCGTTGCTGATACCGGCGAAGGCAAGGCCCGCCTGGCAAAGAGTACCAACGAGGGTTTTGCCTACAACACACCCAAGCTCCTCGATGCGTCGCACGTGATCGTATTCTGCACCCGCACCGAAATGACCGAAGCGCACCTCAATGCGGTGCTTGATCAAGAGGCTGCCGATGGCCGTTTCCGTGACGAGCAAGCCCGCGCCGGGCAAAACCAGAGCCGCCGCCATTACGTCAACCTGCACCGCTATGACCAGAAGGACGTGCAGCACTGGATGGAAAAGCAGACTTACCTGGCCTTGGGTACGGCGCTGCTGGGGGCAGCGGCGCATGGTCTGGATGCAACCCCGATCGAAGGCTTCGACAGCAAGGTGCTCGATGCTGAGCTGGGCTTGCGTGAGCGTGGCTTTACCAGTGTGGTGATCCTCAGCCTGGGTTATCGCAGCGAGTCGGACTTCAACGCCGGGCTGAACAAATCACGCTTGCCGGCTTCGCAAGTGTTCACTTTCTTGTGAGATTACCGGGGCCACAGACGGCCCCGCCCGACAATGAATTTTTGCTTGCCAGTCAATAACTGCCATCGTGCAGTGCCAGGCTCTGGCGCAGCTGTTCGAGCATGGCCACACGCAGCGCCAGCGGGGCCTGGATGCGGATAGAACCTGCTTGGGACAGCAGCCAGCCCATCAGCGCCCGGTTGTCGGCCACGGTAGCGACCAGCACGGCGCCGCCGCTCGCTTGCGGTGTCAGTTGCATGTCTGCTGACAGGGGTGATTGTTCCAGGCGGCGGGCCAGCGCGTCATCGACCCAGGCATGCAGTTCAACGTGGTCCGGGGGGGTAAGCACGTCGGGTTGCAGCTGCTGCGCTTCGCTCAGGCTCAGGCCCGGTTGCCAGTACCAGCCGTAAGGCATGCCTTTACTGTTGCACTGCAACGGGAACAACGCGGCAAGCTCGACCAGGTCGCGTTCGACGGTGCGTTTGCTGGTGGTATGGCCCACGGTTGTCAGGGCGGCCTGCAACTGGGTAGAGCTCATCCCGGGGTGGCGGCCGGGCAGCAACTTGAGCAGCTGCCACTGTCGGGCGATGGTATGGCGGGTTGGGTGGCTGGGCAAAGGCTTCGTCCTTGAAGGCAGGCGTCAAACCTGCCTGGATAGTGGCGTATAGCTATTGCGCAGCATACCCTCTCATAGAATGGGATCCAAGTTTTCCCCGAATGCCGCCAGTTGAATTCAGATAGCGAGGCTGTCGACCACGCCGCCGTCGACCCGCAGGGCCGCGCCGGTGGTGGCGGAGGAATAAGGGGAGGCGAGGTATACCACCAGGTGGGCAACCTCATCGACATCGGCGACGCGCTGGATGATCGAGCTTGGCCGCGCGGTGCGGACGAAGTTGTCCGCCTCTTCACGAATGCTGCGCCCGGAAGCCTTGGCTGCATCGGCCACCATCGCGGTCACGCCATCGGTCAGGGTCGGGCCCGGCAGCACTGCGTTCACGGTAACCCCGGTGCCGGCCAGACGCTTGGCCAAGCCATGGGAAACGGCCAGGTTGGCGGCCTTGGTCACGCCGTAGTTGATCATGTCGGCAGGAATGGCGACACCCGATTCCGAGGAAATGAACAGGATCCGCCCCCAGCCTTTCTCGATCATGCCCGGGGCATAATGGCGGGCCAGGCGCACACCGCTGAGCACGTTGGTTTCGTAGAAGCGCGCCCACTCGCTGTCGTCTACATCGAAGAAGTCGACGTCGTCGTAGATGCCCAGGTTGTTGACCAGGATGTCGGCCCGTGGGTGGGCAGCGAACAGGGTTTCGGCACCGGCGGCGGTACCCAGGTCGGCGACCACGCCTTGCACCTGGCCACGCCCACCTTGCTTGCGCACTTCGGCGAGGGCGGCGTCCAGCGACTTCTGGCTGCGGCCGGCAATGACCACGTCGGCATTGGCGCGGGCCAGGCCACGGGCGATGGCCAGACCAATACCGCCGGTCGAGCCGCTGATGATGGCGGTGCGTCCGCCGAGGTCGATGTTCATGGGATGGCTCCTGTAAGTGAGTTGCAGTGATGCAAGCCATTCTAGTGAAGCACGCAGGTTGGCAAGCGCGAGCGCGCGAGGTCTATGGAGCCGCTCAGAAGCGCTAGGTTATGACACGCTGCAACGCCTCGATAAACACCTCTTCCGCCCGGCTGAACCGCTGTTCCCTGTTCCACAACAGGTGAATATCCACATCGGCAATCCCTTCCTGCGGCGCCAGCTTCCACAGCAACCCCGCTTCGACATCCGGTGCCACCACATGCTCGGGCAGGCAGCCGATGCCAAACCCGGCGATCACCAGCCGGCGGACTTCTTCAAGGCTTGGCGATGAGGCCACGATCCGCCCGGCGAACCCTTGCAGGTCTCGGAAAATGGTCAGTGGCGACAACATGCCGCCAATCTGATCGCTGGTGAAACTGACGAAGTTCTCCCGTTGCAGGTCGCCTTCGGCCTGGCCAAACAGGGCATGGTGCTTGCCACAGAAAAACGCATAGCGTTGGCGCAGGAACAGCCGCTGTTCCAGCCGTGGCTGTGCACGCCGGGTGAGGCTAAGGCCCGCCGTGGCGGTTTTTTCCTGCAGGGCGGCGACGATGTCGGAGCTGCGCATCACGTCGATTTCCAGTTCCACTCGCGGGCGCTGGCGGTGGAAGTCGGCGAGGAAGTTGTCGAAGCGTTCGCTGACGATGCGGCTGATCATCAGCAGGCGCACTTTGCCCACCACTTCGTCCGCCGGTTGCTCCAGCAAGCCGCCGATCTGCGACATTTGCCCATACACCTCGCCGGCCAGCTGGAACAGCTGCTCGCCCATTTCTGTCAGCACGAAGCGCGGCCCACGGCGGGCAATGAGCTGGCGGCCGAGCTGCTCTTCAAGGCGCTTGAGCGCCTGGCTTACCGCCGGTTGGGTGAGGTGCAGGCGGGCGGCGGCGCGGCTGATGGACAGCTCCTGGCCGATGACCCGGAAGGTGCGCAGCAGGTTCCAGTCGAGGCGGTCGTTGAGCAGGCGGTCAGACATGGCGAGGACTCGATGATAAGCGTGGCTAATAGTTCGAATAATAAATAGAAAATTGACTAATCATAGCCCCGGGCCGATAAATCGCATGCATTGAAGCCCGGTGTGTCGGCGGCGGCTTTTTCGCGGGCTTGCCCCGTCCCACAGGTACTGCACTGTTGCAGACAGGGTGCGACCCCTGTGGGAGCGGGCGAGCCCGCGAACAAGCCAGCACCGAACCAGCAGGCCAAGCGCCACCAGAGCGCCACCGTGTCCCAGCAACTCCTGCCAGAACAACAAGCAAAGGAGCCCCCATGAACCCCACCGCTTCCGCCCAGCCGCGCCGTGCAGCCGCCGCCGCGTTCATCGGTACCATGATCGAGTGGTACGACTTCTACATCTACGCCACCGCCGCCGCCCTGGTGTTCGGTGCCTTGTTCTTCCCCTCTGACGACAGCCTGTTCAGCACCATGGCCGCGTTCGGCACCTTCGCCGTGGGCTTCTTCGCCCGGCCGCTGGGCGGCATCGTCTTCGGCCACGTGGGCGACCGAATCGGCCGCAAGAAGTCGCTTGTCATCACCCTGCTGATGATGGGTATCGTTACCGTGTGCATCGGCCTGCTGCCGACTTACGCGCAGATCGGCGCTACCGCGCCGGTGCTGTTGATCCTGCTACGCATCGTCCAGGGCATTGCCGTGGGCGGCGAGTGGGGCGGGGCGGTATTGATGGCCGGCGAGCATGCGCCCAAAGGTCGGCGCAACTTCTTCGCCTCGTTCGCCCAGCTGGGCAGCCCGGCTGGCCTGATTCTGTCGCTTCTGGCCTTTGGCGCGGTTACCCGCCTGCCTGAAGAGGAACTGATGAGCTGGGGCTGGCGCGTGCCGTTCCTGGCCAGCGCGTTGCTGCTGCTGGTGGGCCTGGCGATTCGCCTGGGGGTGAATGAGTCACCCGAGTTCATCGCCAGCCGCGAGCAGGCGCAAAAGGCTCGGCGCAAGGAGCAGGCGCCAGTCCTTGAAGTGCTGCGCACCGCCTGGCGCCCGCTGTTGCTGTGCATCGGCGCCAACACCCTGGGCATTGCCGGGGTCTACTTCACCAACACTTTCATGATCAGCTACACCACCCAGCAGTTGCACCTGGAGCGCTCGTTGATCCTTGAATGCCTGTTCTTTGTGGCGATCATCCAGTTCGGTGTGCAGCCGCTTGCGGCGTGGCTGTCGGAAAAGGTCGGTGCGACGCGCTTCCTGGCGCTGGTTGCGCTGCTGGCGATGGCCTCGCCCTACCCGATGTTCGTGCTGGTCAGCTCGGGCCAGGGCCCGTTGATCGTGCTTGGCATCGCCCTGGCCGCAGCCTGCATGGCTTCCTTCTACGCGGTGATTGCCGGCTATGTCAGCGGCATGTTCGCAACCCGCGTGCGCTACACCGCCATTTCTCTGGCCTATCAGATCTGCGGCGCGATCGCTGGCGGCCTGACCCCGCTGATTGGCACCTGGCTGGCCCATACCTTCAGCGGCCAATGGTGGCCGATGGCAGCCTTCTACACCCTGATCGCCACCATTTCGCTGGTTTGCGTGCTCGCCTTGGCGCGCCAGTACGCCCGTAGCCAGCGCCTGGAACTGGCCTGATCGAACCCCCACTATTCTGGAGTACCCGCATATGTTGAAAAGCAATGGCGAACGCCTGTGGGCGAGCCTGATGGCCATGGCCGAAGTCGGCGCCACCGCCCGCGGCGGCAACTGCCGCCTGGCCCTCAGCGAGGAGGACAAAGCCGGCCGTGAACTGTTCAGCCACTGGTGCCGCGAAGCGGGCCTTAGCCTGTCGGTAGATGCCATCGGCAACCTGTTCGCCCGCCGTGCCGGCAGTGACCCGCATGCCGCCCCGGTCATGATGGGCAGCCACCTCGACACCCAGCCCGAAGGTGGCCGTTTCGATGGCGTGTATGGCGTGCTGGCCGGCCTGGAGGTGGTGCGCCGCCTGAACGACTTGAACATCCAGACCCGCAAGCCACTGGAAATTGCCGTATGGACCAACGAGGAGGGCGCGCGCTTCACCCCAGCCATGTTTGGCTCGGCGGTGTTCACCGGCAGCCTCGCGCTGGCCGAGGCGCTGGCCATTCGCGATGCCGATGGCGTCAGCGTCGCCGATGAACTGCACCGCACCGGGTACGCCGGCCAACGCCCGCTGGGCGGCGAGGTGGATGCCTATTTCGAGGCGCATATCGAACAAGGCCCGATCCTTGAAGACAACGCCAAGGCCATTGGCGTGGTCAGTGGTGGCCAGGCTATCCGCTGGCTGGACGTGACGGTCGAGGGCATGGCGGCACACGCCGGCACCACGCCGATGCTGCTGCGCAAGGATGCGCTGTACGGCACTGCGCGGATGATCCAGGCGGTCGAGCAACTGGCAGCGGACTTTTCCCCCCAAGGCCTGACCACCGTAGGTGAGCTCTCCATTGCCAAGTCTTCGCGCAACACCATTCCCGGCCTGCTGCAGTTCACGGTCGACCTGCGCCATCACCGCGACGAGGCCATCGAAGCCATGGAGCGCGAGCTGACCCTGAAGCTGCAAGCCATCGCCAGCCAGCGCGGCCTGCAAGTGCGTATCGAGCGCCACTGGGTGAGCCCGGCGACCCCGTTCGATGCCGACTGCGTGGCTGCCGTGCAGCAAGCGGTGGATGGCCTTGGGTATGCGCAGCAATCGATTGTCAGCGGGGCGGGTCACGATGCCATTCTGTTGGCGCGGTACTGCCCGACGGCGATGGTGTTCATCCCCTGCGTCGGTGGCCTGAGCCACAACGAGGCTGAGGACGTGCTGCCTGATGATGCCCGACAGGGCGCGGATGTACTGCTGAACGCTGTGCTGGCACGTGCAGGCCGTGTCGACATAACTCATTGAATAGGGGGACCCTGTGGGAGCGGGCTTGCCCCGCGAACACCGGCAAAGCCGGTGCCATGCATCGCCAGGCCCCCTTCGCGGGACAAGCCCGCTCCCACAAGTTCCTGCAAACCTTACCCACGCTGAGGATGTCGTGGCGAACTACATCCCACCCCTTCGCACATGCTTGACGAACACCTTCTCCAGCAACTCCCACATCGCCGGGTCCGTACTGAACGCCACATTGAAGCGCATCCACCCGGTCGCTTTGGCATCGACCATGAACAACTGCCCAGGCCCTAGCATGATGCCTTTCTCCAGCGCATCATCCAGCAATGCGGCACTGTCCGGAATCGCCGGGTGGCGGGTCCAGATGTACATGCCTTCATCCGATTCGGTGAACAGTTCGAAGCCCAGTCGATGCAGATGCCGGCCAACTTCCTGGTGCGCCTCGGCCAGCCGCTGGCGCAGGCGCTTGAGGTGCTTGCGCCAGCGGCCGTCGATGATCGCGGCGTACACCACACGCTCCATCACCTGCGAGGTGGTCAGGCCTGAGCGCATCTTCAGGTGCAGCAGCTTCTGCATCAGTTCGGGGTTGGCCAGCATGTAGCCGACCCGCACATTGGGCGAGATGCTCTTGGAGTAGCTGCCCACGTACACCACCTGCTGCAGGTGGTCGAGGCTGGCCAGGCATGGCTGCGGTTCGGTGACCATGTCGGCGTACAGGTTGTTTTCCACCAGGCGGAAGCCGTGCTGGCTGGCCAGTTGCAGCAGGCGGTGCAACTGCGGCAGCGGTGTGCGTGAGCAGGTCGGGCTGTGCAGGTGCGGCTGGGTGAAGAACGCCGTCGGGCGGTGGTGGGTGAGCAACTGCTCCAGCTGGTTCAGGTCGTAACCGGCCGGGGTGCGTGGCACGCCTACCAGGGTTGCGCCCTGGGTACGCAGGATGCTCATCAGGTTGGGGTAGCCAGGGTCGTCGACCAGCACCACATCGCCTGGGCGCACCAGCGTGCGGGCGGCCAGGTCCAGGGCCTGGCTGGCACCGTGGGTGAGCATCAGCTGTGCCGGGTTGGCGACGATGGAAAGCTCTTGCTGCAAATTCTGCGCTGTCAGCGTACGCAGTTCCATCAGGCCCATGGGGTCGCCGTAACCCGACAGTTCCAGTGGGCTGCCGGCCACCTGGCGCAGCCCGCGACGCAGGCCGTCTTCGTACATCCAGTCGTTGGGCAGCCAGCCGCACCCCGGTTTGTAGGGCAACTGACGGATCTCGAAGATCTGCTGCAGGTACCACTCGGAGTTGAACATTGGTCGACTGGCGTCGGCCTCGGTAGTGTGCCGGTCCAGCATTTCGCCCGCCGCACGGTTGACGAAGAACCCCGCATTGCCACGGCTCACCAGCAGCCCCTGGGCGACCAGGCGGTCGTAGGCCTCGACCACGGTGAAGGTGCTCACCGAATAGCTCGCGGCAAAGGCGCGTATAGACGGGACCTTGGCGCCCGGCTTGAGGGTCTGGTTGTCGATCAACTCACGCAACCCGTCGATGATCTGGTTGACCAGCGGGGTGGGGGAGTCTGGATGTAATTCGAACATTCGGGGCCTTCAGGGTGCGTATCGCCTGGCGTTTGCAGGGTGTACTGCATGGGCGACCTGTACAGTGCAGTGCGAGATTCATGCCACTGTGCATGGCTCTCTGCGTCGGACATTTTTACATTAGGTGTCGGATATCGCCACATAAAGCATGTTCAGTTCGCTTCAGGCAGTCGTCCTGGGGCGCGTCAGCAGGCCGCCATGGAGGGCCTGCGTGTGTTCGCTCACACCATCCTGCCCGCATTAGCACTGATGTACAGGTGAAACCGCCAGCCATCGGGGTTTCACGGTTTTCCTTGGATAAAAAGAAGCACGGGGTACACAACTGATGGACGCAACATCCACAACCACCACCGCGAAAGGCGGGCACGAGAGCAAGCTCAGTGCCTCGTTGAAGTCGCGCCACCTGACGATGATGTCGATCGCCGGGGTTATTGGCGGCGCCTTGTTCGTCGGCTCCGGCAGCGTGATCCACAGCGCCGGCCCAGCCGCTGTCCTGGCCTACCTGGCGGGCGGCATCCTGGTGGTACTGATCATGCGCATGCTGGGTGAAATGGCGACGTCCTCGCCAGACACCGGCTCGTTCTCCACCTACGCCGACCGCGCCATTGGCCGCTGGGCCGGTTTCACCATCGGCTGGCTGTACTGGTGGTACTGGGTCATCCTCATGGCCTGGGAAGCCTATGTGGCGGGCAAGATCCTGCATGGCTTCTTCCCGGATGTCAGCGTCAACGTGTTCGTGCTGGCCACGACCCTGTTGCTGATTACCGTCAACTTCTTCAACGTCAAGCACTACGGTGAGTTCGAGTTCTGGTTCGCCTTGATCAAGGTGATCGCGATTGTCTGCTTCCTGATCGTGTGTACCGCTGCCGTGATGAACGTCTGGCAGTTTGGTGAAGTGCGTGGCATCAGCCACCTCACCGCCGAAGGCTTCATGCCCAATGGCATCACCACCGTGATCGGTGCATTGCTTGGGGTGATGTTCGCCTTCCTGGGCGCCGAAATCGTCACCATCGCCGCTTCCGAAGCCAAGGACCCGGCCGCGCAGATCGTCAAGGCCACCAACTCGGTGGTATGGCGTGTGTGCCTGTTCTACGTCGGTTCGATCTTCCTGATCGTCTGCCTGGTACCGTGGAACGACCCGCACCTGGGTGTTTCCGGCTATGGCGCTTATCGCCGTACCCTGGAACTGCTGGGCGTGCCGTATGCCGAGCTGCTGATGAACTTCGTGGTGCTGACCTCGGTGAGCAGCTGCCTGATCTCGGGCCACTACACCGCTTCGCGCATGCTGTTCTCCCTGGCCCAACGGGGTGATGCGCCGTCGTTCTTCAAGATCACCCGCGCCGGCACCGGTGTACCGGTATACGCGATCATGGGCTCGTGCGCCGTGGCCGTGGTGTGTGCGCTGATCAACTTCAGCGAAACCCTGCGCCCGAAAGACGTGCTGGATACCCTGATGAACACCACCGGCATGATCGCCCTGCTGGTGTACCTGGTCATTGCCTTCTCGCAGCTGCGCATGCGCCGCAAGCTGATTGCCGAAGGCAAGGAAGTGCGCCTGAAGATGTGGCTGTTCCCGTGGCTGACCTACCTGGTGATCGCGTTCATCGTGGCCGCACTGGTCACCATGGCCTTCATGCCTGACTACCAGATCCTGGTGATTTCCACCGGTATTGCGGCGGCAGTCGTGGTGGCAATGGGCGTGGTGCACCAGATCCGCTCTGGCAGCAGCAAGCAGCACTAAGCGTCACTCGTGCCTGGAAACGGCCGGCTCCCTTGGGGACCCGGCCGTTTCGCGTTGTTGGGCCTGGGTTTTTTCTGCGGGCATGTGGAAGCGCTGGTTCATCCACGGCGAGCCGAGCAGGGCGGCGGCGGCGATCAGGGCCAGGATGGCGAGGGCGATGTAGGTCTTCATGGGCAGGCGCATACATGGACTGACTTCACGCATAGGCGGTCAGTTCCGGCGATAGGGCCCTCACAGTCGACAGATGGCATATGCTAGGCACATTGCCCGCCCAAAAGGAGCCCCACATGGCTTGGTCCGCCAACCAGTATTCCCTGTTCGAAGACGAACGCACCCGTGCCGTACGCGACCTGCTCGCCGCCATCCCGCCACGGCCGGTGCGCCACGCCACCGACCTGGGCTGCGGCCCGGGCAACTCCACCGAGGTGCTGCTGCAGCGCTACCCCGATGCCCAGGTGACGGCACTGGACAGCGACCCTGACATGATCGACAAGGCCCGCGAACGCAAACGGCTGTGCATCCCGCGGGTACGCACGGTCATTGCCGACATTGCCGGCTGGTCCGCCCCAGAGCCGCAAGACCTGATCCTGGCCAATGCCTCGCTGCAATGGGTACCTGACCACGCCTCGCTGTACCCGCACCTGGTGCGTCAGTTGAGTGAAGGCGCCAGCCTGGCCGTGCAGACCCCCGACAACCTCGACGAACCAGCCCATCGGCAGTTGCGCGAGATTGCTAGCCAAGGCCCTTGGGCGGCGAAATTCGCCGATTTCCAGTTGCCGCCACGGCACGGTGCGGCGTTCTACTACGACCTGCTCAGCCCGCTGTGTGCGCGGGTGGATGTGTGGCGCACCACCTATCACCACCCTTTGGTGGGTGGCGCCGAAGCGGTGGTGGAGTGGTTCAAGGGTTCGGCCTTGCGGCCTTACCTGGCCAGGCTTGACGAGCAGGAGCAGGGCGACTTTCTGCAGATGTACCTGCAGGCCATGCAGCGCGACTACCCGCCGGCCACCGATGGCAAGGTGCTGCTGCCGTTCCCGCGGTTGTTCGTGATCGCTACCCGCTAGGGCGGTGCCATCGCCAGGCCACGTAGCTGTAGACGCCGAGGTTGAGCAGCAGCACAACGCTGCCCAGTAACAGCTGGATGTGCGGTGTCAGCCCGGCGGGGTAGATCAGTGGCCAGATGTAGTGCTCCACAAAGCCGCCCTGGTAGCCTGCGCCCCCGGCTGCGCTGCGCATGCGGTTTTCCCAGGTGGTGAGCGGGCAGCCCAGGTGCAGGCATTCCACCGCCACGCCCCAGGCCAGGGCCGGCAAGTGGATGAACAGGGCAGGGCGCCACTTGAGTACCAGCAGGCCGCCGAACAGCACCAGCAGGATGAAGGCCAGGTGCAGCAGGACCAGGGTGTCGGCGGCCAGGCGGTAGAGCATGGTTAGTGTGCCCGGGGGTTGAAGTTATCCCAGCATAGTCGGGTGGCCTGCACTGGCCTCTTCGCAGCACAAGGCTGCTCCTACAGGTTATCGCATTCCTCTGTAGGAGCAGCCTTGCGCTGCGAAAGGGCCGGTACAGGCTTACAACCCTTCCTCAACCATCTGCAAGAAGGTCGCCACTACCCGGCGCGTACGCTGTTCGCTCAGGCACACCAGCGTCTCGGTCAAATGCCGCTGACAATCCACAATCGGTAACGCGCACACCCGCGCATCGGCGCCAAACTCGGCCGCCGAGACCACCCCCACGCCTATCCCCACCACCACCGCCTCACGCGCCGCTTCCCGGCCTTCCACCTGGATCGCCGGGCGAATCCGCAAACCCGCTCGTTGCATCTCTTCTTCCAGCGTCTGGCGCGTCACCGAGCCGGGCTCGCGCAGCACCAGGGGTGTGTCGTCGAGGTCGGCGAGGCTGATCGAGCCACGGCTGGACCACGGGTGGTTATGCGAAACAAACGCCACCATTGGGTCGCGGCGCAGTGGCAGGCAATGCAGGCGCTCATCATCGACATCCCGGCCGAGCAGGGCCAGGTCAGCCTGGTAGCTGAACAAGCGGGCCAGCGACTCATCGGTGTTGCCGGTCTCGATTTTCACCTGGATGCCCGGGTAGCGCTGGCAGAAGCGGGCGATCTGCGGCAGCACGTGTACCGGCGCATCCACCGCCAGCACCAGGCTGCCGGTGTGCAGCGCACGCGAATCGTGCAGCAGCTCTTGAGCTTCGACCTCGCAGGCGAACAGGCGCTGGCTGATGCCCAGCAAGCGCTCGCCAAGATCAGTGAGCTGCACCGAACGCTTGTTGCGGTGGAACAGCAAGACGCCGAAGCGCTCCTCCAGTTTGCGCACCTGGTCCGACACCGCTGGCTGGGTAAGGAACAGCTTTTCTGCGGCGCGGGTAAAGCTGCCGTGCACGGCCACCGCATGGAAGGCCTTCAGTTGTGCGTGGGAAAGCGACATGACAGACCTCAGTAACAAGCTGGGCTTATGTGTGTAATACGATAAATCGATTTTATTTATCTTAGCGCAACTGTTTCCATGAATGTCAGCCCGATGCGGGTACCACGAGTACCGCCTGGGCCATGGCACCCACACGGCGCCATCTGACCCGATGACAGCCTTGTCATCGCTGTGCGTAACACAAGAACAAGACAGGCGTTTCTTCACATTCTGCCGGCACACTTGAGCAAGAGGTCAGACTTACATGAATCAATCCCTAGCCGCGTTGAAACGTTGGCGCATCCAGATTTTCGCCATCACCTGGCTGGCTTACGCCGCCTTCTACTTCACCCGTAAAGCCTTCTCGGTAGCCAAGCTGGGCATTGCCGAAGACCCAGGCTTCATGCTCGACAAGGCCGCCATGGCCAACCTCGACGCCATCTACCTGGCCGCCTACGCTGTGGGCCAGTTCACCTGGGGCATGCTCGCCGACCGCTTCGGCCCGCGTGTGGTGGTGCTTGGCGGGTTGCTGATTTCTGCAGTGGCGGCAGTGGTGATGGGCAGTTACGCCACCTTCCCGATCTTTGCCACCTGCATGCTGGTGCAGGGCCTGGCGCAGTCCACCGGCTGGGCCGGCTTGTGCAAGAACATCGGCAGCTTCTTCCCGGCTTCGCAGCGCGGGCGGGTATTGGGCCTGTGGAGTTCCTGCTATGCCTTCGGCGGCCTGGTGGCCTCACCGTTCGCGGGGTGGTGGGCCTATACCCTGGTGGGCACCTGGCACGCAGCGTTCTTCTCCAGTGCCGCAGTGGTGGCCCTGGTGGCCGTGCTGTTTTTCTTCCTGCAGCGCAACAAGCCTGAAGATGTCGGCCTGCCGGCCGTGGAGCCCGAGCCGCAGAGCATGGCCCCGGCGGACAACCTGTGCAGCGTGTGGGCACCGCTGAGGGAGATCCTGCGCAACCGCACGGTGCTGACCCTGGGGCTTGCGTACTTTCTGCTGAAGCCGGCGCGCTACGCCATCCTGTTGTGGGGGCCGGTGATTGTCTTCGAACAGATGCCATCGGTGGGCAAGGTGGGGGCGGCAATCATCCCGACCGCCTTCGAACTGGCGGGGTTGCTAGGCCCGATCATGATCGGCCTGGCCTCCGACAAACTGTTCGGCGCCCGGCGCATGCCGGCCTGCGTGATCAGCCTGGTGCTGCTGACCATGACCCTGGCGGCGTTCATGGCGGCCATGCATACCGGTAGCGTGATGCTGGTGGTGGCCTTGCTGTTCGTCATGGGCCTGACCCTGTACGGGCCGGACTCAATGATCAGTGGTGCTGCAGCCATCGACTTCGGCACCGCCAAGGCCGGCGCCACCGCCGCAGGTTTCGTCAACGGCTGTGGCTCGGTGGGGGCGGTGCTGGGCGGGCTGCTACCCGGTTACTTCGATGGCGTCACGGTGTTCATCGTGTTCGCTGGCTGCGCGCTGTTCTCGGCGCTGGTGCTGTTACCTCACTGGAACAGCCGCCCGGCCAGCAATGCACAAAGTACCGACGTAGCACCGAATACCAGCATGGCAATCAAGCCACTGCGTACCTGAAAGGAAAGCGAGCAAATGAGACCCTTCTGGCTGCAACAGGCCCTGGATTCCACGCAGGAGGCGGTGTGCCCGCCGCTGCAAGGCGATACCCGTTGCGATGTGTGCATTGTCGGTGGCGGTTATACCGGCCTGTGGACGGCACTGATGCTCAAGGAGGCCGTACCGGCCCTGGAGGTGGTGCTGATCGAAGCCGACATCTGCGGCGCCGGTGCCAGTGGCCGCAATGGTGGCTGCGCGTTGTCCTGGTCGGCCAAGTACTTCACCCTCGAACGCCTGTTCGGCGTGGCCGAGGCGGTGCGCCTGGTGCGCGAGTCGGAGCGCAGCATCGCCTGCATCGGCGAGTTTTGCGCGGCCAATGGCATCGACTGCGACTTTCGGCTGGACGGCACGTTGTACACTGCCACCAACCCGGCCCAGGTAGGCGCCACCGATGCGGTGATCGCCGCGCTGGAGCACAAGGGGATCAACTCGTTCCGCCGCCTGCCACTGGAGCAGGTGCAGCGCCTGGCGGGTTCGGCGCGGCACCTGGAGGGCTGGTTCTCGCCGGCCGCCGCCACGGTGCAGCCGGGCAAGCTGGTGCGCGGCTTGCGTCGGGTGGCCTTGCAACGCGGCGTGCGCATTCATGAAGGCACAGCCATGACTGGCCTGGAGCACGGTGCCCCGGTGCAGGTACGCACCGCTCATGGCACCGTGCGCGCCGACCGCGTGGTGCTGGGCCTCAATGCCTGGATGGCACGCGCCTTCCCGCAGTTCGAGCGCAGTGTGGCGATCGTTTCCAGCGACATGGTGATCACCGAGCCGTGCCCCGAACTGCTCGGCCAGACCGGCCTGGACAGCGGAATCAGCGTGCTCGACTCGCGTATTTTCGTGCATTACTACCACAACACCTCTGATGGTCGGCTGATGCTCGGCAAGGGTGGCAACACCTTCGCGTATGGCGGGCGCATGCTGCCGGTATTCGACCAGCCTTCGCCGTACCGGCCCTTGCTGCGCGAAACCCTTGGCGAGTTTTTCCCGGCCTTGGCCGAGGTGCCACTGGCGGCCAGCTGGAACGGGCCGTCGGACCGTTCGGTGACCGGCTTGCCGTTCTTTGGTCGCCTGGACGGTCAGGGCAACGTGTTCTACGGCTTTGGTTACTCCGGCAGCGGCGTTGGCCCGTGTCATATGGGCGGGCAGATTCTTTCGTCGCTGGCGCTGGGGCTGGATAACCCGTGGACCCGTTCGCCGCTGGTCAAGGGGCCGCTGGGGCTGTTCCCGCCCGAACCGATCCGCTACCTGGGCTCGCTGATGGTGCGCAATGCCATCCGTCGCAAGGAGCGCGCCGAGGATCACGGCTTGCGGCCGCGTCGCCTGGATGTGCGCCTGGCGCGGTTTGCGGCGGCGGCGGGCAAAGCCGATAAAGGCTGATGAGATTTCTTGTCGATCCCATGCTCGAGGGCGTATAAAATGCCCCCACTTTTGGCCGGTCGCTTCCTGAACCGGCCGCTGAAACAAGAGAGTCGACATGGGCGCACAGTGGAAAGCCAAACATAGAGAAACAGCGGCCAATGCCAAAGGCAAGGTCATGGGCAAGCTGTCCAAGGAAATCCAGATCGCTGCCAAATCGGGCGCCGATCCCGACATGAACCCACGCCTGCGCCTGGCCATCGTGCAAGCCAAGAAGGCTTCGATGACCCGTGAAACCCTGGAGCGGGCGATTCGCAAGGGCGCTGGTCTGGACGGTGATGCCGTGCAGTACTCGGCAGTAACCTACGAAGGGTTCGCGCCGCACCAGGTGCCGTTGATCGTCGAGTGCCTGACCGACAACGTCAACCGCACCGTCGCGCAAATCCGTGTGCTGTTCCGCAAGGGCCAGCTGGGTGCCAGCGGCTCGGTGGCCTGGGACTTCAACCACGTCGGCCTGATCGAAGCCACCCCGGAAGGTGACGCCGACCCGGAAATGGCGGCCATCGAAGCCGGCGCTCAGGACTTCGAAGAAGGTGAAGAAGAGGGCTCGACCCTGTTCATTACCGACACCACTGACCTCGATGCCGTGCAGAAGGCCCTGCCGGAGCACGGCTTCACCGTGACCGCGGCGAAAATCGGCTATACCCCGAAGAACCCGGTGAGCGCAGCCAGCCTGAGTGCTGAAGCACTGGCTGAGGTTGAAGCGTTCCTCGAAGCGATCGACGAGAACGATGACGTGCAGAACGTCTACGTCGGCCTCACTGACTAATGTGTGTATCCGGGGCCGCTTTGCGGCCCTTCGCGGGCTTGCCCGCGAATAGGCCCTTGAATGCCACCGCAGGCAGCCTGCATGAACCCCACCTTCGCCTCCCTCAGCCTCGCCCACCTGCGCACCCTCGACCATTTGCTGCAGTTGAAAAACCTCAGCCACGCCGCCGAGCGCCTGGGCGTCAGCCAGTCGGCCCTCAGCCGCCAGTTGGCCCACCTGCGCGAAGCCTTCGACGACCCGTTGCTGGTTCGCCAAGGCCGCGGCTACGTACTCAGCGAATACGCCGAAGCCCTGGTTGAACCGCTACGCCAGGTCCTCGAAGAACTGCACGCCCTGCGCCAGCCCGCCGTATTCGATCCAGCGCGCTGTGAGCGCCGTTTCTGCCTGGCCGCTTCGGACTACGTGGCCGAGCACATGCTGCCGTTACTGGTGGCCGCGCTGGAACGCGAAGCGCCCGGCGTATCGCTGGAGTACCGTACCTGGCAGGCCGGCCAGTATGCGTTGCTGGCCAGCGGCGAAATCGACCTGGCAACCACCTTGTTCGACGAGTCGCCACCCAACCTGCACGGGCGCTTGCTGGGTGAGGACCGCGCGGTGTGCCTGATGCGCCACGATCACCCGCTGGCCGCCCACACCTCGCTCAGCCAGGCCAATTACCTGGCGCACAAGCATGTGCGGATTTCTGGCGGTGGCGACAAGGACAGTTTCATCGACCGTCACCTTCGCGCCCAAGGCCTGCAGCGGCGTGTCAGCCTGGAAGTGCCGTTTTTTTCCGCCACCGTAAAGGTCGTTGCCAACAGCCATGCCGTGGCCACCGTGCCCGAGCACATCGCCCGGCAACTGTGCCGCTTGCATGACCTGGCCTGGCGGCCGTTGGGCTTTATCGAGCATAGCCAGCGCTACTGGGTGGTGTGGCACCAGCGGCTGCAGGCTTCGGCCGAGCATCGCTGGTTGCGCAACCGGGTGTTCGAGCTGTGGCGTCAGTCGCAGTTTGGCGTGCAGGGCGGGCATGCGGGTTTGCCATAGCAGGTATGCGCAAGGCGGGGTTATTCGCCGGGGGATAGGTGCCTAGACTGGGGGCATAGTGTTGCCTGTTCCGGCCTCTTCGCGGGTAAACCCGCTCCACAAGTACTGCACCGTTCTCGAACTTGGTGCAGTACCTGTGGGAGCGGGTTTACCCGCGAAGAGGCCAGTACAGGCAGTGGATTACCCACAGGAGAGCCCACGTGACCCCCGAAAAATTCCGCCAGTACGGCCACCAACTGATCGACCTGATCGCCGACTACCGCCAGACCGTTGGCGAGCGCCCGGTCATGGCCCAGGTCGAGCCCGGCTACCTCAAGGCCGCCTTGCCCGACACCGCTCCCCGGCAAGGTGAACCCTTCGAAGCCATCCTCGACGACGTCAACCGGTTGGTCATGCCCGGCCTGTCCCATTGGCAGCATCCGGACTTCTACGGCTACTTCCCCTCCAACGGTACTCTGTCCTCGGTACTCGGCGACTTCCTCAGCACCGGCCTGGGTGTGCTAGGCCTGTCGTGGCAGTCCAGCCCCGCACTCAGCGAACTGGAGGAAACCACCCTCGACTGGCTGCGCCAGTTGCTCGGCCTGTCGGGCCAATGGAGCGGGGTGATCCAGGACACCGCCTCTACCAGCACCCTGGTGGCGCTGATCAGCGCCCGCGAGCGCGCCAGCGACTACGCACTGGTGCGCGGTGGCCTGCAAGCCCAGGCCAAACCCCTGATCGTCTACGTCAGCGCCCACGCCCACAGCTCGGTGGACAAGGCCGCGTTGCTGGCGGGTTTTGGTCGCGACAATATTCGCCTGATCCCCACCGACGAACGCTACGCCCTGCGCCCGCAGGCGCTGCAGGCAGCCATTGAGCAAGACCTGGCAGCGGGTAACCAGCCATGCGCCGTAGTGGCTACTACCGGTACCACCACCACCACTGCGCTGGACCCGTTGCGCCCGATTGGCGAGATCGCCCAGGCCCATGGCCTGTGGCTGCATGTGGATTCGGCCATGGCCGGTTCGGCGATGATCCTGCCCGAATGCCGCTGGATGTGGGACGGCATCGAGCTGGCCGATTCGGTAGTGGTCAATGCGCACAAGTGGCTGGGTGTGGCCTTTGACTGCTCGATCTACTACGTGCGTGATCCGCAGCACCTGATCCGGGTGATGAGCACCAACCCCAGCTACCTGCAATCGGCGGTGGATGGCGAGGTGAAAAACCTGCGTGACTGGGGCATCCCGCTGGGCCGCCGGTTCCGCGCGTTGAAGCTGTGGTTCATGTTGCGCAGCGAGGGTGTTGAAGCGTTGCAGGCGCGGTTGCGGCGTGACCTGGACAATGCCCGGTGGCTGGCGGAGCAGGTTGGGGCTGCGGCGCACTGGGAAGTGCTGGCACCGGTGCAATTGCAGACCTTGTGCATTCGCCATCGGCCGGCGGGGCTGGAAGGGGAGGCGCTGGATGCGCATACCAAGGGGTGGGCCGAGCGGTTGAATGCCTCCGGGGATGCGTATGTGACGCCGGCGACGCTGGACGGACGATGGATGGTGCGGGTGTCGGTGGGGGCGCTGCCGACTGAGCGGGAGCATGTCGAGACGCTTTGGAAGCGACTGCAAGAAGTGGTTGAAGGCTGAGATTGCCGGGGCCGCGTTGCGGCCCATCCGCGGCACAAGGCCGCTCCCACAGGTATGGCGCATGGCTTGAAGGCGATGCGGTCAATGTGGGAGCGGCCTTGTGCCGCGAATGGGGCGCGAAGCGCCCCGGCGGTCTATCAGTGGCTCACCGCCTGAAAGCTACCCTTGCGGCTCGCCTCATACGCTGCCTTTTCCATCGGCTTGGCGTTCGGGTTACCCAGGTCTTCCATCGCCAGGCGGTGGGTTTCCGGGGCAATGTAAGCGGCCAGGGCGCACACGCAGGTGATGAAGAACGCCAGGCTACCGACCACCAGCGGGATGTTGTCCGAGCCAGGCGGTGCAACCAGGGCGAACAGCGCGGGCAGCATGGCGGTCAGCATGGTGCCGATGTTTTGCGCGATGGCCATGGCCGAAACGCGGTAGCGGGTGTGGAACAGCTCTGGGTAGAAGCTTGGGAACACCGCGTTGTAACCCTGATACACCATGCCCCACATCACGATCGAGGCGGCGAATGCCATTGGCACGTTCTGGATGCTGATCGCATACAGGTAAACGAAGGCCAGCAGGCCAGAGCCCAGGCAGCCGGCGATCATGGTCGGGCGACGGCCGATCTTGTCCGACAGGTTGCCGATAAACGGAATCACCAGTACCGCGACGATGTTGCCGACCACCGGGATCCACAGGTACACGCTCTTGTCGAAGCCGATGCCATAGGCCGGCTGCACCGCGTAGGCTGCGCCGAAGATGGTGGCCACCACCGGAATCACGTTCATCAAGGCCATGAACATCACCAGCACCATGTGCTTCCAGCTGTGACGGAAGGCTTCGCTGATGGGCGACTTGGCAACCTTTTCCTGCTTCTCTTCCTTCACGAATGCCGGGGTTTCATGCACTTCCTTGCGGATGATGAAGCCTGCGATCAGCACGATGGCGCTCATCAGGAACGGAATGCGCCAGCCCCATTCGGTAAAGGCTTCGCTAGGCATGAAGTAAGCCAGTGGCAGGAACACTGCCGCCGCCAGCACCTGGCCGGCCTGTACGCCTTGCAGGGTGAAACTGGCGTAGTAGCCTCTTCGACCGAACGGCGCATGCTCCATGATCATGGAACTGGCCCCGGAGATTTCGCCGGCCACGGCAAAGCCCTGGATCAGGCGCAGCACCACCAGCAAGGCTGGCGCGAGGTAACCGATGTCGTGGTAGGTGGGCAGCAGGCCTACCGCCATGGTCGACAAGCCCATCAGGAACATGCACAGCAGCAGTACGTTCTTGCGCCCGCGGGTGTCACCCCAGTGGCCCAGCACGAAGGCACCGACCGGACGCGCCAGATAGCCCACACCGTAGGTGGCCAGCGAGGCGATGATGGCCATTTTCGGGTCGGTATTGGGGAAGAAGATCTGTGGGAAGATCAGTGCAGCGGCCTGGGCGTAGATGAAGAAGTCGTAGTACTCGAGTGCCGAGCCTATCCATCCACTGGCGGTCGCTTTTTTGGCTTGCGAGCTGGAGTGAGCCATCGTTGTCTCCGTTGTTATTGTTGTTTGCGCAGGTTCCGCCGTTGGTTAGCCAGGGCAGGAGGCAGTGGTCGGTATGCCTGCGTCTGTGGTCCATGTTGACCACGGGCCAGCGGTCTAGCAATTCGTTAAAACGGGTTTTGTGCGATAATCGAACGCAAAACTAACCATTCCGTACAAAGGGATTGAAGCGACGACTTTACCTGCGAATAATTGATCGTGCCATAAACTGTGACAGTGGTTTTTTTACCCGACTGGCACCGTCATTTTCTAACAACAAGGAACTCCCGCCATGCAGCGTTCGATCGCTACCGTGTCCTTGAGCGGCACCCTGCCGGAAAAGCTCGAAGCCATCGCCGCCGCCGGTTTTGACGGCGTCGAGATCTTCGAAAACGACTTGCTCTATTACGCTGGCAGCCCGCGCCAGGTGCGCCAGATGTGCGCCGATCTGGGCATCGCCATCACCCTGTTCCAGCCGTTCCGCGACTTTGAAGGCTGCCGTCGCGACCGCCTGCAAAAAAACCTCGACCGCGCCGAGCGCAAGTTCGACCTGATGCAAGAGCTGGGTACCGACCTGGTGCTGGTGTGCAGCAACGTTCAGGCCGATGCCCTGGGTGACGAACAGCTGCTGGTCGACGACCTGCGCCTTTTAGCCGAGCATGCCGGCAAACGTGGCCTGCGCATTGGCTATGAAGCCCTGGCCTGGGGCCGCCACGTCAACACTTACCAGCAAGTCTGGAACCTGGTACGCCAGGCGGACCACCCGGCCCTCGGGGTGATCCTCGACAGCTTCCACACCTTGTCGCTCAAGGGCGACCCGAGCGCGATCCGCGACATCCCAGGCGACAAGATCTTCTTCGTGCAAATGGCCGACGCGCCGATCCTGGCCATGGATGTGCTGGAATGGAGCCGTCACTTCCGCTGCTTCCCGGGGCAGGGCGAAATGGACATGGCCGGTTTCCTGGCGCCGATTCTTGCCACTGGCTACCGCGGCCCGCTGTCGCTGGAAATCTTCAACGATGGCTTCCGCGCCGCGCCCACCCGGCAGAATGCCGCCGATGGTCTGCGGTCGCTGTTGTACCTCGAAGAACAGACCCGCTTGCGCCTGGAGCAGGAAAACACGCCGATCGAACCTGGCGTGCTGTTCACTCCACCAGCGGCCAGTACCTATGACGGCGTGGAGTTCCTTGAGTTTGCAGTCGACGAAGCCGTTGGGGCGCGCCTGGGCAGCTGGCTCAAGCGCCTGGGTTTTGCCGAAGCCGGCAAGCACCGTAGCAAGGAAGTGCAACTGCTGCGCCAGGGCGATATCAACATTGTCCTGAACGCCGAACCGTACTCCTTCGGCCACAACTTCTTCGAGGCCCATGGCCCGTCGCTGTGCGCCACCGCGCTGCGGGTCAACGACCAGCAAGCCGCCCTGAAGCGTGCCACGGCCTTCCGCGGGCAGCCGTTCCGCGGCCTGGTCGGCCCCAACGAGTGCGAAGTGCCGGCGGTGCGTGCGCCGGATGGCAGCCTGCTGTACCTGGTAGAGCAGGGCACCGCCGGCCACACCCTGTACGACACCGATTTCAGCCTGGACAAGGATGCAGCGGCCACTGGCGGCCTGCGCCGCATCGACCATATGGCCCTGGCCCTGCCAGCCGAGTCGCTGGACAGCTGGGTGCTGTTCTACAAGAGCCTGTTCGGTTTCGCCGCCGACGACGAAGTGGTGCTGCCCGACCCGTATGGCCTGGTCAAGAGCCGCGCCCTGCGCAGCCAGTGCGGCACTTTGCGCCTACCGCTGAACATTTCGGAAAACCGCAATACCGCCATCGCTCATGCATTGTCCAGCTACCGTGGCTCGGGGGTTCATCACATCGCCTTCGATTGTGCAGATATCTTCCGTGAAGTGGCGCGTGCCAAGCTGGCAGGTGTACCGCTGCTGGAAATCCCGCTGAACTACTACGACGACCTGGCGGCGCGCTTCGATTTTGATGACGAGTTCCTCAGCGAACTGGCGTACTACAACGTGTTGTACGACCGCGATGCTCAGGGCGGCGAGCTGTTCCACGTGTACACCGAGCCGTTCGAGGACCGTTTCTTCTTCGAGATCATTCAACGCAAGGGCGGCTATGCCGGTTACGGTGCGGCCAACGTCCCGGTGCGCCTGGCGGCCATGGCCAAGGCCCGCAGCGGCGCGGCGCGCAAGCCGGTCCTCTGACCCCGACGCTGTCGGTGCAGGAGTGGCGCAAGGCTGCTCCTACACCGAGCGTGTATGCCTCAGGGGCGCTCAGCCACCATCAACAGCGACTGCGGCACCGCACTTTGCGGGTGCTGTGGTTCCTGCAAACTGACCAGCCGCAAGCCGGCCATGTCCAGTGCATTCAGCCAGCTGGCCAAAGTCCGGAAGTACCACGGCATCGGTTGCCAGTCCCCGGCAAAGCCGGCAAAAGACTCCTCTCGCCAGCCATCCTGATAGTCACCGCCCGCCACGCTCCAGGGGTGCAGGGTCTGGATCACCAGCGCCCCTCCTTGCACAAGCAACTCATTCATCGCCGCCAACAGCGGGATGATGTCCTGGTGCAACAGCGCAAAGTTGGCACAGACCAGGTCATAGCCCTTGCCCACATAAACCTGCGTATCGGCAAGCTGCGCATAGCTGGCCAGGTGCACTTCGGCCGAGCCCGCAGCGCGCGCGGCCTCTACCAGTGCCCGGTCGCCATCGACGCCCACGCTTTCGATACCGCGGTCGTCCAGTGCACGCAGCAGCCAGCCCTCACCACAGCCCAGGTCCAGCACCCGTCCGGGCTGGCGGCCAAGGATGGTCAGCAAAATGGCCTGGTCGGTAACTTGCCGACGGCTCTCGATGGCGCCACTGCGCACGGCGTCGATCCAGGCCCGGGCGTTGTGTTGCCAACTGTCGAGCAGGGTGCTTTCAGGGTCATGCATGGTGGTGCCCCTGTGGGTGAATTTGCGTGTATCCACTGATGGGCAGGCATCGCTGATGAAGACGATCTGGTTGTCCCTGTCGACCACGAACACGGTGTCCAGCCTCAGGTGGATGAGCCTGGGGTACAAGGCTTGAAGGTCTACGCGCATGGGCAGGACGTCCGAGGCATAGGGCCCGATCATAGCCTGAACTTCAAGGACGCAGCTATTGCTTGAGGATACGCTGGTCGATGTTTTCGGTGCGTGTGCGAAGCTCCTTGTTGAGGTCCAGGCACAGTACCGTTCGCGCTCAATGCCCCACCAGCTCGCCCAGTAACCGCTGCTTGTACCCCTGCAACACCTGGCTGTCCCGCTGGCGCGGGTGCGGCAGGTCGATACGCAAATCCTCGCGAATGCGCCCCGGGTGCGCATCCATGACGAGCACCCGGTCACCCAGGTACAGTGCTTCCTCGATGTCATGGGTCACCATGATGACCGTGCAGCGTTCCTGCACCCAGATGCGCTGCAGCTCCTGCTGCAACCGTACCCGGGTCAAGGCATCCAGTGCGCCGAGCGGTTCGTCCAGCAACAGCACCTTGGGCTTGTTCACCAACGCCCGGGCAATTGCCGCGCGCTGGGCCATGCCACCGGACAGCTGGTGCGGGTAGGCCTGCTCGTAACCACTCAGCCCCACCAGTTCGATGTGCTCGGCTACCAGGCGGTTTTTCTCCTCTGCGGGGAGCGCATGGTTTTTCAAGGCCAGGGCAATGTTCTGCTGCAGGGTCATCCACGGGAACAGGCGGTGGTCCTGGAACACGATACCGCGCTCCAGGCCCGGCCCGCGCACGGGTTGCCGGTCTAGCAGGATCTGCCCTTGGTAGTCCTGGTCGAGGCCGACGATCAGCCGCAGCAGGGTTGATTTGCCACAGCCGCTGGCGCCGACAATGCTGACGAATTCGCCAGGACGGATGTCCAGGTCGATGCCTTCGAGCACCGGTACATGCTTGCCTTTGAGCGGGTACGCCTTGTTCAGGCCGCGAATGGTCAGCGCGCCAGTGCTGGCGGTGGTGGGTAAAGCGTGAGCGATGGCGTTCATGGTCGGGCCTTTCAATGGTTGGTGCGCCAGCGCAGCAGGCGGCGGGTGAGCAGGGTGCACAGCCAGGACATCAGGTAGCCACTCAGGCCGATGCACAGCACACAGACCACAATGATCTCCATGCGCGCCGCAGCTTCGGCGTTCATCATCAGGCTGCCCAGGCCGGCCCCGGCAGACAGGAACAGCTCGCTGCCCACTGAGGTAACCCAGGCGAAGGCCAAGGCTTGCAGCACCCCGGCGGCAATGCCTGGCAGTGCGGCGGGCAACAGGATCAGCCAAAGCTGCTGCCAGCGGCCGAGCATCAGCACCCGTGCCGCTTCGCGGTGCTGGCCTGCAACCTGGCGCAGGCTCTCGAAGGTGTTGAGCACCATCGGGTACAACGCTGCCAGGCTTACGATGAGCAGCTTGGCGCCTTCGCCGTTACCCAGCCACAAGGCGATCAGCGGGATCCAGCCCAGCATCGGCACCTGGCGCAAGGCATGGAACAGCGGCGCGATCAGGCGGTTGGCGGGTGTGGACAGGGCCATCAACGCGCCCAGCCCGACACCGCCGACCATGCCGATGGCCAGGCCGCTGCAGGTGCGCAACAGGCTGGCCCACAGGTTGACCAGCAATTCGCCGCTGCCCAGCAGTTCGGCCAGTGCCGTACCCACCTGCGCCAGTGGCACGAACGCATAGGCCCCGGCCGCCCCTTGGCGCGAGGCGTACTCCCAGGCGCCGAGCAGCAACAGTGGCAGTACCAGGCCACGCAAATCAGCTCGTTTCATCACAGCCTCCTCAACGGCTTTGCCAGGCGGACAAGTGTCGTTCCACGCGGCGCAGGGTGTAGTCCAGGGTGAAACCGATCAGCCCCGTCAGCACCACGCCAACCATCACTACATCGATGCGCAGCATCTGCCGGCCCATCTCGATCATCTGCCCCAGGCCACTGTCGGCTGCCAGCAGCTCGCACGCTACCAGCACCACCCAGGCGCGGGTCAGGGCCACGCGTATGCCGGTGACGATCGCCGGCACCGCAGCGGGCAGGGCGATCCGGCCTACCAGCGTGGGCCAGCGCAGGCGGTACACCGCCGCCACTTCGAAATGGCTGCGTGGGATGGCGCGGATACCTTCGCAGGTGGCCAGTGCCACCGGGAAAAACGCAGTCTTGGCGACGATGACCACCTTGAAGGTTTCATCCACGCCAAACAGCAGGACGAACATCGGGATCAGCGCAATGCTGGGCACTTGGCGCAGGGTGTGGAACAGCGGTGCGCAGTAGGCCTCCACGGTCTTCGACAAGGCCAGCGCCGCGCCGACACCAAGGCCGGCCAGTGCGCCGCCGGTAAAGCCCAGGGCCAGTCGCGACAGGCTGCCAGCCAAGTGCTCTTGCAACTCGCCGGTGGCCAGCAGGTCGGTGAGGCTGTGCCACACCTCCAGCGGCGGGATCAGCAGGTTGGCCGGAAACAGCCCGGCATTGGCCACCACCGCCCAGCAGGTAAGCAGGGCCAAGGGGGAGATGAACCAGGAAAGATGAGGGAGCACGCGCATGGCTGGCCTTGGGAAAGCAGAAGGTAAAGGTGTATCGCAAGAGCTGTGCCAGGGGGCGGGAGCCCCGTATTGCGGGGCTGGAGGGCGAGGGTGATGCTTGAGCAGCAGCGAGGTGCTGCTACAGCAGCAGTCAGTCAGCAGCATCGGTGCTGGATTCTTCGCGGGCATGCCCGCTCCCACAGGATGGCACCCGTCTGCGAACCTGTGCAGTACCTGTGGGAGCGGGCGAGCCCGCGAAGAAGACAACCTGGTTTCAGCTAGAAGTCGTAACTCACGCTGGTGTAGTAGAACGCTCCCTGCGCCCCTTCCGGGCTGGTGATGGAATACTTGGGCACGCCATACAGCTGCGCACCTTCCAGCTTGTCCGGGTGGCTGTCGAACAGGTTGATCGCGCCCGCCGACAAGGTCAGGCCCAGGTCGAAGCGGTACGACACGTCCAGGTCGGTCACCCACTGCGGGCTGAAGGTCTGGTCCAGCGTGGGGTTGGCAGCGTTGCGGTTCTTCCATTCACCATAACGGCGCTGGGCCACGGTGACGCTCCAGCCGTCATACAGCCAGTTGGCACTGAGGGTCAGCTTGTCCTCGGGCGTGCCATCCTCGATCAGCCCCTGGGTGTTGCGGCCAATGATCTGGTTGCCGGGGATGCTGCCCACATCGTCCAGCCCGGTAATGCGGGTGTTGTTGCGCGCGTAACCGCCGTTGAAATCCACGCGCCCCCAGCGGCCCGCATCCAGCTGGTAATGGCCTGCCAGCTCGAAACCGTCGGTGCGGGTGTCGGCAATGTTGGTATAGAACGCCGCGCTCTGGATGTTGGCGTAGGGCGTACCGGCGAAGATCGGGCCTACCACCGATGCAGGCAACTGGTCGGACAGGGTGATGCGGTTGTCGATGTCAATACGGTAGGCGTCGAGTGTGACCGAGGCGTTAGGCAATGGCCGCCAGACCAGGCCCACGGAGAAGTTGGTCGACTCTTCCGGTTTCAGCGTCTTGCCTCCTAGCAAGGCTGCCTCTGGGCTGTCGGCGCGCAGGGTGCGTTGCTGCACCTCGACCCAGTTGCCACTGCCCGGTGGCTGTTCCACCACCTGCACACTGAACGATGACAGCCCGCTCTGCACCAGCGAAGGCGCACGGTAGCCAGTGCTGGCGCTGGCGCGTGCGGCGATCTGCGGGGTGAAGTCGTAGCGCAGCGACAGCTTGCCGTTGGTGGTATCGCCAAAGTCCGAATAATGCTCGCTGCGCACGGCCACGCCGGCCTGGAATTTTTCGGTCAGCTGGGCTTCGACATCGAAGTAGGCACCGATCACGCGGCGGTCCAGTGACACGGCATCGACCTGGGTGATGCCCGAGTAGTAGCCAGGGATGCGTCGGCCGGTGATGGGGTCGATCGTATTGAACAGCGGCCCGTTGGACCAACCGGCGGCGTCGCCTTCGCTGAGGTCGTAGTGTTCCTGGCGCCAGGCCAGCCCGGCGGAAACGGTCAACGGCTTGAACAGCCAGTCGTTGGCGAAGTCACGGGTCCAGTCCAGGGTCAGGTTGGTCTGGTCGGCTTCGCGGCGGCCGGTGTAGATGGTCGAGGGGCTTGCGCTGCCCCAGCTGGGGTTGATGGCGTCGCGGTCGGTGGAGTCGACCCGGTTGTCGCCGTAGTTGAGCGCCAGGTCGAATTTGCCCAGGGCCTGGTCCTCGAAGCGCAAGCCCCCGGTGACGGCAACGTCTTCCAGGCCGTAGCGGGTGACCGGCAGGCGGCCGTCCGGGTAGCGCGCCAGGGCTACGCTGCCGTAGTTGTTGCGCAGTGTGGTGGGCGGGTCGAAGAAGTTCTCTGCATCGGTATTCTTGTGCGCATAGGTGGCGAAACCGTAGGCGCTCAGCCCCTCGCTCAAACCCATTTCGGCGTTGGCAGTGAAGTTGTACTGGTCCGAGACATTGCCCGAACCCCAGCGCCAGTTGCGGTAGCGATTGTTCTGCTCGCGCGGGGTATCGATGCGGGTGGAACCGGGGTAGAACAGGCGGTTGTCGTCGCGGGTGTCGCTGGCAGGGTCTTGGCTGCCGGCGTCGAAGGCCAGGGTCAGGAAGCCGTCGTTGGGCAAGGCAAAGCCCTTCCAGCCGCTGAGCTTGCGCTGCAGGCCGTCGCCTTTTTTGTAGCCGCCGAAGCGGTAGCCGGCGTTACCGCCTTCGTCGCGCTCCTTGAGGACAATGTTGATCACCCCGGCAATAGCGTCCGAGCCGTACTGGGCGGCCGCACCATCGCGCAGGATTTCTACCCGTTCGATGGCCGACAGCGGGATCAGGCTGAGGTCCACGGCTGCCGCGCCACGGGCGTTGACCAGGCCCTGACGGGTGACGTTGGCACTGGTGTGGCGGCGCTTGCCGTTGACCAGCACCAGCACCTGATCCGAAGCCAGGCCGCGCAGCGAGGCGCCCTGCGCGATGGAACCGGCAAAGGCGCCCTGGGGCGACTGCGGGAAGCTGAACGAGGGCGAAAGCGCGGTGAGTGCTGCGGACAGGTCGCTGGCGCCGGTTTCCTGGAGTTTTTCACCGCTCAGCACATCGACCGGGGCGGCGCTTTGCAGGGCGGTGACGTCGCTGCGATGGGTGCCGACCACGACCACGGTGTCGAGGCGGTCGGCGGGTTCGGCGGCGAATGCGGGCACGGCGAGGCCGGCGATGGTCAGGGCGATGGCGCTGGCCAAGGGGTTGTGGTGGGGCATGGGGTGTTCCTGCTGAATGATGTATTGGCAGTGCTGGCCTTATCGCCGGCAAGCCAGCTCCCACAGGTCCCCACACATTTCAGGCCCTGTGCTGTACCTGTGGGCGCTGGCTTGCCGGCGCTAAGGCCGGAAAGGGCAACCTAGAACCGGCTGGTAACGCTGAGCCCGACGGTGCGTGGGTCGCCGTAGGTGATCACGTACTGCCCGGCAGTGCCGTTGGGCCGGCCGTGCACCTGGTAGCGGCGGTCGGTGAGGTTGTTGACGAAACCGGTCACGCTCAGCTTGTCGTCGTGGCTGAACCAGCTCAGGCGGGCGTTGGCCAACGTGTAGTGCGGCTGGCTGAGGGTTTCGTCGGCGCTGCTCTGGCGGTCGGCCAGGAAGTACTCCTTGTCACGGAAGCTCACGTCGCCCCCTGCCACCAGTTTGCCGCCCACTTCCAATGGAATGGTGTAGTCGGCGCCAAGCGACACCACGTTGCGCGGCGAACGCACGAAGCTGTTGCCGCTGTAGTCGCCGGTGACCGCGCCAGTGGTCGGGTTGGTGTTCTTGAAGTCGGTGTATTCGGTGTCGAGGAACGACACCGCCGCGCGCAGGTGCAGGCGCTCGGTCGGCTGGCCTTCGATCTCCAGTTCCGCACCCTTGACCTTGCCCTTGGCGCCGTTGGTCAGCGCGGTGGTGAGCACGCCGTTGTTCACCGTCAGCAGGTTCACCTGGATGTCGGAGTAGTCGTAGTAGAAGAGGTTGGCGTTGACGGTCAGGCGGCGGTCGAACCACTCCGACTTCAGCCCCAGCTCGTAGGCATCCAGCTCTTCCGGGTCGACCGTGGTCAGCTGCGCCAGGCTGGTCGACAGCCCGGTGTTGAAGCCGCCCGAGCGGAAGCCGTGGGCGTAGCGGAAGAACACCCGCAGGTTGTCATTGATGCGGTACTCGGGCGTCAGGTCGTAGGTCCAGGCTTCCCAGGTCTTGTCTTCCTGGCGATTGCCGTTGGTGCCCACGCCCGCCAGCGGGATCAGCGGGCCGTTGGCGGTGGCGCGGGTCAGCTGCACCAGGTCCAGGTCGATGTCCTTTTTCTCCTGGGTCCAGCGCAGGCCGCCCGTGACGCTGAAGTCATCGGTGAAGTCGTAGGTCAGGTTGCCGAACAGCGCGTAGCTGTCGGTGCGGTGATCGAAGCCCATATCGCGCAACGCCGTGGTGCCCACCTGGTTCGAGCCGGTACCGTTTGGCGTCGGCCCGGGGGTTACCACCCGCTGTGCCGCGCTGTCGAGGTCTTCGTGGAAGTAGTGCGCACCCAGCAGCCAGTGCAGCGGGCGGTCTTCCGGCGAGGCCAGGCGCAGCTCCTGCGACCATTGGCGATAGCTGTTGTCGGTGATCGACGCGCCGTTGACCTCGTAGGGGGTGTAGTCGGCGTCGCTGGTGGAGCGGTTGCGGATGTAGTCGTAGGCGCTGATCGAGGTCAGCGTGTAGTCGCCCAGGTAGTAGTTGAACGTCAGCGAGGCGCCATCGTGGTCCAGGCGGTAGTCTTCGTTGACGTTCAGCGAGATGTCGCGGCCATGCGGGCGTTCGTAGCCGACGTTGTAGTAGCGGCCCACGGGCAGCGAACCATTGCTGCCGTCGCCCTTGAACTGGCGGCTGTGCACCTTGAGCAGGGCGTCCAGGTCGGGGTTGAGCTGGGCCAGGAACTGCAGGCGGATGGCTTTCTTGTTCACATCGCCATAGGTGTTGCCGTCGAAGTCGTTGTTCTGGAAGCCGTCACGCTCCTCGGAATACAGCGCCACTCGCCCGGCCAGTTTTTCGTCCACCAACGCGCCGCCGATGGCACCGGTAACGATGCGTTCGTTCTTGCTGCCAAAGCCTACGGTGCCGTAACCGTCGGTGTCGAAGGTGGGTTTCCTGGAAATCACATTCACTGCACCGGCAGTGGTGTTCTTGCCATACAGGGTGCCTTGTGGCCCACGCAGGATTTCGATGCGCTCCAGGTCAAACAGCGGCCCGCCGCCAGCGATGGGGGCGTTGAGGTAGACGTCATCGGCGTAGATGCCCACCGGGAAGACCGTTGCCGCGCCGGTGTCGCCGGTGCCCAGGCCGCGGATATACCAACGTGGGCGGCCGTCGCCGTCGGGGTTCTTGGCCGAGGCGTTGGGCACGAAGGTGGTGATGTCGCCCATCGAGCGCACCCCATCGGCGGTAATGCTGGTGCCTTTGATGGCTGATACGGCCACCGGTACTTCCTGCAAGGTCTGTTCGCGGTGCTGGGCGGTGACGGTGACGGTTTCCAGGGCCGGTTCGTTTTTAGTGTCTTCGTTGGCGGCGATGGCCTGGCTGCCGGTGCCGGCCAGCAGCAGCGCCAGGCTGATCTGGCGGGCCAGTGGATTGAGCTGGTGCATGGTGGATCTCCCCGTATGTAAAGCGTTGTTGGGGAGAGCTAGAGCAGGGACTGTGCCATGTTGTTAAGCTATTGAAATATAAGGTTTTTATTAGGTTTTTGAGCGGGTGTTGCAGATGGGGCAGCAGTGGGGTGCTGGCCGGGTGCTGCTGGGGCAGCAGTGGCGGGGCCGAGATTGTTGGGGCCGCAAAGCGGCCCCAACAATCTCAAACCGCCAACCGCGAAGTCGACCCGATCACACTCTCCAGCACACGAAAATCAATCCACTCGCGCACATCGAAACGCCGCGGTATGAACCCCCACCTGAACAGGAACTCGGTAAAGTCCTGCAGCGCCTCGATCGAGCGGCTGTCCAGGGTAGTACGCAGGCGCCGATGCGCATCATCGCCATAGGCCGCCGCCACCCAGTACTCGCTGGTGTTCAGCTCGCGCGCCAGAAAGCGCCGGGTCTCTTCCGGGTTAGCCCAGGCCCATTGCTCGGTGCGCAGCACCGTGTCGACCAGCGTACGGCTGGCATCGAAGTGGTTTTCCAGCAAGTGCCTGTCCACGGTCAGTGTGCGCGGGGTGCCGTTGTTGCTGCGGATCAGCGGGTCCGGATGGCTGCCGGTGTCGACCACCACGCGCAGGCCGAACTCGTGGGCCAGGTGCACCGCATGCGCACCTTTGAGGAAGATCGCGTCGATGTCGCCACGCAGCAGGCCGATCAGCTCATTGTTGCGGCGGCTGAAGCGGCTGGTGTCCAGGCTCACTTCAGCACCGTACAGGTGCTGCTTGGCATCGTCGCTGTAGGTGCCGCCGTAGGGGTAGTCGACCAGTTCCACATCGGCCACCGCCAGGCCTTCGAGCTTCAGGGCGTTTTCCAGCCCGCGCAGGGCCTGGGCGCGGGTGAAGTCGATCTGTACGTTGGCCCACTTGGGTATGCCGAAACGGCGGTTCTTCAGGTCGCGAATGCTGCGTACGCCGCTTTCTTCGGTGGTGAGGATCAACTGCACCTCATCACTCCACGACAGCCCCAGCACGCGGGTCTCGACGCCGCTGGCGTAGGCCCAGATCGCCGGGATGTTACCGCCGTGGCGCACCGAGTTCTGCAGATGATGGTCGTAGTGGGCTTCACGCACCTCGCGTTCGCTGGACTCGCGCAGCGACTGGATATTGGTGCCAAACGGCGTGAAGGCCTCGGCCAGCCGCCCCGATTGTACGGCGATGCCGAGGCCGGTGGGCACGGGGCTGTGGGTGTACCAGAGCGTTTCCAGGGGCTTGGTCATGGGGTAACGGGTTTCCTGTCCATGTGGAGGGGGGCCAGCAGTTGGTCCAGTGGTTGGCGAGTGATCCAGTCGCGCACCTCGAAGCGCGCCGGGATGAAGCGCCAGCGCTTGAGGAACTCGACAAAGTCCTGCAAGGCATCAATGGCCTGTTCGTCCAGGCGCGTGCTCAGGCGCAGGTGGGCGTCGGTGCCGTAAGCCACTTGCACCCAGTACTCGCTGCTGTTGGTTTCCCGCGCCAGATAGCGGCGGGTTTCGTCGGGGTGCTGGTGGGCCCAGCGTTCGGCGCGCAGCACCGAACCGAGCAGGGTGCGCACCACCTGCGGGTGCTGCGCCAGCAGGTGGCTGTCCACCGCCAGGGTGCGTGGCGTGCCGTTGTTGCTGCGGATCAGCGGGTCGGGGTGGCTGCCGGTGTCGATCACCGTGTGCAGGGCGAAGGCGTGGGCCAGTTGTACGGCGCTGGCGCCCTTGAGGAAAATCGCGTCGACCTCGCCGCGCAGCAGGCCGGTCAGCTCCAGGTTGCGGCCTTCGCTCTGGGTGCTGGACACCGGCGTGCCGGCCACGCTGCGCACCGGGCGGTCGCTGAAGGTACCGTCGTAGCGGTAGTTGACCAAGTCCACGTCGCCCACTTGCAAGCCTGCGAGCTTGAGGGCGTTTTCCAGCCCGCGCAGGGCCTGGGCACGGGTGAAGTCGATCTGTGCGGCGGCCCAGTCGGGCAGGCCGAAGCGGCGGCCTTTGAGGTCTTTTACGGTGTGGATGCCGCTGTCTGGGCGGGTCAGGATCAACTGCGCCTCATCGGCCCACGACAGGCCGATGACCCGGGTGTCGCGGCCCTGGGCGCGGGCCCAGATAGCCGGGATGCTGCCGCCGTGGCGTACCGAATTGAGCAGGCTGTGGTCAAAGTGCGATTCGCGCACCGCCTGCTGGTCGGCTTCACGCAGGGACTGCACCCGGGTGCCGAGGCCGGCCAGGTCTTCCTGCAGCCAGCCTTGCTGCACGGCAATGCCCAGGCCGGTGGGCACCGGACAGCGGGTGTACCACAAGGTATCGAGGGGTTGGCTCATGTTCAGCTCCGTTCGGCTTCAGGCACTGGCCTGCAAAGGGGGGGTGGTGGCAGCCTGCTGCACCAGCGGCAACACTTCCTGGCCGATGCGCAGCGCCTCTTCCAGGTGCGGGTTAGCGGCGAGGATGAAGGTGCTGAAACCGGCATCGCGGTATTCAGCCAGGCGTTCGGCGATGTTCTGATGGCTGCCCACCAGGCCCACGGTGGGGCCGGGCTTGGCCTTGGCGAAGCCGGCCCACAGGTTGCGCGCCAGGATCAGTTCATCGAAGCCCTGCAAGCCTTGGTGATAGGCGGCCTGGCGTGCACCGCCGACAGAGTCCGAGCCGGTCACGAAGCCCTTGGCGCTGGCGCTGGCCTTGCCTTCCAGGCGCTCGAACTGCTGGCGCAGTTCGCGCCAGGCTTGTTCTTCGGTCTCGCGGGCGAACAGGTCGACACGCAGGCCGAAACGCACGGTGCGGCCCTGCTTGTCGGCCAACTCGCGCACGCGTTCGATATGCGGCTTGAGCTTGTCGATGGGCTCGGCCCAGTTCAGGTACACATCGGCATGGCGCGCGGCCACGTCCAGTGCGGCATCGGAAAAGCCGGAGAAGTACACGCCCGGTTTGCGTTCGTGTTGCAGGCCCGGCGGCAGGCTGCCGTTTTCCAGGCGGTAGATATCGCCTTCGTAGGAGAACTTTTCCTGTGTCCAAAGGCCCTGGATCACGTCGAGGAATTCGCCGGTGCGCTTGTAGCGCAGGTCATGCTCCAGGAAGTCGCCATTGGCCCTTTGGCTGGCCGGGTTACCGCCGGTGATGATGTTCCAGTCCAGCCGGCCCCCGCTAAGGTTTTGCAGAATTGCCGCCTGCTGGGCGGCATAGGCGGGCAGGGTCCAGGTGGCCTGAAAGGCGATCAGGAAGCGGATGCGCCGGGTTTCGCGGGCCAGCGCGGCGGCGGCTATCCACGGCTCCGGGCCGGTGGGTAGCAAGGCGCCTTCGAACCCGGCCAGCTCGGCGGCCTTGGCCACCTGGGCGATGTAGTCGATGTAGCTGAAACCGTCAGCCTGGCCATCGGGCAGGCGACCGGGGGCGATATTGCCGGGGCGGTGCGCGGGGTTGCCGCGGTTGTGGCGGTCGGTGGACAGCTGCGGGCCATCGGTGCCCAAGGGCAGGCGCCAGAAGAATTCGGTGGTCATGGGGGCTCCTGAAGGGGGCGGTTGTGCGGATGAGGAGGGTGGTGCAACGGCTGTGCCATGCGCGGCGCATGGCCTGTGGGGCGGGGGTTTGAGGCGTAGAGGGGGGGAGGGGTGCTGCTGTGGCAGCAGTGCGGCAGCAACGGATGCTGGGGTAGCAGCATGAACAGGTCCGGCCTCTTCGCGGGGCAAGCCCGCTCCCACAGGTTCGGCGCTGTCAGTCAGTCCGGCGCCATACCTATGGGAGCGGGCTTGCCCCGCGAAGAGGCGCTCCCACAGGTTCGGCGCTGTCAGTCAGTCCGGCACCATACCTGTGGGAGCGGGCTTGCCCCGCGAAGAGGTGCTCCCACAGGTTCGGCGCTGTCAGTCAGTCCGGCGCCATACCTATGGGAGCGGGCTTGCCCCGCGAAGAGGCCGACGAGTCAGACCCCGATTTGCTCGGTTGCAACCTCCCCGGCGCTGCGCAGATACGCTTGGTACAGCGCCGCATACGCGCCACTACGCCCGATCAGATCGGCATGCGCCCCTTGTTCCACCACCCGACCATGCTTCACCACGGCAATCCGGTCGGCATCGCGAATGGTCGCCAGGCGGTGGGCGATGATGATTGCAGTGCGCCCCTGGCACAGCCTGCGCAGCGCGCGCTGGATACGCCGCTCGGTGTGCACGTCCACCGCCGAGGTGGCTTCGTCCAGCACCAGCACCGCCGGGTCGGCCAGGTAAGCCCGCACCAGGCACACCAGCTGCCGCTGGCCATGGCTCAGGTGCGCGCCCAGCGGGCCGACTTCGGTGTGGTAGCGCTGCGGCAGACGTTCCAGCACCTCGTCGGCACCCAGCTCACGGGCGGCGGCCACCAACTGCGCATCGTCTGCGTCGGGCGCGGCCAGGCGCAGGTTGTCGAGGATGCTGCCGCTGAACAGCACGTTGTCCTGCAGCACCACGCCCACGTTGCGCCGCAAGTCATGCTGGGCCAGCGCACGCAGGTCGATGCCGTCCAGCTTCACGGCGCCGTGCTGCACTTCGTAGAAACGCGTCAGCAACTGCACCAGGGTGCTCTTGCCATGCCCGGAGGGGCCGACGATGGCCAGCACTTCACCGGCGCGGATGTGCAGGTCGAGCCCGTCGATCACCGGGCGCGAGCTGTTAGGGGTATAGGCAAAGCCGACCGCGTCGAAGTCCACCTGGCCGCGCGCCCGGGTCAGGGCGTGTGGCGCGGGCGGGTCGAGCACTTGCGGGCGGGTGTCGAGCAGCAGGAAGATGCGCTGGGCTGAAGCGCTGCCGGTGGCGTAGCGCTCGAACAGGTCTGACAGCTCTTGCAGCGGGCCAAGGAACAGGAACACGTAGAACAGGCTCTCGGCCACCTGCCCCACGCTGACCTTGCCCTCGGCCAGGCCATGGGCACCGACCAGCAACAGCACGGCCATGCCGGCGGTGCTGAGCAACGCGGTAAACGGCGCGAACCAGCCGGCGCGCAGGCTGCCGCGGATCAGCGCCTGGTTGAAGTCCTCCAGCAGGCGCCGGTAGCGTGCCTGGTTGGTCTGCGCTTGCCCGCATTGCTGGATCAGCCGCACCCCGCTCACACTTTCCACCAAGTGCGCGGTGAAGCGGCTGCGCTGCTCGGCCACCTTGGCCCAGTTGCGTTGCGACACGCGCTTGAAGCGCCAAGTGGCCACGGCCAGCAACGGCACTGTGGCCGCCAGGCTGTAAAAGAAGCTGGGCTCGATACGCCACAGCATTACCGCTGCCAGGCCGCAACGCAGCAGGGCGCCGAGTAGCTCGGGCGGGCCTTGCACGAGCAACGGCTCCAGCGCATCCACGTCCCGGTCGGCACGGGAAATGATGCGCCCGGCACGGGTCTGGTCGAAGTAGCTCACCGACAGCGCCTGCACATGGGCGAACACTTTCACCCGCAGGGCATTGAGCACGCCGATCGCCGCGCGCCCGGCGATGAACTGCGATACCCCGGCCAGCAGAAAGCGCCCCAGCCAGCTCGCGGCCAGCCCCAGGCCCAACCACAGTACCAGGCGCTCGTCGAGCAGCCAGTGGTCGGCGCTGGGCACCAGGCCCTTGTCCAGCAGTTCCCGCACGAACCACGGGCGCAGGAACACGGTGAACACCAGCAGCAGCTCGATGCCGATCACGGCAAGGATCTGCCCGCGAATGGGCTGCAACAGCGGCAGCAAGCGGTGGAACATGCCCCGGTCCAGCGCCTGGCGGGCCAAGCGCTGCTCGATGTCGATATCGCTGGCGGGGGTGTGCTGCGCATCAGTCATGGTCGATCCCCAGCAAGTCGCGATAATGGGCGTTGTTCGTGCACAGTTCGGCATGGCTGCCATTGGCAGTGATGCGGCCGTTTTCCAGCATCAGCACGCGGTCGGCCAGCAGCAGGGTGGAGAGGCGACTGGTGATCAGCAGCAAGGTCGGGCCTTGGCCGCTGGCGCTGTGCAGGCGGCGGATGTTGTGCAGCACCTGGCGTTCGCCCAAGGCATCCAGGGCGCTGGTGGCGTCGTCCAGGCAGAGGATGTCGGGTGCACCGAGCAGCGCCCGGGCCAGGCACAGGCGCTGGCGCTGGCCGCCGGACAGGGTCACACCGCGGTCGCCTAGCGGGGTGTCGAGGCCGTGGGGCAGGCGCTCCAGCACGTCCTCGGCGGCGGCCAGGCGCAAGGCTTCACGCAACCGGGCGTCGCTGGCCTGTGGTGCGGCCATGCGCAGGTTGGCGGCCAGGCTGTCGGAGAACAGAAAGCTTTCCTGCGCCAGCACGTGCACGCGGCGGCGCAGGTCGGCAAGGTCGAGGTCGCGTACGTTGTACCAACCGGCAGTGTCGCTACCGACCTGCACGCTGCCGTGCTGTGCATCGGCCAAACGTGGCAGCAGGCTGGCCAGCAGGCTTTTGCCGGTGCCGGTGGCGCCGACCAACGCCACCACTTCACCGGGCAGCAGGGTTAGCGAGCAGCCCTGCAGAACAGGCCGGCCAGCCTCTGCCGCACTGACCTGCACCTGGTCAAGCTTCAGCCCCAACGGCCCCGCAGGCAGGGTGGCATGGCCGCCGACAATGGCCGGGCGTTCGTCCAGCAGCTGCCAGATGCGTTCGGCGCTGGCGCGGGCATCGGCGAAGGTCTGCATTACTCGGCCTATGCCTTCGATGCGGAACACCAGCGTGGTGGCCACCAGCAGCGAAGTGACCAGCTCGCCGATGCCCAGCGCGCCAGCCGCCACGCGATGGGCGCCGTATACCAGGATCCACACATGCCCCAGCGCCACCACCGCCTGCGGTAGCGGAATGCGTGAACTGGCGTAGGCCAGGGCGGCGCGGGCATGGTCGGTGAACACCTCGACCTGCCGGGCGAAGCGGGCAATGCGCTGCTGCTCCAGGCCAAAGGCCTTGATCACCCGCACCCCACCGATGCCTTCTGCCAAGTCCTGGCTGACCTGGTCATAGGCAGCGCCCACGGCGCGGTCAAGCGTGACCAGGCGATCGGTCTGCACCACGAACAGCCATAACCCGGCGCCGGTCAGCAGCAGTGGCACCAGCCCCAGCAGCGGGTCGTACCAGCTCAACAGGCCCACCGCGACGAGCACCACCAGCGGGGTTTCGATGATCTGCCGCCAGAAGGTGATCAGTGCGTCGCGCACTTTGTCGGCATCGCGGGTGGTGCGGGTGACCAGTTCGCCCATGCCGTGGTGCCAGTGATAGCCCAGGTGCAGGCGCTGCACCTGGCTGAGGATGCGTTCACGCAGGCGCGTGAGCAGGGCCTGGCTGAGCACCAGCGACAGCACGGCGGCGGCGTATTGCAGCAGGCCGCGGCCCAGGGCGATGGCCAGCAGCAGCCACAACCAGTGCCAGGCCACGCTGGCGTCCAGGCTGCCGTCGGCCAGGCGCAGCACGGCGCGGCCGGCGCTGACATCATCGACCGCATGGCCGATCAGCCACTGCTGCCAGGCCAGGCCGAGGTTGCCGGCGATGTACAAGGCAGTGACCAGAGCAAAGCGCCAAGGCATTTCGCGGTAGATGGCCAATGCCCGAAGAAGCGGGTGGTTCATGTAGATGCTCGATCAGAATGCGACACCGCCCTTGCAGGAGCGGCCTTGTGCCGCGAATGGGGCGCGACGCGCCCCCCCGGCTCCAGCTGGGTTCAACGGCGGGTAGCGCCCTGGCTCTCCTTGGCATTAAGCACCGCCGTGTACTCCCCCGGGTCTGCCCCGTTCAGGTAGTAGTTGCCCACGTTGTGCAGCCGCCAGCGGATCGGGTCGTGGGTGGTGTGCACCCGGGCATTGCGCCAGAAGCGGTCGAGGTTCCACTTGCTCAGCGAAGCGCTGGCCCCCAGCAACGAGAACAAGTCGCTGGAAATCTTCAGCGATGCAGCATCGGAATGCGCACGGGCGGTAGCGACCGACAGGATCAGCTCATCCTGCAACGCCTTGTTCTCCGGGTCGCGCTCGTGTTCGTCGAACACCCGCGCCGCCTCGCGCAGCACCGACTCAGCGCCGCGCAGCGCCACGGCGTACTCACCGACCTGGCGAATGACATGCGGCTCGTCACTGGCGCGCTCCACGCCGCTCTCCACCCAGGCCCGGGCATGCTCGCGCAAGTACTCGACAGCCGCCTGCAAGGCGCCAGCGGCGATGCCGGTGTCGATGGCGGCGTGGAGGATCTGCGGGAAGGTCAGGCCAGTGCGTTTCATCGGCCCGTTGCGGCGGGTCAGGTAGCGCTCATCGAGCACGATGTTGTCGAAATTCACCGTACCGCTCACCGAGTTCTGCTGGCCAAAGGCTTGCCAGTCATCGATCAGGGTCAGCCCCGGAGTGTCGCGGTGCAGCAGCACGCCGACGCCGCCGTCTTCGCTGGCGGCGGTCAGCGAGATCCACTCGGCCAGGTAGGAGCCTGTCGAGTAGAACTTGCTGCCGTTGAGCACCCACTGGCCATCGGCGCGGCGCTCGACGCGGGTCTTGAGGGCGAACTTGTTCTTGCCGCCGACTTCGGCCAGGGCGTTGCCAAAGCGCTTGCCAGCGAGTACGTCGGCAATCAGCCGGTCGCGTATTTCGTCGGGGTAGCCGGTAAAGATGCCGCGCAGCATCACATTGTGAATTTGCAGCAGCTGGCCGACACCGCCGTCGGCGGTGGAGACCAGGCGCACGGTTTCCACCACAGTCTGCACCGAGGCACCGAGGCCGCCGAACTGGGCGGGCACCGCGATGGCGGTCAGGCCGCTGCTGGACAACAGCTCGGCCTGGCGGTGGGGGAGCTGGCCGTTGTTGCGCGGATCGGCGGCCAGTTCGGCGATGTGCGCGGCGACCTGGCGGGCGGTTTCGATGGCTTCCGTTTCGCTGGTGAGGCGGCGGGCAGGGGAAGGTTCTATGGCACTCATGGTGGGGTCTCGAATTGTCAGAAGGGCCAGTGCGCCTGTTTCGCGGGCTTGCCCGCTCCCACAGAGGCAGCACTGCCCTTGGGGGTTGTGCTGGCCCTTGTGAGAGCGGGCATGCCCGCGAGTGGCCACACCTCGGTACCAAGCCCTAGAGCAATATCTTTGCCACCCCTCCTCAGGCCACATCCTGTGTGGCTTCCAGCGGCCTTTGCTGCCTCAGCAGCAGTCATGTTGCTGATCTGGCAGCACCCCGCCCGCAATCCTGCTCCCAGCCAAGCACCCAGCCCTCCGACACAACAGCCAATCCTACGGAAATCAAGGCCTCCAGCGGTTGGCACGCACGCTGCAATGGTGCTTGCACGACGCCCAAGGAGCCACCCCATGACCCTCGCAACCCCCACAGCAAACCGCCTGGCAGACGACCCATCCGCCCTGGAACGCATCTGGTTCACCCGCTGCCCTGTGCCCACCGCCTCAGGCCTGGCCTACAAACTCGGCTGGCTGGAGCAAGAGTTCGCCGCCGATGGCTTGCCTGTCTCGACCTTGCAGGAGGCCCGCCAGCTAGGCCATCACCACTACGATCACCAACTGCCCGGGTTGTTTCGCGAAGGCGGCAACGTGCCGGCGCTGGCGGCACGTGCGGCCGGCTCCCCCAGTCGGTTGATCGGCCTGACCTGGATCGAGGAATGGCAAACCATCCTGGTCCGCCCGGACTCCGGCATCCGCAGCGCCGCCGACTTGCGCGGCAAACGCCTGGCGCTGCCGGCCTGGGGCGATAGTCGGCCTGGCAGCATTGCCCGGGCCATGAGCCTTCACGGTTACAAAGGCGCCCTGGCCTCGGCGGGCCTGCACCTGGATGACGTGCAACTGGTGGAAGTGGCCCTGCTCGACCAGGCCAGTGCCGCCACCCCGGCGTTGGGCTTGCAGCGGCTGTGGTCGGGGTTGGAATACCTGGCGCGCGGTGAAGTCGATGCCGTGTACGTGAAGGGCGCGGCAGCAGCCGATGCCGCACGCCGGCTGGGCCTGGTGGTGGGCGTCGACCTCGACCTGCTGCCCGACCCGCGCCACCGCATCAACAACGGCACGCCACGGCCGATCACCGTGCATCAACGCCTGCTCGACAACCATTTCGACCTGGTGGTGCGCTTCCTTGCCCAGACCTTGCGTGCCGCCGAGTGGGCAGCCGGCAACCGCGACGCGCTCAACCGCATTCTCGAAGAAGAAACCCGCGCGGGCAGCCAGGGTGTGGCCGAGGCCTACCGCGGTGACTTCCACACCACGCTGGCGCCGGACCTGTCCGCACAGCGCCTGGCCTTCCTCGGAACTCAAAAGGACTTTCTGTACCTGCACGGTTTCCTCGAAGCCGATTTCGCCATTGCCGACTGGGTCGACCCGCGGCCTCTGCAAGCTGCCCATGAACTGCTGGCCCAACGCCGCGCCTGACCTGACTGGAGATTGAACATGACCGTACTGATCAACGAACGCCCTGTCACTGCCGAACTGCAAGCCTTTATCGACCAGGTAGTGGCCGACGCTGAAGCGGCCTTCAGCGTCTTTCGCGAAACCAACACCATTACCGCCAATGGCACGGTTGGCTTCATCGAACGTGTGCCGGGTGAAGAGCTGCTGGTGTCGGTGAATTACGGCGGGCCGTGGAACCATCGCAAGCCGCTGCAGGCCACCGTCACCGATTTTGCGGGCAACGTCATCGTCGGCAAAGGTAAAGGCGGTTTGGGGCGTTACACCAAGCTGTTCCAGACCCACGCCGACGTCACCACCGTGTCGCACGTGCACAGCCCGTACCTCGGTGCCTGGGCGCAAACCCACCGCACCTTGCCGTTCCACTACGTGCCGGTGCAACGCTGTCAGCTGGCCCGCGAGCTGCCGGTGTACATCGACCGGCGCCAGGCCGAGGTGGACTTCATCCTCGACAAGATTGCCGAGAACCCGTTCAACCTGGCCATCCTGGAAGCCAACGGCGGCTCCACGGTGTGGGGCAAGCAGGGGCTGCGGGCCACGGCGGAGTTCATCCTGTTGCTGGAGGAGGGGGCGCAGATCCAGTTGCTGGCTGATGCCCTGGGCGGGTCGCGGCCTTACGGGCCAGGGGTGCTGACCCAGCAATGGAAGATGAGCGGGTTGTACGACCGTGCTACCGAATTGGGCCTGGTGCCTGGCATCGATCGGCGCAACTGATGCGATCGCTGGGGGCGCTTTGCGCCCCTATCGCGACACAAGGCCGCTCCCACAAGGCCCGCGTACGCCGACCAATGTGGGAGCGGCCTTGCGTCGCGATAGGGCTGCGCAGCAGCCCCAGAGGCCTGCCCTCAAACACCTCATCTGAAAAGGACCCAGCCCCATGGCAGTCAAAATCCTTTGGTACCTCACCACCCCCGACGGCCCCTATCCCTGGGAGCCCGAAGGCCGCTGGCACACCGATTTCGAACACCTCAAGCAACTGGCCATCGCCGCTGACCGTCTGGGCTTCTACGGCTCGCTGCTCGGCTCAAGCCCCAACGAAAGCCTGGCCGTGTCGGCAGCACTGATCGACGCCACCACGCGCCTGCGCTTTCTGGTCGCCCAGCACCCGGGGGAGTTGTCGCCAGCGGTGCTGGCTAAATGGGCGCTCACCTTCGACCAGTTCTCCAACGGCCGCCTGCTGTTCAACGTGGTCAACGGCAACGATGCCGGCCTGGCTACCTTGGGCGTGCACTACCCGCACGATGAACGCTACGACTTCAGCCTGGAATACTGGCGCGCCTTCCAGAGTTTCTACGCCGGTGAAACGGCGGGTTACGACGGCCGCTACGTCAAGCTTTCACCCCGTTCGCCGGCCGCCGCCCATCACCCGCTGGGCGGTTGGCACCCACCGAAGCAAAAGCCCGGCATTCCGTTGTGGGGCGCCGGCACGTCGGCACCGGGCGTGGCCCATTCGGTGCAGTTGCTGGACGTGTACCTGAGCTTCGCCGACACCCCGCAAAAGCTCGGCGACAAGTTCCGCCGGGTAGCGGCCGAGGCGGCGAAGATTGGCCGTGAGCTGACCTACGGCACCCGCCTGCAAGTGATCGTGCGCGAAACCGAGGAAGAGGCCTGGGCCCATGCCGAGCGCCTGTTGCAGCGCACCTCGCTGGCCACCGCGCGCGCGGCCATCGAACGCCAGTTGCCGCCGGGGCAAACCTTCGACAGCTACGTCAGCGACGACCCGCGCATCCAGCGCAACCTCGACAGCCTCCGCGCCGGGCGGCTGCCCACCGCCCGCGAGCTGGAGATCTACCCCAACGTCTGGCTGGGCCCCAGCCTGTTCGGCTTCAACATCCTCGGCCCGGCAGCCGGCACGTACCTGGTGGGTAGCGCCGAACAGGTCGCCGAACGCATCCGTGAATACGAGGCCCAGGGCACGTCGGCATTCATCCTGTCAGGCTTCCCGCTGATCGATGAGGCGCACCGGGTGGCAGACCTGCTGTTCCCGCTGCTTGACCTGGACCATGGCTTCGAGGTGCCGCGCCTGGGCGCAGTCAGCAAGCCCGGCGTGGCGCAACCGGCGTAAGGAGAAGGTCATGAGCGAGCTGTTTTCGCGCCGGGTGTTTCTCGGCAACAGCCTGGCCGTTGGCGGCAGCTTGCTGCTGGGGGGGCTGCTCAGTGGCTGCGACAGCGGCGCGTCTTCAGCGGCCAGTGCGGCGCTGCCGGGCACGCCGGTGCACGGTGGGCGCTTGCGGGTGGGCATTATTGATGGCGACCAGGCCGGCAACCTTGATGCGCACAAGCCGGTGGGCGGCGGCATCATCCGGGGCTGGGCGCTGTACGCCAAGTGCTGGGAATGGAACGCCGACGTCAGCACGCGCCTGGCACTGGCCGAGTTCGCCGAGCCGAATGCCGACGCCAGCGCCTGGACCATCCGCCTCAAGCCTGGGCTGGAGTTTCACCACGGCAAAAGCATCACCGCCGACGACATGCTGTTCTCGATCCTGCGCCTGACCGACCCGCAGCTGGCCTCGCCCTTCGCCGGGCTGGTCGGCGCTATCGATCGGCAGGCACTGCGCAAACTGGACGAGCGCACAATTGAAATACGTTTCAAGCAGGGGCAAAGCTTCTACCCGCTCGATGAAACGTTGATCAGCTTCGGCGGCATCGTGCCCACCGACTACCACCCGGTGACCAACCCGGTGGGCGCCGGGCCATACCGGCTGAAAAGCTTCATACCTGGCCAGCGCTCGCTCTACACCCGTTTTGAAAACTACTACAAGCCCAATCGCCCCTACGCGGACGAGCTGGAAATCATCGAATTCAAGGACCAGGTGTCGCGGGCCGCAGCGCTGCGCGCCGGGCAGATCGATGTGGCCAGTGGTGTACAGGCTGAGCACAGTGCACTGCTCAAGGCCGACCCACGGCTGCGGCTGTACGCCTCGCCGAGCACCTCGTTCACCGGCTTCAACCTGAACCTGGCCAAGGCGCCGTTCCAGGATGTACGGGTGCGTCAGGCATTCCGCCTGTTGGCCGACCGTCAGGAGCTGGTGGCGCGTGGGCTCAATGGCTTTGGCCGGGTGGCCAACGACTTGTATTCGCCTCACGACCCCACCTTCAACCACGCCATTGCCCAGCGCCCTTACGCGCTGGACCAGGCCCGTTCGCTGCTGCGCCAGGCGGGGCAGGACGATTTGCGTGTGGAACTGACCACCACGCCAGGGCCTGGCGTCAACGCCGCGCTGGTGTTTGCCCAGCAGGCCCTTAAGGCCGGGGTGCAGGTGAAGGTCAACCAGGTGGACGGGTCCGTTTTCAACGGCCCGCAACGTGAGCAATGGCAGCTGTCGCCCGGGTCGACCCCGGCGCGCGGCTTTCTCGCCTCGGCGCTGCACAACGATGCGCCGCAGGCCATCTACAACCGCAGCAACTTCCACGACCCGCGCTTTACCGAACTGTTCCAGCAAGCCCTGGCCCAGCCCGACCTGGCGCGGCGCAGGGCCTTGGTGCATGAAGCCCAGGCCATCCAGCACGAACGTGGCGGGTTGCTGATCTGGGGCTTTTCCGACGTGCTCGATGCGGCGTCGTCCAGGGTTGGCGGGCTTGCCCCGGAACAGACCACCTTCGCCTCCTGGCGCTTTGACGAACTCTGGTTGAACCCCAATGCCTGATCCTCGACACACGCCCCGCACGCCGGCCTGGCTGGCCTGGTTCATCGGCCGCCTCGGTTACGGGTTGCTCACGGCCTGGGTGATCAGCCTGGTGGTGTTCATCGCCACCCAGGCACTGCCTTCTGACCCTGCGCGGGTGATTCTCGGCCCAGATGCGCCGCTGGAAAGCATCCTCACCCTGCAACGGCAACTGGGCCTCGACCAGCCGATTCTGGTGCAGTACCTGCGCTGGCTAGGCGCAGCATTACGCGGGGACCTGGGCATTTCACTGGACTCACAGGTGCCGGTGGCACAACTGCTGTTCGGCCGGTTGGGCCACACCCTTGCCCTGCTGGCCGGGGTGTTGGCACTGGTGGTTCCGGTGGCCTTGCTGTTGGGGGTGAGCCTGGCCCTGCGCCGCGACAGCCGGCTGGACCGCTGGGGCCTGTCGGCGTTGATTCTGCTCAAGGCCACGCCGGGCTTTCTGCTGGCCATCGGCCTGGTGTTGCTGTTTTCAATGCCGGGCATGGGCTGGCTGCCGGCGGTGTCGATCCTCGACCCGCAGTTGCCGTTGTGGCGGCAGTGGCCGTCACTGGTGCTACCGGTGCTGGCCCTGAGCCTGACGGCCTTGCCGTACCTCACGCGCATGGTGCGGGCCTCGATGATCGAGGCGCTGGAGTCCGAGTATGTGATTGCCGCGCGGCTGCGGGGTGTCCCCGAGCGGCGCATCGTCTGGCGGCACACCTTGCCCAATGCCCTGACCCCGGCGATCCAGGGCGTGGCCCTGACCCTGCGCACGCTGGTCGGCGGTGCATTGCTGGCCGAGGTGATTTTCAGCTACCCCGGTATTGGCACTGCGTTGAATGCGGCGATCCAGATGCGCGACCTGCCGATGATCCAGGGCGTGGTGCTGGTCATCACCGTGGCGGTGGTGCTGATCAACCTGCTGGCCGACCTGCTGACCGTATTGCTCACCCCCAAGCTGCGCACGGCGCGCCGGGTGCGGATGATCCGCCGTATCCGGCGCGGCATTCGGCCTTGGTGGCGACGCGCGCGCAGCACCCCTGCCCAGGAGGCGACCCATGATTGAATCCCGTTGGCTGGCCGACCCACAGGTGCGGCGTGGCGCTGTAATCACCTTGATGGTGGCGCTGCTGGCCGCTTTTGGCCCCTGGCTGGCACCTCATGCGCCCACGGCGATGGTCGGGCCGGTGTACGGCCCCCCGGCTGCCGGGGCACCGCTGGGGCACGATTTTCTGGGCCACGACCTGCTCTCGCGGTTGCTCAGCGGCGGCCTGTCGGTGCTGTGGATGTCGGTGGCAGCAGCCACCCTCGCATTGCTGGTTGGCGGCAGCCTGGGCCTGTTGGCCGGCTTCTCGCGCAGGCGCCTGGACCAGGCGATCAGCTGGGCGGCGGACGTATCGCTGGCGTTCCCGGACCTGATCCTGGTGCTGCTGATCGTGTCCATGCTCGGCCGTGCACCTTGGCTGATCGTGCTGACCGTGGCCATCGCCTTTACCCCGGGGGTTGTCCGCCTGGCCCGCGGCAGTGCCGTGGCGGTCGCCGGGCAGGAGTACGTGGAGGCGGCGCAGATGATGGGTTACCCGCGTTGGCGCATCCTCTTTCATGAAATCCTGCCGAACATCCTCACGCCGCTATTGGTGCACTTCGGCAACATGCTGACCTGGGCGGTGGGCATGCTGTCCGGCTTGAGTTTTCTGGGCTACGGGGTGGCACCGCCGGCGGCGGACTGGGGCTTGATGATCAACGAAAACCAGGCCGGCCTGCTGGTGCAGCCCTGGGCCGTACTGGCACCTGCATTGCTGATCGGGGTGTTTGCCTATGGCACCAACATCCTGGCCGAAGGGGTTGGCCGGGCCAGTGCCCGGATTGGGGAGAAGCAGCCATGAGCGCGCTGTTGAATGTGGCCAGTGAAGTGTTGCAGGTCAGCGACCTGCGGGTAGAGCTGGCCGGGCAGGTCGATGTGCTGGCCGAGGTGTCCTTCAGCGTTGCAGCGGGCGAGATTGTTGGCCTGGTGGGTGAGTCCGGCTCGGGCAAGACCACCTTGGCCACGGCGTTGCTGCGCCATGCCCGGCAGGGCGCGCGCATTGTGGGCGGGCAAGTGGTGGTGGCCGGGCAATCGCTGCTTGAACTCGAAGGTGAGGCCTTGCGCCTGGCCCGTGGCGGGCTGGTCGGCTACGTCGCCCAGGACCCGGCCACGGCGCTGAACCCTGCGCTGCGCCTGGGGGCTTTGCTGCGTGAAACCCTCTTGGCACACCAGCCTGCGCTGTCGCGTGAAGCGGTGCGCCAGCGCATCGGCGAAACCCTGCTGGATGTGGGCTTGCCCGATGACGACGGCTTCCTGCGGCGTTTTGCGCATCAACTGTCTGGCGGGCAGCAACAGCGGGTGATGCTGGCGCTGGCGTTCGTCTTGCGGCCAAAGCTGATCGTACTCGACGAGCCCACCACCGCACTGGACGTTACCACCCAGGCCCATGTGCTGCAGACCCTCAAGCGCCTGTGCCGTGACCAAGGTGTGGCGGCGCTGTACGTCACCCATGACCTGGCGGTGGTGCGTGACCTGGTCGACCGGGTGATGGTGATGTACGCCGGGCGGCTGGTGGAAGTGGCCGGGCGTGAGGCGTTGTTCCGCGCGCCGTCGCATCCCTACACTCGCGCTTTGCTCGCGGCCATACCTGACATTGCCCGGCGCCAGCCCTTGCAGGCGATTGCCGGGCATGCACCGGCACCGGGGCAGCGCCCGGATGGCTGTGCGTTTGCGCCGCGCTGCGGCAGGCGTCGTGCAGAGTGTTCAGTGATCGAGCCGTCGTTGCTAGCGCATGACGGCGGGCATCGAGTGGCCTGCCTGGTGCCGCACCGAGAGCCGCTGCCCCTCGGTGAAGCGGCTGTCGAGGCGGCTGCTGCGCCGGGCGCAGCGGTGTTGCTGGAGGTGCAGGGGCTGGACGTAGCTTACGATCGCCAGGTGTTGTTCGATGTGTCTCTGCGGGTGAGGCAAGGGGAGTGCCTGGCGCTGGTGGGCGAGTCGGGTTCGGGCAAGACCAGCCTGGCCAGGGCCATTGCCGGGCTGGGCGAAAACGTTCAGGGGCAACTCAGTTACGCCGGCGCGCCTTTGGCGTTTGCCGCGCGCGAACGTGATGCGCGGCTGCGTCACCAGATCCAGTATGTGTTCCAGAACCCCTATAGGGCCTTGAACCCGAGGCAGACCATCGGGCAAACGCTCAGCGCGCCGTTGGCGCACTTTTTCGGGGTGCGCGGTGGTAAAGCGCGCGAGCGGGTCGAGGCCGTGCTGGAGCGGGTGTCGCTACCGGCGCGTGTGGCCGACTTGTATCCGCATAGCTTGTCTGGTGGTGAACGCCAGCGGGTGGCGATAGCCAGGGCGTTGATCTGCGGGCCGAAGTTGCTGGTATGTGACGAGATCACCTCGGCGCTGGATGTGTCGGTGCAGGCATCGATACTGGCCTTGTTGCAGCGCTTGCAGGGGGAGGGGTTGACCTTGCTGTTCGTCACCCATGACCTTGGGGTGGTGCGGGCGATTGCCGACCGCGTGCTGGTGTTGCGCCAGGGGCGGGTGGTGGAGCAGGGCATTGCCGATCAGGTGCTGGGGCGGCCGGTTGATGCTTATACCCGCACGCTGGTGGAGCATTCGCCCAGGTTGCGTGTTGGCCTCTAGGTGCTTGCCTTGGGGTATGCAGCGCCTGTGAGACCGAGCGCCGCCCGCGCGGCGCATCGCGACGCAAGGCCGCTCCCACATCTGTTTCGGGCCAGTCATACCTGTACCAATGCGCGCGACCGCCTTGTTGGCCCGTCTCGATATTGAGGTGGGCGCCAAGGGGACGCGCGCCCATGTCACAGGAGTAATTGGCCCGAAACAGATGTGGGAGCGGCCTTGCGTCGCGATGCGCCGCGCGGGCGGCGCTCGATCTCACAGGCGCCAAACAACCCAAGGCATGCACCCGGCAAACCAGATGCACCCCATAGCCATACCCCCCACCTTCACCCCACAAACCGGGCCTGGCGGCGCCGCACCTCCTCGCGCACCGCCGGTATCACCCAGCGCCCGTAATCCACCGTGTCATACAGCGGGTCATAGCCCCGGTTGAGAAAGGTGGTCACCCCAAGGTCGACATAATCGAGCAACGCCTGGGCCACGGTCTCCGGCGTGCCCACCAGTGCGGTGGTATCGCCATAGGCACCCACCGCCGTCGCCGTCGGCATCCACAACGCCCGGTCATGCCGGTCGGCACGGGCGGCGGCTGCCAGCAGGCGTTCAGAACCGGTGCCCTTGATGCGTTTCTGCCAAGGGCTGTCGGCCGCAAATTGCGGGTTGGCCTTGATCTGCGCGAGGATCTGTTCGGCACGCTGCCAGGCCTGCTCCTCGGTGGCACCCAGGATCAGCCGCACCGACAGGCTGACCCTTGGCGCTGCCACCCCTGCGGCGTTCGCGGCAGCCTTGAGTTTGCCGATCTGCTCGGCGACGCCGCTCAGCGGTTCCCCCCACAGCGCATACAGATCCGCATGCTTGACGGCGATCTGGTAGGCGATGTCGGACGAGCCTCCGAAGGAAATCGGGATATGCGGCTGCTGCAGCGGCTTCACCGGTGAAAAGGCACCCTTGATATTGAAGTAGCGGCCCTCGAAGTCGAACGGCGCCTCGGCCGTCCAGGTGCGGCGGACAATCTCCAGGTATTCGTCGGCACGCCGGTAGCGCTCGGTCTTGTCCAGCAGCGTGTCCCCCTCTTGCGGCTCGGCGGTGATACCGGTGATTGCATGCAGGCGGATGCGCCCGCCGCCGGTGGTGTGGTCGAGCGTGGCGAATGCCCGTGCGGCCACCGTCGGCGCGGTCAGCGCCGGGCGGTGGGCAATCATGAAACCCAGGCGTTCGGTGTGCGCGGCAGCATAGGCGGCAATCTGCAGGCTGTCGGCGCTGCCAGGGCCGCTGGCGATCAGCACCCGGTCGAACCCGGCATGCTCATGGGCGCGGGCGTGGTGACGGATGAATGGCAGGTCGAAGTCGGGTGTGCGTACGCCACGGGTCTCGGACCACTGGCGGGGGAAGATCATGCCGACAAATTCAATGGACATGGCTAAGGCCTTTCAGGTTGAGGAGGAATCAGAATTGGTAATCGACCTGGGCCAGCAGCGTGCGGCCCGGCATCGGTTGCAGAAAGGTATTGGTGGACCCGGCCAGGCCACTGACGAAATTCAGCTCGTCGGTGACGTTGAGCATGCGCACCGTCACGCCCCACTGCGGCTGGCGGTAGTACACGGCAAGATCGAGGTTGTATTCGTCCGGCACTTTCACCGTCTTGCTCAGGTTCAGGTACCAGCTGCTGGTCCACCAGCCGGAAAGCTCAACGCCAAACCCTGAGTCGAAGCGGTAGTCGACATACCCGCCAGCGTTGTATTCGGGGATCTGCACCGCATCGAACTTGCCGGCCGGGCGCTGGTTGAGGCTGTTGTTTTCGCCAAACACAGTGCCGTTGTCGGGGATGAAGCCGGCCGAGGCAAACCCGGCCTGGCTGGTGAACTCGTTGTAGGCGCTGATGCGGCTGAGGTTGAGGCCGCCGCGCAGGTGCTGGTCCTGGTAGCGCAGGGTGGCTTCCCAGCCTTTGACGATCAGCCGGGCAATGTTGTTGTTGCTGTCCGGCGACTGGTCACGGGCCTGCTTGTAGGCAGCCAGGGTGAAGAACAGCTGGTCGGGCACAGCCTCCACCTTCAAACCGACCTCATGCAACACGCTCAGGCTCTCGAAGGCCAGTGGGTTGAGCTGGTTGGCCCCCGTGCCGCTGCCCCAGCCCAGGCCGTTGGTGAAGAAGCCGGTATTCACTGCGAGGGAACGGTCGAACGTGTAGTACAGCGTGCTGTTTTCCGTGGGTTTGAAATAGGGACTGACCTGCACCGAGAACAGCCGGTAATTATCCGAGTCCTTGCGCGGGTTGCCGCCGGTCAGCACGAACGGGTTTTCGATGCGGGCGTCGATCCAGCTGCGGCTGGCGCCCACGTTCAGGCCCACACGTTCACCCAGGCGCAGGTTGTGCTGGCTGAACAGCGTCTGGGTGGTCCAGGTGCTGTCGGCGGTGTAGGGCGCCACCGATTCTGCATACAGACCGTGCCCGGCCGGGTACATGGCGGGCAGGTTGAGCCAGCCGTAGTAGCTGGAAAGCTGCGGCACACCGGGTTGGCCGATCCAGGCGGCGTTGCCACCGGCGGGGTTGCGGCCGCTCAGGCCGAGCAGGTCGCCGGGGTTTTTCAAGGTGGGGTCGAGGGTCAGGTCATAGGCGTTGATGGTGCTGCCGAAGCTGTTGTTGGCGGCGATCGACTCATTGCGCTCGCGGCGGTAGATCAGCCCGGTGTTGCTGTCGTCGACCAGGGTCAGGTCGCCCAGTTGCCACTGGCCACGTGCGCGGAATTCGAAGCGGTTGTCGAAGATGTCGTCCTTGCCCTGCACCTGGAACGCCCCGACGGCATCGGTGGTGTCGGTGGAGTGCTGGTAGAAGGTGCTGTTGGCCAAGGTGATCGACGGGGTCAGGTCGCCTTCGATGCGCAGTTGCGTGGTAAAGCGCCGCGAACGGTTTTCGTCCTGCGCACGCTGGCCGGTTTGTGACGACAAGGAGGTCAGGCCGTTGCCCGCCAGCGACGGGTCATAGACCCAGCCCCGCAGGCTGCCGGGGTTGGCCTGCGTATTGGGTGACGCGCCCTGGAAGCTGCCGTTGACCACCTGGTACTGGCCCTGGGCATTGCGCTGGCGTTGCACCCAGCCCAGCACCTGGGCATCGGAGGCACCGGAGGACAGCACTGGCGACCACAGTGTATTGCCGTTCTGGATGACCGGTGTGGCGCGGCCGGCGTAGTACTTGCCGTGGTCGACCAGGTCCTGGGTGGCGCGGTTCCAGCCGTGGGTGATGTTGTAGTCGAAGTAGTCGTCGTAGGCGGCGTTCCAGTCCACCCGCAGGTTGTCGTTGCGCCAGGCCAGCGCGCCGTAGAAGGCGTCGAAGTTGTTCTCGACATTGTCGTAGAAGTCTTCCTGGCGCTGGCGGGTGATGCTCACCCGGTAAGCCAGGTTGTCCGTCAGCGGGCCGGTGTTGTCGATGCTGAACTTGGTGGCATCGCGTGATTCGCCATCGGGGATCCAGCTGCCGATTTCGCCGCTGAGCTTGGTGCGGAAACGGTTGAAGTCAGGCTTCTTGCTCAGGTAGTTGACGTAGCCGCCACTGCCGCTGACCGAGCCGTAGGTCACCGACGACGGCCCGGCGACGATGTCGGCGCCTTCGTAGGCGTTGAAGTTGGCCGGGTGGCGCACGCCGTAGGCACGCTGGCCATCCTGGAACACCTCGGTATTCTGCCCGCGCATCTGCGGGGCGATGCCGGCGTTCTGGCCACCGCCGCGGGTGATGCCGGGGGCGTACTTGACCAGGTCGTCGGAGCTGCGGATCGGGTCGTTGGCCAGTTGCTCGGCGTTGATCTGGGTGACTGAGCGCGGGGTGTCCAGCACCTTGGCTTCCAGGCCGCCATAGATCGAGGCGGGCGGTCGGGTGGGCAGGGCATCGTCGTCAGTCTGTTCGGCCTGCACCGTGACGGTTTGCAGTTGGGTGTCTTGGGCGTGGGCCAGCGGCGCGCTGGCGGCCAGCATGGCCAGCGCCAGGGCGCTGGGCGGGAATTTGGGGTGCAGCAAGGTCACGCGGGGCATTGGCTGGGCCTCGTTCAATAGCAGGAATGTGGGAGAAGCGAGGGCGCAGCCGCGCCTGCGGTTGGGTGGGTATCTCTCAAGCCTGTCAGGAGGTCCGGTGGGAGCGGGCTTGTCCCGCGAACCAGGGCGAAGCCCTGGCCATGCACCTCTGGTGTCCAGGCGGGCCTATTCGCGGGACAAGCCCGCTCCCACAGGGGAATAGGCTGTCTTGGGACGGATCAGGTTTTCAGCCACAGGCTCTCGAACCGCCAGGTACTGAACAGCGACTGCTCGGCCTGCGCGCCACCCACGCGGGTGCTGACGCTGTCGAGCAGGTCGGCAAAGCCCCATATCAGCATGCCGCCGCGCTCGTACTGAATGCGTTGCGCCCGGTGTACCAGCGCTTTGCGTTGCTCCAGGTCCGGCTGGGCCATTGCGGCGAGGAAGGCCTCACTGAATTCGCGGTCGTGGAAGTGGGTCTTGTTGGCTACAGCAAACGGCGCGTCGGTGTGGATGGCACTGGCCAGGAACGGCGCACCGATGCTGCCGCCGGTACTCAAGGTCCAGTCGTCGCGCTGCGGGCCCTGGAAGGTGGCCAGGTCGACCTGGCGCACGTTCAGGGTCACGCCGATACGTCGGGCCTGCTCGGCCAATACCAGGGCCGAAGCCAGCCCCGGCCCTGGTGTGGTCACCAGATCCACCTGCAACTGTTCATGGCCGGCCTGGCGCAGCAACTGCGCCGCACGCTGCGGGTCATGAGGGCGCGGGCCAAGGCTGTGGTCGAAGGTGGGGTCGAACGGTGCATACAGGTCGTTCGCCACCCGGCCCTGGCCATTCAGCGCACGGCGCACCAATTCGTCACGGTCGGCCAGCAGGCGGAATGCTTCCCGTACGCGCGGGTCGTTGAAGGGCGCCTTGGCGGTGTTCATGTCGAACGACAGCCAGTTGCCGCTCACCGATTTCAGCAGCCGCAGCCGAGGGTCGGCCTGCAGTACCTGCAAGTGCTCGGTGGACATGACGTTGGCCATGTCGATTTGCCCCGCACGCAACGCTGCCAGGCGGCCGGTCTGGTCCTTGAAGTCGATGATCTCCAGTTCATCGGCGTAGGGCTTGCCGGGCTTGTAGTAGTTGTCGAAGCGGGTGAACAGCGAGCGCTGGCCTGGGGTGAAGCTTTTCAATTTGTACGGCCCGGCACCGACCGGGTTGGTGACCGGGTGGTAGTCCACCGGTACGATGCCGCCGAAGTTGACCCAGGTTTCTGCCAGCGGCAGGTAGCTGCGCCCCTCGCGAAAGCCCAGGCGTACGGTGCGGTCGTCCAGCTTGACCAGGTTGTTGCGGTCTACCCAGTGCAGCAGCGCCGCATAGGGCGAGGCCAGCTGCGGGTCGGTGAGGCGGCGGATGGAAAAGATCAGGTCGTCGGCGTCGATGGTCTTGCCGTGGTGGAATTCCAGCCCCGGTTTCAGCCGCAAGGTCCAGCTGCTGGCATCGGCATTGGGCTCGGCGAACTCGGCCAGGGCCAGGCGCGGCTGCATCTGCTCGTCCCATTCCCACAGTTTGCTGTACAGGGCAAAGCCACGCACGATGCCGCTGCCGATGGGCTTGTGGGCGTCGAGGTTGCCGCTCTGGTTGCCGTCGATGATGCCCAGGCGCAAGCGCCCGCCGTGGCGCGGCTGGTCGGCTGCAGCGTGGGTGGGGCTGTCGGCGGGGCCGCAGCCGGCCAGCAGCCCGCCCGCCAGCACGCCAGCGTGGCCGAGGAAGCCGCGCCGGCTCAGTGGGTAACCGTCCCTGGCCATGGCGTCAGGCCCCGTTGCTGGCGTGCAGTTGCACGGGTTCGGCTGCCGGGCGGGCAAGGGCTGCGCGCTGCGCACGGAAGTGCGGCAGGATGTGTTCGCCGATGCGGTAGGCCTCTTCCAGGTGCGGGTAGCCGGCGAGGAAGAACAGATCGACACCGATGCCGTGATACTCGCGGATACGCGCCACCACGTTGGTGTAGCTGCCCACCAGTGCGCAGCCCGGCGGGATGCCGATGTAGCCGAAACCGGTCCACACATTGGGGTGGATGAAGAAGTCGTCAAAGGCCTGCTGCTGGTCCTGGTCGCTGTAGCCGTGCTCGTAGCTCAGCTTGCGCGCCGTGCGCAGGCCGGCGTGGGCGGCGCGGGCCTTGACCGTGCCTTTGGCCACGCCTTCGTCGAAGAAGCGCTTGGCCTCGGCCAGCGCGGCTGCTTCGGTCTCGCGTGCGATCACGTCGATGGACAGGCCAAAGCGGATGTCGGTACGGCCCCACTTCAGCGCCCGGGCGCGGATGTCGGCGATCAGCGCGGCGATCTCGTCCGGGTGCTCGGCGCGCATCAGGTAGAAATCGGCGTGCTTGGCGGCGAACTCGCGCGCTGCCACCGACGAGCCTGCGGTGCAGATCAGCGGCAGCTCGGCCTTTTTCAGCGGGCCGCGCAGGCCACCGCCCTCGGCGCGGTAGTAGGTGCCTTCGTAGTGGAACTGCTCGTTGTGCCAATAGCCGCGGACCACGTCCATGAATTCGGTGGCACGGGCGTAGCGCTGGTCATGGTCTTCAAAGTCGCCCACCTGGCGCTGGATGGCATCGGAACCGCCGTTGATGATGTTCCACACCAGCCGGTTGCCGGTGGCGCGCTGGTAGGTCGCGGCCTGTTGCACGGCCACCCACGGGGTGTAGTGATAGGGCTGGAACGCGGTGACGAATTTCAGCGTGCGGGTTTCCCGGGCCAGCAGCGAGCACACCGTCCATGGCTCTTCGCCGGTGGGGGCGTTGACCATCAGTGCGCCGCCAAAGCCGTTTATTTCAGCGGCGCGGGCGATTTGACCGAGGTAGTCGATATAGGTGAAGTGATCACCCACGGCAAACCCCGACACCGCACCGGTGCTGGGCCCGCCCGCATGCCAGTCGCCGCGGTTGCGCGGGTCGCCGGGGAGGAACTGGGTTTCGCCATGCAAGGGCAGGCGGGTGAAGAATTCGATGCTCATGGGTTGGCCTCCTTACTGGACGCTTGGGCTGCAATTGGGGGTGACCGGCTGGCCGCTGATGACCTGGCGGGCGAAGGGGATCGAGTCCTTCAGCGAGGCATTCACCGTTTCGCTGTGGCCCAGGCCCTTGTAAAGGTGGCCCTGCACCACCGAGCCGGCCTTGCAGGCGTCCTGCATCAGCGCCACTTGGGTAGCGGCGGCGGGGGTCTTGTCCTCGGCGCCGGTGCCGATGAAGATCGGCTGGGCCAGTTTCAGGGTCGGGTACGACACCTGCGCCAGCCATGGCTTGAGCTGGTCGCCCTTGTAGTCTTTCTTGGCGTTGGCCGGGGTCAGGCCTGTGCCGACCACGTCGCTGACCAAGGCTGACAGGCAGCTGGTGCGCGCCTGCTCGAACAGCGGCAAGGCCTTGTCGGTGTAGAAGTCGCGCGGGTCGATGTTTGGGTCGTACTGCTGCGCAGCCAGCAGGGTGTAGAAGCCATAGGCCAGGGCCGGGTCGACCTTGTCCTGGTCTTGTTCACCGACATTCTTCGAGCCCACGGTGTAGATCACCCCCGTGCCGATACTGCCCTTGACGCCCAGCTTGGGCGCATAGGTCGCCGCATAGGCACCGGCGGCAAAGGCCCCGGCGCCGCCTTGCGACTGGCCAATGATCAGCACCTTGTCTGCCAGCCCTGGCACGCCGGCGACCACCGCCTTGGCCGCATCGAGAATGCCGTAGGCGGCCATGCGGTTGTTCAGCAGCGGGTGGCCACCCGGTACACCGAGGCCTTGGTAGTCGGTGGCGACGATGGCGTAGCCCTCATCGAGCCAGCGGTTGAGGTATTGCACATCGCGGTAGCTGCGGCCAGCCCAGGACGGTGCGCAGATATCTGCCACGCCGACGGTGCCGTGGCCCCAGCTGGCGACCGGCCAGCCGCCTGCCGGTGCCTGGCCTTTGGGAATGAACAGTGCGCCGGACACCACGATCGGGGTCTTGCCGTCGATACCATCCAGCGAGGTGTAGAGAATGCGTTGCGCGCTGGCTGCGTTGGGCAGGCTGAGTGCCTGGTCCAGCGGTTCGCTGCGCAGCAGTTTACCGGGCGTGCCGGGGATGGCCTTGCTCCAGGTGTAGAAGGCCGACACACGGCCATCGCCCTGCTGCGGATCAGGTTTGGGTGCGTAGGTTTCGGCGGCCATGGCACCGATGGACAGGGCCAGGGCGCTGAGGCCGAAGACGAGCGAAGCAGGCAGTTTCATGGGTAAGGCTCTCAAGGTTGTTGGCTGATCTGGGCGTCGAGGGACGGCCAGTAGTGGGTCAGTTGCAGGTCGATCAGCGCCTGGCGGGTAAAGCCTGTGGCCAGGTCGCTGGTAATGTCGTAGGGCGTGCGGATCAGCCGGTTGGCCAGGGCGTACTGGCCCAGGGCGTCGTAGTGGGCCTTGAGCTGGGCATCGCTTTTCGGTGCCCAGCGCGCCTTCCACACGACCGGGTCGTCATGGTCGTCCCGGCGCAGCACGCTTTCGCTCACACCGGCGCGCGAAGACAACCCGTAGTAGGCGTCGCGGTTCTGCTCCTGAGAAATCCACCAGGCGGCGCGCACCCAGGCGGTGGCCACCAGCTGCGTCAGGTCGGCGTGCTGCTGCACGAAGCGGTCAGTGCCCCACAGGTCCGACACCAGCCGCCAGTCGTTGGCGCCTTGCTTGGTCGACCAGAGGATGCGCGCCACGCCTTTGTCTTCCAGGGCATAGGCTTCGTTGAGCAGCACGGCAGCGTCGACCTTGCCGGCGGACACCGCAGCCGCGCCTACTTGCGGGTTGAGGTTGGCGATCTTGAAATCACTGAGTGCCAGGCCCTGGCTTTGCAGGAAATTGCTGAAGGCGAACTCCCATGGGCGGCCGCGGTGCAAAGCCAGGCGCTTGCCTTTGAGGTCCTGAATGCTGCGCACCGTCGAGTTGCTCGGTACTACCAGGTAGATGTTGTTGCCGCTGCCACCCGGTACCACCAGCTTGCCCGGCACCTGGCCGGCGCCGGCGATGACCGAGGGCAGGTCGCCGCGTACGGCAAAGTCCAGGCTGTCGTTGCTGAAGCCTTCGTTGATCTGCGGCCCGGCGCCGGCATGCGGCAGGGCGGTCCATTGCAGTTTCACGCCGCGGGCGGCCAGTTGCTGTTCCAGCCAGCCTTCTTCAATCACCCGCCCCGGGATGCCGCCGAACACCGGGGCGCCACCCTGGGTGAAGGCAACAATGGCGATGCGCACCGCCGCCGGTGGCTCGGCGGCCAGCGCAGTCAGGCTAAGGAACAGGCCGCCCAGCAGGGCGAGGGCATTACGCCAGGGATTGTTCATGTGCAGCTCCAGGCAAAGGTTCTACAGGCCAGGAGCGAAATGCATGCCAGCATGCCTTGAAGTGGCGCAAGCCCCCTATTTACAGGGCCTCCAGCCATGAGCACGTAGGTGTGCAAGGCAAGGTCTGCTGATCGGCGGGCAGGGGAGTGCTGACGGGTTGCTGCTGTGGCAGCAATCAGCTGCTGAAAATTTGAATATTCTTAATTCGAATATCTAAATATTAATTAATAATTTTTTGATCTAATTTGTTTCATGCACTATGGGCCTGCGCGTCAACTGCCAGGAATGCCCCTATGTCGCTGATCACCCACCCCAATGCCCGCGAGCTGACCAAGTCGGTACGTGCCACCGTGCTCGTGTTCAAGGACCCGCGCTCCCAGGAACTGCTCAGCCGCATCGAGCGCCTGGCGCCCAGCGAGGCCAACACCCTGATCATCGGCGAAACCGGCACCGGCAAGGAGCTGGTCGCCCGTCATATCCACCACCTTAGCCGCCGTGGGCGTGAGCCATTCGTGGCAGTCAACTGCGGTGCCTTTGCCGAAACCTTGGTGGAGAGCGAGCTGTTTGGCCACGAAAAAGGCGCGTTTACGGGCGCCACCAGTAACAAGGCTGGCTGGTTCGAGGCGGCTAATGGCGGCACGTTGTTCCTGGATGAAATCGGTGACCTGCCGCTGAACATGCAGGTGAAGTTGCTGCGGGTGCTACAGGAGCGTGAAGTGGTGCGCCTGGGTTCACGAACGCCAATTCCGATCAATGTCCGGCTGGTGGCGGCGACCAACGTCAACCTGGCCGATGCGGTGGTGGCGGGGCACTTTCGTGAAGACCTGTTCTACCGCCTGCATGTGGCGACGATTCGCTTGCCGCCGTTGCGCGAGCGGCCGGGGGACATCCTGCCGCTGGCGGAATTCTTCATCGAGGAACATTGCCGACGCCTGGGTTACGAGCGTGCTTCGTTGAGCCCGGATGCCGAACGCAAATTGCTGGCGCATAGCTGGCCGGGCAACATCCGCGAGCTGGAAAACGCCATTCACCATGCGTTGCTGGTGTGCCGGTATCAGGTGGTGGCGCCGGCGGACCTGCACCTGGTCGATATGCGGCCACAGGTGGCGGCGCCTGCGGCCCATGCGTATTTGCCGGCAGCGAGCGCGGCACCGCCTGACCTGGAAAGCGCGTTGCTGGCGTTGTTCGAGCAGAACGTGCCGAATTTGTATGAGCATATTGAGGAGACGGTGTTCAGGGCGGCGTATCGGTATTGCCACGGCAACCAGTTGCAGACAGGGCGGTTGCTGAACATCAGCCGCAACATCGTGCGGGCGCGGCTGGAGAAGATTGGCGAACTGTCGAAGGCTTGATTTGCTTGTCTTGGGGCCGCACAGCGGCCCGAAAGTGGCTTGGTTATTTGATGAAGCGCACCTGGCTGATGATCTTCTCGATCACTGCCCCTTTACGTTCGTTGAAGCGGGCCTTGTTCTGCTCGAACAGGTTGTTGCCCTTGGTATCGATGGAGATGATCAGCGGCCCGAGCTCGCGAACACGGTTCACCCAAAGGGTCTCCGGCATGCCCAGGTCCTGCCACTCCGCACGCTCTACTATCGATGTGGCCATTCGCTTTGGTGAGCTGCCTGATTCGCGCCTGATCGCGCGCAAGATCGCTGCCAACCGCCGCCGGTTATGCGCGGCGCCCGCTTACCTGGAGGCCCACGGCACCCCTGAAGCACCAAAAGACCTGGCCAGCCACAACTGCATCGTGTTGCGCCAGAACGATGCCGCGTTCGGCATCTGGCGGCTCAGCCGTGGCAAGCAGAGCGAGTCGGTGAAAGTGCGCGGCAGCCTGAGCACAAACGATGGCGAGGTCGCCCTGAACTGGGCCCTCGATGGGCAAGGCATCCTGATGCGGGCCGAGTGGAACCTGGCTGACCACCTGCGATGGCGCATCGTCAGCTCAGCGTTCTTGGGCCTGGCCGAAGACCTTGGTTTCCCATGACCGCTGCGCAAAGCAATTGCGAAATCCGGTCAGACTCAGGTTAAATGAGAGTCATTATTAAAGACGTTCTCATCGGTTCTACCATGTCCTGTGCTGACCCTTCCCTGCAAAAAGCCGTGCACACGCTTTACGAGGACCACCATGCCTGGTTGTGCGGGTGGCTGCGCCGCAAGCTCGGGTGTGCGGAGCATGCGGCCGACCTGGCCCAGGACACGTTCATGCGGGTACTGACCCTGCGCAAGGCGGCCGAGCTGCAACAGCCACGGGCTTATCTGAGCAGTATTGCCCGCAGCCTGATGATCGACATGTTTCGGCGGCGTGCCGTGGAGCAGGCCTACCTGGAAACCCTCGCGGCACGGCCTGAGCCTGTAGAAGTTTCGCCGGAGGCGCGCCTGCTGATCATCGAGACCCTGCTGGAAATCGATCGGCTACTCGACGGGCTGGGCTCGCGTACCCGCGAGATCTTCCTCATGGCCCAGCTCGATGGCTTGAGCTATGTGGAAATTGCGCGGCGCCTGGATGTTTCGCTCACTACTGTCAAAAAGCATGCAGTGCGGGCGCTGACTCATTGCCTGATGCTGGCCGAGGCCTGAACCATGGCGGCCGAACCATTGGACCGCGATACACTGGAGGCTGCCGCACGCTGGTATGTCGAGCTGCGCTGCGGGGCGGATGACACCCTGCGAGCGGCGCACCAGCGCTGGTTGTCGAGTAACCCGCAACACTTGCTGGCCTGGGAGCGCCTGGCACGCTTGCAGGGCAAGCTGGCGCAGGTTACGCCCGGCATTGCACGGCCGACGTTAACCAGTGCCAGGGCCAAGCGACGTGAGGTCCTCAAGGTGCTTTCAGTGCTGCTGGTCGGGAGCGCGACAGGGGGGGTGGTGTTGCAGGATGGCATCGTTGCACGGTTGACAGCCGATGTGCGCACAGGCGTTGGCCAGCAGCGTTCGTTGCGGCTGGACGATGGGACCCAGTTGCGCCTGAACACCGACACTGCTGTTGATATTCGCTACAACGGCGAGTGGCGGGCCCTTGAGTTGCTCAAAGGAGAGATTCTGGTGCAAACCGCCTCGGATGCATTGTCTCGGCCTTTCGTCGTGCATACCGGGCAGGGTAGCGTCCGCGCACTCGGTACGCGCTTCATCGTGCGCTGCGACAACGACCTTGTGCGGGTCTGTGTATTGCAGCATGCCGTGGAGGTGCGCAGTGCACTTGCCTTGGCGTCTGTGCGGGTAGAGGCCGGGCAACAGCTGGAATTCAGCGCGGGGAAAACCGGCAACGTGACACCGCTAGCGGCGATGGCAGACGCCTGGTCCCGCGAGATGTTGATCGTGGATGACTGGCGCCTCGCCGATGTTGTCAGCGAACTGCAGCGGTATCGGCCCGGGTACCTGGGCTGTGATGAGGCCGTGGGTGGGTTGCGACTGTCCGGGGCGTTTCACTTGGGCGACATCGATATCGTCCTGGAAAACCTCACGACCACGCTGCCTGTGCGCATTCGTCGCTTCAGCCGCTACTGGACGCGCGTCGAGGCTGCCTGAAGCCTGATGCCGGTAGTTGAGCATTTTAGGGCCGCAACGCGGCCCCAGGATGCTTGATTGAGTGTCGTGGCCTTAAGGCTGGCGATTTTTTTGCCTGGGGGGGTTATCGATTGTCGTTCTCGTTCGACTTGTAGGTAGACGCGCACCAAGCGCAATGAAAACACTGCCGCAGGGCGAAAGGAAACCGCATGCTCGCTGTCAACGATTGCAACCGCATCCTCTTGATCAACTCGACCAAAACCAGACTGGCGCGTGCCGTGAATCGCGCAATGTTCAGTGTGGTGCTGGCGACGCCATTGGCAACGCTGATGGTGGCCAGCCCTGCCATTGCCCAAAGCCAGGCCGAAACTTCGTTCGATATTGCCGCCGGCCCCCTGGCCACGGCGCTTACGCAATTTGCTTCGGCTGCGGGAGTGACGGTGTCCTTCGAGCCGTCATCGGTGCAGGCACTGAAGTCGCCCGGCCTGCATGGCCGCTACAGCTCCGATGCCGGCCTGCGCCAGTTGCTGGCGGGTAACCGGTTGCAGGTGTTGAAGCAGGCCAATGGCAGCTACTCGCTGCTGCCCATGGTCGGTGACGATTCGACCCTGCAGCTTGATACCACCAGCATCACCGGTGCGGCTGCGGAGTCCGCCTATGGGCCCGTGAATGGCTACGTTGCCAGCCGCAGTGCCACCGGGACCAAGACTGACACGCCCATCCTGGAGATCCCTCAGGCCATCAACGTGATCACCGCCGACCAGGTACAAGCCCAGGGCGCGCGCAACCTGACCCAGGCGCTGCGCTACACCCCGGGCCTGGCCACCGGCGGCTTTACCGATCGCAACAGCATTGCTGACGAAATCACCAGCCGCGGGTTTGCTCCGACCCCGCTGTACCTGGACGGCGCATACCTGCCGTACGCCGGTAGCCTCGGGGGTGCACCCCAGATCGACCCCTACACGCTGGAGCGTATCGAAGTACTCAAAGGCCCATCTTCGGTGCTGTACGGGCAGAACCAGCCGGGTGGGTTGATCAACATGGTTTCCAAGCGCCCCACCCGCGAGCCGCGTAGCCAGGTGAAGCTTGGCGCTGGCAGCTACAACCGGGTCAACGGCGCCTTCGATACCAGCGGCCCGCTGGACGAGCAGAAGGTCTTTACCTATCGCCTGGTCGGGGTTGCCGACAAAGGCAACGAAATGGTCGCTCACTCGCATAGCGAGCGCTTGTTGCTGGCGCCGAGCCTGACCTGGGCGCCAAACGAAGACACGTCCCTGACGCTGCTCGCCCAAGTGCAGCGTGATGATGGCCTGCCCGATTATCAGACGTTGCCGATGATCGGCTCGCTCAAGCGTGGCCCGACAGGCCAGCATATCGACCGCGACTTCTTTTCGGGGGACTCGCGGTACAACGATTACAAGCGCAACCAGTACATCTTCGGCTATGACTTCAGCCACCGTTTCAATGACGAGCTGGCATTCAGATCTACCGCGCGCTACACCGACGTACGAGACCGCTACAAAGGCTTTTACCTGCGCAGCTTCGTGACAGAAGGTGATGTGGTCGACTACACCCGCGCCAACCGGGTCAAGCTTGACTGGCGTCAGCACAACATCGCCTACACCCTCGATAACAACCTGGAGTACACCTTTGACACGGGCGCACTGCGGCACACCTTGCTGGCCGGCGCGGACTACCGTCACTTCTCGCGCAAGTACGATGGTTACAACGCCTACAACGTGTTGCCGGTCGACCTGTATGGCAAGAACAACTACCCCACCAGCAACGTAACGCCGGTGCTGGATACCCGTTGGGACAATACACTGCGCCAGACCGGGGTCTACGTGCAGGACCAGATCAAGCTGGATAACTGGATCCTGACGGTAGGCGGGCGCCAGGACTGGGCGGAAGTCGACAACAAGGATCTGCTGGCGCACAGCATTGCCTCCCAACGCGACAGCAAGTTCACCGGGCGCATCGGCCTTACCTATGTCACCGAGTTTGGCCTGGCGCCGTATGTCAGCTATTCGCAGTCGTTCTTGCCAACCGTGGGCACGGCAGCGCCCGAGCGCGGTGGCAAGGCGTTCGAGCCAAGCGAAGGCGAGCAATACGAGGTGGGGCTGAAGTATCAGCCTGTCGACGGGACCTTGTTCACGGCGTCGGTGTTCCAGGTGAAACAGAAGAACATGCTGACCGGCGATACCGAGTACCCGCAGTACCAGACGCAAAATGGCGAGGTGCGCTCCCGTGGTGTGGAGCTGGAGCTCAAATCCAGCATCGAGAATGTCGATGTACTGGCCGCGGCCACCTACATCGACTCGTTCTATACCAAAAGCACCTATGGCGACCAGGGCAACCGCAATGAGGCGCAGGCCCCGGTGTCTGCCACATTGTGGGTGGATTACCACTTCACCCAGGCCACCCTCAATGGCCTGACCTTTGGCGCCGGGGCACGTTATACCGGCCGCAAACAGGGTAACTCGGCCAATACCTTCGAAGTACCGGCCTACGCCGTGTATGACGCTACCGTCAGCTACGACCTGGCCAAGCTCGACCCAAGCCTGCGTGGCCTGCAGGCCAGCGTGAATGTTCAGAATATTTTCGATCGCGAGTACGTTTCTGACTGCAACTACGCGTTTGGCTGCTATTACGGACAGGAGCGGGTTGCGTCGGTAGAGCTGACCTACGACTGGTGATCAAGCCCCCGCGCCACGCGGTATACTCCGCGCCATTTTGCCAATGGCGGGAGAACGCTATGCGCCAGGTTTTGCTCATCGTCGATGTCCAGTCCACCTTCAGCCCGCCCGAGTGGCTGGTCGATGGCTTGCGACGGTTGTCAGCGAACATCCCTACCGTTGCCTCGGTCGAGTTGCACGACGAACAGGTCACGCCGTTCGAACGGCAGCTCGGCTGGCACCCGGCTGCCGAGGACGAAAGCCTGGTCGAAGCCGACCAGGTGTTCGTCAAGCATGGCTACGGGCAAAGCGCCGAAGCCATCGAGTACATCAGGCAACTGGGTGTGGAGCGCGTGCTGGTGTGTGGGCTGCAGACCGAAACCTGTGTGCTGGCCGCCGGCTTTGCCCTGTTCGATGCGGGGCTGACGCCCACCCTGGTGACGGACATGACGGTTGGGTCTTCACTGGACCGGTCGGCCAAGCTGGGGATCCAGCTGTGGCAGCATCACTTTCGCCACGTCACGACCTCGGCTGAAGTGCTGGCCGAACTGGCGGGACAACGCTAAGACCTGCAGTGCCAGATCATCGTGCAGGCAGGCTAGTCTGTCAGTCCTGTGGGAGCGGGCTTGCCCCGCGAACACCGGCAAAGCCGGTGCCATGCAGCGCACGGTCCCCCTCGCGGGACAAGCCCGCTCCCACAATGGCTGGGCGCTGGTTCACCGCCCTGTCAGAAGTCCCAGCGGGTCGTGACCATCAGGTTGCGTGGTTCGCCGTAGTACGTGGTATCGAAGTTTCCAAGCCCGGTCAGGTAAACCTTGTCGAACACGTTGTTGGCATTGACCGTGAAGCTCAAGTGCTCGCTGTACTGATAGCGGGCCATCAGGTCCACCAGTGTGTAGCCGCCTTGCTTGATGCGGGTATAGTCGTTGGCGATCGGGCTGTAGATATTCCCGTAGAAGCCGCTCTGCCAGCGCAGCCCACCGCCCACGGTCAGCTGGTCGAATGCGCCAGGCAGGCGGTAAGTATTGAACAGCCGTACCACGTGCTCGGGCTTGGTGGTTGCCAGTGGGAAGCCGAAAATCCGTTGGTCGTCGGCATCGCGGGTACGGGCGTAGGTGTAGCCGGCGGTGACGTTCCAGCCGGGTGCCAGTTCGCCGGCCAGCTCCAGTTCGACGCCCTTGGTGGTGGCGCCGTCGATGGCTTTGTAGATGCCTTCGTTGGTCACCGGATTGGTGCCGATATTGGAAGCGACGTTGTCTTGCTCGATGCGGAAGAACGCCAGGGTGCCGTTCAGCCTGCCGTCGTACCAGGCAGCCTTCAGCCCGGCTTCATAGCCGTCGCCTTCGACGGGAGCGAGGGTGGCGCCGTTGATGTCCTTGTAAACCTGCGGCTGATAGATCGACGTGTAGCTGGCATACACCGAGTAGGTGTCGTCCAGGTCATAGACCACGCCCGCATAGGGGGTGACCACACCGTGTTCCTTGTAGCTTGCGTGGGTGTCGCTCAACGAAGACGTTGGGTAATAGTCCTGATCATCGTTGTACTTGAAGGTGCTGACCCGGGTGCCGAGAATGACCGAGAGCTTGTCGGTCGGCCTCAGGCGGGTGGCCACATAGGCGCCATTCTGGCTTTGCGTGGTGGTGTAGTCGCCGTTTTTCGGGAAGTTCTGCTCCGGCAGTTTGCCGTTCCAGTCGAAGATGGAGCCGGGCACCATGGCGAACGCGCTGGCGTCGTAGGTATCGCCGGTCTGCTTCGAATGCGAGGTCATGAAGCCTGCCACCAGGTCGTTCTCACGGCCGAACAGGGTGAACGGGCCGGATATATTCACGTCTGCGGTGTTTTGCACGCGGTGACCTTCCCAACGCCCCCAGTACAGGAACATGCCCTCGCCGGTTGCCGGGTTTGGGTTGCCGCCGCTGGCAGACGCCAGGCGCGTATCATGGTCGCTGATCATGTGGTTGAGGCTGAGCTTGACCTTCCAGTCGTTGGCCAGGGCCTGCTCCAGCGAGGTGAAGTACGTGGTTGACTCGAAGTCGCGACGGCTCCAGTCTGCCGCCGGGTTGTGCGAACGCGAGAAATCGGTGCGGCTGCCGTCGGAAAAGTAAGTCGGGTTACCGGTCCACGACGACCCACGCGGAGTCGTGGTCTGGTTGTCGATGCCGAAGGTGAGCAGGGTGTCGGGTGTCAGGTCGGCTTCAAGAATGCCGTAGTAAACATCCTTTTTCTGCTTGTAGTGGTCCAGGTACGACTTGCGGTCCTGGTAGGCCCCCACCAGGCGGCCACGTACGCTACCGCTGTCGTTGAGCGAACCCGAAATATCACCTTCGGTACGGTAGTTGTCCCAGGACCCCGCGCTGGCGGTGATCGACGCCTTGAAGTCTTGAGTGGGCTTCTTGCGCACCAGGTTGACCGTCGCCGAGGGGTCGCCAGAGCCGGTCATCAGGCCGGTGGCACCCTTGATCACTTCGATGCGGTCGTAGGGCGCCATGTCGACGTGGGTCACGCCCTCATCGTAAACGCCGTCGTAAATGGTATTGATGCCATCGTACTGGTAGTTGGTGATGGCAAACCCGCGTGCGGAGTACTCCATGCGTTCGCTGTCGTACGCCTGGACCGAAACCCCGGGCGTGTTGCGCAGCACGTCGCCGATGTCTTGCGAGCCGTGGTCGTCGATAACCTGGCGGGTGATCACGCTGACCGACTGCGGCGTTTCGCGCAGGGTCAGCGGCAGTTTGGTTGCGCTGGTAGAACCGCCGGTGGTGTAGGCGCCGGTACCCTCGGTGCCGTTACCCAGCCCCAGCGCATCGACGCGGCTGGGGGCCAACTCAAGCACATCCCCCTGTTGGGTGCTCAACAGCAGCGAGTAGCGCCCGTCGCTTTCCCGGGTGGCCTGCAACCCGGTGCCACTGAGCAGGATCTGCAAGGCTTGGTCGACGTCATAGCGCCCCTCAAGCGCAGGCGAACGTTTACCGCGCGTCCAGTGGGTGTCGAACGACAGCACGATGCCAGACTCGGCAGCGAACTGGGTCAGCGTTTCGCCAAGGTCGCCCTGTGGCAGGTGGTAGTCATGGGCTTGCGCAGCGCTGGCAGCGCCAGGCCCCGCGAGCAGTGCAGTCAGTAGCAGGCAGGTGCGCAGGCCTGGCGCAGTGAAAGGCCTGGGTTTGAAGCGGCAGGTCATCGTCGCGTTTCTCTGATAGGTAAAAGTCGGGATACCTATGAGTCGGATAAGCCCTGGCAAAGTGATCAGGCGCCCAGCATTTTTTTACGCCGCCGTGATGGTGACCCAGAAACGCGTACGCACCTGTACCTGCACCGGCAGCGACGTGGTCAGCGCGCGCAGGATCTGGTCGGTATCGTCGAGCCGGTAGGTGCCGCTGATACGCAGCCCTGCCACGGCTGGCGCGCAGCGCAGCCAGCCCGGGCGGTAGCGTGAAAGGTTGCTGATGAAGGCGTCGAGGCGCTGATCATTGGCAATCAGCAAGCCGCGGCCCCAGGCATCTGCGGCCAGGGGGACGGGTTCCAGCGCGGCGAAGCCTTGCTCATTGAAGCGACAACGCTCGCCACTGTTTACCAGCAGGGTCTGGCCCGAGCTCAGGGTTACACGGGCCTGCCGGGCAAATACCTCCAGGCTGCTGCCGTCATCGAACAGCCGCAGGGCAAAGCGGCTTTCGCCGGCTTCGACCGTGCCGTTTCGGGTGCTGACCCTGCAGTGCTGGCGCGCCGGCACAGCGACCATGACTTCACCTTGGCGCAGGCGCAAGCGCGCAGGGTCGAGCGCGTCATCCACATCGACCGCAGAGGCGGTATTGAGCATCAGCTTGGTGCCATTGTTCAGCATCAGCGAGCGCTGTTCGCCCACCCCGGTGCGCAGGTCTGCCAACACTGCAGACTGCTTGACCTCGCGGTACCCCCCCAGGCCCAGCGCGCCGCCGCCCAGCAGCAGCAAGCCTGCCTTGACCACCCGCCGACGGCTGGCGTTGCGGTCATGCGCTGCCAGCGCCAACACCCGTGCCGATGCCGGGTTTTCGCTTGCTGCCATGCGCGTTTGCAGGCGCTCGGCCTGCTGCCAGGCCCAGGCATTGACGGGCGTTGCATTCAGCCACAGTTGCCAGGCCGAGTAATCACTGGCCTGCACCTCACCGCTGTTGAGCTGGCTGAACCAGTGCGCGGCCTGGCGTAGCGAGGCCAGTTGCTCGGCGTTCAGGTTCATGCTCACTGGCCATGGCCAAGGCTGTAGATCATGCAGTGCTCGGCGGCCTTGGCAATGTAGCGGCGCACGCTGACTTCGGAAACACCCAGCTGGATGGCGATGTGCTTGTAGGGCATGCCGTCGATCTGCGAAAGCAGAAATGCTTCACGTACCTTGGGCCCGAGCGAAGCCAGCATGGCGTCGAGTTCGAACAAGGTTTGCAGCAAGGCCAAACGTTGCTCTGGTGAGATGTCCAGTGCTTCGGGTTGCTCGGCGAGCACCTGAAGCCAGGCCCTTTCCAGGTGCACCCGGCGCAGGTGATCGATCATCAGGCGGCGAGCGATGGTCGCCAGGTAGCCTTTGGGTTCGCGTACGGCGGCGAGCTTGACGGCGGCGTCGGCGGCAGACATGACACGCACGAACACATCCTGGACCAGGTCCGCTGCCAGGTGGCTGCAGTTCACCCGCGGTTTCAGCCAGTTATGCAACCATTTGCTCTGGGCCCGGTACAGCTGGCTGACTTGAGAAGTGAACGCTACATCCGGGATGCTCATCCGTGCCGCCTGAAAATGCTTGCAAATGTTAATGGTTCGCATTTTAGGCAGAGTGTTTCAGGGTTTGCAATCACAGATCCCGTGCCGGCAATTCAGCTCAGGCAGAGGTAGCACGCCTGGCCGAATCAGCCTCACGCGCCTGGTTCTGCTTGTGCCTGCGCGCAAACAGCAGACGCAACAGGGTGTTCCAGCAGTAACCCACCAGCACCCCTCCGGCGAGTGCCAGGGCTACCTCGAACAACGGGTGCCTTAAAACATGGTCTGCCAGCGACTGGAACTGGAAATGCGTCAGGTAGATAAACAAGGTTGACGATGCGATGACCGCACCCGCCCGTGCGACCAGGGCAGGCACTGGCACCGAGCGGAACCAGATAAGGGCCAGGATTGCTGGCAGGGCGATATCGACATAGCGCGAGAAAGCCTCCCAGCCAACGCCGGCAACCGCCATCAAATCCAGCTCGGCGACCACCAGCACGGCCACCGCGCTGGCTACCCACTTGCGCGCTGTGGTGTCGGCATGGTGCACGGCCATGCCCAGCACCATGACCGCCAGGAAGTGCTGCGGTACCCGGTTGAGCAGCGCACTGGCGTCGAACACGAAGCGGTTGAGCAGCACATCCAGCGCCACCAGCGCACAGGTTGCAATGATCAGGCAGCGGAACGGGTCGGCGAGGACGACCCGACGTACGCGCCTGATCGACAGCACGATACCGATGATCACGATCATCTGTACCAGCACTTCGATGTACCAGTAATTGAACAGGCTCACCTCATTGGCCGGGAACCAGTTGGACACCAGAAGCAGTGATTGCCAGTGCAACCGGTCGAACACCAACTGGATCAGCGCGGTGTACAACAGCGTCGGCACCACAATGGCCGCCAGCGACCTGAGCAGCGTGCGGGCATCTCCGCGTTCGTCGATTGCCTTGAGCTGGAACCGCGCCAGGCTGATGCCGGACACCAGGAACAGCACAGACGTTTCGCCGACGATCAGCCAGTGGTCGAACTCGCTCAGGTGGCCGACCACGATCAGGATGATGGCGAGCATGCGCACGAACACCGGCATTTCCATCGACCGCAACGCGCCTTTGGGGGGCGCACTCAGCTCGGCCAGCTGGCACACCGGCAGCGTTTCCCAGCGCTGCGGCAGGTGGCCGATCAGCTCCTCCAGCACCCGCGAGGCCTGCACGAATGACAACGAGTCGCCCCCCAGTTCGACAAAGCTCAACCTGGCGTCCAGGCGTGGCACCTGCAGAATGCGAGCCCAGGCCGAGCTCAGTTTTTCGGCCAGAGGGGACAAAGGTGGGTGGGCACTGTCGTCAAATGGCGCAGGCAGGGCGCGTTTGTCCACCTTGCCGTTAGGGGTGAGCGGCAGGGCGTCGAGGAACACGAATAGCGCTGGCACCATGTAGTCCGGCAACTGGCGTGTGAGCGCCTGGCGCAGGTCCTCGGCGGGTATGGGTTTTTGCCCAACGCAATAGGCAACCAGCCGGGGCGACGCACTGTCGCGGTTGGCCACCACCACGCATTGGCCGATGAGCGGGTGACGGGTAATGGCGTTCTCGATTTCCGCCAGCTCGATGCGATGGCCACGGATTTTGACCTGGTTGTCACCGCGCCCCAGGAAACTGGCGCTGCCATCGGCCAGGTAGGTGCCCAGGTCACCGGTGCGATAACAGCGGTCGCCTGCGGCGCCGGTGAACGGGTTGGCGATGAACGTGGCCTCGGTCAGCGCCGGGTCGCCCCAGTATCCCTGCGACAGGTAGGGGCTGCGGATCAGGATTTCACCGGTTTCGCCCACGCTGACCAACTGGTTGGTCGAGTCGACCACCAGCAGCTGCGCATTGGCGATGCCTTTGCCCAAGGGCACCCGGGTACTGTCCGAATCAGGGTCGAGGGTATGGAAGGCCATGGCTTGTGGCGTTTCCGTGGTGCCATAGAAGTTCACGTTGACAGCATTGGGCGCAATGGCGCGGATGTGCTGGTACAGCGCCGGGCTGAGCGCATCGCCGCCCCAGAACAGGTAGCGCAGGTGTTCGAGTAGCTGGCCATTCAGGTGTGCGCCGGTTTCGATCAGCTTGCCCAGCGGCGGGGTGAGGTGGATCACGCTCACGCCGTGCTGGTGAATCCAGCCTGCCAGCCGTGCCGGGTCGGTCAGGGTCGACTGGGCGGGGCAGGCGAGGGTTGCGCCAATTGACAGGGGCGTGAACACGTCGCGGTACACCGGGTCATGGCCCAGACCGGAAAGCAGAGAGAAGGTGTCGGCCTGGGTGAAGCCATGCTGGCGCACATGCCAGTCGATGAAATGCACCAGGGGCGCGTGATGGGTAACGATACCCTTGGGTTCACCGGTGCTGCCCGAGGTGAAAGTGATGTAAGCCGGTTGCTCGGGGCTCACACTGGGCAGCGCGACGCAGTGGCAAGGGAAGGCTTGTAGTGCCTCGGCGGTGGTTTCCGGCACCGATATGACAAGGGGGCCGTTGGTATCGACGGATGCCTCGCCACAGCGCAAGACCACAGCCGGCGTCAGTGTGCGGATGATCTGCCCGATGCGCGCGGGCGGGTAGGCGGCGTCGGCCACGGTGAAGGCCAGGCCGGCGCGCAGGCAGCCGAGCATGGCGTACACCAGACCCGCGCCCCGGCTGGCGACGATAACCACACGATCGGCGCCACTGGCAGATTGTTCCAGCAGACAGGCGGCAATGCCCTGGCTGATCTGCGCCAGTTGGGCATAGCTGCAGGTGGTGTGCCGGGCCAGGATGGCGGTGGCATCCGGGCAGCGGCCGGCCTGCTCGAGGAAGGCGCAATGAATCGGCTGGTCGGCACGGTACTCCAGGCACAGCGTCGGGTTCGGGCGCAGGTCCGGCATGATGGGTGAGGGCTCCGCATGAACGTTGGGGCTGGCTGGTAGCACAACGCTAGTGCAGGGTGGCCGATGGCGCCAATGTTCAGCGGGATTGGGCGAGGCTTGTCGACAGTCGGGTGCGCTGTGCGCCCCAATCGCGGCACAAGCCCGCTCTCCTAGAACAGACCATGACTCATTGATCTGGCAGGGACTCTGTGGGAGCCCTGTCCGCTGCGATTTCAGGCCACATCCACCAGCACGATCTCGCTGTCCTCGACGGCGGTGACCCGCAGCACTTCTTCCTGCTCGATCGCCACACCATCGCGCGCCTTGGCCCGCAGCCCATTGATCTCCACCAGCCCCTTGGCCGGCACCAGGTAACCCCGGCGTGCGGCCTCAAAGCGATACTCGGCGGTTTCACCTGCACGCAAGGTGGCAGCTACCAGTCGGGCATCGGTACGAATCTGCAGGCTGTCTTCATCACCGGCACGGCCGCTGGCCAGGGTGACGAAGCCTTCGCCACGCTCGCCTTTGGGGAACGGCCGGCTACCCCACTGCGGTGCTTCACCCGTGCGCTCAGGCACAATCCAGATCTGGAAAATACGCGTGTCGACGTCTTCCAGGTTGTACTCGCTGTGCACGATGCCGCTACCGGCACTCATCACCTGCACGTCACCGGCCTCGGTGCGGCCTTTGTTACCCAGGCTGTCCTGATGGCTGATCGCGCCTTCACGCACATAGGTGATGATTTCCATGTCGCGGTGCGGGTGCGGCGGGAAGCCACTGCCAGCCGCGATCAGGTCGTCGTTCCATACACGCAGGTTGCCCCAGTGCATGCGCTGCGCGTCGTGGTACTCGGCGAACGAGAAATGGTGATGGGCATCGAGCCAGCCGTGGTTGGCGTGGCCAAGGCCTTCGAAGGGTCGCAGTTGCAGCATGATCGTGCTCCTTGAATCAGTGGAATGACGCCATGATGCGCTAAAGAAACATCGAAAATAAGCGTAAATATCGGCTCAAAACAATCATATTGGTCGATATTATTTGTGCAGTGTTTGACTCGCTTCATCGCCTAATCCACTGATCTGCAAGCATTCGCTGGCGATTTTCCGTCGATGCGGCGAACATGCCGGCTGTTTTTGTTTTTCAACGGAGTGACCGTGGCCCACGAGCAACCCCAGGCCCCCGCCGACCTTACGCCGCCTGCACAACTGCCCTGGTTTCGCCGCCTGGCCGCCCGCCTGCTGGGGCGTGGCCTGACCCGCCTGCAAGCCCAGCATCGTGACTCCTGGTTCCTGGGCCACGCCACGGGCCAGCGCACTGGGCATGCCGACGGTGTGCGTGAGGGGTTCGAGCGCGGTCGGCTGGAGGGCTATGAGGCTGGGCGCCAGGTACTGGTGATTCGCGATTCGCGCCCTGACACCGCTGCGGTACCCGGCCGGGACGACAACCTGTTCGACGACTGGCGCCTGCCGCTGACGGCCGAGCTGAAGAAACGCTTCAAGGCCGATGTCGCCCAGCGCCTGCCCGCCGAGGCGCAGCCCAGCGCCGCGCAGTGGAAGCTGATCTTCAGTGACACCCCGTCTACCTGTGTAGTGGCCGGCGCCGGGGCAGGCAAGTCCACGTCGCTGGTGTTACGCATTCTGCTGCTGCGCCATTATCTGGGTTACGAACTGGACGCGATGACCGTGGTCACGTTCACCCGCGAGTCGCGCAAGGACTTCATCAAGCGCCTGCTGCAGGTGTTCGCCCTGTGGCAGATCAACCTGCAGCCGGCACAGGCGCGCGAGCTGGTGCGTACCTTCCATTCACGCATCCTGCCGCTGGTGCGCAGCCTGCCGGGTTTCGGCCAGGTACGCGCATTCGAAACCCTGGGCAACGAGATGCCTGCCGGGCGCGAAGCCGAGGCTGACAGTAACCCGTTCGACTTGCGCCTTAACGATGCCCAGCGCCAGCAACTTAACCAGTGCTACAGCGGCTTGCTGGGCGAGAGCCCGCGTTTTGCCGAGCTGGTAGGCCTGTTGCGCAGCGAAGCCTTGCAGCTGAAACCACTGGACCCGAACAACCCCGACGTACAGAAGCGTGCACAGGTGACCCAATTGGCGGCCCAGCGCGACGAAGAACTGTGCGACGTGATCGAAGACCTGTGGTTCGCCGCCGGCGCCTGGCCGATCAAGGGCATAGAGCCTTGCCGCGAAACCGTGGATATCCGGGGCAGCCGCTTCCATGTGCATGGCCGCCTGGCTGGCCAAGGGCCTCTGGTCGTGCTGGGCTTCGACCCTGCCGAGAGCGCGCAGTACCAGCGCCCCGGGGCCAAGCTGGCAGTGCGTGCCGAGTGGGCGGTCAAGCGCACGCTGTTGCAGGCCTTTTGTGATCGGCCGCTGATCTGGCTCGACAACTACGCCATGGCCCGGCGCCTGGCGGCTTCGCTGGCTGGCGATGCTGTGGCCGGCCCCGGGTTCGAGTACAAGGTCAAGGGTGAACTGGCCCCGGCGCCGTTGCTGGATGCCTTTGTCGGTGCGGCCAACTTCATCGAGAACCTTGGCCTGGACGTGAACAACGCGGTGGCGGCAATGAGCTTTCCTTCCGGCGACAGCGATGCCTTGTTCTTCGAGGCCCTGGCGCTGTACTGGAAGGCACTGGAGGCACACCTGCTGGACCAGTCGCCGCCGGTGATGAGCTACAACCGCATGTTCGCCCTGTTCGGCGAGAACAACCCGGAAAACCTTCAACTGCTGCCCGACCCGTTGTTGCGGCCTTTGGCTCACCTGATGATCGATGAGTTCCAGGACGTGTCGCCGCAGATCGTCAGCTGGTTGCGTGCCAGCCTTGCAGAAATCCGCCGGCGTGGCCCCGCCATGCACACCGGGCGCCATGCACAGCACTCGTCATTGCTTTGTGTGGGTGACGACTGGCAGTCGATCTATGGCTGGCGTGGCAGTTCGCCCAAGTATTTCATGGAGTTCAGCAAAGCCTTCCCGTCACCGGCCAGCACGCGGGTGATGCTGGTCGACAACTACCGCTGCCAGCAGCAGGTGATCGACGCGGCTGAGCACCTGGTCAAAGGGACCCCGGCAATTGCCGGCAAGAAAGCCCGCGCCAGCGGCCCGGCAGCCGGCTTGCCCTGCTCGCCGGTCAAGGTGTTCGACCGTGATGAGGCTGCCCTGGGCGAGACGCTGATCGAGCACTACCAACGGGGCGAGACGGTCATGATGCTGTACCGCAAGGGCAGTGACAGGGCCTTGATGAGCGAGCACCTGCAAAGCGTGCTGCACGCCGAGGCCGCATTGCCGGCCGAGCAGCGCCGGCTGCGACAGCTGACTTACCACAGTGCCAAGGGCTTGCAGGCCGATGCGGTGTTCATGTTGGGCGACTGCCATTACCTGACCAGCTCGCCTTACAAGAACCAGGTGTATCGCCAGGCCGGTCTGGGCAAGGCCGGTGACGCCCAGCCGTTCGATACGGCGCAGAAGGACGAAGTGCAACGCCTGGCCTACGTGGCGGTGACGCGCGCAGTGCAGCACTGCTATTGGCATGTCGAGGCCGCCAATGGTGATGCGGCCGCTGCCCCGCGGGCGTCCAGCCAGGTGGATGGCAGGCAGGCCTTTTTCGAAGACCTGCGTGGGCAGTAGGCCAAAGCCTAAGCACTCCTGGGCCTGCTTTGCAGCCCCTCGCGGGCACGCCCGGTCCCACAGCTTCCCAAATGTGCAGTCCCTGTGGGAGCGGGCGTGCCCGCGAAGGGCCGCAAAGCGGCCCCAAATGGCGTGACTGAGAGGCTTCAGGTGAACCTGTTCAAATGAGAGGCTCAGCGGTTCGGGTCTTGCGCGTGGGTCAGCGTTTCGAACAATGCCTCGCGCTGCTGGTCACGCCCGGCATTCAGGCGCCGACTGGCCAGGTCGTAAGCCTGGCTACCCAAGTCCATCCTGTGCAATTGACCGTTTACATCCAGCGGTGGCGCGGGCAGTACCTCGGTGAGGGTTTGCAGCACCGCGCCATCCAATAAGGTGACGGCTTCGCTTTCGCCATCCAGGCAATAATCCAGGTACTGCATGCCGTGGTACCAACGCTCATCCAGCGCGGCGAAGCGGCTGGCGAAGCGCTGGGCAAGGTAGCGTTGCCAGCTGGGCTGCCGGGCAACCCAGGCCCTGCGTTCGGCAACAGTATCGTCGAGCTGCAGGACAGCGCGTTCGACATTGCTGGCCACACGTGCCGAGATCATCGCTTCTTGGCGATACAGCATGCCTTGGCTGGTTTCCGGGAAATTGAGCGGTTCTGCCAGTGACTGGCGCAAGGCCAGGCGTATTTCGATCAGGTCAGTGCCGCCGGTGAGCAGGGCGTCGTCACTCAGTTCGTCCAGGGGGTCCAGTTCAGGTACGTCAAGCCTTGCGGGCTGAGCCTGGGCGGGCAGCCGTTCCAGCTCCAGCAGGCGCGCCTGGCGGGCCAGGCGGGCAAGCTGAATCCGTTCGGCCAGCGCGTTGACCATTTCGCGGCGATAGAGGTTTCTGAAAAAGGTGAACAGGTAGGCAGGGCGCTCCGCTTCCTCGGCCACTTGCCTGAACACCTGGGCTTCGAGCTCCAGGGCACTGAATGCATCGGTGCCGGCGTCGCCACAGGTAGGTGGGTAATCTTGCGCGACATTGTCCAGATGGGTGCGCAACGCCTCGTCACGTCCGGCCTGTTCAAGCAGCTGCCAAACCTGCTGGGTCAGCGCTCGCAGGTTGCGCTCGGCTTGCTGCGAGCGTGCCACGCGTTCGACCACTTCGCGCAAATGGCGGTTTGCATCACCCTCGAACAGCGCGTCCCAGAGCTGCGCCTGTTCCGGGCTGGCATCCACCAGCCAGAAGTCCTCGCTGATATCCGACAGCTGATCGGCGCCGTGCACTTCGACCCCTGCCGTGCGCAGCCGGCGGTTGCTGGCGGCATCCAGGTTGTTTTCATTGAAGTCCCAGAAGCTATCGCGTCCAGGCGTACGCAAGGCTTCGGCAAAGGGGCTGGCCAGTACCTGATCGAGGTCCGGCACCTCGCCGATCGGGTTGTAGCTCAGGCTGAGGTGACGCAATTGCGGGGCGGTCGGCGTCATCAGCGAGGTGAGGCCACGTGGCCATTCACGCAGGCCGCAGTTGCGCAGTTGCAGGTTGGCCAGGAATGTCAGGCCGGTCACGTCAGGCGCCTGCCCCAGCGGGTTGTTGGTCAGGCGCAGATGGCGCAGGCTGCGCAGGTCGGCGAAACGCGCTGCCACGCCTTCACTCAATGCAATGTGGTTGTTCTCCAGGTCAAGGTATTCGAGGGGTAACCGTGCAAGGGTCTGCAGGTCGGCTTCGGCCAGCTGCAACCTGTTCAGACGCAAGCTCAGCCGGCGCAGGCGGGTAAGGCCACCCAGCCGGTGACGCATTACCTCAGTCAGGCTGTTCAACTGGTTGTTGCCCAGATCCAGTACTTCGAGTTGCGGGGTGGCCGCCAGTGCCTGGAACAGCCCTTCGAAGTCGAGTTCTGGGTTTTGCGTCAGGCGCAGGACGCGCAGCGAGGGGAAGCTCTGGAAAAAGTCTGACGGTATCTGGCGGATGCCAATGGCGCGGATGTTCAAGGTGGTGATGTGATCGAAGCGCGCTGGCAGTGATGGCAGGGTGTCGAGTTCCAGGTCTTGCAGTGTCAGGCTGTACGGGTCGTCACGGCGCCAGGCGGCATTGAACAGTTCACGCACCACGGTGCGCGCGTTGCGCTGGCTTTCACCGCCTTGGTTCGCCCAGTCACGCAGCGAGTCGTCAAGGGTGTCGCGCTCGATTTCCAGTGCCCTGAGCTGTGCCGAGACGCTACCGCGCTGGCGTAGCTGGCCCCGCAAGGTATTGCGTGCGCTTGCGTTCAGGCCGGGGTAGAGCGCACGCAAACGTCGATCTGCAGTATTGGGCCAAGGCAGCCTCCCGCTGAGTGGGTAGCCAACGCGCCCATCGGCCAGGCGCATTGGCGAACGGTAACCAGGCCTGATGGGCTGTTGCCCGATCAGGCTGGCCGCATGCCCCCGGTCGGCGATGGCCACGTGATACCGTTGGCGCGCATCGAGATCAGGGTGTTCTGCTTGCAGCGCAAGGTCCAGTACCTCACTGTCGGCGGTGGCCAGATCAGTGCGATACAGCCCCAGCAAGGCCCTGCTCAGGCGGGTGTGTGCCTGCAGGGCCCGGGCCTCTTCGGCAACGCGCAAGGGCACCCTGCCTTGGGCCATCAGCAGGCGTTCACGGGCACAGGTCCTGGCCATGATCTGCTCGATGGCATGCTGCGGCAGGCCCGGGAATTGCCTGTTCAGAGGCCCGGCCTCTTCGGGCATGCCGGGCTGGTTTGGGGCTTTCAATCGCTCAAGTACGTCGGACAGCAAGGCGGGCGGATGCTGTGCGGCCACCTGGGTGTGGCGCAGTTCATCACCTTGCACCCCTGAGCACTCCAGCGCGGCCTGCAACTCGCTGTCAGTCAGGCCCTCACTGATCGGCCCCAAACGTCGCAAGAGCTGCAGGTCATCCCACTCCAGAGGCACTTCGTGTGCCGCGCGCCACGCGCCTGCGGCATTGTCCCGAATCACTGGCCGATAGGCCTGCGGGTCTTGCGGGTGGGGGATCCGCCATTGGCCGCGTTCCTGCAACTGTTCGTACACAACACCCTCGATACGTATGTAGTGACGCCCGTCAACCGTGTAACGGCCCTGCACATCGGGTTCAAGGTCTTCGCCAATCGACACGGGGCTTGCATGGTCCTTCAGCGTGGCGTTCCACAGGTAGTCCTTGCCATCCTTGACGATGCTCTGCATGGCGTCGACAAAGCCGGAAGCCTTCAGCGCCACGGCACCGCCACCTACGGCAGCGACCGTGACAATGTTCAGCAGCACCGACTCAAGCTGGGCTGCAGCCTCTTCATTGTCACCTTCCTCCCAGGCCGAGATGCCCTCGAATACACTGCCCATGATTTGCGCGGCGCCGAGGGTCAACATGATCGGGTTCAGGCATGGCACGACCATCGCTGCGACATTCAGCACGGTCATACCCAGGTCCAGCCAGTATTCGATGTTCTGCAAGCGTACCCTGGCGTCAACATCTTCGGTGGGAACCGCGACCCTGCGAGCATCCGCTCTCAGGCGCGCAAGGTGGCTGGACTCCAGTAGGCCCCAAGGGGCATCGGGCAAGCTTCTGTCGATGGATTCCAGGTGTACCGACTTGCGGGGTTTCAGCTGCGCCCCTTCTTCCTGGTCGGCGTTGCTGTAGAGGGCGCGCTCGAGCCGCTTGCTCAAGGTAGCCTGCTGTGACTGCAATGCCAGGGCGACGAAGCGCTTGCGGTAGTCGTCCTGCATCAGCTGTTGGCGCAAATACTTGCGTGCTTCGCCCAGCGAGGCGAACTCCCTGAGCGCATCGACATCCATCGGGTTGTAGAGAAATACCGGGTCGTGCTTGCGGTTTTGCAGGGGGGCAATGAACAACAGCTCATGGATCGGGATGCCAAACAGCTGCAACTGCCAGCAACGCAGGGGACGCCCTTGATAGGTGGGGTCGGCGCGTTCGGCACACAGGCCATGCAACGCGAGAGCGCCGGGCGCGCTGAGGTGGCCTTTGCAGCCAGCGATGCGGGTTTGCACACGAAACTCGTCACGCCGTGCGTTGATGGCCAGCGCTTGCAGTTCGGTTCTGTTTGGCCCGGCGAAGATTTGGTCAAGGTGCAGCTGGTAGCGCTGACCCAGGTTAAGCGCCCGGCATTGCTCAATGAAGCCTGTCAACGTCAGACCAGCCATGGCCCTGATGTCCTGCCGGCTGTGCTGCAGGCGACTGAACCGCGTGGTGTCGGCAGTGCCTTCGAAGTTGTGCAGGGCCGCTTCGAGCAGGCTGCGGTACTGCGGGGCCCCCTTGGAAACGATCTCGCCCTGCTCATGGGGCACTGCCGGGCCCGTGGGCAGCCCGACGGGTTGCTTGACCGTGGTCGCTTGATAAACGTATTGCGCCTGGGTGACCGGGGTGTCGATGTTCAGCTGCTTTTGCAGCAAAGGGGCGCAGAACTCGGTGACGCCCTGCAAGTTGCCGAGCGCTGCCTGCAAGGCCCTGCTGCTTGCATCGCGTTTGGCGATGGCGCGCTGCAGGGCTTGGCGGGTAGCTTCGTCTGCCTGTTGATACCAGGCGTAGGTATTGCCCTGGCCGTCCTGGTAGTCCTTGTGCAAGCGCGCCGTGATCTGGCGGGCATGCTCGCCATGCAATGCCTTGCTCCAGCCGGGCAGGGTACGCGCCATTTGCGCGTGGTGATAAGGGGTGTGGCTCATGTCGGCACTCCGTGTACGGGAGCCGCTATGGGGCCGCATACGCGGGCGCACTGTGCGGTAGATAATTGCCTGCCCAGGGCGCTCATGCGTATGCGGGTGTTGCGTGCGTTCTGTCAGGCAGGTGGCCGGCAGGCCTTACTTGAAGGCTTGCGCGGCCAATGACTGCGGGTTAACTGCCCATTGTCTGCGTCTGGCGGGTGAGGCTTGTCAGCAGGCCGTGTTCCACCTGCTGCTGCTCGGCAGTCAGCAAGTCCACGCCTTGACGGTACTGCTGCTCGGTGATCGCCACGCGATGCAGAACACCCCGAGCATCCAAGGGGTTTTCCGGCATGACGCTGGTCAATGCTCGTCGCACAGAGTTGTCCAGGGACGTTACCGGGTCGGCGGTTTCATCCAGGCAGTAGTAGAGGTAGTCCAGGCCTGGCCGCCAAAAATCGGTTATCAGGCTGAACTGTGCCGCATGTTCCCGTTTCAGGTACTCCACCCAGCCCGGCTGCTGGTTCAACCATTGCTCCCGGGCTGTGGCGTCTGTATCAAGTGCCACGACTGCTGCTTTCACACGGTTGATGATTGTCTGGTTGACCCTGGCCGTGTCGCGATACAGCATGCCTCGGCTCGGCTCAGGGTAATCCAGCGCAGTCGCCAAGGACTGGCGCAAGGCCAGGCGCAGCTCGATATCGTCCACCAGGCCCGTTTCAAGGTCGATGTCTGGAAAGGCTGAGGGGTCGTCGAGCTCGTCGTATGGGGGGAGGTCGCCGTTAAAGACGCCATCGAGCAGTGCCTGTTTGCGCACGGACCTTTTCAAGCTGATACGGTCGGCCAGTTGGTTGACCTGATCGCGTCGATACAACTTGCAATACAGGTTCAGCAGATCGGCCGCTCGGCTACCGGCCTGGCCTGCAGCTTCGTGGGCCAGCACTTCTATCTCCAAGGCACTGAAAGCGTCGGCACCTGCATCGCCACAGGTTGGCGGGAAATCGCCGGCCACTGTGGCCAGGCGTTCGCGCAGCACGGTGTCCTGGGCAGCGTTCTCCAGCAAGCTCCAGACACGCTCCCTCAACGCCACGGCATCGCGCCGCGCTTCTGCCGACTGGGCAAGCCGCTCCAGCACCCCAAGCACCGCCGCATTCTCACCTTGGTCGAACAGGTCGCGCCACAGTTGCTCTTCGGCACTGCTCGCCTGGCCACGGTACAGGCCTTGCCACTGCGGCATGTCGCCTGCGTGCTCGAATACGTTGACGCCACTGCTGCCCAGGCGTGCGCGTGTTTGGGCTTCCAAGGTGTTGTAGTTGAACAGCCAGCGGCGCTCCGGCAAGCGCGCCGCGACATCGCGGGCGAACGGGGTTCGCAGCACGCCTGGCAAATCTGTCAGGGTACGAATGCGGTTGAAGGAGAGGTTCAGATAGCGCAGCTGATACTGCGGCTGGCTCATCAGGATTGTCAGGCTGTCCGGCCACTGCTGCAGTTGGCAACCCTCGAGGTCCAGATGGCTCAGGCGGGCCATGAAGCGCAGGTCTGGCGCCAGCCGCAGGGGGTTGCCCGACAGGTGCAGCACCCTGGGGTGGATCATGTCCTGAAACTGGGCGGCCAGGCTTTCATCAAGTGTGATCTGGTTGCTGCTCAGGCCAAGTCCATCCAGGGGTAAACGCGTCAGGAAGGCCAGGCTGGCAGTATCGAGCCGTAGCCGATTACGGCTGAGGATCAGTACCCTCAGGCCGGGCATCGCCCCGATGGCCTGTAGGGCAGTGGCTGAAAGGCTGGTCAAGCCATTGTCTGTCAGGGCCAGTTCGCGTAGCCGTGGCACAGACTTGAGTGCCTCGAACAATGTTTCGGCGTCCATATCCGGGTTGCCGATGATTTCCAGGGTTTCCAGGTTAGGGAAGTTTGGCAAAAAACCGCTTTCCAGGCGCCGCATCTGCAGCCCATCAACTACCAGTTGCCGGATATGCGGCATAGGGGCAGTGAACGGTGGCAGCGCTTCCATGTGCATATGGTTCAGCACAAGTGCTGCGCGTTGCGTGCCGCCTTCTCGGCGCGAAGCACTCAGCAGTCGCGCCGTGCACCGCTGCCGATCAAAGCGTTCGTCAAGGGTGGCTGAGGTGTTAATCCAGCGATTGAGATCTCGGTTGAGGGTGCGTTGCTCTACTTCAAGCCGACTGATCACGCTGCCCAGGTCGCCTCCCAAGGCAAGTTCGGTTTGCAGTGCGCTGATCTGCTGGCCGCTGAGCTCGGGGTACAGTGCCCGAAGCCGGCGCGCGGCTGGCAAGGCGCGCCCTTGGGAGCCTCGGCCGCTCAGGGGATAGCCAAGCTGGCCGCTGGCCAATCGCAAGGGGGAGCGGAATCTGGGGTTGATCGGTTGCTGGCCGAGCAGTGAGGCGCAGTGCTGGCGATCGCCCAGGGCGAGTTGCAGCAACTGGGCCGAGTCGGCCTGTGGGTGCTCAGCTTGCAGCGCTTGTATCAGGCGCTGGCTGTCGTCATTAGCCAGGCTGGGCCTGAAGATGCCAAGGATGGCGCGGTCAAGCCGCCCCCGTGCTTGCAGAAGGCGGGCTTCCTCGGCAATGCGAAGAGGCACACGTCCGTTTGCCAGGCGTTCCTGCTCCACGGTGCTGATGTTGGCCAGCAATGCTTCGAGCGCGCTGTCCGGCAGGCCGGGAAACTGCCGGGCGAGAGGTTGTACGGTGGGGGGGAGGGTGGGCCGGTGACTTTGTTGCAGGCTGCTCAACAGAGCCCCACGATGTTGTTCAAGGCGTTGTGCGAGTTTATGGTTCAGGGTAGATGATCTGTGCTCGGTCGGCGTGTCACCGAGCAACTGCAGAATGGCTTCTTCATCCAGCTGAGCCAACACGGTCTGGCTCAGCTGGCCATTGTCCAGATCACTACGGGTAACCTCGATTTCTACCTGGCCAACCGTGTCGATAGCGCCGTAGCGCACCGATTCGCCCCAAGGTTCTGGCCCTTGGTAAACCTTGATCACGTTCCCCTCAGGCCAGCCCGGCAGGCGCAGCAACTCGGGTAAGGCAAAGTTCTCGTGCGCAGCCAGCGGTAGCCCATGGCGTACGCGGGTGATGATGTGTTGTGCCTGGTTATCCAGTTGCAGGCGCAGTAGCGTGTCGAGCAACAAGGCAGGTGGACGCACGCCGGCAGCGTGGGTGCGGCGCAACACGGTTTGATCAGTACCGGTAATGCGCATGGCGTTTTCCAGTTCGCTGTCGTCCAGGCCTGTGCTATAGCTGCCGAGGCGGCGCATGAGTTGTGCGCCGTCCCATTCCAGAGGCTGTTCATGCGCCAGTTGCCAGCGAGCGTTACCATGATGCAGCAGGGGTGGGGCATAGGCCTGCGCGTCATCGGGGTGGCGAACGCGCCATTGTTGTGCTGCGTCCTGAAACACTTCGTACAGCGTGCCGTCCAGTTTGAGAAAGGTCTTCCCACCGACGTGCACATGGCCGAGCGAATCGGGTTGAGCCTGATCAGGGATGGGCGCTGTGCTCGCGTATGGCTTCATGTCGGGGTGCCAGAGCACTTCTTTGTCTTCATGCCACACACTGGTCAGCGCATCGACAAAGCCTGATGCCTGGACGATCTTGGCACCCGTGGCAAAGCCGGCAATCACTGCCGCATTGACGGCCAACGATTCCAGTTGCGCCAGTGCTTGCCGGGTATCACCTTCTTCCCACGCCTCGAACCCGGTGAACACCGAGCTCATCAGATCGTATGCGCAAACGCCCAGCATGACCGTGTTCAACCCCGGCACAAAAAAGGCGGCGACGTTGAGTACATTCATACCCCAATCGAGCCAGTGCTTCAGGCGCTTGTCACGGGCTCTGGCGTCGACCTCGGCGGTAGGGACTGCAATGGTTTTTGCGTCGGCCTTCATGCGCGCAAGGTGTGCGTTGTACAAGGTCGTCCAAGGGTCGGTTCGGATGGGCGAGGGCGTGAAACGGAGGACGGGGGTGCTTCTGGGTGTGCGTCTGCCGGCTTCATCCTGTTCGAACAGCGCATGTTCCAGTGCTTCGGCCAGTTCCTTTTGCCTGTCCTTGTAGGCGCATTGCACCAGGGCTCGGCGAAACCCGCTTTGCAATAGCCGGCTGCGCAGGTGCTTGCCCGCGTCCTGACGAGAAGCATATTCCCTTACCGGGTGCTCGCTGTCGCCAGGTATGTACACGATACAGGGGTTTTGCCGGTCCGGATCGTCTGGCCCCATGAACAGCACGTCGTGAACGGGGATCTCGAACAGGCTGAAGTTCCAGCAATGCAATGGCTGGTTTTCATAGGTGGGCTGAGGCTGGCCGTTGCACAGTTGCATAAGCGCCTCGAGCCCAGGTCTGCTCAACAGGCCTTTGAGCTTTGCCATCAGTGCCTGGACCCTGAGGGATTCGCGATTTGCTGCTATCGACAGGTGCTGGATTTCGGCGCGATTGGCGCCTTCGTGGGTGGCAAGCAAATGCGCTTGATAGCGTTCGCCAAGGTCCAGCGCCCGACAATGGTTGACGAAGTCCGCCATCGTCAGGCCAGGCAGGGGCGTATCGCTGCCAGCAGCGCTGGTGAGCCTGCTGTAAGCACCGACTTCGTCCAGGCCCTCGAAGTTGTGCAGGGCAGCCTCCAGCAAACTGCGGGTTTGCGGCTCGCCCACGGGGCGAGTGGCAAGGACGTCCACCTCAAGGTCCGGGACCAAGGGCGTTTCTACAGCGGGTACGCCGACCCAGATGTTGGCTGTGGGTTCGAAGGGCTGGAAGACATATTGCGCCCTGTCTACGGGCACGCTTACCTGCAACTGCCGGGTCAGCAGAGGGGTACAGAAGTCGATGATGTCCTTGAAACCCGCCAAGGCCTGCCGGACTTGCGCCAGGTATTTGTTCCGCGTTTCGATAGCGCTGTGCAACTGCTCACGCGCTTGCTCATCGGCAGTGGCGTACCACGAGTAAGGGGTGCCATCTTCAGCCAGGTATTCCTTGCGCAGGCTTTGCAGCACGGTATGCGTATGCGCGGGGTGCAGCGCCTTGCTCCATTTCGGCAGTGTTCGGGTTATCTGGCTTTGATGTAAGGGCGTGGGGTGGGTCATGGCAACGATCTCTTGCGTTGGGGGGTGAATAGTCCACGCTGATGAAGGCGCCATGGTGCGGTAGATAGATGTCGGCACCGGTCGGTCCTGCGCATGCACGGGTCGGTGAGGGGCTAGCAGCGAGGGGGCATCTGCGAGAGGGTGAAGCAGGCCATGGCGCAGGCTTCAGCCAAGGAGAATTGCAATGCGTTCGCTGTGCAGTCCGAAAGATCATCTGCTTGACCTCGATGGTATTGAAATAGCGGTGCGTACCTGGGGGGCCGAAGACGGTATCCCGGTGCTGGCCTTGCATGGCTGGCTGGACAACGCTGCCTCGTTCGAACGCCTGGCACCGATGCTGGACGGCTGCTTCGTTGTGGCCCCCGACCTGGTCGGTCATGGCCGTTCGGACCATCGCCGGCATGACAGCGGCTACTACCTGTGGGAGCACGCCGAAGATATGTTGGCGGTGACCGACAGCCTGGGCCTGTCACAGTTTCATGTGCTGGCCCATGGCATGGGCACCGGTGTTGCATCGTTGCTGGCGGCCATGACCAGTGGCATCGTCAGCATGACCTTCCTCGACGGCATGGGTGCACCGTTCACAGTGGCCGAGGATGACCGCGTGCAGCACCTGGCGCGGGCCTATCGGCTCAAGCGCATGGTGCAGCGCAGCCAGCTGCCGGGTTTCGCCGAGCCGGACGTTGGCCGCTTCGAAGACCTGGACATTGCCCTGGCGCAACGCCGCGAGCGCCTCGACACCGAACTGTCGGAAGGTGCCGCACGGTTGCTGGCATTGCGGGACCTGCTGCAACTGGGTGATGGCTATTGCTGGCGCCACGACCCGCGCCTGGTGTTGCCCGAACCCATGCCGCTGACCGAGCGCGACGCCTGCGACCTGCTCAACCAGATCCGCTGCCCGTTGTACCTGCTGTTCGGCCGGCAGGGTGCATTCACCGGTGAGGCTTTTACCCGGCGTCAGGCGGCCTTGCCCAGCCAGGCGAAGGTCTCCTGGCACCCGGGTGGGCACCACTTCCACCTGGATGCCCCGGACCGGGCGCTGGTCGACCAACTGTTGCGAATACTCGCGCAGCATGAAGGCGGCGTGCTGCAACGGTTGGTGAATGAGTAGCTGATTCTGGTCACGCTCCAGCGACCTGGGCTAAGGTGGCCAACGTCATTGCGTAAAACGCCAAAGGGAGCCCAGGCATGCGACCGTTCACCATCAAGCACATCGATCACCTTGTGTTGCGCGTCAGCGACCTGCCGCGCAGCGTTGCTTTCTACACCGGGTTGCTCGGCTGCCATGTGAGCCGCGTACGGGAAGACCTGGGCATGGTGCACCTGGCCACGGGTACGGCGATGATCGACCTGGTAACCCTGGACGGCCCGTTGGGGCGGCCAGGCGGGGCGGCACCGGGGGTGGAGGGGCGCAACCTGCACCATTTCTGCCTGCGGATCGAGCCGTTCGACGAGGCCGCATTGACCGCCTACCTGGAAGCCGCCGGGGTAAAGGTCGAGCCCGCAGAAAAGCGTTATGGCGCCGAAGGCGAGGGGCTGTCCCTGTACTGCTACGACCCGGATGGCAACCAGGTGGAGTTGAAGGGGCCAGTCGCGGAGGCGAAATGAGCGACCTGTGCATTCGCGAGCACTGGATCGAGCGGTTTTCTCGACTTTGACGCGGCCCCTGTGGAAACAGGCTTGGCCCGCGAACACCGGCAAAGTCCGCTCCCACAAGACCACTGTCTCTGTGTGGCAGCAGAACCCAAGGGGGCATTCATCCCCGATTCAGCGGCTGTGCATGCGCCGTTCTTTCAAGCGCCTACCTGGCCTCAGGCCCGACACTGGTGGCTCCTGACAACCTGGAGTCACCCATGCGCACCCTCTACGCCCCGCTATTTTTCTTCGGTTACATTGCCGCGGCACTGTCATTGGCAGACCACCCGTTGTGGCTGCTGCCACTGCTGGCCAGTGCGGTGTTGCTGTCATTCACCTGCGAACGACTCATCCCCTACAAGGCCGCCTGGAACCAGACACAAGGCGATGGCCGCCGCGACCTTTGCCACGCACTGATCAACGAATGCCTGACGCTCTGCAGTGTGGCGGCCATCCCGCTGCTTGCCCACTGGCTGCCGGGAGCAGGGTTTTGGCCTGATCAGTGGCCGTTGGCCTTGCAGTTGCTGCTGGCCATTGCGTTGGCCGACCTGGGCATCACCCTGGTGCATTACGCCAGCCACCGTAGCCCGCTGCTGTGGCGGCTGCATGCGGTGCACCACAGTGTCACCCGCTTGTACGGCTTCAATGGGTTGATGAAACACCCTCTTCACCAGTTGCTCGAAACCTTGGGCGGCACCTTGCCGCTGCTACTGCTCGGCTTACCCGTGGATGTGGCAGCGTTGCTGGCATTCAGTGTGTCTGTCCAGCTGTTGTTACAGCACAGTAATGTGGACATGCGCATCGGCGGCTTGCGCCATGTGTTTGCCTGGGCGCCGGTGCATCGCCTGCATCACCTGAAGTACGGCCGCACCGGCGACGTCAACTTTGCGCTGTTCTTTCCGCTCTGGGACCGCCTGCTTGGCACGCTACTGTACTTGCCAGGCTATGCGCTGGCGGATGACGACATGGGCATCGGTGATCGGCCTGACTACCCGCAGGCGTACCTGGCGCAATTGCGTGAGCCGTGGGTGAGCGGGGAGTTTCACCCACCTGCGCTATTGCCGGTCGGACTGCGCCAGGCTTTAGCCGAGCGTACGGAGGCGCAAGTGACGCAAAACTGACCCGGGGCTGAGGCCGAACTGGTGGCGAACGCTGCGGGTGAAATGCGCCGAGTCGGCAAACCCCGCCGCCAATGCCGCTTCGGTCAGGCTGGCGCCGCCCAGCGCCCGTTGCAGGGCCACGCGCAAGCGCTGCCACAGCACCAGCCGGCGCACTGACAGTTTCAGTGAGCCGCTGAACAGGCGTTCCAGCTGGCTGATCGACAGCGCTGCAGTGCTGGCCAGTTCCTGGGCCGGCAATGTCTTGTGGTCGAGTGCGCGAATTCGCTCGAGGGCTTTTTCCAGTCGCGGGTCGAGCGGGCGACGCGGCCAGCGCCCCAGGCTCTCAGCCAGAAGCTCTGCGCTGTTGCCGGCTTGCTCGCAGGCCTGGGCAAGGTCTGCCAGGTCGAACGCCAGCGGTTCGGCGAACAGGGTAAGGCAGGGTACGCCATGACTGAGGATGGCATGGGGTTGCCGCGACGCGATCAGCACCTGCGGGCCGCTGCAGATCTGCTCGCCCAGGCGCACCTCGACATCCGCACCGAGGCCGACAAGTATCTGATGCGCGTAGTGCACGTGGCTGTCGGTCCTGCCGAGCGTAGACCGCAGCAGGCAGTAATCGTCAGCCAACCAGATGTCGCCCTGCCAGCCCGGTGTTGCCTTGTCGTTCATGCCGCCCTCTTGTGTAGCGCCAGGCGGGTGGATATCCCGGCAAAGCCGATTATGCTTCATTTACCTTGCTGCGATCCGAGGCGGCCCGCCTCGTCGTGCTTCGCGCAACCAAAGCAAGCCCTAGGGCCTGGGTGCGACGGTGAAAGGGATGTGACTCACTCCCTGTGAGGTGCTCCGGCCTGCATGACGACAAGACGGAGGCAACCCATGGCGGTTATCGACAGCGCATCCACGGGCAGTAGCGCGCCCCAACGCGGCATTACCAAGGAGGAGCGCAAGGTCATCTTCGCCTCGTCTCTGGGCACGGTGTTCGAATGGTACGACTTCTACCTGTATGGTTCACTGGCCGCGATCATCGCCAAGCACTTCTTTGCCGGTGTCAATGAAACCACCTCGTTCATCTTCGCCTTGATGGCCTTTGCCGCCGGTTTTGCCGTACGGCCATTCGGGGCTATCGTGTTCGGTCGCCTGGGCGACATGATCGGGCGCAAGCACACCTTCCTCATCACCATTGTGATCATGGGCCTGTCCACGGCACTGGTGGGCCTGCTACCGAGCTACAGCGCGATCGGCGTGGCAGCGCCGATCATCCTCGTGACCTTGCGCTTGCTGCAGGGCCTGGCCCTCGGTGGCGAGTACGGCGGGGCGGCCACCTATGTGGCTGAACATGCGCCGAAGGGCCGACGCGGCTTCTTTACCGCCTGGATCCAGACCACCGCGACCTTGGGGCTGTTCCTGTCGCTGCTGGTCATCATGACCTGCCGCACGGTCATGGGTACCGAGGTGTTCGAGGCCTGGGGCTGGCGGGTACCGTTCCTGCTGTCGATCCTGCTGCTGGCAATCTCGGTGTACATCCGCATGCAGCTCAACGAGTCGCCGGTGTTCCTTAAGATGAAGGCCGAGGGCAAGGCATCCAAGGCACCGCTGACCGAGTCGTTCGCCCGCTGGGACAACCTCAAGGTGGTGATCATGTCGCTGCTGGGCGGCACCGCCGGGCAGGCCGTGGTCTGGTACACCGGGCAGTTCTATGCACTGTTCTTCCTGTTGCAGATGCTCAAGATCGAGCCGCAGACGGCCAACCTGCTGATTGCTGGCTCGTTGCTGATCGGCACGCCGTTCTTCATATTCTTCGGCAGCCTGTCCGACCGCATTGGCCGCAAGAAAATCATCATGGCCGGCTGCATCATCGCTGCGCTGACCTATTTCCCGATCTTCAAGGCGCTGACCGAGTACGGCAACCCGGACGTGTTCGTCGCCCAGGAGCAGAACCCGGTCGTGGTGGTGGCTGACCCTGGCCAGTGCGCGTTCCAGTTCGACCCGGTGGGCAAGGCCAAATTCACCAGCTCCTGCGACATTGCCAAGAGCCTGCTGGCCAAGCGCGCCATTCCTTACACCAACCAGGCGGCCGAACCTGGCAGCGTGGCGCAGATTCGTATCGGTGAGCGGGTACTGCCAAGCTTTGAAGGCAGCAGCATGGCCGCAGCGGATTTCAAAGTGCAGAACGAGGCGTTTACCGCCACCTTGAGTGGTGCGTTGAAAGAAGCAGGCTACCCGGAAAAGGCCGACCCCGCGAAGATCCACTACCCGATGGTGCTGCTGTTGCTGACCATCCTGGTGATCTACGTGACCATGGTCTACGGGCCAATCGCTGCCTGGCTGGTGGAGCTGTTCCCGGCGCGTATCCGCTACACCTCGATGTCGCTGCCTTATCACATCGGTAATGGCTGGTTCGGCGGCTTCTTGCCCACGGTTGCGTTTGCCATGGTGGCGGCTACCGGGGATATCTATTACGGCTTGTGGTACCCGATCGTGATCGCGGTAATGACGGCGGTGCTGGGGATACTGTTCCTGCCAGAGACCAAGGACCGGGATATCAACTGATGGGGCAGCTGTGCCGGCCGCTTCGCGGGCAAGCCCGCTCTCACAGACTGTGTTGTACATGTGGGAGCGGGTTTACCCGCGAAGCGGCCGGCACAGGCAGTCAATCAGTCGAAGTACCCTCGCAAGCCGAAGGTATACCCCGTATCCACGTCAACTGGCTCACCCCGGCTCCAGCGCTTTTTCAACACGAATTCGAACGCCGGCTCGTACAGCCCGTCGCGCACCAGTGCCCCCGCCAGCACTTCCACGTCATACCAGCCGTTGTCCAGCTCGATGATGGGCCGCCCCGGCACTTGGTAGCGGGCAATCAGGTCACCCAGGGTCTTGGGCGTGAAGTGCTGCAGGATGCGCCAGGTGTACAGCATCAGCGCCCCATGCTCCACGCGCAGCACATAGCCATTGCGCCGGTGCTTGAGCCGGCTGCCGGCTTCGCGCAGGGCCGGGGTATGGCCATCGAGCGTGAACAGGATGCGGTAAGGCAGGTTGTCGACCCCGGCCAGCGGCAGCACGATGCCTTCGCGCACCGCCTTGTCGCCGCTGTCGTCATGGGTGAAGGCGTAGGCCAGGTCATCTGCAAGCTCATGCTCTTGCTTGAAGCGCTCGAGCAGCTGGATATCGCCAAGCAGAAAGTAATCGACCAGGTCATTGAGTACTTCGCTGAATTCGTGGCGCATCTGTTTTCCTTATTGGTGCGCGTTGGGGTGTCAGTGTTTCTGGGCGATCTGGATCAGGTTGCCACAGGTGTCATCGAATACGGCCACGGTGACGGGGCCCATGTCGGTGGGCGGCCGGGTGAACTGCACGCCCGCTGCACACAGCCGTGTGTATTCGGCCTGGATATCACGTACGCCAAACGAAGTGGCGGGGATCCCGTCCTGCTTTAAGGCGGCCTTGTACACCTTGGCCGCCGGGTGCGCGTCGGGCTCGAGCAGCAGTTCGACGCCACTGGGATCGTTGGGGGAGGTCAGGGTCAGCCAGCGGTGCCGGCCCATGGGAATGTCATGTCTGGGCTCGAAACCGAGTACGTAGTGGTAGAAGGCCAGGGCCTTGGCCTGGTCGTCGACGAGAATGCTGGTGACCACGATCTTCATAAGCGCACACCGTTTACCTGGGGCCGATGACTATCAGTAAAGACGTTAGGGCGTTTTTGACCAGTGGCTGCATTGCCTGTGGGGCTTTTTTCCCGCTGCGTGGCAGTGGATGCGCGACCTATCGTTGGCCTGGCCTTACCTAACCCACCAAGGAGTGCAATGCGTGCAAGATGAACCGATGAAAGACCTGCCAGACACCCGTGATGAGGATCAGGCGGATGCCGCCAAGCCGTCTGCAACGCTGTCCCGGCGCAAGCGTAGCGTGGCCCCGGTTTGCGCAATGGGCTGTGAGTCGGGGTACAAGCAGATTGGGGAGGACTGCGTTCCGGAGAACCCGGAATTCGAGTGAAGCAACGGGCCGGGGCAACTCGGCCCATACAAAAAACCTGTGCAAGGCATAGGTAAATCCTTCCGCTCTCAGCACCCACTCGCCGCTGGTCAGGGGTAAAGTGTCAGGCATGATCCCAGTCTGCCCAGACCAGCGTCAGAGAGGTACCCTGTGGCTGCCTATACCTTGCGACAACTGAAGTACTTCGTCACCACCGTGGAGGCCGGCAGCGTGGCTGAGGCCTCGCGCCAGCTGTACATTGCCCAGCCGTCCATTTCCACGGCCATCAAGAGCCTGGAAGAAAGCTTTGGTGTGCAGTTGTTCATCCGCCACCACGCCCAAGGCGTATCACTGACGCCCAGCGGCAAGCGCTTCTACGCCAAGACCCGGTCGCTGCTGCAGATGGCCCATGAATTCGAGCAGAACGCCCTGGCCGACAACGACACCGTGGCGGGGCAGATCGACATTGGCTGTTTCGAAACCGTCGCACCGCTGTATCTGCCGCGGCTGATCGCCGGCTTTCGCCAGCGTTACCCCGGCGTGGATATCCGCCTGCGCGACGGCGAGCAGCAGGAGCTGATCCAGGGCTTGACCGCCGGCACGTTCGATCTGGCGTTTCTTTATGATCATGACCTGGACGGCACCATCGAAGCCGAGCCGTTGATGCCGCCGCAAAAGCCCTACGTGCTGCTGCCGGAAAACCACCGCTTTGCCGGCCAGGCCCACGTGTCGCTCCGCGACCTGTGCCCGGAGCCGATGATCCTGCTGGACGTGGCCCCCAGCCGCACCTACTTCGTCAGCCTGTTCAACGAGATGGGCCTGACGCCGAACATCGTCTTCAGCTCGCCGTCGATCGAGATGGTGCGTGGCATGGTCGGGCAGGGCTTCGGTTTTTCGCTGCTGGTGACCCGGCCGCATTCGGAATTCACCTACGACGGCCAGCGTCTGGCCATCCTGGATATCGCCGAGCCGGTGGCGTTGTCGGGGCTGGCGGCGGCGTGGTTGAAGCGGGTGCAACTGACCAAGCCTGCACAGTTGTTTGTGGAGTTTTGCCGGGAAGAACTGGCGAAGTTCTGAGGCGGGCATGCCGTGCGGCACGCACTAGCAGCGCCAGGATCTGATCATCTGTGAGTACTGCGACACGGTGTACCAGCGTGCGCCACTGCTCAAGCACGAGCGCGCCCTTTGCCGGCGATCCCCGGTATCGGCCTGCTGGCCTTGGCCGCGTTGAGCATGCTGATCATCCATATCGCCGGCAAGGATATTCGCGACTTGTGGGTGCAGGTATGAATGACCCGGCCAACGCCGACGAGCTGGGCCTGTGCCTGTGCCATGGCTGCGGCCAGGCCTGTGAGCTGAGTAGCGGCGCTCACAGATGCACCCGCTGCGGTGCAGCCATCCACCGACGCAAGGCCAATGCCATCACTCGGGGCTGGGCGTTTCTGCTGGCGGCGTTGGTGTTCTATATCCCTGCCAACCTACTGCCGGTGATACACACCCAAATGCTTGGCAGTGGCAGTGAAAGCACCATTGGTGGTGGCGTGCTGGAGTTCTGGGAGGCCGGCGCCTGGGACATCGCGCTGATGATCTTCATTGCCAGCTGGGTGGGCCAGCGGGTGGCGGCACTGCGGCACTGCGGGTGGACGTACAGCGCTTCGATACGGTGCCGGGGCGCTATGCCTCGCTGGACGCTGTGTGGCGGCTGAAGCGGGTAGGGCAGGCTGAGCTGACCTGCCGCACCTCGGTGCAGACGGTGGCTGACAACAGCATCACCAGCCTGGTGAATGCGCATCAGGCCAACCTGCGCAAGCTGGCCGAGGCGGTGCGGGGCAGTGCCGGTCGGGGTAGCTGCTTGCAAGCTGGCTGAAGGCCTGTCGTCAACCCTGCGTCGCTTTGCGTAGCGGCACCTCACGCAGCAGCCAGGACAGTGCGAAAGCCACGCTGGTGATCGCTGCGGCCAGCAGGAACACGCCATGCATCGCCCCGGAAAATGCCTGCAGGTAGCTGTGCTGCAGGGCGGCGGGCAGGGCATGCACGGCAGTTGGCGAAAGGCTTGCGGCTCCCCCGGCACTGGCGGCGAAGTCACTGCCCAGGCCACCCAGCAAGGCATGCGAGAACAGGGCGCCGAACAACGACACGCCAATGGCGCCGCCAATCGAGCGGAACAAGGTGGCCCCTGAGGTCGCCACGCCCATGTGGCGCAACTCGACGCTGTTCTGCACGGCCAGGATCAGCACCTGCATGACCATCCCCAGGCCGGCACCCAGCAAGCCCATGTACAGGTTCATCAGCGCCATGGGGGTATCCAGCTCCAGCCGGCTGAGCAGGCCCAGGGCAATGGCTTGCAGCAACGTGCCGAGGATCGGGAACACCCGGTAACGCCCCCAGCGGCTGATCAGCCGCCCGGTAATCGCCGACACCACCAGCAGGCCACCCATCAGCGGCAGCATCTGCAGCCCGGCGCTGGTGGGCGTGGCGTCCTTGACTACCTGCATGTACAGCGGCAGGAAGGTGACCGCGCCGAACAGCGACACCCCGACGATGAAACCTATCAGCCCGGCAAGCACGAAGGTACGGTGACGGAACAGGTGCAGCGGCATGATGGGCTCGGCGGCGCGGCGTTGTTCCAGGACGAAGCCGACCAGGCCGATCAGGGCGAACAACGAAAGGCAAAGCATGTCCAGCGACTGCCACGCCAGCAAGCTGCCGCCCAGGCTGGTGATGAGTACAAGGGCCGCCAATGCCACGGTAAGAAAGAACGCGCCGATGTAGTCCACCGTATGCCGTACCAGGGCCACGTGCGGGCGGAAAACACTGCCGATAACCAGCAGCGCCAGCAGGCCCAGGGGCAGGTTGATGTAGAAGATCCAGTGCCACGACAGTTGCTCGACCAGAAAACCGCCGATCAGCGGCCCTACCACGGTGGCCAGGCCGAACACGCCACCGAACAGGCCCTGGTAGCGGCCACGTTCGGCAGGCGGGATGACATCACCGATGGCGGCCATCGCCACCACCATCAAGCCGCCGCCACCCAGCCCTTGCAGGGTACGGAAGACGATCAGCTGGGCCATGTCCTGTGCTGCGCCACACAAGGCCGAGCCCAGCAGGAACAGCACGATGGCCACCTGCAGCACGCGCTTGCGGCCGAACTGGTCACCGAACTTGCCATACAGCGGCACCACTACCGTGGAGGCCAGCAGGTAGGCGGTGACCACCCACGACAGCCAGCGCAGCCCACCGAGGTCGCTGACGATGGTTGGCAGTGCGGTCGAGACGATGGTCTGGTCGAGGGCGGCCAGGAACATCACCAGCATGAGCGCTGCCAGCAGCAGTGGAATGGAGGTTTGCGCGTCCGTTGCGGCGGGGGAGGTATCATTGGATACAGGTTGCACGGTGCTTACCTCAGCTGGGTGTGGCGTTGGCCTGGGCATGCTGCTGGCCAGCGTCCTGCAGGCCTGCAAGGGCAAAGCGGTAAAGCTGCACAGCAACGGCCTCGCTGGGCATCTGCAGAATTTCGTGCAGCGCCCCGGAGCCGCCGCGCGGGCCGATCAGCAGCATTGCCCACGGCGCTGTGACGCACAGGATGCAGCGGGTCAGGGCCGGTTCGTCGACGGGGATGGTGCTGACCTCGCTGAACAGCCCCTTGAGCAGTGACAGGCGCAGGGGGGCGGCCGCCTGCAGATGCGCCTGGCCATGAGGGCTGGGGGCGAGGATTTCTGCGGCCAGTACCCGCAAGTGCCAGTTGTCCCGGGCCTGTGTGGCCTTGTAGACCACCAGTTCCACCAGCACGCGCAGCTTTTCGGCCGGTGTCTGGCTGCCTTGGGTGATGCGTTGCAGGTCGCTGAGGTCGAGGAAGCGTTGGCGGGCCTCGTCGAGCACGGCCAGGTACAGGCCATTGCGGCTGCCAAAATGGTAATTGATCGACGCCAGGTCGACCTCGGCCTTGGCCGCGACGGCCTTGTTGCTGGTTTCGGCGTAACCCAGTGCGGCGAACAGTTCGCCGGCGGCTTCGAGGATGCGCGTACGGGTGACGGCGCCGTCCTTGCGGGGTTCGCGGGGGGCTGCGGACATGGTGGGTACTCTGCAAACCAGGAATGTGGGCAGAGCGTGGCTGAGACTTAATCTAAAATCAATTTAAATTTAATTTATACGGCAAACGGCCTATCGCGATTCTTGTTGGAGCAGCCTTGTGCTGCGAAGCGGCCGGTACAGGCCACGCATCCGTATGCCTCCAATACCGGCCTCTTCGCAGCACAAGGCTGCCCCTACACGTGACGATCTACTGGTGATTACTGGCCGTTTCCTGCACTTGCCCGGGCTTGTCCAGTGGCAGGTGGTCGAACTCGCGCAAGCCATCCTTGCGGTACGGGTCACCAATCCAGCGTGGTGCCACGACAAATTCTGTGCTCACCAGGCTCTTGGCCGGCTCAAAGCGGTCGTAGCTCAGCCCGGCCAGGTCGGACAGGGTATGGATCAGGTGCGAACTGCTGTAAGGGCGGCTGGCCATCGCCTGCAGGTCGCGGGGGTGCTCGGCCTGCCAGCGTGGCGAGGTCCACAGCAGGAACGGGATGGTGTACATCGGCCGGGTCGGCGCGCCTTCGTTGCGCCCCAGGCGGTCGTGGTTACCGGAGCTGTACACGTCTTCGCCGTGGTCAGACAGGTACAGCAGGAAGCCATTGGGGCTGCCGGCCGCATAACGCTTGATCAGGCTCGAAACCACGTAGTCGTTGTAGCGCACCGCGTTGTCGTAGAAGTTGTAGGTTTCTACCTGGTCTGGCGTCAGCACTTTCGGTACGCCTTGGCCATCGGTGAAGTGCGCGTAGTCGTTCGGGTAGCGGAAGCGATAGTCCATGTGCGTGCCCAGCAGGTGCACAATGATGAACTTGTTTGGCGCCGGGTCTTGCAGGGCCTTCTCGAACGGCGCCAGCACCACGTCATCGTACTGGCTGGCGTTCTGGTTGCGCTGGTTGTTCAGGTAGACCGGGGCGTCGGTCTGCTGCGAGAAGGTGGTCAGCATGGTGTTGCGCTTGGTCATGGTCTGCTGGTTGGTGATCCAGAAGGTCTTGTAGCCTGCCTGTTTCATCAGGTTGATCAGCGAGGGATCGGTAAGGAAGCGGTCCGGGTTTTGCTCGTTGCCAAAGGTGAGGATCTGCTGCATCACCTCAATGGTGTACGGGCGTGGGGATACCACGTCGCGGAACACCGTCAGGCCCTTGTCGCTGGCCGCCAGTGCGTCGAGGTTGGGTGTGGTGTCGCGGTTGTAGCCGTACAGGTGCATGTGCTCGCGGGTGGTGGACTCGCCCAGCACCAGCACCAAGGTGCGTGGCGCCGTACCGCTGCTGTCACGCAGGTTTTGCAGAGGCGGTAACGCGGCATTCTGCGCCAGCAACTCCTGCATGTTGTCCAGTTGCTGGCGGTACTGACGGTAGCCCACCAGCAGTTGCCAGGGCACGGCGGGCTCCATGCGCTGCTGCACCTTCTCGGCGGCATCGGCGAAGTTGCGCTCCTGGGTGACCATCTGCTTGTAGAACGGGTACACCAGGTTGGCCACCAGCAACAGGGCCACCACCGGCAGGCGGCTGCGCAGGGGCAGGCTGACCGGGCGCACGCGCTTCCACAGCAGTACCGCACCCAGCGTGTAGAGCAGCAGCGCCAGGCCCAGCCACACACTGAAGTACTGGCTGAAGTATTCACCGGCCTCGGCGGTATTGGATTCGAACATCACGAAGATGACGCTTTGCGAGAACTCCTGGCGATAGATGCCGAAGTAGCTCAAGCCCACCAGCGATGCAGCCCACAGTACCAGGCCGATGACGGCCGCCGTGGCACGGGTGAAGCGGGGCAGCAGCAACACCGGGGCCAGCCACAGGCTGCTGAGGAAGAACGCATCGCGAAAACCGGCGAAGCCGGTAGTACCGCTGAACAGCAGCAATGCCTGGGTGACGCCAGAGAAGTACCAGAAGAACAGCAGCAGCCAGCCCAGGCCGGCCCAGTCCACGCGCGTGCGCACGGTGGGGGATGTAGTGTGTGACACGTATGCCTCGTCGTACCTTGACGGCCAGCGGATGTGCCCGTGACCTTAAAGGGCGTGACGCTAATGTGCGGCGTGTGAAAATAACGTCAACGTGGCGACTGACAGGGGCTGGCCGGTTACCCGGCGCCATGTTTACTGGCGCAATACGCCGACCACACAGGTACTATGTAGTCTGCAAAACCGCACTGACAGGCCCTGTGGATTATGAATCGTCGAAAGAAAATCAAGCAGCTATTGGAGGCGCATGCCAAGAAGGCCAATGCCAAACTGGCGCCGCGCAAGCCCAAGTACATCTGCAAGGCAGACCGCTTGAAGATGGAAGCAGAGGCGGCGGGGGATACCCCTGATGCAGCGCAAAGCTGATAGCGGAATTGGAAACTTACCCTGTGGGAGCGGCCTTGCGTCGCGATAGGGCCGCATAGCGGCCCCAGATTTCAACGTCACGGCAACCCTTGCCGGGGCTGCTTTCACAGGTACTGCATAAGTCTGAAGCTTGCGCTGTACCTGTGGGCGCTGGCCAGGCGGCGATGAGGCCAGATCAAGCAGCACCAGACAGCTGTCCCACAGAGCGTGCGACCCGCATCAGGCGTGATGGTCAACGGCGGTAATAACGGTAGTCGCCATGGTGGCGCTGGTGCATGGCCCGCTCATGGCGGCGCTCCCAATCACGGCGCCGTTCCCAGTCACGCCGCCGCTCCCAGTCCCGCCGGGCTTGCTCCCGCCGCCACTGCTCACGGCGCCAGTCGCTTCTGTGGTCATGCCAGCGGTCGTCGTCGTGAGCCAGCAGCGTGGCCGGCTGTGCATTGGCTACACTGGCCACCCTCGACCAGGGGTTGGCGGCAGGCTGTAACGGTGACTGAACCGCAGGCGCCATCGCCACCGGTGCTTTCATTTGAGTTGCGGATGCCGTGCCCACCGCCGCGAACGAGAACAGGCCGAGCAGCACCAACCTTGCGACATGTATTTTCATGAGCGAAGCCAACCTCTGATAACAATTGAGCCATCTGGCCAGCAGGTGTGGACGAACCTTGTCTCGCGTTCCGCTACCTTTCTGTGCCTCCCACATAGACCGGCAAACGGGAAAAAGTTCGCTACAGCAACAACTTGTAGAAATTTATGATGCCTGGTCACTACGTTCCACAAGCCTGACTGTGCGCGTGCAGCGATCTACTGTTCATTGGTTTGCGAACACTTCTCGCAGGTGTGCCCGGTAACTGTCGAACGCGGCAATCGTACCCACAATCACCTCGGCCTCTTGCTCGTCAGTCAGCACCAGGCCATCAAGCCTGGCCACGAACTCGCGCCAGTGCAACGCGCGCCCATCGGGGTGCGGTGCCAGGTGGCGGGCACCCTGATCGCCATCCAGGCCCAGGCGCTGGGTTTGCTTGAACAGGAACGCCGCCCCCAGGTTCGAGCCTTCACTGCAATACAGCCATCCCAGCGCCTGGGCCGGGCTGGCGCTGACTTGTCGAGGCGGCGCTGGCAGCGACAGGCCCAGGTCACGCAAGTCGTCCTCTACTGCCGCGAAGCGTGACAGCGCCACCAGGCCCGGCAGGCGCTGGTTGAGTTGGTCATCCTGGTAAAGCGCCACTAGGCTGCCATGAAAACGGTGCTGCACCTGCAGAAAGCGGCCATAACGCTCGTGGCTCTCGAAGGGCCGGGCCGCCATTACCAGTTGATCAACGCTGTCATGGTCCCGGCTGCTAGCCGCTTTCAGGCGTTGGCAGCGGCTCGGCTGCAAGAGGTCGGAGTGTACAGCTGTCATGGGTGTATCCGTGGCAAGAAGGCAATGTGTCAATCATGCTTGCCAGCAAGGGTAGGCGGCAAGCGCGAGCGAGAGCCCCGCACGTCGGTGGGTCGAAAAAACACCAGCCCTTGGGCTATAGGAGCGGCTTGCCCGCGACTGATTTAACATGGCTGACGCATTCAAGTTCCCCGGGAGCCAGTCATGAGTACCCTACAGTTCCGTACCCCCACCGTTGCAGACGCCGAGCGCTGCTACGCCATTGAAATCGGCGCCTATGAAGGAGATGAAGCGGCCACGCTGGAAAAAATCCGCACCCGCATCGCGCAGTATCCGCACGGCTTCCTCATCCTGGAAAACATGGGTGAAATCGTCGGCTTCATCAATAGCGGTTGCGCCTACGAAGTGGTCATGTCTGATGAAGACTTCAAGGAACTGGTCGGCCATGACCCGGCAGCACCGAACGTGGTGATCATGTCGGTGGTGGTGGACCCTGCGCACCAGGGCAACGGTTACGCCAAGCGGTTGATGGACGAATTCATCGCCCGCATGAAGGCGTCAGGCAAACAGGCCATTCACCTGATGTGCAAGCAGCAGCATGTGGCGCTGTACCAGAAGATGGGATATCAGTACGTCAAACCGTCGCCTTCGGACCATGGCGGCATGGCCTGGCATGAAATGATCCTCGCGCTGTAATCCATGGGCCAGGATCAGGCCGATCGACCGAAAAGACCGTGGATCACTTCCCTGAGCCAGCGGTTGCCACTGTCTTGGTGATAGCGCGCATGCCAGTGCTGTTTCACGGTGAAGCCCTCCACAGCGAATGGGCAGTCGTGCACTTGCAGGTCGTGCATGTCGGCAAGGGTCTGGCCGATATGCCTTGGTAGGGTGGCGACCAGGTCGGTGCTGCCAACGATCATCCCCAGCCCCAGGAACGCCGGTAGATCCAGCACGATCCGGCGCTCTATACCCGCCCGGGCCAGCCCCGCCTCCAGCAACTTCTGGCCGGTGCCTGCGCTGATCTGTACATGGCCTTCGGCTTGGTAGCGGGCCACATTCATGCCATGGGCGAGGCGCGGGTGCTGGCGATTGCTCAGGCACACCCAGTCCTGATCGAACAATACCTGCTGATACATCCCGCCTCCCAGCCAGGGCACAAAACCAATGGCCAGGTCGGCCTCGCCCGACTCCAGGGCACTTTCGCTATTGCCGTCGATGCGCGCCGCCTCCAGGCGAATGCCGGGGGCATGGCTGCGCAGGTAGTTGAGGATGCTCGGCAGCAAGGTGATATGGCTGGCATCGCTGACACACAGGCGAAAGTGTCTTTGCGCGGTGGCGGGTGTGAATTGCGGTTCCCACGCCGTCAGCCGACGCAGCGATTCGAGTACTTCGCGGCAGGGCCCGATCAACTGGTCGGCGCGCGGAGTCGGGGCCATGCCACCGGGGGTGCGGACAAATAACGGGTCGTTCAGTTGCTGACGCAGGCGGGCCAGCCAGATGCTGATGGTTGGCTGGCTTTGGCCCAGCTGCTCTGCGGCACGCGTAACGCTGCGGCAGTGATACAGCAGGTCGAACAGTTGCAGCAACTTGGGCTCGGGCAGGGCATCGGCGGCACTCATTATTGCAATTCTCAATAGGTGTATTGAGGCCATTGTATAGCCCGATCGGGAGACGCTGCATAAGGTAATCGCAAACCACAGGAGGTCTGCGATTTGAAAATCTGCATTCTGGGTGCCGGTGCCCTGGGCTGCGCTATTGGCGCGGCGTTGAGTGAGGCCGGGCACCAAACCTGGCTGCTCAACCGTGGCCGTGAGCATGTCGAAGCCATCAACCTGCACGGTTTGCAGGTACAGGACGAACACGGCGAGCGGCAAGTACGTGTCAATGCCACCACCGCTGCCAACGACGTGGGCGTGGTTGACCTGGTCGTAGTGTTGGTGAAGTCGTTCCACACCGCTGAAGCGATGGGCGGTGCCACAGCCCTGCTCGGGCCGCAGACGCTGGTACTGTCGCTGCAGAACGGCCTCGGGCATGAAGACATTCTGGCCGAGGTCGTCGGCAGAGCGCGAGTACTGGCGGGCAAAACCTATGTCGGCGGTGTGTTGTTGGCACCGGGTTCGATCCGAGCTGGCGTGGCGGGTAAGCACACTTACATCGGTGAATTGGACGGGCAACTGACGCCTCGCGTGCAGGCCATCGCCGAGGCCTTCAATGCTGCGGGGCTGGCCACCACGGTCAGTGACAATATCCTCGGCACCATGTGGGACAAGTTACTGGTGAATGTCGCAACCGGCGCGCTCAGCGGTATCACCATGCTCAGTTATGGCCAGCTGTACAGCGAACCGTTGCTCGAGAGCACCGCCAAGGCTGCCGTGGCCGAGGCAATGGCCGTTGCACAACGGGCCGGTATCAGGCTGGGCCTTACCAGCCCAGATGCGGCATGGGCACTGGCCGCCGAGGGCCTGCCGGCAAGCTTCCGTACCTCGATGCTGCAGAGCCTGGAAAAAGGCTCGATCACCGAAATCGACTTCATCAACGGCTCCGTCGTGCGCTGGGGCCAGCGCCATGGCGTTGCCACCCCCGTCAACGCGACCTTGGTGGCCTGTATCAAGGGCATTGAACGCGCGATGGCCGATCACCAGAAAAGGGATAACCCATGAGCCAGCCGAAAGCCTACCTCGAACACGTTGCCTTCTGGGTGCGCGACATTCAGTGGCATATCCGTTTCTTCAACGAAGTGTGCGGTATGGCCCTGCGAGAAGCGCAGGGCGATGTCGAGCAGCCCACGCAGTACTGGACGCTGGGCGGCCTGCAGTTCATTCACCAGCCTGACTTCGCCGGGCCGGAGGGGCGCATGGCCCACCTGGGCATCATGTGCGAGGACCTCGAAGCCGCCCTTGCCGCAGCCCAGCGCTTCGGCGTCAGCGAAATGCCTCAGGGCCGCAACTGGCTGCGCCTGCCGGACGGTTTGGCAGTTGAGTTCATCCAGGCCTCGCCGGCCACTTGCGTCGCCCAGGCACTGGCCATCGACCCGCGTGCGGAGGTATCGGCATGAGCGTAGTGGAGAAATTCTGGGACGATGCCCGCGAAGGCGATGAATGCCTCAGCCCCACCTACACGGTAACCCGCGAGCGCATCCTGGCTTACGCCGACCTTACCGGCGACCACACCCCGGTCCATGTCGATGAGGAATACGCCAATGCCAGCCATTTCGGCTGCCTGGTCGCCCACGGCTTGTTCGGGTTGTCGATCGCCGATGGCTTGAAGACCCAATGCCAATACCGCTTCGTGCCAGGCATGTCGCTGGGTTGGACGTGGGATTTCGTACTGCCGATCAAGGTCAACGATGTGCTGCAGGTACGCATGCGCGTGGGGGCGATGCGTCCCAGCAAAAGTCGCCCGGGCTGGGGCATCGTGGTTTTGCCGTCGGAACTGATCAACCAGAATGGCGAAGTCGTGCAGCGCGGTGAGCACCGCCTGATGGTGCCAAGGAGGGCAGAAGCATGAGCCAGGCGTTGCCTTTGGCGGGTATCCGCGTCATCGACTACAGCCACTTCCTCGCCGGCCCTTATGTGGGCCGCTGCCTGGCCGCGCTGGGGGCCGAGGTGATCAAGGTCGAACGGCCGGGCAGCGGCGATGCCGGGCGCCAGCATGCGTTTACCCTGGACGAGCAGCAGAGCGGCTACTTCCTGCAGTTGAACATGGGCAAGCAGGGCGTCAGCGTCAACATGAAGGACCCGCGTGGCAAAGCCTTCATGCAACGCCTGACTGATTCGGCCGACGTGTTCATCGAGAACTATCGTCCAGGTGCCCTGGACAAGCTTGGCCTTGGTTATGCCGAGCTGTCGGCGCGTAACCCGCGTCTGGTTTACTGCTCGATCTCCGCCTACGGCCACACCGGGCCTGATGCCCACCGCGCCGGCTTCGGGCTGATCGCCGAAGCCAAGAGCGGCATCATGCAGATGGTTGGCGTGCCGGGCGAAGCGCCGCCGTTGCTGCGCATTTCCCTTGGCGACATGTACACCGGTATCCATGCTGTAGCGGCGATCAACGCGGCGCTGCTGGGCAGGGTCAGCTCTGGACGCGGACAACATATCGACATGGCCCTGTACGACACGCTGGTGTCGATGCACGAGTATGCGGTGCAGTGCTACACGTTGTCGCAGGGCACAGTGCTACCCGAGCAGACCGGCCATGACATGCCGACCTCGACCCTGTATGGCGTCTTCCGCGCAGCCGATGGCGACCTGGTCATCGCCGCTCAGGTCGACGACGCCTGGCAGCGCTTCGCCGCCATGGTCGAGGCCAATGGCGGCCCGCCTGGGTTCGGTAGCGATGGCCGCTACCATAAGCTCAATGGCCGCAATGCACATCGCGAGGCGATTCTGGCGGTAGTCCGGGATTGGGTCGGCGTGCGTCGGGTCGCCGACATCTTGCAACTGCTCGATGGCATCGACATTCCCAGCGCCAAAGTGCAACGCATTGATGAAGTGCTGGCCGATCCGCAGATTCAGGCTCGCAACATGGTCATCGAACAGCAGCACCCGCGCTACGGCACCTTGCGCCTGCCCAATCTGCCGTTCCGCTTTTCTGACTGCGATACCACGATCCATCAGGTTGCCCCGGACCTTGGCCAGCACAATGCCGAGGTCGCTGCGGGGCTTGGCTTCAGTCCCGAAGAAATCACCGCCATGCAAGCGGCCGGTGTGCTGTTCACCCACGGAGATGCACGATGAGCGACCGCTATGCAGTGATTGGCCGACCGATCAACCACACTAAATCCCCGTTGATCCACGGCCTGTTTGCCCAGGCCAGCGGTCAGACCCTGGAGTACGGCGCGATCGAGGGCGAGCTCGAGGGTTTCGAGACCCAGGTGCTGCAATTTTGCAGTGCTGGCGGGCGGGGCATGAATATCACAGCGCCATTCAAGCTGCGCGCCTTCGAGCTTGCCGACCGGCGCAGCGAGCGGGCTGAGCTGGCGCGGGCGGCCAATGCGCTAAAGTTCGAGGATGGCCATATCTTCGCCGAGAACTTCGATGGCATCGGCTTGCTGCGGGATATCGAAGAGAACCTCGGTGAGCCGCTGCGCAACCGTCGGGTGCTGATGCTCGGCGCCGGTGGTGCGGTTCGTGGCGCGTTACTGCCCTTCCTGCAGGCTGGGCCCAGCGAGCTGGTACTTGCCAATCGCGACATGAGCAAAGCCTTGGTGCTGCGCAACGAGCTGGATCACCCAAGGTTGCGTATCAGCCGTTACGAAGCGCTGGAAGGGCAAACGTTCGACATCGTGATCAATGCCACTTCTGCCAGCCTTGTCGGTGAACAGCCGCCGTTACCTGGCGGGGTACTTGGCGGCACGCGGCTGGCCTACGAACTGGCGTATGGCAAAGGCCTCACGCCTTTCCTGCGCCTGGCCGGGGAGCGGGGTGTGACGCACCTGGCCGACGGCGTGGGCATGCTGGTCGAACAGGCGGCAGAAGCGTTTGCCTGGTGGCGCGGGGTGCGGCCCGATACGCGTGCGGTGATTGATCGCCTGACGATCCCGCTGGAGTAAGGCATGGTCGCCAATGTCCTGATGCTGCACGGCATCAACCACAACATGTTCGGCAAACGCGACCCGCGCCAGTACGGTACGGCCACGCTGGCCGATATCGACCAGGCCTTGCGTGCGCTGGGCGAGGAACTGGGGGCGCGGGTCGAGAGCTTCCAGACCAACTTCGAAGGCGCCATGTGCGAGCGAATCCACCAGGCGTTTGAAGAACGGGTGGATGCGGTGCTGATCAATGCCGGGGCGTGGACGCATTACAGCTATGGTATTCGCGACGCACTGGCCATTCTCGAAGCGCCGGTGGTAGAAGTACATATGTCCAATATCCATGCCAGGGAGCCGTTCCGGCACCATTCGGTGTTTGCCGACGTGGTGCGGGGGCAGATCTGTGGCTTTGGCGTAGAGACCTACCTGCTGGCGTTGCGTGCGGCCATGCGCATGCTTTGAGCCAAGGCATCGACTTTTGTGGGCGTGGGCATGTCCGTGCCCACAGGGTGCGCTCAAAAGCCCATGATGCATCACCGACCCGAAGGAACTCTACCGTGTCTAGCCCGGCAGTGACCAATACCTCCCGCCACGCTACCTGCATTGCCTTGCTGGTCGCTATCACCTTCTTCATGGAAAACCTCGACGCCACCGTGATTGCCACGGCACTGCCGCAAATGGCCAGTGACTTCGGTGAAAGCGCGGTCAGCCTGAATATCGGCATCAGTGCCTACTTGCTGGCCGTTGCGGTGTTCATCCCACTCAGTGGCTGGGTGGCCGACCGTTATGGCCCGCGACGGGTTTTTGCTGGCGCCATCGGGCTGTTTACCGTGGCTTCGTTGCTGTGCGGTATGGCCCCCAGCCTGGAAACCTTTGTCGGGGCTCGGGTACTGCAGGGCATTGGAGGTGCGCTGATGGTGCCGGTGGGCCGGTTGGTGGTGCTGCGCACAACCGAGAAAAAAGACCTGGTGAGAATGCTCGCGGTAATCACCTGGCCTGGCCTGGTGGCGCCAGTATTGGGCCCACCGCTTGGCGGCCTGATCGTCACGCATTGGTCGTGGCCCTGGATCTTTTACCTGAACATCCCCCTCGGGTTGCTGGCCATTGCGGCGGCCTGGCTACTGATTCCTGATGCGCGGTCAGCTGAAAAGCGCCGCTTCGACACGCTGGGGTTCGTTTGCCTGGCGTCGGCATGTGCAGCGTGGCTGGTCGGCCTGGAAATGCTTGGCTCTCTGGCGGGGGGTAGCCTGGGCGCCGGGCTGGCACTGGTGTCGCTGGGCGGCTTGCTTACCTGGTTGGCGATTCGCCATTGTCAGCGGCATCCATCGCCGCTTTTGCCACTGGATACCTTGTCTATCCCCACGTTCAGGGTCAGCATCGTGGGTGGGACCTTGTTCCGCCTCTCGATCAGTGCCTTGCCGTTCCTTATCCCGTTGCTGCTGCAGATTGGTTTCGGCTTGTCGCCGGTGGATGCCGGGCTGCTGGTACTGGCGATCTTCGCTGGCAACCTGGCGATGAAGCCGTTTACCACCGGCTTGCTGCGCCGCTATGGTTTCCGCCGCGTGTTGCTGGTCAACGGGCTGATTGGCGTTGGTTGCATTCTGGCTTGCCTGGGCTTGCAGCAAGGCATGCCGTGGTACGGGATGGCCGTGGTGTTGTTCGTGGGCGGGCTTTCGCGCTCGATGCAGTTCACCACCTACAACGCCGTCGGCTTTGCCGAAGTGCCCAAGCAGCAGATGGGCGAGGCGTCGACGTTATTCAGCATGTGCTTCCAGCTGGCGATGGCGTTGGGTGTTGCGGTGGTGGCATTGCTGCTGCGTGTGGCGATGATGGTGCGGGGCGGCGAAGGCGGGTTGACGGTCAGCGACTTCCACTGGGCGTTGATTGGCGTTGCCTTGATTGCCTGTGTGGCGTTGGCCGATGCCATTCGCTTGCCGCGCAACGCCGGGGAACAGGTGCTGCGCACCTGAGACCAGCGACAGGGCCGGTACCGGTCACTCAACCCTGCAAGGCATCGCGCAACTGAATGACGCCGTCAAGCGTCAGCGCCTGGGCCGAGTAGCACAGGCCGATACGCCGGCGCAGGTCGAGCTGCGGCATTGGCTCGATGCGCACACCGCGGTGTTCGGTGGCAAGTGACTCCGGCACGATCGCGGCACCCACGCCTGCGGCAACCAGCTCCAGAGCCAGGGCAAAGGTGTCTGCTTCTGCGACCAGAATACCGCTGTAGAAAGGTTGCAGGCGCTGATGGCTGGGCTGTGCAGGGCAGGTGACCCAGCGCGCTTGAGTAGTTGTTGTTTGGTGCGCAACCGCGAGCACGAACGGGTCGCTGTGCAGCGGCAGAAACAACTCATCTTCACAGCGCAGTTCTTCGCTGGCCAGCCGCACCTCGCCCATGCAGCCGCTCACCAGTTGCAGGCGCACCGGGGGCTGAATGCCCGCCGCTGCCAGCACCACCTGGCCCAGCACAGCGGCACTCACGTCCTGCCCCACACCGATCTGCAACGGCGCACGTTCACGATCGCCTTTGAAACGGCCGAGCAGGCGGTTGGCGTCGGCGACCATGCGCTGCGCTTCGGGGTACAGCGCGCGGGCATCCTCGGTCACCTCGACGCCGCGGGCCTGGCGCACGAACAGCGTGGTGCCCAGCGCCTGCTCCAGTGCCCTGATGCTACCGGAAAGCGCCGGTTGGCTGAGGTGTATCGAACGCGCGGCGGCGGTGATGTTGCGTTCTTCGAACACGGCGATGAAGGCGCGAAGCTGGCGATAATCCATGAGGTACCCATAAGTGATGCCGATGGCTGCGAAAAGAATTTCCCATTTTTCGCAAGAAAAAGCAGCTTTTATACTTGCTCTACTTCTGACCCATAGGCAAATCGGATAACAGGATGGCGACCATGACCCACACCCATAAACCTTTGGTAGTCATTACCGGTGCCAGCTCCGGCATCGGCCTGGCCACCGCCAAGCTGCTGTCCAGCCGTGGCCACGCCCTGTTGCTGCTGTCCCGCCGTCTGGCACCCATGCAACAACTGCAGCTGCCCAACAGCCTGGCGCTGGCGGTCGATGTCACCGACCGCGCGGCTGTGCTGGCAGCCGTTGCTGAAGCCGAGACGCGCTTCGGCCCGGTAGACGCGATCATCAACAATGCCGGCGTGATGCTGCTGGGCAATATCGCTACCCAGGACCCAGAGCAGTGGGACCGTATGCTCGACGTCAACGTGGGTGGCCTGCTCAACGGGATCCATGCGGTCGCCAGTGGCATGGTCGAGCGCAGGCAGGGCACCATCATCAACGTGAGTTCCGTGGCCGGGCGCAAGGCCTTCCCCAACCATGTCGCCTACGTCGGGACCAAGTTCGCCGTAACCGGCCTGTCGGAAAACCTGCGTGAAGAACTGGCCCCGAGCAACGTGCGGGTAATCACCATCGAGCCGGGCGCAGTCGACACCGAACTGCTCAGCCACACGACCGATGCCGCCATCAAGGCAGGCTACAACGACTGGAAGCAGGAGATGGGCGGGGTGCTCACGGCCGAGACCATTGCCGAGACCATCGGTTTCGCCTATGGCCAGCCGCAGTCCGTGTGCATCCGCGAAATCGTGGTGTGCGCTACCCGCCAGCAGCAATGACTGGCCCGATCGCGACATAAGGCCGCGCCAGGCTTTAGAGATGTGCTGTCAGTGCATGTGCGCCACTGGCACCTTGACCGGTTTCAAATGCCCCTCATCAGGCTCCATGATCGGCACCTCGTTGCCATGGCGGTCATACAGCTTGCCATCACGGAACACATCACCTTCATTCAGCCCGGCGATATCCCGGTAGCGCAGGGTGCGTTCGCTGGCAGCGACAAAGACCGACTGTTGGTCGGAGTTGCCGGCGCGCAGGTGGTTGAACAGCAAGTTGAGCAGAATCGCCATGATCGCCGCCGAGCTGATGCCGGAGTGGAAAATGGTCTCGAACCAGGTCGGGAAGTGGTGATAGAAGCCCGGCGCCGCGATCGGGATCATGCCAAAGCCGATCGAGGTGGCGACAATGATCAGGTTCATGTTGTTGCGGTAGTCCACCTGGGCCAGGGTGCGGATGCCGCTGGCTGCGACCGTGCCGAATAGCACCAGCCCGGCACCACCGAGTACGGCGGTAGGTACCGCGGCCACCAGTCTGCCCATGACCGGCAGCAGCCCCAGCGTGACCAGGATCAGGCCGGCGCTGGCCACCACGTAGCGGCTCTTGACCCCTGTCACGGCGACCAGGCCGACGTTCTGCGCGAAGGCACTTTGCGTGAACGAGCCGAACAACGGCGCCAAGGCGCTGGAGATCATGTCGGCCCGCAGGCCATTGCCCAGCCGTTTGGAGTCCACCGGGGTGCCGATGATTTCACCTACGGCCAGGATGTCTGCCGAAGTCTCCACCATGGTCACCACAATGACGATAAGCATCGACAGTATCGCTGCTACCTGGAACTGCGGGGCGCCAAAGTGCAGCACTTCGGGCATGGCCACCCACGGCCCTTGCAGCGCCTGGGAGAAATCGGCCATGCCGGTGGCCATCGCGGCCAGCGTGCCGATCACGATTGCCAGCAAGATCGACAGGCGCGACAGGCTGGCACTGCCCAGCTTGCTCAGCAGCAGTACCGAGGCCAGGGTGAACGCCGCCAGGCCGATGTTTGCCGGGCTGCCGAAGTCGGCGGCCTGGCTGTTGCCGCCCATGGCCCAGCGCGCGGTAACCGGCATCAGGGTCAGGCCGATGGTGGTGATGACGATGCCTGTCACCAGCGGTGGGAAGTACCTGATGATGCGCGAGAACAGCGGCGTGATCAGCAGGCCGACCAGTGATGACACGATTACCGCGCCGAACACCACCTGCATGCCGCCGGTGCCGTCATTGCCGATGATCGCAACCATGGTGGCGACGCTGGCAAAGGAAACCCCCTGCACCAGCGGCAAGCGGCAGCCGAAGAAGGGAATGCCCAAGGTCTGCAGCAATGTCGCCAGGCCACCGGCGAACAACGAGGCGGCAATCAGCAGGCCGACATCGCCAGCGCTGAGGCCTGCGGCCTGGCCGATGATCAGCGGTACGGCGATCATGCCGCCGTACATGGTCAGCACATGTTGCAGGCCATAGGCCAGGTTGGCGCCCACGCCGAGGTTCTCGTCTTCGGGACGAGGGGAAGCGGGAGAAGTCATGGTGAGTAGCTCGCTTTATTGTTTTATGCGTCTAACAGCACGGTCTCAGTCGCATTCGTTGAGTTTTGAGTGGGAGGCGTGGGCTGCTGCAACCGGTCTTGGCCGCAGCAGCCCGGGTCCATCAGTTGCCGCTGACCAACTGGTGTGCCAGCTGGTTGTGGCGCTCCAGCACGCGTGGCAGGTCGACGGTGGCCAACTGGCCGTCTTTCACCACGACGCGGCCGTTGATCACGCTGGTGTGCACCTGGGTCGGGGTGCAGAACACCAGTGCCGCCAGCGGGTCGTGGTGGCCACCGGCATAGGCGACGTGGCCGAGGTCGAAGGCGACGAAGTCGGCGACCATGCCCGGGGCCAGGGCGCCGATGTCGTTGCGGTTGAGCACCTTGGCGCCGCCGAGGGTGGCGATTTCCAGCGCTTCGCGGGCGGTCATGGCGTCGGGGCCGAAGCCTACCCGCTGCAGCAGCAGGGCCTGGCGCACTTCACCGATCATGCTGGCGCCGTCGTTGGAGGCAGAGCCGTCGACCCCAAGGCCCACCGGTACGCCGTGGTCGCGCATCTTGCGTATCGGGGCAATGCCCGAGGCCAGGCGCATGTTCGAGCATGGGCAGTGGGCGACGCCGGTGCCGGTGCGGGCGAACAGCTCGATGCCGTGCTGGTCGAGCTGCACGCAGTGGGCATGCCATACGTCGTGACCGACCCAGCCGAGGTCCTCGGCGTACTCGGCAGGGGTCATGCCGAACTTTTCGCGGCTGTAGGCGATGTCGTTCACGTTCTCAGCCAAGTGAGTGTGCAGCGACACGCCATAGTGGCGTGCCAGCACGGCGGCTTCGCGCATCAGGTCACGGCTGACCGAGAAGGGTGAGCAGGGTGCTACCACGATGCGGCGCATCGAGCCGTGGCTGGCATCGTGGTAGTCCTCGATCAGGCGTTGGGATTCCTTGAGGATGTCAGCTTCCTTTTCCACCACCGCGTCCGGCGGCAGGCCGCCCTGGCTCTGGCCCACGCTCATGCTGCCGCGCGCGGCGTGGAAGCGCATGCCGATCTCGGCGGCGGCGTGGATGCTGTCGTCCAGCTTGCAGCCGTTGGGGTAGATGTACAGGTGGTCGCTGGAGGTGGTGCAGCCCGACAGGATCAGTTCGGCCATGGCGGTCTGGGTCGACACCGCGATCATCTCAGGGGTCAGGCGCGCCCAGATCGGGTACAGGTTGGTCAGCCAGTTGAACAGCTCACCGTCCTGGGCTGCCGGCACCACGCGAGTGAGGCTCTGATACATGTGGTGGTGGGTGTTGACCAGGCCTGGGATGACCACTTTGCCGGCCATGTCGAGGACCACGTCGGCCTGTTGTGGCAGGGTGTCAGTGGGGCCGACCTGGGTGATCAGGTTGTCTTCGATGTACAGGCCGCCATTCTTGATCTCGCGGCGTTCGCCGTCCATGGTGACCAGAAGTGCGGCGTTTTTGACGAGGAGGGTTTGCTTACCGGTTGCAGATAACATGGCTTAAGCCCGTTGCAATACGCCTTGGCGATTACCGAGGTCGTAGGCGAGGGATAATGTAATCAGGAAACCTGTAAGTTGTATACATTCAACTGCAATTGATGATCTTGATTCATTCAATTCGTGAAAAATAACCAAAAATAGGAATTTTATTTACCAATAGACTGGCAGCATCTTTTCTGGAGCCTGTTTTGATGTCTGCTTTTGAACCCCGCCTTGGGGCTACTGCCACCGGCCGTACTGCTGCAATCAGCGTCGCGATCCTTGCCTTTTCGGCCTTTTTGATCGTCACCACCGAGTTCCTGATTGTCGGCTTGTTGCCCGCGCTCAGCCAGGACCTGGGGGTTTCCATTTCGATGGCGGGCCAGTTGGTCACGCTGTTTGCCTTTACTGTGATGCTAGCCGGCCCATTCCTGACGGCGGCATTGGCGCACCTGGACCGCAAGCGGTTATTCATCACCATTCTGCTGGTATTTGCCGCAGCCAATGCATTGGCTGCGGCCTCGACCAGTTTCTGGGTGCTGGCCATCGCGCGGGTCGTGCCGGCACTGGCGTTGCCGGTGTTCTGGGGCACGGCCAGTGAAACGGCCGGCCAGTTGGCCGAGCCTGATAAAGCAGGGCAAGCCATTTCCAAGGTGTACCTGGGCATCTCGGCGGCGATGTTGCTGGGTATTCCGCTGGGCACCGTGGCGTCCAATGCCGTGGGTTGGCGTGGCGCATTCTGGGTACTGGCCGCCCTGTCGTTGCTGATGGCACTGGCCATGTGGGTGTGGATGCCGCACGTTGCACGCGCGGCAAAAGTCGACTTCATGCAGCAGGCACGCATTTTCAAAGAGCGCTTTTTCCTCGCCAATGTGCTGCTTTCGGTGGTGGTGTTCACCGCGATGTTCACAGGCTACAGCTACCTGGCCGAGCTGCTGCAGCGGGTGGCGGGTGTACCACCCGCGCACACCGGTTGGTGGCTGATGGGCTTTGGCGCGGTGGGCCTGCTCGGCAACTGGATGGGTGGGCGGGCGGTGGACCGTTCACCGCTCAGGGCGACGGCGCTGTTTCTGGTGCTGCTGGCCATCGGCATGGCGGCAATCGTGCCGTTGGCCCATGCAGGTCTGGTGTTCTGCCTGGCACTGGGGGTGTGGGGTGTGGCCAACACGGCGCTGTACCCCGTCAGCCAGGTGCGGGTGATGGGTGCTGTGACGCATGCCCAAGCTTTGGCCGGTAGCACCAATGTGTCCGCGGCCAATGCGGGGATTGGCTTGGGCGCTGTACTCGGTGGCTTGACCATCCCTGGCCTGGGTATCGAATACCTGGGCTATGTTGCCGCAGGCGTGGCACTGGTAGCGCTGGGGCTTGTGCCGCTGGTCGCCAGCCTTGCGCATCAGCGCGCATCGCTTGCCCGCGTACCATGAGGCGCCAGCCGAGGCAGCAGGTAGTCCAGCAGCGCGCGGACCTTGGGTAGCCCCTCGCGGCTTTTGAGCCACACCAGGTTCATCGGCAGGCCGTCGGTGGCCAGCGCGGGCAACACTTCGACCAGGCGCCCTTGATCGAGGTGTTGCTGGGTCAGCCAGGTAGGTAGCTGGCCAATGCCATGACCGGCCAGCACCGCTGCAACTTCCCCTTCGCCGTCGCCTACCGCGATGCGCGGCTGTACGGTGCGGCGTTCCATTTCGCCAGCTTGGCGGCCCTTGAAGAACCAGGGGCTGACCCTGCCGTCGGTATGCCCGTAGCCGACGCAGTGGTGGTGTTCAAGGTCGCGTTCGTCTTGCGGTACGCCGTGCTTTTCCAGGTAGGCGGGTGCGGCACAGAACATCAGGCGCTGGGCGCCAAAATACTGGTGGCCGAGCGCCGCCGGCCAGGCATCCGGGCCACCGATGCGCACCACGATATCGATGCCCTCGTGTACCGGGTCGACGAAGCGGTCAGAAAACGACACGTGCGGCTGCAGCAAAGGGTGCAGGCGAATGAAGTCAAGGATCAGCGGCAGCACATGCAGGCGGCCGTATGAGGCTGGCAGTTCTATGCGGACTTTGCCATGGGGTTCGTTGTCGCGGGTGACCAGCGCGTGCTCAACCTCTTCCAGGTCGGCCAGGACCGAGGTGCAGGTGCGGTAGAAGATGACGCCAGCCTCGCTGAGCGACAAGGTGCGTGTGGTGCGGTTGAACAGGCGTGCCCCCAGGCGGGCCTCGAGCCGGGCCACGCTTTTGCTGATGGCCGAACTGGTGAGGCTGAGCCGCTCTGCGGCTGCCGTGAAGCTGCCCAGATCAGCGACGGCAACGAATACATCAATGCCTTTGAGGCGTTCGGAGGAGTGCATGACCGGCCTTTTTGATGAATTTATTTCCATTGTCAGTGGAGCATATTGAATGCTGACAAGGAAATTTCATCAATGGCGTATGTGTATCAGCCCTTCGTGCAGCAGCAGGTTTGCCCGCGAAACAGATGACGCGTTGTTCGCAGGCAAACCGGGCCATGCCGTCAGGTTCAACTGCCCTGCGGCATTTCTCCACGCGCCAGCCCGGTTAACCACGGCCAGAATCGGGTAGTTGCGGTAAAGCCGGGTGCTCAGGCGCTGGTCGAACTCCAACAGGGCCAAGATGGCCAGGTCGATGTCGAAGTTGTACACCCGCTCCAGTGTCCCGGCTTCGCTGCCGAACGACGTCTCCAGTTCGATTTGCGGGTAGCGCGCCATTGCGCGAGGCGAAACGGCATTGTGCTGTGCAGCGCGCCAGTCAGGGTTTGTGCACGGTTCATGACGGTTTCCTTTTGTTCTCTGGCGCCGGCCCACGGGGCACGGCGAGTCGGCACTCTTGAAAGGTGCTACAGGAAAAACGCGAAATGTCCGGCGGCTTGCGCGCCGATGAAATTGCGCCCGCGGGCGCCCTGCATTGCGGCGTCGATCATCGCCTCGGCCTCGGCGGCTGTCACGCCATAGTCTGCAAATTCAGTGCGCACGCCCAGCTGATGGAGAAATGCTCGCAAGCGCTGTTGGGCCGCTGCCAGGTCGCGGCCGAAGGCCTTCTGCAAGGTCTGGTCACGCTCTGCATCACGGCCCCAGGCCAGGCCCAGCACCAACGGCAGGGTGAAGGAGCAGGCGATGCCGTGGGGCAGGCCATGGCGCAAGGTCATTTCGTAGGAAATGGAGTGAGCCAAAGCGGTCTTGGTGTTGGAAAAGGCCAGCCCGGCCTTCAGTGCAGCCAACGCCATGCGTGCCCGCAGCTCGCGGTTGCCCAGGTCCTGCTGCAGGCGTGGCAGGCAGTCGAGAATATCGTCGATGGCCGACAGGGCGAAGGTGTCGGAAAGCGGATTGGCGTTGTGGTTCCAGATCGATTCCAGCGCGTGGGACAAGGCATCCAGCCCGGTGGATACCGTCACCCCGGCCGGGACGCTGAGCATCAGTTCCGGGTCGATCAGCGCCACGCTGGGCCATGTACAGGTCAGGTGCAGCGAGTACTTCTTCTGCTGGCCGGCGTCCCACAAGGTGGCCCATGGCGTCACCTCGCTGCCGGTGCCAGCGGTGGTGGGTGCTGCTACCAGGGTCTTGTGTCGCGCCGGGGTGAACGGTTTGCCGCTGGCCAGCAGCTCGAGCAGTTCATCGAAGTGGCCAGAAGCGGTACCGACGATCAGCGCCTTTGCGGTATCGATGGCGCTGCCTCCGCCCAGCGCCAGCACCGTATCGCAGTCGCCGTGCCGTGCCCAGAACGCTTCGTGCACACCCCGCAGCCAGGCGACATCCGGGTTGGGTTGCACCTTGTCGATCACACACACCAGTCGCTCGCCCAGCAGGCTGCGTACCCGCGCGACCAGTCCGAGCTGTTCGGCCTCGGGGAAGGTGACCAGGGCGACCTTGCCGGGGCAGTGTTGGGCGATCTGATCCAGGCTGCCACCGCCAAAAATGGTGGTGACCGGGTTGTGGAAGCAGGCAGGCATGGGCAGTTCCTTAGTGTTGTTGGAAGGTGCAGCCATGCTCGTCGGCGGGCAGGTTTCGATCCAATCGATTGATTGCAGGGGGCTATCGGTTGAGCCGATAGCTGGTGCAAGGGGCATGGGCTTGAACTCCAGGCATGGTCTGCCCGTCGCGCGCCAACCGGGCGCACGCGGCAAGGGGTGGTTGGGCGACGCGTCAGTGGCGGGCGTTGCCCTGAATGGCGTGCCGCAGGCGGTTGGAGAGCAGATCGGCGAGCACCACCATCAGGGTGATGACCAAGATGCAAGTGGCGGTTTCCTGGTACTTGAACAGCTTCAGGCTGCTGACCAGTTCGAAGCCCAGGCCACCGGCACCGACCATGCCCAGCACCGTAGCCGAACGCAGGTTCACCTCGAAGCGATACAGCACCACGGCGATCCAGGCGGTGATCACTTGCGGCAGCACGCCAAAGGCGATCACCTGCAGTGGCCGCGCACCGGTGGCCTGTAGCGCTTCAATGGGCCCTTGGTCGATTTCCTCGATGCTTTCGGCAAAGAACTTGCCGAGCATGCCCACACCATGCAGCGCCAGGGCCAGCACGCCAGGAAAGGGCCCCAGGCCTACCGCCGAGACAAACACCAGGGCCAGGATCAGCTCGTTGATGCTGCGAATCACGTTCAGCAGCTGCCGGGTGCCCTGGTACAGCCAGCGGTTGCCATGCAGGTTACGCGCGGCCAGAAAGCCCAGCGGCACGGCGAGCACGATCCCCAGCAGGGTGCCCCACAGCGCGATCTGCAGGGTTTCCAGGGCCGGGCGCCACAGACTGGGCATTATGCTCAGGTCTGGCGGCAGCGAGCGGCCAAGGAAATCCCCGATCTGTGGCAGCCCGTTGGCCAGCTCGCCCCAGCTTAGCTGTGCCCCTTCAGCGCTCCACTGCAGCACCAGGACGATCGCCACTAACAGCGCGCCAGTGCCCAGCCAGCCACGGGCGCGAGTGGGTGTGTTGACCAGCCATTGATGGCTCTGCGTGTTCATGCCGAGGCTCCTGTGCCCGTGGCCAGCATTGGCCGTGGTGCAGCCATTGCCTGCGCAGACTCATTGGCTGATGGGGTGTGATAGATGTGCTGCAGTGCGGCTTCGTCCAACTGACCGGGTTGGCCGTCGAATACCAGGCGCCCGTTGGCCAGGCCGACGATGCGGTCGGCGAATGCCCGCGCCAGTTCCACCTGGTGCAGGTTGCACACCACGGTAATGCCGAGCGTGCGGCTGGTTTCGCGCAGGTACTGCATCACCACATGTGCGGTGTTCGGGTCGAGGCTGGCCACCGGTTCGTCGGCCAAAATCACCTGTGGTCGCTGGGCGAGCGCACGGGCGATACCCACCCGCTGCATCTGCCCGCCAGACAGCGCATCGGTGCGCGACCCGGCCTTGTGCTCAAGCTCGACCCGGCGCAGGCAATCAAGGGCCAGTGTCACGTCGTCACGGCGGAACAGCTGCAACAGCGAGGCGAGGGTGCTGCAGTGGCCAAGACGGCCGGTCAGCACGTTCTTGAGCACCGACAGCCGCGGCACCACGTTGTGATGCTGGAAGATCATCGCGACCTGCCGGCGCAGCGCGCGTTGGTCGGCTGCACGCATGGCGTTTACCCCGGCCACTTGCAGCTCCCCGGTGTCGGCCTGGGCCAGCCGGTTCATGCAGCGCAGCAGGGTCGACTTGCCGGCGCCGGACTGGCCGAGGATCACCACGAATTCACCGGCCTGAACATCCAGATCGATGCCGCGCAGTACCGGGTTGTCGGCGTAGCCCTTGGTCAGCTGGCGGATGCGGATCATTTCAGGCTCCGCAGGTCGAGGTCGAGCACTTTGGCGGTGTCACGAACCACGTTGTAGGCCTCGTCAGTGGTCGGCTGGAAGCCATTGAGCATGCCTTGGTCGCCCCATGGCACGTCCTTGATCCCGGCAAAGGCGGTGCGCAGTTTGGCCTGCAGTTCGGGGTCGAGGTTGTTGCGCCAGACCATCGGTGACTCGGGAATGTCCGGTGAGGTCCACACCACCTGGAAGTCCTGTTGCTGAACCTGCCCGTTGTTCACAGCCCCGGCCAGGATACGGTCGGCCACGGCCGCCGCATCAACTTTGCGGTTTGCCACGGCGAGAATGCTGGCATCGTGCGAGCCGGAGAAGATCACCCGTGAGAACAGGGTTTTCGGATCATGGCCAGCGTGCTCCAGGCCGGCCTTGGGGAACAGGTGGCCGGAGGCCGAGCTGGGGTCGACGAAGGCGAAGGTGTGGCCCTTGAGGTCGTCGAGCGTACGAATGCCGCTGTCCCGGCGGGCGATGATCAGGCTGTGGTAGGCGCTGCTGGCGGTCTTTTTGGTCACCGCCACGGCAAAGGCTTCGGCCCCCGCGACCTGGTTGGCCAGTACGTAGGAAAACGGGCCGAGATAGGCGACGTCCAGCTTGCCGGCGCGCAGGGCTTCGATCACCCCGTTGTAGTCAGTCGCGACGAATGGCTTGACCGGCATGCCCAGGCGCGCCTGCAACTGGTCGAGCACCTGCTGGCTGCTCTTGATCATGGCCTGGGAGTCTTCCGACGGGATCAGGCCGACGGTCAGCACCTGCTGCGCCTGCACGGCGGGGGCGAGCAGCAGTGGCAGCAGGGCGAGGCGGGCACAGCGCAACAGTTTCGGGAAGGGCGTCATGGCAGTACCGGAGTGGTTGTTGTCGGTAGCGCCAACGTTAGGGCTGTCATGTGACAGTCACAGCATCAATTCAATATGCGTTTGGCCAGCCAACCATTCAAAGGATCTATGGATGTCTACCGCTCGCCTGCGCACCTTTCTTGCCGTGGCCCGGCACGCCAGCTTCAGCGCTGGGGCCAGGGCCATCGGCCTCAGCCAGCCGACCGCGACCAACCAGATCCAGGGGCTGGAACGCGAATTTGATGTCGAGTTGTTCCACCGCCGCGGTCGGCGCATCGAGCTGACCGCAGTTGGCCGTGCCTTGCTGCCCATTGCCCAGCAGATGTCGATGCTCGAAGCCGAGGCGACCAGCCTGCTGCGCGACAGTGGCCAGCTCAACCGGGGTGAGCTGAAGATCGGTGCAGTGGGGCCGTTTCATGTGATCGAAATGGTCGACCGCTACCGGCAGGCGTACCCACAGATCGACGTGTCCATCCGCGTGGGCAACTCTGCGTCAGTGCTGGCCGACCTGCAGGGCTATGTGACCGATATCGGTGTGTTGGCGGGGCTGCACCATGACCCGGCGTTTGTCGCACAACGTTATGCCAGGCACCCGGTCATCCTGTTCGCCCGCGCCGATCACCCCTTCGCCCGCCACGATCAGGTGCCGCTGCAAGCGCTGCAGGGGCAGCCGTTGCTGCGCCGTGAGCAGGGTTCGACTACGCGGCTGGCGCTGGACAACGCGCTGGAAGCGGCGCAGGTAACACCGCGCATCGCCATGGAAATCGGCAGCCGCGAGGCGCTGCGCGAGGCGGTGATCCGTGGCATCGGCATTGGTGCGGTGTCCGAGGCGGAATACATTGCCGACCCGCGCTTGAAGGTGATCCGCATTGCGCACGACCCGGTGTACACAGAGACTTACCTGTATTGCCTGGCGGATCGGCAGTGCAGCCAGGTCATTGCGTCGTTTCAGCGTTGCCTGCAAGCCTGGCACGGCTAAGTTGCACCGTGCCTGCTCAGCATCCGCCGTGTCACACCGCGTCGCGGCTGTCCACGCCATCGAGCAACCGCGCAATCCCCAGCGGGTTACCGTTTTTCAACGCATCCGGCAGCAGTGCATCGGGGTAGTTCTGGAAGCACACCGGGCGCAGGAAGCGGTCGACGGCCAAGGTACCGACCGAGGTGCCGCGTGCGTCGGAGGTGGCCGGGTAAGGCCCGCCATGCACCATCGCATCCGACACCTCCACCCCGGTCGGGTAGCCGTTGAGCAGCAGGCGCCCGGCCTTGCGCTCCAGCAGCGGCACCAGCGAGGCATAGGCCGCCAGGTCGTCAGGCTCGGCAATCAGGGTGGCGGTCAGCTGGCCCTGCAGGTGGTTCAGCGCTTCGGCCAGTTGCTTGGCATCGGCGACCTCCACCACTACGGTGGTGGGGCCGAACACTTCTTCCTGCAGCAGCGGGTCGCCGTTCAGCAGCAGGCTTACGTCTGCCTTGAACAGCTGCGGCTGGGCCTGGTTGCCGGTGTGTGGCTGCCCGGCCAGGTGCTGGATACCCGGGTGCGCCAGCAGGTGCTGTACACCGTTCTGGTAGCTGCGCAGGGTGCCGGCGTTGAGCATGGTCTGCGGGCCTTGGTCGGCCATGCGTGCAGCCAGCGTTTGCACGAAATGCTCGAACTGCGGCGACCGGATGCCCACCACCAGGCCTGGGTTGGTGCAGAACTGCCCGCAGCCCATCACCACCGAGGCGGCCAGTTCGCCGGCTATTTGCTCGCCACGGGCTTGCAGCGCCTGGGGCAGTACGATCACCGGGTTGATGCTGCTCATTTCGGCAAACACCGGAATTGGCTGCGGGCGTGCTGCCGCCATGTCGCACAGGGCGCGGCCACCGCGCAGCGAGCCGGTAAAACCGACCGCCTGAATGGCCGGGTGCTTGACCAGCGCCTCGCCCACACCGGCACCGTAGATCAGGTTGAACACGCCTGCCGGCACGCCGCTGCTGGCTACTGCGCGGTCAATGGCGGCAGCCACATGGGCGGCAGTGAGCATGTGCCCGCTGTGTGCCTTGAATACCACCGGGCAGCCAGCGGCCAGCGCCGAGGCGGTGTCACCGCCAGCGGTGGAGAACGCCAGCGGGAAGTTGCTAGCGCCGAACACGGCCACCGGGCCCACGCCGATTCGGTACTGGCGCAAGTCCGGGCGCGGCAGCGGGGTACGCTGGGGCAGGGCACGGTCGATGCGTGCGGCGTAGAAATCGCCACGGCGAACCACCTCGGCAAACAGCCGCAGTTGGTTGCTGGTGCGGCTGCGTTCGCCATGGATGCGGGCTTCGGGCAGCGCGGTTTCGCGCATCACATGCTGGATGAAATCGTCACCCAGTGCGTCCAGCTCGTTGGCAATGGCGTCGAGGAAGGCGGAACGCTGGGCCGGGCTGGTGCTGCGGTAAGCCGGGTAGGCGGCCTCGGCGGCCTGCACGGCGGCCTCTACTTCGTCGCCGGTCGCCTGGTGGAAGGCGTATGGCAGCGGCTCACCGGTGCGGGCGTCGACGCTGTTCAGCAGTACGTCACCGTTGCCGCTGAGTTGGCCGGCGATATGGTTCAGGCGATGTTCGATGGACATTTCGTTTCCCGTTGGCAATGACAGTCGTTGCGCTGAGACTGTAGGGCGCGAACGGGGGGCTGAATAATGATTAATGCGGATCGGGTGATAACGACCAGTTATCACCCCGAGTTTTGCGTCACTCCGCCATCTGCAACTCCGGCAGCTTCACCCGGAACGCGCGAGTCAGCCCCATCAGCACCACCAGGCCCATGCCCATCCAGCACAGGCCGATAGTGAACGACAGGCTGGTCAGGCTGCTCCACAGCCACAGCGTGCTGAGAAAGCCCAGACCAGGAATGGCACCATATAGCAGGTAGTTGCGGCCACCGCGCAGTTTCTGGTCGACCAGATAGTGCTTGACCACCGCCAGGTTCACCGCCGAGAAGGCGAACAGCGCGCCAAAGCTGATCATGTTGGCCACGGTGTCGAGGGTGATCACCAAGGCGATCAGCGACAGCAGGCTGACCACCAGGATGGCGGTGGCCGGCACGCGCTTTTTCGTCATCAGTTGGCCGAACGCCCGCGGCAATGCGCCGTCGCGGCCCATGGCGAACAGCACGCGTGACACGCTGGCCTGGGACACCATGGCCGAGGCGAAGCAGCCGGCCACGTAGGTGGCAGTGAAAGCGGTTACCAGCAGTTCGCCGCCGACACGGCGCATCACATCCACAGAGGCCGAATCCGGGTCAACGAAGCTGCCCCAGTCTGGGAACACCATCTGCGCGCAGTACGACACCACCAGGAACAGCAAGCCACCGATCAGCGAAACGGCCAGGATCGCCACCGGTATGCGGTAGGTCGGGTTGGTCGTTTCTTCGGCCATGGTCGAGACGGCGTCGAACCCCAGGAAAGACAGGCACAGCACCGCGGCGCCGGTCATGATCAGCGGCGCGCTGAAGCCTTCGTGGTGGAAGGGCGCCAGCAGCGATACCGGCTCCGCCTGTCCGCTGAGCTTCAGAATGGACAGGGCGACAAACACAATGATGAACACCAGTTGCATGACCACCAGGATCCAGTTCACCCGGGTGATGGACTCGATGCCGATCAGGTTGAGGAAAGTGACCAGGGCAATGGAGCCTGCCACCCACACCCAGGCGTGAATGGCCGGAAAGTACTCTGACATGTAGATGCCGATCAGCAGGTAGCTGAGCAGCGGCAGGAATATATAGTCGAGCAGCAGTGTCCAGCCGGTAATGAAGCCGATATGGCTGCCGAAGGCCTTGCGCGTGTAGGTGTAGACCGAGCCGGAGTAGGGGTGGGCCTGGACCATGCGGCCATAGCTGTAGGCGGTCAGCAGCATGGCGGCAAGGGTGAGCAGGTAGGCGGTGGGCAGGTGCCCTTTGGTCATCTGGGTGACCAGCCCGTACGTGGTGAATACGGCCAGGGGCACCATGTAGGCCAGGCCGAACAGTACCAGGGCAGTCAGCCCCATGGACTTGCGGAAACGGCCGGTATTGGCGCCGGGGTGCGCGGCGGTGTCATGGGCGGGGCTATGGGCTGTACTTGTTGTTGTATGCATTGCTAACTCCTGGAAAAGGATGCAGGACACCGCAGTACGCGAGCAGGCTCGTTACCGGTGGGTGAAGTGCAAGGAGGTCGAGCGGAAGGCTCGCAGCGCTGGGGCGGGTTGATGCTCCCACACCCTGCAGGTACCCGGAATCACCCTTTGGGGTGAGCGGGAACAGCCCTTGCCCGGCTCACCCCAAAGGGTGATTTCGGCGGCGGCGGTGGCGTGGGAGTATCTGGTCAACAACGCACCGCACTGGCGGCGGTGTCACTGAATAGGAACGGCAGGCCCACAGTGACTAATCAATTGCTTTCAGAACAGTGGTTCGAGCACCTGGCCAAGGTCACCGAGGCAATCGGCCGGCCGGGCTTTGCCGCCAACCTGTTTGCCGCACTTGGCGTGATCCGGCCGATCCAGGCGACCACGGTGTACCTGTACCCGCACGACGGCATGCCTTGTGCGCTGTTCGAGCAGGACGACAAGGCACCCTGGCAGCCCGAGGGCAATGTCAGCCGCTACTTGTCTGGCTTTTACTTGCTCGACCCGTTCTACGGTGCCTGTGTGGAACAGGTAGCGTCGGGGTGCTATGGGTTGTTCGAAGTGGCACCCGACCATTTCGAGGTCAGCGAGTACTACCAGTCGTTCTACCGCCACTCGCACCTGGAGGATGAGCTCAACTACATCTTGCAGGTCGCGCCGGGGCAGAGCCTGGCGGTGTCGCTGGCGTTTACCGACAAGCTGGATGCGCACACCCGCGAGCTGTTCGGGCGTATCACGCCCTGGGTGCTGGCGGTGCTGAGCAAGCACTTCGCCGGCCTGGACAGCCGTACCGGGCGCTTCGAGAACATCCTCGAACAACGCATCCACGCCGCGCTGAACAACTTCGGCAGCTCGCTGCTGACCGAGCGTGAGTGCCGTATCGCCCAGCTGATCCTGCGTGGCCACTCGACCAGGTCGCTGGCCGAGCGCCTGGGGGTGTCGGAAGACACCATCAAGTCGCACCGCAAGAACGTCTACGCCAAGCTCGACATCGGCACCCAGTCCGAGCTGTTCTCCCTGTTCATCGACGCGCTGGCCAATGCCCAGGGCGTGCTGGGCAAGGACCCGCTGGAAAGCTACATGGGCAAGCTGCGCTGAGCGCCAGCCACCCTGCAACCCCACCGCAAAGGAAAACCAACAATGAATGCGCCTTTCGCCCCGCAACGCCAGACCCGCGACTACCAGGCAGCCGATGCCGCGCACCATATCCATGCCTTCCTCGACCAGAAAGCGCTGAATGCCGAAGGGCCGCGGGTGATCGTCGGTGGCGAACGCCTGCACCTGTGGGACAGCGAGGGCAAGCGCTACCTGGATGGCATGTCTGGCCTGTGGTGCACCCAGCTCGGCTATGGCCGTCGCGACCTGACTGTCGCCGCGGCCACGCAGATGGACCAGCTGGCCTACTACAACATGTTCTTCCACACCACCCACCCGGCGGTGATCGAACTGTCCGAGCTGCTGTTCAGCCTGCTGCCCGGGCACTACAGCCACGCCATTTACACCAACTCCGGCTCCGAGGCCAACGAAGTGCTGATCCGCACGGTGCGCCGCTATTGGCAGGTGGTCGGCCAGCCGAACAAGAAGGTCATGATCGGCCGCTGGAACGGTTACCACGGCTCGACCCTGGCGGCTACGGCGCTGGGCGGCATGAAGTTCATGCACGAAATGGGCGGGCTGATCCCGGATGTTGCGCACATCGATGAGCCGTACTGGTACGCAGAGGGTGGCGAGCTGACCCCTTCCGAGTTCGGCCGCCGCTGTGCCTTGCAGCTGGAAGAAAAGATCCTGGAACTGGGGGCCGAGAATGTCGCCGGCTTTATCGCCGAGCCGTTCCAGGGCGCAGGCGGCATGATTTTCCCGCCGGAAAGCTACTGGCCGGAAATCCAGCGCATCTGCCGCCAGTACGATGTGCTGTTGTGCGCCGATGAGGTGATTGGCGGCTTTGGCCGCACCGGGGAGTGGTTCGCACACGAATACTTCGGCTTCGAGCCCGACACCCTGTCGATTGCCAAGGGTCTGACCAGCGGCTATGTGCCGATGGGTGGCCTGGTACTGAGCAAGCGCATTGCCGAGGCACTGGTGGAACGCGGCGGGGTGTTTGCCCACGGCCTGACCTATTCCGGCCACCCGGTGGCGGCGGCGGTGGCGATTGCCAACCTGAAGGCGCTGCGCGACGAAGGCATCGTGGCCCAGGTGAAGGATGACACCGGGCCGTACCTGCAGCGCATCCTGCGCGAAGTGTTCGCCGACCATCCATTGATTGGCCAGGTACAGGGCGCCGGCTTGGTGGCGGCGTTGCAATTCGCCGAGCACAAACCGACGCGCAAACGCTTTGCCAACGAGAATGACCTGGCCTGGCAATGCCGCACCTTTGGTTTCGAGGAGGGGGTGATCATTCGCTCAACCTTGGGCCGGATGATCATGGCGCCGGCCCTGATCGCCAACCACAGCGAGCTGGATGAGCTGGTGGAGAAAACCCGCATTGCCGTGGACCGCACCGCTCGGTTGGTTGGCAAGCTCTAAGCCGTTGCCAAGGGCAACCGGTTTCCCCTGTGGGAGCGGGCATGCCCGCGAACACCGGCCAAGCCGGTGCCATCCTCCGTGTCGCCTGATTCGCGGGCACGCCCGCTCCCACAAGGGGGAGCACGGCGCGCTTGCGGACTGTGCGGTACCTGTTACTTCCGCAAAATGATCGCCACTGCGGTCGCCTGGAGTACAAATGTACACCCTCGAATGCTGGCAACAACGTGCCTCTGACCTCTACCTGCCATCCAAAGCGCTGATCAATGGCAAACCCGTCGACGCACAGGATCGCAACACCTTCGCCGCCATCAACCCCGCCACCAACACCGTACTGGCCCAGGTCGCCGCCTGCGGCCAGGCCGAGGTCGATCTTGCAGTGGCCAGCGCCCGGCGCGCGTTCGAACATGGCCCCTGGCCGCGCATGGCCCCCGGCGAGCGCAAGAAGGTGCTGCTGCGCCTGGCCGAGCTGATCATGGCCCATCGCGAAGAACTGGCGTTGCTGGACTCGCTGAACATGGGCAAGCCGGTGATGGACGCCTACAACATCGACGTGCCGGGCTCGGCCCATGTGTTTGCCTGGTACGGCGAGGCACTGGACAAGCTCTACGATCAGGTGGCACCCACTGCGCCCAATGCACTCGTCACCATCACCCGGGAAGCACTCGGCGTGGTTGCCGCCGTGGTGCCATGGAACTTCCCGCTCGACATGGCCGCCTGGAAGCTTGCTCCGGCGCTGGCAGCTGGCAACAGCGTGGTGCTCAAACCTGCCGAACAATCACCATTCTCGGCGCTGCGCCTGGCCCAGCTGGCGCTGGAAGCCGGCGTGCCGGAAGGGGTGCTGAACGTGGTGCCGGGCCTGGGCGAGCAGGCCGGGCAGGCGCTGGGCCTGCACCCGGATGTGGACTGCCTGGTGTTCACCGGTTCCACCCAGGTGGGCAAGTACTTCATGCAGTACTCGGCGCAGTCCAACCTCAAGCAGGTGTGGCTGGAGTGCGGCGGCAAGAGCCCCAACCTGGTGTTCGAAAACTGCCAGGACCTGGACCTGGCGGCGGAAAAGGCCGCATTCGGTATTTTCTTCAACCAGGGCGAGGTGTGTTCGGCCAACTCACGGCTGTACGTGCAGCGCTCCATCCATGACGAATTTGTCGAGCGCCTGCAAGCCAAAGCCCGCCAGTGGTTGCCCGGCAACCCGCTGGACCCGGCGAGCCGTGCTGGTGCCATTGTCGATGCCGAACAAACCGGCCGCATCGAAGCCGCCATTGCGCGCGCCGGGCAAGAGGGCGCACGGTTGGTGTGTGGCGGTCGGCGCCTGAGCATCGAAGGCTCTGACAACTACATCGAGCCGACCATTTTTGCTGGTGTGGATGCCCGCATCAGCCTGGCGCAGGAGGAAGTGTTCGGGCCAGTGCTGGCAGTCAGCGCCTTCGACACGGAAGAAGAAGCGGTGCGCCTGGCCAACGACAGCATCTATGGGCTGGCGGCATCGGTGTGGAGCGATGACTTCAACCAGGTGCACCGGGTAGCGAGGGCGTTGAAAGCCGGCACCGTGTCGGTGAACACGGTCGATGCGCTGGATGTGACGGTGCCCTTCGGCGGTGGCAAGCAGTCGGGGTTCGGGCGCGACCTGTCGCTGCATTCGTTCGACAAGTATTCGCAGCTAAAGACTACCTGGTACCAGTTGAGCGGCTGAGGTTCGCAGAGCACCCGGCATTGCCGAACGGGTGATGGCGATTGCCGACAACTTCGAGCGCAGGAATGCCTGCCACCTGATGCAAGCATCGGGCGACAAAAAATCAGATCAGGCTGACAGTGATGTCCGCCGCAGCAGTTTCAGCGCCTGTGAGATCGAGCGCCGCCCGCGCGGCGCTCGATCTTGCAAACGCTGCAAACCTTTCGGCGTACCTCACTCGTACCCTTGCACCCCGGCAATGTGCCGTCCGGCCACATAACCAAAGGTAAGCGCCGGGCCCAGGTTGATGCCACCCGACGGGTACCAGCCACCAAACACGCTGGCCATGTCTGTACCCGCCGCATACAGCCCCGGGATCGGCTGCCCGGCCTCATCCAGCACGCGGGCACTGCCATCGGTGCGCAGCCCGGCAAAGGTGCCAAAGCAGCCAGGCTTCACCTTCACCGCATAGAACGGGCCATGCTCGATGGGCGCTACACAAGGGTTGGGCCCTTTGTACAGCGGGTCGCCCTGTTTGCGGTTGAACGGTGTAGAGCCACGGCCAAATGCCGGGTCCTGGCCTTTGCGGGCATGGGTGTTGAAGTCATCCACCGTGGCGCGTAACCCGGACGGGTCGATCCCACAGGCCTGGGCAAGTTGTTCCAGCGTGGCGCCACGTTTGAGGTAGCCATTGCGCACATGCGGCCATACCGGCAGCGGTGCCGGGCGGGCATGGCCCAGGCCATAGCGGCGCAAGAAGCGATGGTCGCAGACCAGCCATGAGCACACTTCCTCAGCCGGCGGCACCGCCGCGACCATGGCAGACACATAGTCGTAATAGCCATGCGCTTCATTGACAAAACGCTTGCCGTTGGCCAACACGCCTATGATGCCGGGCTTGCCGCGCTCGATGATGTGCGGGAAGTGGCCGACGCTGCCATCGCGGTGCGGCACTTGCGAAACCGGTGCCCAGGCTACAGGCGATTTGAGGTCGGTGGCGACCACGCCACCGGCCGACTCACCCAGGCGCAGCCCGTCACCGGAACAACCCTGTGGCGGCAGGGCGAGGTTGTCGTAGCCGCTGGCATCACGCGGGAAAAGCTGCCGGCGCCGGACGTTGTCGTTGGGGAAGCCACCTGCCGCGAGTACCACGGCCCTGGCCCGGATCTGCCGATCACCTTTCGGTGTGCTCACCAGCACCCCTCGCACCTGGCCATCTTCGACCAGCAGGCGTTTGGCCGGCGCCGATTCCTGCAGGTGCACGCCCAGGTCTTGTGCCGACTTGGCCAGGCGCGCCACCAGCGCCACACCATTGACCAGGTGCATCGCCCGGCCATACCGGGCCAGGTGATACAGGTGCCGGCCAAAACGTTTGCACACGTGCAGCAAGGCCTTGGGCGACCGGGTCATGTTGAGGAAGGCGGCAAGGTCGGCGCCGGCCATGATCGGCATGCCCATGAACGAGGTTTCGCGAAGGGTCTTGCGCAGGCGTGGCAGCAAGGCGCCAACCTGGCGGGCATCGTACGGCGCAGCGATCACCTGGTGCCCGCCCTGGGCGGCACCTGGCGTGTCGCCATGCATGTCCGGAATACCGTTGCCGTCGGCAAACTGCAGGGCTGTGTGCTTCTCGAAGAACGCCACCATATGCGGGCAGGCCTCGAGGAAGGCATCCACGCGCTCGGCGTTGTAATACGCCCCCAGCTCATTGCGCAGGTAGGTGCGTGGCTGCTCGATGTCTTCCACAATGCCCGCCCGCTGTGCCAAGGGGTTGCGTGGCACCCATGCCCAGCCGCCAGACCAGGCGGTGGCACCGCCAAACACGGGCTCCTTCTCTAGCACAATCACCTTCTGCCCATGCCACGCAGCCGTCACGGCCGCAGCCAGCCCGGCGGCGCCGGAGCCTATGACCAGTACATCGTATTCGGTATCAAGAGCAGCAGAAGGCATTGCGGCGTTCCTGTTTTGTTATTAGAACAAGGTTCCATATTTTTGTCCGCAGCGCCTGTGCCTGCAAGGGCATAGCCGCTTGGTAAGGCAACTACTGGGCGATAACCGGACATTTCACCGCGTCCTGGCTGCGCCCTCTACCGCTGATGTGGAATCATCTTCTAGAATCCGCAAAAAATTCAGGGACCTGTGTCATGGCTGGTAGTCAGATCGAACGCGCCTTCAGTCTTGTAGAAAGCCTTACCGGTGAACCTCAGGGGCTGCCATTGCAAACCCTGGCCGAGCGCCTGGACATTCCCAAGAGCGCAGCCCACCGCATGCTCACCGAGCTGGTGCGGCTGGGCTATGTGCGGCAGAACCGCGACAACAGCCGCTACCAGTTAACGGCAAAGCTGGTGGCGCTTGGGTTTCGTTACCTGTCCAGCAACGGCGCCGACATCATCCAGCCGATTCTCGACCGCCTGGCCCAGGACAGCGGTGAGCTGGTGCGCCTTGGGGTGATCGACGGTGCCCGGCAGACCTGGATCGCCAAGTCCCAAGGCGCCCGCTCCGGGCTGCGCTACGACCCGGACATGGGCCGCGATGCGCCGCTGTTCTACACCGCCTCCGGGCACGCCTGGCTGGCCAGCCTGGACGATGAGCAGGCGCTGCAGATGGTGTTGCGCCAAGGCATTGCCGACCCTTCACAGTTCGGCCCGAACGCGCCACGCTCCACCGACGCGCTGCTCGCCTACCTGCACCGTGCCCGGGAGCTGGGATATGCCTGGGTGGAGGAAACCTCGGCCGTCGGGACCTCGGCCTTGGCGGCGGTGGTGCGTCGCCCGCAAACTGACGAGGTGATCGGCGTATTGAGCATTGCCGGCCCCAGCGCACGGATGGCGCAAAGCCGCCTGGCAGAACTGGCGCCACTGTTGCTGGCGGCGGCGCAAGAGCTGTCCGCTGCTAGCCGGGCAAGCGAATTATTCGCCTGAAGGCACATTACTGGTCGATTACCGCACAGTCTGTTCTGCCGGTTCTTTTGAAAAACTGAACATGGTTCTAAATTGTCGAGTGCTGATTCTGGAATCTGGTTTCAGAATCAGCACAACAACAATCACAAGAGGACAGGCTGTTGAACGCACCCCTTCGTATTGCCCTGATCGGCGCCGGCATCATGGGCCGCCAGCACTACCAGCACTTGCGTAATGTGCCGCAAGCCCAACTGTGTGCGATAGCCGACCCCGGTCCGCAGGCCGAAGTTTTTGCCGCCGAATGGGGTGTGCCCTGTTTTGCCGACCACCGACAGATGCTGGAGCGTGTGCGCCCCGAGGCAGTGATCGTTGCCAACCCGAACAACCTGCATGTGGCGACCGCGCTGGATTGCATCGAGGCTGGCGTGCCAGTGCTGGTCGAGAAACCGGTGGGTGTGCACCTGGATGAAGTCCGTGCATTGGTAGAGGCATCGCGCAGTCGGGGTGTACCGGTGCTGGTTGGCCATCACCGGCGGCACAATCCACTGATCGCCAAGGCGCACCAGGTGATTGCAGACGGCAAGCTGGGCCGGCTGATCAACGTCACCGCACTGTGGCAGCTGCAAAAACCTGACAGCTACTTCGACACCCCATGGCGTCGCGAGCCGGGGGCTGGCTTCTTGCTGACCAACCTGATCCATGACCTCGACTTGCTGCGCCATCTGTGCGGCGAGGTGGTGCAGGTGCAGGCATTCACCCGTAACGACGTACGCGGTTTTGCCAACGAAGACAGCGCGGCGGTGCTTTTGCAGTTCGCCAACGGTGCGCTGGGCAGCCTCACCGGCTCCGATGCGGTAGCCGCGCCCTGGAGCTGGGAGCTGGACTCTGGCGAAAGCCCGATGTACCCGCGCCAGGATGGCCAGCCATGCTACCTGCTGGCCGGCACCCAAGGGGCGCTCAGCATCCCCCAGCTCAAGCGCTGGCACTACGCCGAGGCGGGGGCGGGCTGGCACACGCCGCTGCTGCAGAGCGAAGAAACCATTCCTGGCGGCGAGGCATTGACCTTGCAGTTGCAGCATTTCGTGCGGGTAGCCCGGGGTGAGCAGGCGCCGCTGATCGACGCTGCCGACGCTGGCCGCACCCTGGCGCTGGTCGAAGCCATTCGCCAGGCCTCACAAAGCGGACGAGCCTGTGCGCCCGAGCAGATTGCCTAAGCCGACCTTGACTTATTTTTGGTGACGAACAATGACTGATCGAATTTTCTCCCTCGCCGCCCTGACGGTCCTCGAACTGTCCCCGCCGGACATGGTCGAGGCAGCTGCCCGCGCCGGTTACAGCCACGTTGGCCTGCGCCTGGTGCCGGCCACCGAACAGGAGCAGCATTTCCCGCTGGTGGCCGACGCCGACCTGCGCCGGCACACCCAGGCGCGCCTGCGCGACACCGGTATCAAGGTGCTCGACCTGGAGATACTGCGCCTGAAGCCCGAAACCTGCGTGGCCGATTTCGAGCCTATTCTGGCGGTAGGCGCCGAGCTGGGTGGCACAGAGCTGCTGGTGGCTGGCAACGACCCGGATGAAGCCCGTCTGACCGAGCGCTTTGCCGCGTTGTGTGACCTGGCAGCGGGGTATGGCATTTACCCGCATCTGGAGTTCATGCCCTGGACTGATGTGCGCGACCTGAGCCAGGCCATGCGGGTGGTGGCCAACGCCGACCGCAGCAATGGCTGCGTACTGGTGGATGCCTTCCACTTCAATCGCTCCCGGTCTTCGCTGGACGACCTGGCACAACTGGCGCCGCAGCGCATGCGCTACGCCCAGCTGTGCGACGTCGCCGGCCCGGTACCGGCCGACATGGACGAAATCCTGCGCCAGGCGCGTAACGAGCGGCGCTTCCCTGGTGACGGCGATGCCGACCTGGTCAGCTTGCTGCGCGGCTTGCCGCCAACCGTGCCGCTAAGCCTGGAAATCCCCACTCGGCAGTTGCTTGAGCAGGGCATCAGCGGCGAACAGCGCGCGCGTATGGCGCTGGAGAAAGCCATGGCGGTATTGGCCACAGCCTGATTCGACCGGCAATGTGGCTTTGCGGGAGCAACCGTCTTGCTCACACGATGAAGTTTGCACGATCACAGGGGGACCGGGCTTACCCGCGAACACCGGCGGAGCCGGTGCCATTCACCGTGTTGGATTCTTCGCGGGTAAACCCGCTCCCACAGGTAATCGCGCAGGCTTCAGGCTTATGCAGTACCTGTGGTGACAACTGTATTGCGCAACACCCGAGAGCTAGCGCGATCACTGTGGGAGCGGGCTTGCCCCGCGAACTCCGGCGGAGCCGGTGCCATTCACCGTGTTGGATTCTTCGCGGGTAAACCCGCTCCCACAGGTAATCGCGCAGGCTTCAGGCATATGCAGTACCTGTGGTGACAACTGTCTTGCACAACACCCGAGAGCTAGCGCGGTCACTGTGGGAGCGGGCTTGCCCCGCGAACACCGGCGGAGCCGGTGCCATTCTCCGTGTGATCACCGAAAAAAAAGGGCCCGCAAGGGCCCCGTAGAGGTAAGTGGCTAGCGCCCTCAGGCGCTCTCGACCTTGCGTGGTGCCATGAAGTACATCCACACCAGCGCCAGGAAATACATGGCCGGGATCATCGTGAACAACACGGCATAGTTGTTGTTGGTGGCGGTCAGCACGCTGCCGACGATCTGCGTCATGAACATCCCGCCAATCGCCGCGCACATGCTGCCGAAGCCGAATACCGTGCTCACCAGGTGCTTGGGTGTGTAGTCCATCACCAAGCTCCAGATATTCGCTGTCCACGCCTGATGCGCGCCTACCGCCAGCGAGATGGCCGCCACGGCGACCCACAGGCCACTGGCGTTGGCGGCAAAGACGACGCTGACCATGGTGCAGGCAAAGATCAGCATCGACACCAGTCGCGCGGTGGTGGCCCGCACGCCTCGGCCAATCAGCCAGGACGACAGGATGCCGCCACCGATGCTGCCGAAGTCCGCCGTCAGCCAGATGATGATCAGCGGGATGCCCATCTGGGTCACGTTGATGCCCAGGCTGTATTGCTGGTTGAGAAACGGCGGCAGCCAGTACAGGTAGAACCAGAACACCGGCGCCGTAATCGCATAGGCCACCGCAAAAGCCCAGGTGCCGCGCAGGCGCAGAATACGGCTGAACGGCACGCGGGTCGGCTCTGGCTCGTCATCCTGCTGGATGTACTGCACCTCGCTCTGGCGCACGCTGGGATGGTCTTCAGGGTTGTAGTACTTCAACACCCACAGCACCACCCACACCAGGCCCAGGCAGCCCATGGCAATAAACGCGGCCTGCCAGCCCCACACAGCGAGGATCAGCGGCAGCAGGGCCGGCGTGACCATGGCGCCGACGTTGGTGCCGGCGTTGAACAGGCCGGTAGCGATCGCCCGCTCACCCGCCGGGAACCACAACCGCACGGTCTTCACGCAGGCCGGGTAGTTGGCGGCCTCGGTCAGGCCCAGGATGAACCGGCAGACCATGAAGCCGGCTGCTGAAGTGGCCAGGCCATGGGCGCCGGTGGCCAGGCTCCACAGCAGCACGGCGAAGAAGAAGGCGCGTTTTACGCCAACCTTGTCGATCAGCCGGCCCTGCAGCAGAAAGCCGATGGCATAGCCAACCTGGAACCAGAAGTTGATGTTGGCGTAGTCCATCGCCGTCCAGCTCATCTCCTTGGCCAGCACGGGCTGCATGATGCCAAGGGCGGCGCGGTCGATGTAGTTCAGGGTGGTGGCGAAGAACACCAGGGCGAGCATGCCCCAGCGGGTCTTGCCGACGCCGAAGGCGCCGCGAAGCTTGTCGCCAATCGAACCCTGATGCATCCGGGGCGCGGCGGGGGTGGTCTTGGTGTGGTTCATAGACTGCTCGTTTCTTGAAATTGTATTCAGCTGCGGTGCTACGGGTACGTGACCGGCTCCCAGGCAGGACGGGCACGCAAGGCCGGTGCATGGTGAGCAGTGAAGGCGGCAGCGTCAATTCAAGAGACGGGCTACTGTTCGGTTACCGAACGGTTGCGTTGGCTTGCGGGCGCGGCAGGGATTCACGCCAATAAAGGGTAGAAGGCTTTCAACCTGGTTGCCTGATGGGGCGCAGGTCCAGAAGGGAAGGACAGGCTGTGGTGGTCGTGCCTGGCAGGGTCAGGGGGGCTACTGGGCAGATTTGGGCGTGTTCACAGACCATGCAGTTGCCCAGCTTTCGACCTCCTCCCGGCCGTACTGCTGAATCCACAACCGCACGGTTTTGTGCAGGGTGCTCTTTGCTTCAACTTCCTGCCCTGTGTGTGGGTTTATATAGTATTTGCTTTGCCGGGCTCTATAAAGTCGGGGCGGTGCGACAGGACGGCATTGCTGATAGACCTCGTCAATGTTGGTCGTGCATTCGCTCTCGATGATGGCCAGGACATGGGACAGATTGAATTGATATTCGGCAAGCAGCATGTGAAGTTTGCTTTCAAATTCGAAGTCACGGATGAGGTTGGGGTCGATTTTAATGAAGGAAAGTTCGGGCTTTGCCGTAAGCAGTCGTTCGAGGGCACGGAATTCGGCGAGGCGGGACATGGCTTATCTCCATCGGGCGATGAGATAAGTGTTAGTGGTTGTCGGGCGTAAATGCAAGCGGTGAAATAATTTGATGGATTTTTCTTGATAACCCATGGGGCTGTGTTGAGCGTGGGCTGTTTAGTTCTAAGTGCCCTGTGTAAGAATATTCCCACGCTGGAGGCTATTATAATATCGTCAATTACCATGGGGTACTGTGCCTGTGAGCGCATCCTCGTTATTTGGACCGAAGAACGGCCCAATCAATTGATTGACCGGCTTCAAAACCGAGGGAGAGGTTTGGTTTTAACGCTGGGGTTTACCGCATTCGGCTCAGTGCCGGTATTTGCTTTCAATCAATGAGCCAACCCTGGTCCCCCTCGATCAGAGCCCCTCCGTGGCTGGTAGTGTCTCCCTCCCTCGCTGCGGGTTGGCCCTCGATAATCGTGCATGCAGCGCCGGTTTCGATGACTGCGCCACAACTGATGCGGTCGCCCACGCGTGCGACGGCCCTGCCATCCACGAATGTTGCGCTTGCGCCGGTTTCCGCAGTGCCTTCGCCATGGAGCGGGCAGCTATGGCGATGGCCTACCAGTACGATGGGTTTCATTTGCGCTTCCTTTTGCGGAGTTGAACGGGGGGTTCTTCGAAGGCTGCTGGGGGCGGTGGTGCTGCTCGGACGTTGAAAAGTTTGCAGATGAAGTACCAGCAGATGGCAACGGTGAGGTTGTAGGGGAACAGCACGGCCCAGAACGGCAGTTGCCAGTTCTTTTTGCCCTGCATTTCACCGGGCTCGCCTGTTCGCCAGGGCGCGTAGTGTTGCCAGGCTTCTGCCGGCGTCAGGCAGATGGCGTGCAGCGGTTTGTGCCACCAGTTGGGTTCGCCGGGCGGGGGCAGATTGTCCGGGCCGTGATCCATGAAATGGCGAAGGTATTCCCAGACTTCAGCGACGTGTTTGACGCCGGGTTCGGTGGGTTCGTTGCTGTCGACCCAGAGACAGTCTTTTTGGTGGAGGCTGCCATCCTCCCGGCGAGGGGCGAATGCGAGGGCGTAACCGGTGCTGAATGATGAACCGCCGTATTCGGTACGCTTGAAAATACCACCTCCGGTGTTGCTCCACTCAAAGACTAATACCTTGCTCAAGCGTCGGTAGTAGATTTTTTGAGTTGAGCGATTGAGGCAGAAACTTGATAAGTGTTTAATGAAATATATTCGGTAAATTAGAAATGGAAGGAAAATGAAAGGGCCTGTTGCCGTTCCAATGAGCAAAATTGGGCTGAAAGTGTATGGTTCCCAAGCTTCGTTGGATAGCAAGTCAGGGTAGAGGAAAATTATCAATACTATTATCAATGCGCAGTACAGTTTTCCCATGAATACGGAATCTGTTACCCATGGGTTTCGCAGGCATAAAGTGTCTCCGTATAAGCTTAGAAGCTGCCCGCCAATGGCCGGCTTAGTTCGGGAGTCTGAGGTTGGGCTAAATATCCAGGTGGTTGTCATGATCAGCGCTCCAGACGAAAAATTGTATGGGTCTCATTGTCTTCGTCTAACCCTTGATTGGCGCTGTAAGCGAGATGCAGTGAGATGTTATTTTGGTTGGCTAGCGTGTTCTCGAAATGCAGAACCAAACCAGCACCTACGATGTGGCCGGTCGGGGCGATTGGGAATACGTCCATTCCTTGAACGTCACGGAGCGTGCTCAAGCTTCCTGACCACTCGCTTATCCCGAGTACAAAGCCAGGCAGCAGCACCGCGAACTCAACGGTTGGTTGAGGTGTGGGTACTTCGTTATGGGTGATGGCAATCCAGTTGGGCGGAGACCAGTGATCGTTCCGATGCCATTTAGTGTCAACTTTAGTTATGCCGAGTGACAGGGCCTGTTCGGCCGTTAGTAGTTTTGGTCCGTAATGCTCGTTGTGCCAGGCTTTGATTTCAGTTTGTAGCGAGGCGAAGGCAGGAAGTTTATTTTCAAAATCCAAGGTGATGCCAGGGTGCGACTCTCCATCATTAATACGATTGCCGAAGACGGTGCGTGCTGCCCACAGCTCAATTGGGCTATGAAGGTGCTCATGTGCCTTTGCGTGTAGATAGAGGCCTCCTGCAACGATGGCTACGCCTACGAGGACAAGGGCAGCTGCGGCCCATCCGGCAAACGGCACAACCGATGTAGCACCCGCAACGGCAAGTCCGGCTTCAAGGACGACAGCAGAACCAATAGCCATAGTTAAGCCACCAGTCATCGTGTATCCGGCAGCTGCCAGATTGCCGTTCGCTCTCTGGCGCCTCATCTTGGCGAAGTCAGAAGACAGGCTAAATGCTATCGCTGGGTAACCTGCTAAACGCGCAAATAGATTGCTACTCAAGAACTTGACAATCCCGTTACCAAAGGCCATGCCTGGTGCGGTCGGACTCAATCTCAACATCACGGCCTTCTGCGTTGCTCGCACGCTGACCATCGTCGCCGCCGCTGCACCGATCACCCCAAAAATCGATGAAGCAAAGCCCAAGGTGTATTCCGGTGCATCGTTCTTCTGCAGGCTGTTATAGGCCGTCTTCAGCGATAAGATGTTGAACCACAGCATCCCCGCATTCAAACCACCCCCGCCGCCCGAGGTGAGCAACCCGAGAAAGTTGGGCTTCACTCGCGCAGTGGTGGTCAGTTCTATCGATATTGTCCGGCTACCCGAGATGCGCAGTTGTTTCATTTCCTCAACCTGCGCCATGCCGCTCTTCAAATACTTCTGTGCCTCCTGGCTGAATGGATTTTCCGTGATGGCCTGTTCGCTGATTCGATAGCGCGCTGCCAACAGCCCCAACGCCTTCTCGGCATTCGCCTCCCGCGCCGCCAACAGCACCTGCTGACGCAGGCCATGACTGGCATCCCAGCGGGTTTGCCCGCGCAGGCGCTTGAGCACTACGGTATTGACCGCCTGGGCGGTAAGGTCGGTGATGTCGGCCATGGCCGGGAAGCGACCCACCAATCCTTCGATCACGTTGTCGCTGGCACCGAACAAAGAGCCGGTCGAATCCGCCTTGTCCTTGAACGGATTGAACGGCGCCAAGGCGGTGTAAAGCGGGCTGTCGTGCTGGTCCAACCATTGCTCCAGGCGTTTGAAGCGTCGGTCATGCTCTTCGGTGCCGGGTGTCGGTTGGCCCATCGGGTGAATCAGCAAAGCCAGCGAGATTTCCAGGCCGCGGGCGGAGGTGCGCTCGTCGCGGTCGTAACACGCCAGGGCGGCGGCCAGGCTGTGGGGGTTGTCGATATGTTGCGATTCGGCAGTGGCCAGCCAGGCGTCATGATCATTGCTGGCTTGCAACGCCAGGTTGCGCAGGACTGCCATACGCCGTTCGAGCTCGTCGCGTTCGGCAAGTAAACGCCGGTATTTGGCGATATCGATGCGCTTTGCCAGGCGCGCGCCGCTGGGGGAGTAATCCTCATGGGTGAGGGCCTGGAAATGTGACTCGGCCGCAGACAGCGCAGGCCCACGCCGCTCCGTGCCCAGCCTGAACGCGGCCAGTTCCGGTGAAGGCGCATCGGCCGGGTACATGCTTTCCAGCGTCTTGTTCAGCAGCATGCCCACCAGGTTGCGATGGTGAAAATCGCGGCTGTGCACGCTCAGTTGCGCGGCATCCAGGCGGTAGCACGCCGGCACGGGTTCCTGCTCGGGAGGTTGCGCGGGTTTTGTGTGTGCCAGTTGTTCGGCGGGCATCAGGTCGCGCATTTGATGCTGGTAGGCCGAGACCGACAGGCTCAGGTCCAGGGCCATGCCTTCGGCGTCGGCGAGTGCTACTACCACCGGTACCTTCGGTTGGGTCCAGGGGTAGTGACGCGCCACGGCGACCAGGTTGCCGATAGGCAAGGTTTCGGTGATCGGGTCGCTGCTCCAGGTCAGCGGCATGCGCCGTTCGGTTGGCTTGAAGTCTTCGACCCAGGTTTGCAGGGCACTGACCGGCAACACATGGGGCTGGGTGGATGGCGCCTGGTTGCTGGCGATCAGTTCGGCCATGTCCAGCTGGCGCATATGCCGTTTGCGCAGGGCTGATGAACCGGTGATGCGGGCGGTCACGGCGTTGGTCCACAGGTGGGGGCTGTAGCCGATCCACACTTGCCTGGCGGTATCGGGGCAGGTATCGGCCCACACCCAGCCCATGCTGCGGCTGGAGAGATAGCGATCACGCAGGTGGTAGTTTTCCAGCCCTTTGTAACTCAGTTCCTTGTAAAGACCCGCGCCAACGTACTCATGGATGACCAGCTTTTCGCCCTTCGGACCTTTCATGAACACGTAGACATAACCCGGGCGCAAAGCGCGCAGGGTGTAGGCAGAGTGTTGCAGCGGAGGGAAGCTTTGTTCCAAATTGAAACCCGCACTGGCATAGCGGCAGGCGGGTGTGTCGCCGGTGCGTGGCACGATGGCATAGCGCACCGGCAGGATGGGGATGCGTGCGCTGCAGGCAGGGCCGGAGGTGGCACTGCTGACACTGGCGTCATTCATGGGTGGGTTCCTTGCTTTCGATCAGTGCGTGCAGCTCGCGGAGGCGGCCTTGGGGTGACTCCTCAAGGTTGGTGTAGATCTTCCCCGCGTGGTCATCGGTCATGAGCCACCTGTGCCTGGCAACCAGCCTGATGAATTCCCCAGTGACTTCCTCATCGCCAAAGTTGAGGGCTTTCAGTTGCGGCAGCAGGCGTTCGATCCATTGCCGGATGTCGGCCAATGTGTGGGTGGCGTGTTGTGGCAGTGCTAACACCTCATGCGCCAACGTGAGCACGAAGTGCTCGTGCATGCCTGCTTGCAGCCGCTCAAGTTCAAGCTGGCGAAGGGGTAATGCAGATTCCTGATAAGAGCGGGCAGTGGTCGGGCTGCGCTCGAGCTTTTTCCACGCGTGCACCGGCCCCCAGTTGATTCGCCAGGCCAGCGACGTCACAGGGCCAAGCCACGTGGCTGCATGGTCTTCATCCAGTGCATCCAGCCAGGCCGCAAGGTGGTCAGGTTTGAATTGGTAAGTGGCCAGCCCCTGGTCTGGAAGCGCGATCTGCACAAGGCTGGTGAAGTGGTCTGCCAACGGGGCAAGGCCGATCTCGGCATCCAGCGCGAAGGCACCGCCAATGGGCATCCAGGTCGATATTGCATGGGCAAGCAGTTCGGGCGCTTCTGACACGTCTACCAGCAATGGTCCAAAGTCGTGACGGTCGTCCAGGGTGCTGCGCCTCCACAGCCAGGCGTGCTGGGTATTTCGGCTGATTTCATTGATGAGCTCGAGTACCGAAGGGGCATAGGCCGGGACCCGTTCGCCCTCTTGAGGTATTGGTCGGTAGGCCCAGTGCTCGAGCACGCGGGTCAACAGCAACATGAACCGAGCGTTATTTGCGAAGTGCTCGTCTGGCCGCGCATTTGAAAGGGCTGTTTTCATTGGCCTGGCCCTCTGATGCAGCGGCAGTCGGGCAAAGTGCAGGTGCCATCGGGCCGGCGTCCGCACTGGCGCTCCAGGGGCTTCCCATTGACCGGCGCGCCGCTGATGGAAAAGAGGTTGCTTGCCCCATCTGCCGACTTGAGCATCTGGCCGGTGATGCGAATCGTCGGGCTGTCCAGTGTGATGCCGGTTTCATCGATTCGAATGGAGCCCCCAGGGCCTTGGATGACCACTGCTTCCGATGCTCGAAGTTCATAACGGCGAGTACGTCTGCGGATTTCCCCTCGGGCTTCAAGCTCGGCATGCCCTTCGACCTGCTGCTCAAGGTTGCCGCCAATGCGGGTGTGGTGATTGGCTGTGATCTGGTCGTGGCGGTGATTGCCGATGGTTTCCACACGATCCTTGGCGATCTTGATTGTGTGGTTTTGACCGATGTCGAGCGTGGCGTCATGCCCGATGGTGACGTGCTCATCGTTGCCAACCGTTTCATTACGGTCGTGGCCGATCAGGATTGATTCGTCGTTATTGACCTGTTCTTTGCGGTCATTGCCTACCTGCGTATTCTCATCGTGCCTGACCACATTGTTCTGGTCCTTCTGGGCATGAATGAACACTTCCTCCTGACCCAGTTCGTCCTCAAAGCGCAGCTCATTGGAGCCATCGCCCTTGTGGGTCTGGCTCTTGATGGTCATGCGGGTCTTGTGGCGGGGAAGGTCATACGGCGGCAGCTGGTTGCCGCAGTAGGTACGGCCGGTGATCATCGGCTGATCGGGGTCGCCATTGACGTAATGGATGATCACGTCCTGGCCGATGCGCGGGATGGCCATCGAGCCCCAGCTGCCGCCGGCCCAGCCCTGGGATACCCGAATCCAGCAGGAACTGAATTCGTTGTCCTGGCTTTCGCGGTCCCAGGGGAAGCTGACCTTGACCCGGCCCCATTCGTCGCAGTAGATCTCTTCACCGGGTGGCCCGACCACAGTGGCCATGTGCGGGCCGTCAACGCGTGGTTTGGGCAACGGTGCCGGGCGCCACTCGGTTCTGCCCGGCACCAGTACCGCCTTTTGCTCGTATCGTGTGCTCTGGTCAGCCCCGGCAGCTTCTTCCTGCAGGCTGGTGAACTGGCTGCCTTCGTGGCTGACTGTGCTCACTCGCCAGTGCACATTCAGGTCTTCGCGCGGGTGGCCGGTCAGGGTGAAGCTCAGGCCCGGTTGCAGGCGTATATCGTCGCCTTGCACCTCGGCAATGCGCACGTCGTGGCGCAAGGCGGTGATGCGGTTTTCGGTGAACGGCTTGCCAACGGCATCGCGTTTGTAGCGGCCTGGGTAGTCGAAGCACTCATAGTCGGCGGACTGGTGCTTCAGATAGGGGCCTGAGGCCCTGTGTTCCTGGCGGTAGGCGGGGTGGGTGAAGGTGTAGTCGCGTTGAACCTGCCGTGCGGGACGCACCTGTTCGCTGTAGCGCAAGCGCCGCAGGCAGGGTTGGGGCTGGTCGCCGCCTCTGTTGGCGTGGTACAGCACTGTGTAGGGTTTGGTTGATTCATCGCCATCGACAAACCCTTCATCGATGATCTTTGCTTTAGCTGCGTTGCACTCGATGTGCCCCAATGTCAGCAGTCGGTCGGTGATGATCAGCTTGTGATGCTTTTCAGTGTGCTCGAACCGATAGACCAAACCTTCTTCAGCAGCGATGCGCGCAAAAAAGTCGAGATCGGTTTCGCCGGCCTGTACGCAGAATTCCCGCGGGTGATAGTTGAAGCCAGTTCCGAATTGATACTGGGTGATGCCTTGTCGTTTCAGCATCAGTTCGAGAATTTGCGGCGCGGTCTTGTGCTGGAAGATGCGCCAGTTCGAGCGCAGTCTGGCGCGGGCCAGTTGCGGCTCGACCAATGCGTGATAGTAAGTGCGGTGGAAGCCGCTCTCGCCCTGGCTGAAACTGCTGACCAGGCCGTGCACGTAGCGGACGGGGCGTTCACCATCGCAGATGGTGAACAGCACGGGCTTGTCGAGCAGGTGGCCGAAGTCGACATCGTGTTCGAAGCTGATGAGTTTCAGGGTCAACTTGAACGGTTGGCTGAGTTCCTCCTTGAGCTCGAACGACACCACTTCGAATTCAGTTTTTCCGACCACGGGCTGGAAGCTGTATCGCAAATCAGATTGGGTAGGCATAAGCAGTCCTTGTCCGCCGTCTGAAGTATCAGAAGTCCGGGCAGGCAAGCCTGCCCGGCTCCGCAGCTAGATCACACAGCTGTTTCTTTGGGCTTGCGCCAGTCGTCTGCACCTGCGGTACTTGCCGTAATGTGCTCCCACTCAATGCCGCGGTAGGCCATCGAGACTTTGAAGAACTGGGTGAAGTCGCTGTTGTCCTTGTCCTGCACGTGTGGCATTTCGAGGTCGATATCGATGATCACAGCGTCGATCAGCTTGGTCGTAAAAAAGCGTTCCTGGGTGCCTTCAACCGAGGTCCGATACCAGCTGAGCTCGACATTGGGCAGCATTTCTCCGCTGGACAGCGCGCTGTAAAGCAGCGGTACCGCCTTGTTCAGGGCGCAGGTGAAAATCAACGGCCCGTGTACCCGTTGGCCGGCCGGCTGCCCGCTTTGCGGATCTGTGGGCACGGTGATGCGGTGATTGACTTCCTGCACCAGGATCTGGTCTTCGTGACCTTCTACGTAGATGTTGCCGACTGAGTCGGCGGTGAAGGCGCCTTTGGTGATGTTGCCTTGGGTCTTGCCTTCGATGGCGATGTAAGCGGGTGTTGGCATGGCAGTTTCTCCTGCGTCCATGTGGATTGACACGCGCACAACAGTGGCGTGGCCATCGGAAACGATGGGCTTTTCAACAAGGCCGAAGCCTCATCAATTCGTTGAATTCTGTTGGCCTGGATAACCGCGGCTTAATGCTGCAAGATGCCGTTGAGCGACTCCAGTACCTCGGTGGTAATCAGGTGCAGGCGATAGCTGTAGATGCCGTAAGCCACCGCCATGGCGATGGCCGAGATCACCAAAGGACTCCACCAGGGCCACTGCCGGTTCATGCGGAAATTGCGTGGAGCCACGTTGGTGTAGGGGTCGCAGACTTCTTCTGGCGTGGGGCCGCGCAGTTCGCGGATGATTTCGTGCAGTTGGTGAATCAGTGCGTTGAGTGTTTCTTCGCCTTTTGGCGCGAGCGCATACTTGCCTTTCAGCCCAAGGCACAGGGCGTAGTACATGAACTCCAGTACGTCCTGATAACGCGTGGGCTCCTGCATCAGGCGGGTAATCACGGTGAAGATTTTTTCCCCGCCCCAGGTTTCGTCGTGGAAGATGCTCAGCAGTGGCTCCTGGCTCCAGCAACTGCTCTTGCCCCAGGATCGTTCCATGACGGCCTCGTCTATGAACAGGCACAGGCCGTAGGAATACGCCAGCAACTGAGCGGGCTCGTAACCGTGCTGGCGCATTTCTTCCTGAATGTTGTCGATCTGGTTACGTACTTGCTGGTGCACATCCTTGATGTTTGGCAGTTCGTCCAGCGTGCGCAGGCGTATGACCAAGCCGAACAACGGTGACGCGGCATCCAGCATCAGGTTGGCGAAGCCGCCCCGCAGCTGAAATTCCGGGTCGGCGGGGTAGCCTTCCGAGGCGGGCTCTGGTTCAGGGGTTGCCGTGGATGCTTGCGCATTGGTTGCCGTGGCCTGGGCGCTGGATGCCGGCTTTTTAAGGGTTGGATCAAGCGGGCTGACTTCAGCGTTTTTGTCATCGATGGGCGTTTTATTGTCTTCTCCCATTTCACTCACTCCTGATCGCCCAGAACTGCAGTTCAAGCCCTGGGAAATCGCCCGCAATATGGATGCCGAAGCCATTCGCCTTGGCCATGCATGCCCAGGCGGGGTCGCGCCGGTCGAGCTCGAAGTAACTGAAGCCCGCATGGAAGGGCAGGTCGCGTGGCGCCACCGGTAATGGCAACAGAGGGATACCCGGCAGTTGCAGCGGCACCAGGTTGCTCAGTGACTCAAGCGAGGTGATCTTGGCTTTCTGGATGAACATCTGGCGCAACGTTTGCGGTGGCAGGTCGGCGCGCACGGCGAGGATGAAGTCGGCTTCGTCGATCAGCCGACGGTCTTGTAGCGTAGTCGTTATCACGCCGAATTGTTCGCTTTCCAGCGGCAGTGAAACAGCGCGTGGCTGCAACACGGTGCTCAGGGACCGGCGCAGGGTGTCTTCCAGGGGCTTGAACGAGGCGCGCAGCGCAGTGTGGTGGTACGCGGGGTACTCTTGCGGCAGCCTGTTCTGGTCGGTGAAGGTGACGAATTCGCCACAGGCTTGGCTCATGCACAGGTACAGCTGCTCGGGGTGCGTTTGCGCTTGCCTGGCCAGATGCTGGAAACACGGCCACCAACGGTTCATTGCCTGCAGCAGGTTGAAGTCGCGGATGTCGGCGATACCGGACTGGCCCGAAGCGCCTATACGCGTGGCAAGGCCGCGCGCCCGCTCGCGCAACGTGTTGGTGATTTCGTCAAGGAACCGTTGCAGTGCCGGCACCGCCCGCACCGACACGCTGGTGGGGTAGAACGCTTCGTCCAGTTGCACGCTGCCGTCGGGGCGTCGTCCCAGAATACGTGCCAGGGCGAGGCGGGTGTAGGCGCTGCTGTCTTCGGTGGTGCGTCTGAGCTGCAGGTTGGGCACGGCAAGGTCTACCTGTACCAGGTCACCGTCAGCGGTGTGGGTATCCTTGATTTCCTGTGCCTGGGCGGTGTAGCGGAAGTTGGCGGCATTGTCGGGCCAGCTCACTTCGCGGCCGCCATTGGTGCGCAGCGGCAGGCACAGATACACCTCGCTGTCTTTACAGGCGTCGTCGTCGATTTCCAGTGGCGGCGGTGGAGGCAGGTCGGCGGGAATATCGAACACCGTCCCGTCCGGCATGACGCCCCGCGCCCGGGTGATGGCGATCTTGCCCAGGCTCAGGTATTCGTCGTTCAGCTGAAGTTCGCTGAAGCCGTAGAAGGCTGCATTGAGGCTGGCGAGGCGCTGGTTCAGGGCTGCTTCGCTGGCCCTGGCCGCCTGCTGGAAATGTTGTGGTTTGACGAACAGGCCTTCGGGCCAGAGGACGGGGTTACGTGAACTCATGGGCGCTCCGTGTCAGCGTGCGTAAGCAGTAAGGGCAAAGGGTGTCGAGGCGCCATCAGTCTTCTTCCTTGAGCAGGATGTGCGTGTCGTTGACCAGCACCGACAGCATGATCTGGCGGCCGCGCGGCGGAATGCGCAGCACTTGCCGCCAGGTGGCGTTTTCATGGCCTCGGTAGTCGCCAATCACCGCGACGAAGCGCGTTTCGGCGTGGATGGGCTCGAACGGGATGTACTTGAACTGGCCAGGGCGCAGCAGGTAGTCGTCACCACGGATGTAGGTACTGCGCAGTGCCTTGGCCGGGTCCTGGTCCAGCAGCTGGTACACCGTGTTGCGCAGCAGTGAGTCGTCGCGCAGTTGCAGGATCTTGATGGCGATAGGCGTGGCCACAGGCTCTGAGGTAACGGCCGTGGTGCGCGGCAAGGTCAGCACCACGGCAGGGTCGTCGTAGCTGCCAGGTGCGCCTTCTTCCAGGGGCGAGCGTGCCGGGTCGCTTTCGTCTTCGTCGTGCATTTCGACCGGGGACATCGCAGGAAATTGCACCTGCAGGTATTCGAACAGGGTCCCGATTTTTTCGGTCAGCGCATAGGGGTCCCCGGCACTCAGGGTCACTGCGTAGGGGCTGGGTTCCAGGGCCGGCTCCTGTTCGTCCGCTACGTCAAGGCTATTCGGATTGCCGTTGAGGGTAGGGCTGGCATTGATGCTGAACGCGACCTGGGTCGCATGATCCTTGGGCGGCCCGATGGGCAACGAAGGGTCCATGACGACCTGGCTCGCTCTGCTCAAAGAGGTGCAGCCGGTGAGCCCGACCAACGCAAGCAGCAGCGGCGCGATCAGTAGTGGATGACGCGTCATGGGTGTTCTCCTGCAATCAGGCGCTGCAGTGGGCATTCTCCGAATGCCTCGGCATCAGCCGCTGCCTCCAGCGCTGCCAGAGGGTCATTGCCCACGGCTGCCTTGAAGACCGAGCAGATCTCGACCGCTGGTTGAGGGGCAGAAGGATTTTTTGGCCAAGGGGTGGCAGGCTCTTCGGCTATCAGGCGGTCGAGCACCCTTTGGTCCGGGTTGAACAGGTCCTCCAGCGAGCGTGTGCAGGCTTGATCCTGGGCGTACTGAACCTGTAGCCGGTAAGCACCAATGCGAAGCTGGTCACCTTCAACAAGACGCCTGGGTGCAAGCGTTTCCAGGCTGGTGGAGCTGTCATTAAGGTAGGTGCGGTGGCAGTGGTCGATCACGCAGAAGCTGCCTTCGAGCCAGCGTATTTCGCAGTGCAGGGGCGCAACGGTCTGAGCACGGTCATTGATCCGCCAGCTTGCCCGTTCGCTGCCGATGGTGCCGCCCTTGCAATCGAACCGGTGCCGGGCAGTAACGTCGTGCTGCAGTTGGTCGAGGTTGGTGATGCTCAAGGTCACTGAATTCATGAACGTCCCCGGAAGCGTACAATCGGGCTGATCTGGCCATGCCGATCATCGACGAAGCTGGTCCAGCCCAGGTAAGCGCCCTGGCTGCGGTGCAAGCAGAAGGGTGACAACGCGTTCTGTTTCAAACGCAGCTCCAGGTCGTAGGCCAGACCGTCACGCAGCAGAAAGTCGATCAGTGCGCGCAAACGGCCGAAGTTGATGCCGCTGGGCAACAAGTCCCGCAGCTGCGCCTGGTCGAGCTCGCTGATCACGATGGTGAACTTGCTGCTGCGGGTGCGCGTGCGGCTGCCGACCATGAACGTGCTGCCCAACTGCCCGTTGGCACGCCCCAGGCTTACAAGCTGCCTGGATGTGGTGATGACTGAGCGCGTCTCGAACTCGCGGATTTGCACATGCTTGAGGTCGAAGCAGTGCGCAATGATGCCGGCCACAGTGCCCGGCGCACGGCTGCGGCTGGCGATCACCCCGGCAAAACTGAGCAGGCGGCTCCAGGGCAGCGCCGTGTCCCCTCGCAACTGCGCGTCGTTAAGCCCCAGCAGGGCAAACACATACTGCGAAAACCCGTCACTGGCACCCGGCTGGAAACGGATGTAGTAGCGGTACTTGCGCCATATACGGTGCAACAGGCTGAGCAGGTAGTGGTTGAAAAAGTCGAAGAAGGCCGGGCGTACACCGATGCCCTGCGCATGTTCATAGGCCACCTGTTCCAGGTAGTAGGTGGGCAGTGGCGAATCGGTGCCATGCAAGCCCAGAAACGTGGCAACGACGCGGTAGCGTTCTTGCTCAGCGGGCATCCTCTGGGCTTTGTACACGTCCGACACCGGGAAGCTCAGCCGTGGGTCGCAGGCCAGGCGCACCCGCCGCCGGGTGACTTCGTCTGGCCAACGGGGTTCGAGGTCATCGCCATGCAGCCCGTGTAGCCGCTCCAGCAACTGGAAGAAGTTGTACTGATGCGCCTCCGAGAGCAGCTTGTCGGCTAGATCAGCGGTTGCTTGCCGGTCTGTATTGGCCATGTGTAGTGCTCGTTATTGGTGGTGTTGATCACTTCCAGCTGATGGAAGGAGTTGATGCTGGCGTACAGGGCGAAGAAGTGGGCCAGCACGCAGCTGAACAGGTACAAGTCGCCTTCGCAGAGGAAGGCGGTCTGGTCCAGTTTTAGACGGGTGTGCAGGCCGCGAATGGGCTGCCCCTTGATCAGCCAATCCATGGGCTGTGTATGAATGTCGCGCATGCCGGCCAGGCGTTTACGGGTGGTGCGGGCCTGCTGGATGTCGTGCAGGGCCATGAAGTCGTAGGCGCGGATCACGGCTTTCAACGGCTCTACCGAGAGCAGGGACAGGTAGTTGAGCGACATGTTGGAGATCAATGCCCACTGCAACTGGCCGTCCAGCACCGGCCGACAGGGGCGGGTGGGCTTACAGAGATTGGTGTAGGTGGCCAGCGGGGGCGTCAGTTCGGTCAGGACGTTGATGTCATCGATGCCCAGCGCCAGCGGCAGGTCCCGATTGGTGCAGGTCAGGTCGATGGACGCGGTTTCCAGTTCGCCTATGTAGCTGTTGGCATCGGCGCGGACGAAGGCGATTCGATGCGTGACGCCATCGCCGCGCAGAGACTCTTCCAGCTGGCAGCGGTAGTACAGCGCTGTGCGCCCCTGAACCTGCTCGATTTCATGGGCGAACGACTCGAAGGGGCGGAAGGTTCGCAGCTGCTCACCGGTGTTCCCGTCAGTCGTCGTTCGGGTGCTGATGACCTGGTCGACACTGAAGATTTCGTAGCCGTGCGGCTCTGTGCCCTTGGGCTTCAGTGGAACAAGGGCCTCCTGGCCGGACAGGTCGATGGGCTCGGCGCTGTGCTGGAACAGGTTGACCGCAGGTGCGCAGAACAGGTTGAAATCTGCTCTGCCGACACGCAGCGTGTCGGGTAGCTGGCGGGTGAAGTGAAATTCGAGGCTTACCTGCTGGCTGTAGTGAGCTGGCCAGATTTTTTCCAGCCCGGTCACGCTGAAAAAATGGAAACGTTGGGGGAAGGCGAAGTATTCCTGCAGGATCCGGTAGCCATCAAAGACGTTCTGCGGGTAAGGCAGCAAGGCGTCGTCGGGGCTGAACCCCGGGAATGCGATGCTGTTTGCCGGCAGCCGGCGAACCTCGCCATTGATGGTCACGCTGACATGCTTGAGGTATTGAGAAACCCACAGGTAAAGCGTGCGCGCGCTGAGGGTATCGCCACTGAGGTAAAAGTCGAGGCTGGTACAGCCCAGGCTGTTCAACGGCCGCTCGACCAGTGTTTGAAGGCCGATGCAGACCACGGAACTGTCGAGTGTCTGGGTGGCGCCCACCGTGTCGATCTCGAACGGATGAATGTTGACCGCTGTGCAGGTGCGAAACTCGCAGGCCACACCGTCCACCCGTTTCGAGAACAGCCGCGACCCTCTTGGGATGCGCTGTGACTGGCTGAGGGATTGCCTGACCGGGCTGAACTGGATGATTGTCGCGCTGGGCAGGGGCCGCAAATAGTTCGGCCACAACAGCTGCAGCATGGGATGGGTCAGCTCTGGCAAGTCGTCTTCCAGCTTCAGCCGTAGCTTGGCGGTGAGGAACGCAAAGGCTTCCATCAGGCGTTCGACATCGGGGTCGCTGGCACCTTTGCCAAGCAACCGGGCAAGTTGTGGGTTGTCTTTGGCGAAGTCGTTGCCGAGTTCGTGCAGGTAACGCAGTTCTTCGCTGAAACTGTCTTTCAGTGACATCGGTCACCTCACTCGGGTGTAGCGGTTGTGCCCGTTGACCATCAGCTCGAGCTGCAGGTGCTCTGCGTGGTTGTTGACCTGGACCAGGCAATCCAGCCTGAAATGCAGCTCTAGCGGCGTATGAGCATCGGGCACTGCTTTGAGCGTGCGTATCTGTATGCGTGGCTCGAAGCGCTGTAGGGTGCGGCGGATATCCGCGCTCACCTGTACAAGCAGGTCGCCGTTGTTCACGTCATGCCCGTTGAAGTCGCGCAGGCCCAGCTCAGGGCTGCTCTGGGAGCACCCCAGGCGGGCATTCAGCAGCGTTTCGAGGTGGCACTTGATGGCGGCGAACTTGTGGGAAGCGCTCTCCCGTCGGGAAGGTTCCCGGCTGGTATCCTGATCCCGCATCAAACGATCAAAAAGACCACTCATTGCGTATCGAGCCGACCGACCAGGGAGATTTCGAAATTCGCGCCCATGTACTTGAAGTGCGGGCGCACGGCGAGCGAAACCTGGTACCAGCCTGGGTCACCGGCAACATCCGAGACCTCGATTCTGGCGGCTCGCAGTGGCCGGCGGCTGCGAACGTCGGCAGATGGATTCTCCTGGTCGGCGACGTACTGCTTGATCCATTTGTTCAACTCGGACTCAAGGTCACGGCGCTCCTTCCAGCTACCGATCTGCTCGCGCTGTAACACCTTGATGTAGTGAGCCAGCCGGTTGACGATGAACAGGTAGGGCAACTGGGTACCCAGCTTGTAGTTGGTCTGAGCCTCCAGACCCTCGGGGGTTTTCGGGAAGTTCTTGGGCTTTTGCACCGAGTTGGCCGAGAAAAACGCCGCGTTGTCGCTGTCTTTGCGCATGGTCAGGGCGATGAGGCCCTCTTCGGCCAGTTCGAATTCCTTGCGGTCGGATATCAGCACCTCGGTAGGAATCTTGGCCTGCAACTGGCCGAGGGATTCGTACAGGTGAACCGGTAAGTCTTCGACGGCGCCGCCCGATTGTGGGCCGATGATGTTCGGGCACCAGCGGTAGCGGGCGAAGCTGTCATTGATGCAGCTGGCCAACAGAAACGCAGAATTGCCCCACAGGTAGTTGTCGTGCTGCCCGGCGATATCTTCGTCGTGGTTGAAGCTCTGGATCGGTTGTTCCTGCGGGTGGTAAGCGGAACGAAGCATGAAGCGAGGCCCGGCCAAGGCGACGTGGCGGGCGTCTTCGCTTTCACGAAATGCACGCCACTTGGCATGCCGTGGGCCGGCGAAGAGGTCTTTTATTTCCTTGAGGTTGGGCAGCTCCTCGAAACTGCTCAAGTTGAAGAACTCGGGGGCAGGTGCGGCAAGAAATGGAGCATGGGACATGGCGCCAACGGAGGCCATGTAACTCAGCAGCTTGATATCAGGGGAAGAGGGGCCGAAGTTGTAGTTGCCAACCATGGCCGCAACCGGCTCTCCCCCGAATTGGCCGTAACCTGCGGTGTAAACATGTTTGTAGATACCGCTGCAGGTAATGTCCGCAGCATTTTCGAAGTCGTCCAGCAGGTCCTCTTTACTGGCATGCAAGATTTCGAGCTTGATGTTTTCCCTGAAGTCCGTGCGGTCGACCAGAAGTTTCAGGCTGCGCCATGATGATTCGAGCTGCTGGAACTCAGGCTGATGCAGAATGGCATCCATCTGTTTGCCGAGTACCCGGTCGATTTCGGCAATCATCTGGTCGGCCCGGTGCTTGTTGATCAGTTGATCCGGGTCATTGCTTTTGAGGATTTCGGCAATGAACGCAGATACGCCCTGCCTGGCAACCTGGTAGCCCTCTTGAGCAGGTACCAATTTGGTTTCTGCCATGATCTGGTCCAGCAAGGAGGTACTGCCCAACGTGTCGGTCGTTGCGTCAGTGGTGATGGTGGTGTTGCTTGGCTTAGGCATGGGGACGCTCCGTTGTCTCAGTCTTTGTCGGGTGCTTCAAGCACCAGGTCCAGTTCTTGGGCGAGTTGTTTACGGGTCTGCTCGTTGTTAAGCAGGTGCTGCAGTTGCTTGCGGAAGGCGGGGACGTTGCCCAGCGGGCCTTTCAGGGCGACCAGCGCTTCACGCAGCTCCAGCAGCTTGTTCAGCTCAGGCACCTGGCGCGCGATCCGGTCCGGTCCGAAGTCGTTGATGGACCTGAACTGCAGGTGGACCGCCAGCTCGGCTTCCGGGGCGGTGCTGAGCCTGGAGGGCACAGACACGTCCAGGCTCACGTCGGCGTCGTTCAACACGCTATTGAATGTGTGTTTATCAATGCGCACGACCTGGCGGTCCTCAAGCGCACGGCTGTCATCCAGGCCAAAGTCGCCCAGAACCAGCATCTTGTGGGGCAGCTCCACCTCAGCCTGCTCATTGCTCGTCGCGGGGACATACTTGATATTGACGCGTTCTTTAGGTGCGACGGATCCCGTGCTTTTAGACATCAGTACGTAACTCCCTGTTGAGTTGTAGGAGATTTAGAATCAAGTTGTGTTTAATGTTGTTGTGATCTTGTAGGAAGTTTCCTGCATATGTTTAATTGGTCGGGCTGGCTGCCCGCCTTCTATAAAAACCATGCATGGAAAAGTGTCCGGTGGTCGAGCGTGAAGATGTAAGTAAATATTTGTTTGTGTGCATTCGGAACTCTGTACTAGGCTTCCGCTGGATGTGTTCGAGTTGGCGGCATGCGCATATGTGCATTGGCATTTTTTTGTAGGAAATTTCGCGCCGTAATATAGGCCGTTTGTACTATTTCAGAGAGTAAGTTCAGGATGATTAACCGCTGTGCATATGGCGCTGGTCTCTCGTTGCTGTTTTGTCTGCAATCGGTGCTGGCGGGGCCCACGCGGGACTGCCCCCGGATTGTGTCCAACGTCGAGCGACTGGCCTGTTTCGATCAGGCCGCGGGCACGCCTGCGTACACACCAAAGCGACAGTGGTCAGCACCGGAGCAGCAGGCCCCCAGTGTGTTGCGCGTGATGGCAAATGAAGCTGCACGGGCACCGGATGACCTGACGTTTCGCATCGGCAGCCAGACGCAGGACAGCCCAGGCGCACCAGCGCTCGTGATTTCGGCACCCGCCATTGCATCGGGTGATGAACGTACCTACATGGCGATCAGTTGCATCCAGGCCATCTCCCGGCTACAGCTGATTGCCAGGCGCCCGATCGATGCAAGTTGGGTCAAGGTACGGCTGACCGGGGAGGGCTGGTCTACCCGTGAGACGTCCTGGCAGGTGATGGAGAACGGGCAGGTGCTCGATGCCGGGCGGGGCCTGCCAGCCATCGAGCAGATCAGGAAGCTGATCGGTGCCCAGCGTATCGAGGTTGTGAGTGAGCACGGCGAGGTCGACGGGCTGACCTTCGATGCTCAAGGCCTGGATCCGCTGATCAGCCAGGCGCGAAGCACATGCCGGTGGTAGCGCAGGTATCCGCGGCCGAAGTCGCTCGGCTGCTCGCACCGATTGATCCAGCGGTGCCTGCCGGGCTGTTCGATGTCGAGGACGAAACCTACCAGGCCATAGACCAGGAAATGGTCAAGCTGGGTGGGCTGCAGGACGCCTCGATCGACTGGGTCTACATCGAAGAAGCGTCCCGACAGTACCTGAGCCAGCAATGCAAGCATTTGCGAATTGTTGCGCACCTGAGTGCCGCATGGCTGCGTAGCGGCTGCTGGCAGCGTTGGGGATTCAGCTTGGCGCTGTTGGCCGGCATGATCGAGTGCTACTGGGAAACTGCTCATCCCAAGCCTGGGCCGAAAGGCTTTCTGGGCAAGCGCAAGTTGGTTGGCCTGGTGGTCAGCCGCTTGGTCGAGGCGCTACCGCGTCTTGACCGTTTCACCTTTAGTCCTACTCATGCAGCGGCGGCGCAGGCGGCGTTCAACCACCTGCAGCAACAGGGCACGGCACAGCTGGAGGCAGCTGTTCTCGACGAATTGGGGCGCCTGCTGCGAAAGCACATAGAGCTCGCCAACGGTGTCGGCGAGGGTGCGATACCCAAGCCACCGGCGGCGAGCGTGAAACCTGCGCCGCTGGCCGACGTCATCGCCACACCCGCGTCACACCTGTCGATGGGCAATGAGCGTGAGACACGGCGGGCTGTGCTCGCCATGGCCGAGCTCATCAACCAGCAGGACCCTTATGACGCTACTGGCTACCAGTTACGGCGTTTTGGGTTGTGGGCGCACATTCAGGCTGCTCCCCCGGCCAGGCAGGGCAACCGTACGGAATTGATGGCGGTTCCGCTGGATATCACGCGGGTCTATGAAGAGGCCATTGCCAGTACGGCATTTGACCCTGCACTGCTTCAGCGTATTGAAAAAAGCGTGACGGCTTGCCCCTACTGGATTCGTGGCAGCTTTCTGGCTGCGACCGTTGCCGCACGGCTGGCGATGGGCGAGGTGGCTGAAGCCATCCGTTGTGCGACTGCCCGGTTTGTACAGCGAATGCCGGCGCTGCAGCAGTTGTGCTTCAGTGACGGCACGGTGTTTGTCGACGACCAATGCCTGGCCTGGCTCAAAGGCATGCAAGGGCCCTCCGAGCAAAGTTCAACCTCCCACGAGTTTGGCGGCCTGCGCGAGGAGCTGGTCAGCCAGCTGGAAACCACTGGTGTAGAGCCGGTGCTCCTCAGGCTGCAAGGGCTGCAAGCGGGCTTTCGTGCTCCCCGTGAGCGCTGCCACGCCACCGTGATCGCTGCCGACCTGCTGGCCGCGCGGGGGGTGTCGTGGCTGGCCCAGAACCTGTGCGCCAGCGTTGCCCAAACGATGCAGCAAACCACCGCCAGCGCGTGGGAGCCAGAAGTGTTCCAGCGGCTTCAGCAGTACGCGACATCCCCAGCGCTGGCAGTTCAAGACAAGGAACAGGAGCCTCGATGAATCAAATATGGACGCAACTCAAACGTTGGGGCTTGCCGTGGGTAACGCGCATTGGCCTGGCGCTGCCGCTGCTGCTTGGGCTTGGCGCCTTGCTGATGCTGGTCGCTATCTGGTGGCTTGGCCCGCAATGGATGTGGCGTGAGCAACAGCCGCTGGCAAGTGTGGCTCATCGCAGCGTGGCAAGCCTGGTACTCGTGCTGGTGCCGCTTTTGTGCTGGCTTGTGGTGGTGCGCCGGCGCTTACGCCGCCTGCAAGCAGAACGCCGGCAGGCACGCGCCGTCGAACTGGATGGCACGCTACCGTTCATGCAGGCGCAAGAGAAGGCGTTGAGCCAAGGGCTTGAGCGATACCTCGACAATGCCGGTGGGCGACGCGCCCTGTACCGGCTGCCCTGGTACCTGGTGTTGGGCGATGAAAAATCGGGTAAAACCAGCTTCATCGACCGCACCGATCAGCGCTTTACCCTGACGCGAATCGACCAGGCCCAGGCACGGGGTCGACAGGCTGAAGCACTGGCCTACCCGGTCGGTTGGTGGGTCAGCGACGATGCCGTGATCATTGATCCGCCCGGTATCTTCATCAGTCAAAAGCCCCCGGCTGGTTCGGCCGCCAACGACCCCTCCGAGTCTGAACCCTTCGCGACGCTCGGTACCGAGGCCCGGTTGTGGGAGCACTTGTTGAGCTGGCTTGTGCGTAATCGAAGCCAGCGGGCGCTTAATGGTGTGTTGCTGGTCGTCGACTTGCCGGCGCTGTTGAATGGCAAGCCCGACCAACGCGTCGCGCTGGCCCATGGGTTGCGCACACGCCTGTACGAAGTCAGCACCCAGCTGGGGTCGCGCCTGCCACTGTACGTGGTACTGACCAAATTCGATCTGCTGGACGGCTTCGATCAGTTCTACGGCAAGCTTCCCGCCGCCAAGCGTGAAAGCCTGTTGGGATTCACGTTCAAGCTGGATGCAGTTGAGGCGTTCGATGCCTGGCTGGATGAGTATGACGAGCACTACGGACAGCTTCTCGCCACATTGAACGAGCAGGTGATCGATCGCCTGGACGTACTGGGCAAAACAGCGCCGCGCGGGCGCCTGTTCTCACTGCAAGCCCAACTGGTCGGGTTGCGACCCATACTGCTGGCATTTCTGCGCGAAGCCTTGGCAAGTGACCGTTTCACCACGCCACCGTTGGTACGTGGTGTGTATTGGTCGTCAGTGCTGCAGCACGGCGACATGAGCAATGCATTTGTCCGTGAAGCGGCACAGCCCTACAAGACGAAACTTCCCCTGCGTGAGGGCAAGGCACAGGGCAAGGCGTTGGTCTATTTCATCCAGCAAGCATTCAGGCGGGTTATCTATCAGGAGGCCGGCCTGGCGGGCGACAACGTCCGGGTAGCGCGCAGCAAGCGCCAATTGCTGTGGATTGGTTCTGGCGTAGGCCTCCTGGCGTTCAGTATCGCCATCGCCAGCTGGCAGCGCTACTTCGATATCAATAGCTCCAAGGCTGCCAGTGTGTTCGCCAAAAGCCAGGAGTACAGCCGTCACGAAGTCGATCTGCGGCTTGATCCGACCGGGCGCAACCTGCTGGAGCCACTGGACCAGATTCGCGATGCGGTGGCGGTGTTTGGCGACTATCGCGCGGCGTGGCTGGGTGTTGCCGATTTTGGTCTGTATCAAGGGCGCAACATTGGCCCCCTGGTTGATGAGGCGTACCTGAGCTTGTTGTCCAGGCGTTTCTTGCCGGCGTTGGCCAGTGGTGTGATCGATGCCATGAACGCAGCACCTTCTGGCAGCGAGCAGCAAATGGCCGCGCTCAGGGTTTACCGGATGATCGAGGACCGCGACAGCCGCCGGCCCGAATGGGTCGAGGACTGGATGGCCCGTCATTGGCAACGGGCATTTCCTGGGCAAGGGCAACTGCAGCGTGACCTCATGCAGCATTTGAAGTACGCCTTGGCCTATGCAGACACGGATTTGCCGCAGTACCGCCAGCGTGTCAGCGAAGTGCAGCAGGCATTGCGCAAATTGCCGTTGCCACAGCGGGTCTATGCAGGGCTGAAGCAACAGGCGCAAGAGCAGTTGCACAGCGGTCTGGACCTGCGCCACCAGGTAGGGCCTGCGTTCGATGTGGTGTACCAGCCGTCTTCCGGGGCCAGGCATGGGGAGGAGGAGGTACTGCTGGCCGCCATGCTTACCGCCAAAGGCTTCAGGGAATACTTCGAGCCGCGCAGCCAGCGGTTCGCTGAAATGGCGATGGTCGATCAGTGGGCCTTGGGCGAGCGCAGCCAACTCGACTATTCGGACGTCGACCGCAATGCGTTGACCGAACGGCTGCATAACCTCTACAGCGCCGATTACATTGACAGCTGGCGACGCGCCTTGAATGCATTCACCGTCGCCGACTTCCGTGATCTGGACCATGGTGTCACGGTCCTGCAGCAGTTGACCGGCCCAGCAGCACCTTTGCAGCGGCTGCTGGATACGGTGAGGGATAACACCTCACTCGCTTCCCCGGCTGGTGTTGAAATAACGGGTGAACTGAATACGCTGCGCTCAGCAACGCGCAAACCCGAGCAACAGCAAGCCTTGGCCATCCAGCGGGCGTTTGCAGGCTTGGGCGCGATGCTGCAGGCCACAGGAGAAAAGCCGAGCTACTACGATGAAACCCTCGGCGCTGTTGCGGCCGTGCTGGACTACGCCAAGGCCGTACAGGACAGCCCGGACCGCGGCAAGGCCGCACTGCAAGCTGTGCATCAGCGCTTTGCGATGACCGGGCATGACCCGATAGGCACCCTTCAACGTATTGCCACAGGCTTGCCGGAGCCCATCAACCATCAGGTCAGAAAGCTCGCCGACCAGACCGCCCAGGTGCTGAACGTTGAAGCACTGCGCGAACTGGAGCGGCGTTGGGATGCTGAAGTTTACAGTTTCTTCCAGCAACGTCTGGCAGGCCGCTACCCCTTTATGGTGAAGGCACCCGATGCTTCACTCGATGACTTCGAGGCGTTCTTCGGGCCGAAAGGGAGGCTGCAGCAGTTTCATGATCAATACCTGGAGGTCTTCCTGAAGGAGAACCTTGAGGCCTTGCAATCCGCTCAGCACGGGCAATCCTTGATTCGCGCCGACGTGATCGAGCAACTCGAGCTGGCGGATCGCATCCGCGAAACCTTCTTTGACCAGCGCGGCAAGTTGAGTGTGCAGTTCAGCATCGAGCCGTTGGGGCTCAGCGCTAACCAGCGCACCAGTCTGCTGGACCTCGATGGTCAGCTGATTTCCTACACCCATGGGCCGAGCCAGATCACCGGGATCGTCTGGCCCAATACTTTGGGGCAGCAGGTGCGCAGCAACCTTACCTTGCTGAGGCAGAACGGTAACAGCAGCAGCCTGGAGTACCGCGGGCCGTGGTCGATGTTCCGCTTGCTCAGCCGCGGCTCACTCAATGGGCGGACGCCAACCAGCGTAGACCTGAGCTTCCGGACCGGTGATGGCGTGATGCGCTATCGACTGAATGCTGAAAAAGCCTTCAATCCCATCACCCAGCAACCGTTCAAAAGCTTCCGGTTGCCGCGAGGGTTGTTGCAACAGCCGCCCAAGGTGGTTCAGGTAGAGCAGGCGCATGGGCAGCCTTTATGAAAACCAGCCCTTGCGGTGTTCACTGTGAACGCAGGCCACTTAACGCTCTACCGGCCAGATACCCAAAGGTCATCCCCGGGCCAAGGGTAATACCACCACTCGGGTAATACCCGCCCATCACGCTGTGCATGTCATTACCCACCGCAAACAGCCCGGGTATCGGCTGCCCCGCGTGGTCCAGCACCCGGGCCGAGGCGTCGGTGCCCAGGCCGGCGAAGGTGCCAAGGCTGCCTGGCAGCAGTTTAACCGCATAAAACGGCCCCTCCAGCAACGGCCGAAGCGACGGGTTGGGTGCCTGCTGCGGTTCACCCTGGGCCCTGTTGTAGGCCGACGTGCCGCGCTGGAAGGTCGGGTCTTCACCCTGTGCCGCAAAGTGGTTGAAACCGTCCACAGTGCGCTGCAACTGCCCGGCATCGATCCCGCAACGCTTCGCCAGCTGTGCCAGCGTAGCGCCGCTGCGCAGGTAGCCACAGCGTTGGTAAAAGCGGGTAGGGAAGGGAAACGGTTTGGCCCAGCCGATGCCGTAGCGGCGCTGCGCCGCGTGGTCGCAGATCAGCCAGGCTTCAGGCGGCTCGCCTTGCGGCGTGGCAGCGAACAGTGTGTTCATGAAGTCATGGTAGCAATCGGCTTCGTTGACGAAGCGTCGGCCATCGCGGCGCACGGCAATGAAGCCGGGTTTGGCGCGGTCGATCAGGTGCGGGAAATGGCCGAAGGTTCCATCTTTGCGTGGTACCCGCGAAACCGGTGCCCAAGCGCCGGCTTGGGCCAGCTCGGTGCTTACCAGGCCACCGGCCTGTTCGCCCAGGCGCAGGCCGTCGCCGCTGTTTTCTTTGGGCGCGGCAGAGTAATGCCGGGTGCCATCCGGCGCATGCGCCATCAATTGAGCGATGCGCTGGCGGTCGTGCGGGAAGCCGCCACAGGCCAGCACCACACCCCGGCGTGCGTGAATCGCCTGGCCATCGGCAAACAGCGCGCCGCTGACCCGGCCTTCTCCCAACAGGCGGCTGGCCGGCTTGTCGGTCAGCAGCGTCACACCCAGGTCCAGGGCGCTGCGCAGCAGGCGTGCCACCAGTGCGTTGCCATTGACCAGTTGCTGGCCGCGTCGGTGTAGCAGCAGGTCGCGCCCGTGGCGCAGCAGGCGCTTACCTACATGCAACGCTGCCTTGAACGAGCGCGTGGCATTGAAAAAGGCGGCCATGTCGGTGCCGCCGGCAATGCCCATGCCGGCCAGGCTGACGATGTCCAGCGGTGGGCGCAGCCTGTGCAGCCAGGGCCCTAGCAGGCGGCCGTCGTAGGGCAGTGCGCACAGTGAACGGCCGCCGTGTGCGCTGCCGTCACCTTCGCGCATGTCGGGCATGCGGCTGCCGGACTGAAACTGCACAGCAGTGTGCTGCTGGAAAAACGCCACCATCTCGGGGCCGTAGCGCAGGAATGCCCGCTGACGTGGGTCCAGCTCGTGGGTGTGGGTTTGCGCACGCAGGTAGCGTTCTGGGGCATCGTCGGTTTCGACGATGCCTTCGGCAATGGCCAGCGGGTTGCGCGGTACCCATAGCCAGCCCCCCGACCAGGCGCTGGTGCCGCCCAGCTGGCTGGCTTTTTCCGCAACGATCACGCGCAGGCCGTGATGCGCAGCGGTAACGGCGGCTGCCAGGCCAGAAGCACCGGAGCCGATGACGAGTACGTCACATTCGAGGGGTTGCATGCAGGGGTTCCGCTCAGGGGTTGATAGAAGGTCGCTTACGGTTTACTTCAGCGGCGAAAAGCCGGTGGGCCGCATCAGTCGCGATTGCAGGCGTACTACCGCACCCAGTTCGCGGTTGCGCCGCGAGAATTCTGCCCAGCGCGGGTCTGCTGCCATCGCGGCGCGGCGCGCGATGCGCTCATCGAGGCTGGTATAGCCCCAGATGTGCACCACCTGGTTCACGTCGCCAAACTCGCTGGTAAAAAAGCCCACCAGGTTACCCAGGTGTTCGCTTTGCACTTCCAGCGCATGGCTTTGGTACAGGGCCAGCCAGTCGGCCATTTTCAGGGGGTCGAGGGTGTAGGTTCTCAATTCGTAGTACATGCAGAGGTCTCCGTTTGGGTGGCCGGCGCCTGCAGGCGCGCGGTGATGTGGTTGGCAGCGAGCCAGCCGAAGGTGAGCGCAGGGCCCAGGGTGATGCCGGGGCCGGGGTAAGTGCCTTTCATCAGTGAGTTCATGTCATTGCCGACCGCGTACAGCCCGGCAATCGGCTGGCCGCTGCGGTTCAGTACATTGGCATCGGCGTTGGTCACCAGGCCGCAGGCCGACCCAAGGTCGCCGGTGTGAATGCGAATGGCGTAGAACGGCCCGCTTGCCAGTGGCGCCAGGCACGGGTTAGGGGTGTGTTGCGGGTCGCCCATGTAGCGGTTGTAGCTGTTGCCGCCTTTGCCGAACGCGCGGTCGATGCCATTGCGGGCATCTGCGTTGAACTGCTCGAGGGTTTGCGCAAGCACCTGTGGGTCAACGCCGATGGCCTGGGCCAGGGCCTCTGGTGTTGCGGCCTGGTACAGGTAGCCGGCGTCGATCAGCGCCTGGTTGTTTACCGGTTTAGGCCGCGCCAGGCCCAGGCCGTAGCGGTTCATGGCCTCGGCATCGCAGACCAGCCAGCAGCTGGCAATTCCGTTGGCGAACATGGTCTGCACGAAGTGGTGGTAAGAGTCCGACTCGTTGACGAAGCGCCGCCCGGTCGGGTCTACCGCGATCACGCCAGGCTTGGCGCGGTCGGTGACCAGGTGCGGGAAGCGTTCACGCTCGCCACTGGCATGGCGCAGTTCGGAAACCGGCGCCCAGAAGAAGTTGGCCGCCAGGCCCTCGCCCTGGGCTGCCGACACAGCCTGGCCAAGGCGCAGGGCAGCGCCGTCGTTGGCAGCGGGCGACATGGTCAGGTGCGGTGTTGGCTGGGCGGGCCGGTAGCCAGCGGCGAGCGCGCCCGCCGCGAACCCACCCATGGCGCACACCACACCGCCACGCGCCAGTACCCGCACACGGCGCCCCTCGTGTTGTACCACCACGCCCGTGACCACGCCCTGTTCAACGATCAGCTCCAGGGCCTCGCTGCGCAACCACAGTTGGGTGCCATGGGCGAAGGCACTGGTGGCCAGGCGTGCGATCAGGGCGTTGCCGGTAGTCAGTCGGGTGCCACGTGGGTGCTGCAGGCGGTCCCGAGCGTAACGCGCCATCAGTTTCAGGCAGTGCCACAGCGACCTGGGTGAGCGGCGTATGCTGAGAAAATGCTGGATATCCACGCGGTTGACCATCATGCCGCCGAACAGCAGCATCCCGGGCGGTGGCATCTGCAGGTCCTTGAAGCGCGGGCCGAGGTGCTTGCCGTCGTATTCGACCATTTCCAGCGCCCGACCAAACTGGGTGGCGCCGGGCGCATCGGGGTAATAATCCGGTGAGTGCGGGCGCAGGGCGTAGCGCAGCTCGGTGTGCTGTTCCAGCCAGCGCAGCGCCTGGTGGCCCTGCTCGATGAAGGCGTCTGCCAATGCAGGCTCGTAGCCATCGCCGATAACGTGCCTGAGGTAGGTGCGCATGGCCTCGGGGGAGTCCTTGGCGCCAGCGGCGCGGGCCTGGTCGGTGCCATACAGCCACACCGCCCCGCCGGAAATCGCCGACGTGCCGCCGAAGTGCTCGGCCTTTTCCACCACCAGCACCTTCAGCCCGCGCCGCGCTGCCGTGGCTGCAGCGGCAAAACCTCCGGCGCCGCTGCCCAGCACAATGAGGTCAAAGCGCTGCTGTGTGTTTTCGATAGTGGCCATGGCCTCAGATCTCCAGTGGCGTCACGCCCATGAAGGCGCCGAGGTGGCCCAGTTGGGCGAAGGCCATTTCCGGGCCAGTCTGGATCGCACAGCCAACCTGCCGAGCCCGGTGCAACAGCGGGGTGATCTCGGGCGAGGTGACCACGTCGGCGACCAGGGTGTCGGGCTGCAGGGTTGCCAGCAGCGCGGCAGACAATGGCAGCTCTGCGCTTGTACCCATACCGACGGGGGAGGCATTGGCCACAAGGTCGAAGTCTTCAAGCCCGCTGACCTGCGTGCTGATGCCGAGCCCGGGGAAGGCCCTGCCAAGCAGTTCGCATAGCGCGCCCAAGCGTGCAGCACTGGGGTCATGGAGGGTGATGCTGGCAATACCGGCCTCACCCAGTGCATAGCTGATGGCACTGCCGACTCCGCCGCAACCAACCACCAAGGCCCGCTTGCCCGCCGGCTCGAAGCCATGCTTGCGCGCAGCCCCCAGGAAGCCGGCGCCGTCCACGTTGTCGCCCAGCAAGCGCCCGCCAGGCTCGCGGCGAATCACATTGACCGACCCCAGGGCGGCCGCGCGCGCGCTCAGGCCGTCCAGGCAGTTGGCCAGGGCTTGTTTGTAGGGCACAGTGACCACGCAACCACGCAGGTTCTGCCAGCCGCGCAGGCTGTCTGCAAAGCTGCCCAGCGCTGCTTCGTGCAGGTCGATGGGCAGCATGGCGATGTTGCAGTTGTTGTTGGCGAACCAGGTGTTGAAGTTCTCGGGGGACTTCACCTGGGCGATGGGCGAACCGACGATTGCGACGAGTTCAGTGGAACCACGAATCATGCTGACCTCCTTATTGTTTTGTTGTGGAGGCAAGCGTGCTGCACGGGCGGGGGCGTCAACAATGCGCTGATCGGGCTTTTAGTGCGATAATCGCAATCATGAGCCGGTTATCGCAGTGAACGGCAGTTTTGCAACCCGTTATGAGCCAAAACAATGAACACGTCCGTCATCCACTCCCGGGACCTGATCGCCGGGTTGCAGAAAGGCCTGGCCCTCATGCAATTGTTCAGCGCCGAGCAGCCACGCCTCAGCGTGCCGCAGGCGGCCAGGTTGTCTGGCCTTACCCCCAGCGCCACACGGCGGTTTTTGCTGACCTTGGTGCACGAGGGATTTGCCGAAACCGACAGCCGCGAATACTGGCTGACACCCAAGGCTTTGCGTATTGGCCAGGCGTATGTGGACTCGGCGCAACTGCCGCGCATGCTGCGGCCGATCATCGAGCAGGTGGCGCGCCAGACCCAGGAACATGTGTCGGTGGGTACCCGCGATGGGGACGAAATCATCCACCTGGTGCGCAGCCGTTATAGCCATGTGGCTTCGTTGTCGATCAGGCCCGGCTCGCGGGTGCCGATGTATTGCACGGCCGGGGGGCGGATCTGGCTGGCCTGGCTGGGTGAGGGGGAACGGGAGGCGTACTTTGCACGCAACCCCCTGCGGCCGTTGACGCCTTATACGCTGACAGACCGGGCGCAGCTGGACGCGGAGTTGCAGCGGGTGAAGGGGCAGGGTTTCTGTATCGTTGATCAGGAATTTGAAATCGGCATGCGGGTGCTGGGTGTACCGTTGCTGGACCGGGCCGGTCAGTTGAAAGCGACGCTGACCATCACAACCCACGCTTCGCGGTTGAGTGTTGATGAAATCCGTTTGCGCTATCTGCCACCGCTTTATGAGGCGCAGGCGCTGTTGCGGCCGGTGCTGGATTGAGGCGTTCATACCGCAGGTAGCCCGCTGCGATCCGAGCTGCGATAGCTGGCCTGGCGCACGCGCGACCACTGTGGGAGCGGGCATGCCCGCGAACACCGGCGCAGCCGGTGCCATCCTTCGCGTCGCCTGCTCCCACACTGTCCGCGTCAGCTTCAGCTGAGCCTATTCAACCACCTCGGCCACGCCCTGGTCTTCACCCAGGAACCCACCACTCTGGTGCTGCCACAGCCGGGCATAGGTGCCATTCTTCGCCAGCAGTTCGGCGTGTGTACCTTGCTCGATGATGCGCCCTTCATCCATCACGATCAGCCGGTCCATGGCGGCAATTGTCGACAGCCGGTGGGCGATGGCGATGACGGTCTTGCCTTGCATCATTTCGTCCAGGCTTTCCTGAATGGCCACTTCCACTTCCGAGTCCAGCGCACTGGTGGCTTCGTCCAGCAGCAGGATCGGCGCGTTCTTCAGCATTACCCGGGCAATGGCGATGCGCTGGCGCTGGCCGCCGGACAGCTTGATACCGCGCTCGCCCACCAAGGTGTCGTAACCGTTGTGGCCCTGGCGGTCGCTGAGCTGGCTGATAAAACCATCCGCTTGTGCATTGGCTGCAGCGGCGCGGATTTGGGCGTCGGTTGCGTCCGGGCGCCCATAGGCGATGTTATCCCGAATCGAGCGGTGCAACAGCGAGGTGTCCTGGGTGACCATGCCGATGGCGCTGCGCAGGCTGTCTTGCGTGACCTTGGCGACGTTCTGCCCATCGATGCGGATTTCGCCACTGTCCACGTCGTAGAAGCGCAGCAGCAGGTTGATCAAGGTGGACTTGCCGGCGCCAGAGCGGCCGACCAGCCCGACCTTTTCGCCTGGGTGAATGTGCAGGCTCAAGTCGTTGAGCACCTGGCGCTCGCCGTTGTAGTTGAAACTGACCTTGTCAAAGCTCACCGCGCCGCCGCGGGTTACCAGCTCGGTGGCACCTGGCGCATCCTGTACCTTGGGACCGCGGGTGAGGGTGGCCATGCCGTCCTGCACGGTGCCGATGTTCTCGAACAGCGAGGTCATCTGCCACATGATCCAGTGCGACATGCCATTGATACGCAGGGCCATGGCGGTAATGGCCGCGACTGCCCCGGTGCCGACCTGGCCCTGGTGCCACAGCCACAGCGCGTAGCCGCCGGCACCAAAGATCAAACCCACCACCAGTGCCTGGTTGACGATCTCGAACTGGCTGACCAGGCGCATCTGGCGAAAGCCGGTCTGCTTGAAGTCCTCCATGGCCGCGCGGGCAAAGTGCGCTTCGCGTTTGGAGTGCGAGAACAGCTTTACCGTGGTGATGTTGGTGTAGGCGTCGGAAATTCGCCCGGTCATCGACGACCGTGCGTTGGCCTGTTCTTGCCCGACCTTGCCCAGGCGGGGCACGAAATACAGCATGGCCAGCCCGAACAGCACGAGCCAGGCAATGAACGGCAGCATCAGCTTCAAGGCAAAGCCACCGGCCAGGGCGATGATTGCAATGAAGTACACGCCGATGCCGGGCAGGATTTCGATGAGCGTGAACAAGACCTCGCGCACCGCCAGCGCCGTTTGCATCACCTTGGTGGTAACCCGGCCAGAGAACTCGTCGGAGAAGAACGACAGGCTCTGGCGCAGCATCAGGCGATGGAAGTCCCAGCGCAGACGCAACGGCAGATTGATTGCCAGCACCTGGTGCTGCACCAGGGTGCGCAGGGCCACCAGCCCGATGCTGGTCACCAGAACGATGCCAATCCCCCACAGTACGTGGCTTTCCTTTGTGCTTGCCGCGCCACCGGCCTGCCAGGCCGAGAGCAGGTCGACCACTTGGCCGAGAAAGGCAAACAGCCAGGCTTCGTAAATCGACACCCCGGCACTGAGCAGTGCCAGGGCAAGAATGTAGCCGCGGGCGCCCCGGGTGCAGGCCCACATGAAGCGCAGCAGGCCAACCGGCGGCGGCGGTACCTCGTCGGGGGGGAAGGGGTCTAGCCAGCGTTCAAAAATGCGAAGCATGCATGTCTCCGGTAAATCAGCATCTGCCTGACAGGTAACCATACCGCACATCGGCATGTTCGACCTGCGCTACAGCAGGTTGACAGCTTGTCCGCCGCCCGAGCATTATCCAGCCATACCTACGCAACGGGTTTGCCAGCATGTCCATGTCCAACCACGCCATTTCCGCTTCGGGCTTCATTGCTCAGGCAGGTGCGTGCGTTGCCGTTGCCAAGAAATCCAAGAAACAGCCGCTCATCTGACCGAGGCGCGCTGTCTCGTCAGGTGGGCTGACGAGACAGAAGGCGCCAGGTATCCCTGCCAGACCACTTCGACTCTTCACCCGCTGACGCTGACTTTCGGTCAACATCAGGAGTTTATGCATGTCGAATTTTCGTGGTATCTGGATCGCCCTTGTCACACCCCTGCGCGCCAATGAAGTTGACTTCGCCGCCCTTGAAAAGCTGGTGAAGAAGCTGCTCGAAGAAGGCGTGGCCGGTTTTGTGGTGTGCGGTACCACGGGGGAGGCGGCGGCACTGTCCAAGGCCGAGCAACTGGCTGTGCTGGACGCCGTGCTGGCCTGGGTGGCGCCAGACAAGGTGGTCATGGGCCTGTCGGGTTACAACTTGCGTGAATTGCTGGCCTTCCAGGCCGAGATCCAGCGGCGCAACATTGCTGGGCTTCTGGTACCGGCGCCTTGCTACATCCGCCCTTCGCAGGCCGGTATCGAAGCCTTCTTCAACACGGTAGCCGATGCCGCCCGCGTGCCGCTTATCGTGTACGACATCCCTTACCGCACCGGCGTGCGCATCGAGCGCGAAACCTTGCGCCGGATTGTGCGCCATCCGCGCATCGCGGCAGTCAAGGACTGCAGCGGCGACAGCGAAACCACGATGGCCTTGATCCAGGACGGCCATGCCCAGGTGCTGGCCGGTGAAGACCTGCAGATATTCAACAACCTGTGCCTGGGCGGTGCAGGGGCCATTTCGGCCTCGGCCCATGTGCATACGCACCTTTACGTGCGCATGCTGCGGCAGGTCGATAGCAGTGACTGGGCGGCTGCGCGTGGCACGTTCTACCAGCTGCTGCCCTGGATCAGGATGGCCTTTGCCGAGCCCAACCCGGCTGTGGTCAAGGCGGCATTGCAGTTACAGGGCTTGATGACCGACGAGCTGCGCGAACCGATGCAGCCTTGCACTCAACCAACCAGAGACAAATTGCTGGCGGTGCTGGCGCTACCCGGAGGCCTGTAGGAGTAGCCTTTTTGCTGCGAGGAGGCCTTGAAGCCGAACAAGGCCTTCAGGCCCGGCGCGCCACGCGTGCCGACGGCGAGGTAAAAGCCCCGGCGCGCGTCGTGGACTCCCCCGCTGCGTTCAACAGTAGGGTGGGTGCGGTGCTGGCGGCCCTGCCGGGTTAAAGTGTCTTTACTGCGACTGAAGCTGGCATCGTGACTGGAGGCGTTGCAATGACAAAGACCGTTGTGAAAGCCCGCTTCGAAGCAACGCTTCTTCGTCCGGTAAACCCTGGGGATGATTCGTCATGGGCATTCGTGGTACTGCCAAAAGAGGCGAGTGCACAGCTTCCCAGGCGCGGAAGGACGACAGTTGAAGGCACATTGAATGGATACCCTTTCCAGGCAACCCTTGAACCGGATGGTCAACTGAGCCATTGGCTGCAGATCAGCTCTACGTTACTCGACGCTGCAAATGCTGCCATTGGCGACATCGTTACACTGGAGGTGAGGCCTGTGCCGAAGGAGCCCGAACCTGGCATCCCTCCCGATTTTCAGGAGGCACTGGCAGCCACGCCTGAGGCTCGTCTGGTCTGGACCAATACGACGACCCTCGCACGAGTAGACTGGATACACTGGATCACGTCAGCCAAGCAGGCCCAGACGCGCGCAAAACGAATCGCCAATGCATGCGATATGCTTGCCTCCGGCAAGAAGCACGTTTGCTGTTTCGACCCGTCTGGTTACTACAGCAAGGCCTTCCGTGCGCCTGAGGCGCAAGATTGAGAAACGCCGCCGCGGGTGGGAATCCTGAAGCACAAGGGGTCAACCACCCATCCCAGATGCCTCACTAGCAGCAAGCATACTCATGGACCGAAAAGCAAACCCGTCATCCACCCCTGACTGGGTCATACGCAGCACTACGCCTGGCAGCGTGGAGCGCATCGAAGCCTGGTTTGGTGGCCATGGCTACGACCCGCATCGTCATGACACATACTCGATAGGCCGTACCCTTGCCGGTGTTCAGAGCTTTCACTACAAGGGGGCGCTGTGCCACGGCGTGCCAGGCAATACCCTTGTGCTGCACCCGGATGAAGTACATGACGGCATGGCTGGCACGGAGGTGGGCTTTCGATACCGTATGGCCTACATCGACCCGTCGTTGATCCAGAACGTGCTCGGGGGCGAACCGTTGCCTTTCATCGCCGGCGGGCTCTCCTGCGACCCGCGTTTGTACCGCGCCAGCGAGGCGTTCGTACAAGCCTTGGACCATCCTCTGGAAACACTGGAGGAGCAGGACGCCGTGTATGACCTGGCCATGGCGCTGCGTGCCGTCGGTGGTAAGCCACGTGGCCGCAAACGCCTGGACTACCGCAGCGCCGAGCGCGCCAGAGCGTTCATCATGGAGCATCTGCACGTAGGCATCACGCTGGAGATGCTCGAACAGGCCAGCGGGCGTGAGCAATGGAGCTTGTCGCGGGACTTTCGCGCCCTCTACGGCACCAGCCCTTACCGGTTTGTCACGCTACGGCGCCTGGACTGTTTTCGCAGGCTGATCCTGGACGGCTTCACCCTGGTCGATGCCGCCCTCGCCGCAGGCTTTCACGATCAGAGCCACATGACCCGGCACTTCACTCGCACCTACGGCGTACCGCCATTGCGTTGGTTGGAACGCTTGCGTGCTGTTCGCTGAGTTGCAGGATCGTACAAGAAAGCCGTGTTTCCCATTCGATAGGCTGGTCGCTCCAACTAGAGAGGATCGGCCATGTCCGGCATACATCAGCAATGCGTACCGCAGCCTGTGAACCTGACTCAAAAAGCTTCGCTTATCGAGCAACAGTGGAGTCCACGGGTGGTCGCGGAAATGAACGACTACCAATTCAAGGTGGTTCGCATCGAAGGTGAATTCATTTGGCACTCGCACCCCGAGACCGATGAAGCGTTTCTGGTACTCGAAGGCCTCTTGCGCATCGATCTCCCAGAGGGCTGCGTGCATGTGAAGCCGGGCGAGCTGTATGTGGTGCCGCGTGGGGTAGAGCACAGAACAGCGGCAGAGACGGAGACGAAACTCATGATGATCGAGCCGCGAGGTGTGTTGAATACCGGTCATGAAGGCGGGGAGCGAACGGCTGTGAATGACGTCTGGATCTAAGTTGACGTCTCTGATATTGGCTGGCTTCTTCAAGACTTGGAACAGACAACTATCCGAGGTGGAGGGGCCGTTTCGCGAGTCACTGGCGACAAGTTCAGCTTCCGTCAGTGTTGCGTAGCCCTGGAGGTTTTGGTGCAATTCTTGTCGGAGCCGGCTTTCAGGCGATGAGGCCGGTATTTGACCAGATGAGGTCGACAATCGTCATCCGCCAGCGGTTGACAAGGATATGGCGAGGCTCCTGCATAAGTGATAACTTAGATTAATTCTCATTTGCAGCCAATTGTCATGGACCGACCTCGATCACCTTCTTCCGATCCCATTGGCGAGCTGTATGCGGGGCACCACCCCTGGTTGGTGGCGTGGCTGCGGCGGCGCCTGCAATGTCCGCATCAGGCTTCGGACTTCGCCCAGGACACGTTCTACCGTGTACTCACCGCCGGGCAGTATGCTTCCCCTCGTGAGCCTCGTGCATTTCTTGCGACCATTGCGCGCCGTATCCTGATCGACAACGGCCGCCGCTTGCGCCTGGAGCAGGCATACAGGGAGGCGCTTGAGGCCAGTGTCGAGCATATGGAGCAGGCGTTCTCGCCCGAGCAAATCCTGCAGGCCATAGAGCTGCTGGAACGTATCGACCGAGCGCTGTCACGCATGAAGCACAGAGTTCGTGAAACCTTTATCCTCCGTCACCTTGAAGGCTTGTCCCAGGATGACATCGCACGCCATCACGACATTTCGGTGAGGACTGTACAGGCCGATTTAGTCGAGGCCATGCTGGCTTGCGACGCTGCCATGGAGGTGAGCGATGCCTGACCAGACTGCCGATTCGGTCCTGCGCGAGGCTGCGCGCTGGCTGGTGCTACTCGACGACGAGGCCGACGTTCAGTTACAGGCGCAATTCCAGGCATGGATCAGCGCGGCCCCTGAACATGCGGCAGCGGTCGCGCGCTTGCAAGGGCGTCTGAGTTCGTTGCAGCAACTACCCCGCCAGGCTGCCGGAAAAGCCCTCCGCCACGCACCACGCGCGCCCCAGGCCAGCAAGATGCAGGCCCTGGCCTTGGCGCTGGCCCTGCTTCCCATGGCCTGGATCACCACGACTTGCTGGCAACAGGGATATCTGCTGGCAGACCTGAGCACCTCAGGGGGCGCTTGGCTTGATCGCCGACTAGACGATGACAGCGAAATCCATCTGGACGGGGACTCGGCCGTGAACGTGCATTTTGATGCAGGTGAACGTCGGGTCGAGCTGCTGCGTGGCGAAGTGTTGGTCGATGTGGCCAAGGAGCCTCGCCCATTCCTGGTAGTGACTGCACATGGCAGTGTGCGGGCGCTTGGCACGCGCTTCACGGTGGCGCGGCAAGGCGACTCGACGCAAGTGACCATGATCGAGTCGACCACCGCCATCAGCAGTGCCGGCCACTCACTGAAGCTGACGGCCAACCAGCGCGTACGTCTTGGCGCACAAGGCCCAGGCAACGTCGAACAGGTACGGGCAGATGCCCTTGAACAGGCTTGGCACAAGCACCAGTTGCTGGCCGAAGATGAGCCACTGAGCGATGTGCTGACGCGCTTGTCGCGCCACTACCCAGGCCTGCTGTGGGCCGATCATGCTGCCCTCGCAGGGCTACAGGTGACGGTGATGCTGCCGCTGGATGATCCGCGCCAGGCATTGCGGCTGCTGCAACGCACCTTGCCGATCCAGGTCAGCCAGTACACCCCTTGGATAACCCGGGTAACCCTGAAGCCCGAGGTGGGGCGGAAATAGTTTCAATAATCATTTCGTGTTTTCGAATTTCGTCCGTCCTCCCATGGCCAACACCATAGGAGTATCGAAAACATGAAGTCGCCGATTCGAGCGCTTACCCGTTCTACCGCGCACGGCCTCTACCTGGCCGTGCGCCTGGCACTTTGTACGGCACCACTGGCAGTGCCTGCCAGCGCATTGGCCGAGCAATCCCTGCAGCGCTATGACATCGCTGCCGGGCCGTTGGGCGAAGCCCTGGGTCGGTTCGCCCAGGCCAGCGCAACGCCCATCTCTTTTGAGTCCCGTCAGGTGCAAGGATTGACCAGCCCCGGTGTGCACGGGAGCTTCACCATCGATGGCGGTTTTGCACAGGTACTGTCCGGGTCTGGACTGGTAGCGAGCCCAACCGAAGATGGCTATCAACTCCAGCAGGCCGTACCGGTCACAGGCGCAGTCAACCTTGCAGCGACCACCATTGCCGGCAATACACCCGGCTCGATTACCGAGGATAGCGGCTCCTACACCACAGGATCGACCAATACGGCGACCAAGATGGCCCTGAGCCTGCGGGAAACCCCGCAATCGGTGACGGTGATCACCCGCAAGAAGATGGACGACCAGAACATCCAGAACCTGGACGATATCGCGCGCACGGCAACCGGTATCACCCTGACCAAGATTGGCACTGACCGCTCCACCTATTACGCGCGTGGCTTCGAGATCAGCGATCTGCAATACGACGGGATTCCGACCAACATCTCGGAAAACTACTCGATGGACGTCATGTCCACGTCGAACATGGCTCTCTACGACCGTGTCGAAGTTGTACGCGGGGCCAACGGCCTGATGCAGGGCACGGGCAACCCGTCGGCGGCGATCAACCTCGTGCGCAAGCGGCCGACCCAGGACTTTCGCCTGGGCGCGGAATTGGGTGCAGGCTCCTGGGACAACTACCGGAGTCAGGTGGATGTTTCCGGGCCATTGACCGCCACGGGTAATATTCGCGGCCGCGCAGTGGCCTACTACAACAACGCCAACAGCTACCGGGACGGCGCCGAGCGGGACAACCAGTTGCTGTATCTGGTCGGCGAGGCGGATCTGAACGACTCCACCGTGCTGACGCTAGGTGCCACCCTTCAGAAGGACAACCAGAACGGCTATGACTGGGGCGGCCTGAATACCCGCAGTGACGGCTCCTTCTACCCGCTCTCGCGCTCCACCAACCTCAACGGCAAGTGGGCGCACCTGGATCGCAACAACTACACCCTGTTCGGCGATGTCACGCACAAGTTTGACAACGAATGGACGTTGACCTTGGCCATGAACGCGATCTGGTCGAACGCCGATTTCCTTTCGGCCTATCCGAGCCGGGTATCGGGCGACAACTATCGCATGACCGTCTCCCAGGCTGACTACGACGACACCCAGTTCGCGCTGGACCTCTATGCAACCGGGCCCTTTGAGCTGTTCGGGCGCAAGCACCAATTGATGTTGGGGGCCAACAGTCGCCAGGACGAGTTCACTGCCGTCATCAAGAGCGCGGTCAACAACCCCACGATCACCATCACCGACTTCGACTACAGCGCTCTGCCCAGCCCCATCCTCAATGCGCTCGGCTCGGACTACAACTACAAGCGCAAGGAGCGAGGCCTGTACGGTGCCTCGCGCTTCAGCCTCACGGATGACCTGAGCCTGATCCTCGGCACGCGGGTGAGTTGGTCGGACTACGAGGTGGCCAGCCCGTACACCAATGATCGATACCGGGAGAATGGCCGGTTGGTGCCGTATGCCGGGCTGGTACTGGACCTGGATAAGCACCACAGCTGGTATGCCAGCTACACCGAGATCTACAAGACTCAGAGTTACTACGGTGTCGGTAACACCTTGCTTGACCCTATCGAGGGCGACAACTACGAAACCGGCATCAAGGGTGAGTATTTCGATGGCCGCCTGAACACCACGCTGGCCATTTTCCAGACCAACCTAGAGAACATGCCCGAAGCCCTGTCGGTGTCGCCAACCTGTGGCGTGACGGGTACCAGCAAATGTTATGAAGCCGGCGCGAAAGTGCGTAACCGCGGCTTTGAACTGGAGATTTCAGGCGAACCACTGGAGAACTGGAACCTTAGCGCTGGATACACCTACAGCGATCCAGAATATGTGGCTGGCAGTAACAAGGGCTCGGACTACTATCGCAAGATCCCGCGCCGCCTGCTAAAGGTGTCGACGGACTACCGCTTGCCCGGTGCCCTCGACCAGTGGCGCGTGGGTGGCGACGTGTATGCCCAGAGCCGCACCGCCGCCGATGTCAACGGGTATGCCATCAAACAAGGTGGCTACGCATTGCTCAACGTGCACGCCCATTATCAAATCAATCAACAGTTCAGCGTGCAGTACAACCTCAACAACGCCTTGGGCAAGGTCTATTACCAGTCCTTGCCAACTTCAAACAACTTCGGTGGCCTGTACTATGGTGATCCGCGCAATGTCGCAGTCACGCTACGCTACCAATATTGATGCCGTGGGTATTGGATGATCCGCATGCGCTACATGCGTGAAGCCTGTCGGATCATCATGCGGGCTCCCGAAGCAGTTGCCAACCCGTTCCGCAGGGTCATTTGAGAGATGACACGAGCTGAGTGGCCTGGCAGGTCGATAGTTAGCCATTGGTTCTCATCGGTTTGACTGACCCCCCAAGGCCCCCCCCAAGGCTTCAACCTTGGGTGCCCGGCAGGTAGGGCAGCAGTCGCTCGGTTTCTTTCTTCACCACCGCGTAGCATTCGCAGCTCAGCAGTTCCAGGCGTGCCCGGTCCAGTACCCTGATCTGCCCGCGGTTGTACTCGATCACCCCCAGGCGCTGCAACTTGCCGGCGGCATCGGTCACACCTTCGCGGCGCACGCCCAGCATGTTGGCGATCAGTTCCTGGGTCATGCACAGGCGGTCACCTGGCAGGCGGTCGAGCGACAACAATAGCCAGCGGCACAATTGCTGGTCGATGGAGTGATGTCGATTACACACCGCTGTTTGTGCCATCTGGGTGATCAGTGCCTGGGTGTAACGCAGCATCAAGGTCATCAATTCGCCATGGCGGTTGAACTCGTCCTTGATCTTTTGCACGGGCAGACGGTAGGCATGCCCGGCGCTTTGCACGATGGCCCGGCTGGGCGTGCTTTCGCCGCCCATGAACACGGCGATGCCAACCACCCCTTCATTACCAACCACGGAAATTTCGGCTGAGGCGCCGTTTTCCATCACGTACAGCAGCGAAACGATGGCATCGACCGGGAAGTGGACATGGCGCAGGCTATCGCCGGACTCGTACAGTGCCTTGCCCAGGGGCAGGTTGACGTGCTCCAGGTCCGGCGCCAAACGGCTGAACGCCTCTGGCGACAGGGCAGCCAGCAAGTGGTTGTGTTGGGGTTTTACCGTGTGTTGCATGCGTGGGACCATCGATGGCAGCGGCTGTGGCAACAAGATTAGCCTAGCTGGGCCAAGGCTTGCGCAAGTGCGGCCGTGACGCGCCCAACGGTTCAGATGGCAGGCAAGGAGCAGCCCCGGCACTCGGCAATGACGTGGTGCTCGCATCCGTCATCCTTCAGCCGCAGCTTGGGTTCGGCAAGCCGCTCGCCGTCCAGGCTCAGGCTCAGTTCGCTACCGTTGCCGTTGCGTACCTCGATGCGGTAGTGGGTGCTACCAAACCGGTAATGCAGGACATAACCCGGCCAGCCTGCCGGCAGCAGCGGTTGCAGGCGCAGGGTGTCGCCACTGCGTTGCAGGCCCAGCAGGCTTTCGACGATCAAGCGGTACATCCAGCCGGCAGAGCCGGTGTACCAGCTCCAGCCACCCCGCCCGGCGTGGGGCGCAACCGCATAGACGTCGGCGGCCATCACATAGGGCTCGACCTTGTAGGTATCGATCAACGCGTCGCTGCCCTGGCGCACCGGGTTGATCAGGCGCAGCAGTTCCCAGGCCTTGTCAGCGTCGCCCAGCTGCGCGTAGGCCATGCTCGCCCAGATGGCCGCATGGGTGTACTGCCCGCCGTTTTCACGCACCCCTGGCAGGTAGCCCTTGATGTAGCCAGGGTCCAGGTGGCCCTGGTCGAAGGGTGGGTCGAGCAGTTTGACGATGCCGATGTCACGGCGTACCAGGTGGCTGTCCAGCGCCGCCATGGCCAGGCGGGCTCGTTCGGGCGAAGCAACACCCGACAGCACTGCCCAGCTCTGCGACAGCGAGTCGATGCGGCATTCCTGGTTGCTCGCCGAGCCCAGTACCTGGCCATCGTCGAACCAGGCGCGGCGATACCAGCCGCCGTCCCAGGCGTGCGCTTCCAGTTTTTCGGCGAGTGCGGCGGCCTGGGTGGTGCAGCGCAGCGCAAAGGCGCTGTCGCCCTGGCGCAAGGCGACGCAGCCGAATGCCCGCAGCACCTCGTGGCCAAAGAAGCCAAGCCACACGCTTTCGCCTTGCCCTTGTTCGCCGACCCTGTTCATGCCGTCGTTCCAGTCGCCACTGCCCATCAACGGCAGGCCGTGTGCCCCGCACTGCAAGGCGTGGCCGAGGGCACGCTGACAATGCTGGTACAGGCCCTCGACCAGGGCCGAGTGGCCAGGCAGGTCATAGTAGGATTCTTCCCCGGCGTTTAGTGCGCGACCTTCCAGATAACCGACCGGCTCGTCAAGCACAGCATAGTCCCCGGTGGCCTCTACGTAGCGGCTGGCGGCAAGCGGCAGCCACAGCAGGTCATCGGAGCAGCGGGTACGCACCCCGCGCTGCAACGGTGGGTGCCACCAGTGCTGCACGTCGCCTTCGACATACTGACGCGCAGCGCAGGCCAGCAGGTGCTGGCGCGCCGCCGCCGGCGCGGCATGGACCATGGCCATGCTGTCCTGCAGCTGGTCGCGAAAACCGATGGCACCGCCGGACTGGTAGAAGCCACTGCGCGCCCAGAACCGGCAGGCGATCACCTGGTACATCAACCAGCCGTTGGCCAGCACATCCAGTGCAGGTTCCGGGGTCTCGATCTGCACGGTGTCCAGTGTGCGTCGCCAGTGGGCGCTGACCTTGTCGAACTCGTCCATGGCGGCCTGCAACCCCCGGTATTGCTGGACGCAGCGGGTGGCGGCGCGGGTGTCCCGGGCGGCGCCCAGGCGGAACACCACCTCCCGGCTTTCGCCAGGCTCCAGCTGCAGCGCCACTTGCAATGCCGCGCAGGGGTCCAGACCGCCGCCGGTCCGCCCCGACAGCCGTGACTGGCGCATGCCCAAAGGCGCCTGGCAATCGCCGTTGCGCCCCAGGAATTCGCCGCGATCACAGGTCAGGCCCTGTATCGGCAGGTCGCAATCGAGAAACGCCACGTGCGTGGAGAATTCCACCGAGTAGCTGTTGCGGGCGAACAGCGCGCCGCTGAAAGGGTCGGTCTCACTGACCACGTGCATGGCGGTTTTGCCAGGCAGGTCGCCCAGCACCCACTCGACGAAGCAGGTCACCGACAAGCGGCGTACCCGTGCTGACGTGTTGTGCACGTTGAGCCGGCTGAACTTGACCGGCGCATCCTGCGCCACATGCACCCAGAGCTCGCTGCGCAGGTCTTGTTCGACATATTCGAACACGCTGTAGCCAAAGCCGTGGCGGGTGCAGTAACGGCCAGGGCCTGGGCAGGGCTGCGGCGTCGGTGACCAATACTCGCCGGTATCCTCGTCGCGCAGGTAGAAGGTTTCGCCACTGGCGTCGGTAACGGGGTCGTTGTGCCAGGGCGTCAAGCGGTACTCGTGGGCGTTTTCGTACCAGGTGTAAGCGCTGCCGGCCTCGGAGAGCACGCTGCCGAACTGCGGGTTGGCCAGGATGTTGACCCATGGCGCGGGTGGCGGTGAGCCGGGTAGCAGCGCAATGACGTACTCGCGGCCGTCGGCGCTGAACCCGCCATAGCGATTGCCCAGCATCACCGTGGTTTGTTCGGTCGGTGAGGGGTTGGCAGGTGCCGGTCGGCGGCTGGCAGGGTTGGCTTGAACAGCCGCCGGGACCTTTGGCTGACGGCGCAGCTGCAGTTGCTCTTCCAGCGTGCCGAGCGTGTCGTCAAGCACCAGCCGGGCGACGGACAAGGTCAGCAGCCGGTCCTCGGCAGACAGTTGCTGCGCAGGCCTTACATAAATGCCGCCGGGGCGGTCGAGCAGGGCCGCTTCACTGCCGGAGGTGACGATCCCCATGATCAGGTCCTGCAGTTGCTGGCGGTAACCGGCCTGGTCTTCGTTCCAGATCAGCAGGTCGAGTGCGAGCCCTTTCTGGCGCCAGTAGGCATGGGCCAGCACCATTTGCTTGACCAGATGAATGTTGGCCGGGTCGCCGATCTGCACCAGCACGATCGGCAAGTCGCCCGATACCCCCTGGCCCCACAGGCCGGACTGGTTGCGCCGGTTGCTGGCCAGCAGCGCTGCGTTGGGCCGCAGGCTGGCGTTGGGGTACAGCACCGAGGCGGCCATCTGTTCGAACAGCCTGGCGTCGGCCAGCGAGCCGTTGAGCTGGTGCAACAAAACCTGGCTGTGCGGCCAGGCGAGGTCGAACACCCGGTCGGCCAAGTGCCGGTCGCGGTACTTGGCCACTTGCTGCAGGCAGGTGTCGCGGCTGTCGGCGATGCCTGTGACCAGGTCGACCGTGGTCGCATGGCCGGGCATCAGGGTAATGCGGCAGCGGATGGCCACGATCGGGTCCAGCACCGCCCCCGCGCTATCGGACAGCGCCTCGCTGTCTTGATCCATGGCCGCCGGCCGCGCCAGGGTGCGCCCGCGGCCGATGAAGCGGGCCCGATCGGTTTCGTAGGACAACGCCTCGATGTCGGCCCCGTGCACCGCCAGCACGTGGCACATCCACGGCACGGCGTCCAGCTGCGAGCGCGGCCGCCGCGTGCACAGAATGGCTTGCAGCGGGCGGATCAGTTCGGTCTGGATGAACAGCTTGCTGAACGCCGGGTGCAGGGCATCGCTCAAGGCCGGTGCCAATACCACTTCGGCGTAGCTGGTCAGCTCCAGGGTGCGGGGCTGGTCGCCATGGTTGGTCAGGTGCAGGCGTCGCAGTTCGATGTCGTCTTCGGGCGACACGGCAATTTCGGTATGGCAGTCGAAGTCGTGTTCGCGCACGCGAAACTCCGCGCGGCCGTCGCTGAAGATCGCTTCCTGGAGTTTGGTGCGGTGCCGTGTTGGCTGGTAGGAGGTGGACCAGTAGGCGCCGCTGGCGACATCGCGCAGGTAGCAGAAGCTGCCCAGGTCGTCGCGGCTGGCGTCTTCGCGCCAGCGGGTCACCGCCAGTGTGTTGCGCTGGCTGTAGCCACTGCCCACGTGGTTGACCATGACGTGATAACGGCCGTTGGACAGCAGTTGCACAGCCGGTTGGGCCCGGTTTGGCTCTTTGAACACCCGCAGCCGTGCCTCGGGGTCGCGTTCGGCGGCGTCCTCGGCCGGGGCCTGGAGGGTATGCAGGTACGGCGCAGCGGTTTTCGGCACGCGCTCCTGCAACAGCAGCATACTGGCCTGGAACCGCGGGTCGGAGGCGAAGCGCCGTTGCATGGGCTTGTTCAGCAGCAACGCGGTCAGGGCCAAAAAACCCATGCCCTGATGGTGGGCCATGAAGGAGCGGATCACGACGGCGTCTTGCCCGGGGGGCAGGCGTGCCTCGCTGTAGTCCACGGCCTCGTAGAGCCCGAACCGGCCAGCCAAACCAAGTGTGGCCAGCCGCTGCAGGTTATGGCAGGCGGCAGCGGGCGTCACCATCAAGGCCAGTGCGCTGGCATAGGGCGCCACCACGCGCTCTTCTCCCAGGCCACGCTTGAGGCCAAGCCCTGGTACGCCGAATGCCCGGTACTGGTAGTTGAACTGCGCGTCCAGCGCGTTGTAGGCCGATTCCGAGACACCCCAGGGCAGGCCCGACAGTTTGCCGTGTTCGATCTGCCGTTTGACGGCGGCATGACAGGTTTGGTCGAGGAGTGTGCCCTCATAGTTCGGCATCACCAGCAGCGGCATCAGGTACTCGAACATCGAGCCGGACCAGGACAACAACACAGGCACGCCGGCATTGCTGGTGAGCAGCCTGCCGAGGGCGAACCAGCTGTCCTGGGGCACCTGGCCCTGGGCGATGACGACGAAGTTGGTCAGGCGCATCTCCGATGCCAGCAGGTCATAGAACGCGGTGTCCAGGCGGTGTTCGTCGGCGTTGTAGCCGATGGCGAACAGGTCGCGGTGGCTGTCGTACAGGAAGGTGAAGTCCATGCTGGCCAACGCGTCAATGCGGTTGGCCAAGGCGTGTGCCTGGGCGATGCGCTGGCGGGCAACTGCCCGGACGTTGGCCACCGCCAGGCGCTCGGGGGGCGGCCACTGGTCTGCGTCAAGCTGTGCCAGCTGGCGCCAGGTCAGCGGAGCGTGGGGGGCCTGATCGTTACCGGGGGGCAATTGCAGCTGCTGCAGTTCGCGGTTCAGGTCCAGGCATTGCTCATTCAGGGCATTCAGCCAGAACGTACAATCGTCGGCCGCTTCTGTGCCAGGCGCCAAGGCAGCCCGTTGCGTGATCAGCGGCTGCAACTGTTCGACCAGCATCGGCAACAGCGTGGCGTATACGTCGCCCACTTGTCCATGAGCGAGCCGCACCTGCTCGCGCAGGGCCGTGATCGGTTGGGTGTCCGCGCTTGTGCGGGCATAGGCGGCCAGCAGCGTGTCGAAGGTGTCGAGCAACCCCTGGGTCAGTCGCCGGTCGAGCAGGGATGTGTCGGCCATTTCCAGCAGGCCGGGCCTGAGCGTCAGCAGCAGGGCGGCCAGGTTGCCGCTGTCCACGCTGGAGACATACAGCGGTGGCAATGGCTTGAGGGTCTGGGTGTCGTACCAGTTGTAGAAGTGCCCTTTGAAGCGTTCCAGGCGGGCCATGCTGTCAAGCATGCAGGCCAGGCGCTCGAACAGGCGGCCCGTACTGAGGTAGCCGAAGTCATGTGCCGCCAGGTGCGAGAGCAGGGCCATGCCCATGTTGGTTGGGGAGGTGCGGTGAGCGATGCTGGCGAAGGGCGGTGCCTGGATGTTGTCGGGGGGCAGCCAGTTGTCGGCAGGGCAGACGTAACGGTCGAAGAAGGCCCAGTTGGCGCGGGCGAGGCGATGCAGGAAGACCATGTCTTCGGCGCCGGGCATGAGGGCGGTCAGGGCACTCGGGCGGCTGAGCCACCAGGCCAGCGCCGGGCCGAGCAACCACAGCGCAAGGATCGGCGAGGCAATCAGCAGTACCATCGGCTGCATCGCCAAGGCACCGGTCAGCACCGCCACCAGGGCCGGTTGCCCCCATTGCTCGCGATACACTGCCTGCAAGGTATCTGCACTGCTGCGTTCGTCCTCGCGCGAGGGGTTCCATTGCAGCAGGCTTCGTTTGCTGACCGCCAGCCGCCACAAGGTGCGAAGGATGGCATCCAGGCTGTACCAGGTCTCGAAGGGTAACCAGGCCAGCGACAGGCCGGCGCGCACGAAGTAGGTACCCGAGGTGCGCAAAGCGGCCAGCAGGTGCTCTGACAGAGGTACATCGGTGGTCTTGCCCAGCACTTCGAGCAGCGAATCCAGCACTGGCCGCGTCAGCAACAAGGCCAGCAGGGCCAGCGTCCAGGCGAGCGGCGTAGCACTGGCCAGCCAACCCCACAGCAGCAGGGCCAGCAGCGCCGCCGGCTCAAGGCTGCGGCGCAGGTTGTCGAAAATCTTCCAGCGCGACAAGGCGCTGAGCGGGCTTTGCGCCACGCTGTGGCTGCCCGTGTGCAGCCACGGCACCAGCCACGGCACCAGCCACGGCAGCAGTTGCCAGTCGCCGCGTATCCAGCGGTGTCGGCGCTTGCTGTCGGCACTGTATCGGGCCGGATAGGTTTCGAACAGTTGCACATCGCTGAGCAGGCCCGAATGCGCGTAACACCCTTCGATCAGGTCGTGGCTAAGTACACGGTTGTCGGGAAAACGGCCCTCCAGCGACTGCTCGAAGGCGTCCACCGCATAGATGCCTTTGCCAATGAAGGAGCCGCTGAGAAACAGGTCCTGATAAACATCCGAAACGGCCCGTGTGTAGGGGTCGACACCGGCGTCACTGCCAAACAGGCGCGCATAGCGCGAGCGCGACACGCTGGGCAGGCTGATGCCTACCCGCGGTTGCAGGATGGCGTAGCCTGCCTGGACCCGCCCCGTGTGCGCGTCGAACCGTGGGCGGTTCAGAGGGTGCTGCATGGCACCAACGAATTGCTGTGCGGCACCGCGAGGCAATTGGGTGTCGGTGTCCAGGGTGATCACATAGCGCACATGGCCGAGTGCTTGCAGGCCGCCGACAATACGCATGAAGCACGCGTGGCCGTGCCCGCGCAGCACCGCGTTCAACTCGGCGAGCTTGCCGCGCTTGCGCTCGCGGCCCATCCAGCAGCGCTCGGCGGCGTTCCATACGCGTGGCCGGTGAAACAGATAAAAGCGCGCGCCGCCCGGGCTTGGGTACTTGCGGTTGAGGGCCCGGATACCTTCACTGGCCTGCTCGAGCAGCGCCTCATCCTCGGGCCGGCTTTGTTCACGGGCATCCATGAAATCGCTGAGCAGGGCAAAGTGCAGGTGCTCGTCACGGTTGGCCAGAAAGCGTACTTCCAGCCCTTCGACCAGCTCTTCGACATCGCCGGCATTGGCCAGCAGGGTGGGCACCACCACCAGCGTGAGGGCGTCTGCGGGAATACCGGTGGTGTAGTCCAGCCTTGGCAGGAAGGAGGGTTTGACGGTCAGTGTCACCAGCCAGTTCACCAGGCCGATGGCCAGACGGCTGGTGCTCAGCAGAACCGGCAGGGCCATGGCGGCCAGCACTGCCAAAGGCCAGCCCTCCTGGTCAATGGCGCGCATGAAGCCCCACGCCAGCAGGCAGGACAGCAGTGTTACAGGCACAAGGTAGAACGCCAGCGGCGCCCGGTGCAGCAGGCGTTGCCAGCGCTCGGCCAGCGGCACCCGTACGGCCAGGCGCTGTTCCAGCAACGGCAGGCCGCCCCCCACCAGGTAGAAACCCACATGCTCAGCCGGTTCGCCCGGCGCGGTGCCTGCTGCCTGGGCCAGTTCGATAGCCGTGCGCGCCACCGCGACCTCGCTGAATGCGCTATGGCGCGCCAGGCGCTCGACGCTGTGCCGGTAGTGGTCACGGCTGGTGAAGTCCATGGCGGGGTAAATGCCCGTAGGGTCGCGGTTCAGCGCTTGTTCGACATGGCTCAGTTGCTCGACGAACAGCTTCCAGTCGATGGTCGACAGCAGGCGCAGGCTGCCGATGCTGTTGCTGATGGACACCTGGTCGATGGCCTGCTGCTGGGCATCGAGCTGCACATGGCCTTCGATGCTGCGCGCCGACTCACTGAGCATCTGTTCCACCCACAGCAGCGGCTGGGTCAGAGAGGCACTGTGGCCCTGTAGCCGCCTGGCCAGTTCGGCGACGAAGGCAGCGGTCATCGGCGGTTGCGAGCGGGCCATGTCGGCGACCACCAGTACCACGCTCTTGGCGTCGCGCTCGGCGGTTTCGCCAAGCCGGTCGGCCCAGACATTGGCCAGGTCGCGGTCAGCCCAGTTGGCCATGACCCGGGCCGCCACACGGCGCAGGTTTTCTATCAGGGCCAGGCGCAGCATGATCGGGATGGCCCAGAGCTCACCCAGGGTCAGGGTGCAGGCCTGCTGATAAGCCTCGACGAAACGACTGAAGCTTTCCGCGTCGATGCGCCCGTCACCGTGGGAAATGGTTTCCAGGGCAATGTCGTAGACACGCGGCAGGCCGGTCGAAGGGCCGTTGTCCAGTTGTGGCAACTGCAGGCTGTAGTTGGCCGGCAGGTCGTGCTTGGCAATGCGGATATGGGTTTCGACCAGGTAAAAGTTGTCGAGCAACCACTGCGCGGCCGGTAACGCTGGCCGGGAGCTGGGCAGGGCGCCTGCGAGGGCAGTGCAACTGGCAGAGAGCATGCGTTCGTTGTCGGCCAGGCGGTCCAGCAGGGCGTCGTTGGCCGGCCGCAGGCTCAAGTGGTGCTGCTGGGCCAGCCGCAGGCCGTGCTCGGCCATCTGGTCGGCGTTGTACAGCTCCGAGCGCAGCAGGCTTTCATAGGTGAAGGTATGCCGGGGTGAACGCCAGCGCCCCGCGTGGGCGTACAGGCGTTGAAGGTAGCTGCGTGCGCGTAGCCAAGGATTGTCCATGGTGTGCCGGGTTGCCGATCTGGCCTTTCAGCACTCAGTCTGCGGCGGTTGCCCTGGCAGCGTCTGTACGTTAGCGAACAGACCCGCCACGGCGCTGCGCCTATGCTGAATCCCCGCAATCCCTGCACCCTTTTGCCATGGCGCGCGGTGCTTTCATGCCTGCCCATCCGGCAGGGGCAGCAATGCCCGCATCAGCTGAAAGCCAGGCACCCCTGCGCCACACGGGCGCGCCTACACTGTCGGCAGGCGCTTTTCCATTGGCTGGTAGACCAGCCCCGCAAACTCGCCCACTTCGCCTGCCAGGGTGAAACCGTAGCGTTGGTAGGCCGGCACCGAAGACAACGACGCCTTGACCGTCACCACGTCAACCCGGGCATGTTCCAGCGCTGCATTCATCAGGCGCGTGCCGATGCCCTGGCGTTGCCAGCCCGGAGCAATGAACAGCATCGCAACGTGGCGGCCTTCCTTGAGCTCGATCAGCCCCGCGATAGCGCCCTGCGCGACACAGGCGAGCATCAGGTTGTCACCTTGCATGCGCTCGGCAAAGGCTTGTGGCGCTGCCACCCTGGTGAAGGTTTCGACACCCTGCGCAGACAGCGAGGGTGCGACCGCCTGCGTGAAGGCGTCCAGGCACAAGGCGCTGACGTGGGGGAGGTCATCGGGGGTGAGGTTGCGTATTTGCATATTGCTCGTCCATGTCTGTAAACGTAATCAGGATGTCTTCGAAAAACGCCCCGATCGGTTCGGTGGGGTGGCACAACTGTATTTCCAGTACCCACACCACTTCGCTCGGGACGATTTCCACCTCGGCCAGCTTGTCCTGGCCATACAGTACGTGCGGGAAGTCGGCGACGCGATGCCCGGCCAGGTTGCGTTCCAGCTGCCAGCCCTTGGCCTGGGCACTGCGTTCGGCGAAGTCATAGAGCTCGCGTCCGGTCAACCCACGGCCCCACGCCAGGCGGGTTTCGTCGAACACCGCGTGCAGTGCCTTGACGCAGGCGTGGTGCAGCTCGTGGTGGCCAAACACGAAGGTGTCGCCATAGTCGCCTTCGTAGCCATCCCAAACCGGGCCGACATCGACCACGACAATGTCCGTAGTACGTAATACACGATCCGGGTCGATGCCTTGGCGCGGTGTACGTACGGTGTCGTCGCCAAAGCGGATGTAGGTGGGGTGCCAGGTGTGGGACGCGCCCATTGCCTGCAGTGTTTGCGCCGCCATCTCCAGTGCCTGGTCGGTGGTCATGCCGACGTGCAATTGGCTGGCGATCGCGGCCACGGCCCGTACTGACTGCTCGCGGGCAGCGAGCATGCCATCCAGTGAGTAACGCGGGCCGACCTTTTCCAGCTCTGGGTGCAGTGTGTTGGCGGTTGAAAGCTGGGGCGCCAGTGCGCCGCTGGCGACAAAGGCCTCCGCGACAAAACGGTGGGGTGGCACGCCTGCGGCGAGGCATTGCTCGCGGGCCTGGCTGATCATCGTGGCATTACCGCACGCGTAGACCTGGGTGTCGGCCCACCGATGCGCCTGGCCCAGCGCCACCTGCTGCACGCGTGCCTCAGCCGAGAGCACCGGGTGCCAGCGAAAGTGGGGGTATTCAAGGCTGGCCTGTTCGAGAAACGCGCGGTCATAGAAGTCCGCCGTCGATGAACCACCCCAGTACAGCGTGACCTCGGCAGCGTGGGCCATGGCCGTCAGCAGTAATGGCTTGATGCCGGCGTAACCTGTGCCGGTGGCGAACAGCACCAGCGGGCGTTGGTCTTCATGCTGCCAGGTACAGGCGCCCACCGGCCCCTCAAGCTCCAGTACAGCGCCTGCTTGCAGGGTGGGCAGCAGGCCTTCGGTGAACACGCCGCCGCTGACCTTACGGATGTGAAACACCAGTTGCCCCTGATCCTGAGCGGGCAGGTTGGCGATGGAGAAGCAGCGGCTGTCACCGTTGTCGAGCCGAAACCTCACGTATTGGCCGGCCCGCACTTCCAGTGGTTGAGCCGGTTGCAGCACCAGTTCGACGATATCTGCACTGAGTTCGCGCTTGCTGTGAACCTGTGCGTGAAACGCCAGCGACGGGGCGTCCAGCGACCAGCCGGGGATCTCCAGGCGCATGTCGCTGCAGGCGTGGCTCTGGCACAGCAGCATCTCATCGGCGGCCAGGGGGTAGGAGGGCGCGGGGGTGTCCGCATCTCGCTGCTTGTCCTGATACCGCCCCGACACGACTTTGACCTTGCAGGACCCGCAGGCGCCGCGGCGACAGGAGAACGGTACCGGCAGGCCGCTGGCGAGCATGGCGTCGAGCAGCAGTTCCTGGCGGGTTTCGAAGGTTTTGCCCGAGGGCGACAATTCGATGACGTGGCGGTTTTGCATGAACACCTCGGGGCAATTGAAGGTTCGATTGTTGCTATAGTCCAGGACCAGCAGAACCTCCAGTTTTGGATAATTCACATGGTCCAGCTTCGCAAATGGCAGCCACTGCTCAGGCTCGATGGCGCGCAGGCTTCATACCGGCAGATCGTCGAAGGCCTGGTGGCCGCGATCAGCGAGGGCCGCCTGCGCCCTGGCACGCCGTTGCCGGGCACGCGGGAGATGGCGCAACTGCTGAACGTCAACCGCAAAACGGTGATCCTTGCCTATGAGGAAGCCGAAACCAAAGGCTGGCTGCAGAGCGTGCAGCGCCGGGGTACCTTCGTCAGCCAGCAGCTGGCGACTGGCACAATCACGGCGCCCGCCGCCTCGCGCTCCTTCGCCTTGGCGCTGCCAGAAGAGCCCGCCGTTGCCTATTTCGAGGCAAACGAACGGGCGGCAGCGCAGCAGGGGCGGCCAGAGGCCTTGTTCTTCGACAACGGTGCCTGTGACCATCGCCTGCTGCCCCAGGCTGTTCTGCATCGCTATTACCGCAATGCCCTGCGCAACAGCTTTGCCAGCAACAGCGTGCGCCACGGCAGTGATTGCAGCAGCCTCTACCTGCGCGCCGCCTTGGCTGACATGCTCAGGCACAACCGCAGCCTGAACGTTGGCGCCGAGCATATCTGCCTGACCCAGGGTGTGCAGATGTCACTATCACTGTTGGCCAGCGTGTTGCTCAAGCCGGGGGATGCGGTGCTGGTCGAGCGCCTGAGTTATCCGCCGGCGTGGGAGATTTTCCGCCAGCTGGGGGCCCGACTGGTGACCGTGGACCTGGACCATGAGGGTTGCCGGGTGGACCAGATCGATGCCCTGTGCCGGCAGCACAAGGTGCGGATGATGTATTTGACGCCCCATCACCAGTTTCCGACCACGGTCAGCTTGCCAGCCGGGCGCCGGCAGCAGTTGCTGGAGCTGGCGCGGCTGCACGATTTCTGCGTGGTCGAGGAAGACTACGATTACGAGTACCACTTTTCCGGGCGGCCCTATCTGCCTTTGGCCAGCGACCGGCAGCAGCGGCATGTGATTTACATCGGCACACTGTCCAAGCCCTTGGGCAGCACGTTCCGTTGCAGTTATATCGTCGCACCGGTGGAGGTAACGGCAGTGCTGGAGCGCAGGGCGACGCTGACCCTGGGGCAGGGCGATGCGGTGATGCAGCGGATGCTGGCGGACTTGATCAATGATGGCGAGCTGAAGAAGCACTTGCGCCGGGTCAACCGCGAGTACCGTCGGCGTCGGCAGACCCTGTTGGCTTGCCTGCACGATGCGTTTGGCGAGCAGATTACCGTGCAGGAGCCGGAAGGTGGGCTGGCGCTGTGGGTGCGGTTTGCCGACACGATCAATGTGGATCAGTTGGTCGACAAGGCACTGGAGCTGGACCTGGTGGTACGCAGCGGTCGCCAGTTCTCGCCGTTTGGTCATGCCGAGAATGCCTTGCGCCTGGGTTTTGCTTCGCTGGATGTCGATGAGCTCCGGCAGGCCACCCAGCGCCTGGCGCAGGCAGCAGAAAGGTGATGTCACGACCACGGGGATTCAATTGTCTGGTGCCGCCTGGACTGGCCTCATCGCCGGCAAGCCAGCCCCCACAGCATTCCTGCAAGACCTGAGGTCAATGCGGTCCAGGTGGGAGCTGGCTTGCCGGCGATGGGCCGCACAGCGGCCCTGCGGTTGAGCAGGTTATCGGCGTTGCCACACCTCGCCTTGTTCGGTCACTACCCAAGGCCTGTCAGCCGCATCCACCAGCACCCCGCCAACCCAGCGCTGCGCAGGGTTGTGATCCAGCCAGTGGGCCTTGCCTGCAAGCACTTGCTCGGCAAGCGGCGTCAGCCGCAGCAGTCGCTGCGCCCAAGCTTCTCCCGGGCCTTCAACCAGCAGCGGGTGTGGCGCGTGGATCAACGGCTGCAGCAGCACATGGAACATCTGGTCACCGAGGTAAGGCAGCGGGTCATCCTGCATCATCAACTGGCCAAACACGCGGCCGGCCGGTAGCGCGCCGCGTGAAGCCAGCACGCGCAGCAGCAGGCGTTCGGTAAGGCTCAAACCGTCATGTGCCCCCGGTAGCTCCTGCAGCTGGCGCGCCAATGCCCCGCCCAGCAACGGCAAGGCCGGGTGTGCGTGGCCAGCGAGGCTCGCCCAGCCTTTTGGATTGGGTGCGGTGTAGGCCGCCCATGCCTCGCGGGCCAGGGCGAGTGCATCCTCACCCAGCGCGCGACGTTGCGGCCACAACCAAGCCAGCAGGTCGGGGGCCAGTTGCCCAATGCCGATAAAGCGCTCGATGCCGGGCACCTGGTCAATTTCGATCAGCTCCAGCCGACGCGGCAGGCCAGGCAGGCTGGCGAGTACGCGAATCAGGAACAGCTGGTCGTAAGCGTCAGCCTCGCACCACAGCACAATTTCGCTGTCGCGGTTAAGCCCTGCCAATGCGCTACGTTGTGCTGCCTGGCGCTGTTCAAGGTCTTGGGGGCTCAGCCGGAACGCTTGTTGAACGTAGGCGCTGCGAACCTGCCAGTACTGCTCATCAGGCAGTGCCGGTACAGGCCCCATCACCATGGGGTCGTCGAACATCTGGAAAGCGCCGGCAAACCCGGCGGTGCGCAAGCTGTGGGCGATGTCGTTGCCGCAGCGCCAGTGCTGCACGTTAGCCTCGTCATCGGCAGAAAAACCGGGGTGGCGTGCTGCAAAAGCCACGGCATCGGCATGGGCCTTGAGCTTGGGCCAGCTGGCAAAACCGGCCTCGCGGGCCACCAGCCATTGGGTATCGGCAAGCCGGTAGTCGGGGCCGGGCAGGCCAAGCGTGCGCAATTGCTCGCGGGTGTCGTCGGCTTGGTGGGTTTTCAGTTCGGTCAGCAAGCGCTTGGCGCGTTTGCGCAAGGCGGGCAGGTCGAGCAAGCCGTGGTGGCGGGAAGCATTGATGGCGGGCATGCCAACTCCTTTGGGGCTCGGTCCGCCGACAAGCCGGGAGCTGGTATGGAAATGGAGTGAAGCATGGCTCGGGCAACCCCTTTGCGCGGACCGCAGGCGCAGCCGGCGCCCAGGCCACGACTTTAACGGTGCAGCGCAGCGGGTTGCAAATGATAGTTTTCCCATGGGTTGCCGTGCGCTTTATAGTGGCGGGCTTTTCTCCGTTGAAGTCAAAGGAATGGCGACCATGCGCATACGCACCCTGCTTGCAGCAATCGGGACCAGCTTGTCGCTGGGCTCGGCATTGGCTGCGCCAAGCCAGCCAGTGCCTGTAGCGGGCGAACGTATTTCGGTAAAGGTCGAGGGCACCGGGCCGGACGTCATCCTGATCCCCGGGCTGGCCTCTTCCCGTGAGGTTTGGGCGGGGCTCGCCAGCACACTGCGCCAGCAGCATCGCCTGCACCTTGTGCAGGTTGCAGGCTTTGCCGGTTCGCCTGCCGTGCCCGCTGTGGACGGGCGCGTGGCCGCTCCTGTGGCCGAGGCGGTTGCCGACTATATCCGTAGCCAGCGCCTTGAGGCGCCGGCCATCATTGGCCATTCGCTGGGCGGTGAGGTGGCGCTGATGCTTGGCGCACGCCACCCGGAGCAGGTCGGGCGGCTGATGGTTGTCGATGCGCTGCCGTTTTACACGTTGTTGATGGACCCCACGGCCACTGCCGAAACGGCTGCACCCCAGGCTGCCACATTCCGTGATGGGATGCTGCTGGCCCCGGCAGCGCAGGCCGAAGCCATGCAGCGTGCGGCCATTGACCGGCTGGCCAAGACCGCTGCGGCCAGGCCCGCATTGGTAGAGGCCGCGCTGCGCTCGGACCGCAAGGCGGTAGCCGACGCTACCTATGAACTGATGACCACCGACCTGCGCCCGGAGCTTGGCGATATCCAGGCGCCGGTGCAGGTCGTCTATGCCTATGACCCCTTGTATGGCATACCCGCTACCAGCGTCGATGCAACCTTCGCAAACGCCTATGCCGGGACGCGAAACATCAGCTTCAAACGTATCGATGGCAGCTTCCACTTCGTCATGCTGGACCAACCGCAGGCCTTCGCGCAGACGGTAGTCAATTTCCTCGATCGCTGAGGTTGGCCGCGGCGCAGCCTGCGCCCGGCAACATCTGTTCGGTTATCGCCCATAACCTGCTTCCTGCGCCTCAAGCCTGCGCCGGTACCTCCGATAGCAGCACACCCACCGTCGAATTTCGACCAGAAGTGGTGCCAATAAGGAGTACTGCCCGCATGCTTGCCAACCTCAAGATACGTACCGGAATGTTCTGGGTGCTGTCGTTGTTCAGCCTGACCCTGCTGTTTTCCACCGTCAGTGCCTGGCGGGCAGCAGTGGGCAGCGGTCAGCAGATCACCGAACTGGACCAGACCGCACACCAGTCGGACCGGTTGAACAATGCGTTGTTGATGGCAATCCGTTCCAGCGCCAATGTGTCCTCGGGCTTCATCGAGCAGTTGGGCGGCCATGACGAGAGTGCAGGCAAGCGCATGGCGCTGTCAGTCGAGCTGAACGACAAGAGCCAGAAGCTGGTCGACGAGTTCGTTGAAAATGTCCGCGAGCCAGCCCTTCGCACGCTGGCAACCGAGCTGCAGGCTACCTTTGCCGAATATGCCAAGGCGGTAGCCGGGCAGCGCGAAGCGACCCGCCAGCGTTCGCTGGAGCAGTACTTCAAGGTCAACATCGATGCCGGCAATGCCATGGGCCGACTGCAAGCGCTACGCCAGCAGCTGGTTGGCGTACTGAGCGAACGTGGCCAGCAGATCATGCTGGAGTCAGACCGTCGTCTGGCGCGTGCACAAATGCTGAGCCTGGGGCTGCTAGGGGTGACCTTGCTGCTGGCTGCACTGTGCTGGGCCTTCATTGCCCAGCGAGTGCTGCATCCGCTGCGTGAAGCCGGTCGGCACTTCCAGCGCATTGCCGGTGGTGACCTGAGCGTGCCGGTGCAAGGGCAGGGCAACAACGAGATCGGCCAGCTATTCCATGAACTGCAGCGTATGCAGCAGAGCCAGCGCGACACCCTGGGGCAGATCAACCACTGTGCCCGGCAGCTGGACGCAGCCGCCACTGCGTTGAACGCGGTTACCGAGGAAAGCGCCAGCAACCTGCGTCAGCAGGGGCAGGAGCTGGAGCAGGCAGCTACTGCTGTGACCGAAATGACCACGGCCGTGGAGGAAGTTGCGCGCAACGCTATCACTACATCGCAAACCACCAGCGAGTCCAACCAGCTGGCCGCACAAAGCCGCCAGCAAGTCAGCGACAACATCGATGGCACCGAGGCCATGACCCGCGAGATCCAGACCAGCAGTGCGCACCTGGAGCAATTGGTGGGGCAGGTCCGGGATATCGGCAAAGTACTGGAAGTGATCCGCTCGGTGTCCGAGCAAACCAACCTGCTGGCACTCAATGCTGCCATCGAGGCGGCCCGCGCCGGTGAGGCCGGGCGCGGCTTTGCGGTGGTGGCAGATGAGGTACGCACGCTGGCCTACCGCACCCAACAATCGACCCAGGAAATCGAACAGATGATCGGCCGCGTGCAGGCGGGCACCGAGGCGGCGGTGGCGTCGATGCAGGCCAGCACCAACCGCGCCCAGTCGACACTGGACGTGACCTTGGCCTCGGGGCAGGTGCTGGAAGGTATCTACAGTGCGATTGGCGAAATCAACGAGCGCAACCTGGTCATCGCCAGTGCGGCCGAAGAGCAAGCTCAGGTGGCGCGGGAAGTGGACCGCAACCTGCTGAACATTCGCGAGCTGTCGATCAACTCGGCGACAGGAGCGCAGCAGACCAGCGAGGCGAGCAAGGCGCTGTCGGGGCTGGTGGGGGAGATGACGGCATTGGTGGGGCGGTTCAGGGTGTAAGGGTAGCCGGGCGACGGGCGTAAAACTCGCACCTGATCGTTGTTACATTAAAAGTGGGTGAAACTTATTTAAAGTTCCCCTTGCGGGTTGACTTCGATACTACCCTTGAATAAAGTTCGATCGCCCCGAGAAAGGGCCTTTTTTCCATTCACTGAAGAATTCAATGGACACAGTATCTAGTCGCTGCCTGACCCCTGCCGTATGGCCTGGTCAGGCACTTGAACCGGAACACCGGTCCCGACACCCTGGTCGGGCAAGCCGCGCCAGAGCCTGATGCTCCGTCGTGACTTGCCGCCACCGGTGTCTGCCGGTTGGAGGCAAGCTCATGAACCTCACTTCATTCGCTTCACACCGCCTGTTCGCCGGCCTTGCGCCGCAGCTGGCCCGTGCCCGGCCGTGCCGCCTGCACGGGTACCCTGACGACAGCCAGGAGCCCCCAAGTAGATGCGGGCCGCTGGCGCGTCTTCATGCCCGCTTGAGCCCCCAGACTTCTCACTGAATAAAAGATATTCAGCGGTATCTTCCCTCCCGAACTTACTAAGTTGAAAGTTTGCCGGGTAACTATTGCCCCGTGTTTATGAAAAGGAATCAATCCATGGACTGCGCGAGTAGAAAGTTCGCTGCCGACACAACTTCCGACCCTCGGCAGCGGACAGACAACTGTCGGAAAAACCCAGCATTTTTCTGCGACCCGACATGCCTTCGTTCACTGGCTGAGTGAAACGTCTGTGTGTCGTGCCGCCGCAGCGGCAGGAGCACAGCAACATGACTGTCAAACACCGCAACACCTCATCGGCCAAGGCCGAACGCGAAACTCGCCTGTCTACCCGCGCCGCCCGTGAAGCGCGCAATGGCCTGGCCGTTACCCTCGCCAACCTCGATGCCAGCGAGCAGGGCCTGACCGAGCACGAAGCTGCCAAGCGCCTGGAGCGCGATGGGGCCAACCAGGTTGCCCACGACCCGCAACCCCACGCCCTGGTGCAATTGCTCAAGGCCCTGCATAACCCGTTCATCTATGTACTGCTGATTCTGGCCGGGATCAGCTTCGTCACCGACTACTGGCTGCCGGTCAGCGCAGGCGAAACGGACGACGCCGACCTGACCAAGGTCATCATCATCATGACCATGGTCAGCCTTAGCAGCCTGCTGCGCTTCTGGCAGGAATACCGCTCGAACAAGGCCGCCGACGCGCTCAAGGCAATGGTGCGCACTACCGCAACCGTGCTACGCCGCGAGCAGGTCGGGCAGGCCCCGCGCCTGCGCGAAGTGCCCATGGACAAACTGGTGGCCGGCGACATCGTGCAGCTATCTGCAGGCGACATGATCCCGGCCGATATCCGCCTGCTTGAATCGCGCGACCTGTTTATCAGCCAGGCGGTGCTCACTGGCGAAGCGCTGCCGGTCGAGAAGTACGACACCTTGGGCAATGTCGCCCAGAAGTCCGCCACCGGGCATGGCGCCAACCCGGACAACCTGCTCGAGCTGCCAAACATCTGCTTCATGGGCACCAACGTCGTCAGCGGCCGCGCGCGCGCTGTGGTGGTCGCCACCGGCCGACGTACCTATTTCGGCTCGCTGGCCAAGGCCATCGCCGGTTCCCGCAGCCAGACCGCCTTCGATCGCGGCGTGAACAGCGTCAGCAGCCTGCTGATCCGCTTCATGCTGGTGATGGTACCGGTGGTGTTCATGATCAACGGTGTGGTCAAGGGCGACTGGGGGGATGCCTTCCTCTTCGCGCTTGCCGTGGCAGTGGGCCTGACCCCTGAAATGCTGCCAATGATCGTCAGTGCCAACCTGGCCAAGGGCGCTGTGGCCATGGCCCGGCGCAAGGTGGTGGTCAAGCGCCTGAACGCCATCCAGAACCTGGGCTCCATGGACGTACTGTGCACAGACAAGACCGGCACGCTCACCCAGGACCGGATCATCCTCGAACACCACGTGCGCTTCGATGGCCAGCGCGATCGGCATATCCTTGAACTGGCCTGGCTCAACAGCCACCACCAAAGCGGCATCCGCAACCTGATGGACCAGGCCGTGCTGCATTTTGCTGGCCAGGACAGCCAGTTCCAGGTGCCTTACGCTTACGCAAAGGTAGACGAACTACCGTTCGACTTCATCCGCCGTCGCCTGTCCGTGGTAGTGAAAAATGCACTTGGCGATCACCTGCTGGTAAGCAAGGGGGCGGTCGAGGAAATGCTCGCCATCGCCACCCATGTGCAGGAGGGCGACCGTGTCGTTACTCTGGACCCGCTCCGCCGCCAGCAGCTTCTGGCCAGCGCCGATGCCTACAACCAGGACGGCTTCCGCGTGCTGGTGGTCGCCACCCGCGAGATCCCGTCGGCCGAAGGCAAGGCGCAGTACCACACCGACGATGAGCGCGACTTGGTGATCCAGGGCTTCCTGACCTTCCTCGACCCACCCAAGGAAACTGCCGGCCCGGCCATTGCCGCCCTGCGTGACATGGGGGTGCGGGTGAAGGTGCTGACCGGCGACAACCCGGTGGTTACCTGTAAGGTCTGCCGAGAGGTGGGCCTGGAGCCAGGCCTGCCGCTGCTCGGCCAGGACATCGAGCGCATGGACGACACCACCCTGAAGCTTCAGGTCGAGGAACGCACTGTCTTCGCCAAGCTCACCCCGCTGCAGAAATCACGCGTGCTCAAGGCCCTGCAGGCCAATGGTCACACGGTCGGTTTCCTCGGCGACGGTATCAACGACGCCGCCGCCCTGCGCGATGCCGACGTCGGTATCTCGGTGGACAGCGGCACCGACATCGCCAAGGAGTCGGCCGATATCATCTTGCTGGAAAAAAGCCTGATGGTACTGGAGGAGGGGGTGCTCAAAGGCCGCGAAACCTTCGGCAACATCATGAAGTACCTGTGCATGACTGCCAGTTCCAACTTTGGCAACGTGTTCTCGGTCCTGGTGGCCAGTGCGTTCATTCCGTTCCTGCCGATGCTGGCAATCCACCTGCTGCTGCAGAACCTGATGTACGACTTCTCCCAGCTGTCGCTGCCGTGGGACCGCATGGACAAGGAGTTTCTCAGCAAGCCCCGCAAATGGGACGCCCGCAACATCGGCCGCTTCATGCTGTGGATCGGCCCTACTTCGTCGATCTTCGACATCACCACCTTTGCCCTGATGTGGTATGTGTTCGCCGCCAATAGCGTCGAGATGCAGGCGCTGTTCCAGTCTGGCTGGTTCATCGAAGGGTTGCTGTCACAGACCTTGGTGGTGCACATGCTGCGCACCCGCAAGGTGCCGTTCTTCCAAAGCACCGCTGCGCTGCCGGTGGTGCTGGCAACGGGGCTGGTGATGGCATTGGGTATCTACATCCCGTTCTCGCCGGTGGGCGCGATGGTGGGCCTGGTGCCGCTGCCATGGGCATACTTCCCTTGGCTGGTTGCTACCCTGCTGGGCTACTGCGTGGTCGCGCAAGGGATGAAGACCCTTTACATCCGCCGCTTCGGGCAGTGGTTCTGAGCCAGGCGAGGAGAGCAGAGCATGCGAGTACTGATCTGTGCGGGACGCAACTATGCCGACACCCGGCGCTGCCGCCAGGCCCTGGATGACGTTCAGCGCCAGCGGCCGATCCGGGTGTTGATCCACGGTGGCAGCCAGTTCCTGGGCGGCGAGATCGAAAGCTGGGCACGTGAGCACGGTGCCGATCTGGTGCGCTACCCGCCGAACTGGCAGTTGCACGGCAAGCAGGCCGAACGCCTGCGCAACCTGTTCATGCTTAACGACAGTCGCCCTGATCTGTTGCTTGCCCTGCCCGGGGGCGATGACACAGAGGAACTGCTGGCCAGGGCTCGCGGCGCGGAGGTTCCGGTGATTTGCGGCAGGCAACCACGGCGGCCCGAGCGGGATGAACCTGGCGTGGGATAAGCCTGCCTGCCACCAGTCCTGTGGGAGCGGATTCACCCGCGAAGAAGACACCGCCGTGGATGGCACGGGCTTCGCCCGTGTTCGCGGGGCAAGCCCGCTCCCACAGGGATCGCGCCAGCTTTTAGAAGTTGAGCAAGACAGTTGCGCCCACAATGACCGCGCTAGGTTTCACGTTTTTTGCGAGACAGTCGCTGGTACAAGTACAGCGTGGGCCGAAGCCGGCGCTGTACTTGCGGCGCCTCGGTGCCGAGCTGCTCAGCCCGGCTGCGCAGCAAGGTTATTGCTCACGTTGCGCCCCAGCACCAGCACGGTGACAAAACCACAGCCCACCAACGCGGTAGCCAGGCTCAACAGCACCGCCGTGCCCATATGGTCGACCACCTGCCCGCCGAAGAAAGAGCCCAGCGCAATGATCACCTGGAACATGGCTACGAACAGCGGCATGCCACGTTCAACATCCTTGGGTGCCACCACGAACATCCAGATGTTGGCGCAGGCCGGGAACGCACCGAAAGCGAAGCCCCACAGCGCGATCAGCATGGCAGCGCCCGTCATGCCGGTGGCGAAGTGCGGGAACAGGGCGGTGCTGACAGCAATCATCAGCGCAACCAGCATCAGGGTATGCCGCACGCTGCGGTTGGCAGCGTAGCCCGCGAAAATGTTACCCATGAACCCGGCGACGCCATACAGCAGCAACAGCGATCCAATCGTAGGCCCGTCAAAGCCGGCATTCTGTTTGAAGAACGGGGCAACATAGGTGTACGCGGCAAAGTGCGCCAGGCCGATCAGCAGCACGGCAATCAGCCCGATCCGCGCTTGTGGGTTGATGAACAAGGCCGGCAGGTCGCTGATGCGAATGGCCTTTTCCGGCAGCAGCCGCGGCAGCAGGAATACCTGCGCCAGCAGCACAGGTATGCCTACCAGTGCGGTGACCAGGAACGTCATGCGCCAGCCCATCAGGCCGCTCAGCCAGGTGCCCACGGGCACGCCCACTACGGTCGCCAGAGTTACGCCGGCCATGATGATCGAGTTGGCCTTGGCCACGCCCATGCCGTCGGGCGCCAGGCGGCCGCTGAGGGCGATGGCGGTTGCCCAGAAACCACCGATACTGACACCCAGCAGCACGCGGCCGACCAACAGCAAATTGAAGTCGACGGCGTAGGCCACGATGGTGTTGGCGATGATCATGATCAGCGTCAGGCCGATCAGCAGGTAGCGCCGGTCCAGCGCGCCGACCCCCACGGAAATCAACGGCGCGGCCAGCGCGGCCATGATACCGGGCAAGGTCACCATCAGGCCGGCAAGGCCTGCACTGATGCCGAGGTCACTGGCCACATCGTTGAGCACCCCCACCGGGAGGAACTCGCTGGTGACCAGGGCGAAGGCACCCACGGCGACCGAGAGGATTGCCAGCCATTGCTGTGTGACGCTCTGCTGATTATGTTCGGGAAGGCCGCGAGGGGCCTGGCGGTTGCTTGGCATGGGGGTCGGTTCCATGAGGGATGGCGCCTGTAGCAGGCGCAGGAGCGGAGGGATTTGCAGGCGATTATAGGGATGGCCTTGCCAGGCCGACAGGCAGCCCGCTTGATAGTCATCATCAGCGTAATCGATGAAACCCCTGGTTTAGAGCGGAAACTATTGTGTTGTGGGGCCACGAAGCCAGTTTCAGGGCGGTGTCACAGCCGTTTGCTTCACCGGTAAGACACCGCCCAGCACCATCTGGGTGACCGTGCGGGTGGCGCGATCAAAGTCCAACTTGTCAGGTATAGCCACGCCTCTGAGCTGCGACATTTGCCAGGCAAGATTGGTATAGGTACGCGTTGCCGACCAGATGAAAATCATCAGGTGTTCGGGGTCACAGGGCGCCAACCGGCCATCCTCGATCCAGTTGCGCAGGCAGGCGACGTTGCGCCTGGCTTCCTCCTGCAGCATGTTCTTGCACACCTCAGGCAGGCGCGTGCCCCCTGAGAGCAACTCCTGGCTGAACACGGCGGCGCTGAACGGGTGCTCTCGAATGATGCGTATCCGGGCTTTGACATAGGCCCGCAGGCCCACTATCGGGTCGTCGCTTTTTCGCAACGCTGCCGAGGCCCTGACCAGCGGCTCGATGAAGCTCATCAGCACCTGGACGTACAAATTCTCTTTTGTCTGGAAGTAGTAATAGAGATTGGCCTTGGGCAACCCGGCGCGCTCGGCAATTTCGTGCGAATGGGTGGCGGTGAAGCCGGTGACGGCAAACGCTTCGCTGGCCGCCTGCAGAATAAGCTTGTGATTCTTGCGCCGGATACCGGGGTTGCCCAGCGCGTGGTCGACCGAGCCGAAAGTGGCGTCAGCACCCTCGCTGGTCGTGTGTGGCAGGTCGGGTTGGGCGTACATCACGGTTTCATCTGGGCTTTTTGAGAATCGGTGTATAGAAAAGTATATAGCGAGTGTTATGCTTTTCTTCAGCCGTTGCAAGGCTGCCATTTACACACCAGGGCCAAACTCATGCATTTTTTGATCAGGCAGGCGACGGCCGCGGATTGTGATGCGATCAGCCAGGTCGCGGCACGCACTTTTGCGCTGGCTTGCCCGGCGAATACGCCTGCGACGGAAATTAGCGCCTACATCCAAGGCGCGTTGATGCCAGCCGACTTTGAACGCTTGAACCGGGAACCGGAAATGCGCCTGTCGGTAGGCCTGATGCGCCGTACGGTCGTCGGCTACAGCCTGGTCAACCTTGCCCCAGAGCCCCTGGGCATTCCGGCTGCCGATGGCATCGCCGAGCTCAGCAAATGCTACGTGCTGCCCGAATACCACGGGGCGGGTGTGGCCCAGCGGCTGATGGCTGATGTGCTGCAGGGCGTTGTGGGGGCTCTGCGGTTGACGGTCAATGACAGCAACAGCCGGGCTATTGCTTTCTACTTGCGCAACGGCTTTGCAGTGGTGGGTGAAACCACGTTCCAGTGCGGGGCGGATGTACATCGGGACCTGGTGATGCTGCACGCAGGCCGGGCAGCCCCCTGAGGGGGGCGGCCCGCCTGGTCTTGCGTGCTAGGGCGTGACCAGCACATCACACTGCGATTCGTTCAGTACATGCTTGGTAACGCTGCCAACCAACAGCTCCTCCAGCGCGCTCGCACCCTGCTTGCCGACGACGATCAGGTCGCACTCCAGCGCCTGTTCCTGCTCGGCAATGCGCCAGCCAGGGTCACCGTGCTCCAGAATCTGCCGTGCATCGGCAATGCCCGCGGCCTCACTCAATGCAGCGAGTTGTGCCTGTGCGTCCTTGCGGATGACATTGCGGTAGTGGGTGAGGGTGTCGTAGTCGATATGGGCGAAACGCACGCTGCCTTCGAACGGGGCTTCGTACACATGGAGCAGAATGATTTCGGCCTGTGGGGCAATGGCCCTGGCCAGTTTGATGGCGCGCAGCGAAGCGGGAGAGAAATCGACCGGCACCAGCACCGTGCGATAGGTATCACGAGGGGCCGGCTTGACCACCAGTAAAGGGCAGGGCATGTGGTTGAGCATTTTTTGCACGGTTGAACCCAGCAGCAGGCGCCGCGCCACGCTCTGGCCCTTGGCGCCGCATACCAGCAGGTCGCTGTGTTTGTCCTGCACCACCCGGGTGATTTCCGTGATCACCGACCCGCTGGCGACCTGCACACCCGCGGAAATGTTGTAGCGCTGGAACAGCAGGGCTGCCAGTGCGCGGGTTTTTTCGCCGGCGCTGTCCAGTACCCGCTTCAACAGGTCGTCATCAGGCGCCACCAACTGCTTGAGGCGCTCGAAGGGGGCCGGGTTGGCAACGTAGAGCAGGTCCAGTGAGGCCTGTTGCGCGTTGCTCAGGTAGGCAGCGCGCTCTGCAGCGTTGCGGGCATGGGGGGAGAGGTCGGTGGCTACCAGTATGTGTTTCAGCGGGTTCATGTGGAGCTCCTTGTCCATGGCCGCGCGCAGTGTTCGACGGTTGTGCACTGTGCGCCTGGCGGTGCTTGAGTCATTCCTTGCTTGCAGCCATCGTCGCGCGAACCCGGCGCGAGGGCTTGATTTGAGTCAATGGAGCGTAGATGCCGCAGCGGATCATGCCGGCAGCAACAGGCGCAGCCCCCCCGTCATCACGATGGTAAATACCACCACCGGCAAGAGGGAAAACCGCGTTGCTGCGTACACCGTAAGCCCTAGCGCAATCAGGTCGGCCGGGTGCCCGGAAACGAACTTGGGTGCGATTACGGCAATCAGCACGCAGCCGGGCGCGGCGTTCAGCACCTGCGTCAGTTGCGGCCCAAGGGTGCGGTTGCGCAGCAGTAAAAAGCCCAGCGCACGGGTCAGGTAGGTGACCACGGCCATGCCCACGAGGGTGACCAGTGTAGGAAGGTCAATCATGGTTTGGCCCATAGGTAAGCAGTGACCAGGCCGGCCACGGTGCCCGCGAGCACGTACCAGCCACCGGGAATCAGCAGGTAGAACAGTGCGGCGGTGAGCAGGCTGAACAGCCAGGGCACGGCGGCGTGTACGCTTTTCCACATGCCCTTGAGCAGCACCAGGAAGACCGCGGCAAAGGCCATGTCGAAGCCATAGCTGCGCAGGTCGCCGAGCAGCGGCCCAACCTGCGCCCCGAGGCTGGTGAACGTGACCCAGGTGGCCCACAGGCACAGCGACACACCCATGAAATAGCGCAGGCTGAACCCGCCGCGCTGGCGCGCATCGGCCAGGCCCATGGCCCAGCTTTCGTCACACATGAAGAACAGCGCCCCCAATGCCTTTGGCAGCGGCAGGTGGCGCATGTACGGCGCCAGGATTGCGCCCATCAGCAGGTGGCGGCTGTTGACCAGCAGGGTCATGGCGATAATCACCCATATTGCCGGCGGTGAGGTCCACAGCTCGACAGCGGCAAACTCCGAGCCGCCACCGAAGTTAAGGCCTGTCATCAGAGCCACTTCGCCTGCTGCCAGGTGGTGCTGGGAAGCCTGCGCGCCGAGTACCAGGGCACAAGGGATGAACCCCAGCAGCACCGGCAGGGCGGCAACGGCACCACGGCGCAGTTCGCTTTGCGGCGTGGTGGCAGGGGGATCGTTCAGTACAGGTTCAAGGGTATTCATGGTCACCTCCAGTGGAGGTAAATTATTCCAATGGAGCGCTAGGACCCGGCCAAGGTCGCGCTGGGCCTCACCCTGTTCGTGCGGGTGTGGCTCAAGCGCCAGGACCAGGACACCACCGACGCGTTCGTCGAAGCCGTGCGCCAGTTACCCGAAGTGGTGGAGTGCCATGTGATGGCGGGCGATTGCGACTTGCTGTTGCGGGTGGTGGCGGCAGACCTGGAAGCCTATCGACGCTTCCAGATCAAGCACCTGACCAGCCTGAGCGTGGTGCAGAACGTCAAGACCGAAGTGCCGATGGAAAAGATCAAGCTGACCACCGAGCTGCCGGTGTAGTCGTGCTTTGGCTCAGGCTCGCCTGGCGCGTTCTGCAACACGCCTAACTGCTACTGGGCTGTCCGCCCTGCAAAAGCAGCTCGCTAAGTTTGTCCATGGCCGGTGTCGCTTGGCTGCCTTTGCGAGTGACCAACTCGTAAGGGTCGCTGACCGAGCCCATGGTCAGGGGCAGCATGCGTACTTGCTGGTTCATCGCGCATTGCCGGGCCACGTCAATCGACACCAACGCCACAAAGTCGGGGCGGTCCTGCAGCAGCGACAAGGTCGCCAGGATCGAGGTGGTTTCAACCAGGTGCAGCGGGAAGCGCAGCCCGGCGTCGTGGAATTCACGCTCCAGTTGCACGCGCATCGGCATGTTGGCCCGGTATACGATCCAGCGGCTTTCGGCCAACTCGGCAAGGCTGACGGTTTGGGCGTGTTTGAGCGGGTGGTCGACATTGGCGATGACCGCCAGCGTCTCATCCTGGACAAAGGTGCTGGCAAACAGCTGCGGCGCGTTGCTGACACTGGTGCGGCACAGGGCCATGTCCAGCCGGCCGCTTTCGATCTGTGCCAGCAGCGACTGGCTGGTGTCTTCGATGATCTCGAACGACATCTGCGGCTGGATACTGGCCAGCTGTGATACGGCCCGCATCAGCAAGGGCACGGCGCCCATGATGGCGCCCACCGCCAGCCGGCCGCCCACACCGCGCAGGATGGCATCCAGGTCATGGCGCAGGTTGGAAATATCGGTTTGCACCACGCGCGCGTAGCGGATGGCGCAGTGCCCGGCGGCAGTGGGCTCCAGCCCGCGGTTGGTGCGGTTGAACAGCACCGTGCCGAAGGTGGTTTCGATTTCCTGCAGCGCCTTGCTGGCACCGGGCTGGGTAAGCCCGACGCTGCCAGCCGCACCCAGCAGCGAGCGGTGCTCGTCCAGCTCGATGAGCAGGCGCAGGTGACGGGCGTGCAGCCTGGACATGATCGAATTGAGTGACGGGGTCATCTGGTATGCGTCCTGGTTATACCGATATGGATTGTTCTCAATACCATGGCCAGGCGCGCATTCCTATACTGGCGCTGCACAGTGTCGCATCCAGTGCGGCTAAACCGCCCAGAAAAACAAAGCCAGGAGCCTGCTGAGCCTTATGTCCCTGATCAACTACATCACCCAGATCCAGTTCGATATCGGCGCCATTGCCCTTTTGCCTGCGGAATGTGAGCGCATTGGTATAACCAAGCCTTTGATCGTGACCGACCGTGGCGTGCGCGCTGCCGGTATCGTCGATACGGCGTTGAACACCTTTGCCGACAGCGCTGCCCAACTGCCGATCTATGACGGTACCCCACCCAACCCCAACGAGACCGCGGTGCGCGAAGCCGTGGCCATGTTCAAGGAGTGTGGCTGTGACGGCATCATCGCCATCGGCGGCGGCTCGGCGATCGACCTGGCCAAAGGTGTGGCCGTGTGTGCCAGGCACGATGGGCCATTGAAAAACTTTGCGGTGATCGAGGGTGGCCTGGCGCGAATCACGCCGGCAACCGCGCCGGTGATTGCCGTGCCAACCACGGCAGGGACGGGCAGCGAGGTAGGGCGGGGCGCCATCCTTATTCTCGACGACGGGCGCAAGGTGGGCGTGATTTCGCCCCATGTGGTGCCCAAGGCCGCCATCTGCGACCCGGCGCTGACCCTTGGCCTGCCTGCACAACTCACCGCTGCCACCGGGATGGATGCGATTGCTCACTGCCTGGAAACGTTCATGGCGCCTGCATTCAACCCACCTGCAGACGGCATCGCCCTGGACGGCCTGTGGCGCGCTTGGCGCTTTATCGAAAGCGCTACCCGAGACCCGCAGAACCTCGAAGGCCGTATCAACATGATGAGCGCTTCGCTGCAAGGTGCACTGGCCTTCCAGAAGGGCCTGGGCTGCGTGCACAGCCTTAGCCATGCATTGGGCGGGATCAACCCGCGCCTGCACCATGGCACCCTCAACGCGATTTTCCTGCCTGCTGTCATCACCTTCAACCGCAAGGCCGCAACTATGCTGAACGAGCACAAGATGGCGCGTATCGCCCAGGCGATGGGGCTGGCAGACGAAAACCAGATCGAACAGGCCATCCGCGACATGACCCGCGCGTTGGGCCTGCCGACCGGCCTGCGCGAACTGGGTGTCAGCGAAGAGCAGTACCCACGCATAATCCAGGGCGCGTTGGCCGATCACAGCCATCGGACCAACCCGCGTGAGGCGTCTGCCGAGGACTACCAGGGGTTGCTTGAAGCGTCGATGTAAGGCGCCAATCCGCTGTTCAATCAATAACAACAAAAGTGAACGCCCATGAATACCAAGTATGCGCAAGCCGAGCTTGCCCCCTCGGGGGAAGCGGTCGCCAGCCCGAACCCGTTCAAAAAGTACCAGGTCATCACCGTCAGCCTGTTGCTGGTGATCGGCATCATCAACTACGTCGACCGCAGTGCGCTGTCGATCGCCAATACGTCTATCCAGCGCGACATGGGCATCACGCCGTCGCAGATGGGCATTTTGCTGTCAGCGTTTTCCCTGGCGTATGCCTTCTCGCAGCTGCCGCTGGGCATGATCATCGACCGCCTGGGCAGCAAGATCTCGCTGGGGGCGGCACTGCTGGGCTGGTCAGTGGCGCAGACGGCCTCCGGCCTGATCAACAGTTTTTCCGCATTCATCGGCCTGAGGGTGGTGCTGGGGATTGGCGAAGCACCGATGTTCCCGTCGGCCGCGAAAGCCCTGGCGGAGTGGTTCGAGGCCGAAAAGCGCGGCACACCGACGGGCATCGTGCTGTCATCGACCTGCATCGGGCCATGCCTGGCGCCACCGTTGCTGACCCTGCTGATGATCACCTGGGGCTGGCGCGGCATGTTCATTGTCACCGGGGTATTCGGCATCCTGGTCGCCGCCTGCTGGTTTGCCTTCTACAAGAGCAAGGCGCGTTACCTGGCCGAGCTGCCTGCAGAGGAACGTGAGCGGCTGCTGGCGACACAGGCCCATAAACAGCCGGTGGCAAGCGCCAGGCCGAGCCTGCGGGCACAACTGGCGGCCTGGACCGAGCTGTTTCGCCACAAGAGCACCTGGGGCGCCGTACTGGGCTTCATGGGGGTGATCTACATGCTGTGGCTGCACCTTACCTGGCTGCCGGGCTACTTCGAACGTGAGCATGGCTTGAGCTTGTACCAGACGGCCTGGGTGGTATCGCTGGCCTATGTATTCGGCGCGTTGGGCACCATTGTCGCGGGCCGCATCTGCGACCGCCTGGTGAAGAACGGCGCCAGCGTGTTGGGTAGCCGCAAGCGGGTAGTGGTGACGGCGTTGTTCGCGGCGGCGGCATTCACCGTTCCCCTGTCGTTCGGCAGCGGCTTCATGCTCAGCGTGGCGCTGCTGTGCTGCGCGCTGTTCAGCGTGAATATGGCCAGCTCGACTGCCTGGATGATTGCCAACACTGTGGTCGATAGCCAGCGCGTGGCCTCGTTTGGCTCGATCCAGAACTTTGGTGGCTACCTGGCAGGCTCGGTGGCACCGATCGTGACCGGGTTCAGCATCCAGCAGACCGGGTCGTTTGCCTCGGCGTTCCTGATCAGTGCTGCGGTGGCGGCGGTGGCAGCGATGGCTTATGTGCTGCTGCTGAAGCAGCCGGTTTCTGCTGACCAGTGATCGTCAGGCCTGTGCAATCCCTGTGGGAGCGGCCTTGTGTCGCGATTGGGCCGAAGAGCGGCCCCAGGATCCTTGCAGGACCGTCGAGACCGGTGGGGCCGCGTTGCGGCCCAATCGCGACACAAGGCCGCTCCCACAAGGATCGCATCAGCTTCCAGAAGTCGTTTCATAAAGGTTTGTGATGCCAGGCATCATGACAATATATTTATCCTTATCAATTCCAGGCCCTAGCATCGGTTGCCCGGCATCGCCCATTTCCATGAGGTCTTGATGAACAGTTCGCTTTTCGTACCCCAACGTACCGCGGCCCTGTTGCTGCAGCACTGGCGCAGCGGTGAATTGCTGACGGAACTGCCTGCCAGCCTCAGGCCCGAAACCTTGAAACAAGGCTATGACAGCCAGGATCAGTTCTTCGCCGCCGCCGCTGGTCAGCGTGCCGGGTGGAAGCTGGGTGTCGGCAGCCCCGCAGGCATGCGTGCGGCCAACCTGTCCCGGCCGCTGATTGGCCAACTGGAAGCAAAGCGCTGCCACGCGGATGGCGTGCACATCGAACTGCCGGCCGTGACCCCTGTGACCATCGAATGCGAGATCGCCTTCGTGCTTGACCGCGATATCCCCCCGCAAGCGGGACGCCTGCCGGCCAGCGAGGATATTCGCGCAACCTGCGTCACTTTCGAGGTGGTGCGCTCACGCTTCGTCGACCGCAAGCGCGTCGGCTGGCCAAGCTTCGTGGCGGACAACGTGGGCTTTGAAGCGTTGGTCGTGGGCAACAGCCTTGGGGCAGGCATCAACGTACCCTTGCTTGCAGACCTGGCCGAGACCACCGAGGTGTACGTAGATGGCGAGTTACGCGCCCGCGGCTTGTCTGGCGATGCTGCGACCGACCCGCTGGTGTCGCTGGCCCACCTGTATGCCCATGCTGCCGAACGCGGCCAGACATTGAAGGCAGGTGATGTGGTGACCACGGGGGCCATGTGCCAGCCGTTCGACCTGAATCAAACAGGCCATCAGGTTAGCGCCAGGTTCCTTGGCCAGGCGCTGTCGTTCACGCTGTAACCGCCGACCATTGATCAAACGCCGCCTGCATCCTCTGCCGGGTTTGTGGGTCGGCGGGGATCAGGTGCTCGATCCGCAGTGATTCCACGGTGATATCCAGCGGCATGCCGAAGGTGGTGAAGGTCGACAGGAACCTGAGCTCGCCATAGGGGGTGCTCACGCGGGTCAGCAACACGGGCGCGATACCTGCCGCCTGCTCTGGGTTGGCCGGGGTTGGAAGATTGCGCAAGTGTTCTGCCAGCGTCGGGTTGCCCACTGCCTCCCTGGATGCACGTTGCCAGGCAACGGCACGAATTTCCTGCGCATTGGCCAGATGATCGCCCAGGCCGCCAGGGCGCAGCAGTGTATCCAGAAGGTTAAGGCCAGGCGCCGCCTGCGCCGCAACACCCACCATCGCCAACAGCAGGCCGGTACTGGCATTGGCAGCGATGACCTGCCAGTTGCTGTCGATGACGATTGCAGGTGCAGGGTTGTTCGCCTGCAGGATGTGTTCGATGGCGGCATGCACCAATGCCAGTTCAGGCGCGTCGAGCGGCGAGGCCGCGTAGCGGGGCGCGTACCCGGCGGCAATGAACACTTCGTTGCAGTGCTCCAGTGGCGCGCCAAGGGCCGAAAGCAGGGCATGCAAGGTGCCAGGGCTGGCCTTGGCGCGCCCGGTTTCCAGGCAGCTCAGGTGGCGCTGCGATACGCCAGCCAATAGCGAAAGCGCCAGCTGGCTGAGCCCGGCCTGCTGGCGCAAGTGACGCAGATGCTGGCCTGCCGAAGTATCCGGCGCAGGGCTTTTGCGATGGAACAGATGATGACTCATGCCTTGATCCTTATCGTCCTTGATTGCAGCGTCCATGACCTCACAGGTCATTGAGCGCAGGCAACCCTATCACTACTCTGCCGGCAAACCCTACAGAGGAAAGGACGATGGGCTTGCGTATCTGCGCGCTGGCGTTGCTGGTGCTGTTTTCGCTGTATACCGGCTGGACGATGCAGATTGCCGAGCAGTCGCTGCTGGCGTTCGGGCTAACGCTGCTGTCGCGGCCAGACACTGCTCAGGTGGTCATTGACCTGTATCTGATGGCGGGGCTGGCCTGCGTCTGGATGGTGAGGGACAACCGTATGCGGGGCGGGAAGGGGATATCGTTGCTGCCCTACCTGTTGCTGACGGCTGTGTTCGTTTCGGCGGGGCCGCTGTTGTATCTCGTCAACAGAGGCGTTGCCGGGGTGCGTCAGCCATGAGCAATGCCTTGAGTGTTTATGCGCTGTGGATGCCATCGGGGCTGTCTGCCTGTTGGGTTTCTGCGCACTCATTACCGCGAGCATAGGTAAATGAACCAAAATATTGCATGAGTCATCTTGATGCTTTGACATAAGGCTACTAATACTTAAGCACTGCCGAAGAGGGACGATCATGCAGACGCGCTTCGTTGTGGTGCCCGCAGTGCCAGTAAAGCGAGAGGTTTACCCTCGGCGTCTTGGCTTTCCCGCCGCCCTGGGAGAGGGTTATGACCTTTACGACACCCAGGAAAAGATGCGCTTGAGCCTCAACTTTGTCACACGGGCCCAAGCCGAGTTCGAGTGTGCGTGCCGCAACCGCAGCCAGGAAGGCGATGAAGCGGGTATTGTCGGTATTGGCTGATTCGGTGAAGCCCAGATAAGGGACGGGATAGCTTTAATGATGGCACCGGCGCAGCCGGTGCCAGCCATCGAGCCCTCAACCTTGTTTGCGCAGCGCTTCTACCAACTCTGCCTTGGTCATGGTGGAGCGGCCCTTTATGTCTTTGCTGCGCGCTTCCTTCATCAGGCTTTGCTTGCTCTGGCTTTCCAGAGAAACACCCGAACTGCGCGAATGACCCTGACGTGACTTGGCCGCGCGTTTGGCTGAGTCGGAGCGGGCTGTCTTCTTCTCGCTGGCAGCCGTGTGGCTCCCCGAGCCACCCTTCTTGTCGCCACCTCCGGACTGTTTGTTGACGGTGGCCCAGGCACGGGCTTCGGCCTCTGCTTTCGACAATCCCCTGTCTTCGTAACTCTCCTCTATATGCTCGGCCTTGCGCTTCTGTTGGTCTGTGTATTTGTCCTTGTCACCGCGTGGCATGGTGTTCACTCCTGCTGGATTTGCCTGCACGGTTGAGGCCAGGCGTCCATCGAGAGTGCCGGACCATGGACGAGCGGTGCGTCATGGCACAGGCAAAAAGCTCTACCGTGCGGCTTGCCACTCAACAGTCACAAAGCTGTAACACAGCTGATGCAAAGTGTGCCGGCCATCACAAGGAGCACTTTTTGATGAAACGCCTGATGAAGTCTGCTGCACTCGCCGTTGCGGTCTCCCTTTGCGCCACTTCGGCAGCCTTTGCTGCAGAAAACGTTCGCCTGACAGGTTCCGGCGCCAGCTTCCCTGCACCGATCTACCTGACCTGGTTCAAGGACTTCAGCAAGAACACTGCTGGCGTCACCGTTGACTACCAGTCCAAGGGCAGCGGGGCGGGCGTTCAGGACTTCCTGAACAAGACCGTCGACTTCGCCGCCAGCGACTCGGCCATGAGCGAAGCAGACATTGCCAAGGTTGGCGAAGGCGTGCAGTTGCTGCCAATGACCGCCGGTGAAATCGTCCTGGCCTACAACCTGCCGGGCAACCCTAAAGGGCTGAAGCTGCCGCGCGAGGTGTACTCCAACATCTTCCTGGGCAAGATCACCCAGTGGAACGACCCGCAAATCGCCGCGGCCAACCCTGAGCTGAAACTGCCAGCTACCCCGATCACTGTGGTCGTGCGTGCCGACTCCAGCGGTACCACTGCGGTCTTCACCAAGCACCTGTCGGCCATCAACGCTGACTTCAAGCAAGGGCTGGGTGAGGGCAACACCGTCAACTGGCCGGCCACCGACAAGTTCATCAAATCGCCGAAGAACGATGGCGTAACCGCCACCGTCCGCCAGACCCCGGGCGCCATCGGCTACATCGAATACGGCTTCGCCAAGCTGGCCAAGGTCGACTTCGCCGTGCTGCAGAACAAAGCTGGCCAATACGTCGTGCCAAACGCAGAGAGCGGTGCCGAAGCACTGGCTGCGGTAAACATGCCGGAAAACCTGGTGGCCTGGCTGCCTGACCCGGACGGTGCCAAGTCCTACCCGATCACTTCCTACACCTGGATGATCTTCCGCAAGGACAACGGCAACCCGGCAAAAGCCAAGGCCATGCGTGAAATGGTCGAGTACAGCCTGACCAAAGGCCAGACCATCGCCGACTCGATGGGTTACATCCCGCTGCCTGCGTCGGTTGTCGACCAGGTGCGTAAAGCGTCTGCCAACATCCAGTAATACCCAGGCGCTCCCGGTATCGGCATGAAGCCATGCCGGGGGTGTTTGTCCCTTGTCCCGGAACTTGCCCATGAACACACCCTTTGCCATACCGGATAACCCCGATTCCGCGTGCCAGCCACCGTCTGCGAAAGACTTCCTGGTCGATCGCACCTTCCGTGCGCTTGCACGCATTGGTGTGGTGCTGGTACTGGCGCTGGTCTTCGCGCTGGTCTACGAAGTGGGCCGCAAGGCACTGCCCGGCATCGAAAAGCATGGCTTTGACGTGCTGTTCGGCAGCGTCTGGGACGTCAACCAAGGCAAGTACGGTATTCTGCCAGCGATCTGGGGCACGCTTTACAGTGCCTTCATCGCCCTGTTGATCGCCGGTTTCTTCGGCGTCAGCATGGCCATTTTCCTCACCCAGGATTTCCTTCCGGCCAAGCTCGCCGCAGTGTTCCGCACCATCGTCGAACTGCTCGCCGCCATCCCCAGCGTGGTCTACGGCCTGTGGGGCATCTACGTTGTCATCCCGGCGATTCGCCCGCTGACCGCCTGGTTGAACAGCGAGCTGGGCTGGATCCCGTTTTTCGGCACCTCCCTGAGCGGGCCCGGCCTGCTGCCTGCTGCGCTGGTACTGGCGATCATGATCCTGCCGACCATCGCTGCCGTTTCCCAGGATGCGCTGACCAGCGTACCGATGAAAACCAAGCAGGCTGCCTACGGCATGGGCACTACCCACTGGGAAGCCATCCTCAAGGTGATGGTGCCATCGGCTGCTACTGGCATCTTTGGTTCGCTGGTACTGGGCCTGGGCCGCGCGCTCGGTGAAACCATGGCACTGGCCATGCTGGTCGGCAACGCCAACACCATTTCCCTTTCCTTGTTCGCCCCGGCCAACACCCTGGCGGCGCTGCTGGCGCTGAACTTCCCGGAAGCCGGCCCGAACGAGGTCGAAGTGCTGATGTACGCGGCACTGGTCCTGATGTTCATCACTCTGCTGGTGAACGTGCTCGGCTCGATGATCATGCTCTACGCCCAGCGTGGTAACAAACAATGACTGACTTGACGACCCCTGTAGCCGCATTGCCCAGCCTGCAACGCAAGCTGGAAGGCCGTGCCCTGCGCAGCGTGCTTTTGACCACCCTGGCATGGCTCGCGGCGCTGGTGGCCAGCGTGCCGCTGATTTCCGTGCTGTACATGCTGATCACCCGCGGCGGTGCACGCCTGAGTCTGGAAGTGTTCACCGAGCTGCCGCCGACCGGCTTCGAGATGGGTGGCGGTTTTGGTAACGCCATGGCCGGTACCTTCGTCATGGTCGGCATTGCCGCCGCCATCGCGGTACCGGTCGGTATCCTGGCAGCAGTGTTCCTGGCCGAACTCGGCCCCGACAGCAAGCTGGCCAACGCCGCGCGCTTTGCCGCCAAGATGCTCACCGGCCTGCCGTCGATCCTGGCCGGGGTGTTTGCCTACGCCCTGGTGGTGATGACCACCGGAACCTACTCGGCGCCGGCTGGCGGTGTGGCCTTGGCAGTACTGATGCTGCCGATCGTGGTGCTGACTGCTGAAGAGTCGATGAAGATGGTGCCCAAGATCATGAAAGACGCCGCTTACGGCATGGGCTGCACCCGTGCTCAGGTGATCTGGAAAATCGTCCTGCCCACCGGCCTGCCGGCGATCCTCACCGGCGTCATGCTGGCCGTGGCCCGCGCCGCTGGCGAAACCGCGCCGCTGCTGTTCACCGCATTGTTCAGCAACTACTGGATCTACCATGACGGCAGCCTGGCGGTCATGAACCCTACGGCTTCGCTCGCCGTACTGATTTACAACTTCTCCGGCATGCCATTCGACAACCAGCTCGAGCTCGCCTGGGCGGCCTCGCTGGTGCTGGTCATGATCGTGCTGGTCATCAACATTCTGAGCCGTGTCTTCGGCAAGCCCAAGTATTGAGAAAGGGAGCATCCAACTTGAACGTATCCACTGCGCAAAGAGCCGCTCCCATGGTCAATGAAGCCACCCCGATCGTCATGGACTGCAAGCTGGACAAGATTTTCTACGGCAACTTCATGGCCGTGCGTGACAGCCATGTGCCGATCAGGAAGAACGAGATCACCGGCTTCATCGGGCCGTCGGGCTGCGGCAAGAGTACCGTGCTGCGTAGCCTCAACCGCATGAATGACCTGGTGAAGGGCTTCCGGTTTGAAGGCCATGTGCACTTCCTGGGCCAGGATGTCTACGGCAAGGGTGTTGACCCGGTGGTCGTGCGCCGCTACATCGGCATGGTATTCCAGCAGCCCAACCCGTTCTCGATGAGCATCTTCGACAACGTCGCCTTCGGCCTGCGCCTGAACCGCTACAAGGGCGACCTGGGTGACCGCGTGAAGCACGCCTTGCAAGGCGCCGCGCTGTGGGACGAAGTGAAGGACAAGCTCAAGGTCAGCGGCCTGTCGCTGTCCGGCGGCCAGCAGCAGCGTCTATGCATTGCCCGGGCCATCGCCACCGAACCGGAAGTGCTGCTGCTGGACGAACCCTGCTCGGCACTCGACCCGATTGCCACCCGTCGCGTGGAAGAGCTGATGGTCGAGCTGAAGAAGGACTACACCATTGCCCTGGTCACCCACAACATGCAGCAGGCGATTCGTGTGGCGGACACCACGGCGTTCTTCTCGGTCGATATTTCCCAGGGCAGCCGCACCGGTTACCTGGTCGAGATGGGCCCTACGGCGCAGATTTTCCAGAACCCACGCGAGCAACTGACCAGCGACTACATCAGCGGCAAGTTCAGCTGAGTCAGGCACGCCAAGGTGGCCGGGTGTTGCAGCCAGGGAGGTTGCAGCAACCGGCCGCGTTACCTTCCGTTAAAGTGTTACCCGGGATTTCCAATGCGAGCAACGCGTCGTCTTGATCTTTCAGCGGTAGAGCGCGCACTGCGCGAGGTGCAAGGCCGCTTTGCCGAACTCAGCCGGCATTTCACCGAACCGCGGGATCCGTTTACCGACGAGGTGCTGCTGAACGTACTTGAAGGCTATGCACTGATTGACGACTATGTCGCTCGCGGTATCGACCTGTTCGACCTGCAGCAGCTGAACCTGATGCTGGAAATCAACGCCACTGTGCTGTGCGGCAGCGACCCGGCCCGTCGCCTGGAATATGCCCCGCACCTCGCCGCAACCGAGGCGCACTTTTTCAACAACGTCGAAGGTGGCATCAAGGACTTGTACAACTGGTACTGCTCGTACCGCAGCGATTCGATCTGGAAGCGGGCAGCCGGTGTTTATGTACGAATCCTCAGCAAGCCGCAGTTGTTCATCGAAGGCAACAACCGCACAGGTTCGCTCATTGTCAGCTACCTGCTGATGCGTGCCGGCTTGCCGCCTTTCGTGCTGTCGCTGGACAACGCCGAGGGTTACTTCAACCCGTCCTCGGTCATACGCAACTCCGCTAAACACGGTGTCAAGGCTTTGTACGAACTCCCCAAGATCAAGAAAAAGTACGCCGCTTTCCTCGAAGAGAAGGCGCCTGAGCCCGGCAAGTTCTTCCTGAGCGGCACGCCTGTGCCTGTCTGTGAGGGGCGCCGCTGATGCAACGTTACTCCATGTTCGCACGCGGGCGCCAAGCCCTTGAACGCAAGCTCAAGCGTGGCCAGGTACGCATTTCGTTCGATATCGACGACACGCTCGCCTGCCTGCCCGAACACGCTGCCGCCGAAGACAGCAAGCTGCCGAATTTCGTCCATCGCTGGTTGGGCGAGCCCCTGCGCAGTGGCACGCGCTCGCTGATCCGCGACCTGCGCCGCCAGGGCTGCAGCATCTGGATCTATACCTCGTCGGGGCGCACCCCGGCCTACATCCGGCGCTGGCTGATGCTTTATGGCATCCATGTCGATGGTGTGGTCAACAGTGACCGGCACCAGCATATCTTGGCCCAGAACGGCCTTGAGCATTCGCCTTCGAAGTTGCCATCGGCGTTCGATATCGATCTGCATGTCGATGATTCCGAAGGCGTGCGGCTTGAGGGCGTCGACCATGGTTTTCGCGTAGTGGTGGTGTGCCCGAAAGACGAAAACTGGGCCCAGAAGGTGATGGACGCGGCGGTCGACGTGCAAGCACGGCTGGCCTGGCAGCAACCGCACCGCTATGAGATGCCCGAGCGCCAGCGCTCGCAGGCGCTTGCTTCCTGAGGGCAGTGGTCAGCGCAACAACGGGGCCGCAGGGCGGCCCCAGTTCGTACAGATGTACTGATACCCGCCTGCTATTCATGCGTACACCCTAAGTCTTGCCTCCTGGCCAGACCTGGTACCGCGACCAAATCATCACGCCGCATTCGCCAGCCCAAGGCCGCTACCCGCTCGCCCGAAAGCAGCGTATCTGGCCATTTGGCCACTTCCGATAATCGCCTCCGACATCCTGTCCCCGTTTGGAGCGCGCCATGCACAACAACAATAAGCACCTGCCGCCTCGTTTCCTCGCAGCCGCCATCGCCAGCTTTTCTGCCCTGGGCCTGAGCGGCGTCGCCGAGGCCGAGATCATGCTGTACGACAAGGACCAGACAACGTTTTCCACCGACGGTTACATCAATGCTTTCTACGTCAACAGCAAGGTCGACCGTGAGGGCGAACAGTTCGACCGCCGCCAGTCGCGGGTGAAAATGGGCTTCTTGCCTAACTACCTGGGCTTCAACATGGGCAAGCAGGTGGATGACCTGAAGCTCGGCGCGCGTGCCTCGTTCTGGGTAACCATCAACGACAGTGAAACCAACGGCACCGACACCGCCATCGACGTGCGGCAGTTCTACGGCACCGTGGCCAACCCCGCGTGGGGCGAGGTGTTGATCGGCAAGGACTTCGGGCTGTTTGCCCGCTCCAACATCCTGCTGGACGAGCTGCTGGCAGGGTATGGCCAGGTCAGCGACACGCTGGGGCTGGTGGACGGCGGCGGGGTGTCGTTCGGCAACATCGGCAGTGGTTACCCGTACCCGTTCCCCACCTCGCAGATCACCTACCGCACCCCGGTGATGGACGGCCTGCGAGTAGCAGTGGGCATCATGGACCCGGTAGACACCAACGACAGCAGCCCGACCGGCAAGGCCTACCAGGAAAACCCGCGCACCGAAAGCGAGATCACCTACCAGTTCGACCTGGGCGGGGCGCAGATCTACAGCTGGGTCAACGGCAGCTACCAGACCTCGGACAACACCGATTCGACGGTGAAGTCCGTCACCTCCAAAGGTGTCGGCTATGGCGTGCAGGCCAAGATGGGGGGCTGGTCGCTGACCGGCTCGGGGTTCCAGGCAAAGGGTATCAACCCGTTCTTCACCAACAACGCTGGCGAACCGGTGTTGCGCAATGTCGACAGTGACGGCTACCTGCTGCAGGGCTCGTACACGTTCGGCAAGAACCGCGTGGCGCTGTCCTATGGCAAGACCAAGGACGATGGCAATGGCGCGGTGGGCAGCGGGGCAGACTATGAAACCCGCGGTGTGGCGCTGTTCCATGATGTGAACGACAACCTGAAGCTGGTGGCTGAGTACAACCAGTTTTCCATTGACGGGCATGACACCCGTGCGCAGAACGAAGACACCGATACCTTTGCGGTGGGTGCGGTGTTGACCTGGTGAATCCCTGGGGCCGCAAGGCGGCCCCAAATGATGCGGGCTATTACGCCCATGGAACCGCCCACCCGCTACCCAAGTAGCATTCGTCCCCCTTGCTCACCTTCGTACACTGACCCCTCAGCCACCCCGCGCCGGAGACCACGATGCAGCAGGCTCAAAACGACGGTGTGGTCCGCGCCATGTCCCAGGCTAACGACGCACGGCAGGCCGCCCAGGACCTGGCGCGCCAGTTGCTGCACCCGCACCTGGGTCTCGTGCTGTTCTTCTGTTCCGCCGAATACGACTTGCAGGCCCTGGGCGAAGCATTGGAGCAGGATTTCGGCGGCATCCGCCTGGTCGGCTGCACCAGCGCTGGCGAAATCACCCCGCTGGGCTACGGCCGCAATTGCGTGACGGCGGTGGGCTTCGATCACCGGCACTTTTCGATTGCCACCGAATTGATCGATGAAATGGAGCACTTCAGCCTGATCGACGCGCAGCAGATGGTCGAGCGCCTGGTCGGCACCTGTCGCAGCAACACCCTGGCACCGATCAAGGGCCACAGCTTTGCCCTGACCCTGCTCGACGGCCTGTCCAGCCGGGAGGAGATGGTGCTGGCCGCCCTCAGCGCAGCCTTGGGGGACATCCCGCATTTTGGTGGTTCGGCAGGCGACGACAACTACCTGACCCGCACCCATGTGTACTTCGGTGGCGTGTTCCACAACGGTGCCGCTGTGGTGGTGCTGGTCAACACCTGGCTGGATTTCGAAGTGTTCACCACGCACCACATCCTCCCACGTGAGGAAAAACTGGTGGTAACCGGCGCCGACAGCGGCCAGCGTCGCGTCTTCGAGCTGAATGCCGAGCCTGCTGCGGAGGAGTACGCCCGCCACATCGGCGTGCCGGTGGCAGCGCTCGACTACCGGGTATTCGCTGCCCATCCGCTGGCCGTGCGCATTCATGATCAGTATTACGTGCGGGCGATCCAGCAGGTGCACCCGGACCTGAGCCTGAGTTTCTACTGCGCGGTGGAAAACGGCATCGTGCTTACCGCCATGACTCCAGGCCCGCTGTTGCCGAACCTGCACCAGCTGTTCGACGGCTTGCAGCAGCGCCTTGGCCCGCCGCTGCTGACCATCGGTTGCGATTGCTTTCTGCGGCGCCTGGAGCTGGAAGACCGGCACGGCCTGGAGCCGGTCGGTGCGTTCTTGCGCGAGCAGCGGGTGATCGGCTTCAACACCTACGGAGAACAGTTCAATGGCATGCATATCAACCAGACCTTCACCGGGGTCGCCATTGCCCGCAACCGGCCTCCTGTCGGGCGCTGAACTGCAGGCCGAGGTCATCCGGCTGCAGCACGAAAACCACAAGTTGCAGCGAATCAACGGCGCGTTGATTGAACGCATCGAGTCGGGGGTAACGCGGGGTAACGACCCCTATGCGGCGTTCCAGCATTCGGTGGTGCTGGCCGAGCAGGTACGTGAACGCACTGACGCCCTGAACCAGGCCATGGCTGAGCTCAAGGCCGTCAACCGCCTGCTCAGCGAGGCCCGACAGCGGGCCGAGACCGCCCACCAGCACCAGATTCGCCTGATCACCGACAATGTCCCGGCGCTGATCGCTTACCTGAATGCCGATCTGGTCTACGAATTCACCAACAAGGTTTATGAAGAATGGTATTGCTGGCCGCACGGCGTGATGCTCGGCCAGAGCCTGCGAGAAGCCCACAGCGAGCAGCATTACCAGCGGCTGGAAGCCTACGTGGCGCGGGCGCTGGCGGGTGAAAGCGTCACCTTCGAATTTGCCGAAACCAACATCAATGGCCAGGAGCGCTACATGCTGCGCTCCTACGTACCGAACCGCCTGGCCAATGGCGAGGTGGTGGGCATTTTCGTGTTGATCCGCGACATTACCGAGCGCCGCAATACCGCTCAGGCGCTGCACCAGGCCTATCAGCACCTGGAGCAACGTGTGCGCGAACGCACCGCGGAACTGACCAGCCTCAACGACCAGCTACTGCGTGAGATCGAGGAGCGCAGCCGGGCCGAGTCGCGCCTGCGGGAGGCCAAGCGCGAGGCCGAACAGGCCAACCTGTCGAAAACCAAATTCCTCGCTGCGGTCAGCCACGACCTGCTGCAACCGCTGAACGCGGCGCGGCTGTTCACCAGCGCGTTGCTCGAGCGCCGCGAGCTGCAAGACAGTGCCCACCTGGTTCGAAATGTCAGCAACTCGCTGGAAGATGTAGAAAACCTGCTAGGCACCCTGGTGGACATTTCCAAGCTCGATGCCGGGGTGATCAAGGCCGATGTGGCCCCGTTCGCCCTCAGCGAGCTGATGGACAACCTTGCCGCCGAATACGCCCAAGTGGCGCGCAGCGAAGGGCTTGAACTGCATTTTGTAGGTTGTTCGGCGGTGGTGCGCAGTGACACCCAGCTGCTGGCGCGGATCCTGCGCAACCTGCTCAGCAATGCCATCCGCTACACCCGCAGCGGGCGCGTGGTGCTGGGCTGTCGGCGTCAACGTGGCGGCCTGCGGATCGAAGTGTGGGACAGCGGTATCGGCATTGCCGAAGAACACCTGGAAGACATGTTCCAGGAGTTCAAGCGCGGCGACGTCCAGCGGCCGGACCAGGACCGTGGCTTAGGCCTGGGCCTGGCGATCGTGGATAAGATCGCCGGCATCCTCGGCCACCGGATCCGGGTGCGCTCATGGCTCGGCAAGGGCTCGGTGTTCGCCGTCGAAGTGCCGCTGAGCGCCACCGCGCCCAAGCCCCAGCCAAGCCAGGTGATCTGCGAGCCGATGCTTGACCGCCTGGGTGGGGCGCGGGTGTGGGTGCTGGATAACGATGCGGCGATCTGCGCAGGCATGCGCACCTTGCTGGAGGGCTGGGGCTGCCAGGTGGTCACTGCGCTGTCGGAGGAAGACCTGGCGCGGCAGGTGGACAATTACCACGCCGAGGCCGACCTGCTGATCGCCGACTATCACCTGGACAACGACTGCAACGGTGTCGACGCCGTGGCGCGGATCAACGCCCGCCGCGCCCAGCCGCTACCGGCGCTGATGATCACCGCCAACTACAGCAACGACCTCAAGCAGCAGATCCGCGAGCTGGGGCACACCCTGATGCATAAACCGGTGCGGCCGATGAAGCTCAAGACGGCGATGAGCCACTTATTGGCCAGCAGCATGACATAGCCGCTGGCCTTTTCGCAGGCTTCTGTGGGAGCGGGTTCACCCGCGAAGAGGCCGTTACAGGTCAACGCCTCAAGTAATCGGAAAAATCGATATCGCCGGCACTCAGGATCGCCTGCACCCGATTATGCACGTTCAACTTGCGCAAGATCGCCGAGACGTGCGCCTTGACCGTGGTTTCGGCGATATCCAGCGTGTAGGCGATCTGCTTGTTCGATTCGCCCTTGGTCATGCGCTCGAGCACCAGCAGCTGCTTGCGGGTCAGGGCCTGGAGCATTTCCGGCGGGAAGCTCGGGGTATCGTTGTGGCGCCGGCTGGTACTGCTTTTTTGCGCGCGGATGATGTCGGGTGGCAGGTAGACATTGCCATTGAGGATCTGCTCGATCGCTTCGATCATCTGCGAGCGCGGCGAAGACTTGGTGATGAAACCCACGGCACCGTAGGTGATGGCCTGCAGCACGATCTGCTTTTCCTGCTCGGCTGAAACGATCACGACCGGCGTGGTCGGCGCCTCGTTGCGCAGGGTGATCAGGCCGTTGAGGCCGTGCATGCCGGGCATGTTCAGGTCGAGCAGGATCAGGTCGAGGTCGTCGTGCGCCTGGGTCAATGCCAGGGCGCTGTCCAGGTCGGCCGTCTCCATGACCTCGCTGCCTTCAAAACCATCGCTGATGACGTTGTGGATGGCTTCGCGAAACAGCGGGTGATCGTCGGCAATCAGAATTTTGTACATGGCCTTTTCACCTTGTTTTTATTGGATGGGCACGCGTTCGCAGGCAAGTGATTCAGGGAAAGGGCACGGGTTGCGCCGGCTGCAGCGGCAAGTTGGCCTGTTGCCAGGCGTCCAGGCCGTCGCGGTACCAGTACAGGTTGTTATAGCCCAGGGCCTTGGCGCGTTTTACCGCGTTCCAGCTTAACCAGCAATCGGAGCGGCAGTAGAAGACCAGCGGTTGCTCTGGCTGCCCGGCGGTGGCTTTTTGCAGGTTACGCATGAAGTAGTCCTGCCAGGCCGGGCTTAGTTCACCGTCGCCGGTGTTGGCCAGCCACAGGCTGCCGGGGAGGTTGCTGTGCGGCTCGTCTTCGATGAAGCGGCCTTGCAGCCACTGGCGGCGATAGACGTCCACCAGCACCGGCCTGGGGGCCTGGCCTAGCAGGCGTTGCAGCGTGGCGGTGTCGATGACCTGGCCACCTTCGACCTGTTGCGGGGTGGGGCTGCGGTAGAGCGTGGTGCGATAGCCTTCGGCGGAGAACAGTGGGGTGGTGTCGGCCTGGGCAATACCCAATGACAGACACAGCGAAAGGGCAGCCAGCAAGGGGCGCAGGGCACGTGGCATGGGGATTTTCCTTTTTGTTATAGGCCCATTACATGCCAGTGGCGGTGCTTTGTGAATGCGACGATTAGACAGCAAAGGCAGTACTAAAGTAGTAGCTTGCGGTTAAAAAGAGAGGTGCCACTTCAGCCCTGACGCTCCTGCACAGAGCAAGCAACAGAAGCTCAGCGGGGCTTGCGCAGCGCCGCATGCTGGGGGTTGAAGGTGAGTACCGCCAGCAGGGTAAACAAGGCGGTCAACCCCAGGCACACCGCCAGCGCCAGCAGGTTCAACCGCTCATAAAGCGCAAACCTCACCAGTTCCACGGCATGGGTAAACGGGTTAACAGCACACAGCCAGTACAACCACTGGCTGGCCTCGCGCATCTTCCACAGCGGGTACAACGCCGACGACAGGAAAAACAGCGGAAAGATCACGAAATTCATCACCCCGGCAAAGTTCTCCAGCTGGCGGATCGCGTTCGACAGCAACAGGCCCAGGGCGCTGAGCATGAACGCCACCAGCAGCAATGCCGGCAGCGCCAGCAGCAAGCCCGCGGCAGGTGGCTGCACGCCGTAGAGCCAGGCGATGGCGAGAAAGGCATACACTTGCAGCAGGGAAATCAACGAGGTCGCCAACAGCTTGCTGCCCAGCAGGAACGGCCGCGGCAATGGGCTGGTCAGTAACACGCGCATGCTGCCCATCTCCCGGTCATAGACCATCGACAGCGAGCCCTGCATGCCGTTGAACAGCAGAATCATGCAGGCCAGTCCCGGAATGATGTACACCTCGTAAGGAATATAGGTGTCGTAAGGCTCGATGATGGCAATGCCCAGCGCCGCGCGAAACCCGGCGGCGAACACCAGCAACCACAGCAGCGGGCGCACCAGGGCACTGAGCAAGCGCGTGCGCTGCAACACGAAGCGCAGCCATTCGCGCAGCATGATGCCGTTGAAACATTGCCAGTAAGCGTTCATCGGGCGTCGGCTCCTGAGTGGGCGCTGGTCAGGCGGGCAAAGGCGTTGTCGAGGTCGCCGCCGTGCTCCAGGCTCAGCGCATCGGCGGTACCACGGGCTACCAGGCGCCCGTGATGCAGAATCAGCAGGTCATCGGTGGGCTGCACTTCGTCCAGCAGGTGGGTGGTCCACAGCACACTGAGCTGTTGCTCGCGGCATAACCGGCGCAGGTGCTGGTTGAGCGCCAGGCGGCTGGCCGGATCGAGGCCGACGCTGGCTTCGTCGAGCAGCAGCACGCGGGGTTCATGCAGCAGTGCGCGGGCAATTTCCACCCGGCGGCGATGGCCGATGTTCAGCTCGCGCACACGATCGCGACGGCGTTCGCCGAGCCCCTGGCGGGCCAGTTCGGCTTCGACCCGCAGGTTGCTCTGGCGCCGCGACAGGCCATGCAGCGCGGCGTGGTAGCGCAGGTTCTGTTCAACGCTCAGGTCCAGGTCCAGGGTGCTTTGCTGAAACACCACGCCCAGCTGACGCAAAGCCGGGCGTGCAGCGTTGCGCAGCGAGCAGCCGCACACGCGGATGTCGCCGTGTTGCAGGTCGTACAGCCGGGTAAGCAGGGCGATCAAGGTGGACTTGCCGGCGCCATTGGGGCCCAGCAGCGCGGCGAAGCGCCCGGGCGCCAGGCTGAAAGCCACCTGTTTGAGCGCTTCGCGCTGGCCGTAGGCGAAGCTCACATCAATGACGTCGAGGGCATTCATGGTGTTACCACCACGCCCCAGGGGTAGCGCCCGACCTTCACCGACTTGAGTACCTTGAGGTTCTTCGCGTCGATCACCGAAACGTCGCCACTGACGCCGTTGGTGGCCAGCAACTGGCTCTGGTCCGGGGTGAACGCCAGCTGCCAGACCCGCCGCCCGACCAGCAGGTAGTCGAGCACATCAAAGGTCGTGGCATCGACCACCGCCACATGGTTGGCCGGCCCCAGGGCGACGAACGCGTACTTGCCGTCGGCGCTGAGCTTGATGCCCACCGGTTGCACCTTGTCCGGGTGAACACCCTTGATCTGGAAATTCAGGGTTTTCAGCACCTGGCGCGTGGCCACGTCGAGGATGGTCACCGTGCCACCAATTTCCGCCGAGGCCCACAACCGCGAACCGTCCTTGTTGAACTCGACGAAACGCGGCCGCTGATCGACCAGGGTGCTGTCGGCCAAGGTCTGGGTGCTGGTGTCGATCCAGTGCAGCATGTTGGTGGTCTCACTGGTATTGACTGCCCACTTGCCGTCGGGGCTCACCGCCATGCCTTCGGGTTCGATACCGACGTCGATCTGCCCCAGCACCTTGTCGGTGACGGTGTCGATCACCGTCACCAGTGCGTCGTCCTCGTTGGACACATACAGCCAGCGGTCGTTGGGGTGCAGGGCAAACTGCTCGGGGTCCTTGCCGGAGGGCAGCTCCTTGATGATCTTGCGGGTGGCCACGTCCATCACCTGTACCCGGTCCGAGTCGCTGGCGCAGATGTACAGCAGCTTGTTGTCGTGTGACAGCAGCAGGCCGCGCGGGCGCTGGCCCACCGGCAGGGTCTCGGTGACTTCAAGGGTTTGCATGTCGATCAGGCTGAGGCTGTTGTCCTTCTCGTTGGACACCCAGGCAGTGGCGGCCATGGCGTGCCCGCAGGCCAGCGCCAGGGCGCCCGACAGCAGGCTGGGGTAAAGCAGGGCCCGGTGGAAGAGGGGGCGGCGCATGGCGAATTCCTTATTGTTGTGGTTATCGGGTCAGGGGTAGCTGCAGGTCACTTCGGGTTTGTCGTAGCCCAGGCTGTCCATTTCGTTGAAAGGGTGCAGGAAGCCCTCCTGCGGCGACGTGCTGACCAGGGCGCGCGGCTGCACCAGCGCGATTGGCTGGCGCAGTTCGCCGTTCCACGGGCGGTAGCTGAGCTTGCGGCCCTTGAAACCATCCAGTGGCAACTGTTCGCTGAGCAGCAGTTGTTGTAGCGCGCGGGGTTCGGCCTGGCGCAGCTTGCTGGCCGCGCTGGCAATGCTGCGCACGGCCATCCAGGCAGCAAAGTCACGGTCATTCATCCAGCGCCCGGCCTGGGCTTCGAAGCGTTTTTGCAGCTGCGCGGCGCCAAAGGTTTCCACGGTCTTGTGCCAGCCGGTGGGGGTGAGGCCCTGGGTGCCGGCCACGGGGCGGGGGTACCAGGTCTGGTAGGGCAGGTACTCGCCAAAGTCGCCGCGCTCGTCGGCCACCAGTACAACGTCGTATTCGGCGGTTTGGGTGAACAGCGGCATGTCGGCCTGGGCGCTGCGGCGCTGGTCGTTGTCGAAAGTCCAGGTCTTTTCCGCGACCAGTTGCAGGCCAAAGCGTTTCATTGAGCGGCGCAGGGCTGCGGCGTAGGCCTGGTCGTCTTCGGTCTGGCCGGCCACCAGCAGCGCCCGCTGCCACTTGCGCAGCACCAGGAATTGCACCAGCGCATCGGCCAGCATGGCGCGCCCCGGCAAGCTGTGCAGCACATTGCCCAGGCACTGGCTGCTGCGCAGGCCGTCGTCGGGGCTGCCGGCGTTGAACAACAGGCTGTCGGGGAGGGCGGCAGACAACGCGCGCAGGCTGGCGGCCGGGGCATTCACCACGAACAGCCGCAGGCCTTGGTCGTGCTGCGCCCTGGCTGCCTGCAACAAGGCCTCCGGGCTGTCGACTGTGGCGGGGGTCAGCTGGAATTGCTGCTTCAGGAAGCGCCCGGTGCTGTTGCTGTCGACAACCGCCAGCTCGGCGCCCTGGCGCCCGGCATCGGCAGGCTCAGGAATGATGTTGGACAGCAGCGGGCCGGGATCGGGGCGATAGCCCAGGTAGCCGATGCGTACGTTTAGCGCGTCTGTGGGCTGAGCGGCGGGCGCCAGGGGCGCAGCCAAGGTCGCGGCCAGGGCCAGCAGGCAGGTCAGGGCAAGGTGGGCAGGCTGGCGCATAACACACTCCACGGCAGATGGCGCCAGCATAGGAAGCCCGCCGTGAGGGGGAAATATGCAGAAAGTAGCGCCAGGCCGGTACCAAGGTAGTAATTCGGCGCGGCTGTTGCGGTTTTACGATGGGCCACAACGCCCCGAGGAGAATCGCCTGTGCGCCTTGTCAACCTGTCGGCCCTGTGGCGGATCAACCTGTGGGTCACGTGCTGTTTCGCCCTGGTGACGCTGGCCTGTGCCGGCGCGCTGTTGCACCAGGCGGTGGCGGATGTCGAGCGTGAATTGCAGTCTGCCGAAGCGGTGGTGGCGTGCCTCGGTGACACTGCCGAACGCGACCCGGCAAGCCTGCAACCCCGGCTGACCCAGAGCCTGCGCCATGTGCGGGTGCACTGGCTAGCGGCGGGTGAAGCGCTGCGGCGACCGGCGCAGAGTGGCCTGGATGCCTGGTTGGGCCGTCAGCTGTTTGACGAGCGCCACAGCAGCCGCCGGCTGCTGGACCTGAATGACGGGCGCCGGGTGTTGATTGCTGTCGATCCACGGGATGAGATCGATGAAGTCTGGGACTCCCTGCAGCAACTGCTGGGTTTGTGTGGCGTGGCCTGGCTGTTGAGCCTGCTGACCATCCGCTGGGCGGTACGGCGGGCCATGGGCCTGCTGGATGAACTGCTGTGCGCCTTGCGTCAGGTTTCGGGCGGGCAGTTGACTGCGCGCTTGCGCGAGGCTGGCCTGCCGGAGGCACGCCAGCTGGCTACCTACTTCAACCACATGACCGCGACGCTGGAGCAGGCTCGGGCCGACAACGCCGGACTGACCCAGGCCCTGCTGGCGGCGCAGGAGCAAGAGCGCACCCAGCTGGCGCAGACCCTGCACGACGACCTTGGGCAATACCTGGCCGGTATTCGTGCCCAGCTCTGTCTGTTGCGTATGGTGGCTGAGCAGCCTGCGGTGGTGACACAGACGGCGCACGACCTCGAACTCAATTGCGAGCGCCTCCAGCAAGGCTTTCGCGCGCTGGTGCACAACCTGTACCCGGTGGCGCTGCACTACATGCCGCTGGCCGAGGCTTTCGGCCTGCTGGTGAGCCAGTGGCAGGCCAGCCAGGGTATCGAATGCCGGCTGCGGGTTGGCGAGCACTTGCCGGCGCTCCCCGGGGCGAGCAGAACGCACTTGTACCGCTTGCTGCAAGAGGCACTGACCAACGTCGCTCGGCATGCCGGCGCGAGCCAGGTGCGGGTGCGCCTGCAGCGCAGTGCCAAGGGTTTGCGCCTGTTCATTCGCGACAATGGCCGCGGGGCGCACCCGCCCCAGCGCCCAGGGGTAGGCCTGCACTCGATGGCCGAACGCGCCCGTAGCCTTGGCGGGGAGCTGCGCATCTTGAGCCGGCCGGGTAGCGGCTGGGCATTGGCCCTGAACATTCCCAAGGAGGTGTGATGAATATCCTGTTGGTCGATGACCATGCCGTGGTCCGCCAGGGCTATGCCAGCCTGCTGCGGACGGTGTTGCCGGCGATGCAGGTACGAGAGGCGGCCAGTGGAGAAGAGGCCTTGACCCGTGTGCAGGAGCAAGTGCCGAACCTGGTGGTCATGGACTTCGGCCTGCCCGGTATCAGCGGCCTGGAAACCACCCGCCGCCTGCGCCAGCGCCTGCCTCAGCTGCGGGTGCTGTTTTTCAGCATGCACGACGAGCTGCCGCTGGTGCGCCAGGCGCTGGAGGCGGGGGCTTCGGGCTACCTGACCAAGAACTCGGCGCCCCAGGTGTTGATCGAGGCGGTGCAGCGGGTGTTGGCCGGGCATGCCTACATCGAACAGCCCTTGGCTACGCAGTTGGCGTGCACGTCACAGCAAGGCAGCAGTGACCCCCGCTTGCAGCGCATGACCCAGCGTGAACTGGAGATTTTCACGATGCTGGCCAAAGGTACGCCGATGCGGGTGATTGCCGAGCAGCTGTGCATCAGCGCCAAGACTGTGTCCAATCATTTGACCTTGCTCAAGAGCAAGTTGCAGGTCAGTTCGCATGCCGAGCTGGTGCACCTGGGCATCAACCTGGGGGTGGTGCGGGTGGCGGGGTGAGGTGTGTCAGCTGCGCTTGCTGGGGCTGCTTCGCAGCCCATCGCGACACAAGGCCGCTCCCACAATGACCGCGTACACACAGCAGTTGGTATATACGCGGTCATTGTGGGAGCGGCCTTGTGTCGCGATGGGCCGCAAAGCGGTCCCTGCTAACTGAACTCATTTGTCCCATGTATCCGGGCATCCCTTGCACCCCTCCATGTTGGCCTCCTGGAAGTTCCCGTAATGCTGCCGCGCCCCGCGCAAATCCGCACGCGCCAGGTTGCTCTGGCCAAACTTGGCCTCCTGCAGGTTGGCATCGCTGAGGTTGGCCCCTTGCAGATCAGCCTTGCTCAGCCAGGCCATCTCCAGGTCCGCCGCCTGCAAGTTGGCCTGCTGCAGCTTCGCCCCGGACAACCTGGCGAACTGCAAGAAGGCAGCACTGAGGTCGGCCTTTTCAAACTGTGCCCCTTGGGCGAACAAGCCCCAGCCCTGAATGGCCACCAGCTTGCTGTTGCTCAGGTCCGCCACACGCAGGTTGCTCTGTTGCAGGCTGGCACGGGTCAGGTTGGCGCCCTGCAGGCGGGCTTTTTCCAGGTTGGCCAGGTCGAGCCGGGCATGGCGCAGGTCGGCATCACGCAGGTCGGCGCCGGCCAGGTTCATCTTGCGCAGGTCCTGATTGGCCAGGTTGGCACCGCGCAGGTTGGCCCCCGGGCATTGGCTGGCTTCGGCAATGACGCAGCCGTTGATGGTCAACGGGGCATCGTTGCCATCGTCGTCGGCGCTCACGGCCAAGGCAGGGGACAGTACCAACAGCAAGGCAAATGGCAGGTAGTTCATGGTGAAAGGCTCTCAGTTGGAACAGGGCAGTTGTGGGGCGGACCTGAATGCATTCGGGATAAGCGTTATGGGGCCGCAACGCGGCCCCATAACGCTTTACCTCAGGCAGTCAACGCTGCGCAGTCTTGTTGTCCCAGCTCGGGATCTTGAACACCCAGAACGAGCCGCCCTGAGCCACCGGCTTGGTCAGCTCGGCCATGTCGCCGCCCCACAGCGGCACCGCGCCGCCGTAGCCCACGGTCACGCCGATGTACTGCTCGCCGTCCTGCTCCCAGGTGATGGGCGGCGAGACGATGCCGCTGCCGGTCTGGAACTTCCACAGCTCCTTGCCCGTCTTGGCGTCGAAGGCCTTGAAGAAGCCGTCGCCAGTGCCGGTGAACACCAGGTTGCCCTTGGTTGCCAGTACGCCCGCCCACAGCGGCAGGTGCTCCTTGTGCTCCCACACCAGCTTGCCGGTGGTGGGGTCCATTGCCCGCAGGGTGCCGACATGGTCGTCGTACATGCGCTTGATACGGAAGCCCATGCCCAGGTAAGCCGAGCCCTTCTTGTAGTTCACTTCCTCGGTCCAGTATTCCTCTTTCCACTGGTTGCCCGGGATGTAGAACAGGCCGGTGTCCTGGCTGTAGGCCATGGGGTTCCAGTTTTTGCCACCCAGGAACGGCGGCGAGACTTCCACCGGCTTGCCCTTGGTTTCACCGGGCAGCGGTTTGGCCGGGCGTTGGCCGGGGTTTTCCACCGGGCGCCCGGACTTCAGGTCGATATGGCTGGCCCAGGTGATGTTGTCGACGAAGGGGAAGGCGTTCTGCAGCTTGCCGTTGTTGCGGTCCACCACGTAGAAGAAGCCGTTGCGGTCGGCGTGCCCGGTGGCCTTGACCACCTTGCCGTCCTTGTCCTTGTAGTCGAACAGCACCAGCTCGTTGTTGCCGGAGAAGTCCCAGGCATCGTTTGGCGTGTGCTGGTAGAACCACTTCACCTCGCCGGTGCTGGGGTCGACACCGACCTGGCCTGAGGTGTAGAGGCTGTCGTAGTCGTGGGGGTTGCCATCCTTGGAGGTGCGCGCCCAAGTGTTCCAGGGGCCGGGGTTGCCAGCGCCAACGATGATGGTGTTGGTCTCGGCATCAAAACTGGCGCTTTGCCAAGGGGCGCCGCCGCCGTGGCTCCAGGCTTCGACCTTGCCGGTTTCGGTGGTCGGGTCGTCTGGCCAGGACGGCGCCTTGACGTCGCCGGTCGGGGTGCTGTCCTTGCCGTTCAGGCGGCCCATGTGGCCTTCGACGAAGGGCCGCATCCATACCTCTTCGCCAGTGTCCGGGTCGCGGGCGAACAGCTGGCCGACCACGCCGAACTCATCGCCGGAGCTGCCGTGAATCAACAGCACCTTGCCGCTGGTCTTGTCTTTGATCAGCACCGGGGCGCCGGTCATGGTGTAGCCGGCGCTGTGGTCGCCGAACTTCTTGTTCCACACCACCTTGCCGGTGTTTTTGTCGAGGGCGATGAGCCGCGCGTCCAGGGTGCCGAAGTAGATCTTGTCGCCGTAGATTGCCGCCCCGCGGTTGACCACGTCGCAGCACGGGCGAATGTTGTCGGGCAGGCGGTGGTTGTAGGTCCACAGGCGTTTGCCGGTCTTGGCATCGAGGGCAAATACCCGCGAGTACGAGCCCGTGACGTAGACCACGCCGTCGCTGACGATGGCCTGGGATTCCTGGCCGCGCTGCTTTTCGTCGCCGAAGGAATAAGACCAGGCCGGGGTCAGCTTGAACACGTTCTGGTCATTGACCTGGGCCAGCGGGCTCCAGCGCTGGGCATTGGTGCCCATGCCGTACTGCAGCACGTCCTGGGTGGTCAGGTGGTCGTTGGCGATGTCTTCCCAGGTGACGCTTTTGCCGGCAGGTGCAGCAGGTGCGGTGGCCGCTGTTGCCACATTGCCCAGGGCCAGGCTACCGGCCAGTAGCAGGACGCGCACGCTCAGGGCCAGAGGGGAAAGGGCAGGTAGCGATCTTATTGTCATGGTTGCAGTTCCCAGTGGAGGTTTTGGCCTGCACAGGGTGGGGCGGGGGCGCTGTCGCGGGATACGGAAAAAGTCCCGCCCTTACCGGGAAGACTTCCCGAACGGCACCTCAATTGGCCCTTCGCCACAAGCCCTACTACCAAGGGAGTAAGGCCCGGCCACCAAAGCAGCATTCGAGCGTCCGCAGGCTGTTTCTAAGATGGCGGCACGGCCTCTGTGGTTGAGGCTTTGCGTGCAATGGTGAGGGCATAACAATGACAACAAAACGCAATGTGTTGCTTGCTGCAGGGCTGCTGGCCGCAGCGGTGCTGACCGGTACGGCCTGGGCTCATGGCAACGTGGTGCCCCAGGCGGTGGAGACCAAGGGCCTGACCCCGATCAAGGACGCCGGCGTAAGCCTGGACGGCGACGGGTGGGCTGCAGTAAACCCTTACCGCAGCTCGCCCGAGCACGACAAGGCCGTGGAAATCGGCGCCTCGGCCTACAACCAGAACTGCGCTGCCTGCCATGGCCTGGAGGCCAAGTCCGGCGGTATCGCCCCAGACCTGCGCATGCTCGATGCCGGTGACGCCGGGGATGAATGGTTTGTCGAACGGGTACGCCATGGCGCGGTTCGCGATGGCCGTGTGTACATGCCGAAGATGGCCGACTACCTCAGCCAGGAAGCCCTGTGGGCGGTGCGCACCTACCTGGACAGCGTGCACGTCGAGGAGTGACGGCCATGCGTCTGTTTGCCGTGCTGTTTTGTAGCCTGCTGCTGTGGTGCGCGACGGCCCAGGCGCAGGTGCGCAACTACGACGCGATCATCGCCGCCGGTGAGCTGAAAGTGGCGGTGTACAAGGATTTCCCACCTTACAGTTTCGAAGACCACGGCAAGCCCCGCGGCGTCGATGTGGAACTGGCGCAGGCGTTGGCCTCGGCCTTGGGGGTACGTTTGCAACTGATCTGGGCACCGCCCGGGGAAAAGCTCGATGACGACCTGCGTGACTACATCTGGCGCGGCAGCCCGCTGCGCCACCAACAGCTGGCCGACCTGATGATGCGGGTGCCCTACGACCAAGCCTACGCACAAAAGCGCAACGAACTGGGCGAGCTGGAAAACGCCCAAGTGGCGATGTTCGGCCCTTATCAGCAAGAGCGCTGGCAGGTGGCCTACGACCGTCGTCGCCTGGCGTCGGTGGCCAGTGTGGCGGTGTTTCAGCAGCACCCGATCGGGGTCGAGGTGGACAGCGTGCCGTCGTTCTACCTCACTTCGGTGTTCAACGGCATGCTCAGTGCCAACACCCACCACTACCCCGGCGTGCAGCAGGCGTTCAGCGCCATGCAGGCCGGCCAGGTGGACGCGGTGATGGCGATGCGCGGCGAAGTTGACTGGCAGTTGCACCAGGCCGCAGACCCGCAACTGGCCCTCGGGGAAAACGCCTACCCCAACCTGGGCAAGCAGGCCTGGGAAATCGGCATGGCCGTGCACGAAAGCAACCGGCAGTTGGCCTATGCCGTGGAGGAAGCCCTGGAGGCGATGATCCGCGATGGCCGGCTCAAGGCCATGTATGCCGCTTACGGCCTGCGCTACGAGGTCCCGGAGATGTATCAATAGCGGGGCACACACCTTCCCTGTGGGAGCGGGCATGCCCGCGAAGAATGCAACGCGGTGTCTGGCACCGGCTTCGCCGGTGTTCGCGGGCTTGCCCGCTCCCACAGGGCCTCGCTGAATCAGTGGCTTATGTGTTGTTCAATCAGGAGCAGGCCATGAACTGGCGAGCGACTTTCCTGCTGGCCTGCTGGATGCCTTGTGCAGCCCAAGCTGCCACCCCAGCCCCCCAGACGGACCCGGTGCCCTCGGTGATGTGGGACTTCTACCACAAGCAGCTGCTGGGCCAGGCCGGGTTCGTCTTCGATGACCGCGTAAAGCTGCTGGCGCCGCCCTTTGCCGAGGACGCACGGCAGGTCCCGCTGGAGATCGACGCCCGGGCATTCGCTGGCGAGGTGGTGCGGATAATTGCCTGGGCCGAACTCAACCCGCTGCCGCGCATTGTCGACTTTCAGCCCGGCGAGCGCGTGTTGCCCTGGTTGTCGATCCGTATCCGTATCGAACAGGCCACCCCGCTGCGCGCCGCCGTGCTGACACGCGATGGCCTGTGGCACGTCGGCTCAACCCTGATCGATGCCGCCGGTGGCGGATGTACCGCGCCCAGCGTGGTGCGCACCCAACCCGGTTGGGAAGACCACCTCGGAGAGGTGCTGGGCGGGCGCTACCCGCGTGGCGACAGCAGCCGCTTGCGCCTGCAGGTGGCCCACCCGATGGACAATGGCCTGGTCAGCGGTATTCCCGAGTTCTTCCTCAACCATGCCGAGTTGCTGGACGCGAACGGCCAGCGCCTGGCCAGCCTCGAGCTGTACCCGGCGGTCAGCGAAAACCCCAACCTGGGCTTCGATATCCAGGGTGCCGGGCCGACCCGGCTGCTGTTGCAGGACAACAGCGGCAACCAGTTCGAGGCGGCGGTGCCCTGACCGCGCTGCCGCACTTTACCCCTGACCAGAGGCACCCTTCATGCGTTGGATGATGCTGTTGCTGCTATGCCTGGGGCTACCGGCCTGGGCAGACCTGGACTACCGTCTCACGCCTCGGCAGATCGCCGAGGGCACCTGGTTGCTGGAGGGCAGCACCGACAACTTCGCCAAGGCCAATGGCGGCAATATCGTCAATACCGCGTTCATCGTCACCGACAGCGGCGTGGTGGTGATCGACAGCGGGCCGTCCAAACGCTACGGCGAAGCGTTGCGCCAGGCCATTGCAGCCACCACCGACAAGCCGGTGCTTGAAGTGCTGCTGACTCATCATCACCCTGACCATGTACTGGGTAACCAGGCGTTTGCCGATGTACCTGTCGGCGCTTTGGCCGGTACCGGCGACTTGCTGCGTCAGCAGGGCGAGGCCATGGCCGAGAACATGTACCGGCTGGTCGGCGACTGGATGCGCGGCACCGAAGTGGTGCTGCCGACCCGGGTGCTGCAGCCTGGTATCCACGAGGTGGGCGGGCACCGCCTGCGGTTGCTGGAGTTGAGCGGGCATACCGGCGCCGACCTGGCGATTCTGGATGAGAAGACCGGCGTGCTGTTCGCGGGCGATCTGGTGTTCTACGAGCGTGCCCTGACCACCCCCAACAGCCCCGGGCTTCAGGTGTGGCAAAAGGACTTGGACACCCTGCAAGCCTTGCCCTGGAAGCAGCTTGTGCCCGGCCACGGGCCGCTGGCCAGCGATGCCCGGCCGTTTGCACAGATGCGTGATTACCTGGGCTGGCTGGATGGGTTGATGCGCGACGGCGCGGCGCGTGGCGACGACATGGCCGAGATGATCCGCAGCCCCATCCCCGAACGCTTTGCCGGGATCAACCTGACCCGTTATGAGCTGATTCGCAGTGTCAGCCATCTGTATCCCCGCTACGAACGCCAACAACTGCAGCGCGTCGACGCCAACCCCTGACGCATTCCCCTGCAGGAGCGCAAGTCGAGGGGATGCGGCCCCGTACCAAGGAACTAGAAAACTCCGCACTGCGGGTAATTGTTGGCAACCGGGTCGGGACCAAGAATTCCCGGCACACCGGGAAATTTTCCCGGGCACAACAAAAAAACCAAAGGTAGCCGTCATGACCCGATCCCCGCGTCGCCCCTTGTTTGCCGTGAGCCTGGTGCTCAGCGCCATGCTGCTTGCCGGCGCGGCTCACGCCGCTGTCAGCAATGAAGAAATCCTCCAGGACCCGAAGAACCCGCAGCAGATCGTGACCAATGGCCTGGGCGTCCAGGGCCAGCGCTACAGCCCGCTGGACATGCTCAATGCCAACAACGTCAAGGAGCTGCGGCCGGTCTGGGCATTCTCCTTCGGTGGTGAGAAGCAGCGCGGCCAGCAGGCACAGCCGCTGATCAAGGACGGGGTGATGTACCTGACCGGTTCCTACTCGCGGGTGTTCGCCGTGGATGCCCGCACTGGCAAAAAACTGTGGCAATACGATGCACGCCTGCCGGATGACATCCGCCCTTGCTGCGACGTGATCAACCGCGGCGTGGCGCTGTACGGTGACCTGGTGTTCTTCGGCACCCTGGACGCCAAACTGGTCGCCCTGAACAAGGACACCGGCAAGGTGGTGTGGAGCAAGAAGGTGGCCGACCACAAGGAAGGCTATTCCATCAGCGCCGCGCCCATGATCGTCAACGGCAAGCTGATCACCGGCGTTGCCGGTGGCGAGTTCGGCGTGGTGGGCAAGATCCAGGCCTACAACCCCGAGAACGGCGAGCTGCTGTGGATGCGCCCCACCGTCGAAGGGCACATGGGCTATGTGTACAAGGACGGCAAGGCAATCGAAAACGGTATTTCCGGCGGCGAGGCGGGCAAGACCTGGCCCGGCGATTTGTGGAAAACCGGCGGCGCTGCGCCCTGGCTGGGCGGTTACTACGACCCGGAAACCAACCTGATCCTGTTCGGCACCGGCAACCCGGCACCGTGGAACTCGCACCTGCGCCCCGGTGACAACCTGTATTCCTCGTCGCGCCTGGCGCTGAACCCTGACGACGGCACCATCAAGTGGCACTTCCAGAGCACGCCGCATGACGGCTGGGACTTCGACGGCGTCAACGAACTGATTTCGTTCAACTACAAGGACGGCGGCAAGGAGGTCAAGGCTGCCGCCACGGCCGACCGCAACGGTTTCTTCTACGTGCTGGACCGCACCAACGGCAAGTTCATTCGCGGCTTCCCCTTCGTCGACAAGATCACCTGGGCCACCGGCCTGGACAAGGACGGCCGGCCGATCTACAACGACGCCAGCCGCCCAGGCGCACCCGGCAGCGAAGCCAAGGGCAGTTCGGTGTTCGTCGCCCCGGCCTTCCTTGGCGCCAAGAACTGGATGCCGATGGCCTACAACAAGGACACCGGGCTGTTCTACGTGCCTTCCAACGAGTGGGGCATGGACATCTGGAACGAAGGCATTGCCTACAAGAAAGGCGCAGCGTTCCTCGGCGCCGGCTTCACCATCAAGCCGCTCAACGAAGACTATATCGGCGTACTGCGTGCCATCGACCCGATCAGTGGCAAGGAAGTGTGGCGGCACAAGAACTACGCGCCGCTGTGGGGCGGGGTGCTGACCACCAAGGGCAACCTGGTGTTCACCGGCACGCCGGAGGGCTTCCTGCAGGCCTTCAACGCCAAGACCGGCGACAAGGTCTGGGAATTCCAGACGGGCTCCGGCGTGCTCGGTTCGCCCGTGACCTGGGAAATGGACGGCGAGCAATACGTGTCGGTGGTCTCTGGCTGGGGGGGCGCGGTACCGCTGTGGGGGGGCGAAGTGGCCAAGCGGGTCAAGGACTTCAACCAAGGCGGCATGCTCTGGACCTTCAAGCTGCCCAGGCAGCTGCAGCAAACGGCAAGCGCCAAGCCGTAAAGCAGTGGCCTGAGGCAAGCGGCCCTACTACCAAATGACGAGAGCCCCGCTGCCAACGATGCATTCGCCTGGCACGCGGGGCTTTTTACCATCGGTCCATCGCCTGTCGTGGGACAGGCATCGACCCGCAGAGGCTCAGCATGATCTACGCACAACCCGGAACCCCAGGCGCCGTCGTGTCCTTCAAGCCACGTTATGGCAACTTCATCAATGGCGAGTTCGTGCAGCCGTTGGCTGGCCGGTACTTCACCAACAGCTCGCCGGTCAATGGCCAGCCGATTGCCGAGTTCCCGCGTTCCACTGCCCAGGACGTCGACCGCGCCCTGGACGCCGCGCACGCAGCCGCCGAAGCCTGGGGCAAGACCTCGGTGCAAGACCGCGCCCTGGTGCTGCTGAAGATTGCCGACCGTATCGAACAGAACCTGGAAGTGCTGGCCGTCACCGAAAGCTGGGACAACGGCAAGGCGGTGCGCGAAACGCTCAATGCCGACGTGCCGCTGGCAGCGGACCACTTCCGCTATTTTGCCGGTTGCATCCGAGCCCAGGAGGGCGGCGCGGCCGAAATCAACGAGGGCACCGTGGCTTATCACATCCATGAGCCGCTGGGCGTGGTCGGGCAGATCATCCCCTGGAACTTCCCGCTGCTGATGGCTGCCTGGAAGCTTGCCCCGGCCCTGGCCGCCGGCAACTGTGTGGTGCTCAAGCCGGCCGAGCAGACGCCTCTGTCGATCACCATTTTTGCCGAGCTGGTCGCCGACCTGCTGCCGGCGGGCGTGTTGAACATCGTCCAGGGCTTCGGCCGTGAGGCCGGCGAAGCGCTGGCCACCAGCAAGCGCATCGCCAAGATCGCCTTTACCGGCTCTACGCCTGTGGGGTCGCACATCATGAAGTGCGCGGCCGAGAACATCATCCCGTCCACCGTCGAACTGGGCGGCAAGTCGCCGAACATCTTCTTCGAAGACATCATGCAGGCCGAGCCCGCGTTCATCGAGAAGGCCGCCGAGGGCCTGGTGCTGGCGTTCTTCAACCAGGGCGAAGTATGCACCTGCCCGTCCCGGGCGCTGATCCAGGAATCGATCTACCAGCCATTCATGGCCGAGGTGATGAAGAAGATCGCCAAGATAACGCGGGGCAACCCGCTGGACACCGAAACCATGGTGGGTGCCCAGGCCTCGGAGCAGCAATACGACAAGATTCTGTCCTATCTGCAGATTGCCAAGGAGGAGGGCGCGCAGCTGCTCACCGGCGGCGGTGCCGAGCAGCTGCAGGGCGACCTGGGCAGCGGTTACTACATCCAGCCGACCCTGCTCAAAGGCAACAACAAGATGCGTGTGTTCCAGGAAGAAATCTTCGGCCCGGTGGTGGGCGTGACCACCTTCAAGGACGAAGCCGAAGCGCTGGCAATTGCCAACGACACCGAGTTTGGCCTGGGCGCCGGCCTGTGGACCCGCGACATCAACCGCGCCTACCGCATGGGGCGCGGCATCAAGGCCGGCCGCGTGTGGACCAACTGCTACCACCTGTACCCGGCGCATGCAGCGTTTGGCGGCTACAAGAAGTCTGGCGTGGGCCGTGAAACCCACAAGATGATGCTCGATCACTACCAGCAGACCAAGAACCTGTTGGTAAGCTACGACATCAACCCGCTGGGCTTTTTCTAGACCGCGTCGCGGCCTCTTCGCGGGCATGCCCGCGAAGAGGCCGGCACAGGAAACAAACTCCCCTACCAACGCACCCCGCAAGCTCCTTCCAAAGTAGCATTCGGCCCTGGCGCCCCCCGTGCATTAATGCATCTACCGGACTCCCCCGGCACAACAAGAGGACTGCCCATGTGGAATAAACCCGCCTTTACCGACCTGCGCATCGGCTTTGAAGTGACGATGTACTTCGCCAATCGCTGATGTGCCACCCGGCCACTACGGTGGCCGGTTCCTCTGACTGCCCGTGGCTGAGCCAGTGCTGCTCATTGGTCTGGTTGCTTTCGCTGCGGGATGCTTTACGCTGGCGGTTACCTTCCAGAACAATAAGAACAGGCTTGCCAATGAGCCAGAGTTTCAGCCCGCTTCGCAAGTTCGTATCGCCTGAAATCATCTTTGGTGCCGGCTGCCGGCATAACGTCGGCAATTACGCGAAAACCTTCGGTGCCCGCAAGGTGCTGGTGGTCAGTGACCCGGGCGTTATCGCCGCCGGCTGGGTGGCGGACGTGGAGGCCAGCTTGCAGGCCCAGGGCATTGATTACTGCCTGTATACCGCCGTGTCGCCCAACCCGCGGGTCGAAGAGGTGATGCTCGGCGCCGAGATCTACCGGCAGAACCACTGTGACGTGATCGTCGCCGTCGGCGGCGGCAGCCCGATGGATTGCGGCAAGGCCATCGGCATCGTGGTTGCCCACGGGCGCAGCATCCTCGAATTCGAAGGCGTGGACATGATTCGCGTGCCCAGCCCGCCGCTGATCCTGATCCCGACCACGGCCGGCACCTCGGCGGATGTGTCGCAGTTCGTGATCATCTCCAACCAGCAGGAGCGCATGAAGTTCTCCATCGTCAGCAAGGCGGTGGTGCCGGACGTCTCACTGATTGACCCGCAAACCACCCTGAGCATGGACCCGTTCCTGTCGGCCTGCACCGGTATCGATGCGCTGGTGCATGCCATCGAAGCCTTTGTTTCCACCGGCCACGGCCCGCTGACCGACCCCCACGCGCTGGAAGCCATGCGCCTGATCAATGGCAACCTGGTAGAGATGATCGCCAACCCGGCCGATATCGGCCTGCGCGAGAAGATCATGCTGGGCAGCATGCAGGCGGGGCTGGCGTTTTCCAACGCGATTCTGGGTGCGGTTCACGCCATGTCCCACAGCCTGGGCGGCTTCCTCGACTTGCCTCATGGCTTGTGCAACGCGGTGCTGGTGGAGCACGTGGTGGCGTTCAACTACAGCTCGGCGCCGGAGCGCTTCAAAGTGATTGCCGAGGTATTCGGCATTGATTGCCGCGGCCTTAACCACCGGCAGATCTGCGGGCGCCTGGTGGAGCACCTGATTGCGCTGAAACACGCCATCGGTTTCCATGAAACCCTGGGGCTGCACGGCGTGCGCACTGCGGACATTCCGTTCCTGTCGCAACATGCGATGGGCGACCCGTGCATCCTGACCAACCCCCGTGCGTCGAGCCAGCGTGATGTCGAGGTGGTTTATGGCGAGGCCCTCTGAAGAACAGCAGCGCGCGCTGGCCGGGCTGTTGGGGCTGGGTGACCATTCGGCACGCAAAAGCCATTACCCGGAGCTGGCGGCCCGCCTTGACGAACTGGAAGCCGAACGCAACCGTTACAAATGGCTGTTCGAAAACGCCGTGCACGGGATTTTCCAGGCCAGCCTGCAAGACGGTATGCGTGCCGCCAACCCGGCGCTGGCGCGTATGCTCGGTTACGACGACCCGCAAGCGGTGCTGTTTTCCCTGACCGACCTGGCCGCCAACCTGTTTGACGGCGGTGCCGAAGAGTTGCAGGCGATTACTGCGGTTCTCGCCCGTGAGCGCAGCCTGCACGGTTACGAAACACGCTTGCGGCGCAAGGACGGCAGCCACCTTGATGTGCTGATGAACCTGCTGCTCAAGCCTGGGCAGGAGGGCCTGGTGGAGGGTTTTGTCGCCGACATCACCGAACGCAAGCTGGCGCAGCAACGCCTGCAACAGCTCAATGACGAGCTGGAGCAACGGGTTGCTGCGCGTACCGATGAATTGCTGGAGGCCCGCGATGCTGCAGAAGCTGCCAACCGCAGCAAGGACAAATACCTCGCTGCCGCCAGCCATGACCTGCTGCAACCGCTGAACGCCGCCCGCCTGCTGATCTCCACGTTGCGCGAGCGGCCATTGCCAGAGGCCGAGCATGTGCTGGTGGAGCGTACCCACCAGGCTCTTGAGGGCGCCGAAGACTTGCTGACCGACCTGCTGGACATTTCCCGGCTCGACCAGGCAGCGGTGAAGCCGGACGTGGCCGTGTACCGCCTCGACGAGTTGTTCGCACCCCTGGTCTCGGAGTTCCGCTCGGTGGCCGATGCGCAAGGCCTCAAGCTGCATGCGCGCATCCCGGACTGCGCCATCAGCACTGACCTGCGGCTGATGACACGTATCCTGCGCAACTTCCTCAGTAACGCCTGCCGCTACACCGACGAAGGCCGGATCTTGCTGGGGGCAAGGCGCCGGGGTGGCCATTTGCGGCTGGAAGTGTGGGATACCGGGCGGGGTATTGCCGAAGACCGGTTACAGGCGATCTTCCTTGAGTTCAACCAACTGGACGTCGGCCGCGCAGCGGATCGCAAGGGCGTGGGGCTGGGGTTGGCCATCGTCGAGCGGATTGCCAAGATTCTCGGCTACCGGATTGAGGTACGTTCGTGGCCGGGGCGTGGCTCGGTGTTCAGCATCGAGGTCCCGCTGGGTAAAGAGGTGCCGCTGGCCGCTCACCAGGCTGTGCCGCTGCCAAGCGTCGGCAACCCGTTACCGGGCCGCCGCCTGTTGGTACTGGACAACGAAGTGAGCATCCTCGAGAGCATGGGCGCGCTGCTTGGGCAGTGGGGCTGCGAAGTGGTGACCGCGACCGACCAGGCCGGTGCCTTGCTGGCCTTGCAGGGGCAGGCCCCGGAACTGATCCTGGCCGACTACCACCTGGACCATGGCGTGGTGGGTTGCGAGGTGGTCAGGTATTTGCGTGAGCATTTTGCCACCGCCATACCTGCGGTGATCATCACCGCCGACCGCAGCGATCAATGCCGGCGGGGCTTGCAGAAACTGGGCGCGCCGCTTTTGAACAAACCGGTCAAGCCTGGGAAATTGCGCGCGGTATTGAGCCAGTTGCTGGGGTAAACCCATGCGGCATGGCACAGGCCTGCTTGGTGCTTTGCGGGAGCGGCCTTTTATTGCGACAGGGCCACGCCTAAAGTTCAGTGCATGCCTCTTTCACCAGCCAGTCGATCAATACCTGCAGGCGTCTGGGCATCGGGTCATGATGCGGGTAGACCAGGTAATAGCCATAGTGGGGGGTGTCGACGAACCCCCCGAACGGCAAGACCAGCTCACCCCGTGCAATGCGATCCTTGACCAGTTGTTCCCGGCCGATGGCGATGCCTACGTGATTCAGGGCGGCGAGCGTGCAGAGGTCGGAGCGATCGAATGTGAGGAACCGGCGCGCAAGGCTGACGCCAGCGCCTGTGGTGTTCGCCCAGAGTTGCCATTCTGCATCGAATGCAGCGTTGTCCCAGGCTGCTACGTCATGCAGGGTGGTGCAGTGATCCAGCGGTTGCAGGTCGCCGTTCAATGCATGGGTTTCTGCGTAACGGGGGGAGCACACCGGGGCGATCCGCTCGTTCATCAAGTGAATGCTCTGCAGGCCGGGATGATGGCCATCCGAATAACACAGGACCAGGTCGATCTTGCGTGTGCGGTAATCGATGCTCTCGTTGCCCACCCTGATATCCAGCTGAATATCAGGGTAGCGGGCGGTGAACTGCGCCAGCCGCGGCACCAGCCAGCACTGTGCTACTGAGGGGCGAACGTAAAACGTCAGCTGGCCGGCGATCTCGGCGTGAGCGCGTTCCTGCACGGCCTCGCTGAGCTCATCCATGGTCCGCTGCATGACCGCGAACAGGCGCTCGCCGTCTTCGCTAAGGCGGACCTTGCGCGGCATGCGGTGGAACAGCTTGAGCGCCAGCTCATCTTCCAGGCGATTGATGCGATGGCTGACGGCACTGGCCGTCAGGCATAGCTCATCGGCGGCGCGTGAGAAGCTCAAGTGCCGTGCGGCCACCAGAAAGACATGCAGGCTGCCCAGGTGCGAGCCATTGAGTTTCACGGCGCCGCCGCCGGGCTTTTTCATTGTTCAATCCTTCCTGCGCAGTTCACTGATTGCGGTTACAGGCTAGCCTGCGTGCTGCGCCCTTTCGCCAGATAAGCGTTGAATTCCTCGTCCGGCACCATGCTGCCACCCGTCCCCCAGACGAGGTGGGTAGCCTGCTGCAGCTGGGCTGGCGTGAAGCCCTGGCGAGCCAGGTACTCGCCTGCTTGCAGCACCCGTAGCATACCGGGTACGCCTGCCAGGGCAGAGGGTTCGAGTTTGACTTTGTCCTGCTCATGGGCAATTACCATCAAGCGGTACAGGGCTTCGTCAGTCACGGTGTAGTAACCATCGATAAGCCGCTGCATGGCCTTGCCGACAAACCCTGATGGGCGTCCGACCGCCAGGCCGTCGGCGGCGGTGATGTTGTCGATGCCGAAGTCCTGCACGCTGGTTTCATCATGCAGGCCGGTGTACACCCCCAGCAGCATGCAAGGGGAGTGGGTGGGTTCGGCAAAGACGCAGTGCACCGCATCGCCGAACACCAGCTTCAGGCCGAATGCGACACCGCCTGGGCCGCCCCCTACGCCGCACGGCAGGTACACGAACAACGGGTGATCTGCGTTCACCTGGATACCCGCCTGCTCGAATTGCCGTGCCAACCGTTCGGCGGCCACGGCATAGCCGAGAAACAGCTGCGGGGAGTTTTCGTCGTCGACAAAGTAACAGCTGGGGTCTGATGCCGCCTGCTGGCGGCCTTGCTCGACCGCCACGCTGTAGTCGCAGGCGTGTTCGACCACCGTGACGCCGTTGGCACGCAGCTTGTCCTTTTTCCATTGCCTGGCGTCAGACGACATGTGCACGCTCACCTGGAAGCCCAGTTTGGCGCTCATGATGCCAATCGATAGCCCCAGGTTGCCGGTCGATCCTACGGCGATCTTGTACTGGCTGAAGAATGCGCGGGCCTGGTCGCTTGCCAGTTTCGTGTAGTCATCCGCTGGCGTGATCAGGCCGGCAGCCAGGGCCAGGTCCTCGGCGTGCTTGAGCACTTCATGGATGCCGCCCCGGGCTTTGATCGAACCGGAGATCGGCAAGTCGCTGTCCGCCTTGAGCCACAGGCTGCCTGCGTTCTGCAGCGATCCTTCCTCGACAAGCAGCTGGCGCAGCTGTGGCAGCGGGGTAATGTGCGACTCGATGACCCCGCCGGCTGCTGCCGTCTCGGGGAACACGGTGGCCAGGTAAGGCGCGAACCGTTGCAGCCGCGCGCTGGTGGCTTGCACGTCGGCCGCTGTAAGGCCCACATCGTGCAGGGCTTCTGCTGCCTTGGCGATGCCAGGGTTGAACCAGCTGGTTTGTTTCAGGGCAACCAGCTCGGCGATGATCGGGTGGCTTTGTTGCCAGGCTTCCAGGGTTTTTCCGTGAATCATGATTTCACCTGTAGTGCGGTATGTGCAGAGTAGATCAGACAATCTTTGAAAGGAGCAGGGTCAGGCACAAGGCGACTACCGAGGCCAGCACTGTCGCGGCAGTGAATTTTTTCAATGCATCACTCAGGGAAAGGCCCAGGTATTCCTTCACCACCCAGAACGCCGAGTCGGTGATGTGGGTCCAGCCTATGGCGCCGGCACCGATGGCGATCACCAGCATTTCCCGGTTGTATTCCGGGTGCTGGCCAAGGATCGGCATGACCATGCCAGCCGCGCTGATCATCGCGACGGTGGCCGAGCCAACGGCAAAGTGCATGATCCCGGCGATCAACCAGGCGAGGATGATCGGGTTGAGCTGCGTCTGGTTGAGCACATCGGCCAGTGCCTTGCCGATGCCGCTGCCCACGAGCATGTCATTGAAGGCACCGCCTGCACCGATGATCAGCAGAATGCCGGCCAGGGGAGGGAAACAGCGCTGGGTCAGGCTCAGCAGGTCTGCCATATCAAGGCCGCGACGCAAGCCCAGGGCCCAGTAGGCAAACACCACTGACAACGTCAGGGCAATCAGTGGGCTGCCCAAAAAGGCCACCCACTCGTACAGTGCAGCGCCCTTGTCCAGGACCGTGACGGCCAATGTTTTGCCCACCATCAACACCAGCGGCAGCAGTACGGTGGTGAGTGTGATGCCGAACGCGGGCATTGCCTGTTCTTCTGCTGGGGTCACCGTGCGTGCAGACAAAAAGGCCTGCTGGGAGTCGCTGGCTTCGCGTCTACAGGTAAAGCGAACCCACACCGGGCCCGCGATGATAGCGGTTGGAAGGCCAACGATCAGGCCGTACAGGATGACAGTACCGATATCCGCATTGAGCATGCCGGTGATGGCCGTGGCGGCCGGGTGTGGCGGGAGAATGCAGTGCACCACCATCAGCGAGGTGGCCAGCGGCACGCCGAGGTACAGCATGCTGATGCGGGTTTGCCGTGCGACCACGTAGATCAACGGAATCAGCAGGACAAAGCCGACCTCGAAGAACACCGGGATGCCGGCGATGAAGCCGACGAGCATCATTGCCCATGAAGCATTGCGTTCACCCAGCCTGTTCAATAGCGTGGTGGCGATGCGCCTGGCGCCTCCGGATTCCTCCAGCAATTTGCCGAGGATACTGCCCAGGCCGATGATGCCGGCAAGAAAACCCAGCGTGCTGCCCATGCCTTTCTCGAAGGCGGCCACGATTGCCGTGGGTGCCATGCCGGTGCCGACACCCACTACCAGGCTGGCGGCCATCAAGGCCAGAAAGGGGTGTACTTTAAGCTTGCTGATCATGACCACGATCAGGAGTATCGCAGTGCCCAGGACGAGTAATGAGAACGTTGGAGTCATCGTGTGGTTATCTCTATCGCTGATCGCTTCCGTGCGAGCTTCTTGTTGGTTTGCACCCATTAGATTTCAGCGATTTGATCGACTCAAACGATCACTCCTCACCCCATAGGTGAGCCCATGTCATGCATGGCGCAGGCACTCAATGCCGTGCCGACAAGCCACAATTCAACGCTGCCACCGCAACCGCCAGTGCCGCCCCGGCATAGGCCCAGATCGCCGGTACCTGGGGCAGCAATACCCCCGCAAGCATCGGCCCGAGCCCGGCGCCGATGTCGCGCCATATGGCATTGCCGGCCAAGGCCTGGATGCGTTGTTGCGGGTTGCGCAGGGCGACCAGTGTCATCACCAGCGGCAGTTGCAGGGCACGCAGCACCAGTACGAAGAAGGCGCCGATGAACAGCCAGTGGCTGCCAAACAGCAGCAGCGCCATCGACGTGGCCAGTGACAGCACTACCAGCATGCGCAGCGGCCCGAAGCGGTCGGCCAGGCGCCCACCGAAGGGGCTGAAGAGCATTTCGCTCAGGTAGCGCACCGCCATCAGCACACCCGCTGCCAGCACGCCGGACTCACCCAGGTGGGTTTGTGCGTACAGCGAAAGGCCAAAAATGAACAGGCCGTCCAGGGTCACCCCTTCGATGAAGGACCAGGTGGCAATGCTGTCTGGCAGGCGCAGGCGTCGGCCACCCCGGCTGGCAACCGGGTGGCCGGTGCTGGGCAGGGCACGCGCACGCCACAGCCCGAACAGGGCACTGATGCAGAGCACAAAGAACACACTGCGCGGGCCATAGGCCTGAGCCATCAGCGCGCCTAGCGGCAAGGCCAGCATTGGCCCGATGGAAATGCTCGCCCGTGAACGCCCGGCGCGCCGCGCCGCGCCTTGTGCTTCAGCGGTGGCGAGGGTCTGGGTGCTGAGGTTGAAGGTGGCAAAGCACAGGCCCCAGACCAGGCGCAGCACCAGCAGGGCGGCGAAACCGGTCAGCACCGCATTGCCCAATGCACATACGGCGGCGGCGAAGGCGGCAAGGCTGCACGCCGCGCGGTCACCATGGCGAGCGTAGAAGCGCACAACCCAGCCGTAGCCGATGATGCGCACCAGGCGGTTGGCCGCCAGCAGAATGCCAGCCTCGGCCAGGGTCACGCCGAAATCGGCTGCGTACATCGGCAGCAGCAGGTAGAGCAGAACGTCACTGGGCAGGCACAGGCTGAGCACCTGGGCGGCATTGCGGGAGTCTTGGTCGGCGCGGTGGGTTTGCACCGGTGTGGCAGCGGACGACATGACAGCCTCGTGACAGGGGTGAGGGGGGCAGGATAACCCACAGCGTCTCGAATATTGCACATTGGCTTCACTGACGTGTTGCCTGTAATGGCCTCTTCGCGGGCTTGCCCGCTCCCACAGGTACTGTGCAAATATTCAAGATTGTGATGATCCTGTGGGGGCGGGCGAGCCCGCGATGAGGCCGGTACAGGCACCAGAGGATCTGAACAGTTTGCTCATTCAGCCATAAGGCGGCGCTGGCAGTTCGGCCAGCAGGTTTTTCAGACCGTCACTCCACTGCCTGCGAATCTGCTGGTAATAGGCATCGTCGCTGGTAATGCGCTTGGGCGTCATGCTTTCCAGGCTGTTAGTGCGGTACACCAGCAAGTCCAGCGGCATGCCCACCGACAGGTTGCTGCGGATGGTGGAGTCGAACGAAATCAGGCCGCAGCGCAGCGCTTCATCAAGCGGCGTGCGGTAATCCAGGTTACGGTCCAGTATTGGCCTGCCGTACTTGCTTTCACCCAGCTGCAGGAACGGCGTATCCGGCGTGGCCTGGAAGAAGTTGGCTTGCGCGTAGACGTTGTAGATGGCCATGGGCCCACCGGCTATCTGGCCGCCGACAATGAATGAGCTGCTCAGGTCGATGTCGGCCGTCAGCTTGCTGCGGTCTCGGCTGACCACTTCGCGCAGGGTGTCGGCAACCAGCACCGTTGCATCGTACAGCGTGGCAACGTTCTGCAGGTGGGGGCCGCTGCCTTGGGTACGCTGGCGCAGCAGGTTCACCACCGATTGCGAGGTTGCCAGGTTGCCGGCGGTCTGCAGCACGATCAGCCGCTCGCCCGGTACGCTGAAGATGAACAATTTGGCAAAGGTGGAGATCTGGTCGATGCCGGCATTGGTGCGTGAGTCGCTGATGAAGACAAGCCCGTCCTCCAGGTGCATGGCGACACAGTAAGTCATGGGGTTTCCCTTGTGTTGCGTGTGGGGTGATCTTGCCGCAAACGCGCGGCAAGATCGGCCTGCAGCAAACCCGTCACTGGCGGTGCACGTGGACGCTGGCCTGCATCGCTTCGGCGCCACCGCCGCGGCGTACGCCCCTGACCGGGCAGGCGTCCAGGTAGTCCAGGCCCACTGCCAGTTTCAGGTGACGTTCTGGGCGTGTCAGGCGGTTGGTGATGTCGAAGCTGTACCAGGCCTGGTCAACCCAGGCTTCGGCCCAGGCATGGCTGGCCAGGTGCTGTTCGTCCTCGGTGCACAGGTAACCAGACACATAGCGTGCCGGTACCCCAAGGCTGCGGGCGCAGGCCAGGAAGGCGTGGGTGTGATCCTGGCACACGCCGGCGCCACCGCTGAATGCTTCGATGGCCGTGGTGCCCACCGAAGTCGCCCCAGGGCTGTAGGGCATGTGCTCGGCCAGGCCTTGCATCAGCCCGATCAGCGCTGCCCGGTCGCGGTGGCTGCCGCATTGCCTGGCGGCAAATGCGATGAGCGCGCCATCGGCCTGGGTCAGGTGGCTGCCGCGCAGGAAGGGCAGGGGGGACTGCTGTTCGGCTTCGTGTTCGCAGTCCGGGTCGATCTCGACCTGGCCGCGGGCAGTCAGCGCCAGGTGACCATGGGGTTTGTCCAGGGTCAGTACATGCAGGATGTTGCCATAGGGGTCGATCTGGCTCCTGACCTTGCAAGGCAGGTCCAGTTGCCAATCATTGATGCGCTGGCGTTCGCTGCTACGCGGGGTCAGGCGCAGAAACTGAATGCTGTTGCTCACATCGCTGGCGTAGCTGTAGGTGGTGTCGTGGCGGATGGACAGTTTCATACGACCTCCAGGTAGGAGTGATGGACGGCCTGGCCCAACTGGTTGATGCGGCCGATGAAGTCGCTCAGCCAAGGGTGGAGGCCTGCGTCGAGTATTTCGTCGATGGCGGTGTAGCGCAGGCGCGCGTTCAGCTCGGCGGCCATGCGTTGGGCGGCGCGGCCGCTGCTGCCCGGCAGGCCGGCCAGGATCAGGTCCAGCTCCTCGATGCAGGCATGCAGTGAACGCGGCACGTCCACCCTCAGCAACAGCAGCTCGGACACCGGCCGGGCACTGGGCGCGGCGCGGTAAAGCTCGTTGAAGGCTTCGTACGAGGTCAGCGCGCGCAGCAAGGCGCTCCACTGGTAGTAGCCGCGGGCGGAGCTGTCGCTGACCTCTTCGGAGGCCTCGCCGAACATTTCGTAGCGCGCATCGAGCAGGCGCAGGGTGTTGTCCGCGCGCTCCAGGAAGGTGCCCAGGCGAATGAAGCTGTAGGCGTCGTTGCGCATGATGGTGCCGGATGTCGCGCCGCGGAACAGGTGCGAGCGTTCCTTGACCCAGTCGCAGAACTGGCTGATGCCGTAGCGGCCAAGCCCATTGCTGGCGATGTTGCGCATTTCGATCCAGGTGGCGTTGATGTTCTCCCACATGTCGGCGGTGATCCGGCCACGCACCGCATGGGCGTTGGTCCTGGCGGCCTGCAGGCAGCAATAGATGCTGCTGGGGTTGGTCGCATCCAGGGCGAAGAAGTGCAGCATGCGCTCGGTGTCGAGCTCGGTGTGGCGGCGGATGTAGTCGTCCAGCGTGCCAGAAGCCAGCAGCGACATCGCCAGCTCGGCATGGCCGTCGCTACGCCCGGCCTGGGGCATCAGTGACAGCGAATAACTGACCTCAAGCATGCGCGCGAGGTTTTCTGCACGTTCCAGGTAGCGGGACATCCAGTACAGGTCGGAAGCGGTTCGCGAAAGCATGGTTCAGTCCTCCACCACCCAGGTGTCCTTGGTGCCGCCGCCCTGCGACGAGTTGACCACCAGCGAGCCTTCCTGCAAGGCCACGCGGGTCAGCCCGCCGGGCACCAGGCGGGTTTCGCTGCCCGACAGCACGAACGGGCGCAGGTCGATGTGGCGCGGCGCGATGCCGCTGTCGACGAAGGTGGGGCAGGTCGACAGGCACAAGGTGGGTTGCGCGATATAGGCGTGCGGGCGGGCTTTGATCCGCGCGCGGAAATCCTCGATCTGGGCGCTGGTCGATGCTGGCCCCACCAACATGCCATAGCCGCCGGAGCCCTGGGTTTCCTTGACCACCAGCTCGGGCAGGTGGGCCAGCACATGGGACAGGTCTGCGGGTTTGCGGCACTGCCAGGTCGGCACGTTGTTGAGGATCGGCTCTTCGCTCAGGTAGAAACGGATCATGTCGTCCACATACGGGTAGATCGACTTGTCGTCGGCCACGCCCGTGCCGACGGCGTTGGCCAGCACCACATTGCCGGCGCGGTAAACCGAGATAAGGCCCGGTACGCCCAGCGTCGAGTCAGGGTTAAAGGACAGCGGGTCGAGGTAGTCGTCGTCCAGCCGGCGGTAGATCACGTCCACCTGCTGGGGGCCGGCCGTGGTGCGCATGTAGACATGCTCGTCACGCACGAACAGGTCTGCACCTTCGACCAGCTCGATGCCCATTTCCCGGGCCAGGAACGCATGCTCGAAGTAGGCGCTGTTGAAACGGCCGGGGGTGAGCAGCACGGCAGTGGGGTTGTCCAGCGGGCTGGCGCTCTTGAGCGTGTCCAGCAGCAGGTTGGGGTAGTGGTCGATGGGCGCGATACGCTGGGCGGCAAACAGTTCGGGGAACAGGCGCATCATCATCTTGCGGTCTTCGAGCATGTAGCTGACGCCGCTGGGGGTCCGCAGGTTGTCTTCCAGCACGAAGTAGCTGCCATCGCCGTCACGCACCAGGTCGACACCGGCGATATGGGCATACAGCCCACGGTGCAGGTCCAGGCCCTGCATGGCGATCTGGTAGCCCTCGTTGGCCAGTACCTGCTCAGGCGGGATGATGCCGGCCTTGAGGATGCGCTGGTCGTGGTAGATGTCCTGCAGGAACAGGTTAAGGGCCTGCACTCGCTGGATACAGCCACGCTCGACCGTGCGCCACTCGCTGGCGCGGATGCTGCGCGGGATGATATCGAAGGGGATCAGGCGCTCGGTGTCCTGGCTATCGCCATACAAAGTGAAGGTGATACCTGCACGGTGAAACAGCAGGTCGGCCTCGCGCCGGCGCTGTTCCAGCAGCTCCAGCGGGGTGTTGGCCAGCCAGCGGGCGAACTCCTGGTAATGCGGGCGGCAACTGCCGTTCGCTTCGTACATTTCATTGAAAAAAGCCCGGGACATACCCACTCCTTGCCGCCGTCGCCGGCAGCTCATTGCGTTTCTCTAGCGGTCTTCTGGGTGTGGCCTTGCTGGTTGATGGGCGCTGTGTCTCGTGTGAGCCTCTGTTGCGTTTGATTGCCTGTGCCTTGCGCACAAACAGCCTTTGCAATGACAGTGCCGAAAACGCTTGGCAGTGCCGGGAATGCGGGAAATGCGAGGGGCATTGCGGACCGGCGCTGTCGGGGGGCTCTGGCCGATGCATCAAAAAAGGGCGGTTTTGATCAGGGAGAGAGTTTTGAACCGAGATGGGGCACGGGCCGGTGCCTGGCGGGGAAAAAAGGAAGAGTTCCGGGTGCATGTCTTGGGGTTTATGTGATGCGTATATCGAGCGCCGCGCGGGCGGCGCTCGATCGCACAGGCGCTGAAAACCCCCAGGCGAGCGCCTCAAGGCCCTCAACGCCGTCAAAGGCAGGCGTAAACCACCAGTTCCACCAGCATTTCTTCGCGGGCCAACCCTGCCACCACGATCGCCGCGCGGTTAGGGTAGGGGGCCTGGAAATAGTCGGTATACAGGCTGTTGACGGTAGCCAGGTATTTACGGTCGGTCACGTAGATCAGCACCTGGGTCACGGCATCCATGGAGCTGCCGGCGGCTTCCAGGGTATGGCGCAGGTTGTCCAGTGTCTGGCGGGCCTGCGCCTCGATGCCGCCTTCCACGACTTGCCCCTGTGCATCGATGGGTATCTGGGCGGTGTAGAGCGTGCCATTGCCCACCACTGCCCATTCCAGAGGGGCTCTGGAGGCGAACAGCTCGGTCTTGATTGCAGTTTTCATGGGGTGGTTTCCTGAGTGTTTAACCGCTTCAGTCAGCATCGCTGCCGCCGCCTGCGCCATGGCGGCGCGAGGTATCGGTGCTTTCGACGAGGATGTTTTCGGCCAGCTGCTTGAGCCGTTGCCAGGTGCGTTCGTTGACTGTAAAGCCTTGCTGCAAGGTGCTCTGCGCAGGGGCGCACGCCGGTGCGGTCTGGCCAGGCCGGCTGAACAGCACCGTGACGCTTTGCTCGGCCGCATCCATGGCGCCGGGCCGGCCTTCGCTGCGCAGGTCCGGGCGCTGGACGCCGGCGGTAAAGTCGGCCATGTGGCACTGACGGGCGTCTTCCCAGCGGGCTTGCACGTGCAGCCCCAGCACCGCTGCCCGGCTCAGGTACCCCAGCAGCAGCAAGCGGTTGTGGCAGTGCCGGATGCGCAGTTCGGCCTGACCACGGCGCATGGCCTTGGCTGCCGCCAGCTCCACCACTGTCGCAGCGCAGCGCAGCACGCTCTGGCCTTTGGCGTCGATTACCAGCAGGGCGCTATCCTCATGGCACAGGGTGTACGGCTGGGCAGCTTCGGCTTGCAGGTATAGCAGGGCTTTTTCCAGCGCACCGACGCCATCCAGACCCTGCAGTTGCAGCCAGCCCACCAGCTCGGCGGCATCCTCGCAGTCGCCAGCGGCAAAGCCCATGCCTTCGAATGCCTTGCGGCACATCACCTGTATTTCGTTTAGCGATACGCGCATGGTCAAAGCTCCCCTTGCGGCATGACCGCAAAATTCCAGTCGTCTGCGAACGGCTGGCCGATGTCACTCACCAACGGTGCGCCTTGGAACAGGGTAATACGTACCCAGCGGCTGGACTTGGGGTCGAACTTGCCCGCGCCGAAAAACGCCAGTTTGCAGCGCAACAGGTGAATCGGCAGCATGTCCCGGGCCAACAGGTTGGCGCGGATTTCACCGTAGGCAGTCTGTGCCATGCCTTGCAGGCGGCGCACTGTGCCTTTGAACGCCGGTTGCGCGATCAGGAAGTGCGCGGTCAACGCCTGAGGCTCTAGCTGCAGGTGTTGCAGCAGCGCGGCATGGCACTGCTGGAGATTGCGGGCAATGCCCAGCTGCATTTCTTTGTCGGCCCCCGGTTCCTCGGCGCGCATGCCCAGGCGCGGCTCCTCTTTTTCGGCCGAGCGGTACCAGAAGAAGTGCTCGGCATCCACCGCACCGAAGTCGTAGCCCAGCGCCCAGCCGTACTGCTGCTCTATCAGCTGGCGCAGTTGCTCAAGGGGCATTTGGGCATCCAGCTGCCAGCTTTCGTTGACACCCATGTGCTCGGCCAGGGGCGTGACCTGCGCCGGGTACAGCTCCAGCAGCAAGCTTGCCAGCAGCTCCTGGCAGCCCACCCCGGTGTGCGCCTGCGCCCAGGCCTGCAAACGCGGCCAAAGGCCCTCGCCGGCGGCTTGCGCGTCTAGCCAGGTGGCCACCAACGCAAGCTCGGTCACGGTTTGCCGGTTCTGCTCATGCTGGCGCTGGTCTTCGGTCTGAGTCTGGATCACGTGCACGCGGGCCCGCGCCAGCAAGCCCTGCAGGCGCGCCAGCTGGTCAGGTTCGGCCGCCTGCGCCAACACCACGGCCAGTGCCGTTTCCCGCGTGTGGATCCAGCGTTCCACCAGTTGCGGGTGGTTGATCAGGAACGGTGCCATGCCCAGCCCGGTCGCGTTGCCGACCCCCAGGTAGCGTTGCAGGGCCGGCGCCAGTTGCACTGCCCGCTGTGGGTCGAGTGCCTGGGCCATGTGGTTGATCTGCTCGATGCTGAAGTGGCGCAGCAGGTAGACCGTGAACATCTGCGCGCTGAACGGCTGGTTGAAGTCCGGGTTGTCTTGCAGGCAGCCAAAGTCGGCGATGCCGAACTTGCCGTTGCCGTAAACCGCAGTGGTGCGATACAGGTAGCCGACTTCAGCCAGTTGCTGTGGGTCGGGCTGGCGGCCTTGCGCCAGCGCCGTCAGAAACCGGTCGAAATTGCGCAAGCTACGGTTGGCCCGTGACAGCACCAGCACGCGGGCATCGAAGCGGCCAGCCTCCTGCAGCGGCACGTTGCGCTGCAGGTCGGCCAGTTGCGCCGCATCGACATCGCCATTGACCAGCACGAAGGTGACGTCCCACTGGTCGGCGATCACCCGGTCGCTGCGCTTTTCTGGCGGCAGGTAGGCCGAGAAGATCACGCAGTGGTAATGGCCATTCGGCGTGTCGATGCGGTAGATCGCGGTGCCGAAGCCTTGGCCGTCAAGGTCGAAGCAACAGCGCTGGATGCGCCAGTGCTGCTGCATCATCCGGCGCATGCTGCTGCGCACGAAGCTCAGCGGGCTCTGGAAGTGGCTGCCCAGCCGGGCCAGGTCCATGACCTGGCTGGCAGGGCGCAACACCGGTATTGCAGGCACGTTGGCGGCCATTGTTGTTGTACCTGGATGGATCATGTTCAGACGCCTTGTTCGCGGGCCATGTGCCGGGCGATGCGCACTGCATCCCACAACGCTGGCAGGATCACCAGCGACACCGGCACTGCGGTAATGACAATGAAGGACTGCAGGGCCGTCACACCGCCTGCGCCGATGGTGATCAGTACCACCGCCGCCAGGCCCATGCCGATGGCCCAGAAACCGCACAGCCATTTCTTGGGTTTATCGTTGCTGGACATCGCCAGCGCCACGGTGAAGGCCATGGCGTCGCCATTGGTGGCCACCGAGATGAAGCTCAGGAACAGGAACAACGCGCTGATCAGGCCTCCCAGTGGCAGGTTCTGCGTCACCCCCAGCAGCAGGTCTTCGGGCTGGGCGCCATGGGCGGTGACGATGCCTGGCGTTTGCAGCTCCAGGCCGATACCGGTGCCGCCGACCACGGTGAACCAGAACATGGTCACCAGCGGCGCGATGATCGACAGTGTCATGATGATCTCGCGAATGGTGCGGCCGCGCGAGATCCGCGCGACGTACAGTGCCACCATAGGCGCGTAGCCGATGAACCAGCCCCAGTAGAACACCGTCCACCAGTCCAGCCACTTGGGGTCGGCGCGGAACATTGCCATCGGCAGGAAGTGTTCCACATGCAGGGCAAAGGCCGCCGGGAAACCGCCGAGGATGAACAGCGTCGGCCCGAACACCACCATGAACAGCGCCAGGCCGATCATCAGCCAGACGTTGATCTCGCTGACAAAGCGGATGCCTTTGAGGCCCACCAGGCACGAGACGGTGTACATGGCCGTGACCAGCACAATGGTCAGCGACTGGGTGACGATATCGTTAGGCAAGCCCCACACCGCATGCATGGCGCTGCTGATCTGCAGGCCGAGAAAGCCGATCGGGCCGATGGTGCCGGCCACCACGGCGATGATCGAGCTGGCGTCGGCCAGGGTGCCGATCGGGCCTTTGAGCGCCCGCTCGCCGAACAGCGGGTAAAGCAGGGTGCGCGGCGCCAGCGGCAGGCCTTTTTCGTAGTGCAGGTGCATCAGCACGATCGCCAGCAGACTGCCCAGCACGGCCCAGGCCAGAAAGCCCCAGTGCACGAACGATTGCGCCAGTGCCGCGGTCGCTGCAGCTTCGCTGTGCGGCTGCAGGCCGGCGAAGAAGGGCGGCGGGCTGGCAAAGTGCATCAAGGGTTCGGCAGCGGCCCAGAAGGCGCCGCCACCTGCCAGCAGGGCGCACATGATGACGGCGATCCAGTTGAAGGTGCTGATGTCGGGGCGTTGGGTAACGCCGCCCAGGCGTACGCGCCCGCTTCTGGAAAAGCCGATGAACAGGCTGACGGCGAAGGTTGCCAGCATCAGCACTTGCCAGTAGAGGCCAAAGAACCTGGTCGACCAGGCGAACAGCGTGTTGACCAGCGCCGACACGCTGTCGATATCGATCAGCGCCGCCAGCAGGAAGGCGCCGAGGAAGCCGCCGCTGATCAGGAACAATGGCCAGTCGATGTCGCGTGCCATTGGCAGGCCCATGGCCTGGCCTTCAGCCTGCAGGGTGGTTGGGTTTTTCATGAAGCCTCCGGAACCTGCGATTGTTGTTATTGTTGATGCTGTCCGTGCAAGGGGCTCAGGCCTGTGCCGTGGTGGCGGTTTCCAGCAGGCGCAACCAGTTCAGCCCCATGATGTTGGCCACGTCCTGTTCGGCAAAGCCACGGGCGCGCAGGCCCTGGGCGATGTTGCCGAAATCGCGGCTGTCGCGGAACCACTGCAAGGGCGCCGGCCAGTTGGCGTTGTCCTTGGAGCCTTCGCCGTAGTCCTTGTCCTTGCTCCAGCGGCCGTTGCGCATCCATTCCAGCACGGCCAGCGGTTGCGCCTGGCACAAGTCGGTGCCGATGCCGATATGCGCCACGCCCATCAGGTCGGCGGTGCGCGCGACCATGTCGCAGAAGCTTTCCAGGCTGCACTGCGAAGCACCCTTGAGGTGGAACGGGTAGGTGCTGAAGCCCAGCAGCCCACCTGATGCTGCGATCCCGCGCAGCACCGCATCGGACTTGTTGCGTTTGGCGGCGTGGAAGCTGGCCGGGTTGGCGTGGGAGATGATCACCGGTCGGCTGGACAGCTCGATCGCCTCCAGGGTGCTGCGCTCGGCGCTGTGGGACATGTCGATGAGCATGCCGACCCGGTTCATTTCGGCGATCACCTGGCGGCCAAAGCGGCTGATGCCGTTGTCTTCGCGCTCATAGCAGCCGCTGGCCAGCAGGCTCTGGTTGTTGTAGGTCAGTTGCATGACAAACACCCCGAGCTGGCGGAAGACCTCCACCAGGGCGATGTCGTCCTCGATCGGCGAGCAGTTCTGGAAACCGAAGAAAATCCCCACCCGGCCTTCCTCGTGCGCCAGGCGGATGTCGCTGGCCGTGCGCACCGGGCGGATCAGCTCGGGCCAGGTCTCGAAGCGGCGGTTCCATTCACCCAGGCGTGACAGGGTTTCGCGGGCGTTTTCGTGGTAGGCGATGGTGGCGTGTACCGCACTCAGGCCACCGGCCTGCATCTGCTGGAAAATTTCCGGGCTCCAGTTGGAGTACTGCAGGCCGTCGATCATCAAAAGGTCATGCATGGCGTGTACTCCTTCAGGGCCGCAGGTAGGTGGTCTTGACCACGGTGTAGAAGTCACGGGCGTACTGGCCCTGCTCCCGTGGGCCGAAACTCGAAGCTTTGCGGCCGCCGAACGGCACGTGGTAGTCGGTACCGGCGGTAGGGAGATTGACCATCACGCAGCCGGTCTGGGCACGGCGCTTGAAGTGGCTGGCGTGGCGCAGCGACTGGGTGATGATGCCGGCGGTAAGGCCGTATTCGGTGTCGTTGAGCGTGGCCAGCGCCTCTTCGAAGTCACGTACGCGGATCACGCAGGCGATGGGGCCGAACACCTCCTCGCGGTTGATGCGCATGTCGTTGCGGCTGTCGATGAACAGCGCCGGGCGCATGTAGTAGCCGTCGCTCTCCAGTTGCAGGCGTTCGCCACCTTCGATCAGGGTGGCGCCTTCGGCCTGCGCCAGCTGCAGGTAGGCCAGGTTCTGTTCCAGCTGGCGCGCGTCGGCAACCGGGCCGATCTGCACGCCGGCCTCCAGGGCATGGCCGACCTTGAGCTGGCGCATGCGCTGGCGCAGGGCCTCGACGAAACGGTCGTGGATGGCGTCGCACACGATCAGCCGTGAAGACGCGGTGCACTTCTGCCCGGTGCCGAAGAAGGCGCCGTTGAGGGCGCATTCCACGGCCAGTTCGAGGTCGGCGTCATCCATGACCACCAAGGCATTCTTGCTGCCCATTTCCAGCTGGCAGCGCACCAGGTTACCTGCGGTGGCGACCGCCACGCGCCGGCCAGTCTGCAGCGAACCGGTGAACGTCAGGGCATCGATGTCAGCGGACTGCACCAGCGCCTCGCCGACGTCGGCGCCGCTGCCCATCACCAGGTTGAAGGTGCCGCTGGGCAGGCTCTGGCGGCTGATGATCTCGGTGAGTGCCCAGGCGCTGGCCGGCACCAGGTTGGCCGGCTTGAACACCACGGCGTTGCCGAAGGCCAGGGCCGGGGCGATTTTCCAGGCGGCGGTGGCCATGGGGAAGTTCCACGGGGTAATGATGCCCACCACACCCACCGGTTCGCGATGCACTTCGATGTCGATCCCGGCGCGCACCGAGGCGGCGGTCTCGCCCATCTGGCGCAGTACTTCGGCGGCGTAGTAATGGAAGAACTGGCCGCTGCGGTTGACCTCGCCGATGCCTTCGGCCAGGGGCTTGCCTTCTTCTCGCGAGAGCAGCTCGCCGAGCTCCTGCTTGCGCGCAATCAGTTCATCGCCGATGGCCATCAGCACTTGCTGGCGGGCTTCCAGGCCGCTGGCGGCCCACAGGGGCTGTGCGGCACGGGCGGCCTGGATGGCCTGGCGGACCTGTTCGGCGCTGGCCTGCTGGTACTGGCCGATCAGGTCGCCGGTGTCCGAGGGGCTGTAGTTGCCCAGGGTGGTGTGGCCTTCGCACCACTGGCCATCAATGTAGTTGTTGTAGGGCTTGTGTGACATGGATGAACGCCTCTGTTTGCATGGCATTCATGATGCGAGCAATATGCAGCAAATAAAAATTAATAAAAAAAATGCTTTGATAAGGAATGCTAACCATGTTGCCCGAGCTGAAGATCGCCCAGTTGCGCTACTTCGTACTGGTCGCTGAACTCAAGAGCTTCCATGCGGCCGCCCGACAGGCCTTTCGCACCCAGCCGGCGATATCCCTGGCCGTGCGTGAGCTGGAGCAAAAGCTGGGGCAGGCACTGGTCGAGAAGGGTGGGGGGCGGGTAGAGCTGACGCCATTCGGCGAGCATTGCCTGCCGTTGTTTCGTGGCTTGATCGAGCACCATGACCGCATTGCCCGTGAAGCCACGCTGCTTGCCCGGCATGAAATCGGCCAGGTCAGCATCGCCACCGTGCCTTCAGTGGCCAGCCGCATGCTGCCAGGGCCGCTGGCCCGCTTCGTGGCCGCGCACCCGAACGTACAGGTCAGCATCCAGGATGGCACGGCCGAACGTGTGCAGCAGTTGCTGGCCCAAGGGCAGGTGGATTTCGGCATCAGCAGCCTGTGGGTGGACGATGAGCAGCTCGAATTCGCCCCGATCGTGAATGATCAGGTGGGCGTCGTGTGCCGCAGTGACCACCCGTTGGCGCAGGCGGGTGATGCCCTGCACTGGGCGCAGTTGCAGGGCGAGCCGATGATTCGCAATGGCACCTCGCAACTGCTGGCCGGCACCGAGGCCGAGGGGTTGCTGACGCACAGCCGGCTGTTCATTTCCAACATGATTTCGTTGATCGCCATGCTGGAGGAGGGGGTGGGGATCAGCACGCTGCCGTACCTCGCCTTTCCGCAGGAGAACGAAAAGCTGGCGTTCGTACCGCTTGTGGAGCCCAAGGTCGAGCGGCATATCGGCATGCTCACCCGCAAGGGGCGCAGCTTGTCACCTGCGGCAGGGGCATTGATGGCGTTTCTGCAGGTGCAGCTGGCCCAAGCCGGCTGAGCCTGCGGCTCATGGCACCCCAGGCTGGCTGGTGCAGGCCGCCAGGTCCTCCAGAAAGGCCTGCAGGATGGGCGGGCGCGACACTCCGCGCCGGGTCACCACTTCGAAGGGTGAGCTGAGGTCCAGCGTGCTGGCCCCCAGGCGACGCATTTCGCCCGTCTTGACCCACTGCTCGGCAAAGTGCCCGGGCAAAAAACCGATGTAGGCCCCGGAAATGATCAGGATCGCCGCTGCCTCGATGTTCTCCACCGTTGCGTCGGCCTTGGCGATGCCCAGTTGCTCCAGGTCGTACTGTTGCATGTAGCCACGCACCACGATACGGCTCTGGCGCACGTCTTCCATCAGCCGGCCGTTGGCTGCATTGCTGGCGAACAACGGGTGGCGCCGGCCACAGTAAAGCCCCAGGGCCTCGTCATACAGCGGCAGGTAGGACAAGCCAGCCACCCGTAGCGGGAAATGGCCGATGGCCAGGTGCAGCCTGCCATCCAGCACGCGCTCTTCGAGTTCTGCCGGGGCACCGATGTAGATGTGCAGGTGGGCATCGTGCCCGCGTGAAACAAAGCGCTGGGTGGTGCGCGGTAGCGGCGAGACGGGGTCGGTCAGGGTGGAGTCGATGATGCCCAGGTTGAGCTTGCCGCTGATGTGCTGCTTGAGCACGTCGGCGTCCAGGCAAAAGCTCTCCACGGCACTGAGCAAGCGCAAGGTTGCCTCATGGATCGCCACCCCTTGCTCGGTCAGGCGAAAGCCGCTGCGCCCGCGTTGGCACAGCTTGACCCCCAGGCGGGTTTCCAGGTGCGTCATCTGTTCGCTGATGGTCGACTGGCCGGCATTGAGTGCCGCCTGCGCGGCAGAAAAGCCGCCGCACCGGACGATAGTGGTGAATACCCTGAGCAGCTTCAGGTCGACATCGTGGAGCTGGATCACCTTAGCCTCCCGGCCGGGCCTCACATCGCCCGTGCTGATATGAGCGCCCGTGCATTGTTCTTGTTGCGCAAGCTAACCATGAGTGCCAGGCCGCTGCAATGCCTGGCGTTGCCCGCCCGTATCGCCTTCGGATACATCGGAAGGGGCGATGTATGTATCTGCACTTGCGCATTTTTCCCTGCCCCGGTGGTTGCCATAGTGGCTGCAACGGTGGTCGAGCAGTCGCCCCGTCTCCTGACATACAACAAGAAGTGGAGAAACCAGAACATGGCAAAACACGGTTATGAGTCCGGCCGCCTGAACCTGCCTTTCGTGGGCCATTGCACGTTCGCCAAGGCGCCGGTATGCACCGACTGGGAGGCTATCGACGCCGACGTGGCGATTTTGGGCGCGCCCAACGACATGGGCACCCAGTGGCGTTCAGGGGCGCGTTTCGGGCCGCGTGGCATTCGCGAGGCATCCACCCTGTTTTCCTTCGGCCATGCCGGTGCCTACGACTTCGAGGATGACGCCACCTACCTGACCGAAGACCAGGTGCGCATGGTCGATGTGGGCGATGCCGACATCGTGCACACCGACATGGTCAGCAGCAACGCCAACATCGAGGCGGCCGTCAGGCAGATCCTCGCAGCCGGCGCCATGCCGGTGGTACTGGGCGGTGACCATTCGGTGCATGCCCCGGTGATCAAGGCGTTCGAAGGCCACGGGCCGATCCACATCGTGCATTTCGATGCCCACCTGGACTTCGTCGACGAGCGCCATGGCGTGCGCTATGGCCACGACAGCCCACTGCGCCGCGCCTCGGAGCTGGATCACATCGTCGGCATGACCCAGATGGGTATCCGCAACGTGTCGTCATCCAACCGCGACGACTACGACGCCGCTCGCGAGGCCGGCTCGCAGATTCTTTCGGTACGTGACGTTCGCCGCCTGGGCTGCGAGGGGGTGCTGGCGAAAATCCCGGAAGGGCGCAACTACTACATCACCATCGACATCGACGGCTTCGACCCCTCCATTGCCCCTGGCACCGGCACGCCGAGCCATGGCGGGTTCCTTTACTACGAAGTACTGGAAATCATCCAGGCGCTGGCCAAGCGCAGCCACGGCCGCATTGTCGGTATGGACCTGGTCGAAGTGGCCCCGGCCTACGACCCCACCGGCATGACCTCGATCCTTGCCGCGCAACTGCTGATGAACAGCATCGGCTTCATTTTCCACGCGCGCGCCAAAGCCCGCTGACCCGGAGACTGTACTGTGGACAACAAGGTAAAAGCCTATTTGCAGGCCTTTGGTGTTAGCGAGGCGACCCAGCGCTTTCTCAGCAAGCCGCAGCGCATGTTCATTGGGGGTGCCTGGCTGGAAGCCAGCGACGGTGGCAGCGCCGAGGTGGTCGAGCCCTCTACCGAAGGGGTACTGACGCGCATCCCCATGGGTACCGCAGATGACCTTGACCGTGCGGTGCGCGCCGCGCGTGCGCAGTTCGACGGTGGCGCCTGGAGCCAGCTGAAACCGCTGGAGCGCGAACGCCTGATCCATCGCCTGGCCGACCTGATCGAAACCCACGGCGACGAACTGGCGCAGATTGAAGCCATCGACATGGGCAAGTCGGTGGTGCAGGCGCGTGCTGTCGACATTCAGGGCACGGTCGACACCCTGCGCTATTTCGCCGGTTGGGCCAGCAAGATTCATGGCCGCACCGTCGAGCCTTCGCTACCAGGCAATTACCTGGCATACACCCGCAAGGAAGCGGTAGGGGTGGTCGGCGCCATCGTGCCGTGGAATTTCCCGCTGCAAACCATGGCCTGGAAACTGGGCGCAGCGCTGGCCACCGGCTGCACCGTGGTGGTCAAGCCGGCGGAGCTGACCTCGCTGTCGGCACTGCGCTTTGCCGAACTGGTACAGGCGGCAGGAATTCCCGACGGGGTGGTTAACATCGTGACCGGGCGCGGCAGCGTGGTCGGCCAGGCGATGTCCAGCCACCCGGGCATCGACAAGCTGAGCTTTACCGGCTCTACCCCGGTGGGTTGTACAGTGGGCAAGACGGCGATGGACCAGATGAAGCGCCTCACCCTCGAACTGGGCGGCAAGTCGCCAGTGATCGTGTTTGCCGACGCGGACATCGAGGCGGCGGCGCAAGCCGTGGCCAACGGCGTATTCTTCAATTCCGGGCAAGTGTGCGACGCCGGTACCCGTGCTTACATCGAGCGCAGTGTCTACCCGGCATTTCTCGAAGCGCTGGCGCGCTACACCGCGACGTTGAAGATCGCCCCGGGGCTCGACCCTGAGTGTTTCATCAGCCCCATGGTGTCGCAGCAACAGCAGCAGCGGGTGCTGGATTACATTGCTCTGGGCAAGGCTGAAGGCGCGCAGGTGCACTATGGCGGCGAGCCGCTGGACGGCCCGGGCTTTTACGTGCAGCCGACAATCTTCGCCCACTGCCGCAACGACATGCGCATCGTCAGCGAGGAAATCTTTGGCCCGGTGCTGGTCACCCAGCCGTTCGATACCCAGGAGCAGGCCCTGGCCCTGGCCAACGACTCGCTGTTCGGCCTGGCCGCGGCGATCTACTCCAACGACCTGGGCAGGGTGCACGGGCTGATCCCGCAGTTGCGGGCCGGTACCGTGTACGTCAACGCCCACAGCACCCTCGACCCGGCCATGCCGTTCGGTGGCTACAAGCAGTCGGGCTATGGCAAGGACCTGGGCGCGGAACAACTGGAGTTTCTGCTGGAGACCAAGGCGGTCTGGATCACCTTGCCCTGAGGTTCAGGGCCTGTCTGCGTCGCTGAGGTTTGGCGAGCGACGCAGGTTCAATCAAGCATCGAATTTCAAGAACAAGAACCTGTCGAGGTGATGCCGATGAACAGCCAAGTGGATGTGGAACGTGCGCAGGACCTGGAAAGGCGCCTGTGCGCCTACGAGGAATTGGAGAAGCGTGTGCAGTGGCCGGGCGCCTTGACGGCGGCTGACGTGGTTGCACTTACCCTGCTGGTGCTGGTGATGATTGCTGGCGCGTACTACCTGGGAGGCCAGCCATGAGCGCCTCCCGCGAGCAGGAGTTTCGCCTGGGTGCGGAACGTGGCGACACCCCCTTGCTACCCGGTGAGCGGGTCTGGGGCTTCTGGGGCTTTGCCTACGCCAACTCGGCGCTGGCGGTGGCCACCTGGGTGTTCCTGATCGGCGGCGCCACGGCGCTGTTCGTCGGGCCCTTGCAAGGGATTGCGGCGATCATCATCGGCAACATTATCGGCGTGGTGCTGGCTGCCTCGTCCACCTGCCTGCCCTGTGGCAAGTACGGCGTCGAGCAGTTCACCTTCCTGCGCAGCATGTTCGGCCTCAATGGCAGCCGCCTGGTCTACTTCCTCTCGGTGGTGGTGCTGACCATGGGGTGGCTGGCGGTGCTTGGGCTGATGTGCGGGCGGGCGCTGGACAACCTCGAGACCCTGGTGCAACAGCGCCAGCCCGGCGCAGACGGTTGGCTGGTAACCGCCGGGGCTTTGCTGGCCATTGTGCTGGCGGCCCTGGTTGCCATGCGCGGGCCGGACATGATCCGCCGCCTGAGTGCGGTGATCGCACCCAGCCTGATCCTGATCATGCTGGCACTGATGTACTTCATTTCCCGGCGCTACAGCCTCGACGAACTGCTGGCCATGCCGCCCTTGCAGCCACCCTTCGAGAACCCGCACGTCAACTTCATGGTCGCGGTGGAAATCAACATTGCTGCGGGCTTTTCGTGGTGGCCCTACATCGGCAACCTGTCGCGCCTGTGCAGCAACCAGCGTACGGCCTTCTGGCCCAACCTGGTGGGCATCTTCGGCGCCGCTTCGCTGGGTGAGTCGGTCAGCCTGTTCGCGGCCACCACCCTGGGCAGCAGCGACCCCACGGCGTGGATGCGCCTGGCCGGTGGCATGGGCTTCGGTATCATCGCCTTGAGTTTCCTGGCGCTGGCGAACCTGACCGGCATGGTCAACATCCTCTACACCGCAGTGATCGGCTTGCGCCAGCTGGCAGGCGAACGCCTGCGCAGTGTGGGTTGGGGGGTGTTGATCGCGCTGTTCTGCATCATCCCGGTGGTTATCGTGGTGTTGCTGCCGGGGATCTACGATGGCTTCTTCATCTTCCTGGTATGGACCTCCGCCCTTAACAGCGCCCTGGCCGGTATCGGCATCGCCGATTACTTCTTCCTGCGCAAGCAACGCCTGAACCTGCGGCACATCTACGCCGAACAGAGCGTGTCGCCCTTGCGCTACTGCAAAGGCTTCAACCCCGTCGCGCTGGTGGCGCTGGCGGCGGGCTTTGCGGTCTACGTGGTGGTGTTCAACCCGCAAACCCTGGCCCATACCGACTTCTTCACCTTCGCCACGGCCTCGCTACCGTCCTGCCTGCTGGCCGGGCTGGTGCACTACGGCCTGACCCGACTGCTGGCAGCACGCCTGGGTTGGGGCGGCTACCCAAAGCGTAATGCACGCAATATCGAGGCCGTAGGCCTTCGCGCACAGGACTAGAACAATGACCAAGCGATACGACTACATCATCATCGGTGCGGGCTCGGCCGGCTGCGTGTTGGCCAACCGCCTCAGCGAAGACGCCGGTACTTCGGTACTGGTACTGGAGTTCGGCGGCAGCGACCGCAGCGTGCTGATCCAGATGCCCAGTGCGTTCTCCTTGCCGATGAACACCAAAAAATACAACTGGCACTACGAGACCGTGGCTGAGCCGCACCTCGATAACCGGCGCCTGCACTGCCCACGGGGCAAGGTGCTGGGCGGTTCGTCGTCGATCAATGGCCTGGTGTACATCCGTGGCCATGCCTGTGACTTCGATGAGTGGGAAAGCCTGGGCGCGAAAAACTGGAGCTACCGCAATTGCCTGCCGTATTTCAAACGTGCCGAGCAATACAAATTCGGTGGTGACGACTACCGGGGCGGGGCGGGGCCGCTGTCGACCAATAACGGCAACAACATGAGAAACCCGCTGTACGGTGCCTGGATCGAAGCCGGTGCCGAGGCCGGCTACATCAAGACCGACGACTGCAACGGCTACATGCAGGAAGGCTTTGGTGCCATGCACATGACGGTGAAGGATGGCGTGCGCTGGTCCACCGCCAATGCCTACCTGCGCCCGGCCATGAGCCGGCCGAACCTGACCGTGATCACCCATGCCATGACTCGGCGCATCTTGCTGGAGGGCAAGCGGGCGGTGGGCGTGGAGTACGACCAGGGCGGGCAGACGCACAAAGTCATGTGCAACCGCGAGGTGCTGGTGGCGTCTGGCCCGATCGGTTCGCCGCACTTGCTGCAGCGCTCCGGCATCGGCCCGGCTGCGGTGCTGAAAAACGCCGGTATCGAGGTGCGCCACGACTTGCCTGGGGTGGGCGAGAACCTGCAGGACCACTCGGAAATCTACATCCAGTATGCGTGCAAGGAGCCGGTAACCCTCAACGGCAAGATGAACCTGTTGGGCAAGGCCCTGATCGGCTTGCGCTGGTTGCTGTTCAAGGACGGCCTGGGGGCCAGCAACCACTTCGAGGCGGGCGGCTTCATCCGTTCGTCCAAGGGCCTGCGCTGGCCGGACATCCAGTTTCACTTCCTGCCAGCGGCCATGCGCTACGACGGCGACAAGCCCTTCAAGGGGCATGGCTTCATGGTGCTGACCGGGCCCAACAAGCCCAAGAGCCGGGGCCATGTGCGGGCGTTGTCGGCCGACCCTTACCAGCACCCGCAAATCCGCTTCAACTACCTGGCGAGCGAAGAGGACCGCGAGGGCTTCCGCCGCTGTGTGCGGCTGACCCGCGAGATCATCGCCCAGCCGGCCATGGACCGCTACCGCGGCGAAGAGCTGGCGCCGGGGCCGCAGGTGCAGACCGACGAAGAAATCGACGCCTTCGTGCGCGCCAACATGGAAAGCACCATGCACCCGTGCGGCTCGTGCCGCATGGGCGAGGATGACATGGCAGTGGTGGACTCTGCGTTGCGTGTACACGGCTTGCAGGGGCTGCGGGTGATCGACTCCTCGGTGTTCCCGAGCGAGCCCAATGGCAACCTCAACGCCCCGACCATCATGCTGGCCGAGCGCGCCGCCGACCTGGTGCGCGGGCGCCAGCCGCTGGCACCGGCTGATGTGCCGGTTGGGCTGGTGGGGGGCTGGGAAGAAGAGCAGCGTAGCCGCAAGCCGGTGCGCGAGATGCCTGTCCGTTAAACTACCGGTTGACGCGGTCAATGTGGGAGCGGCCTTGTGTCGCGAAAGGGCAGCAAAGCAGCCCCAGGATTTCAGCGCAGAAGCACAAATTGCTGGGGCTGCTTTGCAGCCCTTTCGCGACACAAGGCCGCTCCCACAGAGGCCAGTCCAGGCCATGAGATTGGACTGAATGCGCTCCATTGGAATGATTTCGATACAGGGGGTGCAAGTACAGCGCTGGCGATGCCTGGGGCAGCACAACGGCCTGATTGACGCAAATAGATGGAGTGACTTCTTTACAGCCGGTCCAGCCCTTTTCGCCAGAACCCCTCTAACTCGCAGTATTTGCGCTTGGCACAGACCTTGCTCCCCCCCACCTTGCACTCGCTCGGCACTGAACGTTGTTCATCCGGTCCCGAGGGTTGAACTTGTGACGTTATAAAAACAATTAAACCAGCAAGGTACATAACAATGACTAACTTGCCGCACGGTCACTGCCCGCCTGAAGGTGACGCACACGCACTCAAACGCAACCTGTCCAACCGCCATATCCAGCTGATCGCCATCGGCGGTGCCATCGGCACCGGCCTGTTCATGGGTTCTGGCAAGACCATCAGCCTGGCTGGGCCTTCCATCATCTTTGTCTACATGATCATCGGCTTCATGCTGTTCTTCGTCATGCGCGCAATGGGCGAGCTGTTGCTGTCCAACTTGCAATACAAATCGTTCATCGACTTTGCTGCTGACCTGCTAGGGCCGTGGGCGGGGTTCTTTACCGGCTGGACCTACTGGTTCTGCTGGATTGTCACCGGCATTGCCGATGTGATTGCCATTTCTGCCTATACACAATTCTGGTTCCCCGACATGCCATTGTGGATACCGGCGCTGACCTGCGTGGGGCTGTTGCTGACGTTGAACCTGATGACCGTCAAGATGTTCGGGGAAATGGAGTTCTGGTTCGCCATGATCAAGATCGTGGCCATTTGCGCGCTGGTCTGCACCGGCTTCTACATGGTGGCGGCGGCCTATCAGTCGCCGGCCGGGCATGCCGCAGCGCTGGCCAACCTGTGGAACGACGGCGGGATGTTCCCCCACGGCGCCATGGGCTTTTTCGCGGGCTTTCAGATAGCGGTGTTTGCCTTCGTCGGCATCGAGCTGGTGGGTACGACTGCGGCCGAAACCAAGAACCCGGAGCGCAACCTGCCGCGGGCGATCAACTCGATTCCGGTGCGCATCATCGTGTTCTATGTGCTGGCGCTGATCGCCATCATGGCCGTTACCCCGTGGCGTGAAGTGGTGGCCAACAAGAGCCCCTTCGTCGAGTTGTTCGTGCTGGCCGGCCTGCCGGCAGCCGCAGGCATCATCAACTTCGTGGTACTGACCTCGGCCATGTCGTCGGCCAACAGCGGCGTGTTCTCGACCAGCCGCATGCTTTACGGCCTGGCGATGGACGGTGATGCGCCTGGCAAGTTCGGCGCACTGTCCCGCCGTGCCGTGCCCTCCAATGGCCTGATCTTCTCGTGTATGTGCCTGACCGGCGGGGCGCTGGTGATCTACCTGGTGCCGAACATGCTCGATGCCTTCACCCTGATTACCACGGTATCGGCACTGCTGTTCATGTTTGTCTGGTCGATCATCCTGCTGTCGTACCTGGCGTACCGCAAGCAGCGCGACCCGTTGCACCAGGCGTCGAAGTACAAGATGCCGGGCGGCACCGTGATGTGCCGGGTATGCCTGGCGTTCTTCGCCTGCATCCTGGCATTGCTGGCATTGGAGGCCGACACCCGCATGGCGTTGTACCTGGTGCCGGTGTGGTTTGCCGTGCTGGGCCTGGCGTACCGGTCCATCCGCCAGAAAAAACAGGCGACGGCGCAGTTGTCGTTTGACGCTGATTGACCGGCCCATTCATGTGTTGCCCAAGGGGACGGCGCGCTGCGCTGTCCCCTTGTTGTCTTGTTGCCAAACACGGATTTTGGCTGAGGAGCTTAGATGAGAATCCACGTCAATTTTGTCGACCGTGTCGGCATCACCCAGGAAATCCTGTCGCTGCTCGGGGCGCGCAACCTCAACCTGGACGCGGTGGAAATGATTCCACCGAACGTCTACATCGATGCCCCGACGCTGTCCCCGGTCGTGCTGGATGAACTGTATGCCGCCTTGTTGGGGGTGGACGGTGTGCAGGAGGTGTCGCTGGTCGACTTCCTGCCCGGCCACCGCCGGCGCTTGCAGCTAGAGGCCTTGCTGGCCGCCATGAGCGACCCGGTGCTGGCAGTGGACCCCGCTGGCCATGTGCTGCTGGCCAACCCGACGCTGGTCAGCCTGGTGGGCCACGAGCCGGCGGGTGAGCCGTTGAGCAAGCTGTTTGCCGAGCCGAACCTGGCGCAGAACCTGATCGACAAGGGTTTTCGCCTGCCCATGTGCGAGGTGAGCTTTCAGGACCAGTCCCTGCTGCTGGAGGCCACGCCCATCAGCGGCGGCGGCGAAGGCCTGGTGGGGGGCTTGCTGACCCTGTACCCACCCAGCCGCATCGGCGAGCGCCTGGCCTCGCTGCTGCATGACAACGGTGAAGGGCTTGGGGCGTTGCTGGGGGAATCGGCCGCACTGCAGGCGCTCAAGGCGCGCTTGCACAAAGTGGCGAGCCTGGAGGCGCCGTTGCTGATCCAGGGCGAGACCGGTACGGGCAAGGAGCTGGTGGCCCGTGCCTGCCATGCGCTCAGTGCCCGGCGCGATACGTCATTCCTGGCGCTGAACTGCGCAGCGCTGCCCGAAAGCCTGGCCGAAAGCGAGCTGTTCGGCTACGCCGCCGGCGCCTTCACCGGCGCCCAGCGCGGTGGCAAGCCGGGCCTGTTGGAGCTGGCCGATGGCGGTACGGTGTTTCTCGATGAAGTGGGCGAGATGTCGCCCTACCTGCAGGCCAAGCTGCTGCGCTTTCTCAACGACGGCAGTTTTCGCCGGGTGGGGGGTGGCAACGAGGTGCGGGTGAATGTGCGGGTGGTCTGTGCCACCCACCGTAACCTGGAAAACATGGTGATGGAGGGCAGTTTTCGCGAAGACCTGTACTACCGGCTGAACGTGCTCAACCTGAAGGTGCCGCCCCTGCGCGAGCGCGGCAAGGACATTCTGCTGCTGGCCGAACATTTCCTGCGCCAGGCCTGTGCGCAGATACAGCGCTCACCCTGCCGCCTGGCGTTGGCCACCCATCCGCTGCTGTTGGGCAATCGCTGGTCAGGCAATGTGCGTCAGTTGCAGAACGTGATTTTCCGCGCAGCAGCCATCAGCGAAGGCGAGGTGATCGACTGCGACGACCTGGAACTGGCCGGCACCGCATTGAGCAGTCAGCAGGCCGAGGGGGCGGAAATCGTCAGCCTGGAGGCCGCCGTGCAGGCCTTTGAAAAGGCCTTGCTGGAGAACTTGTACCAGAGCTACCCCTCGACCCGGCAACTGGCCGTGCGGCTGCAGACTTCCCACACGGCCATCGGTCAGCGCCTGCGCAAGTACGGCATCGCCAGCCGGGTCTCGTAGCTGACCCGGTTCGAATGCGCTCCACTGGAGTGATTGCGCTCCGTTTTGCTGTGGAGCCCGCATCCAGTGGCGGGCCCCACAATCGATGATTGCCGGGCGCTGGCGGTGGAGCGAATACGCTCCGCTGCAGGTACTTCGAAACGTTCGATCGCATGCTCCAAGCTACTGATAAATATAGAAAATACTGAGTTGGCATCGCCCTTGCTCTTGTGTCTGGCAGTCCCGCACAGGGACCCACCCGATAACAAGAGAGGAACGTCCATGAGCACTCTGCGTTTTACGCCCGAACACGAATGGCTGCGTCTGGAAGCGACCGGCGAGCTGACCGTCGGCATCACCAGCTATGCCCAGCAGGCGCTGGGTGACGTGGTGTTCGTGCAACTGCCGGAGCCTGGCGAGTACGGGGAAGGCAATGAAGTCGCGGTGCTCGAGTCGGTAAAGGCCGCCAGCAACATCACCATGCCGGTGAAGGGCACGGTGGTGGCGGTTAACCAGGCACTGGCCGACGACCCTGAGCTGATCAACGCCTCGCCCATGCAGGACGGCTGGTTCTTCCGTATCCAGGCCAGCAACCCTGCTGACCTCGATAGCCTGATGGACCAGGACGGCTACGACCGCTTCCTGGCCGACAACGCCTGAACCGGGGTGGCCGCCATGAACAACCCGTGTATCCCGCTGGGCACGCTTGATGAATTTGTTGCCCGTCACATTGGCCCGCGCGAAGGCGATATCGCGGCCATGCTGGCGCTGACCGGCCATGATTCGCTCGACGCGCTGGTCGACAGCGTCATCCCCGCCAGCATAAAAGGCAGCAGTGTGCTCACGCTGACCCCGGGGCAGGGCGAGGCAGAGGCGCTGGCCGCACTCAAGGCGATTGCCGCGAACAACCAGCTGTATCGCAACCACATCGGCCAGGGCTATTACCCTTGCCATACCCCGGCTCCGATTCTGCGCAACCTGCTGGAGAACCCGGCCTGGTACACCGCGTATACCCCGTACCAGCCGGAAATTTCCCAAGGCCGCCTGGAAGCACTGCTGAACTTCCAGACCCTGATCAGCGACCTGACCGGTATGGAAATCGCCAACGCCTCGTTGCTCGATGAAGCCACCGCTGCCGCCGAGGCCATGACCTTCTGCAAGCGCCTGGCGAAGAACAAAGCCCCGGCGTTCTTCGCCTCCCGCCATTGCCACCCGCAAACCCTCGATGTGTTGCTTACCCGTGCGCGGCCACTGGGTATCGAGGTGGTCATCGGTGATGAGGCGGCGCTGGAGGGCCAACCCCTGGACGGCTATTTCGGCCTGCTGTTGCAGTACCCGGCCAGTACCGGTGCAATTGTCGATCACCGCGCCCTGGTGCAACGCGCCCATGCAGCGGGCGCGCTGGTTTCGGTATCCGCAGACCTGCTGGCCCTGACGTTGCTGGCGCCCCCGGGGGAGTGGGGCGCAGACGTGGTCATCGGCAGTGCCCAGCGCTTTGGTGTGCCACTGGGTTTCGGCGGCCCGCATGCGGCGTACTTTGCCACCCGCGATGCGTTCAAGCGCGACATGCCCGGCCGCCTGGTCGGCGTGTCCATCGACCGCTTCGGCAAACCGGCACTGCGCCTGGCCATGCAGACGCGCGAGCAACATATCCGCCGCGAGAAAGCCACCAGCAACATCTGCACCGCACAAGTGCTGCTGGCCAACATCGCCAGCATGTATGCGGTTTACCACGGCCCCCGAGGCCTGGCACAGATCGCCCGGCGGGTGCATCGCCTGACGGCGATCCTGGTGCAGGGGTTGCGCCAGCTTGGGCATCATGTCGAACAGGCGCACTTCTTCGACACCGTCAGCGTGGTAACCGCCAGGCCGTTGGCCGATGTGCTGGCGGCGGCCAACGCTGCCCGGCTGAACCTGCGCCTGATCGACGACGTTCGGGTTGGCGTCGCGCTGGATGAAACCTGCGAGCAGGAGAGCGTCGAGGCCCTGTGGCAGGTGTTCGCGGGCGCCGGGCAGGCGCTTCCGGAGTTCGCCGCTTTGGCTGCCGACGGTGCCGATTGCCTGCCGTCGGTGCTGCTGCGTGACACGCATTACCTGCAGCACCCGGTGTTCAACCGTTATCACTCTGAAACCGGGCTGATGCGCTACCTGCGTCGCCTGGGCGACAAGGACCTGGCCCTGGACCGCAGCATGATCGCCCTGGGCTCATGCACCATGAAGCTCAACGCTGCCAGCGAGATGATCCCGATTACCTGGCCCGAGTTCGGCGCCCTGCACCCGTTCGCCCCGGCCAGCCAATCGCTGGGCTACCGTCAACTGACCGATGAGCTGGAGGCCATGCTGTGTGCGGCCACCGGGTATGACGCCATGTCGTTGCAGCCCAATGCCGGGTCCCAGGGCGAGTACGCCGGTCTGCTGGCCATACGCGCCTACCACGCCAGCCGTGGCGAGGCCGGGCGTGATGTGTGCCTGATCCCGTCGTCGGCCCATGGCACCAACCCGGCCACGGCGCAGATGGCCGGCATGCAGGTGGTGGTGGTCAACTGCGATGAGCGCGGCAATGTCGATGTGACCGACCTGCAGCACAAGGCCGAGCAACACAAGGCCAAGCTGGCGGCCCTGATGATTACCTACCCCTCGACCCATGGTGTGTTCGAAGACGGCATCACGCGAATCTGCGACATCATTCATGCGTGTGGCGGCCAGGTGTACCTGGACGGCGCGAACATGAACGCCATGGTCGGGCTGTGTGCGCCCGGCAAGTTCGGTGGCGATGTGTCGCACCTGAACCTGCACAAGACCTTCTGCATTCCCCACGGTGGCGGCGGCCCCGGCGTCGGTCCGATCGGCGTCAAGGCACACCTGGCGCCGTTTCTGCCGGGGCACGGCCACCTGCCCAAGCAGCAGGGTGCGGTCAGCGCGGCGCCGTATGGCAGTGCCAGTATCTTGCCGATCACCTGGATGTACATCCGCATGATGGGCGGGGCAGGGCTCAAGCGTGCCTCGCAGCTGGCGATCCTCAGTGCCAACTACATTGCCCGGCGCCTGGAAGAGCACTACCCGGTGCTGTACACCGGCGAGAACGGCCTGGTGGCCCACGAGTGCATTCTTGACCTGCGCCCGCTCAAGGACAGCAGCGGCATTGGCGTCGAGGATGTGGCCAAACGGCTGATCGACTTTGGCTTCCATGCCCCGACCATGTCCTTCCCGGTGGCCGGCACGCTGATGGTCGAGCCGACCGAGAGCGAGTCCAAGGAGGAACTCGACCGCTTCTGCGCCGCGATGATCTGCATCCGAGAAGAAATTCGCGCGGTGGAAAACGGCACCCTGGACGCGCTCGACAACCCGTTGAAGAACGCCCCGCACACTGCCAGCGAACTGGTCGGTGAATGGGCCCACAGCTATAGCCGGGAACTGGCGGTGTACCCGCTTGCCGACCTGCGCGAGAGCAAGTATTGGCCGCCGGTGGGGCGCGTGGACAACGTTTACGGCGACCGCAACCTGGCCTGCGCCTGCCCGCCGCTGTCGAGCTATCAAGACGCCTGACCCTGCTGACCCGGAGCCGCTCCGGGCCATATTTGCCGACCAGACAATCAAGGAATCACACCCATGTTCCATAAAAGCCTGACCCTGTCCGATTTCGACCCTGCGCTGTCCGGGGCCATCCGCCGCGAAGTGCAACGCCAGGAAGACCACATCGAGCTGATCGCTTCGGAAAACTACACCAGCCCGCAGGTGATGCAGGCCCAAGGGACCGAACTGACCAACAAGTACGCCGAAGGCTACCCCGGCAAGCGTTATTACGGTGGCTGCGAGCATGTCGACGTGGTCGAGCAGTTGGCCATCGACCGCGCAAAACAACTGTTCGGTGCGGGTTATGCCAACGTCCAGCCGCATTCTGGCTCCCAGGCCAACGCTGCGGTCTACCTGGCCTTGCTGCAAGCCGGCGACACCCTGTTGGGCATGAGCCTGGCGCATGGCGGCCACCTGACCCACGGTGCCAAGGTGTCGTCCTCGGGCAAGCTGTACAACGCTGTGCAATATGGCATCGATGCCAACGGCCTGATCGACTACGACGACGTCGAGCGCCTGGCCGTCGAGCACCAGCCGAAGATGATTGTGGCGGGCTTCTCGGCCTATTCGAAAACCCTCGACTTCCCGCGTTTTCGGCAGATCGCCGACAAGGTCGGGGCCTACCTGTTCGTCGACATGGCCCACGTCGCCGGGCTGGTAGCGGCGGGGTTGTACCCCAACCCGCTGCCGTATGCCGACGTGGTCACCACCACCACCCACAAGACCCTGCGCGGGCCACGTGGTGGCCTGATTCTGGCCAAGGCGGACCCGGAGCTTGAGAAAAAGCTCAATTCGGCGGTGTTCCCGGGCGGGCAGGGCGGGCCGCTGATGCACGTGATCGCGGCCAAGGCGGTGTGCTTCAAGGAAGCTTTGGAGCCTGGCTTCAGGGACTACCAGCGCCAGGTCATCAGCAACGCCCAGGCCATGGCACAGGTGTTCATGCAGCGGGGCTTCGACGTGGTTTCAGGCGGCACCGACAACCACCTGTTCCTGGTCAGCCTGATCCGCCAGGGCATTACCGGCAAGGACGCCGATGCTGCGCTGGGGCGTGCGCACATCACGGTGAACAAGAACGCCGTGCCCAACGACCCGCAGTCGCCGTTCGTGACCTCGGGCCTGCGCATCGGCACCCCGGCGGTGACGACCCGTGGCTTTAAGGAAGCGGAGTGCCGTGCCCTGGCGAGCTGGATCTGCGACATCCTCGACCACCTCGGTGATGCTGACGTCGAGGCCCATGTGGCGGGCCAGGTCTCTGAATTGTGCAAGCTGTTCCCGGTATATCCGGCCTAGCAAATGGGGCTGCTCTGCGGCCCTTCGCGGGCTTGCCCGCGAAGGCTGCAAAGCAGCCCCTGTGATGCTGTCGGTCAATATCAGCCCAGAGCCAGGAGCCAGCCATGCCAACCGAACAACTGCAACACACACCACCGCGCCCGCAGCCGTTGCAGGCCGGGGTAAAACTGCGCGGCGCCGAAAAGGTGGCGCGTATCCCGGTGAAAATCCTCCCCACCGAGGATGTGCCACGCAAGCCCGACTGGATCCGCGTGGCCATCCCTACCACGCCTGAGGTAGCGCGGGTCAAGGCCCTGCTGCGCAAGCACAAGCTGCACAGCGTGTGCGAGGAAGCCGCCTGCCCGAACCTGGGCGAGTGCTTCTCTGGCGGCACGGCGACATTCATGATCATGGGCGACATCTGCACCCGGCGGTGCCCGTTCTGCGACGTCGGCCATGGTCGGCCCAGGCCGCTGGACGTCGACGAGCCGAAGAACCTGGCCATCGCCATCGCCGACCTGGGCCTGAAGTACGTGGTGATCACTTCGGTGGACCGTGACGACCTGCGCGATGGCGGCGCCGGGCATTTTGCCGATTGCCTGCGCGAGATCCGCAGGCTGTCGCCGGGCATTCAGCTGGAAACCCTGGTGCCCGATTACCGCGGGCGCATGGAGGTGGCCCTGGCCATCACCGGGCAGGAACCGCCAGACGTGTTCAACCACAACCTCGAAACCGTGCCGCGCCTGTACAAGGCGGCCCGGCCGGGCTCGGATCTCGAGTGGTCGCTGGACCTGCTGGAGCGCTTCAAGCAACAGGTACCGAGGGTGCCGACCAAGTCCGGGCTGATGCTCGGCCTGGGCGAAACTGATGAAGAAGTGATCGAAGTGATGCAGCGCATGCGTGAGCATCAGGTCGACATGCTGACGTTGGGGCAGTACTTGCAGCCGTCACGCAGCCACCTGCCGGTGCAGCGCTTTGTGCACCCGGACACCTTTGCCTGGTTTGCCGAGCAGGGCTTGGCAATGGGGTTCAGAAACGTGGCGTCCGGGCCACTGGTGCGTTCGTCCTACCATGCTGACCAGCAGGTGCAGTGAGCGGAACGGGTCGTTGCCGGTTGAGCGTTGTGCGCTGATCGGGGTAAAAAAAGGGAGGGAATTCAAAGTTGGCATGAAAATCTCATGTACAGCGCTTGGCATGCGATTTTCGTAACCTTGCGTTCACCCTCCATGGACAAAAACAACAGGGGGCTTACATGAGTTGTCTGATTTGCGCAGGGCAGGCGCAATCCGTTGAATGCACCCATGGATGGGAAGAGCGGCATTGCTCCCAGTGTGGATGTTACCGAATGTCACAAGCGCTCATCCTGGTGATGATGGAAGAGGGGCAGATTTTCGATACGGCGCGCATGCGGGAATGGCTGGCGGCTCGGCGCGTGCTGGTGCCTGTTCCTTCCATCGATCATACCCAGGCAATATTGGCGCGTTGAACGCATGTAGCCGCGGGCATGGTGTACCTGGCTTGGTGGACTGCGGCATCATAGCGTGCCCGGCCATCAACGCACCCAGGAGACCACGATGATCAACACTGGCGATCTATTGCCCGACGTTACGCTGTACGCGTACAACAATGACGAAGGCGCCTGCGCGATCGGGCCGAATGCCTTTTCCGTTCACGAGCGCTGCAAGCATAAAAAAGTGGTTGTTTTCGGTTTGCCCGGCGCGTTCACGCCTACCTGTTCCGAACGCCACGTCCCAGGTTATGTCGCTGAGGCACAAGCGTTGTTCGCCGCGGGCGTTGACGAAATCCTCTGCGTGTCCGTGAACGATGCGTTTGTCATGAATGCCTGGGGCAACAGCCTGCAGGTGGGCGAAAAGGTAAGGATGATTGGCGATGGCAACGGCGAATTCAGCGACGCACTGGGCTTGATCCAGGACCTGTCCGCGCGTGGATTGGGGCGCCGTTCCCTGCGTTATGCCATGGTTGTCGACAACCTGGTGGTCAAGCACGTTGCTGTCGAAGCGCCTGGCCAGTTCGAGGTCAGTGATGCAGCGAGCGTGCTGGCGGCGTTGCGTCAGTTGTAAGCGCCAGGCCTTTCAGTCAAGGACTGTCAGGGGCGCCGAAGAATATGTTCAATCTGACCCGATAACAACAAGGTATACCCGGTTGAAACTTCACCAACTCAAGGCGTTGGTCGCCATCCACAACGCAGGCAGCATCCTTGAGGCTTCCAAGCTCATGCACATTACCCAGCCTGCGCTGAGCCGTTCGATCAAGGAGCTGGAACGGGAAGTCGGCTTCAGCCTGTTGCAGCGGTCGCACAAAGGCATGGCCCTTACCGAGGAAGGCAAGCGCGTCATCCGCCACGCCAACCTCGTGGTGGAGAGCATCCGTCGCCTGCAGATCGAAGCGGCGAGCATTCAGGATGCCGCGCTGGGCGCGGTGTCGATCGGGGTGACCTCGCTGACGGCGATGCTCGATGGTGTCGATGAAAGCATCCTGGCCTTCCGGCGCAAGTACCCGCGGGTGAAGATCACCATCACCGACTTGCGTCCCAGCCAGATCCTGCAACGCCTGCGCGACGGCAGCCTGGACTTTGCCATTACCTCGCAGCAACCCCTGAGCCGGCTGAGCCTGGACTGGGAGGCGCTCGGCAGCATCAAGGGCAGGGTGATTTGCCACGCGTCCAATGCACAAAAGTTTTCCAAGTCTTTGCGCACCTTGCAGTACGGCCACTGGATCAGCCTGGATGAGCTGTCGGACCAGGCTTCGCAGTTTCACCAGCTGTTCGAGGTCAACGGCCTCCAGGTGCCGCAGAACACCGTTGAATGCACCTCGGTGATGATGGCGCTCAAGCTGCTGAAGAATACCGAATCGTTGATGACCATCAGCGAGCTGGCGGTGGACCAAGGGTTTACCTTTAGTGTGGATGGCGAGTACGTGGTCATGGCCGTGCAGGAGTTGATTCCGGACTACCCCATCAACCTGGTCTGTATCGACCGCCACAGCCTTACGGCGCCTGCCCAGGAGCTGTTTCACAGCTTGCGCGGGCAGGTGCTCAGGCAAACCCGTCCCGTGGCCTCAGAAGTGGTAGTACATGCCTAGCGAGACATTGCTGGGGTTGTCGCCAACCTGATCCACCGGGGTGCCAGCGTAGGTGACCGACGACGCACGCTGGTTGGCAATCAGGCCCAGCCGGCCATAGATGGCCCAGCGTGGGTTGATGAAATGGTCATAGCCAATCATCACGCCTGCTGCGTCCTTGTCGCGGGCGGTAACCTGGCGCTGCATCACGGCCAGGCGCAGCACGTCCCGCTCGCCGACCGGCGCCATCACCCCGAAGGTGTACAGCGTGGTACTGGGCGTGCCGGCCTGGTCTACGTCCTGGCGTTGCCAGGTCAGGCTGGTGGCCAGTGGGCCGAAATCGTAAAACGCCGACAGGCTCTTGTAGTAGTTGGCGGTCTGACGCGAGGTGCCAGCGTCGTCCCAGGGGTCGCTGTAGTACAGGTTGTAGGAGGCCAGCAGCATCACCCGGCTGTTACGATACTGCAGCCGGGCGCCACCACCGCGCACGGTGCGCCCCTGGCTGGCGGCATCGTCGAAGCCGAAGCTTAGCGCGGTGCCGATGCTGAAACCGTTCAGGTTCGGGCTGGTGTAGGCCAGGGTGTGCTTGGGGCGCAGGTCCAGGTAATAGGCGCCCTTGCCGGCGGCAGGCAGGGCCAGGTAGGTGTAGGGCGAGCCATATGTGGCCAGGAACGGGTCGGCGTAGGTGGGCGTGCCCATGCTGTAGGTCTTGCCGAACTCAAGCTTGCCCAGGGTGCGCGAGCGCAGGGCTAGCGTTGCCAGGCGCAGGGTGCCAATGGTGTCCCAGGTGCCCTCCAGGGCTTTGCCATTGACGTTGAAGCCTTCCTCGACGTCCAGTTCCAGTACGGTGTCAGGGGTAAGCCCCTTGCGGGCATACAGCCCGACCTTGTTGGTCCAGGCGCCGCCGCCGGCCAGGCGAAAGCCCGAGTGGTGCTGCGAGTCGTGATAGCTGGCGAATGCATCCACGGTGCCGTAGACCTTGAGCTTGTCATCGAAACCGTAATCCACCCCGTAATAGCCAAAACCCGGTGCAATCCGGCCGAGCGTCGGAAAGCCCTCGGCCTGTGCCTGCACGGCAAGGCATGCCCCTTGGATCATCAACAACAACGACGTAGTGCGAGTGTTCATTCACGACTCCAGGCCAGCACAGTGATGTGGTGGCTGTAGCGTCGGTGAACAGCACGTTGCAGCGTGATTGCTTATTCGGCCATGTCATGCCGTTTGGTTAATCAAGGCCCTGCGGGGCGTTACGGTTGGCGAGAACGTCTGCGCTAGACAGGCTTCGAACACGCGCGAGGCCGCGCTTGCTGCCCGGTTGAGTGAGCACTGATGGGGCAGCGCGCAGAGGCAGGGCAATCTGCGCGCCAGTTCAGGGCAAATTGGTCAATGACCGGGTCGGTCAATTAACCATCGGTTAGCCACATGCCGAAACTGCAAGTGTGTTGGGTGCCCGATTGGCCGATATTCGCTGCACGCCGCGAATTGCCATCGGAGATAACAATGACCAGACCGCTACCCGCACCGCCCCTTATGCAGACGGGCGCGCATTCAGCCGCGCAGGCATCTTCCTCACGTAAAACCTTGATTGCCTGCTCGCTGGGCAATGCACTGGAAATGTACGACTTCACGATCTACAGCTTCTTCGCTGTGCTGATCGGCAGGCATTTCTTCCCCTCCGAGTCGGCAATGGCATCGTTGTTGATGTCGCTGGCCACCTTCGGCGTCGGTTTCCTGATGCGCCCGGTGGGGGCGATGGTCATCGGTCGCTATGCCGACCGGCGCGGGCGCAAGGCGGCGCTTAGCCTTACCATCGGGCTGATGACCTTGGGCACAGCGCTGATCGCGTTTGCGCCCACCTACTCGCAGATCGGTATTTTTGCCATGGTGCTGCTGGTGGTCGGCCGGCTCATCCAGGGTATGTCGGCAGGCGGGGAGGTGGGTACTGCGTCAGTGTTCCTGATGGAGTCCAGCGCGGTTGGCAAGCGTTGCCAGAACGTCAGCTGGCAGGCCGCCAGCCAGGGCTACGCCGCCCTGCTGGGCGCCGGCTTCGGCTTTGCGCTCAGCCAGTTGCTCGACCCCGCTGCCCTGGAAAGCTGGGGCTGGCGCATACCGTTCATCTTTGGCCTGCTGATCGGCCCGGTCGGTTGGTACATACGCACGCGCTTGCCGGAAACCCACGAGGCCGCCGCAGCGCACAAGGCCGAGCCGGCGCTGGACGCCGAGGTGCTCAAACGTATCGCCCAAGGCATCGGCCTGATGGCCAGCTCGACCATCGGCATGTACCTGTTCGTGTTCTACATGCCCACCTACCTGACCACGGCCTTGCACTACCCGCCAGGCAGCGCAATGGCCATTGCCTGTATCAGCAGCGGCTGCATGGCGATCATCTGCCCGCTGGCGGGCAAGTTCGCCGACAGGTACCAGCTGCGCAAACGCCTGCTGGCGTGGACGGTAGCCACGCCAGTGGTGCTGACCCTGCCGGTGTTCTACCTGCTGGGGCAGGTGCAACACATGGGCCTGGCCATGATGTGCGTAGCGGTGCTGATCTTGCCTACCTGCATCGGTGCCGGTGCGTTCTTTGCGCTGATGATGGAGGGCTTCCCCAAAGCGCAGCGCTCCTTCGGTACCTCGGTCAGCTACAGCCTGGGGGTGACCATCTTCGGCGGGTTTTCGCCGCTGGTGGCGACCTGGCTGATTGCGGCGCTCGGCACCCCGTTGGCGCCGGCCTACTTCCTGCTGGCTGGCGGCGTTCTCAGCCTGGCCTGCCTCAAATACTTCCCCGAAAACACAGGATGCGAATGACATGGGCACTTTGAACATGACTGTCTTCCAGAATGATCAACCTCAGGCCTCGGCAGCAGAGCCGGATGAGTTCGTCGTGATCCGCCGGCAGATTCACGCCGCGCCGGAGCTTGGTGGCGACACGCCTGACACGGCGGCGCTGGTAGCCGACAAGTTGCAGGCCTGGGGTTATGAGGTGCATCGCAACGTGGGCGGGCATGGGGTTGTCGGGGTGTTGCAGGTAGGGGAAAGCCCCCGCAGCATTGGCCTGCGAGCTGACATGGACGCACTGCCCATGAGTGAGAAGAACCCCTTTGCGCATGCCAGCAAAATCCCCGGCCGCATGCATGCCTGTGGGCATGACGGGCACACCGCGATCCTGTTGGCAGCTGCAGCACAGCTGGCGGCAACACGCAATTTCAACGGCACGTTGAACGTGATCTTTCAGCCGGACGAAGAGGGCCTGGCCGGGGCCAGGGCGATGATCGACGACGGCCTGTTCGAGCGCTTCCCGTGTGACTCGGTGTACGCGCTGCACAACATGCCCGGCATGCCGGTGGGCACCTGCGTGGTGCAAACCGGCCCAACCATGGCGTCCTCCGAGCGCGTCAGCATTCGTATCACGGGCAAAGGTGGCCACGGGGCGATGCCGGAACTGTCGGTGGACCCGGTAATGGCGTTGAACAGCCTGATCAGTGGCATCCAGACCATCAAGTCGCGCAACCTGAGCGTCGAGGACTATGCCGTCATCAGCATCGGCATGATCCAGGCCGGTACCGTCTACAACATCATTCCTGACGAGGCCAGCATGCTGCTGAGCGTGCGCACCGACACGGCCGAGACCCAGCAAAAGATCAACAGCCGCATTGACGCCCTGGCCAGGGGGCATGCCGAAAGCTTTGGCGTGGAGATCGATGTGCAATTCACTCAACTGGCGCCCGCGTTGTGCAACAGTGATCACGAAAGTGCGTTGCTGCGTGAAAGCCTGAGGCCATTGTTCGCCGACGGCTCGTTACTGGACAAGATGCCGAAGAAGGTCATGGGCACCGAAGACTTTGCCTACATGTTGCAGGCGCGACCTGGCTGTTACTTCATGCTGGGGAATGGTACAGGCGAGTTCCATGGGTGCTCGGTGCATAACCCGCACTACGATTTCAATGATGCGTTGGTGAAGATCGGCGCCGATTGTTGGGTAAAGTGGGTGCAGGACTACCTGCGTTGATGCCGTTGTCGGGGGGCCACGGCCCCCACAGCCCCTGCGAGCGCTGCTTCACCCTGTGGTAGCAGCTGTTTTGCACAGCGCCTGAAAGCTTGCGCGATCACGGTGGGAGCAACTGTCTTGCTCAACTTCTAAAAGCTGGCGCGATCACTGTGGGAGCGGGCTTGCCCCGCGAACACGGGCGAAGCCCGTGCCATCCAGCGCGCAGCCTGCTTCGCGGGCACGCCGCTCCCACAGCAGCCAACCCTGCCACGTGCTACAGCAATTGAACGTCCCGCCACGCCAGGGCTCTCACAAGCAAAGGGTACAGCGAGGCCACCTTCATGAGCATCGAGCGCAGCATTCCCGAACTGAAAGCCTGGTACGCCCAGTACGATGACATCAGTTACCGGCGCGAGTCACCGGATGCCTACCACCATGAACTGGTTCGTACCGCAGAAGCCCTGCGCGACGATGGCACCATCGACTGGGATGACTGGCTGGCGCTCAAGGCGCTGGCCGATGAGGCGCATATCCGCGCCCTGGAAGATGCCGTGCAGGCCCATGTCAGCGACCCTGACGCATGAAAGCGCTGAAAATTGCCACCTTCAATATCAATGGCATCCGCAGCCGCTTGCCTGCGCTGCTGGCCTGGCTGGAGCGCGAGCAGCCCGATATCGCCTGCCTGCAGGAGCTGAAGGCGACCGACCAGCAGTTCCCTCGCGCGCAGTTGGAGGCGGCAGGTTATGGCTGCCTTTACCAAGGGCAACCCTCCTGGAACGGGGTGGCCATCCTGGCGCGGGGCAGCGATCCGCTGGAGGTTCGGCGCGGCGTGCCAGGCATGGAGGATGACAGCCAGAGCCGCTATCTGGAAGCGGCGGTACACGGGGTGCTGGTAGCGTGCCTCTACTTGCCGAACGGCAACCCGCAGCCAGGGCCCAAGTTCGATTACAAGCTGCGCTGGTTCGAATGCCTGATCAAGCATGCGCATAGCCTGTATCAAAGCGGCCACCCCACGCTGCTGGCCGGTGATTTCAATGTCGTGCCCACCGACATGGATATCTACAACCCCCGGTCCTGGCTGAAGGACGCCTTGCTCCAGCCTGAGTCGCGCGCGTGTTACCAGCAACTGCTGGACCAGGGCTGGGTCGATGCCATACGCCATCTGTACCCGGACGAGCGTGTCTACACCTTTTGGGACTATTTCCGAAACCACTGGCCGCGCAATGCCGGGTTACGCATCGACCACCTGTTGCTGAACGCCGAACTGGCCCCCTACCTGAAGCAGGCGGGGGTGGATGCCTGGGTGCGCAACGAGGTCAAGGCCAGCGATCATGCACCCGCCTGGATAGCGCTGGGTGCACGTCGCGCCCGATCAAAGAACGTGTGAAAACGCCTGGCCCGCGCAGCTGCGCGGGCTCTGCTCGGGCGTCATTTTTTGCCGGGCAGCACTGAGCTGAGCACTTGCTTGGCCGTCTGCACAATGACCCCGGCCTGGTTCGGGTCACCCTTGAGCAAGGTGCTGGCGAACTTCTTTGCCTGCTCCAGCTTGATATGAGGTGGCAGAGGTGGCACGTTCGGGTCGGTCTTGAACTCGATCAGTACCGGCCGATCAGCGGCCAGTGCGCGCTCCCACGCTTCGGCGACGTCGTCTTCGCGGTCTACGTAGATCCCTTGCAGGCCAATGGAAATGGCGAATAAATGGTAGGGAACGTCAGGAATGGATTGCGAAGCCTCGAACTTGGGGTCGCCCTCCATCACCCGTTGCTCCCAAGTGACCTGGTTGAGGTCTTCGTTGTTGAACACTGCGCAGATCCACTGCGGGTTGTCCCACTGCTGCCAGTACTTGGCCACCGTGATCAATTCAGCCAGGTTGTTCATCTGCATGGCCCCATCACCTACCAGGGCAACCACCGCGCGCTGCGGGTGGGCGAACTTTGCCGCGATCGCATAGGGCACGGCCGCGCCCATGCAGGCCAGGCCACCGGACAGCGAGCACTGCATGCCCTGGCGGATCTGCAGGTCGCGGGCAAACCAGTTGGCGCAGGAGCCAGAATCGCTGGTGATGATGGCGTGCTCGGGCAGGCGCGGGGACAGTTCATGGACCACGCGTTGTGGGTTGATCGGGTCAGCCTTGACCAGGGCACGTTTGGCCACGGTCTTGTCCCACTGCGCACGCCAGGTCTCGACCTTGTCCCGCCAGCGCCGTTCGGTCTTGTGTTCGAGCAGTGGCAGCAGTGCGCGCAAAGTTTCACTGGCATCGCCGACCAGGTTGACCTCCATCGGGTAGCGCAGGCTGAGCATGTCGGGCTGCAGGTCGATCTGCACACCGCGCGCCTGGCCTTCCTTGGGTAAAAACTCGGAATAGGGGAAGCCGGAGCCGATCATCAGCAACGTGTCGCATTCGGTCATCAGCTGATAACTGGGTTTGGTGCCCAGCAGGCCGATCGACCCGGTAACCCACGGCAGGTCGTCTGGTAGAACAGCCTTGCCCAGCAGTGCCTTGGCCACGCCAGCGCCGAGTGTTTCGGCCACCGCAATAACCTCATCAGTCGCCTGCAGGGCGCCAGCGCCCACCAGGATTGCCACCTTGCGCCCGGCATTGAGCACATCGGCGGCGCGCTGCAGGTCTTCATCGAACGGCAACACCCGGGGCTTGCTGTAGCCGATGCCGGAATGCACGGTACCGTGAGCCCTCGGTGGTTCGTGGTAGGGCAGGTCCTGCAGGTCGTTGGGCAGGATCACGGCGGTGACGCGGCGTTCGCCGACGGCCGTACGCACCGCGCGGTCGAGCAGGTGGCGCACCTGCTCCGGGGTCGAAGCCTGTTGCACGAACGCGCCAGCGACGTCCTTGAACATGGACACCAGGTCAAGTTCCTGCTGGTAATGCCCGCCCAGGGCCGCACGGGCCTGTTGGCCGACGATGGCCAGCACCGGCTGATGGTCCATACGCGCATCGTACAGGCCAGTAAGCAGGTGCGAAGCGCCCGGGCCGGAGGTGGCCATGCAAACACCGAGCTCGCCGGTGAACTTGGCATGGGCGCTGGCCATGAAGGCGGCCATTTCCTCGTGGCGGGCCTGGATGAATTCAATCTTGCCGTTGGCCCGGCTCAGCGCGCCGAACACGCCGTTGATGCCGTCGCCGGGGTAACCGAAGATGCGCCGCACGCCCCATTGATACAAACGCTCCACCAGAAAGTCGCCTACCGTGCCGGTCATTGCCTGCTCCCGTTCCGTGATTGATAGGTGTCTGGACTTGGCACGCGTCGATAAAGTTTCAACGGTGTGCACACTGCAGTGAGCGGTCTGCAAGACGTGGCATCAGCGCCACCCTGAGCCTTTCTCCGGTCGCGCCCGATCTGGCGAGGCGCCTTCTCCTCATGCAGCCCGCTGCTCACCCTTGAGCAGTTTTTTCTGGGCTTCCATGGCAGCCCCCAGTTCGTCCAGTTGGTCTTTCCCAAGAAGCTTTTTCGCCGTGGGGAAAAGCGCCTCTTCCTCTTCCTCGATGTGATGTTCGAGCAGCTCCTTCATCACCTTCACCCGACCGGCGAATTCAAGGGTGCCGGTGTCCGTATGGAGCAGATCAGGGAGCACCAGGGCATCGACAGTCCGGTGTTCTTCCTTGGCTTCGTAATACATCTTGGCTTCCTCCTTGCCACCGGCCTGCTTGATGGCGGGGTAGAGGATGTCTTCCTCAAGGGCCGTGTGAACCTGCAATTCCTGCTCGATGCGGTGGAGCAGATCGGCGCGCTTCTTTACGGCACGTTCAGTGGTCGAGGAGAGCTCTTCCAACAGCTTCTTGACCAGTTTGTGGTCTTGAATCAGCAGATCGATAGCATTCATGGTGTCACCTCGTTGCGGGCGAATGGATAATGGCTTCCTTGGTGTTGAGTGGCAGTGGCGGGCAGGGTTCAACGATGTTGATGTCTGGTAGCACAGGCGCGATGCGTTATCGCCTGTGCTCTTGAGCGACTGGGGCCGTCGTGCGGTTCAAAGGATAGGTTTGCCCCCTGTAACGCCGTAGCGCGAACCCGAGATGTAGCTGGCCTCGTCCGAGCCCAGCAATACATAGATCGGCGCCACCTCGACCGGTTGCCCCGGCCGCCCCATGGGGTAACCTGAACCGAAGTTCTTCACCGCTTCATCAGGCATGGTGGCCGGGATCAGTGGTGTCCAGATAGGGCCTGGGGCCACGCTGTTCACTCGAATCCCTTGTTTGCCCAGCAACTGGGCGAGGCCAGCGGTGAAATTGGCAATAGCCCCTTTGGTGGCGGCATAGGCCAACAGGCTGGGTGACGGGTCGTCGGAGTTGACCGAGCTGGTGTTGATGATCGAACCGCCCTTGGGCATGGAGGGCAGAGCGCGCTGGCAAATGCGGAAAATGGCAGTGATGTTGGTGTCGAACGTCATCACCCATTCTTCGTCGTCAATGTCGGCCAGGCTCTCGTGGGCCATCTGGAACGCGGCGTTGTTGACCAGGATATCGATGCGCCCGAACTGTGCCACGGTCTTGTCGACAATGTCGTAGCACTGCTGTTTCTGTGCCAGGTCGCCGGGTAGCAGCAAGCATTGGCGGCCAGCGGCCTCGACCCAGCGCGCCGTTTCCTGCGCATCTTCGTGTTCATTCAGATAGGCAATGGCCACGTCAGCACCCTCACGCGCATAGGCGATTGCCACCGCGCGCCCGATGCCGCTGTCGGCTCCGGTAATCAGGGCGATCTTGCCTTCGAGCCGGTTGTTGCCGGTGTAGGTCTGCTCGCCACAGTCCGGATACGGCTCCATCTTGCGTTGTGAACCGGGAACGCTTTGCGGTTGGGATGGGAAGGGAGGGGTAGGGTAGTCGCTCATGGTGGTCACTCCAGCAGTCGGAAACGTTCGTTACCGTTCGAGGGGGGCAGCGCTGCCGGTGTTGAAGTGGATACTGGCTTTGTGCGACGGGCGGTTGTCCCATGCATTGCCAATGAATTTTCGTTGCCTGGACAGCTCTACCGCTGACCGGTCTTGCGCTGTCACGGGCAAGGCTCACGCATTCAAGGAGTACCGCAGTGCCTCGAATCATCACGCCCAGCACACCTGAACATGAGATCGATCAGCAAAATGCAAGGATGTTCGGTACGCCGAAAGAGCGGCTGGACTTCTATCGACGCGAAATTCAGTACGAGACCAGCATCCTGGCCAACCGCACTGATGCCTATCTCACGGCGCAGTCGTTTCTGGTCATCGCGTACGTCTCGGCGATGAATAACCTGAACCAGGGCTGGGGCGAGATGTTCACCTTGATGGTGCCGGCTTTTCTGGCACTGCTCGGTGTGCTCAGTACACTGAACGCCTGGCCAGGCATTCGCGCGGCGTTCCGCATCATCGAGCACTGGCAGTTGAAGCAAAGCCACTTGCTGCGCAGCGAGCCAATGATGGGGTTGGCTTATGATGAATCGCCGCTGTTCTGCGAGGCTGAAACTTCTCAGGCGGGCCACCGCAAGTCGTTGCTGTTTTCCTTGCGTACGCCCTGGATTTTTCTCGGGTTCTGGATCTTGCTGGGCAGCTATTCGGTTTTCATTCAGCTGGCGTGACCAGCGCCTCCTGGTCGGCAACCGGTGCGACCAGGAGACGGGCTGACGATGATCAGACTCAGCCTGCCAGCGCCTTGATCAATTGTTCATTGAAGGCAGGAATATCATCCGGCTGGCGGCTGGTGATCAGGTTGCCATCCACGACCACCTGTTCGTCCACCCACGTGCCGCCGGCATTGCGAATATCGTCCTGCAAGGTCTTGTAGCTGGTCATTCGCTTGCCTTTGGCCAACCCGCTCGACACCAACAGCCACGCGCCGTGACAGATGACGGCCAGCGGCTTGCCCGCCGCATCATGGCTTTTTACCAGCTTTTGCGCGCCGGGGATCAGGCGAATCGTGTCGGAGTTCTGCACGCCGCCGGGCAGCACCAGGGCGTCGTAGAGGTCAAGCTGCGCGCTGTCGAAGGTAGCATCCACGTTGAATTCGTCGGCGGGTTTGTCATGGTTCCAGCCCCGTACGGTGCCTTCCTTTTCGCCCAGGATATCCACCACCGCGCCACTGTTTTGCAGCGCCTCACGCGGGCCGGTCAGTTCTACCTGCTCGAAGCCATCGGTGACCAGAAAGGCCACGCGCTTGCCGTTAAGTTGTGCACTCATCATATGTTTCCTCGTACTGATAGGCCTTCCATAAGGGCCCACAAACAGCGAGCAAAGTTCCTGCTAGATGCTCGGCGGGTCCTCCAGCCATGACGAGCAAGCTGCATGAGGTAGCAACGCCCCCTGCTAAATTGGCTACAGTTAGCGTCACAAAAGATGGCGCAATGAAATTATTGACCGGCCGCACAACTATTTTCACCGGTAGATGTCATTTTCAACGCCGGTACGAACGTCGTTCAGCCGGCCAGGCATTTTTCAGGAGCGAAGCGCATATGGCAGCACTGCAGAACAGCACGTTGGAAGCAATTGTCGGTGGTCAGGGGCAGTTGTTGGCGGAGTGGCTCAGCGCCCTGGAGGCCAACGGCGCGACGCGCAACATTCGTGAACATGACTTGCGCCAGGAAACCCGTGACTTCCTGCAGTTGGTGATCGACGGGCTGCGCAAAGAGGCGGGTACGCACATTGGCGCAGAAGGTTGGGAGGAGGCCCGACGTTTCCTCGAAAAACTCTCTGCCAGCCGTGCCCAGGTGGGGCAGGAGTCGCACCAAACGGCCTATTTCATTTTCGCCCTCAAGGGGCCGCTATTCAGACTGTTGCAAGCCCATTACGCAGAGCACCCTGCGCTGTTGGCCGAACAACTGTGGGAAATCTCCCAGCTGTTCGATGCATTTGGCCTGCACACCATCCGCACCTATCAGAAAAACCGCGAAGGCGTCATCAAGCGCCAGCAGGAAGAGTTGCTCGAGCTTTCCACCCCGGTGGTCAAACTCTGGGAGGGTGTACTGGCACTGCCGTTGATCGGCACACTGGATTCGCAACGCAGCCAGACAGTGATGGAGTCGCTGCTGCAACGCATTGTTGATACCGGCTCCGAGATTGCCATCATCGACATTACCGGGGTGCCTACAGTCGACACCTTGGTCGCGCAACACCTGCTCAAGACGGTAACGGCTATCCGCCTGATGGGCGCCGATTGCATCATCAGCGGTATTCGTCCCCAGATCGCCCAGACTATCGTGCACCTGGGCCTCGATCTGGGCACGCTGACTACCAAGTCCAACCTTGCTGACGCCTTGAAGCTGGCGCTTTCGCGTCTGGGTACCAGTACTGGCGAGAAGGTGTGAGGCGATGGAGCGTATTCCCATTCTGCAAATGGGTGAATTCCTGCTGGTAACCATCCAGGTCGACATGCACGACCAACTGGCGCTGCGCCTGCAGGACGATCTTACTGAGCGTTTAGACCATACTTCGGCCCGCGGCGTGCTGATCGATATTTCCGCGCTGGATATGGTCGATTCGTTCATTGGCCGCATGATCGCCAGTATTTCTGGCCTTTCGCGGATAATGGATGCCGAGACCGTGCTGGTCGGCATGCAACCTGCGGTGGCCATCACCCTCGTGGAGCTTGGCCTGACCTTGCCCGGGGTAAGCACGGCATTGAATGTCGACCGCGGCATGCATCTGTTGCGGCAGCGGGTAGGCCACTCATGAGCATCCGCCAGAGTGGCAGCCAGCCGGTGCGCGTGGAGCAGGACGTGGTACTGGCCCGGCAACTGACCCGCAAGCTCGCCACCGACTGCGGCATGCGGCTGGTCGACCTGACCAAACTGGTCACGGCTGTCAGTGAGCTGGCACGCAACACCGTGGTATACGGGGGGGGCGGGGATATGGACTGGGCGGTCATCGAAGAAGCCGGGCGCGTAGGCCTGCGCCTGTTGTTTCGTGACGAGGGGCCGGGCATCGCCGATGTCAAACTGGCCCTCACCGATGGCTGGACGTCGGGTGGCGGGCTTGGCCTGGGCTTGACCGGCGCTCGCCGGCTGGTAGACGAATTTGATCTGGACACCACTCCCGGGCAAGGCACCCGGGTAACGATCACCCGATGGGCCTGAACCTGGCAGCGAGTTTGACGCAGGTGCTGCACATTGATGAGGCCAGCCAGGTCGGCCATGCCCGGCGTGTGGTCCAGAAGCTGGCCGAGCAGCTGGGTTTCTCTGCCGCCGACGCTGGCCGGGCAGCTATTGTTGCCACCGAGCTTGCCAGCAATGTGCTCAAGCACGCCGAGCGTGGCGAATTGCACCTTCGCGTGCTTGCGCATGGCGCCCACCCGGGTATGGAGCTGGTGGCGGTGGACCGTGCCCAGGGGTTCGACCTGGCCAGTTGCCTGGCTGATGGTTATTCCACCGGCGGTACCCAGGGCATCGGGCTAGGGGCGGTCAGCCGGCTGGCACAAGTGTTTGACGTGCACGCCGACGCGAAAGGCGCTGTGGTACTCGCGCGTATTTACCGGCAAGAGCATACGGCCGGGGATATACGCATCGGCGTGTCCCAGCATTCGCTGCACGATGACCCCGCCTGCGGAGACAGTTGGCACGTGACGCTTGCCGAGCAGCGTTTCAGCGCCGTGATGATCGATGGCCTCGGCCATGGCGAAGAGGCCGAGCGTGCGGCCAAGGCGGGTATCCAGGCTTTTGCTTTGGCGCCATTCAGCGCGCCGGAGCACGTGCTTGGCGAAATGCACCATGCCATGGCCGGAACCCGTGGCGGTGCGGCTGCCATTGCCCAGTACGACGGCGCGGGTGACCGCCTGTCGTTTATCGGTATTGGCAATATCGGCGCAACCCTGGTCGGTACAGACCGGCCTCGCGGCCTTGCCTCACACCCGGGCATCGTCGGCGGGCAATACCGCAAGGGCCAGGTGTTCGACTACGCTCACGTGAAAGGAAATCTGTTGATCATGTTCAGTGACGGCCTGCAGTCCCGTTGGAATCTGCAAACCTACCCCGGGCTTGTTCACCGCCACCCGGCGGTCATCGCTGCCATATTGCATCGCGATTTCTGCCGTGGGCGGGATGATGTGACGGTGTTGGTCATCGACCTGGAGACTGTGCATGGCTGAACCCTCATCGAACAACAGCGTCGAGCAGGCCGACCTGATCGCCCGCTTGCAGGCCGAAAACCAGGCGTTGTGCGCTGAACTGGAGGACACCAACCAAGGGGTGCTGGCACTGTATGCCGAGCTGGACAGCCAGGCTGAGCAGCTGCGCCAGGCGTCGGACCTGAAAAGCCGCTTTCTGTCCTACATGAGCCACGAGTTCCGCACGCCGCTGGGTTCGATCCTGAGCATCACCAGCCTGCTCGCCGACGAGGTGGACGGGCCGTTGAGCAAGGAGCAGCAGTTGCAGGTGGCGTTTATCAATACCGCAACGCGTGAGCTGGGCGACATGGTCGACGACCTGCTGGACCTTGCCAAGATCGAGGCCGGCCGCATCACCATATCGCCGGCCTGGTTCGATATGCTCGACCTGTTCGCGGCCTTGCGCGGCATGTTCCGCCCGATCGTCGACACCGGCGCGGTGGATTTGATCTTCGAAGAGCCCCAGGGCCTGCCGAAGATGTACACGGATGACAAGAAGCTGGCGCAGATCCTTCGCAACTTCATCTCCAACGCCTTGAAGTTCACCACCCGCGGCGAAGTACGCGTGTCGGCGCAACTTCTGGGTACTGACCAGGTCCGTTTTGCCGTGAGCGATACAGGTATCGGTATCGCCCCTGAGCTGCTCGGCAGCTTGTTCGAAGACTTTGCCCAGGTCGATTCGCCGCTGCAGAAGCGCTTGCGCGGCACTGGGCTGGGGCTGTCGCTGTGCAAGCGTTTTGCCGCGCTGCTGGGCGGCAAGGTAGGGGTGGAAAGCACGCCTGGCAGCGGGTCGTGTTTTTTTGTCATCCTGCCGATGGCGCTGGCCCCGGAGAGCGCTGATGAACGCTGACATCCGCCTGCTGATCGTCGACGACAACGTTACCACACGCTATGCGCTGCGCCGCCGCCTGGCACTGCATGGGTACACGGTGACGGAGGCAGGCACCGGTGGCGAGGGGCTGGCGTTGATCGGCAGCGGGCAGTTCGATGCGCTGATCCTGGATGTCAACCTGCCGGACATGAGCGGCTTCGACATCGTCCGGCTGCTGCGTGCCAGGCCGGAAACGGCCTTGCTGCCGGTGATCCATGTATCGGCAGCGTCGATCCAGAGGGGTGACATCATTACCGGGCTCGATGCAGGCGCGGACGCTTATCTGGTACACCCTGTGGACGCTGATGTGCTGGTGGCCACCCTCGGCACCCTGCTACGGGTGAGGGACACCGAACGGGCCTTGCGGGAAAGCGAGGCCCGTTTTCGGGAAATCTTCACCAATGTGTCAGCCCCGATCGCCGTGGTTGATGCAGGGCTGAAGGTGCATGAATGCAACCATGCCTTCGAGCAGTTGATCCAGGATAATCGCAACCCCGATGCGTTGCAGGAATGCTTCGCCGATGACCAGCAGACCGCCATCGCCGATTTGCGTCAGCACCTGCTTGCGGGGCAGCGCTGGCGTGGCACGTTAGCCATGCACGTTGGCGGCATGCCCCGGGATACCGAATGGCAGCTATCGCCCTACCGGAAGCCGGGATTGTGCCTGGTGTTTGTCGAGGACGTCACCGAGCATCGCCACCGCGAGCGCTCGCATCTGGCGCGACTGGAGGACGCCAACACCCAGTTGGCGCGGGAGACGGCCCAGCGTGAGCAGACCGAGGCGCAACTGTTGCAGCTGCAGAAGATGGATGCGCTGGGCAGCCTGACAGGCGGTATTGCCCATGACTTCAACAACCTGTTGACCGGCATCATCACCAGCCTGGAGCTGATCCGCAAACGGGTAGCAGAGAACCGGACCGAAAAGGTCCCTGCCTACGCCGACGCGGCCTTGACCTCTGCCATGAGCGCCGCCTCGCTGACTCACCGTCTGCTCGCCTTCGCACGGCAGCAACCTCTGGACACGCGGCCAGTGGACATCAACGAGCGGGTTCGTTCACTGGAGGAACTGATCAATCGCACCATTGGTGAGCGAATCGTGCTGCAACTGCAGCTGTCACGCGAGCCCACCACCGCGCTGGTCGACCCGATCCAGCTGGAGAGCGCGGTACTCAACCTGGTGATCAACGCCCGCGACGCCTTGGCCAAGGGCGGGCATATCTGGGTGAATACGGCGGCGACCTTCTCACTCGGCGACCCCAACCTGCGCGATGGCCCTTACGTGGCGGTGACGGTGCGCGATGATGGCTGTGGTATCGCGCCGGAGCTGCTGGAAAAGGTCTTCGATCCATTTTTTACTACCAAGCCGGTAGGACAAGGTACCGGTCTTGGGCTATCGACCATCTACGGTTTTGCCCGCCAGTCGGGCGGGCACGTGTCGATCCACAGCGCGCCGGGGGTGGGCACCGAAGTCACCCTGATGTTGCCTGCCAGCGACGAGCAGGAGGCTTGCGAGGCGCACAGGCCGCAAGTCGACCAGCAAGGGGCCGGTGAATATGTGCTGGTGGTCGAGGACATGGCGTCGGTGCGCCTGTCAGTGGCAGAAGTACTGACCGATGCAGGATATCGTTGCATCCTGGCCCAAACCATCGAGCAGGCACTCGATCATCTGCGTGGAGATAGCGGCATTCAGTTGTTGCTGACCGACGTTGGCCTGCCAGGCATAAGCGGCCGCGAGCTGGCCGATATGGCGCGGATCTACCGGCCAGGTCTGCCGGTACTGTTCATGACGGGCTACGCGGAAACCGCTCTGGACCGCCAGGCGTTCCTGGGCAGCGGGATGGACCTACTGATCAAGCCGTTCCAGATCAGCGAGCTGCTCGTCAAGATACGCCGGGCACTGGGTCATGCGACATGAGGTGCACTTTGCAGCAACTGCCTGCATAAGGCCGGTCAATATGGCCCCGGCTGCGCCGGGGTTCGCGGGGCAAGCCCGCTCCCACAGGTACGGCGCATGAGTTGCACGCAATGCGGTCCATGTGGGAGCGGGCTTGCCCCGCGAACACGGGCGTAGCCCGTGCCAACCACCGCGCAGCCTGCTTCGGGCGCAAGCCCGCTTCCACAGGTTGTTTACAGGGAATCGGTTATCGCAGCTGAACGACCCGTCGCCACTGAACGTCAAACCATCATCGAGCACTTTACCAAGGCTGCTGCGCAGATGACCTTCATCGTCTGGTTCGCCATGCTGGGCGCAGTCTTGCTGCTGCTGGCGCTCTCTTCCTCCTATTTACGCTGGATTCCGGTGACTTCCTCGGTGGTTTGTCTGGTCTTGGGCATCGGCCTGGGAGCGTCCGGGTTGGGTCTTCTCCACCTGGATGTCAGCGGTTCCAAGGGATGGATGGAGCACCTGACCGAGGTGGCGGTGTTGTTTTCGCTGTTCTTCAGCGGCTTGAAACTGCGCTTGCCCTTGCACGACCGCCGATGGGGGAGCGCGTTTTACCTGGCGGGGCCTGTGATGATGCTCTGCATAGGTGGCGTCACGCTGCTATTGCACTACGGCCTGGACCTTGAATGGGGTATTGCAGTACTGATCGGGGCAATTCTTGCACCCACAGATCCCGTGCTTGCAACACTGGTGCAGGTGGCTGATGCCCAGGACGATGATCCTGTGCGCTTCAGCTTGTCCGGTGAGGCTGGCCTGAACGACGGAGTGGCCTTTCCCTTCGTCATCCTTGGGCTGTTGTTGCAACAGAACAGCGGGCATGCCTGGCTCGGCGACTGGTTGATCAAGGACATGCTCTGGGCAGTGAGTGCGGGTCTGCTGCTTGGCTACTGGATGGGGCGCGGGCTGGGCAAACTCACTCTGTTCCTGCGCCTGCGCAACGACGACAGCACTGTATCGCCCAACGATTACCTGGCCTTGGCACTGATCGCGCTGGCCTATGTGTTTGCCGAAACGATCCAGGCCTATGGGTTTCTCGCGGTATTCGCCGCTGGGCTGGGCTTGCGCCAGGCGGAGGCCAGTACCTCCAGCAGCCCTGGGCAGCCGGCTGCCGAACATCTGGTGCAGCCGGTAGTGGGCCACCAGCATGTGGCGCCGGAACAGGCCGTCAAAGGTGATGTTCGCGGGCTGGACGATTCCCAGGTTGCAGCAGGGATCATGCTCGGGGACATGCTGGCCTTCGGCAGCTTGATCGAGCGGGCAATGGAGGTTTTTCTCGTGACCTTGCTCGGGGTGGTGTTGATGGAGCATTGGGACTGGCGGGCATTGCTGGTCGGCGGAGCACTGTTTCTGGTGATTCGTCCCTTGAGCATTTTGCTGTTTCCGATTCGGGGGATGCTGGGTATTCGAGAACGTGGGCTGCTTGGATGGTTTGGCATCCGGGGTATCGGGAGTTTTTACTACCTCTTCTACGCCCTTAACCACGGGCTGCCTCCTGGTCATGCGGCCCAGAGCACCAACCTGGTGTTGTCAGTGGTGGCGTTGAGCATACTGCTGCATGGGTTGAGCGTTCAGCCGCTGCTTGCCCGATACGAAGCGTGGAAGCAGCGGACGTCATGAGGGCGCTTCAAGCCCTTTGTCTTCGATGCTCAGCGGTCAACGCTTCGGCGGCGCTGGCGCTGCAAGTGAGTGATCGCAAACCCGGCAATGGCGCCGAGCACGGCGGCGCTCACCAACACCAGTGTCTTGTCTTTTCGGGCTCTCCAGCCACCGTCCACACTGCGCCGGTCACTCGGTGGTTCAAACAGGTTCCCCGGTGATGTTGCGGCGCTTGGGCTACGGCTCAAGCCCCAACGGGTCAGCCATCCTGAAAGCAGCGGTAGCCCCGGCACGAGGTAGCTGGCCAAGTGTGCAAGGCGAGCGGTTGCCCCGACCGTAGTGCGCGCGCGCGGGGAGATGGCGCAAGCCACCATGGCCTTGGCCACCCACTCCGGGTCATAGACTGGCCCGGGGGGCGTCAGCGTGTGGCCAGTGTAGTTGCCACCATCCCTGAAACCAGGGGTGTCCATGACCGCAGGATAGATATCGCAGACATGAATGTCGGGGAACGCCGTCAGTTCTCCGCGCAGGGCGTCGGTCAGGCCACGCAGGCCGAATTTGCTCGCCGAATAGGCCGCTGCATAGGGTTGCGCGATCCAGCTTCCGAGTGACAACGTGTTGATCAGGATGCCGCTGCGCTGCGCCTTGAAATAGGGAAGGGCGACGTAGGCGCCACGAAGGTAACCGATCAGGTCGGTTTGGATGACTTGCTCGTGCGCCTCCAGTGGCGTGTCCTCAAAATTGCCGACCGCGCCGACGCCAGCGTTATTGACCCAGATATCGATTCGCCCATGGCCAAATTCGGCAGCCTGCGCGGCCAGCGCCTGCACCTGATCGCTGCGGCTGACATCGGTAGCGATTGCTACGGCGTCCGTACCGCAATCAGTGCACTCGTCCAGCACATCGAACAACGCTTCCTCATCTCGCGCAGCAAGCACCAGCCGAGCGCCTTTGCAGGCAAAGGCATGCGCAGCGGCCCTGCCTATGCCACTTGAAGCGCCAGTGATGACCACGACCTTGCCGCGCAACGGGCCTTGTGTTGATACAGCGGCGGCCGGCGGGGCAGGCTCGGCAGCCTGGGGTGGCGTGAAGTCCTCTGGCGCAGGCGCAAGGGTGGCGCTGGCTTCTATCATCGAGAGTTCAAGGGCGGTGCCGTCGACCAGCACCAGTTTCAGGCCCTCGACAGTGCCCGCTACCCTGTCAGCGTACACGGGCTCGCCCTCCGCATCCAGGCTGTCATAGATGAATCTGGTGCCTTCGAGCCAGCCGACTGCAGTCAGCAGTTCCGGGCCCAGGTAATATTTGCCGTCCTGAAAGAAACCGGGAAATTGATGGGCGCGTTCGATGTTCTCCACGCAGTAGCGTTCGCCTGGTTTCATGCCTGTCGCTTGATCAATCATGGTGCAGAACCCCTTTTGAAGTGTGTCAGCTAGCGTTCAACCTTCGTTGTGGACAAAGGCATCGAGTAAGCAGGGGAATGCGTGGGGCGCTGTAAAGTTCAGGTCGAGGGCTTCAGTGGCGCAAGGTGACCGCCGGTGTGCTGCGCGTGAACCTGTCGCGGTACCCGAGCCTCGACCAAGAGAGTGAGGACCAAGCGATGCCCGCACTCATCGAGAAACGGCTCGAGCAGGCCCGCACAGCCTTGCAAGCGGTGCTCATGGGTGATGGCGTTGGGTAACTTGACGGAAAAACGAAAGTGCTCAGGCACCGACGCGGCCCACCGGGCATGAGTTTGCGATCGATGAGCACGGTAAAACGAGGAGTTGATTTCTACCGCGTTCAAGCGCGCCGCGTAACGCTGCAAATGAGCGCCCTGCCGGGGAAAATGAAACACCGCAATCGCAGCGGCCCCGGGCGACGCGCTGGTTACCGAGGCCTGCTTGCAAAGGCGCTGAGCTGCCCGTTTACAGCACCTTGTCGAGGGTGATCGGAAACGCTCTCACACGCTTGCCAGTGGCATGGTAGACAGCGTTCGCCACTGCTGCTGCCACCCCGACCACGCCGATCTCGCCCACCCCCTTGGAGCCCAGCTCGTTGACGATGTCATCGTTCTCTTCAACGAAAATCACCTCGATATCGCCGCTGTCGGCGTTCACCGGAATGTGATACTCCGCCAGGTTGTGGTTGACGATGCGGCCCAACTGGTGATCGGTCAATGCTTCTTCGTGCAGGGCCATGCCCACGCCCCACACCACGCCCCCCAGAATCTGGCTACGCGCGGTTTTCGGGTTGACTACCCGTCCTGCTGCCACGGCGCTGACCACACGGGTGACCTTGATCGCGCCAAGGTCTTCGTCAACATGCACCTCCACAAAAACCGCCGAATGTGTGGCGGTGGAGAAGGGTTGGCGTTTGGCACCTGGCTCGGCTTCTATCTGCGCTTCAACATTTCGCCCCGGGGTGCTGGCGACGATCTCGGCCAGGGCCAGGCGATGGTTGCCCGCATGCAGGTAGCCATCGGCGAAGACAATCTGCTCTGTCGGGGTGCTGGCCACTTCAGGGTACGACTTGCGCGCATGTTCCAGCAGCTTGCTGCGCAGCACCAGGCAGGCCTGGCGCACGGCCGAGCCCACCGACGATACGGTGAAAGAGCCACCCTGTAGCGGTGCTGTCGGCAGGGAGGAGTCCCCCAGCAGGAAGGTGACATCCTGAACCCTGGCGCCCACCGCATCCGCTGCTATCTGGGTCATGACGGTGTAGGTGCCGGTACCGATATCGGTGGTGGCGCTGCTGACGGTCAGGCGCCCTTGGGCGTCGATGTGCGCCTTGGCGCTGGCCTTCATTTGCAGGGCCTCCCAGACGCCGCCAGCCATTCCCCAGCCGATCAGCTGGTGGCCATTGCGCATGCTGCGCGGTTGCGGGTCGCGGTTATGCCAGCCGAAACGCTCGGCACCTTGCTGGTAGCACGCCAGCAGCTCCTTGCTGGAGTAGGGCTTGCCCTCGTTGCCATTGTTAGCGGCGAAGTTGCGCCGGCGCAGGTCGAGCGGGTCGATCTGCGCTGCACAGGCGAGCTCATCCATGGCGCATTCGAGGGCGATCATGCCTGACGCGGCCCCGGGGGCGCGCATGTCCAGTGGGGTAAAGACATCGAGCGGCGCCAAGTGATAGCTGAGCGCAACGTTGTCACACTGGTAGAGCATGCCGCTCCATTCGACCAGGTGTTCGGTAAAGTCCTCGAAGCGTGATGTCTGGCCCAGCGCATCGTGGGCGATCGCCAGCAACCGCCCGCTTGCGTCCGCACCCAGGCGCAGGCGCTGCTCGGTACGGGGCCGGTAGCCGAAGGTGAACATCTGCTGGCGGGTCAGTGTGACGCGCACCGAGCGTTGTAAATGCAGCGCCGCCATCACGGCCAGCGGTAACTGGTACTGCGGGCGCAAGCCCGAGCCGAAGGCGCCACCCACGAACGCCGCGTGCACGCGTATGTTGGCCTTGGGCAGGCCAAACACTTTGTGCAGGTAGTCCTGGCAATTTTGCGTGCCTTGGGTCTTGTCGTGGATTTCGAGGCTGCCGTCGGCCTTGTAGTGCACGGTGGAAGCATGCGGCTCCATCGGGTTGTGATGCTCGTTGGCCGTCAGGTAGGTGGCATCTACCCGCACCGGGGCGGCGGCAAACTGCCCGGCAAAATCGCCACGTGGTGCCGGTGTTTCGGCGGGGGCCTCATGCGACTGCCGGGTAGCACCCAGGTCTGTCTGGTGGGCCTGCTCGGCATAGTCGATTCTGATCAGCGAACCTGCGTACCGCGCCAGTTCGAGGGTGTGGGCGACCACCAGGGCCAACGGTTGGCCGCTATAAAGCACGCGGTCGTTGAACAAGGGGCGAAACGGCGACCCCTCGGCCGAGTCGGCGTCACTGTAATCGTCGTCATAACTGGAAATGTGCGGCCGATGGCCATGGTCCAGCACAGCGATGACCCCGGGCACGCGCATTGCCTGTGTACTGTCGATGGCGAGCACTCGACCACGGGCGATAGTACTGCACACGACGCTGCCGTGTAGCAGCCCGGCTTGAGGGTATTCACCTGCGTAGCGCGCCTGCCCGGTGACCTTGGCGACGCCGTCCACGCGGTCCAGGGGCGTGCCGACAATGGGTGTGGTGTCGATCATGGTCTTGCCCCTCTGGCTGAGGCACCGAGCACTGCCTCGCTCAATGCCCGAACGATTGCACGCTGCGCGAGTGCTACCTTGAAACCGTTGTGGCTCAGGGGTTGGGCCCCTTGCAGCACGGTGTGCGCGGCCTGGGTGAAAAGCGCTTGCGAAGGCGCCTGGCCGGCCAGCATCCCTTCTACCGCCGTGTCCCGCCAAGGCTTGTGGGCAACGCCACCTAGCGCCAGTCGAGCCTGCTGGATCACGCCGCCATCAAGGTTCAAGGCCGCGGCGACGGACACCAGCGCGAACGCATAGGAGGCGCGGTCGCGGATCTTCAGATAACGGTAATGCTGTTCGAATGCAGGGGGCGGCAACTCGATGGCGACCACCAGTTCATCAGTTGCCAGTTGATTGTCGCGCTCCGGGGCATCGCCGGGCAGGCGGTGGAAGGCCGCGAAGGGTATCTGGCGTTCAGCGGCAGGCCCCTGTACATGTACTACCGCTTCGAGCGCCGCCAACGCCACGCACATGTCCGAGGGGTGGGTGGCGACGCAGGCATCGCTGGCGCCGAGAATCGCATGGATACGGTTCAAGCCCGTACGCGCGGGGCAGCCGCTGCCCGGTTCGCGCTTGTTGCAGGGTGTGCCGGTGTCGTAGAAGTAGTAACAACGGGTGCGTTGCAGCAGGTTGCCGCCGGTGCTGGCCATGTTCCGCAACTGAGGCGATGCCCCGGCCAGAATGGCTTCGGACAGCAGCGGATAATGCTGTTGGATGATCGGGTCCCAGGCGAGGTCGGCATTGCTCACCAACGCACCGATCAGCACGCCGCCGTCGGAGGTGGCCCGAATGCCGTTCAGCCCAAGGCCGGAGATGTCGATCAGGCGGTTGGGGCGGACCACGTTTTCCTTCATCAGGTCGACGAGGTTGGTACCGCCGGCAATGAAGCGCGAGCTGGCATCTGCCAGGTTGATGGCTTCGCTGACTGATGCGGGCTTGTGGTAACTGAATGGCGTCATGGGGTCGTCCTGCCTTGCTGCCGGGGCACGTCCTTCATCAACGGCATGGCTTCCTCTACTGCGGCGACAATGTTGCCGTAGGCACCACAGCGGCAGAGGTTACCGCTCATCTGCTCGCGAATGGCCTCACGGGAGTCGGCATGCCCTTCGTGTACAAGACCGACTGCGGAGCAGATCTGCCCTGGTGTGCAATAGCCGCATTGGAACGCATCATGGCGAATGAAGGCGCGCTGCAGTGGGTGAAGTTCACCGTCGCTGGCCAGTCCTTCGATGGTCACCAGTTCGGCCCCGTCGCACATGATGGCCAGCGTGAGGCAGGCGTTGATACGTTTGCCGTCGCGCAACACGGTGCAGGCCCCGCACTGGCCATGGTCGCAGCCCTTTTTGGTGCCTATCAGGTCTAGCTGCTCACGCAGCAGGTCGAGCAATGTGGTCCAGGGCTGCACCTGCAGTGATCGAGGCTGACCATTCAGGGTCAGGTGGATGGGGTGTTCTACGACACCCTCGGGGGCTGTTGCGCTCATGGGAGGTCCTCACGGTCGGTCTTGCACTTGACTGCATCTCTGTGGTGCGACCGGGCCGGCTGTGCAAACGTTCAGCGGAACTGGCCAAAAACCGCCCGTGCCTTGTCTCGAAGCTTGTACAGTCCCTGTGGGAGGCTACTCATCCCCTGTGGGCTGCGCTGTCACGCAGAGAACAATGGCTGGTGTGGGAGCGGGCTTGTCCCGCGAAGCAGGCAACGCTGTGTATGGCACCGGCTTTGCCGGTGTTCGCGGGGCAAGCCCGCTCCCACAAGTTGAAGCCAACTCAATACGTTGTTCTATGAGGGCGGGCATGCCCGCACCCACAGGGCGCTCGCTAGCTTTCGGAGTTTGAGCTGCTCGCACGCAGACTTGGATGGGTTGGGTCAACCGCCTGAACCACCGCCACTACCGCCAGCGCCAGCGCCGGAACCGGAACCGCCCGAGCCTCCGCTGCCGGGGCCCGGGCCAGTGCCGCTCCCTGCGGCGCCACCCGTACCGTTACCGGCGCCTGTGCCCGTGCCCGAGCCGTTGTCGGTGCCGTCACCCCCGGTATTGTCGGTGCCATTGGTACCCGTACCGCCAGACCCGGTTCCCATGCCATCCCCAGGCGTGCCGGAGCCAGTGCCACCCAACGGGCCGTTGTCCTGTGTCTGCGCCCCAGGGGCGCGTTGGTCGTTCATGTCGGTGGCTGCCAACACCAACGGTGTGCTGGCACCGAGGCACAGGGCGAGCAGCAATGAATGGGGCTTGATGATGTTCATGCGCAATCACCTCTTTGCGTTGGTCACTTCTCCTTCGTCCTGCGCGTGCAGCCAATTGTGCGTCGGTACTGACGAACGGAATGCCCTTACTGGCGCTGATTACCACCACGACCAAAGCTTTTGGGGAGGAGCCCGCTAGCGGTTACGGGCGTTGACCGATGCAGGTGGCCACACCGTGTGACCGCTGAGCGCGGCTGCAATCGAAAAAAACTGAACGGTGGCATTGGCGCGCCAGTCAGAGCGTTTAACCTCATGAAAAAGGATGTTAGCGATGAAAGCGATGACTCGACTGCTCACCGGCCTGGCCATGGCTGGCGCATTGGCAAGCACTACCGCATGGGCAGATCAGCCGGGCGCTGACTGGAAGGTGAACAAGGATCAGGCCGAAGCCACCCTCAAAGGTGCCGGCTACACGCAGATCACCAAGATCGAGGCCGATGATGGGCATTGGGAAGGTGAGGGGATGAAAGCTGACGGCAAACAGTACGAATTCCAGGTCGATCCCCATGACGGCAAGATCATCAAGGATCAACTGGATAACTGATGAGTTGTCCACCCGTGGCATCAGCGCGCTGCCCGTTTCACGGGTAACGCGCCCGACCTTGCTGTAATGGGATGACGGCTCAGTCCGTCATCACTTCATCGATTGCCTGCTCCAGGGTGCTGACCGTACGCTCGATATTGTGCAGTTTTTCGAGCCCGAACAGACCGATGCGGAAGGTCTGGAAGTCGGCTGGCTCGTCGCATTGCAACGGTACGCCGGCCGCAATCTGCAGGCCGTGATCGGCAAATTTCTTGCCGGTCTTGATGTCGGCATCATCGGTATAGCTCACCACGACGCCTGGGGCCTGAAAGCCGGCTGCGGCCACGCTCTTGATACCTTTGGCGGTCAACATGGCGCGCACCCGATCACCCAGCGCCTGTTGTTCGCTGCGCACCTTGTCGAAACCGTAGGCTTGCATCTCGTTCAACACGTCGTTGAACCGGGCAAGCGAATCGCTGGGCATGGTTGCATGGTAGGCATGTCCGCCCTGTTCGTAGGCCTGCATGATCTGCAGCCACTTCTTCAGGTCGCAGGCAAAGCTGCTGCTCTGCGTGTGCTCGATGCGCTCCAGGGCCAAGGCGCTGAGCATCACCAAGGCGCAGCAAGGGGAAGCGCTCCAGCCTTTTTGCGGTGCACTGATCAGCAGGTCGACTGCGCACTTTTCCATATCAACCCACAGCGTGCCAGAGGCGATGCAGTCCAGCACGAACAGGCCACCCACCGCATGCACGGCGTCACCGACGGCCCGCAGGTAATCGTCGGGCAGGATGATCCCGGATGAGGTTTCAACGTGGGGGGCGAAGACGATCTGAGGCTTGTGCGCCTGGATGCTTGCCAGCACTTCCTCCAGCGGCGGGGGCGCGTAGGCAGCCTGGTGCCCTGTGTCGACCGGGCGGGCTTTGAGCACCGTGGTGGCCGCCGGGATGTTGCCCATATCAAGGATCTGGCTCCAGCGATAACTGAACCAGCCGTTGCGTATCACCAGGCATTGCTGAGCGGTGGCAAACTGTCGCGCTACCGATTCCATGCCGAATGTACCGCTGCCCGGCACTACCGCAACAGCCTGGGCGCCATAGACCTGTTTCAGCGTGCTGGAAATGTTCCGCATCACGCCTTGAAAGGTTTGTGACATGTGATTGAGCGAGCGGTCGGTGTAGACCACCGAGTACTCGATCAGCCCCTCAGGATCATTACTGGGATAAAGCGTAGACATGGGCGACTCCTAGGCAGAGATGTCAGTGGTATCGACCCTGCCCGAACCCTTGGCAAATGACAAGACAGATCGGGGCTGATTGCGCTGAAGCCCTTCCGCCGTGTGTCCGAAGCAGGCACCCGGAGCCGGCGAGCCCGGCTCCCACAGGTATAGCGCAGGCCTCGGTGGCTGATGACCTTCCTGTGGGAGCGCGATTGAATTCAGTCCGGAGTCTGCGCCGCCGTGATCTCGGCGGCGGGGGCCGCAACAGGCGCTTTTGCCTTAGCACGATTGCGACGTTCCTGGCTGCGATGCCGCGCAGCTTGTTGCTTGGCATGGATCGCCTGAGTCGCTGTCACTGTGCCAGCGACTTGACCATTCAAGTCCAGGCGCGGCGCATTCTCCACCATGCTTGCCCAGTACCGGGTACCCCGGCACCAGGTAGAAATGCCCAGCTTGAGCTGTTCACGGGTGATGCCGAGCAGCTCAAGGTGCTGCTCGGCATCCTTGAAAATGCCCTCTTTGAGCGGAACCTTGGGGGCCGGATTGACAGGGAAGGCCAATGGAAAGTGCTTTTGCAATGGCCAGATCGCTGCCACCGCCGGGTCCTGCTCACGAGGCTTTGCCTGTGGCGGGGACTTGCGCTTGGGTTGTTTCGGGCTATCGGCCTTTTCCTGCACTTTTTCCGCCCGCAGACGGTCACGTAGCTCAGCTAGTTGTTCAAAACCCATTGTTCAATTCACTGCTTCGAAGTTGATTGCGAGGCATAAGGATATGCCATGCAGCGCCACAGATCAGCTTAAACAGATGAATTGTGCCAATTTTCCTGGCCGAGGCATCCCCATTCATCAGGATGCCGGCTCATTCCGGATGCTGTGGCATATCGGTATTTAGCGCAGCTCAGTATCAGGCCCCTGCATTTGGTATCGCTCATCCGAAAGGCTGTGAATAAATACATCCACGTCAGGCAAGCCGCAGTCGTACGAACACACAGGCCTTTCTGTGTCTGACTTGAGGTAAGCGATCATGGCTAATAACCAAGACAAGGGCGCCAACCAGGGCAATGCCAGTGCAGGCGCCGGGAACAACACGGCGGGTACCGGCCAGCAGGGTGGTCAAGGCTCGGGCGGTGGCATGCCCAACCACCAGCAACAAGGTCAGAACCAGCCGGGGCAGAAGCCCGAGGACAAAATGAACAAAGACTGGGGCCGCGATACCGGAAGCAAGGGCGGTCGGCAGGAAGACAGCATGACTGACAAGGAGAACCCGGCGGATAAAGACCGCATGGGTCAGCAATCGCAACGCGATAACCCGCAGGGCGAACAGGACCGCTGATCATTGCTGATGCGCACCAGGGTGGGCAAGCCATCCTGGTGCAAGCGGGCCGCATGGCGGCTTCAGATTGAGCGCTGATTGACGCGTGCAGATAGCTGTTCGGCGGTTTCCTTGCGCTCTGAATAGCGATCCACCAGGTAATCCTGACGATCACGTAGCAGCGCGGTGAATTTCACCAGTTCCTCCATCACATCAACAACGCGGTCATAGTACGGCGAAGGCTTCATCCGGCCGGCATCATCGAACTCAAGGTAAGCCTTGGGTACCGAGGACTGGTTCGGCACCGTGAACATCCTCATCCAGCGGCCAAGCACACGCAACTGGTTGACCACGTTGAACGACTGCGAGCCGCCACACACCTGCATCACCGCCAAGGTCTTGCCTTGGGTGGGGCGCACGGCGCCCAGCGCCAGGGGAACCCAGTCGATCTGTGCCTTGAACACTGCAGACATCGCCCCATGGCGCTCTGGCGAGCACCAGACCTGGCCTTCCGACCATTGCACAAGTTCACGCAATTCCTGCACCTTGGGGTGCTCAACCGGCGCATCGTCAGGCAGCGGCAGGCCCGAAGGGTCGAAGGTTCGTGCTTCGGCGCCGAAGTGTTCCAGCAGACGCGCGGCTTCCTCCACCAGCAAGCGGCTGAAAGAGCGTTCGCGGGTAGACCCATACAACAGCAGGATGCGTGGTTTGTGCTCGCTTGCCACGGTTGCCGTTGGGGGCAGCTCGAACAATGCGAGGTCGAGGTTAGGGAGATGTTCGGACATTTCTGACTCCTGCTTATTGCGTACCGATGCGATCCAGCTCGTGCTTGAGCTGATCACGGTCGAGGCGATCGAAGGGAAGGGCGAAGAAAGCGCGGCAGCGCGATGCGATGTGGGCCAGCGTGGCGTGGAAAGCCGCGTCGACTTGCGCCTCGTCACCCACGACATCGGACGGGTCCTGCAACCCCCAATGCGATTTCATCGCGGGGCCGAAATAGACCGGGCAGGCTTCGCCGGCGGCCTTGTCGCAGACCGTAATAACGACGTCCGGCGGGCTGTTTTCGAATGCGTCGTTGCCCTTGCTGCTCAGGCCAGCAGCCGAAATACCGGCCTGCTCCAGCGTGCTCAGGCTACGGGGCAAAACCTGCCCCTTGGGGATGCTCCCGGAGCTGACTGCCTCGAAACCGGCAGGGGCCAAGTGGTTGAAAAGTGCTTCGCACAGGATGCTTCGGCAACTGTTGGCCGTGCACATGAACAGGACTCGCATGGAGGGCTCCTCCGCCTTGTGGCGGACGTCAGAGGCGCCGGCGCTTGGGCCAGAGCCGAAAGGGTGATTCAGCAGCAGGCGGCATCGCGCACGGGGCGGTCGTCCATGCACGTGAGCCGACGTGTGTTGTCGGCCAGCCAGTGCGAATTGGCCTGCAAGGTGACCTGCAGCATCTCGTGAACCCAGGCCGGTAGCGCCGGGTTAAGGCGGTAATACACCCACTGACCCTGGCGCCGGTCCAGCAACATGCCATTGCTGCGCAGTTGCGCCAGATGGCGACTGATCTTCGGCTGGCTTTCGCCCAGCGCGCACATCAGCTCGCAAACACAGAGTTCTCCCAAGCTGGCGATGAGCAGGGTGGCGCGAGCGCGGGTTTCGTCAGAGAGGCTCTTGAAGACATCGGGCGGGGTAATCATGGCTGCACCAGAACATATGGATAATCGAATATACGCATTACCATATGTTCAGGGCAAGCCTCATGACACGCGCGTGCTGCCTGGATCGACAGCTATCGTTCACCGAGGGCTGCAATGGGCGGATAGCGAAGCGTGTACAGCCCGTTCAAGGTGGGTGCCTTGTCATGAGCGTGGCTAAAGGTTCTGTGAAATCAATTCAGTTCCATCGCCCAGTACCCCAACTTAAACTACGGGCCAATTATAGAAAATATGGATATTTGAGTGGGCGCCCCGCCATGACCAGTAACGACTTCAATTTTTTCATCAAGAGCATCCGCTTTGACGAGCATTATCAACCCTCCGAAAAGACGCGCCTCACTACCAACTTCGCCAACCTGGCGAGGGGTGTGAGCCGGCAAGAGAACTTGCGCAGCACCTTGCAGATGATCGATAACCGCTTCAATGCATTGGCGCATTGGGATAACCCCAAGGGCGACCGTTATACTGTTGAGCTTGATATTATTTCTGTCGAGATGGGTATTGAGGCTGAAGGCGGCAATCAGGCGCTACCCCTGATTGAAATGTTGAAAACAAGCATTATTGACCGACCCACCGGCGAGCGCTTTGCGGGCATGGTGGGGAATAACTTTTCTTCCTACGTGCGGGATTACGATTTTAGTGTGCTGTTGCGTGAGCATAATGCAAACCAGGCTGTATTCAGTACGCCAGACCATTTTGGTGAGCTGCATGGCAAGCTGTTCAAGTGCTTCATCAATTCAAGCACGTACAAGGCGCACTTCGACAAGCCGCCCGTCATCTGTCTGAGTGTTTCGAGCAGCAAGACTTACTCTCGAACGGATAATCACCACCCTGTGTTGGGCTTTGAATACCAGCAGGATGCGTATTCCTTGACGGATACGTATTTCGAGAAGATGGGATTGCACGTGCGTTACTTTATGCCGCCCAACAGTGTGGCGCCGTTGGCGTTCTATTTTTCCGGCGATTTGCTCAGTGATTACACCCACCTGGAGCTGATCAGTACCATCAGTACCATGGACACGTTCCAGAAAATCTATCGACCTGAAATCTACAACGCCAACTCTGCCGCCGGGAAATGCTACCAACCTAGCCTGCAGCATCAGGATTACTCCCTGACGCGCATCGTGTATGACCGAGAAGAACGAAGCCGGCTGGCCATTGAGCAGGGGCGCTTTGTCGAGGAGCACTTTATCAAACCGCACCACGCGCTACTTGAGCAGTGGTCCAACCACTACGCCTGCTGATCAACTGAATAGATAAGGTCTTCCTTCGTGAACAAATTGTTACCCACTTCGACTGCCGGCAGTTTGCCCAAACCCGCCTGGCTCGCACAACCCGAAACGCTCTGGTCACCCTGGAAACTGCAAGATGAGGCATTGATCGAAGGCAAGCAGGATGCCCTGCGCTTGTCATTGCAGGAACAGCAAGACGCCGGCATTGATATCGTCAGTGATGGTGAACAAACGCGCCAACACTTTGTGACGACTTTTATCGAGCACCTGAGCGGTGTTGACTTCGAGAAACGCGAGACCGTCAGGATCCGTGATCGCTATGATGCAAGCGTACCCACCGTAGTAGGCGCTGTTGCTCGGCAAAAGCCGGTATTTGTCGACGATGCCAGGTTCTTGCGTCAGCAGACCCGCCAGCCCATAAAATGGGCGCTGCCAGGCCCCATGACGATGATCGATACGCTGTATGACAGCCATTACAAAAGCCGCGAAAAACTGGCCTGGGAATTTGCCAGGATCCTCAATCAGGAAGCCCGGGAGCTGGAGGCTGCCGGGGTTGACATCATTCAGTTTGATGAGCCCGCCTTCAATGTGTTTTTTGACGAGGTCAATGACTGGGGGGTTGCCACCCTGGAGCGGGCCATCGAAGGCCTCAAGTGTGAAACTGCCGTGCATATCTGCTATGGCTATGGCATCAAAGCCAACACCGACTGGAAAAAAACCTTGGGGTCAGAGTGGCGGCAATATGAAGAGGCCTTCCCCAAACTGCAAAAGTCCAGTATCGATATCATCTCGCTGGAATGCCATAACGCTCATGTGCCCATGGAGCTGCTTGAGTTGATTCGCGGTAAAAAGGTGATGGTAGGCGCAATTGATGTGGCGACCCACACCATTGAAACACCCGAGGAGGTTGCCGATACCTTACGCAAGGCACTGCAATTTGTAGAGGCTGACAAGCTCTACCCTTGCACCAACTGTGGCATGGCTCCCTTGCCGCGTCGGGTGGCCAGCGGCAAGCTCAGGGCTTTGAGTGCCGGTGCAGAAATGGTTCGCAGCGAGCTCTCGGGCAATGACCATCGGGCATCATGGTGACCCGATCACTCGCGTTGTGTGCTGCTCATGATTGACTTGAGACACTTGCGCACACTCCATGCCTTGCGTGAAACGGACAGCCTGCCCGAGGCGGCCGAACGCCTGCACCTGACCCAGTCGGCGCTGTCGCACCAGTTCCGTGAGCTGGAAAGCCGCGTTGGCATGCCTGTGTTTGTGCGCAAGTCCAAGCCGGTGCGCTTCACCACTGCGGGCCTCAAGCTGCTGCAGCTGGCCGACCAGGTCTTGCCGCTGATCCGCACAACGGAGCGCAACCTGAGCAAGCTGGCAGGCGGCACGGCCGACCGGCTGCACATCGCGATCGAGTGCCACAGCTGCTATCAATGGCTGATGCCCTCACTGGACGAGTTTCGCTGCGCCTGGCCGGAAGTTGAACTGGACCTGGCGTCGGGGTTGTCGTTCGCCCCACTGCCGGCCCTGCAGCGTGGTGACCTCGACCTTGTGGTGACCTCCGACCCGATGACCCTGCCGGGTATCACGTACGTGCCGTTATTCGGGTACGAGGCAATGCTGGCCATCGACAAGCACCATCCGCTGCGCGATAAGCCCTACCTGGAGCCTGCCGACATCGACAGCCAGACCTTGATCACGTACCCGATCGAACGAAACCGCCTGGACATCTTCACCCGTTTCTTCGACCCCGCCGACATCGAACCTGCGCAGATACGTACGGCAGAAATGACTGTGATGATGATGCAGCTGGTGGCCAGCGGCCGTGGTGTTTGCTGCCTGCCGAACTGGGCGGTGCATGAGTACACCTCCCGCGGCTACGTGTTGGCCAAGCGCCTCGGCGAAGCAGGGTTGCAGGCCACCCTGTTCGCAGCGGTACGCAGCGACATGCTCGAAGTGCCCTACATGCGTGATTTCCTGCTCACGGCGAAAGACATTTCGTTTGCGACGCTGGAAGGCGTCAATGCGGTGTCAGGGCGAGCGGCGTGGGCGTCGGGCGCCTGACAGGGCGTCAGAAACCTTCCAGGACGATTTTGCCGCGTGCTTTTCCACTCTCTATCATGGCGTGGGCGCGCTTGAGGTGCTCGGCATTGATCGTACCGTAGTGCTCGCCGAGGGTGGTTTTAAGCACGCCATCATCGACCAGCTGCGAAACGCGATCGAGCAGTTGATGCTGTTTGATCATGTCTTCGGTCTTGTACAGCGAACGCGTGAACATGAGCTCCCAGTGCACTGACAGTGACTTGCGCTTGAGCGGCATGACATCCAGTTGCGCCGGGTCGTCGATCAACGCGAGCTTGCCTTGTGGGCGAAGCACCTCCACCAGTTGCGGGAGGTAGGTGTCAGTGTGGGTCAGGCTGATGACGTAATCGACCGGGCCCAGCTTGAGTGCTTCCAGCTGGGGCGCAAGCGATTCGCGGTGGTCGATCACGTGATGGGCTCCCGCTTCCTGAACCCAGGCCTGAGTCTCGGGCCTGGAGGCGGTGCCAATCACCGTGAGCTGTGTGAGCTTGCGGGCAAGTTGAACCAGAATCGAACCAACCCCGCCGGCAGCACCGATCACCAGAAGGCTCTGGTTCTTGCCACCGTTTTCTTCAACGCCCAGGCGGTCGAACAGCAGTTCCCAGGCGGTAATGGAGGTCAGCGGCAAAGCGGCGGCGCTTGCGTTGTCCAGGCTGCGAGGCTTGTGCCCGACAATGCGTTCGTCCACCACATGCAGTTCGCTGTAGCTGCCAGGACGGTCAATGGCACCGGCGTAGAAAACCTCATCGCCCGGTTGGAACAACGTGACCTGCGGGCCTACCTCGCGGACCACGCCAACTGCGTCCCAACCGAGCACTTGTGGTTGCTCGCCACCACGGCTTGCACGGATCTTGGTATCAACCGGGTTGACGGCAATTGCCCTGACTTCGACCAGCAGATCACGGGCACCTGGCTGTGGCGTGGGCAGTTGCGCGTCATACAGCGATTGTGGGTCCTGGATCGGCAAACCGGGCTGGGTGTAAACGACTGCCTTCATTGGCGCTGCCTCTTGGGGATGCGAAAAGTGGGTTCAGACTAAACGTTTCGATTCACACAAAAAACCGCCTGAATGGAGTAAGACTTTCTCGCTTGCTATGAAAATGGTGCGCAGCACCCGAGACGGGGGTTGGCCGCTGCTCTCCATCCTCGAGCACGTCTGCTTCAATTGCCGATCCCCGCGTTCTTCACCCTGTGCTGCAAAGGGCGCATCCAGACTAAACCTTCGCCCGTGCCGTCAGTCAGTTCCAGTAAGGGGTCCGTCCACTGAGACCTTGGGAGGTGGCTGATGAAACTGCTGTGCTTGTTGCAGGGTTGCCAGTGGCACTGCGTGCCGAACCATGAACCGGGCGAGCTCCAATGCCAGTGTTGCCGGCGCTGCGGCGCCGTGCGCCATCGGCGGGCCATCACACTGTCAAAGGCATAGGAGGTCGACATGGCGCGGGCCATCTGGAAAGGTGCAATCAGTTTCGGGCTGGTGCATATCCCCGTTTCGCTCAACGTTGCGGTGAGCTCCGAGCGGGTGGATTTTGACTGGCTCGACAAGCGCAGCATGGAGCCTGTGGGCTACAAACGGGTGAACAAGGTCACCGGCAAGGAAATCGACAAGGACAACATCGTAAAGGGCGTGGAGTACGAGAAGGGCCGCTACGTGGTGATCAGTGAGCAAGAGATCCGCGACGCCCGACCGGAAGCGACCCAGACCATCGATATATTCTCGTTCGTGCAGGCGGGCGAAATTCCGCTGCAGCACTTCGACACCCCCTATTACCTGAGCCCCGACCGCCGCGGCGGCAAAGTCTATGCACTGCTGCGCGACACGCTGGAGAGCACCGGCAAGGTTGCACTGGCCACCGTCGTGCTGCATACGCGCCAGCACCTGGCGCTGCTGCGGCCACTGGAAGATGCCTTGGTGCTGATTACCCTGCGCTGGCCCGAGGAAGTACGCGGGGTGGAAACCCTTGAGCTGGACAAGAGTGTGACCGACGCCAAGGTCGACAAGCGCGAACTGAGCATGGCCAAACGCCTGGTCGAGGACATGAGTGGGTCATGGGCGCCGGATGAGTACCATGATGCGTTTCGACAGACCATTCTCGACCTGGTGGAAGAAAAGGCCAGCAAAGGCAAGATCGAGACGGTGGATAAAGGGGAGGGCAAGGGCGTGGAAAAAGGCGCGGATATCCTCGACCTCACCGAACTGCTCAAACGCAGCCTCGGCGGCAAGCCAAAGGGCGGCAAGCCTGCCGCCAAACGGCCCCGCAAGGCTTCATGAAGGTGGATCCCCCTGGCATCCGACAAAGGAGCTCAACGCAGTCCTATTGCCCGATCCAGTGACAACGCACCGGCTCCTCGTGCGATCAACAGTAGCAACAAGGCTGCCCACGTGAGATGTGTCGGCCAGGCGTCCGGGTAGACGAACACTTCGATCACCGTGGTCATGCCCAGCAGGGCCAGGGCCGACAGCCGGGTGAACAGGCCAAGCACCAGCAACAACGGGAACAGGTGTTCCGCATAGGTTGCCAAGTGGGCCGCCAGCCACGGTGACACCAGCGGCAGGGCATATTCGCTCTGGAACAGGTCATAGGTACTGGGTGTGATGCTGAGAAACCCTTCGACCTTGGTGCGGCCGGACAGAAAGAAGGTCGAGGCGATGGCCATGCGCGCCACCAGGCACAGCACGTTGTCGCTGAGCAGTTGCTGTGCACGGTCGGTGAGGTGGTTCCAGCGTTGGCGCAGGCTCTTGTCGGGGCGGGTGACGTGGATGGTGTCCATGGTGCTTCCTTCAGGCGAATGCAAGTGGACGAAAGGCCTGGGCTGCCAGCAGCCGGCCGAGCAGGTCGGTGAAGTCCAGGTCGGGTTGACTCGCTTGTGCAATCAGTGAGGCCTGCGCCAAAGGCAAACCTTGGGCGCATGCATCGAGAAAGGCGCAGCCGCCGACCTCCAGTGCCTGCAGGGCAACACCTTCGTCGGTGCCGCTTAATACCGCACCCTCGGCCACCCATGGGTGGTCATTCGGCCATGGCTGGCCTTCGCGGCTGTACCGCCACAGGCTGAAGGCCGGGTGCTGCGCGAACCAGCGCCAGCGCACGCTGCTGCGCGGCGCCAGGTAACTGTTGGCCAGGTCGGCAGCTGTCATGCCGGCCAAGTCTGCAAGTGCAAGGCAGGGCTCGCGGGGGGCGCTGAACACCTCGCACCAGGCGTAATCCAGGCGTGCCACGTCGGCCAGGTACGGCAGGCCGTGCTGGGCCTGGATCTGTTCAAGAAAGTCGGCGAACGCCGCGCCATAGTGGATCAGCCTTGGGTCGTCGGGGGGCGTTGTTTTCGCATAGGCCGCAGCGGCATCCTGCATCCAGGCCGGGCCTGTCAGCGCTTCGACACTGGGGAAGTTTGCACGCAGGGCATCGGTGCAACCTGCTAGCACAGTATTGCGATACACCGCGAATGCAGCATGCTGGGTCAGCGCGCCCAAGTGCGGGGCCGGGCGGTGATACAGCGCTTCGACGAAGGCGGCCTGAAACTGGCCAAGGGAAAGCGTCATGGGCGTACTCCTGCCTGATCGAGCAGTGCCTGAGCGGTACCGCGTTCGGCCAGCAACTCGGTGAACGCCGGCAGGTTGCCGTCACGCTCGATCAACGTCGGGCGCGGGCCGATGCGGGTGATCAACTGCTGGTACAAGGCCCAGACCGGTGCGGCGATGGCGGCGTCATGGGAGTCGATCAGCAGGCTGGCCCGGGCGTCGTGGCTGTGGCCAGCCAGGTGTATTTCAGTGATGGCCTGGGCCGGGAACCTCGCCAGGTAGGCTGAAGCGTCGAACCCGAGGTTGTGGGCGCTGACGTGCACGTTGTTGACGTCCAGCAACAGGCCACAGCCCGTGCGCCGCGTCAGTTCGGCCAGAAAGTCGATTTCGTCCCAGTCGTGCCCTTCCATGGGCAGGTAGTGGCTGGGGTTTTCCAGCGAGATGCTGCGCCCCAGCGCATCTTGTGTGCGCTGTACATTGTCGCTGATACGGACCAAGGCCTCGTCGCTGCGGGGGAAGGGCAGCAGGTCGGGGAGGTATTGCCCGTTCCAGCTTGACCATGCCAGGTGCTCCGAGACCATCGCCGGCTGCACCTGGTCGACAAGTGCCCGCAGGCGGCGCAGGTGTGTGTCATCCGGCGCGGCGTCCGCCGCGAGCGACAGCGCAACACCGTGCAGCGACAGCGGATGGTGTTCGGCTATGCGCTGTAGCCAGGCCATGCGTGGGCCGCCGAGCATGTAGTTTTCCGGGTGTACTTCGAACCACAGCCCATGGGCCCGGCACGCCCAGGCCTCGGCATAGTGGTCAGCCTTCAGCCCAAGCCCGGCACCTGAAAGGTAAGTCCCGTTCATGATCGGCGGCCTGTGCTCAGGACTTGAGCGGGGTCAGTGAGCCCATGCCGTTGGGCGTCTTGATGGAGGTGCAGGTACCTGCGGGAACGTTCTTCCAGTGCATGCCGTCGTAGTCCATCTTGGCACTGCCAGCGCAGCTGGTGCCGGCGCCGGCCTTGCAGTCGTTCTTGCCAGCCATGGCGACGCCGTAGCATTTTTCCATGGCGGCACCGGTGGTGGCTGGTTTGGTCGCATCGGCAGCCTGGGAAATACCGGCCAGCGAAGCCAGGGCGAGCGCGGCAGTGGCGAGGGCGAGGGTTTTCATGATGTATCTCCGGGAAGTGGGGCCGTGGTGGTTTACCGGCGGCTCATGGAGTAGTTCGCAGCCTGGGTTGAACGGGTTACAGCAGCTGCAAAATTTTTTTCCGGCGGTGCGTCAGTCGCCTACCGTATGAAGGCGACACGGGTTGAATGGAAAACTTTCACGCTCGATGTAACCGGGGAGGCTGATGGCACGAACTAATACTCAGCAGGCGCTCAGCGCGCGCGAGGCCCAGTTGCAGGCTTTGCTGCTACAGGGGCTGGCGGGGGACGCGGCGGCCTATCGGGCGTTCCTGGCGGCGCTGGCGACGCATGTGCGTGGCTTTCTGCTGCGGCGGCTGTGGCAACGCCCCGCTGATGTCGAAGATTTGCTGCAAGAGGTGTTGCTGGCGGTGCACAACGCCCGCCATACCTACGAGGCACAGCAACCGTTGACCGCCTGGGTGCAGGCCATTGCCCGCTACAAGCTGGCGGACCACTATCGCAGCTACGCTCGCCACGGTGCGTTGCACGAGGAGCTGAACGATGAAAGTGATCTGTTCGCGCCCGGCGAGGAGGAAGTGGCCCAGGCGACACGTGACCTGGGCAAGCTCCTGGAGCGATTGCCAGCGCGCCAGCGGCTGCCCATCGTCCATGTCAAACTGGACGGGATGTCGGTGGAAGAGACCGCGCGCATGACCGGTCTTTCCAGTTCGGCGGTGAAAGTGGGCATCCACCGGGGCCTCAAGGCACTGGCCAAACTGATTGGAGGCAAGGGCAAAAATGAAGACTGATGACTTGATTGCCCTGCTGGCGGCCGGGGAAGGGCCGGTGAGCCGTCACGCACCGGCGCGGCGCTTGGTGCTGGCGCTGGTGGGCGGCGGATTGGGCGCGGTACTGCTGACGGTGGCCATTTTCGGCGTGCGCGGTGACCTGGCGCAGGTGGCGCACACCCCGCTGTTCTGGGCCAAGCTGGCCTTGCCCGGCAGCCTGGCGCTGCTGGCACTGTTGCTGACTCAGCGGCTGGTCAGGCCGGGGGTGAACGGGGGGCGGCTGTGGGGCCTTATGGGGCTGCCGCTGCTGCTGGTCTGGCTGGGTGCGGCGGTGAGCCTGCTGGGCGCGCCGGTGGATGCCCGGGCGGACCTGCTGCTCGGGCGCACCTGGCGCACCTGCCCGCTGAACATTACCTTGCTTTCGGTACCCACCTTCATCACCGTGTTCTGGGCAATGCGCGGCCTGGCACCCACCCGCCTGCGACTGGCGGGTGCTGCAGGAGGCTTGCTTGCGGGTGCCACCGCAACGTTGGCTTATTGCCTGCATTGCCCGGAGATGGCTGTGCCGTTCTGGGGGCTCTGGTACGTACTGGGTTTGCTGGTGCCGACGGCCTTGGGGGCGGCGCTAGGGCCACGTTTTCTGCGCTGGTGATACCGGTTTTTCGACGCTGGGCCTGCTGGGGTACCGCGTACAGACGTGCTTGCGCCATGGTGGTTTCTCAGTCAGCCTTGACTGGTTTGAGTTCAGCGATGGCATAGCTGCCCGCGGACCCCAGTTCGAGCGCACTCAGTGCTGGCATGTCGAGGATCTCCACCAGCCGCCCCCGCAGGTTGACGATACCCAGCCCGCGCAAGTGAGCGACCGAGCGGCATATGGTTTCCAGGCGTAGCCCGAGGTAGGAGGCGATGTCTTCGCGAGACATGCACAACATGAAACCGTTGGATGAATACCCGCGGCTGACGAAGCGGCGGGAAAGACCGAGCAGGAAACTGGCAAGCCGCTGTTCGGCAGAGAGGTTGCAGAGCATCAGCACGCGCTCATGCTCGCGGATGATTTCCCTGCTCATCAGGCGGTTCAAGCTCTGTTGCAGCGGGGGAAACTCACGCGCCACGGCTTGCAGACGATGATAGGGCACCGGGCACACTTCGCTGTCTTCCAGGGCGATGGCATCACAGACATGAAGCTCGGTGGCGATGGCATCGAGCCCGAGGACGTCCCCCGGCATCCAGAAATTGATGATCACACCCTGGCCTTCGGCGTTGTTGAGGTTCGTCTTGAAGCTGCCTGAGTACACCGAGTACAGGTGACTCAAGGGCACATTTGCGTTGAACAGCGCAGCCCCCTTTCTCACCCGGATGCGAGAGCCGATCAGGGTGCCGAGGTAACGGTTGTCGTGCAGGGGCAGACCCGTGGGCAAGCACAAGTCGTTGACCCGGCACTCATTGCATCGGTATGCCAGGCGTTTCAAATGAAGGGGCAGCGGTTCGCGCGCTGGCACAGGCTGCTCGAGCAGTGGAAAGTCGGTCAGGCCCGACATTTCATGCCTCCTTCGAAGGGCGGAGTGCTGCGGTGGTAATCGTGTTCAGCAAATGAGGCGCGTTCAGCCGGGCGCTCAGCACGCTCACGAACTGCTTGGCTTCAGACGGGGTTCGGAAACTCACTCGCCAGTCGTCCATGTGTACCCACCAGCGGTGGGAATTCGCAGGTCGGTGCTGTATACGCCCAGGCTGGACAACGTACCCCCGGGGCGCAGCACGCGCAGCGCCGATTCGAACGTGGTCTGGGTGCCCAGGGCTTCGATGGCCACATCCACGCCACGGCCATCGGTCAGCGCCATGATGCGTTCCACCACATTGCCTTGCTTGAAGTCGACCACGTGCGACGCACCCATTTCGCGTGCCACACGCATGCGGGCCGGCACGCTGTCCACGCCGATGAGGGTGGTGGCGCCCAGCATTTTGGCACCGGCGACTGCGCACAGGCCAATCGGGCCCAAGGCGAATACGGCGACGGTATCGCCGATCGTCACTGCGCCACGTTCTGCACCGGAAAAACCGGTGGACATGATATCGGGACACATCAGCACGTGTTCGTCACTGAGCCCGTCAGGAATGGGGGAGAGGTTGGCCATTGCGTCCGGTACCCGAACGTATTCCGCCTGGCAACCGTCGATGACATTGCCGAGCTTCCAGCCACCGATGGCCTTGAAGCCATGCACGGTATCGGCGCCGTCCTGGGCGCCGCAGCCGCACAGGCAGGCATTGCTGTGGCCGCTGGGGGTGATGGCGCCGGCGATGACGCGTTGCCCTTCATGAAAGCCCCGAACCTCTGAACCCAGTCTTTCGATGACACCCACTGGCTCATGGCCGACGGTGAGCCCTTTTGCCACTGGATACTCGCCACGCAGGATATGCACATCAGTGCCACAGATTGTCGTGGTGCTGATGCGCACCAGCGCATCCAAAGGGCCGATCTCGGGGATGGGCTTGTCGTCCAGCACGATGCGGTTCTTTTCGACGAAAATAGCCGCTTTCATGAGCGCCATGGCTAGCCTCCGGGGCATCGCTGATTTTTGTTGGCAACTACAGCCTGCGCCCAAAAAGCGCAAAAGTCTTGATTCGCGTCAATGGCGCGGCACGCGGCGGTAGCCGTTGGTCAGTGCCCTGGGCTTTTGATAAACATCAAACCGGGCAAACGCACCTGGCAGATCATCGAGGTACTCATCGAGCCCGCAGAGGTGTGCCATGACCAACCCGCAAAGACTTCTTCTCATTGCTTCGCCCTTGATGCGCCGCACACCGGTCTATGACCGTGCAGCTGCGCTGGCCAAAGCCAAGGGCATGCCATTGCACATCGTCGCCTTCGACTACCTGGAGGGTCTTGCCACGGCCGGCCTGGTCAACGAACAGGCCTTGGCGGTCGTGCGGGAGGGTTATGTGCAGCAACACCGTGAATGGCTGGAAACCCAGGCATTGTCGATGCGCCGCAACGGCGTGACGGTGACCATCGAGGTGTTGTGGGTGCAGCGCCCGCTGGACGAGATCCAGGTGCACCTGCGTGAGCAGCCGTTCGCCATGCTGATCAAGGGGCTTGAGCATGAGCCATGGTGGATGCGGGCAATGTTCACCTCGCTCGACGTCCAGTTGTTGCGCGACACCCGTTTTCCGTTGCACCTGGTCCACAACGCCAGCAATGCCCTGCCGCGCCGGATATTGGCAGCAGTTGACCTGTCGCGCCCGGAGGATCAGTTCGAAGGCTTCAACGACCACATCATCAGTGAAGCGCTCAAGCTGGCCTTGCAATGCAACGCCCAGATCGAGCTGCTGTATGCCTATGACATGGGCGCCATGTACCTGAATGCCGAAGACAACCGGGAACATTCGTTCCTGTTTGATTCCAACCTGTCACGCACACTGCACGAGGCCCAGGCCGACGCCTTCCAGGCATTGGCCGAACGTAACGGGATCCCCGCCGAGCACCGCCACATGCGGATGGGGGACCCGACCAAGGTGCTCGCGCTGTTCATGGACAGCAATGACATCGATGTGCTGGTGATGGGGAGCTACCACCATCACGGCATCGGCTGGTTCATCGGCAGTACGGCCGAGCGGATCCTGCATCGGCTCAGCAGCAGTGTGCTGGTGATCTCGCCCGAGCATTCGCAAGGTTGAAGTACGAGGCCCGCAAGGGCCTTGTTTCAGGCGCGCAGGTCAAGTTCATGGAGGATTTCGCTGACATCGCCGCCCAGGTAACGGGCGGTGAACCCCAGCGCCTTGGTCAGCCGGTGCATGGCGTAATTGCCAGACAGGTCCCTGGACACCATGCCCTGGTAACCATTGCGCCGAGCCGCTGCTATCAGGTGCTGCAGCAACAGCTTGGCCAGCCCTTTGCGCTGCCATTGCTCGCCAACAGCGACGGCGCATTCGCAATTGTGGCTACCCGGGATCGCCGCATAGCGGCTTACGCCAAGCTGATGCAGCTGGCCGTTTTCATGGGCCAGCGCGACATACGCCATGCGCTGGTGGCTGTCGATCGGCATCAACTGCGTATCCAGGCTGGGCAAGCCACCGCTGAGCCCGGCGATAAAGCGAAAGCGCCGGGCCTCGTAGGTAATTGTGCTCACAAAGCGTCTGTCCCGTTCATGATCGTCAGCGCGCAATGGGCGAATCAGCACAGCTGTGCCGTCAGCAAGGGTGTCTATCCAGTACTCGCTATTGCCTGGGTCTTGGAACAGCTGCTTGTTCATGGGGCCTCCAGAGGGCGTGATCAACGTGGCTGTACTGGTTGTACCGTGAGGCGTCGGTCCGGTTCTGACATTGATCAAGTTAGTGGGCGGCTGATGACTTTCTGATCTGCAACAAACCCGACATCGACCCACACTCGGCGGCCTTGCGCAGGCACATGCCGGCGGCGCGGCGGTGCATATCCTTGGGCTGTTCGAACCCCGCGCAGAGCATGTGTTACGCGAGGCAAGGCTGAATGAAGCCGAGGCACAGCGCCAATTTGAGCACTATCGTGAGTAGCTCGAGGGGTTGACAGCACGGCACCGGGCCAGCGGTACGTGTCTGACTGTGCGCTAGCACCGCACCGGAGTTTTTCAAGGACCTGCAAGCTAGGGCAAGGCTCAACGGCTGGGCAAAAAGGCCCGGGGAGGGGCGACCGCAGCCGATGGGCGGCAGTGTCAGAGGCACCTCGGCCTGCTGCCGGAGGCCACTGCCGCGGCATTGCCTCAGGCCAGCGAAAGCTGGTGAATCAGCTGGCTTGGGTCATCCGGATCTCTGGCGCTGGTAAACCCCGCTGCCTGAGCCAGCTCGCGCATTGCCACATTGGCCGCAGCGTCCATGGAATACATGTGTCGCAGGCCCTGGGCGCGTGCGTGATCGATCAGGTGCTGGAGCAGCAATGTGCCCAAACCGTGGCGCTGCCAGCTATCGAGCACGGTGACAGCACACTCGCAATCTTCACCACCGGGGCTGGTGGCATAACGGGCAATACCGACTTCCTGCAGTTCGCCGTCGACATGGGCGAGGGCGACATAGGCCATGTGCTGGTCCTGGTCAACGACCATCAATTGATCCAGCATGGCTTCGCCAGGCTCCTTGAGCTGGCACAGGAAGCGGAAGTGGCGCGACTGTGGCGACAGGCGTTCAATGAAGTTCCTTTCGCGCTGACGGTCTTTGGGCTGCAAAGGCCTGATCAGCACATGGGTGCCGTTGTCGAGCGCTTCGATCCAGTGTTCGCCGGCCGTGGCAGGAAATGACGCTGCGGCATGGGGGCGGGGTGTTTCGGCGGATGCCATGGCAAGCCTCCTTACGTGATGGGGTGTACACAGGAGGTTCAGTTTCGACGCGTCGCCTTGTGCGCGCTTGACAGTTGTCAATTACCGGGCTGGTAGGGTCACGCCTCGCTACTTGATCTTCCCGGACTTCTGCATTTCCAGAAAGGCCGGTAATGGCCATCGCGTCGGTTCTACGCTTGAACAGCACCGGGTCATTGATAAAGGTCAGTCGGTGGCCGCTCTTGTCGCGCTGGCTTCTGTCTCCAACGATCAGCACGCGCCCTGCGACCAAGGTCGAAGCCCTGACTTCAGATTCCCTTCAGATTGACCACTGATACTCACCCCATCAAGCCCAAACGGGGGGAGTTTCATGACCCAGTCTCAGTGGAGCAGCCTGCTCCCACTGCCTATCGGCAGCCACGTCGACCATCACGCCCACTTGTCGCTTCATCTGCACAAGGACCCTGGCCGCGATGAGCTGGAGCACTTCATTCATCAGTGTTTTGCCAACGTGCACCACGCTGATGTGCACCATTACCTGCCCGAACTGCTGGCGCTGCACGACAGTCATGGCCGGCTGATTGCCGCCGCAGGCTTGCGCCCGGCCAGCAGCGGGCCGCTGTTCCTCGAACATTATCTGGATGAGCCGCTGGAAGCCGCAGTTTCGCGGGTAGCGGGCTGCCCCCTTGAGCGTGAGTGCATGGTCGAAGTGGGCAACCTGGCCTCGCTCAGTGCCGGTAGCGCGCGAATCATGATCATAGCGGTGACCTGGCTACTGGCTACACGGGGCCTGAAGTGGGTGGCGTTCACCGGCGCGACGACACTGATCAACAGTTTCCAGCGCCTGGGGTTGGTGCCGTCGGTGCTGGCGTCGGCCGACCCGGCCCGGCTGAATGGGAAGTTGGACCACTGGGGTACCTATTACGCTCAACACCCACAAGTCTATGCCGGCAGCATCGGCCATGGCTTCGATGCGTTGAGCAAGGCTGGGGTGTTCCAGCGCCTGGGGTTGCCAACCGCCTTCCAGGAGACTGGCCATGCCGCATGAACTGGAGCGCTTTCATCAACTGCTGGTCACGTTTGCCCGCGATCACGGTGACGCCGTGGCCGTGCAAGGGGCGACCGAGCGCTTCACCTACAGGCAGTTGCTGGCCGAAGTGGGGTTGCGCATTCACAGCTTGCGCACGTGTTCGCCAGGCCCGCTGGTACTGGCCCTGGATAATGGCCCGCAGTTGCTGTTCTGGGATTTGGCGGCGCTGTTCGCCGAACGCCCCTGTGTAATCGTGCCGTCGTTCTTCAGTAGTGCCCAGTTCAGCCATTGCATCGAGCAGAGTGGTGCCAGCCATGTGCTGTGCGACCCGCAATGGCATGGGACGCTCGGCGAGCTGGGGTTCGCTCAGCAGGACGTGTTCTGGGTTCGCGAGGCTCAGCCTGCTGCCGCGCTGCCTGCCGATACCGCCAAGATCACCTACACCTCTGGCAGCACGGGCAAGCCCAAAGGCGTGTGCCTGTCTGTAGAGGCTCTGTTGCGTGTCGCCCGGGAACTGGAGGTGGCCAGCCGGCCCAGTGAACCTCAGCGTTACCTGGCGGTGCTGCCGCTGGGTGTGCTGTTGGAAAACCTGGGTGTCTACGCCGCCTTGATGGCCGGGGCAAGTGTGTTGCTGTACCCCCAGGCGCAACTGGGCATGGGCGGTGCAAGCCAGGTCGATTTCAAGCGCTTGCTGGGGGCCATCGCCCTGAGCGGTGCGCAGAGCCTGATTCTGGTGCCGCAGCTGTTGATGGGGCTGATCACTGCTATCGAGCGCGGGCTGATGCGGGTGGGGGCGCTACGGTTCGTTGCGGTTGGCGGTGCCCGTGTGGCGCCCAGCTTGCTGGCCCGCGCTGAAGCGATCGGCCTGCCGGTGTTCGAGGGCTATGGTTTGTCCGAGTGTGCTTCGGTGGTGGCCTTGAACCGGCCGGGCGCAACCCGCCGCGGCAGTGTCGGCAAACCGCTGCCCCATGTGCAGGTGCGTATCGCCGAGGACGGGGAGGTGCTGGTGGCGGGCTCGGTGCTGCTCGGCTATCTGGAGGAACCACCCGTCTGCGATAGCTGGTGGGCCACCGGCGACCTAGGCCATTTCGACGAGGAGGGCTACCTGTACCTCGATGGCCGCAAGAAACACCAGTTCATCACCAGCTTCGGGCGCAACGTCAACCCGGAATGGGTGGAGGCCGAACTGACCCAGAGCGGCGTGATCGCCCAGGCGTTCGTGCATGGCGAGGCCCTGCCAAAGAACCTGGCATTGCTCTGGCCGCTGGACCCCGCTACCCCCGAGACCCTCATCGACCAGGCCGTGCAGCAGTGCAATGCCTTGCTGCCGGACTACGCCAGGGTCCATGCCTGGCGTCGCCTGCCGTGCCCCTTGTCCAGTACCGACGACACACTGACCGCCAATGGCCGCCCGCGCCGCGAGGCCATCCTGCGGCGTTACCACTCCCTGTTATCCGACATCCCGTTGTGAGGTCTGCCATGTCCTTTTTCGATACCCTGCAAATGCAAACTACCCAGGAGCGTCAGGCCCTGTTTGCCGTACCGGTCATACGCGATGCGCTGGCTGGGCACGTCAGCCTCGACAGCTATGTGGCCTTCCTGACCCAGGCATACCACCATGTACGCCACACCGTGCCACTGATGATGGCGTGCGGGGCGCGGCTGCCATCGCGTTTGGAATGGCTGCGCGGCGCCGTGTGCGAATACATCGAGGAGGAGTACGGCCACGAGCAGTGGATCCTCAACGACATCAATGCCTGTGGTGCCGATTGGGAGGCGGTGCGTGACGGTCGCCCGGCGCTGCCGATCGAGCTGATGGTCGCCTACCTTTACGACTTGATTGCCCGTGGCAACCCGGTCGGGCTGTTTGGCATGGTCAACGTACTCGAAGGCACCAGCATTGCCCTGGCCACCCAGGCCGCCGGCACAATCCAGAGCACGCTGGCGTTGCCCGACAGGGCCTTCAGCTACCTCAGCTCCCATGGCGCGCTGGACCAGGACCACATGGTCACCTACCGGCAGCTGATGGACCGCCTTGATGATGCTGACGACCAGCGGGCTGTGATTCATGCGGCCAAGGTGGTTTACCGCCTGTACACCGACATGTTCCACGGGCTGCCGCGTGCGGGCCTGCAAGAGGTGCGTCATGCGCTTGCCTGAGTGTGTAGTGATACTCACCGGCGCCAGCGGAGGCATCGGCCTGGAGTTGGCCGAGCAGCTGTGTGCAGCCGGTGCCCGGGTACTGGCGGTGAGCCGGCAGATGGGCAAGCTCGCCAGTTTGATGAACCGTTATCACGACAGGCTGCTGTGGCAATCGGCCGACCTGCGCAGCCATGGCGGGCGTGAGCAGGTGCTCGCCCGTGCCCGGGAGATGGGCGGGGTCAATGTCCTGATCAATGCCGCAGGCGTGAACCGTTTTGCCCTGTTCGACCAGATCGACGAACAGGCGCTGGACGAGTTGCTGGACATCAACCTCAAAGCCGCCTTGCAACTGACGCGTGTGTGCCTGCCGCTGCTGCGCGCACAACCCAGGGCACTGGTGGTCAACGTCGGATCCACCTACGGCTCGATCGGCTACCCCGGCTATGCCACCTACTGCGCCAGCAAGTTTGCCCTGCGCGGCTTCTCTGAGGCGCTGCGCCGCGAGCTGGCGGATACCTCGGTGAATGTCATGTACGCCGCCCCCCGGGCAACCCGCACAGCGATGAACAGCACCGCCGCCACGGCGCTCAACCAGGCGCTGAAGGTCGGCATGGACGACCCGGCAGATGTGGCCCGCGCTGTGCTCAAGGCCGTGCAGTCAGAACGCAGCGAGCTTTACCTGGGGTGGCCAGAAAAGCTTTTTGTACGCATCAACGGCATGTTGCCCGGCGTGGTCGACCGCGCACTGCGCAAGCAATTGCCGGTGATCCGCCGCTACCTTGCTAGCCATTCCAAGGAGTCGATCAAATGAAACGTCTGTTCATCGCTGGCCTGCTGGCGTTTGCACCGTTCACCTGGGCGCTGGACCAGGCCGGCAGCCAACAATTGGCTAACTTGCAGCAGCGCTGGGCGCAGATCCAGTACCAGACGCCTAAAGACAAACGCGCCGAGGCGTTCGAGAAACTGGCAGCCGACGCTTCTACGCTGGTCCACCAGCACCCGGGCTCGGCCGAACCCTTGATCTGGGAGGGCATCATCAACAGCAGTTGGGCGGGAGCCACCGGCGGCCTGGGGGCGCTGAGCAAGGTCAAGTCGGCCAAGGCCAGCCTCGAAGAGGCGATGAAACTCGACCCCAATGCCCTGCAGGGCTCGGCGTATACCAGCCTGGGCACCTTGTACGACCAGGTGCCAGGCTGGCCTATCGGTTTCGGTGACAGCGACAAGGCAGATACCTTGTTGCGCAAGGCGCTGCAAATAAACCCCAATGGTATCGACAGCAATTACTTCTGGGCCGATCATCTGTTCCGGCAAAAACGCTACGCTGAAGCCACCGCTGCCCTGGAAAAAGCACGCCAGGCGCCGCCACGGCCAGGCCGCGAACTGGCCGATCAGGGCCGGCGTGGCGATATCGATGCTTTACTCAAGGCCATCAAGGACAAACAGGACTGAACATGCGGCTGCTGCTGGTTGAGGATGATACCGCCCTGGGCGAGGGGATCTGCGACGGGTTGCGCCAAGAGGGCTACACCCTCGACTGGCTGCGCGATGGCCTGAGCGGGCTGCATGCCCTGCAACATGAAGTGTTCGACCTGGTGATCCTCGACCTCGGGCTGCCGCGGTTGGGCGGCATCGAGCTGCTGCGACGGGTGAGGGCAGGGGGCAACAGCTTGCCGGTACTGATCCTCACCGCGCGCGATGCGACCGAGGACCGTATCTCTGGCCTGGATGCCGGAGCCGACGACTACCTGGTCAAACCTTTTGACCTCAATGAGCTCAAGGCCCGCCTGCGCGCCTTGCTCAGGCGCAGCGCCGGGCGGGCCAAGGTGCTGATCGAGCACGCAGGCGTAAGCCTGGACCCTGCCACCCAGCAGGTGCACTACAACGGCGTGCTTGTGATACTGACGCCCAAAGAGTATCGCCTGCTGCACGAGTTGCTGGCGCAACCGGGCAAGGTGTTCACGCGTGAGCGGTTGACCCAGCTGCTGTATGGCTGGGACGAGGAGCCTGAGAGCAACACGCTGGAGGTGAACATCTATCACCTGCGCAAGAAACTGTTCAACGGCCTGATCCGCACGGTGCGCGGTATCGGTTATCTGGTCGAGGCCAAGCTGTGAGCTCGTTGCGCCAGCGCACATTGTGGCGGGTGATGGCGCTGATGCTGCTCGGCACCGGCTTGTTGGCGTTGTACAACTATCACGACAGCCGCCGCGAGATCAACGAAGTCTACGATGCTCACATGGCTCAGAATGCCCGGCTGTTGCAGGGGGTGATGAACCTGCCGGTGCAGGATGGCAACCGCGAAAAGCTGTATCAGGCATTTAACGAGGCGCTGGGCAAGGCCGGGCGCCACCGTGTGGGCCACCCCTATGAGAGCAAGCTGGCGTTCCAGGTGTGGGGTGAGGGAGCACGGTTGCTGGTGCACACCCCCAGTGCGCCGACGCTCGACGCACCGCCTACGGCGGCGGGCTTCTACGATTTTGCCAGTGGTGGCGAACAGTGGCGCGGCTTTGTATTACCGGTGCCCGAAAAACAGTGGGTAATCTGGGTGGGTGAGCGCGACGATGTGCGTTACGACCTGATCGACCGCATCGTACGCCATACCCTGTTCCCGTTCCTGCTTGGCAGCCTGGGCCTGGCACTGTTGGTCTGGGCGGCCATCGGCTGGGGCTTGCGCCCGTTGCAGAACATGGCCGATGTGATTCGTGGGCGCCATGCCGACTCCCTCGAACCCCTGCAACTGGTGCCGTTGCCGACCGAGCTTGAGCCTATGCAAGCCGCCATCAACCGCCTGCTGGCGCAGATCGATGACCTGCTGCGGCGTGAGCATCGCTTCATTGCCGACGCCGCCCATGAGATGCGCACGCCGCTGGCGATCCTGCGCCTGCATGCGCAGAACGCACAGGCCGCCAGTACCGATGCCGAGCGCCAGAAAGCCCTGGGCTTTCTGATTGGCGGCGTGGACCGGCTGACCCGGGTGGTCAACCAGTTGCTGACCCTCGCCCGGGTCGAGCCGCGCCTTGGTCAGCGCGCCACCACCCGTGTCGACCTGGGCGAAGTGGTCACCGATGTGCTGGCGGATCTCACCCCCTGGATCCTGGATCGCGGCCTGGAGCCCTCGCTGGATCTCAGCGAAGGTGACCATGGCCTGATGATCGATGCCGGCGCGTTGGGCATCGCCTTGCAGAACCTGGTTTCCAATGCGGTGGAGCATTCACCGCCTGGCGGGCGCATCACGGTATCACTCAGGCGCCTGGCCACTCGCTTCGAACTGGTGGTCGAAGATGAAGGCCAGGGCATAGACGACGCGGATCTTGCGCGCGTATTCGAGCGCTTCTATAGCCGCAATAGCCCCAATGGCGCAGGGCTGGGGTTATCCATCGTGGCCACCATTGTCGAGCGGCTGGGGGGGCAGGTGCGCCTGGAAAACAGGGCCACTGGCGGGCTGGCTGCCATCGTGTCGCTTCCCTTGCAGTGAGCTGCTCAAGCCAATCGCTGCACGGCCTCACCTGTTTCAAATAACGTATCGGCACTTCAGACTTCTTTAAGCTTGGGCTGACAACGTGGTGGTGTACGTTGCCCGGTTTGCCTTCAGCGCCGATGGGCAGCGAATACTTCCCTGTCACAAGAGGCCCTGGATATGGCACGCACGTCGAACCCCGCCCGTTACGGGCAACTTTCGATAATCATGCATTGGAGCATGCTCGTTTTATTCATGGGCGTTTATGCCTGTGTCCAATTGCGCGAGGTATTGCCCAAAGGGCACTTTCTCAAGGGCCCCCTGTTAGGCGTGCATGCCTTGATGGGTATTGGCATCTTCACTCTGGTGTGGCTGCGCCTCCTTGGTCGGCTCAGCCCACGGCCTGCAATCGTGCCGACGCCGCCTGCCTGGCAGGGCTTGATGGCCAGCGTGCTGCATATTGCATTGTACGTCCTGATGATCCTTACACCTCTGCTGGCCTGGCTGATGCTCGCGGCTGCTGGCAAGCCGTTGCCCTATTGGGGTGTGGCCATACCTGCACCCGTGGCGGTGGACCCGACGCTGGCCAGGGCGCTCAGGGGGTGGCATGAGTGGCTGGGGAATGCCGGTTACTGGCTGATCGGGCTGCATGCCTGTGCAGGCCTGTTGCATCATTACTGGCTGAAGGACAATACCCTCAAGCGCATGTTGCCGGGGCGGTGAGGCCGCAACGCTGGTTTCAAGGCTGAAGGCGAATGAGCCCTCAGCCTGGTTGTTTTCGTTGCGCGGCTATAAGGTGCCGCTCAGCAGCCAACCGAACACGCCGCAGCCCAGGACAACCAACCCTGCAGGCCACTTCCAGAACATCAGGGCCATCAAGGCGATCAGCGCCCATGCCAAGTCTGCTGGCTTGGCGATGGCGCTCGTCCACACCGGTTGGTACAAGGCAGCCAGCAGAAGCCCGACCACGCCGGCGTTTACACCGGCAAGCGCTGACTGGCTGCGGGCGCTGCGCCGCAGTGTTTCCCAGAAGGGAACGACACCGATCACCAACAGGAAGGAGGGGGTAAAAATGGCGAGAATGGCAACCGTCGCGCCCACCCAGCCGGAGGGCTGCACGCTCATGGCTGCACCCAGGAAGGCTGCAAACGTGAAGAGTGGGCCCGGTATGGCCTGCGCCAGGCCATAACCTGCGAGAAAGGTGTCATTTGTGACCCAGCCGTTGGCCACTGTGGCCGACTCAAGCAACGGCAGCACCACATGCCCGCCGCCGAATACCAGCGAGCCTGCGCTATAAAACGCGTTGACCATTGCCAGTGCTTGCGAGGGCCAGATGCGAGTCAATAGCGGCAAGCCTACCAACAAGGCAAAGAACAGGACCAGCGCAGCCAGCCCGGCCCTTCGGCTGACTGAAAACGGCAGCTCTTCCCCTGCCGGGGAGCCCGGAGGCTTGAGCAGGATCAAGCCTGTGATGGCCGAGCCTGAGATCACGGCTATCTGCCCGATCGCGTTGGGCCACAGCAACGCGGTACAGGCAGCGAACAGGGCGATGGTTACCCGCGCAACATCGGTGCAAAGGCTACGTGCCATGCCCCACACCGCCTGGGCCACCACGGCGACTGCGACGATTTTCAGGCCGTGCAACAGGCCACTTGGGGCGCCACCTCCCCATGCCCCCAGGCCCTGAGCACACAGCGTCAGCAGGAGGGCCGATGGCAATGTGAACCCTGCCCACGCAGCGACAGCGCCTGCGAAACCCGCCCGTGACAGGCCCAGCGCGATGCCGACCTGGCTGCTGGCGGGACCGGGAAGCAGTTGGCACACCGCGACCAGCTCGGCATAACTGCGCTCGCTGAGCCATTGGCGGCGCGCTACAAATGCTTCACGAAAGTAACCCAGGTGCGCAATGGGGCCACCGAAAGACGTCAGCCCCAGGCGCAAGAACAGCAGAAACACTGACCAGGCAGAGTCGCTGGGCTTCACGCCGCAGTGGGTGCGTTCTGACAAGGCAGGCTCCTTGGGTGAGTGACGCTGCAGGTTTTGGTGAGGAACAGCCAGCCTCGAGGCTTGTTTTGGGGAGTAGACCCGCGCCGCCCGCGCGGCGCTCGGTTTCACAGGCACTGAAAATCCTGCGACACGCCCCCAGAACCGGTATTCATTTGTGCAAAGTTTGCTGTTCGCCGCCTACGCTGTCCAGAGTCTTGGTCCGCAGGAGGCACCATGAGCAATTTCCCTATCGTTGCTACCGTCCTGTCTATGGTCTTGGGCCTTTCTGTCACACGCCTGCTTCTGGGGGCGCTGACCGTCTTCCGAATCCGGCGCAACGCTGCTCCAGACTGGGTGGCTCTGGTCTGGGCGGTCATGCTCTTCACCACCCAGATGGATTTCTGGTGGGCGGTCAATTCGCTGCCGCAAGTCAGGGCCACCTTCTCGTTCCAGGAGTTTTTGCTCTTGGTGTTGCTGGCACTTGCGCTGTTCGTTTCCTCGGCGCTGATCTTGCCCAGCCGCAACGAGGACGAGCGCGAAGGGCTTCGCGTGTACTTCGAGCAGGATGGCCGCTTCGCGCTGTTATTTCTGTCGGGCTATTACCTGCTTGGGTTCATCGTCAACATTCTGTTGTTCGGCGTTTCGCCCATGGCGCTGTGGGGCGCCGTTGACGTGGTCATGATCATGATGCCGCTGTGTGTGTTTGCAGCCAGCTCGCGCAAGGCCTATGCGCTGCTGACCGTGGCATTCGTGCCTCTCAATATTGCGGACCTGGTGATATCACTGGTGACGTGACCGAGGTCTGGCGCTGCGCATTAAAATCTATGCAGCTGGAACACAATATCTGTACAAGATGCTATTGTTGTACAGTATTTATGCGTGCTCGAGGTCAGTATGGCGCACCGCGCTCGTTGGGCTTGCCTTTGTCTGCTACTGGCTACCTTTTCAGCGGTGGCGGGCTGGAGGGCGGAGCTGCCTGGGGCGCAACGGCTTGGGAGTGGTGAGTTCACCTGGTTTGGTCTGCGTCTGTATACAGCCCAATTATGGACTTCAGGGCCAGTTCATGACTGGAACCAGCCCTTCGCCCTTGAGCTCCTCTACCACCGTTCGTTGTCCAGGGACACCTTGGTACAGGCCAGCCTCGAGGAAATGCGCCGCCTCAACGGTGGCAGCATAACGCCGCAACAACGTACGGCCTGGACCCGTGGGATTGAAGAGGCATTTGTGGACGTGCGCCCCGGCATGCGCATTACCGGCTTGTACCTGCCGGGGCAGGGCTGCCGCTTTTACGTCGACGATAAATTCAGCCGTGAAATCGCCGACCCGGTCTTTGCCAGGGCGTTTTTTGCCATCTGGCTCGACCCCGGAGCCCGGGATACACAACTGCGCCAGCGCCTGCTTGGGCAGGCTGGCAACGACTGAGGGACATGAACATGTACAAAGTGCTGTTGCTGGTTTCCTGCCTGCTTCTGGGCAGCTGTGGCAATGTTGGTGTCGAGCACTATGCCCAGGAGCAACCGAAACTGGACCTGGCTGCATTCTTCTCGCGACCAGTGCAGGCCTGGGGCATGTTCCAGAAGCGTTCCGGGGAAGTGGTCAAGCGCTTCCACGTGCGTATCGACAGCCGCCGCGAAGGTGAGCGGCTGATCCTCGACGAACATTTTCTCTACAGCGATGGCACTCGCCAGCAGCGTACCTGGACACTGGTGCCAGACGGCCCTGGCCGCTGGCGCGGTACCGCAGGGGACGTGATCGGCGAGGCGCGCGGCGAAGTGGCGGGTAACGCGCTGCGCTGGCGGTACCAGCTGGACTTGCCAGTTGACGGGCGGCATTGGCAGGTAGACCTGGACGACTGGATGTACCTCATGGATGACGACACCCTGATCAACCGTTCAAGCATGAGCAAGCTGGGCGTTGAAATCGGCCAGATCACCCTGTTCTTCCGCCGCCTGCCAGAGGGCACACCATGAACCTGATCGCGCTTACCCAGCTGGTTTCGACCGGCGAAGCAAAGGAACTTGAACTGCTGTCGCTGGAAGGTGGCTTCTACCTCCTGCGCGCCTTGACCGACGCCGGCCCCGTGACATTGAGCGATGCCCATGGGCAGCCCGTTCGCGTGCGCTCCACTACCGAGCTGCGGCAGCTGTTGGCCGACCTGCCACCCGTGCCTTGCATGTTGGTACAGCAGGTGGTGCATGATGAGATGTGCGGGCAACGTGACGGCCCCATTGCGCCGCTGCGCGTACCGGTAACGCTCACCAGCCAGTGGTAGCCTGAACGATGCGCCTGGGCCTTGTGCTGGGTGACCAGCTGTCGTTCGACCTGGCCAGCCTGGCTGCCCTTGATCCCGCCCGCGATGCTGTTCTGATGGCGGAAGTGGAGGGTGAGGCCCGCTACGTGCCGCATCATCCGCTCAAGATCGTGCTCATCTTCAGCGCCATGCGGCACTTTGCCCAGGCCCTGCGTGAACGGGGTTGGCAGGTGCAGTATGTCGAGCTCGATGCTGACGGCAACAGCGGCAGCATCGTGGGCGAATTGCAGCGCTGGCAACAGGCACTGGGCGCCACGCACGTTCACCTGACCGAGTGCGGGGAGTGGCGCCTGGAGCAGGCTTTGCGTGATGCCGCATTGCCCCTCGTGTGGCATCGCGACACGCGTTTTCTGTGCTCCCGCGAAGCCTTTGCGCGCTGGGCCCATGAGCGTCGTCAGCTGCGTATGGAGCACTTCTACCGTGGCATGCGCAAGCGAACCGGCCTGCTGATGGAGGCCGACGGCCCTGCAGGTGGGGCCTGGAATTTTGACGGTGACAACCGCAAGCCATTACCTCGCCAGTTGCGTGGGCCGTTCGCTGCGCATTTTGCGCAGGACGGGATCACGGCAGCGGTGGTCGCCCTGGTACGTCGGCGCTTCAGCGACCACTACGGGGACATCGACGGCTTTGACTACCCCGTGACCCATGCCGAGGCACAGCAGCTGTGGCAGCACTTTCTGGATTTTGGCCTGGCGGCTTTCGGCGACTACCAGGATGCAATGGCCGAGGGCGAGCCGTACCTGTTCCATGCGCGCATCAGTGCGGCGCTCAACATTGGGCTTCTGGATGTGCGATGTCTGTGTGAGGAGGTCGACAAGGCCTGGCGCGAGGGGCGGGTGCCGCTTAATGCAGCTGAAGGCTTCATTCGCCAGTTGATCGGCTGGCGCGAGTATGTGCACGGTATCTACTGGCTGCGCATGCCGGAGTATGCCGGGCTCAATCACCTGGGCAACGACCGAGCGTTACCTGAATTCTATTGGACCGGGCGCACCCGCATGCGCTGCATGGAGCAAGCCATCGGGCAGACCCTGCGGTTGGGCTACGCGCACCATATCCAGCGGCTGATGGTGACCGGCAACTTCGCCTTGCTGGCCGGTATCTTACCCACCGCGATTTGCGAGTGGTACCTGGCGGTTTACATGGATGCCTTCGACTGGGTCGAGCTGCCCAACACGCTTGGCATGGTGATGCACGCCGACGGCGGCTACCTGGGGTCCAAGCCGTACTGCGCCAGTGGTCGTTACATTCAGCGCATGTCCGATCATTGCAAGGCTTGCAGTTACAAGGTCGATCATGTCAGTGAGAACGATGCCTGCCCGTTCAATGCCCTGTACTGGCATTTTCTCATCCGCCATCGTCCGCTGCTGTCGACGAACCCGCGTTTGACCCTGGTCTATCGCAGCCTTGATGGTATGACGGCTAGCCGGCGCGACGCCGTGTGGCAGCGTGGCCAGGCGCTGTTGGCGCGGCTCGATGCGCAGCAGCCGCTATGAAAAAGAGCCTTTTGCCCAGCAAGGTCTGCGTGGTGTGTGGTCGGCCGTTCAACTGGCGCAAGCGCTGGGCTCGCTGTTGGGAGCAGGTGCGCTATTGCTCCGAGCGATGCCGCAGGTCAGCGCCGCGCCGCGAGGCGCGCGAGCAGGGGCAGGGCCAAGGCCCAGATCGGCATCAGTAGCAGGCCGGTTTGCAGCGCGCCAAATGGCAGGGCGACATCCGCAAATCTTGCACCGCCTACATAGGCCAGTGGGCCACCCAATGCGCCCAGCAGCGCACCGAGCTGCCAGCGCCTGCCGGCCCATGCCAGGCTGTGGCGCATGCCGCTGGCCAGCACCAGCCACAGCAGCGCCAGCCACAGTGGCAGCGGCCAGGCGTCGAAACCGAACACGCCCAGCGCCCCCAGCGCGCTGTCGAGTACACACCCGGCCAAGGAGACGCGCAACAGCGCCTTGACCTCGGCGTTGACGTCCGGGCAGAGGCGCAGGTGCACCACCACACCTGCAATCACCAGCAGCAATAGCCACGGGCGTTCGGCGCCCAGCACGCAGATCCACCAGCCAGCCTGTAACCAGACGGCATTGGCGACCAGCCAGCGCCCGGGCATCAGGCACCGTCAGGCAAGGGGGCGCGCCGAGCCAGTGGCGCTGCCCACAGCAGGTGCGCAACGCCGATAGTGCGCTCCTCGAAACCGCCCTGGCAGTAACACAGGTAGAACTCCCACAGGCGCTGGAACATGTCGTCGTAGCCCAGGTCCATCAGTGCTGTGCGCGCCTGGCGCAGGTTTTCACGCCAGTGCTGCAGGGTGAGGGCATAGTCCTGGCCGAAATCCTCCATGTGCACCAGGTTGAGTGCGGTGTGGCGGCTGGCGGTGTCCAGCAACACGCTGAGCGAAGGCAGGGCGCCACCTGGGAAAATATAGCGTTGGATGAAGTCGACCGAGCGCCGTGCCTGGGCGTAGCGCTGGTCGCGGATGGTGATCGCCTGCAGCAGCATCAGGCCGTCGGGCTTGAGGAGCGAGGCACACTGGCGGAAATACACAGGCAGGTAACGATGGCCGACTGCCTCGATCATTTCGATCGAAACCAGTTTGTCGAAGGTGCCTTGCAGGTCGCGGTAGTCTTCGCGCAGCACCTTCACGCGCGCGTTCAGCCCCAGGGCCTGAACGCGCGCCAGGGTATGGCTGTACTGTGCCTCGGAGATTGTTGTGGTAGTGACCCTGCAGCCGTAACGGGTGGCCGCGTGGATTGCCAGGCTGCCCCAGCCGCTGCCGATTTCCAGCAGGTGATCGTCGGGGTGCAGTTCAAGCTTCTGGCAGATGCGCTCCAGCTTGTGCAACTGGGCTTGCTCCAGTGTTTGCCCAGCATGTTGGAATTGGGCCGCCGAATACATCATGGTGGGGTCCAGCAGCCGCTCGAACAGGGCATTGCCCAAATCGTAATGGGCGAGGATATTGCGCCGGGCACCGCGTTTGTTGTTGCGGTTGAGCCGGTGCAGAAGCCGCAGGGCAGGGCGGCCGAAACGGGCCAGGCCACCCTCGAGCGCGTCGAGCACCTCAAGGTTGGCGACAAACAGGCGGGTCACCAGCGCCAGGTCGGGGCTTCGCCAATAGCCGTGGATGTAGGCCTCGCCAGCACCGATCGAACCATTGCCGGCGATCAGGCTCCAGGAGGCGTCATCGAGGATCTCCACCTCGGCCTGCAACGGGCTGTCGACATCACCGAAACTCCACTGCTGCCCGTGGCTGAGCAGGCGCAGGTGGCCGTGGCGCAGCTTGCCCAGCTGGGCGAGCACGGCGCTTCGTGCCAGCCCGCCGAGCAAGGGGGCAAGGCCTGCGAACTTGCTAACGCTCAGTGTGGGATTTGACATCTTCAGGATCCTCGCAAGGTTGGCCGAGCGCCAGGTCATTCTGGCGGGTGGTGTGGTCATGCACGGGGGTGCGTTTGAGTAACAGGCGTAGCGCTTGCCAGTAGATGGCCGAGACAGTGCGCAGGCTCATCCATGGGAAGGTCATGACATACCGGCGTAGCGCGGTTCCATCCAGTGGCTGACGGTGCAGGGCGAGGTCGGCCTCGAACACCTTGCGGCCGTCTTGCCAGTTCTGCATGTGGATGCGTACATGGTCCGCGCTCAGGAAAAAGCGCAGGTGATAGTCCATGTCCAACGGCATGAACGGTGAAACATGGAAGGCCTTGGCCACGGTGAACCGCTTGGCAAGGTCTTCTTGCACCGGCAGGACGTAATGAAAACGCTCACGCCACGGGGTGTTGCGCACCTCCATCAGGATTGCCGTCAGGCAGCCGTCGCGGTCGTGGCAGAAATAGAAGCTCACCGGGTTGAACGACAGCCCCCAGCAACGCAGTTGCGTGAGCAGCCGTACCGGGCCTTCGGGCATATGCCCAGTGGCCTGACACACCAGCAAGCGTGCGGCCTGTGCCAGGGTTTCACCGTGGCGGGTCTGGGCTGGCAGGTAGTCGGTCTCGCGCCAGCACAGCGGCGCGAGGCGCCAGCGCCCAAGCCAGCGTGACAGGCCCATCAACCAGGCTTGTTCGTCCAGGTCCAGGTAGAACATGCCAATCCGGTAGCGGAAAGCATGCAGCCGCGGCGTCAGCCGACGGTGGCTGATCCAGCCCAGGCAAAGGCTGCTGTTCACAATTGCTCTCCGAAATGCGCAGCCACTTTCAGCGCGCTGACCACCCCGTCCTCATGAAAGCCGTTGCCCCAATAGGCACCACAGAAGTAACTGTGCTGCTGGCCCTGTAGTTGTGCCTGGCATGCCTGTGCGGCGGATGCGGCAATGCTGTACTGCGGATGGGCATACTGGAAGCGCGCGATCACCTGCGCCGGGTCTATCAATGCGGTCTGGTTGAGGCTTACGCAGAAGGTGGTCGGTGCCTGGATACCTTGCAGGATGTTCATGTTGTAGGTCAGCGCGGCGGGCGCTTGCTCTGGGCCGCCCAGGCGGTAGTTCCAGCTGGCCCAGGCGCTCTTGCGGCGTGGCAGCAGGCGGGTATCGGTGTGCAGCACCACATCGTTGCTGGCGTAGCCGATGGCGCCGAGTACCGCACGCTCCTGCATGGTTGGGGTTTCCAACAGGGCCAGAGCCTGGTCGCTGTGGCAGGCGAACACCACATTGTCGAAGCGTTCGCTGCCGGCCGCGCTCACCAGCGTCACGCCTCCCTCATCGCGGCTGACCCGGGATACCTTGCAGCTGAGCCGTATGCGTTCAGCAAACGGTCGGCACAGCGGCGCGACATAGCTGCGTGAACCGCCTTCAATTACCCGCCACTGTGGACGTTGGTTGACCGACAGCAAGCCGTGGTTGCGACAGAAGCGCACGAAGAACTCAAGCGGGAAGTACAGCATGTCTGCCCGCGACATCGACCAGATCGCCGACCCCATCGGCACGATGTAGTGGTCGATGAAGCGTTGCCCGTAGCGCTGTGTCTGAAGGTAGGCGCCCAGGGTGGTGTCTGCATCGATGCGCTGGTTGTCCAGGTCGGCCAGCGCCTGGCGGTTGAAGCGCAGAATATCCCGTATCATGCCCCAGAAACCTGGGGAAACCAGGTTACGGCGTTGGGCAAACAGTGTGTTCAGATCGTGACCGTTGTATTCCAGCCCAGTGATCGGATCGTGCACGGAAAAACTCATTTCGGTCGGCTGTGAGGTGACCTTGAGCCGGTCAAGCAAGCGTATGAAGTTGGGGTAGGTCCAGTCGTTGAACACGATGAAGCCGGTATCTATTGCATGGCGCTGGCCCTTCCAGACCACATCGAGGGTATGCGTGTGCCCTCCGATCCATTGCTCGGCTTCGAAAACCGTTACTTCGTGCTTGCGTGACAGCAGATGGGCGCAGGTCAGCCCCGCGATGCCACTGCCGATGATTGCGATACGCATGGATCATCATTCCTGTTCATGACGGGCGAGGCGTTGGCCGAGTGCCAAGCGCAGGCGCGCGGGTAACGCCCCTGCCAGGCGCAATACCAGGGTGAAAAGACCGGGGAAGTTGATTTCCAGAGGCTGCCGGGGCAGGCGCGTGGCGATATGCCGCGCGGCGCGCTGTGCAGTCCACAGCTGCGGCATGGGGAAATCGTTGCGACGTGTCAGTGGCGTGTCGACGAAGCCAGGGCTGACCAAGGTGACCGCGATCCCCTCGCGAGCCAGGTCGATTCGCTGTGACTCCACCAGGTAGCGCACCGCAGCCTTGGACGCACCGTAGGCGCCGGCGCGGGGCAGGGCCAGCCAGGTCACCGAACTGCCCATTACCACCAGGTGGGGGCGCTGGCCGGTGCGAAGCAAGGGCACGGCCGCCGCCAGGCAGTAGCTGACACCCAGCAGGTTTGTGCGCATTACACGCTCAACCAACGCAGGATCGAAGTGGCCCGGCTCCAGGTATTCGCACGTACCGGCATTGAGAATGGCCATGTCCAGCCCACCCCAGGCTTGCTCGATCCGCTCGGCGATCGCGGCGACCTGCTCCGGGTTGTCAAGATCGCCGATGGCCAGTAATACCTGCCCCGGAAACTGTTCGGCCAGAGGGGCAAGGCGATCGGCATGACGCCCGCCCAAGGCAACCTGGTGGCCTTGCTCCAGAAGGATGTGGGCGAGTGCGGCACCGATACCGCTGCTTGCGCCGGTCAACCAGCAGCGGCTCATGCCAGCCTGCCTTTGAGCCAGCGGATTGCACCACCCATGAGGGGGAGGTGTTCGTAAAGCAGGGCACCGGCGTCGAAATAGTCCTGGTGAAAATGCACGCGGTCGCGCCAATGCAGGCAGCTACACCCCTGCAACGTGATCGGTTGACCCCTGGCCAGGCGTGGGTGGCAAAACTGCAGTGTCCAGCGCAGGTAGCCCTGCCCGGGCCTTACCTCGTCGGCGCTGGTGATGGCATAGCGGATATCCCTGGCGTTGGCATACAACTGCTCGAAATAGGCGCGCAGGGCCTGCAGCCCCTGTATGTGATGCAGTGGGTCACGAAAGGTGACATCTTCGCTGTACAGTTCTTCCAGTGTGTCGAGGTTAGCCCCATCGAGGCTGGCGAAGCGCTCGGCGAATTGCTGTAGGTATGCTGACATGCTGGGCTCCAGGCAATCCTGTACAAAATGGGTTTGTTGTACAGGTATAGCTGAAACTCAAGCATTAATCTATACAGCTAGAAAATCTTGTACAGGTTTTTGTCAGCCCTCGGTCTGGCCCAGTTGCCCGCGTAGTTCAGCCACTTCAGCCTCCAGCTCGCGTACCTTTTCTTCGGCGAATATCTGCGCTGTGACGTCACGCTGAATGCCGATGTAGTACGTCAGCTGGTCCGCTTCGTTGTACACGGGCGTGATGGACAACTCATTCCAGAACAGGCTCCCGTCCTTGCGGTAGTTGCGCAGCACCTGGCAGCAGGGGCGGCCTTCACGGATCGCCTCGCGGATGTTTGCCAGTCCTTCCTGGTCATGGTCCTCGCCCTGAAGAAAACGGCAGTCCTGATAGAGGATATCGTCGGCGCGATAGCCCGTGAGGCGCTCGAAAGCGGGGTTGACGTAAATCAGGATGCTTTCAGTGCCTTCCTGCTCGGCGACGACGATGCCATCGTTGGAATGCTCGACCATCAGTTGCAGGAGTTTCGCGGTGATCATAGGGCCCACCTACTGGCGTTTCATATGCGATATGCGCAGCGTAGCTTCTGTGCAGAAGGTATCGGCGCTGTTTGTTGCATGATGAACCAAGGCGGCTCGCCGCAGAAGGTGCATATGGGTTTAGAATGGCCTACCACTCGGATATCCCCTCGTTATGACAGACGCTACCCCACCCGATTTGCTACCTATGCGCGATGTTGTCAGCTTGACCGGCATCAATCCGGTGACCCTGCGTGCCTGGGAGCGGCGCCACGGGTTGATACGCCCGCAGCGTACCGAGGGTGGCCATCGCCTGTACACGGCGCGGGATGTTCAGCGCATACGCGACATCTTGCGCTGGACGGCAAACGGCCTGTCCGTCAGCAAGGTCGGTGATCTGCTCGCCGCCCAGCCTGAGGCGTCTGTGCAGCAGCATTCGGCCTTTGACGATTGGCGCGCGGCCGTTGCGCGTGCAACCAAGGCATTCGATCGGCCGGCACTGGAGGGGATCCATGGTCAGTTGTTCACACTCCTGCCCAAGGCCACCGTGCTGCGTGAAGTGCTGATGCCAGTGTGGCATGACCTGGCTTCAGGTACAGCGCCCGGCCAGCGTAGCCAATGGTTGTTTCTCGACACGTTCTTGCGCGCCCGCTTGTTGCTGCGTCTGCAAATGAACCAGGTCGACGCGCCGCAGGTCTTGCTGGCCGGTAACGAGGGGCAAGCTGAACTCAGTGTGTTGTGCGCCGGGCTCCTGTTGAGCAGCGAGCTACAGCGCATCGACGTGCTCGGTTGCGGGCAGCCACTTGAAGAGCTCCCCATCGTGTGTGCGGCCATGCAGCCTGCGGCACTGGTGATAAAAGTCCAGGCGCCGGTGAACCCCGCCTTGGCCAAGCGCTTGCGCTCGTTGCAGATGGAAATCGCATGCCCGCTGGCCTTGATAGGCGAGGGCCTGGCCGATTCGCAACCCGTCCTGGGCGGAATCCCGCTATGCCTGCTGGACGAGGGAGGCGCTGACGCCGCGCGCATGCTGAACGCCTTGCATCGCGGTGCCCTTGACGTTTGAGCCAGGGGGTTGCCCCGTTGCCTTCGCTTTGTCGTAGGGCACGTATGGCGTCATGGCTGAGGCAGGCATCTCACATCTCGACCTGAGTGCCAAGCTCGATCACTCGGTTAAGCGGCAGCTGGAAGTACTTGAGATTGCTGTTGGCATTCTTGAGCAGGAATGCGAACAGGTGCTCTCGCCAGCGCGCCATGCCCATCTGCTTGCCTGCGATGACGGTCTCACGGCTCAGGAAATAAGTCGTTTGCATAGGGCCGAACTGGAGTTCAGCTTGCTGGCATCGGCTCAACGCCAACGGCACGTTGGGCTCCTCCATGAAGCCGAAGTGCAGGTTCATGCGGAAGAATCCCCCACCAAATGCCTCGACCTCACAGCGCTGGCCAGCGCTGACCCGTGGCTCATCCTCAAAGACCACGGTCAACAAGACCACCTGCTCATGCAGCACCTGGTTGTGCAGCAGGTTATGCAGCAGCGCGTGGGGGACAGCTTCGGGCCGGGCAGAAAGGAAAACTGCCGTACCGCTCACCCGGTGCGGCGGCTGAGCCTGCAGGCTGGCGATGAACAGATCCAGAGGCAGTGAACTCTCGTCCAGCCGCTCGACGATCATCCGGCGCCCCCGCTTCCAGGTGGTCATCAATATGAAAAGTGCCACGCCCGCGATCACCGGGAATGCACCGCCCTGGAGGATCTTCGGGGCGTTGGCGGCAAAATACAGGCTGTCCACCAGCAGGAACATGAGCAATGCAGGAATCGCCAGCCAGCGTGGCGTCTTCCACAGCAGCAGGACCACCGCCGAGGCCAGCAAGGTGGTAATCAGCATGGTGCCGGTTACCGCAACGCCGTAGGCCGCCGCCAGCGCGCCGGATGACTCGAAGCCGATTACCAGCAGCACTACGCCGACCATCAGCGCCCAGTTCACCATGCCGATGTAAATCTGCCCTTGCTCCTCGCTGGACGTGTGCTGAATGAACATACGCGGCACATAGCCCAGCTGAATGGCCTGGCGCGTCAGGGAGAACGCGCCGGAAATGACCGCCTGGGAGGCGATGATGGTAGCCAGGGTGGCCAGCCCTACCATGGGCAGCAGTGCCCACTCAGGTGCCAGCAGGTAGAACGGGTTGCGGACGGCTTGCGGATTGCCAAGGATAAGCGCGCCTTGGCCGAAGTAGTTGAGCACCAGCCCGGGCAGTACCAGCATGAACCAGGCGCGTGCGATGGGTTTGCGGCCAAAGTGCCCCATGTCTGCATACAACGCCTCAGCACCCGTGAGCGCCAGTACCACCGCGCCAAGGATGGCGACGCCCATACCTGGATGAAGCAAGAAAAACTTCACCGCCCAAATCGGGTTCAGCGCTTGCAGCACCTCGGGCCGCTGCACGATGCCATAGATGCCCAACGCACCGAGAACCACAAACCAAAGCACCATGACCGGCCCGAACAGGATACCTATCCGTGCGGTACCGTGCTTCTGGATCAGGAACAGCGCCACCAGCACCACCACTGACAGCGGCACGACCCAGTGCTCGATGCCGTCAAAGGCGAGCTGTAACCCCTCTACAGCCGACAACACCGAGATTGCCGGCGTGATCATGCTGTCGCCATAGAACAGCGCGGCGCCGAACAGACCGAGCAGCACCAGTATCTGGCCAAGCCGCTTGTAGGGCGCCGCAGCACGGTGCGCCAGCGCGGTCAGGGCCATGATGCCCCCCTCACCCTGGTTGTCGGCCCGCAGGATGAACAGCACGTACTTGAGTGAAACCACCCAGATCAGCGACCAGAACACCAGCGACAGCACGCCAAGCACCCCGGCGGTGTTGGCCTGTACGCCGTAATGGCCTGCGAATACTTCTTTGAGGGTGTACAGCGGACTGGTGCCGATGTCGCCGTAGACCACACCGACGGCGGCGACGAGCATGCCGATGCCGGTAGTTTTGCTGGGATGGGGGTGGTTTGCTGCGATGGCGGTCTGGGTCACGAACTGTTTCTCTGCACGGTCGAATAGATGCGCATGCCATCCCTGAGCATCGCGCGATCAGTATCCATTCAGGTAAACCGTCTGGTCGTAAAAAAGGCGTAAAAAAATGATCCTCTCAGTTCAGTGCCGCTCCACGAGCTGGCAGCCGTTAGCGCGGTGTGCGAACCTCAGAGCAGGATATAGTCGCTGTATTGACGCGACCCGCCATGTTCACCTTCGATCAAGTGCACATAGCGCCCGCCCACCAGGTCGACTGGCAGGCAATCGTCAACTTCCAGTACTGCATCGGTATGCGGCTTGCGCCAGCCTGCCTGCATGCGTTGCTTGCCCAGTTGCTTGGCCTGGGCCTTGTCCCTCGCCACTATCAGCAGGTAGCGGTGCGCCTCGCCAAATACCTGCGGCTCGTAGCCGCCCAGGTTGATGAAGAACAGCCGCGGGTCATCCGGGCCTGGGGCCAGCTGGCTGAACGTGACACGGTAGTGATCGATACCGTCAACTTCCAGCCACGAGTCGATGTGCAGGCCTGCACGGCTGCCGAACCAGCCTTCGCGCAATTGCGGGTACGCTTGCTGCAGGGAATCTGCCTGCGCGAACAGCACATCGTGTACCTCGATACTGGCCCGTGGGTGGCGGCCACCGAGCATGACTACATACAGCATGAGCAATTCCTTGAGGGGGCAGAAGACGCGTTATTCTGCGGGTTGTACAGGGTTTCCCATTTGCGCCACACCCGGGCCTTGGTTGTACCTAAGGTATTTTCGTCGTTGACCCATGCATAGACGATGACCTTGGACCTTGAGTCGTAGCGAAAGAACAGCCGAAAGCGCCTGCCGATTTTTGCGCGGCGCCAATGTCTGTAGGCGGTGCCCAGCGTGTTGCCTTGGCGGAACTCATCACGGCCCGGGTCGGCAGGCACAGCCTCCATGATCAGATGGCTCAATGCCCGCGTTGGCGTTGCTCTCAAAACCTTGCAGGTCGTTCTGCTCGGCCCGGGCGGCGGCATCTTGCAATTTGCGTAGCTGTAGAGTCACACCTTCATGGAACAACAGTGTCCAGTCATGTCGCAGCATCAGATCGCGACCTCACCATCGATATCTTCATCGAGGTTTACGCAGTGATTTGCGTTGGCGAGCATGGTTTGCGCCAAGCCTTTCGGCAAAGTGGTGAGGTTGCGGCCTCCTCGGATATCAGCCTCCAGCAAACCCAGGAACGCTCCGATGGCAGGGTCTTCGTGGGTGGTTTCTACGCGGCTGACCACGATTTCACCCCCACGTACGTCGAATGCAATCTTGCCACCAGCGTCAATGCTCAAAAGCTGGCGAACGGATTTGGGCAGTGTGACCTGCCCCTTTGAGCTCAACGTGGCGATTTCGTGGATGGCAGGCATGAGCGTTCTCCCGGATATACAGATTGAACGGTAAGGAATAATCCTTACATGGTCAGTCTTGGTTTTATGCTGATCAGGCACAAGTAGGGTTAAGGCTCAGAAATTTAACAGAATGAGTTTCACCGCTTCCCGGGCCGCGACGGCCCAGATGATCGATGCATTTTCGCTGACAGGCATGGGGTGTTCAGTGTCCAGCAGGCTTGGGCTTAGGCGTAGACGAGGGCGACGGCGAAGCGCCTGGGAGGGTTTCCGGAAGCGCTACCAGCACCAGTATGAAGGCGGCCCCGGCAATGGCCGCCAGGGTCAGGAATGCCGTATCGTAGCCAGCGTTCTGGACTACCAGCCCGGCAATCCCAGGGCTCAACGCAGCACCCACCCCGAATACCGTCGTCAGCGCGCCTAGGCTGACATTGAATCGTCCGGTACCTTCGGTCAAGTCCTTGACCACGATCGGGAACAACGCACCGAAAATGCCCGCGCCGATGCCGTCGAGCAGTTGCACACCCACCAGCCAGAACGGGTTGTCGGAAACCATGTAAAGCACACCTCGCAGCGGCAGGATGAGAAAGCCGGCCAGCAGGAACGGCTTGCGTCCCCAATGCTCGGCCTTGGCCCCTACCAGCAACGCCATCGGCACCATCACCAACTGCGCCGCGACGATGCAGGCAGAGGTGAGCGGCGTGGCGAGGCGCAGATCAATCTGCGACAGCTTCTGGCTTACCAGCGGTAGCATCGCCGCGTTGGCCAGATGGAACAGCGCGCAACACACGGCGAATACCAGCAGGGTGCGGTTGTGCAGCAGCAGCTTCAACCCGGCAGGGTGGTCATCACCTCCGGGGCCGTGGTCGAGGCCACGTGCCAACTGGTGGTCGATGGCTGCGGCGTCTAACTGGGCCACGGCCACGATGCTGGCCACGGTCATGAAGGCCATCAGGTAGAACACCACCACCGGGCCGAACAGGTAGGCCAACCCTCCTGCCAGCAAGGCCGAGCAGGCATTGCCGGCGTGGTTGAACGTTTCGTTGCGGCCCACTCGGCGTGTGAATGCCTTGGGGCCGCTGATGCCCAGCGAGATGGCGGCGATTGCCGGCGCGAATACCGAACCCGCCAGGGCACCGACCGCCTGCGTAATGGCCACTGCAGCGAATGACGATAGCCACGGCAGTAGCAGGCAACTACCGGTCACCAGCAGGGCGGCGGCGACCACCACTGCGCGCTTGGCCTTGGTGCTGTCGATCAGCGCTCCGGCTGGCGTTTGCGCCAGCAATGCCGTGATGCCCGCCAGGCTCATCACCAGGCCGATTTCGGCCGGTTGCCAATGGTGCACGGCAAGCAGGTAGATGGCCAGGTAAGGGCCGAGCCCGTCGCGCACGTCGGCCAAGAAGAAGTTCAGCCAGTCCAGAGCGCGCCGTTGTGAGGGGAGGGGCTTTGTGTTCAAGCACGATACCTCGGACAAGCCAAATGCGTGATTGGCAATGGCAAGCCCCGCTATCAGGCAAAGCCGATGCTCACCGTTATCTGTGAACATTGACTGTGAAGGCGAGTGACAGGTTCCGGCTGGCTCGTACTGACCTCTGGCCCTCCAAATTTCGGGCGTCTGACACGGGTTCAGAGGAGCCAAGCGGATAAAATCGTAGCGCTGCGATTAATAATCCAGTAGGCTCTCTGGAAAAATCGTAGCGCTACGATTTTGCTTCGTAGCGCTGGTTGATCAACCCTCAGGAGGTCGCCATGTCCACTGCTGTCACGCCCCCCACCTTCACCCCTCTGCTGAAACGCCAATCTGCACCGCTCGGTACGTGGCTCATGTCTGCATCGCCCAGCACGGCAGAAGCGCTGGGTTACGCAGGCTTCGACTGGCTGCTCGTGGACATGGAGCACGTACCGATCGAGTTCCGCGACCTCTGGCACATCCTGCAGGCCATCCAATACACCGGTGCGCAGCCGATCGTGCGAGTGGCCGCCAATGATCCGGTGCTGCTCAAGCGCGCACTGGACCTGGGGTCGACCAATGTGATGGTGCCGTTCGTGGAGAATGCCGAGCAGGCCAGAGCAGCAGTCAGCGCGGTCAAGTATCCACCGATGGGTACCCGCGGCTTCGCAGCCGTGCACCGCGCCAGCCGCTACGGCACCTGGAAGGGCTATGGCCAGCAGGCCAATGATTCGGTGTGCTGCATCCTGCAGATCGAGACCGCCACCGCGTTGGCCAACCTCGAGGAAATCGCAGCCGTGCCGGGTGTCGATGCGCTGTTCCTCGGCCCAGGTGACCTGTCCAGTGTCTGTGGCCATATCGGCAACCCGGCGCACCCTGATATCCAGGCCATGATCAGCGATGCGATCGTGCGCTGCAAAGCCATCGGCATGCCCATCGGCATCGTCGGCGGCACGCCGGAGCTGGTCGGCAGCTACCTGGAGCAGGGCTACGCCTTCGCCGCCGTGGCCTCGGATATGGCGATGATGATGAGCAAGGCCAATGAACTGCTGGTCGCCCTGAAAGGCCGCCAGGCGCCCGAAGCGGTAGCGACAGCCTACTGACCGCTACCGTTGCACCCAGCGTAGGCTACCTCCGTGTTGCGGTAGCCGATTGAGCATCCCTACAAGAACAACAAACCGGCGCCATCGCGCGCCGGAAGGACTCTCGATGAATCAGGCACCCATTTCCGGCCACGTCGCGGCCAGCACCGCGGCAACAGCGACGCCTTCACGCACGCGCTACTGGATCATTCTCATCCTGTTCCTCGTGTCGACGCTGAACTACGGCGACCGCGGCATCCTGTCGATCACCGGCTCCGCCATCCAGGGGGAGTTCGCGCTCAGCCCGGTGCAGATCGGCTGGATATTCTCGGCGTTCGCCTGGGCCTATGTGCTGGGCCAGTTACCCGGTGGCTGGCTGCTGGACCGCTACGGTTCCAAGCGCACCTATGCCGTCAGCATTTTCTGCTGGTCGCTGCTGACGTTGGTCCAGGCGTTCAACGGCGGCTCGAACGTCAGCCTGGTGGTGACGGCATTCTTTGCCCTGCGCTTTCTGGTGGGCCTGGCCGAAGCGCCTGCGGCACCGGGCAACAGCCGGATGGTCGCCTCATGGTTCCCGGCCAGTGAGCGGGGCACGGCTTCGTCGATCTTCAACTCCGGCCAGTATTTCGCGATCGTGCTGTTCGCGCCGATCAGCGGCTGGCTGATCCACGCCTATGGCTGGCGTTCGGTGTACCTGATGATGGGCGTGCTGGGGTTCATCATGGCCTGGGTCTGGGTACGCAAGGTGCATTCGCCCCTGGAACACCCGCGTATCAATCAGGCCGAGCTGGACTACCTGCGTGAAGGCGGTGCGGTGGTCGACATGGATGCCCACCTCGGCAAGCAGCGCAAAGCCGACGGCGCACTGAAACTGCCTGCGATCCTCAAGGGGTTGCTGACCAGCCGGATGATGGTGGGGATCTACATCGGCCACTACTGCTTCTCCACCATTACCTATTTCTTCACCACCTGGTTCCCGATCTACCTGGTGCAGGAGCGCGGCATGTCGATCCTGCAGGCCGGCTTCCTGGCCTCGATCCCGGCGATCTGCGGTTTCGTCGGCAACCTGCTTGGCGGCCTCTGTTCCGACGGCATCATGCGCAAGACCGGCTCATTGAGCCTGGCGCGCAAGGTGCCGATCATCGTCGGGCTGCTGGCCTCCACCAGCATGATCATCTGCAACTACGTGTCCTTGCCCTGGATGGTCATTGCGATCATGGCGTTCGCCTTCTTCGGCAAAGGCTTCGCCTCACTGGGCTGGGCGGTCATGGCCGACGCCGCGCCACGGCAGGCCGGAGGGGTGACGGCCGGGCTGTTCAACACCTTCGGCAACATCGGTGGCATCACCACCCCCATCATCATTGGCTTCATCGTGCAGGCCACCGGTTCGTTCAACATGGCACTGGTGTTCGTTGCGGCCAATGCGCTGCTGGCGATGTTCAGTTACCTGGTGGTGGTCGGCCCGCTGCGTCGCCTTGAACTGACCGCAGCTATACCTGGCAAGAGAGAGAATCGTGATGTCTGATGCAAGACCGTGGGTGCTGACCGTTGGCCCACTGCTGCCTGCCTTGCAGTCACAGCTTGAGCAGCACTATCGGCTACTAGATCTGTGGCGCTGCGATTCGCCTGCCGCGCTGCTGGCCGAGCAGGGCGAACACGTGCAGGCGGTGGTGACCACGGGAGTGCACGGTGCCAGCGCGAACCTGATCGAGCAGTTACCGGCCTTGCGCGCCATCGTCTGCTTCGGTGTGGGTACCGACGCCGTCGACCTGAAAGCAGCCAGCGCCCGGGGTATCCAGGTCAGTAACACACCGGATGTGCTCAACGATTGCGTGGCCGACGCCGCCATGGCCCTGCTGCTGGCCGTCGCCCGGCAAGTGGTGGTGGCTGACCGCTTCGTCAGAGCCGGGCGCTGGGGTGCAGAGCGCTTTGGTCTGACCACCGCGCTGGGCGGCAAAAGGTGCGGCATCCTTGGCATGGGGCCGATCGGCCAGGCCATTGCCCGGCGTGCCAGCGCCTTTGGCATGCAGGTGAGCTATTCGAGCCGTAGGCCAAAGCCGCAGCTGACATACGCCTACCACGAGTCGTTGCTGGCACTGGCCGAGCGCAGTGATTTCCTGGTGCTGGCTGTGCCCGGTGGCACTGCCACCGACGGGCTGGTCAACCAGCAGGTGCTGGAGGCACTGGGCGCCAATGGGATGCTGGTCAACGTGGCGCGGGGCTCGGTCGTGGATCAGCCTGCCCTGATCGAGGCGCTGAGCAACGGCCGGATTGCCGGGGCGGCACTGGACGTGTTTGCGGATGAGCCGCACGTGCCTGCCGCCTTGCGTGAACTGGATACGGTTGTGCTGTCGCCGCATGTGGCCAGTGGCACCCAGGAAACACGTCAGGCCATGGCCGACAGGGTGCTTGCCAACCTGGCAGCGCTGTTTGCCACCGGCCGGGTGCTGCACCCGGTGCGTGAGGGCGCGCAGTGATGGAGCTGTGGCAGCATTTTGGTTTCATGTTGTGTGTCGTCGTCGCCACCTTTGCCCAGAACGCCACCGGCTTTGCTTTCGGCCTGTTGTTGCTGGGGCTGACGGGCATGTTAGGCCTGGCGCCCATGGAAACCGTGGCGAACGTGAGCTCGATTCTGACACTGGCCAACGCGCTGGTCATGGTGCGCAAGTGGCCGGAGCTGCCGCGCCGCCTCGTACTGCTGGTGCTGACCTGCAGCCTGGTGGGCGTCGTGGGAGGCGTGCAGTTGCTGTCATTGCTGGGTACGCATGAGCGAGACCTGCTGGAGATCATCCTCGGCATCACCATCATCGTCTGCAGCTTCATGCTGGTGCTGCAGTCCCAAGGTCGCCAGCAGATGTCGGGGCGGGTTGGTTTCGCCTTTTATGCCAGTGTTTCCGGGGTGATGGGCGGGCTGTTTTCCAGCGCCGGGCCGCCGTTGGTCTACCAGCTCTATCGCCAGCCACTGGCCGTGCAGGTCATCCGCGACACGCTGATCGTGGTGTTCGCGGTCAATGCCTTGATGCGCCTGAGCGTGGTGGTGGCGACACACCGGTTCGAGCTGCAGGCGGGCTACCTCGCGCTGGAGGCATTGCCGATCGTGTTCCTGCTGACCTGGTGGATGCGCCGCCACCCGTTGGCCATTTCACCGCGGGTGCTGCGCCTGGCGGTGTTCGGCCTGTTGCTGCTGGCAGGCGCGAGCCTGATCGGCAAGGTGCTGGTGGCCGCTTAGCCAGGCTGGTGGTACTGCGTGCGCCTGTTACTGGCGCACACTGCTCTCGCGCACGACCAACTCGAAGCCCAGGTCAACGACCTGGGGTTGATCGGGGAGGGTGCCCGCTTCAATCCAGGTCAACAGCTGGCTGGCCACGGTCCGCCCGATCTCGGCAGGGTAGGGGCGTACGGTGGTCAGGCGCGGCGCGCTGAGCTTGCTCAGTGGCAGGTCGCCAAAGCCGGCGATCGCCAGTTGTTCCGGCACGGCAATGCCGCGGCGCTGGGCTTCGAACAGTGCCGCGATGGCCAGCACATCGTTCGAGCAGCACAGCCCTTGTGGCCCGTCGCCGTGGCGGGCGATTTCATCGAACACTTCGCTGAGCTCGGCCTGCGAGGTGTTCTGTTCCAGCGCGATCACTTGCGCGGTCTGCCCCTTGTCGGCCAGCCACGCAGTGAACCCTTCGGCACGCTGACGGGCGCGGTGGTCGAGGTGCATGCGCGTGCCGACATAGACGAAACGCTCCAACCCCTGGGCATACAAGTGCTCGGCCAGGGCCGCGCCGACGGCCTCGTGGTAGAAGCCGACTTGCAGGTGGAACGGGTCGTTGCCCAGCTCCCACATCTGTGCCACCGGAATGCCGGTGGCTTCGAGCAGCGGGCGGGCGGCAGTGTGGTCACTGCCGGTGACGACCAGGGCCGACGGCGACCAGGACAAGTGGGCGCGCAGCAGTTCCAGCTCACGTTCCGGGTCGTAGTCGCTGTTGCCGATCAGCAGCTGGTAGCCACGGCTCTCGAACACTTCCTGCATGGCGCTGAGGGTTTCCGAGAAGAACGCGTTGACCATCGAGGGCACGATCACGGCGACTGTCCGGCTGTGGTTGCCTGCCAGTGCGCCGGCCAGACGGTTGATGGTGTAGCCGGTGTCGGCGATGGCCTGGCGGATTCGCTCTGCACGTTTGCTGGAGACCGCTTCGGGATCACGCAGAAACAGCGAAACCGTGCTGGGGGACACCTTGGCCTGTTCAGCAACCACACCCATGGTCACCCGGCTGGCTCGGGGGCGGCGTGCTTCGCCGATGCTGATTTCGCTGTCTGATCTGTCGCTCATCGCCACCTCATTTTTCGAAGGCAAAAGCATGCGAGCGCGGCGATGCCAAGTCAATCGCAAAAGCGCCTCGTTGACCCACAGGTGTTCGTTTTCGAAAATCAGTGTGTCATTTCGAATAAAATCGTAGCGCTACGATTTTGCCTGCGATAAGCTCATCGGGTAATTTTGCAGCGCTGCGATTTTGCCGTTGCAACGCTGCCCAACCCGCGTTGGAGAACAAATATAAAAATGAGCACTTCCCTTTTTACCTTCCTGAGCATGCTGTTTTTCACTGTGCTGGTTGCAGTGATCTCCTATCGGTTCACCCGCCAGGCCAAGGACGTCGGCGCCCATGGTTACTTCATGGCGAGCGGCGGCCTCAATGGCTGGTTCATTGCCGGCTCGATGATGCTGACCAACCTGTCGATCGACCAACTGGTCGGCCTCAATGGTGACTCTTACGCCCACAACCTAAGTTCCATGGCTTGGGAAGCGACTGCTGCCGTTTCGACGATCGCCCTGGCCCTGTTCTTCCTGCCACGCTACCTGCGCGGCGGCTTTTCGACGCTGCCGGAGTTCATCGAGAAGCGTTACGACCGCACCACGCGCCGGGTGGTCAGCGCGCTGATGGTTGCCACCTACACCTTGGTGCTCAACCCGGCCTCGCTGTACCTGGGGGCGATCACCTTCAACCAGATCTTCGACCTGCAGGGCATTCTCGGCTGGTCCTACCCGGCCACCATCAGCCTGCTGATCGTCGCTACCGGGGTGATCGGCGCCGCCTATGCGGTGCTGGGCGGGCTGCGGGCGGTGGCGGTGTCAGACACCATCAACGGCATCGGCTTGCTGGTGGTGGTGATACTGATTCCGATCATCGGCCTGTGGACGCTGGGGCAGGGTGACGTGTTGTCCGGTGCTCAGACCCTGTTGCACGACAACCCACAGAAGCTCAACGCCATTGGCGGCAGTGAAGACAAGGTGCCGTTCGGCGCGGTGTTCACCGGGATGATCTTCGCCAACCTGTTCTACTGGTGCACCAACCAGGCCATCGTGCAGAAGAGCATGGCCGCCCGAAACCTGGCCGAGGGCCAGAAGGGCGTGCTGCTGTCGGGTTGCCTGAAGCTGCTGGTGCCGCTGGCCATGCTGATGCCTGGGGTGATCGCCTGGCACCTGTTCCGCGACCAGCCACTGGCCAACTCGGACCTGGCCTATCCGGCACTGGTCGCGGCGCTGATGCCCTGGTGGATGAAAGGGTTCTTCGTGGCGGTGATCTTCGGCACCGTGATGAGCCATTTCAACGCGATCATCAATGGCACGGCCACGCTGCTGACCTATGACTTCTACAAGTCGATCCGGCCCATGGCCTCGGACGAGGCGCTGGTGCGCTTCGGCAAACGCGTCAGTGTGATTGCGGCACTGGTGTCGCTGGTGGTGGCACCGATGCTGATGTACACCCCGGAAGGCATCTATGCGGTACTGCGCCGCTTCACCGGCTTCTTCAACATGCCGATCATTGCCATCATGCTGTTCGGTTTCTTCAGCGCCCGTGGCGGTGCGACACCGGCGAAACTGGTGCTTGGCCTGCATGCGGTGTGCTACGCGGTGCTGGTGCTGGGGCTGAAGATCGACACACGCCTGGGCATCAGCTTCATCCATGTCATGGGCATCATGTTCGCCATCGAGATGGCCTTGCTGGTGCTGCTGCGCAAGCACTTCGACCGCGCTACCCCGTATGTCTCGCCGACCCCTGCGCGCACCGTGGACCTTACCCCATGGCGACATGCCGGCAGTTTCAGTGTGGTGCTGTTCGCAGCCCTGGTTTCCATCTACCTGACCTTCTCACCGCTGGGGGTCGCCCGTGTCGGCGGACCTTCCGGCCTCTACCTGCCGCTGCTGGCGCTGACCTGGCTGCTGGCCTTTGCCGGCGCTGCCCTGTGCCGCCGCCGTTTTCGACACCTGACTGTCACCCATGCCCTGCCTGACTATGAGACCAACCCACGATGAATAGCGTATCCATCCCCCAGAACGTGAACCTGCACCAGGCAGGTGAGCAGATCCGCCTGGAAGTGGACGGGCGCCTGCTGTGGTGCCACAGCCCGCTGCAGCCGGCGGTGTTTGCCGGCTACGGCGAGGCCGATATTGAAATGCAGCGCGGCAATTTCCGCATCCGTGACTACGTGCAGGAGCGGGTTGCCCTGCGCCACGCCCGGCTCGATGCGCAGGCGGGTCTGATCGAGCTGCGCGCCTGGGCCGAGGGGCCGCTGCTGCTGACCCTGCGCCTGGACTGCCAGGGCGAGCGCGTGCGCCTGCTCATGCAGGCGCCGCAGCCAGGTTGCAACCGCCTGTGGCTGCGTCTGCCGGCCGAAGCGGATGAGCAGGTCTGGGGCTGCGGCGAGCAGATGTCCTATCTGAACCTGCGCGGACGCAACTTCCCGCTGTGGACTTCCGAGCCGGGCGTAGGCCGGGACAAATCGACCTGGCTGACCTTGCAGGCCGACAACGAAGCCAATGCCGGTGGTGACTACTACCACACCAATTACCCGCAACCGACATTCATGTCCTCGCGCCGCTATTGCGCGCACCTGGTCACCTGCGCCTATGCCGATTTCGACTTCCGCCAGGGCGATTTCCACGAGCTGCAGGTGTGGGCGATACCGGAGGCGCTGGAATTCTTCGTCGGCGACAGCTACATCGATCTGGTCGGTGCGTTGAGCCGCTATTTCGGCCGCCAGCCACGGCTGCCGGAGTGGGTGCTCGACGGGGCGATCCTCGGCCTGAAGAACGGCCGAGAGCATGCGGAGCAGCACCTGAAGACCGCGCTCGAAGAGGGTGCGAAAGTCAGCGCACTGTGGTGCGAAGACTGGGAAGGGTTGCGCATCACCTCGTTCGGCAAGCGCTTGTTCTGGGACTGGCAGTGGAACGCCGAGCGCTACCCGGACCACCAGGCCTGGGTCGGCAGCCTGCATGAGCGCGGATTGCGTTTCCTCGGCTACGTGAACCCTTACCTGTGCAATGACGGTCCACTGTTTGCCGAAGCCCAGGCAGCTGGCTACCTGGCCACCACTGCCGAGGGCGCTACCTACCTGGTCGACTTCGGCGAGTTCCTCTGTGGGGTGGTCGATTTCACCCTGCCGGCGGCGGCGCAGTGGTTCGAAACCCGGATCATCGGTCAGGAAATGCTCGACAAGGGGCTGTCAGGCTGGATGGCGGACTTTGGCGAGTACCTGCCGATCGATGTCAAGCTGGCCGGCGGTGCCGACCCCATGCTCGAACACAATGCCTGGCCGGTGCGCTGGGCCGAGGTCAATGCCCGCGCCATTGCCGCGGCTGGGCGCACGGGGGATGCGCTGTTCTTCATGCGCGCCGGGTACAGCGGCGTGCAGGCGCACTGCCCGTTGCTCTGGGCGGGTGACCAGTCGGTCGATTTCAGCCGCCACGATGGCCTGCAGACAGTGATCTGTGGCGCATTGTCTTCAGGCCTGCTGGGCAATGCCTATCACCACAGTGATATCGGTGGCTACACCAGCCTTTATGGCAACTGCCGTACCGCCGAGCTGTTCCAGCGCTGGGCGGAAATGGCGGCGTTCACCCCGGTGATGCGCACGCACGAAGGCAACCGCCCGGACCAGAACCTGCAGTTCTGGCAAGACCCGGCCACCCTGGCGCACTTTGCCCGCATGACTCGGCTGTTCGCCGGCATGAAACCCTATGTCGAAAGCCTGATGGATGAAGCCCAGGCCAGCGGCCTGCCATTGCAGCGGCCACTGTTCCTGCATCACGAACAGGACACCGGCTGCTATGGCGTCCAGGACCAGTACCTGTATGGGCGCGATCTGTTGGTGGCCCCCGTGCATGCCGAGGGTAAAACGCACTGGAGCGTCTACCTGCCGGCTGGCGAGACCTGGCAGCACTGGTGGAGCAGCGAGCGCTTCGAGGGCGGCCAGCGTGTCGAGGTGGCGGCGCCACTGGGGCAACCGCCGGTGTTCAGCCGGGTGGGCAGCCGCTGGCAAGCCTTGTTCGAGAGCCTGACCGTGCTCTGATCCGGCACGGCTACCTGGATTTGTCCCAATGCGCGCCTGCCTTGGCAGGCGCGTCGGCCCACTGCGGCCATGAAAGAGCGCTGCTGACATGAATAACAAGAATCAACGTGTCCTTGGCTTCACCCTGCTGGCCAGCGTCTGCGCGCTGCCCAGTCATGCCGAGCCGATCGTGTGGAAGGCCGGCAACCTCAGCATCAACCCCTACGGTATTCTCGATCTGAACGTGCAGACGGGCTCGTTCAGCAAGACCGCCCCCGACCACACCATGGTCTCGGACGGCAACCTGCAGGCCTCGCGCTTCGGGGTAAAGCTTGACTATGCCCTGGGCGACAGCGGTTACACCCTGCAGGCGTTTGGCGAGCGCGGGCTGGTACTGCGCAGGATCTGGAAGGGCGGGCAGGTCTCGACCAACCGTGGCTATGGCGCGGGCGTGAGTGGCCCGTTCGGCTCGGTGGCCATGGGGAGCCTGTACATGCCAATCTACTGGGTGTTCCTGGATTCGGACGTGGCCTTGTACGGGTTGTCGAACATGGCGGCGATCATGAGCCTGGAGCACACCGCGGTATTGGGCAAAAGCGGCACCGGCGGTTTCTACGACACCACGGTGCGTTACCGCTCGCCTGAAGTGAACGGGTTTTCCACCGAGCTGGGTTACTCCTACGGCAATTCCAGCATCGAAAACGGCCCCAATCAGAATCGCACCAGTGGCTTCAACGTGCGCTATCGCAATGGCTTCACCAAGCTGGGTTATGGCTTCAACCGCCATGAGTCGGCCCCCACCGAAACCAGCAGCGAGCTGTATACCCAGACGACCCACGTGGTGTCGGGCAACTACCAGTGGGGCGGTGTGATCTGGGGCGCCAACTACATGTATACCGAGCGTGATACCGACGCACGCTGGTTCGCCTCGGCGAAGATGGTCAATGCCAGGATCGTCCTCGACGAGCACAATGACCTGACCTTCGGCGTTTCTCAGCGTATCGGCGCAGCCGGCGCCCGGGCCTGGGCGGCTCATGCCGGCTACATCTACTCGTTCAACCCTAATACCCAGCTGTATACCTATGTGTCCCACATCAACAACAACAGCCACTCCACCCAGGGTTTCTCGCTGCTCAGCGAAGATTACCCGAGCGTGGCGGCCGGCTATGACCCTTGGGCAGGCACCTTGGGTATTCGCTGGAGCTTCTGAGTCTTGATACCGATGAATCACACCGTGCACCCGCTGCTGAAACTCACCTGCGGTGCCTTGAGTGCCGGGGTGTTGCCAAGCCTTGGCGGCGCGCTGGGTTACCTGCGCCTGGGCCGCTTCGAGCTGTTGCGCCCTTGGGACGGCAGCGACAGCGTGCGGCGCAGCGCCTGCTATCCGCTGGTGCCGTACTCCAACCGGATCGCCCACGGGCGCTTTAGCGCCAACGGCCAAGCGCAGCAACTGCGCGGCAACTTCGGCGACCATCCGCACCCGCTGCACGGCCTTGGCTGGCAGCGGGCATGGCAGGTCGATGGCCACTCGCCGCAAAGCTGCAGGCTGAGCTTGCGTCACACCGCCTGCGGCATCGATGCCGAGGATTGGCCGTGGGATTTCGTTGCCTGGCAGAGCCTCGTCCTGAGCGAGGAGGGGCTGTACCTGCACCTGGGGCTCACCAACCTGGGTGAGCAGCCGATGCCGGCAGGGCTTGGCTGGCACCCGTACTTCGAGCGCCAGGGTGAGCTGCAGCTGGGCTTTAGCGCCGCGCAGGTCTGGCAGGCCGGGCCGGATGGCCTGCCGCTCAAGCGTACGGCGCTGCCCGAGGCCTGGGACTTCAGCCAGCCCCGCGCGGCAGGTGCAGTGGGCCTGGATAACTGCTTCGAGGGCTGGGATGCTCGCGCCAGCCTGTATTGGCCCGACGCTCAGGTCGGCCTGCGCCTGCAGGCCGGCCCAGGGCTTGGGCACCTGGTGGTGTTCACGCCGCCAGCGCCTGCGGATTTCATCGCGGTCGAGCCGGTCAGCCACCTGAACAATGCCATCAACTTCCCTGAGCCCACGGCGCACGGCCTGGTCTGGCTGGCGCCGGGGGCGTCGATCGAACGTGAGTTGCGCTTGCTGCCTGCCAGCGGCAACCTGGAGAACCCTGCATGAATGAAACGTTGAACTGTGTGGTCCGGCAGCCGTCGGAGCTGGGCGAGTGCCCGGTCTGGTCGGTCCGTGAACAGGTCCTGTACTGGGCCGATATCCTGGCCGGGCGGCTGCATCGCCTTGACCCTCGCGATGGCAGCGTGAGCACACTGCAATTGCCCGAGGAACTCGGCTGTTTCGGCCTGCGCGAGCAAGGCGGCTTCATTGTCGCGCTGCGCAGTGGTATCTACCTGCTCGATGCCCAGGGGCAGCTGGGCGAGCGCCTGGCCGAGAACCCGACGGGCGCCGAGTACAGCCGTTTCAACGATGGCCGCGTCGACCCCTGGGGGCGCTTCTGGGCCGGCACGTTGTGGCAGCCGCGTGACCGTAATGGCGGGCAACTGCTGCGGGTCGATGCCGAGCATCGCGCCCAGGTCATGGCGGGCGATGTGATGGTGTCCAACGGCCTGGCCTTCAGCCCGGACCGTGCGTGGGCCTACCACAGCGACACGCCGAACCATGTGCTTTACCGCTACCCACTGGATGAGGATGGCCAGCCCGGCCCACGGCAACTGCTGCGCGAGTTTGCGCGGGGCAGCGGCGGGCGTCCTGATGGCGCGGCTTTTGACAGCGCCGGTTGTTACTGGAGCGCGCAGTTCGACGGCGGCCGGGTGTTGCGCCTGAGCCCTGACGGGCAGGTGCTGGACGAAATCCAGCTGCCGACGCGTTGGCCGACGATGGTCGCCTTCGGCGGTGAGGACCTGCGCACGCTGTACATCACCAGTTCCCGCGAAAACCGCAGTGCCGAAGAACTCGCCGACTGGCCGTTGTCCGGCTGTGTGTTCGCCACCCGGGTCAATGTGCCCGGCTGCGCGGAACCGCTGTTCGCAGGCTGAACCTTTCCCACGCATTCACGAGCTTCCTATCATGAACTGTCATACCGATACGCAATATCCAAGCCTCGCCGACAAGGTGGTCCTCATCAGCGGAGGTGCTTCAGGCATTGGCCGCGCCTTTGTCGAAGCCTTCGTTGCTCAGGGCAGCCGCGTGGCCTTTCTCGATCTCGATGCCGAAGCGGGGCAAGGGCTGGCGCAGGCGCTGGGGGCCAACTCGCTGTTCCTGCCTTGCGATGTACGCGACATCGAGCGGTTGCAGGCCTGCGTGGCAGAAGTGGAGCGTACCTGGGGCGCCGTCGATGTGCTGATCAACAACGCCGCCCGCGATGACCGTCATGCCTTGGCCGATATCAGCGTCGAGTACTGGGACGAGCGCATGCAGACCAACCTGCGCCACGCCTTCTTCGCGGCCCAGGCGGTTGCGCCCCGCATGGCGCGTCGCGGCAGCGGGGCAATCATCAACATGGGGTCGATCTCCTGGATGCGCGGGCGCCCCGGGATGGTCTGCTACACCACCGCCAAAGCGGCGCTGAACGGCATGACCCGTACCCTGGCACGTGAACTGGGCGGGCAGGGCATCCGGGTCAACAGCCTGGTACCGGGCGCCATCCGCACCGAGCGCCAGGATGCCATGTGGGCCGCCGACCCCGCTGGCCTGGAGGCGGCCAGCCAGGCTTTCATCGACCAGCAGATGCTCAAGTTCCGCCTGGATGCCAGCGACTGCGCGCGCCTGGCGCTGTTCCTGGCCAGCGACGACAGCCGTGGCTGCACCGGCCAGAACTTCGTTGTCGATGCAGGGTTGTCGATTCAGTAATCCACCCTGATTGGCGTCAGGGCACTTCTTCAGGGAAAAAAATCGTAGCGCTACGAAATCGATCTGAGTATGCTCCTGAAAGAGAATTTCGCAGCGCTACGATTTTTCGTCGCGCCCTTGTTCAAAGGCTTAGCTCATGTCCGAAAAACACAAGAAAATCGAAGAACTGCGCAGCCAGCGGTGGTTTGCTCCAGACACCATCCGTGCGTTCGCCCACCGTCAGCGTCTGCAGCAGATCGGCCTGCGCCGTGAAGAGTTCATGGGCAAGCCGGTGATTGCCATCCTCAATACCTGGAGCGAGATGTCGCCCTGCCATTCGCACCTGCGTGAACGTGCCGAAGCGGTCAAGCGCGGTGTCTGGGCAGCGGGCGGCTTTCCGGTGGAGTTGCCGGTGCAGTCGGTGGGCGAGGTGATGGTCAAGCCGACCACCATGCTCTATCGCAACCTGCTGGCGATGGAGGCCGAAGAGTTGCTGCGCTCTTTGCCGATCGACGGCGCCGTGCTGCTGGGTGGCTGCGACAAGTCCACCCCGGGTTTGCTGATGGGGGCACTGAGCATGGACCTGCCGGTGATCTACTGTCCGGCCGGGCCGATGTCCAACGGCCAATGGCGCGGCGTCAAGACCGGCGCTGGCACCCACACCAAGAAGTACTGGGATGAACGCCGCCTGGGGCTGATCGACACGGTCGCCTGGGAAGAGCTCGAAGGCGCCATGACCCGCTCGATCGGCACCTGCAACACCGTCGGTACGGCCTCGACCATGACCAGCATCGCCGACGCAATGGGCTTTACCTTGCCTGGTGCATCGAGCATCCCCGCCGCTGACGGTGCGCACCCGCGGATGGCCTCGCAGTGTGGTTCGGTCATCGTCGACCTGGTCTGGCGCGACCGCCGTCCCTCGACCTGGTTGACCGACAAGCATGTCGCCAACGGCGTGGCGGTGTACATGGCCATGGGCGGCTCGACCAACGCGGCGATCCACCTGATCGCCATTGCCCGGCGCGCCGGCATCGACCTGACCCTCGACCAGCTGGCAGCGGCGGCCGCGAAGATCCCGGTGCTGCTCAACCTGTTCCCGTCCGGCACGGCGCTGATGGAGGACTACCATTTCGCCGGCGGCCTGCGCGCACTGATGCGCAAGATCGAACCGCACCTGCACCTGGAATGCGAAGGTGCCACCGGCCAGAGCTGGGACAGCCTGCTGGCCGATGCACCGTGCTACGACGATGACATCATTCGCCCCCTCGACAACCCGGTGGTCAGCCTCGAGCAAGGCGCGACCCTGGCGCTGCTGCGCGGCAACCTGTGCCCCGATGGCGCGGTCATGAAGTCCTCCGCGGCCGACCCGCGCCTGCGCCGCCACAGCGGCCCGGCACTGGTCTTCGATGACCATGAAACCCTCAGCCGGATGATCGACGACCCGGCCCTGGAGGTCACTGCGGACACCGTGCTGATCCTGCGTAACGCCGGTCCCGTAGGCGCGCCGGGCATGCCCGAGTGGGGCAACCTGCCGATCCCCAAACGCCTGCTGGAGGCCGGGGTGCGTGACCTGCTGCGCATCTCCGACTCGCGCATGAGCGGCACCCACTATGGCAGTTGCGTCCTGCACGTGGCGCCCGAAGCCGCCGTTGGCGGGCCGCTGGCACTGGTGCGCACAGGCGACATCATCGACCTGGACGTCGCCGCCGGCACGCTGAACATGCGCGTCAGTGACGACGAGCTGGCCCGCCGCCGTGCTGGGCATGTGCCGCAGCACAAGACCTACGGTCGCTCCTTCGCTGCGCTCTACCAGCAGCACGTGACCCAGGCCAATGAAGGCTGCGACTTCGATTTCCTGCAGGCCGGCGAAGCCGTGCCCGAGCCACCCATCCACTGAACCTGCCCAGGACAACTGACCGATGCTCGAACTCAAAGACCCTTCTTTGCTCAAACAACAGGCGTTCATCGACGGCCTCTGGGTGAGTGCCGATTCCGGCGAAACCTTTGCTGTCACCAACCCTGCCACCGGCGAAGAACTGGCGCGCATTCCGCAAATGGGCGCCGCCGAAGCCGAACGCGCGGTGCTGGCTGCGCACCGTGCCTTCAAACCGTGGAAGCGCAAGACCGCCAAGGAGCGCGCCGAGCTGCTGCAGCGCTGGTACGCGCTCATGCTCGAAAATCAGGAGGACCTCGCCCGCCTGCTGACCGCCGAACAAGGCAAGCCACTGGCCGAAGCCCGTGGCGAATTGGGCAACGGCATGTCCTTCGTGCAGTGGTTTGCCGAGGAAGCCAAGCGCGTCTACGGCGACACCATCCCGCAGCCCTCGGCAGACAAGCGCATCATCGTCACCAAGGAGCCGATCGGCGTCACGGCGGCCATCACGCCGTGGAACTTCCCCCACGCGATGATTACCCGCAAGGTGGCCCCGGCCCTGGCCGCCGGTTGCCCGATGGTGCTGCGCCCGGCCAGCCAGACACCACTGTCGGCCCTGGCCCTGGCGGCCCTGGCCGAACGCGCCGGTATCCCCGCTGGCGTGTTCAGTGTGGTCACCGGCAGCGCGACCCAGATCGGCAGCGTGCTGACCGGCCACCCGCTGGTGCGCAAGTTCAGCTTCACCGGCTCCACGCCGGTGGGCAAGCGGCTGATTGGGCAATGCGCCGAGACCGTGAAGAAGGTGTCCATGGAGCTGGGCGGCAACGCGCCGTTCATTGTCTTCGATGACGCCGACCTCGACCTGGCCGTGGAAGGCGCGATGCTGTCGAAGTTCCGCAATGCCGGGCAGACCTGCGTCTGCGCCAACCGTATCTATGTGCAGGACGGTATCTACGAACGGTTTGCCGAGAAGCTCGCCGCTGCTGCCTCGGGCCTGCGCCTGGGTAATGGTGTAGAGGCCGGTGTGACCCAAGGCCCGATGATCGATGAGAACGCCGTGCGCAAGGTCGAAGAGCACATCAGTGATGCCCTTGAGAAAGGCGCACGGCTGATCGCAGGTGGCCAACGCCACGCGCTGGGTGGCAGCTTCTTCGAGCCGACCGTGCTCACTGAAGTTACGGCGCAGATGAAAGTGGCCCACGAGGAAACGTTCGGGCCACTGGCGCCACTGTTCCGCTTCTCCAGCGAGGACGAGGTGGTCGAGCTGGCCAACGCCACGGAGTTCGGCCTGGCCAGCTACTTCTACAGCCGCGATATCGGCCGCGTGCTGCGCGTCAGCGAAGACCTCGAATACGGCATGGTCGGCGTCAACACTGCGGCAATCGCCAACGAGATGGCGCCGTTCGGAGGCGTCAAGCAATCGGGCCTTGGCCGCGAAGGTTCGCGCTACGGCATCGAAGACTATCTGGAAATCAAGTACGTGTGCCTCGGCGGCGTCGACCGCTAAAGCCTGTCACAGGGGGCAGGCGCTGCCCCCTGTGACTGAGCACCCATAAGAACAACAAGCCCCGCATGGAGTAGCCCCATGTCCGATACCCCCAATGCGCGCCGCCGCTTCCTGCAAGGCGGCCTGGCGCTAATCCCGCTGGTGACGCTAGCCAGCCACGGCGTTCCGACCGCTTTCGGCGATACACCTCGTCAGCCAGCCACCCCGCAACTGCAGCCGGACGACTATCGACCACGGTTCTTCACAGACGTTGAATGGGCATTCGTGCAGGCGGCCTGTGAACGACTGATCCCCACCGATGAACTTGGGCCAGGCGCCATCGCCTGTGGCATCCCCGGGTTCATCGATCGTCAGATGGACACGCCCTACGGCCACGGCGCGTTGTTCTACAGCCAAGGTCCGTTCATTACCGATCAGCTGCCGGAGCTCGGCTATCAAGGCCGCCTTGCGCCCCGGGACATTCTGCGGCTGGGCATTGCCGGCTGCGATCAGTGGTGCCGGCAAACCCACGGCCAACCTTTTGCCGGGCTCGCCAGCCTGATGCAGGCGCAGGTGTTGCACCTGCTGGAAGAGGGTAAGGTGCCGCTGGAAGCGTTGCCCAGTTCGCAGTTCTTCAATCAGCTGCTGCGCAACACCCGCGAAGGTTACTTCGCCGACCCTGTCTACGGCGGCAATCGTGATATGGCGGGGTGGAAGATGATCGGTTTCCCCGGTGCCCGTGCCGACTTCATGGACTGGATCGACCACCCCGGCGAGCGCTATCCGCTGGGGCCGGTGTCGATCAGTGGGCAAAGGGGGTAGACATGGCGATCAAACATCCCCCGGTGGACGTGGTGCTGGTCGGCCTGGGCTGGACTGGCTCGATCATGGGCATGGAAATGACCGACGCGGGCCTGCAGGTACTGGCCCTTGAGCGCGGCGAGATGCAGGACACGCCCACCACGGCGAACTACCCCAACGTTATCGACGAACTGGCGTACACGGTGCGCGGCAAGCTTTACCAGGACCTGGCCCGCGAGACGGTCACGTTCCGGCACAACATCAGCGGTGTCGCGGTACCGTACCGCCAGCATGGATCGATCCTGCTCGGCACCGGTGTCGGTGGCTCGGGCTTTCACTGGAACGGCCTTACCTGGCGCGCCCAGGCGAGTGACCTGCGCCTGCGCAGCCATTACGAAGAGCGTTATGGCAAGCACTTCATCCCCCAGGGCATGACGATCCAGGACTTCGGCGTCAGCTACGAAGAGCTCGAGCCGTACTTTGCCCGTTTTGAAGCGGTTGCAGGGATCGCTGGCAAGGCCGGTAACCTCAACGGCACCGTGGTCAAGGGTGGCAACCGTTTTGAAGCACCACGCAGCAGCGAGTTTCCACTGCCAGCGCTGAAAGATGTGTATGGCGCGCAGTTGTTCGCCAAGGCCGCACGCGAACTGGGCTACGAGCCGTTCCCGATTCCTGCCGCCAACGCCTCCGAGCCTTACACCAACCCCTACGGTGTGCGCATGGGGCCGTGCAACTTCTGCGGGTTCTGCGAGAACTACGGGTGCTACATGTATTCCAAAGGCTCGCCGCAGACCACGATCCTGCCGGTGCTGCTCAAACGTCCGAATTTCAAGGTCAAAACCCAGGCGCAGGTGATCAAGGTCAACCTCGACAGCAGCGGCAAACTGGCCACTGGGGTGACCTACATCGATGCCCAGGGCCGCGAGGTCGAGCAACCCGCGCAACTGGTGATCCTCACGGCCTTCCAGCTGCACAACGTGCGCCTGTTGCTGCTGTCGGGGATCGGCAAGCCCTATGACCCGGTCAGCGGGGATGGGGTGGTGGGCAAGAACTATGCGTACCAGATGAATGGCGGTGTCAGCGTGATGCTGCCCAAGGGCACGCAACTCAATCCGTTCATTGGCGCCGGTGCCGGTGGCCAGGCCATCGACGACTTCAACGGTGACAACTTCGACCACGCGCCGCTGGGCTTCCTTGGCGGGGCGAACATTCGTCACAACCGCACCGGTGGGCGCCCCATCGGGCAGGCGACCACACCCAAGGCTGCGCCCAAGTGGGGCAAGGGCTGGAAAGCCGCGACCCAGGACAGTTATCAACGCCTGATGGGCATCAACGCTCAAGGTTCGGTCATGGCCTATCGCGACAGCTACCTGAGCCTGGACCCGACCTACCGCGATGCCTACGGCCAGCCGCTGCTGCGCATCACCTTCGACTGGCACGACAACGAGTTCAAGATGACCCAGTACACCGTGGACAAGGCGCAGCGTATCGCCGAGGTGCTCGGTGGCAGCGTCGAGAACAATGCCAAGAAGCCCGGCAGTCATTACGACACCCGGGTCTATCAGAGTACCCACACCACGGGTGGCGCGATAATGGGCAGCGACCCCGCCTCCAGTGTCGTCAACCGATTCCTGCAATGCTGGGACGTACATAACGTGTTCGTCACGGGCGCGTCGGCATTCCCGCAGAACTTCGGCTATAACCCGACCGGTCTGGTGGGGGCCTTGACCTATTGGGCCGCGCACCACATCCGTGAGCACTACCTGCCCAACCCCGGGCCGATGGTGCAAGCATGAGGTACGCAAATATGAAATACCTCGCCTCATTGCTGGCCTATGCGGGTTTGTTGGCTACACCTGCGCACGCTGGCGAAGACCCCTTGGTTGCCAAGGGCCGTTATCTGGCACGAGCGGGGGACTGCGTCGCTTGCCACACTGCCAAGGATGGCAAGCCGTTTGCCGGCGGCCTGCCGATGGCAACGCCGATTGGCGTGGTGTACTCCACCAACATCACCCCGGACCGTCAAACCGGTATCGGGACATACCGTTTCGAGGACTTTGACAAGGCTGTTCGCCATGGCGTCGCCAAGGCCGGTTACAGCCTTTATCCGGCGATGCCTTATCCGTCGTATGCGCGGGTGTCCGATGAAGACATGCAGGCGCTGTACGCGTACTTCATGCACGGTGTCACGCCGGTGACCCAAGCTACTCAGGCCCCGAACATTCCCTGGCCGCTATCGATGCGTTGGCCACTGCATGTGTGGCGCAACCTGTTCGCACCAAGCGTCGACACGGCTGCTGCTGACACGCCGATGCAAGACCCTGTGCTTGCGCGGGGCGCGTACTTGGTAGAAGGGCTCGGCCATTGCGGCGCCTGCCATACGCCGCGTGCGTTCAGCCTGCAGGAAAAAGCGCTCGGCGCTAGCGAAGGCGAAGCATTTCTCGCAGGTGGTGACGCGCAGGAAGGGTGGGTCGGAAAAAACCTCAGGGGGGATCATCGACACGGCCTGGGAAGCTGGAGCGAGGCTGAGCTGGTCGACTTTTTCAAGACCGGGCGAACGGACAAAGCGGCAGTCTTCGGCAGTATGAGTGAAGTGGTGGTGCACAGCCTGCAGTATCTGACCGATGAAGACCGGTTGGCGATCGCCCGATACCTCAAGCAGTTGCCAGCGCTCGATCCGGACGATCGCCCTCACGTTGCGGACCCTGCCACCTATCAGGCACTGCATGACGGCCTGACTCCGACCCTGGGCGCAAGGCTCTACGCGGATAACTGCATGGCTTGCCACCGCAGTGACGGCAAGGGCTACGCGCAGGTCTTTCCTGCATTGGCCGCTAACCCTGTGCTGAATGTCGACGATCCGCAATCGTTGATTCGCATGGTGCTTGAAGGCGGGACATTGCCTTCGACCCACGCCGCACCGACGTCGTTCAGCATGCCGCCGCTGGGGTGGCGCCTGAGCGACAATGAGGTGGCCCAGGTGTTGAACTTTGTCCGAGGTGCCTGGGGCAACTCCGGAGTGCCGATCACTGCAAGCTCCGTTGCTCGAATACGCGACGCGTTGTCAGCTGACGCATTGCGAGTACCTGGAATGCAGAAATAGAGTGCGGTTTCAGATGCCCTGAGAGTTCAAATGGAGCTGATCAATCTGCCACGCTTGAGCGGCGCATTTCACCGTCTACTAATCGCAATAATCCCAGCGGATTGGTATTTTGCAGCGCCGGGGGCAGTAACTCGTCCGGGTAATTCTGGAAGCAGACCGGACGTAGGAAAGCGTTCTATCGCGACCGCCTGGGCTTCGTCACCACCGACAGCTTCATGGGCGTCGGCCCGTTCATGCGCACAGCCGGCATGGGCGACCACCACTGCCTGTTCATGATTCAGACGCCGCCGCACATGCAGGGCTGCGAGCACTTCACCTTCCACATGGGCAGCGGCACCGAGGTGCTGCTGGCTGGCACGCGCTTCCAGCAGAACGGCTGGACCAGCTTTTGGGGCCCAGGCCGGCACCTGCTGGGCTCCAACTGGTTCTGATACTTCAACAGCCCGCTGGGGGGTTACCCGGTGAACCTGCAAGCCAGCCTCGAGCTGCTCAACCAGTTGCGCAACCCCAATTGGCCACCGGTGCTGGTGTATGCCAGCAGCGTCGCGGTGTACGGCGGTGAGTTGCCGGCTCGCATGGACGAAGGCCAGCCGGCGTCACCTCAACTATCTTATGCAGCGCACAAGCGCATGGTGGAAATCGCCTTGCTGGACCTGTCACGCACATGGATGCGCCCTGGCACTATGCGTCAGTGAAACGGGAGATGCTTCAATCATCTGGGAAGGGCACAAGGCCGGGCGGGATATCGGTTATGGGCAGATGGAAAAGCTGGCCAACCTGGAGCAGTTACCTGATTTCGGTTTTCTGGTGAGTTGTTTTCCTTACAAGATCCGCCATGCCTCGGCCGGGTTTGTTCGAGCTGTCGCAATAATGGAGTAAATGAGCGCTGGTACAACCATTCCCCCATCAGGCGCAGCATGACCCCGGAAGGCTTCTTGGCCGCCTACAGACTGTCAGGGTCGCCAAAGAACATTTGGAAAGGCCTCTGGAACGGCGTTTCTGGCTTCAAAAAGCAGAAATGTACCCCCAAAAATACCCGCGATACCCCCAGCAGGATGCGCGATCGAGAATGGCGATTTCTGACAGCTGTCAAAGTCAGCCAGACGGCTTGCACTCGACCTGCCAGGCAGTCCGATGCAGCAACCTTGAAGTGCTCGCAGTCATACGCTTTAACCGTCCTCGGAAGCCGCTGCCATGCCGATCAAGATCGAACCAACGAGCGCCTGTGAAGAGCGCCGCACCAGCAGAAAGCCTCATCAGGCCGGTACCTGTCAATGGACCTGATCTGGCAAACAATCCAGGCCGAATTCGCCGACATTGGCGATGAGCGCGAGATCGTACGAATCCTCGTACGCCTGGTAATGGCTGCCGTACTCGGCGCAGTGCTGGGCTTCGAGCGCGAGCACAAGGGCAAGTCCGCCGGGGTGCGCACGCACATGCTGGTGTCGCTGGGGGCGGCGCTGTTCGTGCTGGCACCGAGCATGGCAGGTGCCGATGCGCAGGCGCTCAGCCGGGTGATTCAGGGCATCGTTGCCGGTATCGGCTTTCTGGGCGCGGGCACCATTCTCAAAGGCAATGGCCAGGACACCAGTCATGTGAAAGGCCTGACCACAGCCGCGGGGCTATGGATGACGGCGGCCATCGGTACGGCAGCCGGGATGGGACGCGAAGCCACGGCGCTGGTCAGCACGGTGCTGGCGCTGTTGGTGCTGGGCACGATGCCCTTGCTGGTGGAAAAGGTCGAAAGGCAAGACGAAGAAAAACAGAAGGAGGAGGGCAGGAAGCACTGAGGGGCGTGGGTCGCCCCCGCAAAGCCTGCCTTCCCTTATTCAGACCGACGCTGATCCATTCAGGCGCTCGATCGCTTCGATCAGGTCGTCATAGCCCACAGGCTTGTTCAGGTGACGGTCGAACCCGGACTGGCGAGACTTGTATTGGTCGGCGCTGGCCCCATAGCCTGTCAACGCGATGGCCGGGATGTAGCGCAGATGCTCCAGGCCGCGCAGCGCCCGGATCAGAGCATGGCCGTCCATGCCAGGCATGCCGATGTCGGAAATGATCACGTCGTAACGCGCATCTGCCGCCGACTGCAGCGCCAGTTTCGGGTCGCTGTAGGCATCGACGTCGGCATCTTCCATCAACAGCAATTGTTCCATCACTTCCAGCACATCGACCGAGTCATCCACCAGCAGGATACGAACCCCTTTCAGCCGACCTTCTGATGGCAGCACTTCGCCTTGCACCTGGGGTTGCTGGGCGTACGCGCACAAGGGCAGGGTGATGATGAACGTACAACCCTGGCCTATTCCGGGAGACTCTACGCTGACCGCTCCGCCATGGGCTTCTACCAATTGACGAACCAGGGAAAGGCCAATACCTAGCCCCTCTCGCCCATGGCCGGTGGGTGCAGCCTGGTTGAACAGCTCAAAAATATCTTCCAGGGAGTTTTTGGCGAGGCCTATGCCCTGATCGATGACTTCAAGTCGCGCCTGCTCATCCTGCCGAGCAAGTCTCAACAGAATTTCGCCATCGGCAGGGCTGAACTTCAGTGCGTTGTTCAGCAGGTTCCAGATGATCTGGTCGACACGGGTGCTGTCGGCCTCCACATAGACCGGTTCCCCATCGGCCGGCAGCGTCAGCCGAACACTTCGGCCGCGCTGCTCATTGCAAGCTACGGAGCAGATACCCTGCAGCACGGCGCACAAATCGACCGGCTGGGTCTTCAGTTTGAGTTTGCCCGTGCGGATGCGCGCTACATCGAGCAAGTCATCGATGATCCGCGCCTGGCTGGTGACCGCTTCGCGAATGACGTTGACCGCTTTGCTCGCCATGCCGGTACTTGTGACCGATGGTATACGTCGCAAGATATCGGCATTGAGCTGAATCAGGTTCAACGGGTGCTTGAGCTCGTGGGACATCACTGCGAAGAACTCGTCCTTCATGTGGCTGGAGCTTTGTGACTCGGCCAGGCGCTTGCTTTGTTCGTCCTGCAGGCGCTTGTGGCCGGTCAGGTCACGGGCGATCTTCACGTAACCGCGCAGGCTGCTGCCCTTGAGGCGTGACACTTCGCCACTGCAATAGAAGCGGCTGCCGTCCTTGCGCACATGCCAGCGTTCGTCCTGGCCGCGGCCATGCAGGCGCGCGGCACGCAGTTCACGTTCTGGTTCGCCATCTTCGCGGTCCTGATCGGTGAAGATCAGCGCATAGTGCTGGCCAATCACTTCATCCTTGGCGTAGCCGAAGATCAACGCAGCGCCCGTGTTCCAATCGATTATCAGGCCCTGTTCATCAAGCAGGATGATGGCGAAGTCATGGGTGCTCTCCGCGACCAGGCGCATGCGCTCCTCACCTTGGCGCAAGCGTTCTTCGGCTGCGCGGCTTTTGGTGATATCAATGAACGTCAGCACGGTGCCATCGACATTCTGCTCGCTGGCCCGGTACGGTAGCAGGCGCGCCAGGTACCAATGCTGGTCCTGGCCGATCACTTCACGCTCGATCGTGGTTTCGCGCTCGATCACCGCACGCGCATCGTCCGCCAGGCCTGGATATTCCAGGCGATGGGTGATGTCGAGCAGCGAGCGGCCGGTGTCGACCGGCAGTATGCTGAAAATGGCGGTGGCCCCAGGGGTGAACCAGCGAATGTGCAGGTTGCGGTCGACAAACACGGTGGCGATCTGGGTGGAGGCGATCAGGTTGCTCAGGTAGTCGTTGATCTTGTCGGTTTCATCGACCTTGGTCTTGAGCTCGTAGTTGACCGTCAGCAATTCCTCGTTGATGGATTGCAGCTCTTCCTTGCTGGTTTCCAGCTCTTCGCTGGCCAGGCGCAACTCTTCGTTGACCGCCTGCATTTCTTCGTTCGAGGCCATCAGCTCCTGGCTGGAGATGTCGGACTGCTCGATGGTTTCCTGCAACTGCTGACGGGTACGCTGCAGTTCGCGCTCCAGGGTGCTCAACACCATGCCTTCGGTTTGCTGAATGGCAGGCGGGTTGTGGGGATCAGCTTCGCGAACCTGGAAAATCACCAGCAGGCATTCGCTGCCACTGGGTTCGTCCTGGTGGGGCTGTACCTGTACCTGGACTTCGACGCGCTGATCGTCGACGGTGATGATCACTGCGCCCGAGCTGACCGGCTGGCCGGTGTTTTGAGCCTGCAACAGGGTACTGCGCAGGGCAGGGCGCAGCGGCGTGAGTACCAGGTTGAGCAGGCTGGGGCTGACTTCGCCACCGGCGTGGCGCAGGAAGCGGCCGACACCATCGCTCATGTGCAAGATGTTGCCGTCAGCATCGACGATCAGGCTGGGCGGTGTGCGCCTGGACAACGCCCGGTGATGGATTTCAGCATAGGACAGCTTGCGCAGGGGCTTGGGTTTGGCGCGTACTGCTGGCGTGTCGGGCGTCTGAAGCCGCCCCGGGCGGCGCGCCGGTTCCACTTCCCTGGCGCGGAAGATGCGATGGCGCTTGTCCACGGCAATAAACAGGTCGGCCGCCACGTCCGCTGATTCCGAACTGCCCAGGAACAGGTAACCTCCTTTACGCAGGGCGAAGTGGAACAGCCGCAGGATTTCCCGTTGCACTTCCCGGTCCAGGTAGATGAGCAAGTTACGGCATACCACCAGGTCCAACTGAGAGAACGGTGGATCGGACAACAGGTTGTGCCGGGCGAACAGCACTTTTTCGCGAATGTCCTTGCGTACGCGGTAATTCTGATTTTCCTTGATGAAGAACTGGCGCAGCCTGGCCGTGGGAACATCGGTGGCGATGGCATCGGGGTAAACGCCCAGCCGGCCGACATTGATCGCGCGCTCGTCGAGGTCGGTGGCGAACACCTGCACCTTGGCACTGCGCTGCTCCATCGCCAATTGCTCGGTTGCCATCATCGCCAGGCTATAGGCTTCCTCGCCGGATGAACACCCCGCCGACCAGATGCGTATTTCGCGCTGCGGATCCTCGCTGTCATCGTTGGCCAGCCCCGGCATCGCCTGTTGTTGCAACGCTTCGAAGGCGTCCCGGTCGCGAAAGAAGTTGGTGACCCCGATCAGCATGTCCGCCAACAGGGCGCGAGACTCCTCAGGATGCCGCTCGAGGTAGTCGCGGTAACCGGCAAGGTCGGTCTGCGCGGTGACGTGCAGGCGACGTTCAAGCCGGCGCAGCACCGTCGCGCGCTTGTAGTGCTGGAAGTCGTGGCCGGTGCTGGCATGCAGCCGGGCGAGGATGTCGTCGAGGAGCGGGTCGCATTGGGCTGGGTCGCCTGAGCGTTCGCCTAGCGGCGGCGGGAGGCTGTCATCCTCGATTTCCGGCAGTTTGACCTTCTGAGCCGAGCGACACAGTTCTACCAGCTTGCCCGGAATCTCGGTCACCGGAAGGATCAGGTCGACCATGCCGGTGGCGATGGCGGCCTTGGGCATGTCAGGGTACTGGGCGTCATCGGGCGACTGCACAAGCGTCACGCCACCTTGTTCCTTGATCCGCGATAGGCCCACTGCGCCATCGCTGCCGCTGCCCGAAAGGATTACGCAGAACGCATGGTCCTTGTGCACATCAGCAAGGTCGCGAAAGAACAGGTCGATGGCGACGTGGTCGCCGCGGCTGCGCCTGGCCGGGCTGACCCGCAGGTAGCCGTCATTGGTGGACAGGCGGTTGGCTGGCGAAATGACATAGACGTGATCACGCTCGATCGGTACCGGCTCGCTTACCTGGCACACCGGCATTCGCGTGACGCGCTGGATCAAGCGGTCTGCCTGGCTCTGGTGGTCCGGCGACAAGTGCAACACTACAACGAACGCCATGCCGCAGTTTTCGGGGACGCGCTGAAAAAACGCCTGGACCGCCTCCAGGCCGCCGGCCGATGCACCGATACCCACCACTGGGAAGTCCAGATGGCTGGGGCTTAGGGCAGGGTTTTGCGGCGAGGCGGGCGTGGGTTTGCTGGACGATTTCATGGGCACGAGCCTTGTGCGAACCGGGAGTGAGCAGTGGCAGCGATTATAGGCCTGGCACCGATCAATCTACGAGCGGGGTTCAAGTAGGACTGCCCATGCTGGCCAAAGTGCCGCTGTCGGTCAAAGGGCCTGGGGCTGCTCGAGGGATTGTGGCAGTGCGGTCACCTTGATGGCACGTACCGGTACGGCAAACTTGGCTCCGATCCTGTTGAAGCGCTCGAGCAGGTGGAAATTGATCGCCTGCTGAATATCCATGTAGAGGTTGTAGCCAGGGTCTCTCACGATATAGACGCATTCGAACTCCAGTGCCTCTTTGCCAAAGCCGCGCAAATGGGCGCGATCAAAACGCACCTGCTGTTGGGCTGTGATCGCCTCTTCGACGATGGCGGGCGCCTGTTTTACCGCATCAGTGGGCGTGTCGTACGACAAGCCGAACTCGAACACGATGCGTCGCTCCTGCAAGCGTTTGTAGTTCTGGATCGTGCTGCTGATCATGCTGGCATTGGCCATGACGATCTGCTCGCCACCCAGGCTGCGGATGCGTGTGGTCTTAAGCCCCACGTGCTCCACCGTGCCCGCCAGCGGACCGATGACGATGAAATCACCGACTTCGAACGGTTTGTCGACGGCGATCGACAATGAGGCGAACAGGTCACCCAGGATGTTCTGCACGGCCAGGGCGACGGCAATGCCGCCCACACCCAGGCTGGCCACGAAGGCGGTGACATTGACGCCCAGATTGGACAGCATGGCCAGCAACACCACCGACCACAACAGCACGCGCGCGCCCCAGGCCGAAAGCGTGGCCAGCGCACTGCCTTGGTATAGGCCGTCGGCGCTGTGCCGGCTGAAGTAGCGGGTGAGGCCCAGCGCGATGGCGCGATTGACCCAGAGGCCGATCTGCAGGGCAGCGACCACGAACCACAAGCTACTGACCCGGCCCAGCCAGCGCTCGGGCAGGTCCAGCATGCTCAAGCCGACCAGCAGCGAAGCGAGCAGCAGCAGGCTGTTGCTGGTGCCGGCCAGTACCTTGGCCAGCACCTGACTCATTGCCCCGTCATGTTCGGACCAGCGCTGCACCCGGCGCATCAACAGGCCGATGACAGCTCTGGCAATCACGAACGTCAGCACAGCAACGCACAGCGCTACCAGCAGGTTGAGGATGGAAATGCCGAAGAATGTGGTGTCGGTGAACAGTTCGATGATTCGATCATTCATGGGGAGCCCACCTCCAGATGGCTCAAGGCAGGGCCGCAGGGCGGCCCCTGGGATTACGTGGTGACGTGTGGGTTACTTGCCGTGAGTGGCTTGCAGCGCCTTGGCCTGTTCCAGATGGTGTTGCAGCGTTGGCAGCTTGTCGCTGGCGAAGGCCTTCAGCTCCGGCTTGTCGGAGGAGGCGGCCTCTTTCTTGAACAGTTCCACGGCCTTTTCGTGCGCGTCGACCTGGTTATTGACGTATGACCGGTCGAACGACTCGTCGCGCCATTCGAGGATCATCTTCTTCACCTTGTCGGTCAGCGCCGCTTCGTCGGGCACGCTGATGTCCAGCTTGCGGGCGATGTCACCGAGTTCCTGGTTGGCTTTGGTATGGTCTGTGACCATTTGCTGGGCGAATTGCTTGATGTCTGCGCTCTGGCTCTTTTCCTGCGCCAGGTTGCCGGTGACCACTTCGGCGATACCGGCTTCAGTGGCCGCATCGACGAAATCGTCCGAAGACGCTGCCTGTACCTGCAGCGAAGCCAGGCCCATCAACAGGGTAACGCCGGCGATTTTCAACAATGGTGTGTTCATGTCTCACTCCTTCGTTCTGTTGGCGCGACCTCAATGTCGCACTCGGTTGAACCGCAGGTGTGGGTGAAGGTTTAGTTTTTCTTGAAAACAGGGCCGCCGTGGCAGCGCAATCTGCGTGTCCGGGCACCGCTCATCCGCTATGTCGTAATCAGAACGAATTCAGGGGGACGGTGAGACTCGTTGGTTTAGGTCTTCACAAAAACGAGTAACCATCATGAAAAACAACCTGTTCGCCATGTTGCTGTTGACTGCCAGTTTCTCGCTGCTCGGAGGTTGCTTCGACCGCGACAGTGATCATCCAGCGAAGGATGCCGACCCAAGCAAACCGTCACTGCAGATGCAGCAACCCAGTGACCCTGTAATTAACCCTCCAGCTGAGACCAAAGCGCAGAATCAATGAGTGAGGTACAGGGCATGGTGGCAACCACAAAGGCAGGTATAAGACCTCAAAATGCCGACTTAGGGCTGGAGCATCGCTATCGAGCGCTACTTGAGGGCCCGGAGCCCACCACCGAGGCCTGGCTGGAAGAGCAACTGCATCTGGCCCGTGCGCTTTGCGACGACCTGCCAGATGATCCTGGGCTACTCCCGCAATGGGCCGATAACCATGCGGGACGTGTCGCCAGCGAGCATGCGGCCTACCTGGAACAACGGCGTCAGGGCGGCCCCCGTCGTTTTTTTGCCAATCGGGCCCATGCCTTGTGGTTTCTGCAGCAAGTCGCGCCGACCAAAGCGGTCGACGGCGCCTGGCTACACGGAGCCCTATGGCATTGGCAGGACCCGCGCTTCCATGGGCTGATCCGCACCTTCCTCGAAGAACTCGGAGACGGTGACCCACGCTGCAATCACGTGTTGATCTACCAGCGCTTGCTCAGTCGCCTGGGTTGCCTGCAGGAGCCATCGCTTGACCCCGCTCGCTACCTGCAGGGCGCGTTGCAACTGGCGCTCGGCCAGCACTGCGAGCGTTTTCTTCCAGAAGTGATCGGTTACAACCTGGGTTACGAACAGCCCCCTTTGCATCTGCTGATCACCACCCACGAGCTGGCCGAGCTGGGTATCGACGCCCATTACTTCCAGTTGCATGTGACCATCGATAATGCCGCCAGCGGCCATGCGCGCCGCGCCGTAGAGAGCTTCACCGAGCTGGTGCGGGACGAGAAACCCGCGTTCTACGAGCGTGTCAGGCATGGCTACCGTCTTAATGACCTGGGGATCGACACGCCGTCGTTGATCGCCTCGTTCGACCTGCAGGCCGAATTGCTCGGCGCGCTGGAGCGCAAGCGCATCTATGGCCAGTGCATGCATTCGGACCGTTGTCGCCTGCAAGGACGCACCATCAACCAGTGGCTTGCCGAACCCGGCGCGATGCCTGATTTTCTGGAGGCGCTACAGGTTCAGGGTTGGATCAAGCGCGACAACGATCCCCGACAAAGCCGCTTCTGGTCGCTGATAGAAGGCCCTGTAGCGGCCATGTTCGGTGTGTTCGATGCTTATGAAAAGCAGCTTTGGCATGACTGGATCGCCGGAGACTGGCAAGGCGCAGAAATCCGTCGGGTGCTGCCAGGGCAGTGGGAGCACGCCTTGCAGTTGGCAGATGAAACACCCCTTGCGCCACCGGCTGCAGACATGGCTGCGCTGATCGAAGCGATGGCTGGCAATCGGCATGCTACCCCCCAGGGCCTGCAGGCCACCCGCGCGTTCATTCAGGCCACCGGCTTGATGCAAGGAGGGCTCTACTGATGCTGCTCGACCAAGACCAGATCCGTGCCGATGAGGCCTTGTTGCAGTTGGGGCGTCGCCTGCGTGCCGACGGCTATCGTTTCACTTGCGTGACGCCGGCGACCCAGGCCAGGGTCAATGCCCGGGCCGATGCGCAGCAGGCGCGTACCCTGCGTGATGTGTTCGGCTGGAGTAGGCCGTTCGCCGCGTCACTGCTCAGCCCCGATGAACTGGCGCAGCTGCGCCTCGCTGGCGTGCTGGAGGCCCAAGGTGCGCTGTGGCGCAGCACTGTGCGCTGGTCCAGCCTGGACGATCTGTTGCTGGTACATGCTGCCTGGCCAACGGACAGCCGCGACGCGGTGTTCTTTGGCCCCGACAGCTACCGTTTCGCCCAGCTGATACACGATCATTTGAGCAGCACGCCCGAGCGCGTGCAGCATGCCGTAGACATCGGCTGTGGCAGCGGTGTAGGGGCGTTGGTGATCGCTCGCGCCGCCCAACACGCTCAGGTTTGCGCAGTGGACATCAACCCTATGGCATTGCGCTACACCGCCATCAATGCCGCCTTGGCCGGTGTGGCCAATGTCTCGGTCGAGCACAGTGACCTGCTCAATGACATCGCAGGTACGTTCGACCTGATCGTCGCCAACCCGCCGTACATGCTTGACGCCGGACAGCGCGCCTACCGCCACGGCGGCGGCGCACTGGGTGCCGAGCTGTCGCTGCGCATCGTCGACCAAGCCCGGGAGCGCCTGTCGCCCGGGGGCACGTTGCTGCTGTACACCGGTGTCGCCATCGTCGAGGGGCGCGACGCGCTGCTCGAAGCCGTGCGGTTACGCCTGGCAGGGCCTGCGTTCAGTTGGTTCTATCGTGAGCTGGACCCAGACGTATTCGGTGAGCAATTGCTTGAACCCGGTTACGAGCAGGTCGAGCGCATTGCCGCCGTGGCCCTGACCGTCACCCGTCGCGGCTGATAGCGTCGTGGCGCGGCAGTGCACGTTTGGCATCGAGGAAGAATACCTGCTGGTGAAGCTGGCCACCGGGCAGGTCATGGCGGCTCCGTCAGCAGCCGTGGCCCGCTGTTGTCGGGACGCGTTGGGCCCGTGGTTCGCCGAAGAAATGTTCCATAGCCAGATAGAGATCGCTTCGCCGGTTTTCGACACGTTGCACCAGGCGCGTGAGTTCTTTGGCGAGCGGCGACAGTGCCTGGCCCAGGCGCTGGCCAACGAGGGAGCGGGGCTGTACGGCGCGGCGAGCCACCCCAGCGCCCAGTGGCTGCGTCAGCGCCCACGTGGCTCCCCGCACTATCGCCAGTTGTTCGACGATTACCAGCTGGTGGCCCGGCGCAGCCTGTTGAATGGCCTGCACGTGCACGTCGGCGTACCGGTGGGCATTGATCGGATGCGGGTGATCAATCGGGTGCTGTACTGGCTGCCCTTGTTGTTGGCGCTCAGTACTTCGTCTGCGTATTGGGGCGGTGAGGATACCGGCTACATGAGCTATCGCCGCGCAGTGTGCGGGGAATGGCCGCACATGGGGCTGCCAGAGCCGTTGCCGGACTGGAGTGCCTACCAGCGCTACCGGGCATTGCTGCAACGTACCGGTAGCCTGGCCGAGGACGGTGACTTCTGGTGGGCGATCAGGCCCTCGCGGCGGTTTCCGACGGTCGAGCTGCGTATCTGCGATGGCTGCCCGCGGCTGGAGGATGCCCTGGCCGTTGCCGGCCTGTTTCGCCACCTGGTCGAGCAGGCGCTGGCCCGCCACGATGACCCCGCCAGCCGCGAGATGCGCTGGGTCACCCAGGAAAACTACTGGCGCGCCCTGCGTCAGGGCCGCCTGGCCACCTTCATCGGTGTCCACGCGCAACAGCCGGTCAGCGCCGAGGGCTGGCTGATGCAGTTGCAGCAGCAGTGCCCGGCTGACACCGCCGATGCCGAGCGTTCATTCATCCAAGCGCGGCACATCCTGCGCGAGGGCAGCAGCGCCGATCGCCAGCGCCAAGCCTTCGTACTGGCCCGTGAACAGGGCCTGGATAACCGTCAGGCGATGCGCGCAGTGTACGGGCAAGTGATGAGTGACTTCCGGTAGGTGGCCTGATGGCTGCCCGGCAAATCCGGATAAACCTTCTCGGCGCCGCGCAGTCAGTCACAGTAAGGGCCTGTATTTCTCGGGCCAGGGAGGTGGCTGATGAAATTCGTCTGCCTGCTGCGAGGCTGCCAATGGCGCAGCCTGTTGGTGAGTGAAGTCGCCGGCCTTCACTGCCAGTGTTGCGAACGCTGTGGCGCGTTGCGCTACAGCCATCCCGGCCAATCTTTCGATGCATAGGAACCGACCATGGCGAGGGCAATCTGGAAAGGCGCGATCAGCTTTGGCTTGGTGCACATCCCCGTCTCGCTGAATACCGCCGTGCGCAGTGAGCGAGTGGACTTCGACTGGCTGGACAAGCGCAGTATGGAGCCGGTTGGCTACAAGCGGGTGAACAAGGTGACCGGCAAGGACATCGACAAGGAGCACATCGTCAAAGGGGTGGAGTACGAAAAGGGCCGCTACGTGGTGATCAGCGAGGAAGAAATCCGCAAGGCCAGGCCCGAGGCGACCCAGACCATCGACATCTTCTCGTTCGTCGACGCCGGCGACATTCCGCTGCAACAGTTTGACACCCCCTACTACCTGAGCCCCAATCGTCGTGGTGGCAAGGTCTATGCCTTGCTGCGCGAGACCCTGCACAGCACCGGTAAGGTGGCCTTGGCCACCGTGGTGCTGCACACCCGCCAGCACCTGGCCCTGCTGCGCCCGCTGGAAGATGCACTGGTCTTGATCACCCTGCGCTGGCCGGAGGAGGTGCGCGGGCTGGATACGCTGGAACTGGACAAGAGCGTGACCGAGACTAAGGTCGACAAGCGTGAGCTGGACATGGCCAGGCGCCTGGTGGAGGACATGAGCGGGCAATGGACGCCCGATGAGTACCATGATGCGTTTCGCCAGACCATCCTCGACCTGGTGGAGGAGAAAGCCAGCAAAGGCAAGATCGAAACCGTGGACAAAGGCGAGGGCGCGACGGCTGAGAAGGGCGCCGACATCATCGACCTCACCGAGCTGCTTAAACGCAGCCTCGGCGGCAAGACCAAAGCGAAGAAGCCGGCGGCCAAGCGACCGCGCAAGGCTTCATGAGTTACGCAAGCGGTCCCCCCAGCCCCTTGAGATAGTCCCCAAAGCCCTCGCGCGCACGGCTGTCCACCCGGCTGCTGGTGGCCACGCTGTGCGCTGCGGTCCAGACGATCTGTGCGCCGCTGGCTTCCAGGGCCAGCACCAGTTGCACATCTTCATGCGCCGGCAATGGCTGGAAGCCGCCCACGCGCTCGTAGGCCTTGGCGCATACGCCGAGGTTGGCGCCATGGATATGCCGATGCCCTTCACGGGCCTGATAACGGCTGCGGTACAACTGGCGTAACGCTGCGTTCTGCCAAGGCTGCCAGCGTTCGATGTGCACCGTGCCGCACACCGCGTCCGCGTGCCATTGCAGCTGTGACACCAGCCAATGCCTGGGCACGCGACTGTCGGCGTCGGTGAAGGCCAGCCACTGGGCACCGCGCTCGATCATCCACGCCGCCCCCAGGCGCCGGGCGATGCCGACGTTGCCGGCCTCCAGTTCCAGGGTATGCACGCCGTGGCGGCGGGCGATGCGCGCGCTGGCGTCGACACAGCGATCGAGCACCACCAGCACCTCCACCGCCAGCCCAGCCCCCTCGGCGTGTGCCACGGCCTGTTTGACCGCAGTCAGGCAGCGCCCCAACCGGCGCGCTTCGTTGTGCGCGGGGATGATGACGGCGATCATGGGCAGATCTCGTCAAGGTCCACGACGCTGGGCTGACACGACCAGTATTCGAGCAGGAAATCCGCCTCTTCGTGGCGCAGCACTGGGTAAAGTGGCAGATGCCGGGCCAGCAGGGCATGCACCTCGCGGCCATCCTGCGGGCAGCCGGCGATGGGATGGCGCCAGTGGCAGGCCAGCAAACCACCGTCATACGCCAGGCTGGCCACCGACTGCTCGATCACCTGCAACCAGTCGGTGGGGTCCAGGTAGTAGCCGATCTCACTGAACACGATCAGGTCAAACTGACCGCCCGGCCAGTCGCCCGGCAGGTGGCCCTGTTCGACATGGGCGTGGCTCACGCCTGCAAGCCGTTGACGGGCCAAGGCCACAGCGGTCGCGTCGATGTCCTGGCACGACAGGCTGGCGCAGCGCTCGGCCAGCAGAACGCTCAGCTCGCCGTTGGCGCAGGCCGGCTCGAATACGCGCTCGTAGCATTGGCGCGGCAGGCTGGCCAGGGTCAGCTCGCGCTTGCGCCGTTCGTACCAGCGGGTACGAAAGGCCCAGGGGTCATCGTTGCCGGCGTACAAGTCGGCGAAGTACTGTGCGTCCAGGCTCATGTTGCCTCCGTTGACAGAAAGAGCAGCTCGAATGGTTGCAACAGGCAAGCCTGCAGCTGTTCCGGCACAACCGGTGGGCGATCACCATCAGGCTGCAACTGGCTGGCATGTGCAGCGAGGGCTTGGCGCTTGAGCGCCAGGTGCTCATCGCACAGTTGCACGCGGTGTGCGCGGGGCCAGGGCAGGCGCGGGTCGTCGGGGCTTGCCCAGTGCCAGGCCCAGACTGGGGCCTCAGCGAGTTGTACACGCCTGGTCTGGGCCGCCTGGGCACAGGCGCGACCTGCTGCTTCGTGGTCGCAATGGCCGTCGCCGCGCCACGTGGTCAGCAGCAGGTCGCCAGGTTTGAGCAACTGGTTCAGGTGGTTGACCAAAAAGGCTTCATCGTGGGGCAGCGCGCCATCCTTGAGGTTGAGTCGTCGCCAGTCGAGGCGGTTGAGGTCCAGCCCAAGCAGTTGCAGGGCATGGCGGCTTTCCAGTGGGCGCTGATGGCGCAGGCGGCGCTCTGGCCATTGTGAGGAATGCGGGTGGCTGCCCTCGCCATTGGTGGCAGAAAGAAGCAGCACGTCCTGTTCTCGTCCCTGGAAGCTGGCCAGCAGCCCGCCGGCCATGAGGATTTCGTCGTCCGGGTGCGGAGCCAGCAGCACCAGGCGCCTCCCGGGTGGGCACAACTGCTCGGGCAGCGTCCAGCTGGCGCGGGCCAACTGAGCAGAATGCTGCCAGGCGCTCCACGGTGTGCCTTGCGCGGCCTGTATCAAGTTCTGGCTCATAGTTGCCATGCTCCCGCCGGCAGGCCGGTCAGTTGCCGGCCCAACTCGGCCAGGTCGCGTTCGGCGTGGCTCTGGCGTATGTATACCGGCAGGTCGGCACTGAGCCGGGCGAAATGGCTGCTGCAACAGAACGGCGTGGCACCGAGCGCCCGGCCGGCATGCTGAATGACCTGCTCGACCGCCTGCTCGACCTGGGCGCGGGTGCGCCGCACCTCGAAGCTGGCGTCATCCTGAGGGTGAAGGTCGATCCAGGTGGCGCATTCGCGAAGGGCGGCACGGGCACCGTACAAGGCTGCATCGACTGCGCCCAGATGCGCATCGGCATGCGGGTCGCGCCGGGGTTTGCGGCACTGTTCGTGAAGGTACCCGGCCAGTGCCTCGGCGGCGCCATACCAGCAAGCGGCGATACCCGCGCCGCCTTGCCAGAAGCCAGGACGGGACAGGTACTGGCCGGGCGAACCGATGGCCAGCCCTGGCGAGTCGTCGAATTCGATCACAACGCTGCGGGTGGCGGCCATGCCTACGGCCTGCCAATGTTCGGCCAAGATGCGCTGGCTGGGATGAGGCAATTCGATGGCCACCAACTGAGGCTGGTCGTCTTCCCAGGCCGTCAGCAGGGCACGGTCGACCTGCAACGCGCCCGAACACCAAGCCTTGCGGCCTTGCAGGCGCACGCGTTCACCGTCCCGCTCGACAATGTATGCCCGGGCATCTGGCGGCTCGGCGGCCCACACGCCCCAAATGCCGTTGAAGGCATGCTGGGCGGCGCCGCATTCGGCGAGGATTGCCAAGGCGTCGGTATGGCCTTCATAGAGTTTGGCCAGGCTTAGATCGTAACCGGCGACCCGCGCCAGGACGCGCCAGCGTTCGAGCGTGCAGCCCTGGCCGGGCAACGGGAGTACGTCGAGCCGGTCGCCCTGCAAGGCCTGCATCAGTTCTATTAGCGAAGCGTCGCGTTCGATGGCCTGCGAACGGTGAGCAAAACGGTGTAACAACGAATCGAAGTGGGTCAGTTCCATCATGCAATTCCCAACTGCTTGCGCATACGCAACGTGATCGACTGGCGTGTCTTGCCCATTTCGGCCCACGGGTCTTCGACCTGTGCAAGCCGCGTGTGAAGGTTGCCGATGTTCCACTGGTTGGCACCCTTGAGCTGGCTCAGTTCCTCACGCCAGATCGGCACCGACACCGGCAGGCCCTCGCGGGCCCGCAGCGAGTAGGCGGCGACGGTGGTGGCACCCTTGCCGTTACGCAGGTAGTCGATAAAGATCCGCCCGACCCGGTTCTTCGGCCCGGACACGGCGCTGAGACGATCAGGGAACAGCCCGGCCATGTGATTGACCAGGGCATGGCTGAAGTCCTTCACCTCGTCCCAGCCAGCGCGTCGGGTCAAGGGTACGACGAGGTGCATGCCCTTGCCGCCGCTGGTCTTGAGAAACACCTTCAGGCCCAGTTCGTCGAGCAGGGTAAGGGTCAGCTGGGTGGCCTCGAGCATGGCTTTCCACGGCAGCGCCGGGTCAGGGTCCAGGTCGAGGACAAAGCGGTCGGGTTTATCGAAATCCTTGGTGGTGGCATTCCAGGTGTGCAGTTCAAGCGTGTTCATCTGCACCGCGCCCAGCAGGCTTTCGGCGCCGTTGAGCACCATGGCCGCCTGGCCGGCCTGGGCCTTGTTGTAGCTGAGCACCTTGGGAATATGCAGCTGGCCGGCGTTTTTCTGAAAGAACAGTTCGCCGCTCAGACCATCCGGGGCGCGGACGAGGGCTACAGGTCGGTCCTTGAGCTGGGGCAGCAGCCAGTCGGCGACCTGAGCGTAGTACTGGGCGACCTCGCGCTTGGTGGTGCCCGTGGTTGCGTCGACCACGCGGTCGGGGTGGGTCAGGCGCAGGGTGCCCAGGTTCTCGGGTTCTGTCTGTGCTGCGCGCTTGGTGGGCATTGCTCGCTCCAGGTCGATGGCGGTGGCAGGTTTATCGTCACGCAGGCCGTGGAACACCGAGTGACGCACGATGCCTTCGCGGGTCATCTGGGCATAGGCGACCTCTGCCAGCAGCTGTGGCCTGAGCCAATGCACGCCGCGGGCTTCGGCACCGGTAGGTGGTTTCGGCAAGGGGGATCTGTCGGTTTGCAACGGCTTGAGGCGGGCGTGAATGCTGTCCAGGGTGGCCGCGCTGAAGCCCGTGCCGACCTTGCCGGCGTAACGCAGCTGGCCGCTGTCGTGGTCGTGCAAGGCCAGCAGCAGGGCGCCGAAGCCGTTGCGGCTGCCCTTGGGGTCGGTGTAGCCGACGATCACGAATTCCTGGCGCTGCTTGCACTTGAGCTTGACCCAGTCGCTACTGCGCCGGCCAACGTAAGGGCTGTCGGCACGTTTACCGATCAAGCCTTCGAGTTCCAGTCGGCAGGCGCTGTCGAGCAGTGACTCGACGGGCTCCTCAAAATCGGCGGAATACCTGAGTACCTGCGATGCATGGCCTTCCAGCAACCGGGCGAGGGTTGCACGGCGCTGTTGCAGCGTCAGTGCTCGCAGGTCCTCACCGCCCAGCCAGGGCAGGTCGAACAGGTAGTAGGTGATGCGCTCGTCATGCTCGGTGTCGAAGGCGTTCTGCAAAGCCTGGAAGTCGGCCACGCCGTTGTCGTCGACCACTACCATCTCGCCGTCCAGCCATGCCGAGTCGAGGCCCAGGGCCTTGAGCGCCTCGACCTGCCGGGGCATCTTCGCACTCCAGTCGTGGCCATTACGGGTAAACAGGCGTATGTCGTCACCGTCGATACGCGCCAGGATGCGGTAGCCGTCGAACTTGACTTCGTAGCGCCAATCGCCGCTTGGCGGGGAATCGACCAACGTGGCCAGTTGCGGCTGGAGTATATCCGGCAGGGCTTTGCGGCCGGCTCGCTTGTGCCTGGTGGTGGTCGCCTTGGCCGGGCTGCGCGGGGGCAGGGTGCGCTCGCTCAGCACGCTGTCCGGCAGGGCCTCGACAATGCTGTAGTCCGTTTCACTGCGTGCCTGCCCATCATGGGACTTGACCAGCATCCACTGCTCTTTCTTGCCGGCCAGGTGAGTGCGGAACAGGTTCCAGACCCCTGACAGTTTCTCGCCCTGCAGGCGAAAGCGCAGCTTGCCCTTTGCATAGGCTTCGCGCGGGTCGCCCTCGGGCTCCCACACACCCCGGTCCCAGACAATGACATCGCCGGCGCCGTAGTGGCCTTCAGGGATGCTTCCTTCGAAGTTGGCGTAATCCAGCGGATGATCCTCTACATGCACTGCCAGGCGCCGGACCTTGGGATCCAGTGAGGGGCCCTTGGGGATGGCCCAGCTCTTGAGGGTGCCGTCGAGCTCCAGGCGAAAATCGTAATGCAGGTGGCTGGCATCGTGCTTCTGGATGCAGTACTGCAGCGCATGGGCCGAGCGGGGGCGGGCGCGTTTACCAGCCGGCTCGGGCGTGGCATTGAAGTCGCGCTTGCGCTGGTACTCCTGTAGGGGTTTGGCCATGACGGGCTCCGGAAGGGTTCGCGGGTCTCAGGATTGGGAGGCGGCGGTGGCGCGAGGAGTTCAAAAAATGCGAGGGGTGGGGGCTGGCAGAAACTCTGAATCATTTGCCGCTGGGGAGGGTCGACCGAGTGAAGCCCACAGACGGAGAACGTTCATGTCCACACCCGATGACCCAAGACCGCCCATTGAGATCGACGACACCGAGGACCGCATGGGCAGCGTCCACGAGCTGGATTTCAGCGAACGCCGCGATGAACGCCAGGGGCGTGTCGGCGACGAGCGACCGGCGCGGGAGATCGCCGAGGATTATCCGCCCCGGCGTGTCGCCGAAAGCGGGATGACCGGCGGCGAGGCGCTGAGCGACAGCCTGCACGAGGACAATGTCACCCTCGATGACCTGAGCCCCGATACGCTGCTCGATGAGACCGGTGCCCGCGATCCGGATGAGCCTGGCAGCGGCGGCCCGGCGGACAAGACCTTGCGCCAGGTGCAGGCCCACGAGATCGGTGGTGGGTTCGGCCTGGACGAGGCCGAACTGGCTCGCTCCGCGCCGCTGGACGGCGAGCTGTGGACCGATGACGTGGTACCCGATGACGAAGGGAGAGAGCCGAGATGAACGAGCAACGCTGTTCCTGCACCCATTGTTCTTGCACAGTGGATGCCAATGCTGTGGTCCAGGATGGCAAGGCCTATTGCTGCGAAGCCTGTGCGAAGGGCCATCGCAACGGCGAGCCCTGTCGTATGAGCGACTGCAAGTGTGGTGAGTTGGCTGAGTCGAAAGAATCCAATGTCGATAATGCACTGGATGAAACATTCCCGGCGAGCGATCCGATTTCGCCATGAGGCCCAGTGGCTGACAGATGTGAGACGGGAGAGCGACAGGACGTTGTTCAGATCATGTGGAAACTCACCCGTCACGCATCTGGTTTGAGTTACGCCCTCAATGGGTCTGCCAGACACCGTTGTTGCGTTCGCAATCGCTACGTGCCTGGCCCAAGCCAGGGGTGTCGTAGTAGTAGGTGATGATCCGCGCATCCTTGGGTAGTGCAGGGCGGGTGGCAGGCTCATCACGCCCAGCGGCATCGGGGTTGGCCAGCGTCTCCTGCGTCAGAGGCGCGATGCAGCTGCCAACGCTGCCGTCGGGGCAACGCTCCACCCGACGCTTCTGGCTGTTCAACATTTCCTTGCTTTCGTTGCTGCACGACCAGGCAATCGCCTCAGCGGGCATGTTGCCGTAGCTGTAACAGGTGTGTTGCTGCACCGGTTTGACCGCCTCGCTGGATGAGCGGGTGACCACGTCGCAACCTTCGGCCAGCACCTGCCCGCTGCTCAGGGTGCCCAGCATTGCCATGTACAGAGCGAATCGCATGATATACCTCCCGGGCACCAGGGCCCGTCAGCGCTTGTCGAGGGCTGCCCCGGCCTGTCTGCGCAAGGCCTTGGCACGCTTTTCGAGGATCAGGTAGGTCACCACCGCCATTAGCAGCGGGATCAGGTAGTACAACGTCCGATAGCCGAGCAGTGCGGCCACCAGGGTGCCTTGGCCTAGCTGGCCGTGGAGCAGCGCCAGGAATACGGCTTCCAGTACGCCGAGTCCGGCAGGAATGTGAGCGACCACGCCGGCGACGCAACTGATCAGCAACACACCCAGGACCGAGGGATAGAACAGCTCAGGGGGCAACAGCAGGTGAATCAGCGCTGCCATCAGCGCCCAGTTGCTTGCGCCCAGCGCCACCTGGCAGAGGGCCATACGCAGGCTCGGCAGAGTGACTTCGTGCCCGCGCAGCGCCCACGTGCGCCGCGTGGCGAAGGCACAGGCGCACAGGTATGCCAACGCTACCGCCACCATCAATACGCCGATCAGGCGCAGGCCGCTGGCACCCACCGCCCAGCTTTCCGGCAGTTTCACAAAGCCCAGGGCGAATACCGTACCGGCCAGCAGCAGGTAGCCCATCCAGTTGGTCAACAGCCCCAAGGTGATGATGCGGGTGATGGTTGGGGTATCCAGGCCCAGCCGGCTGTACAGGCGATAACGCAGGGCAACGCCACCGACCCAGGTGGTGAAGTTGAGGTTGAACGCATAGCAGACGAACGCTACCGGCAGTACCTGTCGGGCCGGCAGGTGGTGGCCTGTGTAGGCGCGGGCGAGCAGGTCGTAGCTGGCGAATACCAGGTAGCTGCACAGGGCCAGCAGCAACCCCAAGGCCAGGGTCGAGGGCCGGTACGCCAGCAGCGACTGGCGGACTTCGTTCCAGTCCAGGTTACGTGCCAGGGTGAACAGCAGTACCGGTATCAACACCAGGAACAGCACGGTCAGCAAGCGCTTGCCCCAGGTCTTCCAGCGTGAAGTGGCCATCATGTCTTGCCCCCGTGGTAGTCGGCCGGGGCCTCGCCGTCGCCTTGCAGCGACTGCAGGCGCTGCCGGTGCGCCGGAAACCAGCCGGCGATCCGCGGGAAATAGCGCGTGATGTGGAAGCCCAGAAAGATCAGCGGGGCACGCCACCAGTAGCCGCGCACCATGCGCTCCAGCGTCACGGTCTTGCAGTGCTCCCGGCTCAGTTCGGTCAAGTGCTGGTACAGGTGTTCGTTGAACGCGGGGTCGCGAATCAGCAGGTTGGCCTCAAGGTTGAACGACAGGCTCAGGGGGTCGAGGTTGCTTGAGCCTACGGTGGACCAGTCATTGTCCACCAACGCAACCTTGCCATGGAGCGGCCGCTGGCAGTACTCATGGATGCGCACGTCGTCGCGCGACAGGTAGTTGTAGAGCAGCCGCGAGAGCGCGCGTACCCAGCGCATGTCCGGTTGCCCCTGGAGGATCAGCGTCACCTCGACCCCGCGCCGGGCGGCGTTGCGCAGTTCGCGCAGCAAGCGGTAGCCCGGGAAGAAGTAGGCGTTGGCCACGACGATACGATGCCTTGCTTCACGGAAAACCTGCAGGTAGCAGGCTTCGATATCGTTGCGATGGCGCTGGTTGTCGCGCTCCACCAGCACGGCGCTCGTCGGGCCTGAAGCGATGCCGCCCGGCTGAACCCTGCTGGCGGCATCCAGCACCGGTGCGAGCATGCGGCAGGAAGAAGCATGCACCTGGGCCACCACCGGGCCGACGACCTCCACGGCGTAGTCCTGCTTGGCCTGTGGGCCGAAGTCATCCAGGTGGTCGGCACTGTAATTGATGCCGCCAATGAAGGCGCGTTGCCCGTCGATCACCAGGATCTTGCGGTGCAAGCGGCGAAACAGGTTGGTGCGCATGCCCACCAGCCGTGGTTGCGGATCGAAGGAATGGAAACGCACCCCGGCCTCGGTCATCGACGAGATGAAATCGTCAGGCAGGTCGGCGGTGCCGTAGCCGTCCACCGCCACCTCGACCCGCACCCCGCGCCGCGCGGCATCGATCAGGGCGTGGCGCAAGGGTTGACCGACCTTGTCGTCGTAAATGATGAAAGTTTCCAGGAGGATTTCCTCGCGTGCCTGGGCCATGGCCTCGAATACGCGGGGGTAATACTGCTCGCCGTTTATCAGCAACTCGACGCGGTTGCCGTCGCACCAATTCAGTTTCATAGCGTCACCTGCGCCACCAGCGGGGCATGGTCGGAGAGGTGGGACCATGGGTATCTGGACAACACCCGTGCTTCGCAAGCTTGTGCGTTACGCAGGTAGATGCGGTCCAGCCGCAGCATCGGCAAGCGCGCGGGAAAGCTGCGTGCCGGCTTGCCGAAAGCTTCCACCAGGTGGCCCGACAGCCGCGCATCTGCTTTCAGGCGCCAATCGTTGAAGTCGCCGGCGACGATGACCGGCTCATCCGGCGGCAGGCTGTCCAGCAATGTCAGCAGCAGGCCGACCTGACGCTGACGATGCTCCTCACGCAGGCCCAGGTGTACGCAGACGGTGTGCACCTGTTCATGGCCCGGCACTTCCAGCTGGCAATGCAGCAGGCCCCGTTCTTCGTTGCCATGGACCGAAACATCCAGGTTGTCATGGGCACGGATGGGGAACTTGGACAGCAGGGCGTTGCCATGGTCGCCATGGGGGTAGACCGCATTGCGGCCATAGGCGAACTGCGGCCACATGCTGTCGGCGAGGAATTCGTACTGGGGTGTCTGTGGCCACTTGGGATGGCGCTCGGCATGATGGTGATGAGTGCCGTGCACCTCCTGGAGAAACACCAGGTCGGCGCCGGTCGAGCGTACCGCCTCGCGCAGCTCCGGCAAAATGAAGCGGCGGTTGAACAGGGTGAAGCCTTTGTGCACGTTGAGGGTCAGTACCGTCAGGCGATGTACGGCGGTGACCTTGTCGATGATGCAGCGGGGGGCGGGCAGTGTCGGGTTCATAGCGGCTCCTGCGGCTCGACGCCTGGTTCGGTCACCAACTCGCCGTCAAGGCCTAGCTTGTCCAGCAGGCGGCGGGCATCGTAGGGGGCGTGGACTTTCTGGTCGTTGTCGAAGTAGCAGTAGACGTCACGGGAGGTGCGTTTTGCCGGAGCGCGGCGCACCACACGCTGAGCATCCTCAGGCTGGCTGCCCGCAGCCCAGGCCTGGATGCGCAGGCGCCAGCGGCGCAGCGCCCTGGCCGTGTAGCCGCTGCTGTACAGTTCGACATCGCCATGCAGGCGCAGGTACACGAACTCGGCCGTGACCTCTTCGACATAGGGCCATTTGCCGGCGCTGTCGGCGACCACCAGGGCAACCTTGTGCTTGCGTAGCAGGTCGATGAAGGTGTCGCAGAGGAAGCTGGGGTGGCGGATTTCCACGGCGTGGCGCAAGCGCGCATTACCCGGCACGGCCGTGCCGCCGTTGCCTTGCAGGCGTTCGGCGGCGTGGTGCGCAAGGCTGCGGGCGGCTTTGCGGTCGCGTGGCAGCTTGGCCAGAAAGTCGCTGAAGCGCTGCGCGTCGAACTTCAGATTCGGGGGAAACTGCCACAGGAAGGGGCCCAGCTTGTCACCCAGCAGCAAGGGGCCCGACGCGAAGAAGTTGGCAAGCGCCTCGTCGATTTCGCGCAGCCTGCGTACGTGGGTGATGTAGCGCGGCGCCTTGACAGAGAACACGAACCCCTCCGGTGTCTCGTCACGCCACTTGGCATAGCGCTCGGGCGTTTGCAGTGCGTAGAACGAACCGTTGATTTCGATGCTGTTGACTGCCCGCGAGGCAAACGCCAGCTCGTCGTCCTGGCGCAGCCCCTCGGGGTAGAAGTCCTTGCGCCATGGGCCATAGCGCCAACCGGAAATTCCGATGCGGATCTCGCTCACCATAAGTCCCTGCGCTCCTGTATGTAACAGTAGCGACAGGAACCGGGACCGGATTGTTCAGTGCGATTGACGAGTGGATGGCCATGCAAAAGGGAACTTTACCGGTGTTGCAATCCTCCACCGGATGCCTGGGTTCCACTGAGGTACACCATGAAGGAGGCTCAGCCATGAAGTTTGATCGGTTTGCACAATGGCTAGCCAACCATAGCGGGCGGCCGTTGACGTTCGTTATTGCCTTTATGCTGATCATTGCCTGGGGCGTAAGCGGGCCCTTGTTTCATTTCAACGACACCTGGCAGTTGGTCATCAATACATCGACCACGATCATCACGTTCCTGATGGTGTTCCTGATCCAGAATACCCAAAACCGTGATAGCGACGAGTTGCACATCAAACTTGACGAACTGTTGCGCACTACCCAACGGGCGCACAAGGCGTTGCTCGACCTTGAAGATATGGGGCCAGCTGAACTCCATGCGCTTCGTAAGCGATACCAGCAACTGGGGGAGCACGACGAAGCGGGGCCAGGCAGGGAGGACTCCCATTGACGTGTTCAAGATCAAGCCACGACATTGTTCAGACAGGGCAAGGCCGTGACGGTGAACAAACCACATTTCTCACACTTCGGAGACTAGATGATGAACAAACCCGACGATCAGCGGCAGAAAGGCCCCCATTCTTCCGATCATGCAACAACTGATCAGGACTTGGGTTTCGACCCGGACTCCCCTGATCTGGACGACCCTCAAGTGGACCCCCAAGGCCCCGCGAAAGCACCAAGGGACGTGGAAAAGAAACCGTGAGCCAAGCTACCGTGGACGCATGTCTGCCGCACATGGCATCCATCTGTTGCCCCGGCTGTTCAAGAGCCGGGGGCAGCACAGCTATCAGAATGTGTACTTCAGCGACAGCATCAGGTTGCGTGGCTCACCGTAAACGTTGCTCGGCACCGCGACAGAGTTGCTGAGGGCGTTGTAGTACTTCTTGTCGAACGCGTTGTTAAGGTTGACGCGCGCATCGATGTGTTCGGTCGGCTTGAACCCCAACATGAAGTCCACCAAGGTGTAGCCATCCTGCTCGATCATGAAGGTGGTGTTCTTGTTGTAGATTCGATTCTGGTGATAAAGGGAGGCTCCGACACGCCACTGGTTGTATTGACCCGGCAGTGTGTAGGACGTGCTCATCTTGAACAGATGGCGGGGTATGTCGGTGTCGAACAGACGGCCCTCGTTTTCTTTCTTGGTATCCTTGACATACTTGGCCTCGGCAAAAGTATAACCGGCAGCCAGTTGCCAATCAGGCGTCAATTGGCCCTGTACCTCCAGCTCTATGCCCTTGCTGCGCACTTTGCCTGCCGCCTCGTAGCACGGGGTAGTCGGGGCAGTAGGGCAACCGTCGGTAAACGATTTCGCACGGTTTTCCTGGTCGATCTGGAAGAGGGCAGCCGATGCGTTCAGTGCCCCGTCGAAGTATTCACCCTTGATGCCCAGTTCATGGTTTTTTCCGGTGATCGGCGCAATGATGTTTTCGGAAGCATCCTTGTAGTTCTGGGGTTTGAAGATATCGGTGTAGCTCACATACACGCTGTGATGCTCGTCGATGTCATAGATCAGGCCGGCGTACTTGGTGACATGCCGGGTGACTTTCAGCTCGCTCGGGGCGGTGCTTTTGTAGGGGGAGGTGGTGGTGTTGTCGTACCAGTCCAGGCGGCTGCCCAGGATCAGCTTCAGCGGGTCGGCCAGGCTCAGGCGTGTGGTGGCATAAACGCTGTTGAGCTTGGCGTTGGTGTTCTGCCAGCCGTACTTGTCCTGGCTCGGCGGTTTTGGTGTGGCGCCAGCATCCCAGTTGTAGAGGTCGATGTTGCTGTTCAGCAAGATGTTGTAGGGCACATCACCGTTGAACACCACCCGCCGGTGGCTGGCGCCGACCACCAGTTCGTGGTCTCGGTCCATCAGGCGAAACGGGCCGCTGGCATAGGCGTCGAAGCTGTTCTGGGTTTCCCGATAGTGCCCCGCGCCGACGAACTGGTTATAGGCCTGGGTGGTGGTGTTAGCGACCAGATAGGTGCCCAGCATGTCGAGGTCGGCCCAGGTTTTGGTGGCCGAGAGGTTGAGCTTCCAGCCATTGTCCAGAATGTGGTCCAGTGCCGCGTAGGCAGAGGCGCTGGTCTTGTCCCAATACTCCCAGTCGCTGCTCAGCGAAGTAGAGCGTGACAAATGCAGGTCGCTGCCGTCAAAGCCCACCGGCAGGCCGGTCCAGCCGTTGCCATTGTTGTTGTCTTGCTGGCGCGATGCACTCAGGGTCAAGGTGGTGCTGTCGTCCAGGTCGGCCTCCAGGATGCCGTAGAACAGGTTGCGTTCGTTTTCCAGTGTGTCTCGGTAGCTGTTGCCGGTCTGATATGCCGTCACCATTCTGCCGCGAACGGTTCCGCTGTCGTTGAGCGCGCCGGAGACATCGACCTCGGTGCGGTAACGGTCCCAACTGCCCATGCTGCCTTCGATGCTGGCCTGGAACTCGCGCGTCGGCCGCTTGCGGATCAGGTTGATCGACGCCGCAGGGTTGCCCGCACCCTGCATCAGGCCGGTGGCACCGCGCACGACTTCGACCCGGTCATACATGGCCATGTCGGCCGACAGCAGGTCCTGGGATACTTGTGAGCTGTCCAGGCTGGTGGGCAGGCCGTCGTACATGATGTTATCGAGGGAAAACCCCCGGGCGTAGTACGAGGATCGTTCGGGGCCAGTCCGGCGCAGGGTGAGCCCAGGAGTGTTCTGCACCACCTCGTTGAGGTTGGCGAGGTTCTGGTCCTCGATGCGTTGGCGCGTGATAACCGTGACCGATTGTGGCGTCTCGCGCAGGGACAATGGCAGTTTGGTCGCCGTCTGCGCTGAACGTGAGGTGTACGAACCTGTGCCTTCGGTGGTGCCAGACAGCAGTGCGCCGGTTACGGTAGTCGCCCCCAGTTCCAGGGCACCTTCGCTGTCCGCTGCCACTTCTATGATGTAGCTGTCCTCACCCTTGAGCACGCGCAGGCCGGTGCCGGTCAGCAACTGGGCGAGGCCATCGCTCACCGAGTAGGTGCCGCTGAGCCCCGGGGTATGCTTGCCAGCGGTCAATTGTGCGTCTGCGGACAGCAAGATGCCGGACTGGCTTGCGAAACGGTTCAGCGCCTGATCAAGGCCCCCAGCCGGGATGGCGTAATGGCGTGTCTGTTCACTTGCGTAGGCCAGTGCGGCAGGCATGGCAAGCAATAAAGGGGCGCCGCCGAGCAAGCTGGCAAGCAGGATGTGGCGGGTCAGCCGTGAACGGGTTGGCGTGGGCAGGTGCGACACTCTGAACGATCCTCTTGAGAAGGCTTGTTGATGGGTTTCAAGAGGTATCCCGTACAACTCGACCAAAACGACAACACCGCACAAACTCTTTTTTGCCATTCCAGGCTGGCAGCAAACGGCCAGCAGTCTTGTGCGTTTCTAAGCCGGGCTGACATTGACCCAGAAGCGCGTCAATCTCTGTATTTTTACGGGCAGCGACTGCTGAACTGCCATCAGCACGCGGTCGGTGTCTGCCAAGGGAAACACCCCCGTCAGTGGCAACTGCGCTACAGCGGGGTCGCAGCGAAGCACACCGGGACGATGGCGAGCCAGCTCGGCGACGAAGTGCCCCAGCGGCATGCGCTCGGCGATCAAGCGGCCGTCTAGCCAGGCGATGGTGTTGAGGTTGGCTGGCCCGAGGTCGCCGAGGCGATTGGCGGAAAACCAGCGACTTTGTCCTGCGTGAAGGCGGCTGGCGGGCGACTGCCGCGGACGCAGCTCCAGCTCGCCTTCAAACAGCTCGACGTGGCTGCCATCCTCACGCTGGTACACGGAAAAGCGTGTGCCCAACGCCTGGATTTCTCCCGCTGCAGTTTCAACGATCAGCGGGCGATGCGCCGGGTCATGACCACTTTCAAGCAACAACTCCCCAGCGAGCAGGCAAATGCGCCGTTCCGACGCGTTGTACCGGATATCAACCGCAGTGCCGCTGTTCAGGCTAAGTTGGCTGCCATCGTCCAGCGAGCGTTGCAAGCGTTCGCCAGTGCCGCTGCGCAGGTCTGCCGTGGCTTCGCGCCAAGGGGATTGTGAATGGACCAGATAGCCGCTCCCGCCGGCCAACAGCAGCGTGCCGAGCAGCTTGAGCGCCTGCCGACGACGTGCATCGGGCAGCTCGCGCAGCACCCCTAGTGCTGTATCCGCTGGGACACCGCTCAGGGTACTTTGCAGGCGCTCCAGGCGTCGCCATGCGCGATCGTGCTCCGGGTCCGCGGCGCGCCATTCAAGAAAGCGCTGCTGTTGCGCCGCTTCGAACTCACCGCTCCATTGCAGCATGAGCCAATGGCTGGCCTGCTCGACGATTGCGGGGGAGAGGGGGGCTTCGCTGACGTTCTTCATTCAGCGTACAGGACCTGATAGCAGGCAGTGATGGCGCGGAGCATGTACTTTTGCACCGAGCTGACGCTGACGTCCAGCCGCGCTGCGATCTGTGTGTAGGTCAGCCCTTCAAATTGCGACAGCAGGAATGCCTCGCGTACCTTTGCAGGCATCTTGTCGAGCATGGCGTCGATCTGCATCAGGGTTTCGATCACGATTGCGCGGGTTTCCAGTGACGGCGTTTCTGGCTCGGGCAGGGCGGCGATGCTCTCCAGATACGCTTGGTGGATACGCTGGCGACGCCACTGGTCTATGACCAGATTGCGGGCGATCTGCACCAGGAATCGACGGCCGTCGCGCTGTTCCGGCAGGCGGCGGGTTACCAGCAGGCGCAGGAAAGTGTCCTGAGCGATGTCCGCCGCCCGCTCGCGATCACCCAGGCGGTGGCGCAGCCAGCCTTGCAGCCAGCCGTGGTGGTCGCGATACAGGCTGTCGATGGGTTGCAGTGGGGCGTCGATGGGCACTTCACCTTTCCGCTAATCAGATGCATATGGGAATTAATCGCGATTGTAAGGTGGTGGGCCGGTTTTGCAAACCGTTGCAGCAACCGTCAGGTGATTGCATGCAAACGGCGCTGGCGTGTTGAACTGGCAAACCAGGTATTTGCCAGTTCACGGGTCGGGCAGCTAGCCAGCAAGGGCCCTGATCAATTGCTCGCTGAAGGCGGGGATATCATCCGGCTTGCGGCTAGTGATCAGGTTGCCGTCCACCACTACCTCTTCATCGACCCAGTCACCACCTGCATTGCGGATATCATCCTGCAATGTCTGGTAACTGGTCATCCGTTTGCCCTTGGCCAGTCCACTCGACACCAGCAGCCAGGCGCCGTGGCAGATCACCGCCAGCGGCTTGCTGGCCGAGTTGTGGCTTTTCACCAGTTTCTGGGCGCCAGGTATCAGGCGGATGGTGTCGGAATTCTGTACCCCACCCGGTAGCACAATGGCATCGTAAAGGTCGAGGTGGGCGCTGTCGAACGTCGCGTCCACCGCAAACTCGTCGGCCGGCTTGTCATGGTTCCAGCCGCGGACAGTGCCTTCCTTGTCACTCAGGATGTCGATCACGGCCCCGTTTTTCTCCAAGGCTTCACGCGGTCCGGTCAACTCCACTTGTTCGAAGCCATCGGTGACCAAAAAGGCTACGCGCTTGCCACTCAGTTTTGCACTCATCGTTCTATCTCCGTTTTCGCCAGGTGTGGATGTGGGACGTCTCGGAAGGGGTGAGAAGTTCCAATGCACTGCTTCAGCGGTAGGGAGGCTGACCGGCTGACCGTTGCAGTTGAACAATTGCGCGGGGCCTGGGCTCTCACTAGCAGGGATAGAACGAGGCGGCCGTCATGAGCATCGAACGCAGCATTCCTGAACTTGAAGCCTGGTACGCGCAGTACGACGACATCAGCTACCGGCGCGAATCGCCGGATGCCTACCACCACGAACTGGTTCGCACCGCCGAGGCGCTGCGGGACGACGGCGCGATTGACTGGGATGACTGGTTGGCGCTGAAGGCACTGGCCGACGAGGCACATATACGGGCAATGGAGGATGCCGTACAGGCTCACGTGAGCGACCCTGACGCATGAAAGCGCTGAAGATCGCCACCTTCAATATCAATGGCATCCGCAGCCGCCTGCCCGCGCTCTTGGCCTGGCTGGAGCGGGAGCAACCGGACATTGCCTGCTTGCAGGAGCTGAAGGCGGCCGATCAGCAGTTTCCGCGCCAGGCCATCGAAGCGGCAGGTTATGGCTGCCTGTATCAGGGGCAACCCTCCTGGAATGGCGTGGCGATCCTGGCGCGCGATAGCGAGCCGCTGGAGGTACGTCGCGGGCTGCCCGGCATGCAGGACGATCAGCAGAGCCGCTATCTGGAGGCTGCGGTGCACGGTGTATTGGTTAGCTGCCTTTACATGCCCAATGGCAACCCGCAACCTGGCCCCAAGTTTGATTACAAACTGCGCTGGTTCGAGTGCCTGATCAAGCATGCCCAAACACTGCAGGGCAGCAGCCACCCTGCGGTGTTGGCGGGCGATTTCAATGTTGTGCCGACCGATCTGGACATCTATAACCCGCGCTCATGGCTCAAGGACGCGCTGCTGCAACCTGAATCGCGGGCGTGTTTCCAACAATTGCTGGCGCAGGGCTGGGTCGATGCTGTTCGTCACCTGTATCCCGAGCAGCGCATCTACACGTTCTGGGACTATTTTCGCAATCATTGGGCGCGCAATGCCGGGCTGCGCATTGATCATCTGCTGCTCAACCCCAGTCTCAGCCCTTATCTGAAGCGGGCGGGTGTGGATGCCTGGGTGCGCAACGAAGCCAAGGCCAGTGATCATGCACCGGTCTGGATCCAGTTGAGCGGGCGTCGCCAGCAGCGCTAGCTGCCAGCGCAGATGCCCGCTGGAACGGGCGGATTGGAAAGGCCTCTGGGCACACATCGGGAAAGTTACACGCACTTCACCTCATCGCGTTCATCTTCAGTCATCAGCGTCGTCTATGCTGATCATTCACCCATGATGCTTGCGATTACACCGAGGACCTGACGTGCGGCTCTATGCGTTCATTACACAGCACATCGAGCTCATTCTCGAGGCTTTTGAGGATTTTGCTCGCACCGTCGAGACCCCTATGCCGGATCTTGATGCTGCAGGCCTGCGTAACCACGCTGAAGCCATGTTGCGAACCGTTGCACTGGACATGGCATCCTCACAGACAGCCCGCCAGCAGTTTGAGAAGTCTCGAGGCATGCAGGCAACGAGCTCGGTCGAAACAGCCGCTCAGGCCCATGCTGTTACCCGGCTGAGTGCCGGGTTCACGCTTGATCAAGTGGTCGCAGAGTATCGTGCGCTGCGTCTTTGGTTTGCGCAGCAGAGGGCTGATGAACCCCATGCTATCGATGATATGGTTCGTTTCAACGAGGCCATTGATCAAGCCTTGAGCGAATCCATCACCTCGTACGGCATCGCGGTGGAGACAACACGGAAACTGGTACTGGGTGTACTTGGGCATGATCTACGAACGCCGATGACGGCAGCCCTTCTGGGCGCCGAGATGTTGAGCCGTAAAGGTCAGCTGAACGAGCGCGACCGAAAAATTGCAGACCAGATTGCGGCCAGTGTGACACGATCCAGGCAAATCGTGACTGATCTACTCGATCTCGCCAAAGCGAACCTGGGGACTGGCATACCCATCCAGAAAGAACCTGTCGACCTTTCCCAGGTGTGCCATACGCTTGTGGACGAGCTTCGCATTTCCCGCCCTGAGATCACAGTTGTCCTGAAGGGCGGCCAGCAAGCATTTGGCCAGTTTGACGTCACCCGGATGGGGCAGGTGTTTTCCAACCTGATAGCCAATGCGTTTCACCACGGTGATCATGCCAGGCCCATCACCGTAACACTGACCCAACGCCCTGAGGCAGTCGAGTTCAGCGTACATAACTGGGGCAAACCCATTGCGCCGGATGTTGTGCCTCATCTATTCAACCCTCAGGCCAGGTACTCCCGATTGGCGTCGGAACATCACGAGGCATCCGGTGGGCTGGGTCTTGGCCTGTTCATCGTCGGCGAGATCGTGGCCCGGCATGGGGGGGCTATCGACGTGGCATCCAACTCGTCATCGGGCACCACCTTCCGCGTATCCCTGCCCCTGGCATGAGCTGGTCACGCCGTCGCTTCCAGTTGCGTATTTTTTCGCCAGCCTCGCAGGTTCATGGCACAGAGGCAGAATTGCAGGATGATCAATGCCCAGGCTTCAGCTTGCCAGCCCCAGACGGCCCACAGCACGTTGCTTGCGATAAAACAACAGAAACCTGCCTTCCTCCGCCCCGGACGGCGCGAACCGATGCACCACGCTGCCAGCACAGTCATCAACATCGCAGGCCATTCAAGTAACCCAATCCAGTATTCCATGACACCTTCCGACTGATGATGGGGTATCTGAAGCCGATCACCTGCCACGCGCTGAGCGCTGGCAGGTGATCGCTTGACTACGCCGCTCGCTGCTCGCCCTTGAGCATCTTTTTCTGCATTTCCATGGCTTGCCCAAGCTCCTCGAGGGTGTCCTTGCTGAGCAGCTTCTTCGCGGTGGGGAACAGTTCGCCTTCCTCTTCCTCGATGTGATGCTCCAGCAACTCTTTCATGACCTTGACCCGCCCGGCGAATTCGACGGTGCCGGTTTCGGTATGCAGGAGGTCGGGCAGAACGAGAGCGTCGACAGTGCGGTGTTCTTCCTTGGCCTCGTAGTACATCTTCGCTTCTTCCTTGCCACCCGCTTGCTTGATGGCCGGGTAGAGTATTTCTTCCTCGAGCGCGGTGTGGATCTGCAACTCCTGCTCGATCCTGTGGAGTAACTCGGCCCGTTTCTTTACGGCACGCTCGGTAGTGGTCGACAGCTCTTCGAGCAGCTTCTTCACGAGCTTGTGGTCCTGGATCAGTAAGTCGATAGCGTTCATGGCGTTCCTCATCACGGATTGAATCAAGCACTTGCTCGAGGTTGAGTACACGCAGAAAGAAACGGTTCAATGATTAAGATGGCTGGCATCCCCTCAGGCGCGCCCGCTGCCCTCGTTACGCAGACCGCCTCTAGCCATCTCTGCGTCGTGAATGTGTGAGTGTGAAACCCACAAGGACTCCCAACGCCGCTGCACCGATCAGCAGCGGCGTTTTGTGTTTTGACTTCCTCCAGCCTCCGTCGATATCCCTCTTGCCATTCGGAGGCTCAAAGAGGTTTCCCGATGAGTCTTCGGCCTTGGGACTGCGATTTATCCAGGCGCCACTGTCAGGCGCTTCTCGTTCCGTACCCGATGCACCGGGGGCAACTGGGACAATGGTGTCGCTGGCCTCGATCCGTAAGAGCTCAAGGGAAGTGCCATCGACCAGGGTCAATGTCAGCCCTTCGACCGTGCCTGCCTCCCGGTTTGGAAAAACGGGTTCACCTGCGGCATCCAGGCTGTCATAGATGAAGCGTGTACCTTCAAGCCAGCCCACGGCGGTGAGAAGTTCAGGGCCGAGATAATACTTCCCGTCCTGGAAGAAGCCTGGAAACTGATGAGCGCGCTCCACGTTTTGCACGCGATAGCGTTCGCCGGATTTCATGCCTGTCGCTTGATCGATCATGTTGAAAACCCCTGTAAATGCAGCTGGCAGATGTCAGCCTTTGCTGTGCTCGTCGGAGGTGGGCCCTGTACCTCGCTTGATGCCGCGCGGGCCAGCAACGCCCCAGATTCCCAGGCCGACTACCGGCAGCGCGAGGATCAGCAGGGCCCAGGCCGCTTTGACTGCATCTGACTTGTCGCTTCTGAAGACGCTGACGATGGCCCACAGATCGATGAGCAAGAGGATTGCCGCCACGGCAATCCAGAAGTAGCTGGCAAGACCGTTCATGACTTCACCTCCTCTATACGTAGTCAGGGCCCAAGGTGCCGGGTGCAGCGCCTGGCACGAGGATGACCTTGCGGCAGTTGTCCTGCTTCTGATCGAACACCTTGTAGCCCATGGCTGCTTCTTCGAGGGCGAGGCGGTGAGTGACGATCAATTCCGGTTGTAGACGGCCTGCTTCGATGTGTTCCAGCAGTTCAGGCAGGTATTTCTGGACATGGGTCTGGCCCATCTTGAAGGTAAGGCCCTTATCGAACGCGTCGCCGAACATGAACCCGTGAATGAAGCCCGCGTACATGAACTCGTGGCCAAAGATATCACCCGCTTCGGGCTCTGGAATTTTGCCTCGGTCGAGGTGCAAATCGGAGCCGCAAATGGCGGTGGCAGTCACCTTGAGGATGATGTCGTCTTCTCGCTCGATGATGGGATCAGGGACGTTGTCGACCCTGACGTCGTTTGCTCCGTGGTAGGTCAGTGCTCTCATGCTCCTAGCTCCTGCATCACAAAAATCGTGGGGGTATGCAGGGGAAGCTTCCAGGCCATGCAAAGTTCAAAACAACAGCTTCAATGGCGATGCTTGAGAACGGGCAGACTGGTCCTGTCTGGGCCATCCACCGACCGGCGGCTACCGAGATTCCCCGATTTGCCAGCAACTTGCACTTGAGCTCACTAGGGTCATTGGCCCCCAAAATTCGGGTATGCAACTGCTCATGCAGTGCCGGGCTCTGCTGATCTGAGGCGAACCGATGGCTAATACGCCCCTGTGATTGAACGAGTCGCAGCATGGAAACGTCTTCAGGGAAGAAGTCCATTACTCTGTGTCGCGAGAGGGTGGGTGTTGATGGGTAATGATGATACGAGTGTGTGCATGCGGGACAAACGAAAATGCAGAATCAAATCCAGGGCAACGATAATCTGCCTTCGAAGCGGCAGGGTACTGCTTGTTCGGAAAAAAGGCGGCAAATGGAATTTCCCAGGTGGTTTGATTGAGCCTGGTGAGAGCCCTCATGCAGCTGCGGCAAGAGAGCTACGTGAGGAGACATCCATTGAAGGGCATGGCCTGCTTTCTTTGTGTTCAATCAGAGTGGGGTCAGGATCGTGTCCCAGGAAGTGGTGTAACTCATCATGGCTCTGGCCACTGAGTTTGCCGTTTAGTTGATCACGGCCGACAGCTTGGCCTGTGGATTATCGCTGACTGCCTCAAAGGCCTCCAACTGCATGTAACGCCGTTGCAGGCACCACTCGTCGTTCTGCTCCAGCAGCATCGCGCCTACCAGACGCGTAATGGCCGGATCGTTGGGGAAAATCCCCACGACGTCGGTGCGGCGTTTGATTTCAGCGTTGAGCCGCTCAAGCGGGTTGGTGCTGTGCAACTGCTGTCGATGAGCCTTGGGAAACGCCATGTGCGCCAGCACTTCATCCTCGCAACCATCCATGAGCGCCGCGATCTTGGGGTATTTTTCGCGTAGCTGATCTGCGACCAAACGCCATTGCTGATGGCATTCGGCACGGCTGTCCTGGGCGAAGACCGTGCGCAGTAGAGCCGCCACCATGGTGCGCTGACCTTTGCCGACGTGGGCCATGGCATTACGCATGAAATGCACACGGCAGCGCTGCCAGGTCGCATTGAAGACCTTGGATACAGCTGCTTTCAGGCCTTCGTGGGCGTCGGAGATGACCAGCTTCACGCCCCGCAAGCCACGTCGCATGAGGCTGCGCAGGAAGTCTGTCCAGAACGGCTCAGCCTCTGACGGCCCAACCCGCATGCCCAGGACTTCGCGGCCACCGTCGGTGTTCACGGCCACGGCGATTATTACGGCGACCGAGACGATGCGTCCGGCCTCCCGCACTTTGACGTAGGTGGCATCGATCCAGAGATAGGGCCAGTCGCCCTCAAGCGGGCGGTCAAGGAAGGCGTGAACGCGCTCATCGATCTCACCGGCTAGCCGTGAGACCTGGCTTTTAGAGATACCGGTCATGCCCATGGCCTTGACCAGCTCGTCCACCGAACGCGTTGAAACGCCTTGGATGTAGGCCTCCTGGATGACTGCCGCCATGGCTTTCTCAGCGGTGCGTCGAGGTTCAAGGAAACCAGGGAAATAGCTGCCTTGGCGCAGCTTGGGAATCTTAAGGTCGACGTCGCCTGCGCGGGTTTGCCAAAGACGATCGCGGTAGCCATTACGGCTATTTGTCCGGTCTGGGCTTTTGACATCGAAGCCCGCGCCGCACAGGCCTTCGACGTCGAACTCCATCATGCGCTGGGCAACGAACTGGATCATTTGCTTGAGCAGATCAGCGTCTGCCCCTTTCTCAACCAACTCGGTCAATGCGATAGTGGGCTTGGTCATCGTGGTTTCTCTGGTGAGTGTTTGGTCTTCGCAAACTCAACGTTAGCCAAGAACCACGATGACCATCCTCTTTGGCCCGCAGGGCACCTTCGGCTGGTTCAGTTACACCACTTCCCGGGACACGATCGGGGTCAGTTGTGCATCACATCTTCACCACCCGATTCCACGAAAATGAGAAGCCCGTTGCCGACCATGAAATTGTCGCGTGTAAGTGGGTGCTTCGCGAAAAGCTTACCCCTGAATTGCTGAATTCCGCAGCTGCCGGGCTCTTGGCAACGCGGTTGCCTGCTCTGACCGCCTGACCAAGGCTGCAAAGTTGTACAGGAAAATAAGTTTGTATCGAAAATCAGACCGGCTGTCTGTTACCTGTATGACTACCGACTACGTCATTGAACTGCCTCCCAGCTTTGCTATGTTGAGGTTTCCGTATAAGACTAAAGTCGTAGGAGGGCGGCATGCGTGTTCGAGGTGATGTGTTTTGGGAATGGGCGGATCCAGTGCTTCATCATCGTACCCATGACGAGGAGCTCGATGACGGCACCACGATTGATGTGCAGGTCAGGCTCTCGCGCACCGGTCAGACGCAAATGTTCATCGGTGTGTATGCCGGCTGTGGAATGGCATTGCACGAAGAAGCGTTCAATTCTCGTCCAGGCGAGTCCATGACTCGAGCTCTGGCCTGGGGTGTTGATAGAGCCAGGCGCCTGGCCACGGATCAATGGCGCAAAGCGGTGCAGGTGGCCTAGGACAGGGTGTAATTCGAGGTTGATCGTTAGACACAGAGGCTGACGGCCAACTGTTCAAGGCGAACTGCTGCATCTGAATTACGGACGGTGAAGAAACCAGGGCTCTCCATCGCCCTGGTGGACTTAGCGGTTGTCTTCCGTCATCCCGCTGTCTTCGTCCTGAATAGCTTGCGACCCTTCGTCCATACCTTGCTCCCGGTCAGATTTGCTGCCAGAGGTATGCCCTCCTTGACCACCGTGTTGGGTTCCACCACCGGCACGCTGAGGATTATCTTCCTTAAGGTTACCGCCGCTGCCTTGCCCTGTTTGTTGATCCTCAGATTTCCCTCCGGGCATTTGACCGCCTTTCTGGCCGGTTTCCGAAGCCTTCTCACGGTCGTTTGCAAAACTACCAGGGTTGGTTTGCGCGGCGCCGCCTTGCTGACCCGCCTTGTCTTGATCGTTCGCCATGATCATGCACCTCGTGTGTTCACACAGAGAGCCTGTGTTTTCTTCCGATGCCCCGCGAGTACTGGAAGCTCCTTTTACTTTTGTACCTGCTGACAGGGTGCGCGAAAGGTCGTCAAGGGCAACCTATTGCGTGATAAAGAACCCTGCCATGGCTTAGCGGTTGTGGCGCGTCGACGATAGCCCAAAGCGGGTGGGCGACTCGGCCCCTGTCCGATTACAGCACTTTATCGAGCGTGATCGGAAACTCCCTTATACGCTTGCCTGTGGCATGGTAGACCGCGTTCGCCACCGCAGCGGCCACCCCGACAACGCCGATTTCGCCTACGCCCTTGGACCCCAGTTCGTTGACAATGTCATCGTGCTCTTCAACGAAGATCACTTCGATATCCCCGCAGTCTGCATTGACCGGGATGTGGTACTCCGCCAGGTTGTGATTGATGATGCGGCCCAACCGGTGGTCGGTCAATGCGGCTTCGTGCAGCGCCATGCCCACCCCCCAGACCACGCCCCCCAGGATCTGGCTGCGTGCGGTTTTGGGGTTGATCACACGGCCTGCCGCCACAGCGCTGACCACCCGGGCTACCTTGATCGTGCCAAGGTCCTCGTCGACGTGAACTTCCACGAATACCGCCGAATGGGTGACGGTGGAGAACGGTTGGCGCCTGGCGCCGGGCTCGGCGTCGATCTGCACTTCGAATTTACCGTTGGGGGCGCTCGCCACGATGTCCGCCAAAGCCCAGCGATGGTTGCCCGCGTGCAGGTAGCCCTCGGTGAAAACGATCTGCTGCCGGGGTGTGTTGGCCACCTGGGGGTATATGTTGCGCGCGTGTTCCAGCACCTGGGTGCGCAGGACATGGCAGGCTTGGCGCACGGCCGAGCCCACCGACGACACCGTGAACGATCCGCCCTGAAGCGGGGCGGTGGGCAGTGAGGAGTCACCCAGCATGAAGGTGACATCCTGCACTTTGACGCCAGCTGCGTCGGCGGCGATCTGAGTCATGACGGTATAGGTGCCGGTCCCGATATCGGTGGTGGCACTGCTGACGGTCAGGTGGCCCTGGGCATTGATGCGCGCCTTGGCACTGGCCTTCATCTGCATGGCTTCCCAGACGCCGCCGGCCATCCCCCAGCCGACCAGTTGGTTGCCATTGCACATGCTGCGCGGTTGGGGAGTGCGGTTATGCCAGCCAAAACGTTCGGCACCTTGCTGGTAGCACGCCAGCAGTGCCTTGCTGGAGTAGGGCTTGCCCTCGTTGGCATTGTTGGCGGCAAAATTGCGGCGGCGCAGCTCTACCGGGTCGATCTGCGCAGCACAGGCGAGCTCATCCATGGCGCACTCCAGCGCAATCATCCCGGACGCGGCCCCAGGCGCCAGCATGTCCAGCGGGGTGTACACATCAAGCGAGGCCAGGCGGTAACTGAGCGCAACGTTATCGCACTGGTACAGCATGCCGCTCCATTCGACCAGGTGTTCGGTGAAGTCCTCGAAGCGGGAGGTCTGGCCAAGCGCATCATGAGCGATCGCAAGCAAACGCCCGTTTGCGTCTGCACCCAGGCGCATGCATTGTTCGGTGCGGGGCCGGTAGCCAAAGGTGAACATCTGCTGGCGGGTCAGTGTGACGCGCACCGAGCGCTTCAGGTGCAACGCCGCCATCACTGCCAGCGGCAACTGGTACTGCGGGCGCAAGCCCGAGCCGAAGGCGCCGCCGACGAACGCCGCGCGCACACGAATGTTTGCCTTGGGCAGGCCGAACACCTTGTGCAGGTAGTCCTGGCAGTTCTGCGTGCCTTGGGTCTTGTCGTGGATTTCCAGAGTGCCGTCGGCCTTGTAGTGCACGGTCGATGCATGGGGCTCCATCGGGTTGTGGTACTCGTTGGCCGTCAGGTACGTGGCATCCACCTGCACCGGCGCTTCGGCAAACTGCCCGGCGAAGTCGCCACGCGGCGCCGGTGTTTCGGCGGGGGCGGCATGCGATTTTTGGCATGCGCCCAGGTCTGTCTGGTGAGCCTCCTCGGCATAGTCGATTTTGATCAGCGAGCCTGCATAGCGGGCCAGTTCCAGGGTTTCGGCGATCACTAATGCCAACGGTTGCCCGCTGTACAGCACTCGATCATTGAACAAGGGCCGAAAAGGCGCCCCCTCGGCAGAGTCGGCATCGCTGTAGTCGTCGTCATAACTGGAGACAGGCGGACGATGGCCATGGTCGAGCACGGCGATTACCCCGGGCACGCGCATGGCCTGCGTGCTGTCGATGCCGAGAACCCGACCGCGGGCGATGGTACTGGACACGACGCTGCCGTGCAGCAGGCCCGTCTGGGGGTATTCGCCCGCATAGCGGGCCTGCCCGGTGACCTTCGCCACACCGTCCACGCGGTCCAGGGGCGTGCCGACTACGGGTGTGCTTGTGATCATGGCCGTGCCCCCCCGTTAGCGGCGCCGCGCGCCGCGTCATCCAATGCCCGCACGATTGCTCGCTGGGCGAGCGTTACCTTGAAACCGTTGTGGCTCAGGGGTTGTGCGCCTTGCAGCAACGTTTGCGCGGCGCGGTTGAAGAGCGCTTCAGAAGGCACCTGGCCGGCCAGCAGGCGCTCCACAGCCGGGTCCCGCCAGGGTTTGTGGGCAACGCCGCCCAGCGCCAGGCGCGCCTGCTGGATCACGTCGCCATCGAAGTTCAAGGCTGCAGCGACTGACACCAGCGCGAACGCGTAGGAAGCGCGGTCGCGTATTTTCAGGTAACGGTAATGGCGTTCGAACACCGGGGGCGGCAGCTCGATGCCTGTCACCAGCTCATCGAATGCCAGTTGATTGTCGCGCTCGGGGGTGTAACCGGGCAGGCAATGGAAATCCGCGAAGGGTATCTGCCGTTCGCCGGACCGCCCCTGTACGTGCACTACGGCTTCGAGCGCTGCCAATGCCACGCACATGTCCGAGGGATGGGTCGCGACACAGGCATCGCTGGCACCCAGAATGGCATGGATGCGGTTCATGCCTGCACGCGCAGGGCATCCGCTGCCCGGTTCGCGCTTGTTGCAGGGGGTGCCGGTGTCGTAGAAGTAGTAGCAGCGGGTACGTTGCAGCAAGTTGCCACCGGTGCTGGCCATGTTCCTCAACTGCGGCGATGCCCCCGCCAGGATCGCGTCTGACAACAGTGGATAATGCTGCTCGATCAACGGGTGCCAGGCCAGGTCGGCATTGCTCAACCGCGCACCGATGAATACGCCGCCGCCAGGGGTAACGTGAATGCCGTTCAGCCCAAGGCCGGAGATGTCGATCAGGCGCTCGGGGCGCACCACGTTTTCCTTCATCAGGTCGACCAGGTTGGTACCCCCGGCGATGAAGTGCGAACAGGCGTCAGCCAGGTTCACCGCTTCGCTGACTGAGGCGGGCTTGTGGTAGCTGAAGGGCGTCATGGGTGCTGCCCTCGTGGTGGTTGGGCGCTGTCCGTCATCAACGGCAGGGCTTCTTCTACCGCAGCGACGATGTTGCCGTAGGCGCCGCAGCGGCAAAGATTGCCGCTCATGTGCTCGCGAATGGCCTCGCGGGTGTCGGCACGTCCCTCGTGAACCAGCCCGACCGCAGAGCAGATTTGCCCCGGGGTGCAGTAACCGCACTGGAACGCATCGTGAGTGATGAATGCACGCTGCATGGGGTGCAGAACGTCGCCGTTGGCCAGCCCTTCGATGGTTACCAACTCAGCCCCGTCGCACATGATGGCCAACGTCAGGCAAGCATTGACGCGCTTGCCATCGCGCAGCACGGTGCAGGCCCCGCACTGGCCATGGTCACAGCCCTTCTTGGTGCCGACCAGGTCCAACTGCTCACGCAGCAGGTCGAGCAAGGTGGTCCAGGGGTGCACCTGCAGTGTTCGGGGATGACCATTGAGGGTCAGGCGGAGGGGGTGTTCTTCAGCCCCATTGGGAGAGATCGCGCTCATGGTAGGTCCTCACGGTCAGGGTTCGCGCAGTCCGCTGCGTCTTTGTTGTGCGACCTGGCCGGCTGAGCAAACGTTCAGCCGGTCAGCCGACGTGCCCATCACTTTTTGCCTGGTAGTACCGAGCCGAGCACCTGCTTGGCTGTCTGGACGATGATGCCCGCCTGGTCGGGGTCGCCCTTGAGCAAGGCACTGGCAAACTTCTTCGCTTGCTCCAGCTTGATGTGCGGTGGCAGGGGCGGCACGTTCGGGTCGGTCTTGAACTCGATTAGTACCGGCCGATCCGCAGCCAACGCGCGCTCCCATGCAGCGGCAACATCCTCTTCGCGGTCTACGTAGATGCCTTGCAGGCCAATGGAAATGGCGAACAAATGGTAGGGCACGTCAGGGATCGACTGCGACGCTTCGAACTTGGGGTCGCCCTCCATGACCCGTTGCTCCCACGTCACCTGATTGAGGTCCTCATTGTTGAACACAGCACAAATCCATTGTGGGTTGTCCCACTGTTGCCAGTACTTGGCCACGGTGATCAGTTCGGCGAGGTTGTTCATCTGCATCGCCCCATCGCCCACCAGGGCAACCACAGCCCGTTGCGGGTGGGCGAACTTGGCTGCAATCGCGTAGGGCACCGCTGCGCCCATGCAAGCCAGGCCGCCGGACAGCGAACACTGCATCCCCTGGCGAATCTGCAGGTCGCGGGCAAACCAGTTGGCACAGGAGCCGGAATCGCTGGTGATGATGGCGTGGTCGGGCAGGCGAGGGGACAGCTCATGCACTACACGTTGCGGGTTGATCGGGTCAGCCTTGACCAGGGCGCGCTTGGCCACGGTCTTGTCCCACTGCGCACGCCAGGTCTGGACCTTGTCGCGCCACCGCCGTTCGGTCTTGTATTCAAGTAACGGCAACAGTGCGCGCAGTGTTTCGCTGGCATCGCCGACCAGGTTGACCTCCATCGGGTAGCGCAGGCTGAGCATGTCGGGTTGCAGGTCGATCTGCACGCCTCGTGCCTGGCCTTCGTTGGGCAGAAACTCGGAATAAGGGAAGCCGGAGCCGATCATTAGCAGGGTGTCGCATTCGCTCATCAGCTGATAACTGGGTTCGGTGCCGAGCAGGCCGATCGACCCGGTGACCCACGGCAGGTCATCCGGTAGCACAGCCTTGCCCAGCAGCGCTTTGGCCACGCCAGCGCCGAGTTGTTCGGCGACCGCCATTACCTGCTCAGTCGCCTGCAGGGCGCCGGCACCCACCAGTATCGCCACTTTGCGCCCGGCGTTGAGTACAGCGGCGGCGCGCTGCAGGTCTTCGTCGAACGGCAACACCCTCGGCTTGCTGTAGCCGATGCCTGAGTGCACCGTACCGTGAGCCCTCGGGGGTTCGTTGTAGGGCAGGTCCTGCAAGTCGTTGGGCAGAATAACAGCGGTGACCCGGCGTTCGCCGACGGCCGTACGCACCGCACGGTCGAGCAGGTGGCGCACCTGTTCTGGCGTGGAAGCCTGCTGGACGAACGCACCGGCGACATCCTTGAACATCGACAGCAGGTCCAACTCCTGCTGGTAGTGGCCGCCCAGTGCTGCACGGGCCTGTTGACCGACGATGGCCAGCACTGGCTGATGGTCCATGCGTGCATCGTACAGCCCGGTCAGCAAGTGCGAGGCGCCCGGGCCGGAGGTCGCGATACAAACACCAAGCTCGCCGGTGAACTTGGCATGGGCGCTGGCCATGAAGGCGGCCATTTCCTCATGCCGGGCCTGGATGAATTCAATCTTGCCGTTGGCCCGGCTCAGCGCGCCGAACACGCCATTGATGCCGTCGCCGGGGTAACCGAAGATGCGCCGCACGCCCCATTGATACAAACGCTCCACCAGAAAGTCGCCTACCGTGCCGGTCATTGCCTGCTCCCGTTCAGTTATCGATAGGCGTCTGGACTTGGCACGTGCCGGGAAAGTTTCAACGGTATGCGCAGCGGTCTGGCAGCTGGAGCCTGGTAAAAGCCGACAGGCTCGAAGGTGAACCGATAACCCACAAAAATGCTGTGGGCTTTGCACTGCGCCAAAAGTTTCCCGTCAACCCAGTTTATGCAGGGCTTCTACCAATTGAGCCTTGTTCATGGTGGAACGCCCTTTGAGATCTTTGCTGCGCGCCTCCTTCATCAGGCTTTCCTTGCTTTGCGATTCCAGCGACGCGCGCGAGGTGCGTGAATGCCCCTGACGAGACTCGGCGGCGCGCTTGGCTGAATCCGTGCGCGCGGTCTTCTTCTCACGCGACGGCGTCTTGCTGCCCGAGCCTCCCGGCTTTTCACCGCCACCGGATTGTTTGTTCACGGTGGCCCAGGCGCGCGCTTCGGCTTCGTCCTTGCCCACGCCCTTGTCCTCGTACGATTGCTCAATGTGCTCGGCCTTGCGTTTCTGCTTGTCCGTATATTTGTCCTTGTCACCGCGTGGCATGGCATTGACTCCTGAGTGAGTTGCTTGATCAATGGTGAAACCGGAACGCCGGGCCATGGACGGGAGATCCACGGCCATTCGGCCATTCCACCTAGCTGCCCGATCCTGCGCCTGATCCACCACCGGTTGAGCCATCGCTACCACTCCCCGGACCTGCACCGCTACCGTTCCCTCCATTACCGCCGGAGCCCGTTTCAGTATCGGTACCGTCACCTCCCGTGTTGTCCGTTCCATTGTCATGGGTACCGCCATTACTCGTGCCCATGCCATCGGCTGGTGTTCCTGAGCCTGTCGCACCGCCTTGGCCGTTCATGTGCCCATTGCTGTGCGGTTGCGTGCCCGGGGCGCGTTGATCGTTCAGGTCGGTGGCGGCCAGGGCAAGTGGCGCCGTGCAACCCAGGCACATTGCGAGTAGCAGCGCGTATGTTTTTTCTGCGTTCATGGTGAAACTCCGTTTCTGGTTGTTCACCCAGTGTTCGGCCTGCCGTATACCGAAGGGTGCCCTCAGCGCGACGGAAGGTGCAAAACGGATGGACAAATGCCACTTGTCTGGCCGCGGGCACCCGTGAGCCACGCCCGCTTCTCACGTTTAGGTGCAGATACCATCTGCCTCTGAACGGAGAAAGGACATGGACATTGATGCAAACGAAGATGAACCATCCCTCGGTCCCGGGACCAAAGCGGTTGAGGTACCACTGCCGCCAGATGATGAGTCACCCATCGAAGAACAGATGGACGACGTGGATGCAAACAACTCAGTATCCAGTGAGCATCCAGATCCTGGCGGTGCGAACAGTGGATTGGGTATGCCCCGGGATGCTCAACTGAACGAAGGGGCTCAGATACCTGACGACCCGCCCAAACCTGATGGTCCGGGTTCCAGTCCCGGCCTTGGCAATGACAAGGAAAACCAGCGCTCCCCTGGAGTACCGGCTAGCGACCCTGAATCAGGGGTATGATAACTGCTCTCTCATCATCCCTATCAGCGCTTCGTTTTCCAGCGGTTTGCTGAGCAGGAAACCTTGCACTTCATGGCATTGGTCATCGCTAAGGAGGGCCAGTTGCTCAGCGGTCTCGACACCTTCGGCAGTTACCGTCATACCCATTGCGTTGCCAAGATTGATGATGGCCTGGACCACGCTACGGTCACTGCCGCTCTTGCCCAGATGCTGGACGAAGCGCTTGTCGATCTTGATGCTGTCGAACGGGTAGGTACGTAGGTAACCCAGAGAGGAGTAACCGGTCCCGAAGTCGTCCATGTTCAGGCGCACGCCTAGCTCCTTCAGTGCCTGCATGGTATGCAGAGCGCCTTCAACGTCATTGAGCATGACGTTTTCAGTAATTTCCAGTTCCAGGCGATGGGCCGGCAGGCCGGTGGTGCGCAATGCGTCTCCGACGTCGCGAACGACATCGCTGCGGCTGAACTGGGCCGGCGACATGTTTACCGACACCATCACTGCCTGCGGCCAGCCGCGGGCTTTATCGCAGGCTTCCTGCAACACCCAGTTGCCAAGCAACACGATCAGGTCTGACTCTTCGGCCAGCGGGATGAACCGATCCGGGCGCAGCAGACCCAGGCGTGGGTGTTGCCACCTCACGAGGGCCTCAGCCGAGGCGAGCGAGACCCCGTCGACCTTGAAGCGCGGCTGGAAATGCAGCACAAGCTCGCCACGTGGTATGCCGTCGCGTAGTTCGCTTTCCAGCACACGCTTGTCCATCAATGCTGCATTCAGTTGCGCCGAAAAAAAGCGCCAGGTGTTTTTGCCCGCCTGCTTGGCGCTGTAAAGGGCCACGTCAGCGTAGCGGATCAAATCGGTTGGCGTACCGGGATACTCGGCCGACATCACGACACCAAGACTCACACCCACTTGAACACTATGCCCCTCGACTTGCATGGGTCGCCTGATTGCTTCGATCAAGCGGATGCAGAATCGGTCCATGTCCTTGTGATCCCCTGGCCGTGTCACTACGACGATGAACTCGTCGCCTCCCAGGCGGGCGACAAGGTCACTCTCGCGAGTAACCTGACTTAGGCGGCCGGCCACCTCGAGCAACACCGCATCGCCGGCCGGATGCCCCAGGCTGTCGTTGATCGGCTTGAAATTATCAAGATCCAGTATCAGCAGTGCTACCTGGAGGGGGCCAGTGCCGGTAATGGTTTGTTCGAGGAACCGGAACAGCTTGTTGCGATTCGGCAGCCCGGTAAGGGCGTCGTGCAAGGAGAGGTGCTGAATGTGGGCATGTGCGGCTACTTCGTCGGTGATGTCGCTGCAAGTGCCACGAAATCCGGTACAGACGCTCTGATCCACGATTGCGCGGGAAGCGATTGTGCAAATACGCTGTTGGCCAAGATGATCCTGGTACTGGCAGCGTAGGGTACCGGAAGAGCCTGTCGCAGCCAGACTATGAAGCCAGGTCTGGAGATGGCTGGTATCACACGACAGCAGCTCGGTAATCGGGCGCTGTCGCCATACGTCGACAGGATGCCCGGTCAGTTCGCTAAACCGGTCCGACAGGTAGGTTAGTCTCAGGAGCACATCGGTTTCCCAGATCCAGTCCGACGCGGCTTCGGCCACGGCCTTGAAGCGTTCTTCACTCGATTGCAGGGCAGCTCTGGAGATCTCAAGCGCACGGTGGCTACGATCGATCCTGGTGCTGGCCCGCATCGCATAGCGTGCAAACAAGGCAATGGTCAGCGCAATCAGGAGCACAGCGATAGCGAGGGGCGTGATGACTGTCTTGATCAATTGGGAACCAGGCTGCGGTAAATCCCAGGTAAGGGCGCGACCGATGCCTTCGAGTGCAAGAGCACCGCGCCCTTTACGCTGCTCGGTCGAATCGCTTACAGCCACGCCGGACAACCCCGCCGACTTGCCCAGTTCCCACAGCAGCTTAGGCGAAAGAACACGAATGAATACCATCACCGCCGTAGGTTCCGGCAGGTGGTGGGGTTGGGCCTGTGGACGTATCAGTGCAGCGCTGTACAACGATGGCAGGCCACGAAACATGATGTATCCCGAAGTCGCCTGGTCATGCTGCGCGGCTTGGCGAGCAAGGTGCAAGATCTTGCCAGTACTGTCGGTTAGCTGCTCAAGCCCCCGCTCGCTGAGCTGACCTTCCAGCATGGCGTACCGGGTACCGTCATCATCGAGCACGTATACCCCCTCGTACCCATCGGAGGTGAAGAGCGTGGCTCCTACATTATCCTCGATGTATGCCCAATGCGCGTCGACCTGTCTCCCCAGGTGATCGTAGGCGGCCTGCCAATCGGCGTGGGTCAGCAGAAACGTCCTGTCGTTCCTCTGCAGTTGGTTGATGGCCGAATCAGCATGGAAACGGCTTTGCTCCATTTGTTGAACATCGAGCGCCTCGGCGAGGCGGTAGAGGGAAAACAGCCCCAGCAACAGGGCTAACAACAAGATCAGGGAGAACACCAGGATGAGTTGCCCCACCACATGACTACGGGTCGACATTTCATTGTCAGCAAGCACGTCCATTGGTTCACCGTCGCGGTCGAGGTCTCCAAGGGTTGACCGGGGAGCCGGCTTGGAGGTCAATGGCGCTGACGACCGGTGGTGGGCGAAAGGCGTGGTTGATCGACCGACACTGGCAGCATTGCTTGGCACATCCACTGGTTTCATGCCCGCCACAGGTGAACTGCCAGGCCGGCCAGGGCGCAAGCGAACAGCACTTCGATCACGCCCCGCTTGAAGCGGAACAAAGCAATCGCAGCTGCAGCCGCAATAGCCGCGCATGGCCAGTCAAGCGCTCCACCAAAGCCTTTCGGCCAGAGCACGTGATAGCCGAAGAACAGGGCGAGGTTCAGGATCACGCCCACTACTGCGGCCGTGATCCCTGTCAGCGGTGCGGTAAATTTGATCGCGTTGTGGGTCGACTCTACCAATGGCCCACCGATGAGAATGAACAAGAAAGACGGCAAAAAGGTGAACCAGGTGACGAGGCTCGCCGCGACGGCGCCAGCAAGGAATGGGTGTTCGCTCCCGAACATCGGATTGACGTAGCCACCGACGAAGCCGACGAAGGCGACCACCATGATCAGTGGCCCCGGTGTGGTTTCTCCCAAGGCGAGACCATCGATCATCTGGGTGGGTGTCAGCCACCCGTAGTGCCCTACAGCGCCTTGGTAGACATAGGGCAATACCGCATATGCACCGCCAAAAGTCATCAGTGCGGCCTTCGTGAAGAACCAGCCCATCTGCGTCAGGGTGCCGTCCCAGCCAAACGACAGTGACAGAAGTCCCAGGGGCAGGACCCAGAGCCCAGCACCTATCAGCAGCAGGCATACCAGATGCCTCAAGCTGAAACGGGCATGTTCGGGTGTTGGGGTATCGTCATCGATCAGGGCAGGGCCATAGCTGTTCTTCGCGCCCCCATGACCGCCACCGATCACGAATTTGCCTGGGGCGAAGCGACCACCCACGTAGCCGATGATGGCAGCCACCAGCACGATCAGCGGGAACGGCACGTTGAGGGCGAAGATCGCCACGAACGAGGCGCCGGCCATGGCCCACAGCCAAGCATTCTTCAGGGCTCGCGAGCCAATCCGGTGGGCTGCGTGGAGGACAATCGCCGTCACCGCCGGCTTGATGCCATAGAAAATCCCTGCGACTACCGGTACTTCGCCAAAAGCGACGTAGACCCACGACAAACCGATCAGGATGAACAGCGAAGGTAGCACGAACAACGCGCCGGCAATTACCCCGCCCCATGTGCGGTGCATCAGCCAGCCGATGTAAGTGGCCAGCTGCTGAGCTTCAGGGCCAGGCAGCAACATGCAGTAGTTCAGCGCGTGCAGAAACCGCTTCTCGCTGATCCACCGCCGGCGCTCAACCAGCTCCTGGTGCATGATCGAGATCTGCCCGGCGGGCCCGCCAAAACTGATGAAGCCCAATTTGAGCCAGAACAGGAAGGCTTCATAGAGGCTAATCGGCTGCAGAGTCGCTTGCGATGGCGGCTGCTTGCTCACTGCAGAGGTGGTCTCAGCCATTTGGGGTTTCCTCAATCGCGAAAGCCGTCAGCAGGCCATCAAAGATGCCTCCGGCGACCATTGTCAGTTGATCGTCATCGCCAATGCTCTCTCTCAGGCCGGCGAGGACACGCTCGATACCGGGTGCTTCGGAAGGTTGGTATCCCCCAACATCCAGGTAGTGGATAACACCTGCCAGGCGTGCCAAGCCTGGCTGCTGAACGGCAAAGCTCTCAATGAGGGTTTCGAAGGAAACACGGTGGCCGACGTGGCTGAACATGGCCCCATCAAAATCGAAGCCGAGCGCATCGCTTGGGCAGTCACCTGGACTGTCCAGCCAAATGAATCGGGCGTCGGGATCGATGAAGCGACGGATCAGCCAGGCACATGCCAACCGGTCTACCCATGGGCGCTTTCGCGTTGCCCATCGGCGACCTTGGTATTCGCTGCGTTCCAGCTGGCTGATGGCCTCATCGTGTGCCCTCGGCTCATCGGGGGACAGTGCACGGCTAATCGAGGTCTCAAGCGCCTGCAGGGCCAAATCGGCTTGTGCCTTGAGCACGCCTGGGAAGAAGTCGATCGCCGCCAACTGACCGAAAGCCTTCCTGAGCTTGCGCACCTGCCGGGCTATCTGCAGTGCATTATCCGGGGACAGGTCAGCCCGCCAGCCTGCAATTTCCTCCAGCAGCTTTTCGTACTCATCGCTTCTGTCGAATAGCCCGCTGAAACGCTCCTCGCGCTCAGACAGCGACAGCAGAAATGCCGTGCCGTTGATGGCCAGCACATCTCGCTGCACGGCTTGAAACGCTTCACGGCCCACGCTTTTTTCAGGCAGCAGGTATACGCCATCCCGTAAAACTGCCGCACCAGAGGCCTTCAGGGTTCTCCAAGCGCGCATTCGCTCGGTAGCGTTCGCCGTGGGCAAACCAAGGATCAAAAGCGACCAATCAAGCATGTAGAGATCTCAACATAAAATGTTTATCTATTTACATTATGCAAGACCCACAGAAAAGCAATCCAACACAGGCGGAAGTGGCGTTGGTCAATATCTTCATGAATGCGCGTGACGCGCTCATCGGCCGCAAGCGCCCGCACGTGTTCATTGCTTGCGCGCAGGGTGAGGCAAGTTCTCGATGGCCCGACCGGCGTGGGGTGAGGTTGCGAGGCTGTCCTGCCTCTGGGCTTGACAGTCTAAGCGTGTTTGCAACGCCCGTAGCAACGTTGATTAGCGCCACTGATCCGGCTCAAGACGTGACGCATTGAACACTCAAACCTGAGTGAACGCCTGAACAGGGTAGGGCAACTTTTCTGTCGCCCCTCACTTTCAGGGAGTTCAACATGAAAGCAATCGTGTACAACGGCCCACGTGACGTAGCGGTCAAGGATGTGCCGGACGCAAAAATCGAAAAGCCTACGGATGTGCTGGTACGCATCACGACGACCAACATCTGCGGTTCTGATTTGCACATGTACGAAGGCCGCACCTCATTTGAAGCCGGGAGAGTGTTTGGCCACGAAAATCTCGGTGAGGTCATCGAGGTTGGGGCAGGGGTCGACCGGGTCAAGGTCGGTGATCGGGTCTGCCTACCTTTCAATATCGGCTGTGGGTTCTGTGAGAACTGTGAAAAAGGCCTCACTGGGTTTTGCCTTACAGCGAACCCTGGTGCTGCGGGCGCCGCTTACGGTTTTGCCGACATGGGCCCTTATCAGGGCGGGCAGGCTGAGCTGCTGCGTGTGCCTTATGCGGACTTCAACTGCTTGATACTGCCGGAGGACGCCCAGGAGCGTGAAGACGACTACGTCATGCTCTCGGATATTTTTCCCACCGGTTGGCATGCAACAGAACTGGCCGGCCTGCTTCCGGGTGAGAGCATTGCGATTTACGGCGCGGGGCCTGTCGGCCTGATGGCGGCCCATTCGGCAATCATCAAAGGCGCGTCTCAGGTGTTCGTCATCGACAACCAACCGGATCGGCTGCAACTTGCCGCGCAGCTGGGGGCAACCCCAATCAATGCAGTCGAGCAAAAAGCAGTCGAAGAGATCATGAACCTTACCCACGGCAAAGGCACCGACCGGGGCTGTGAGTGCGTGGGCTACCAGTGCTGCGACAAGCATGGCCATGAAGCGAACTACCTCACCATGAACAACCTGGTCGCTTCCACCAAGGCTACCGGTGGCATTGGCGTAGTAGGCGTGTTCGTGCCTGAAGACCCTGGTGCGAAGAACGACTTGGCGAAAGAGGGCAAGATGGCCTTCGATTTCGGTGCGTTCTGGTTCAAGGGCCAGCAGATCCGCACAGGTCAGGCGAACGTGAAGGCCTACAACCGTCGTCTTGCAGAGCTCATCCAGCATGGGCGTGCCAAGCCTTCCCAGATTATCTCTCATCGTTTGAAGCTTGCTGAAGGCCCAGATGCCTACAAGCACTTCGATGCGCGGGATGATGGCTGGACGAAAGTGGTGCTCAAGCCTGCGGCGTGATCCGCTCTCACTGCTTCCAAGGACGGAAGTTTGGTGAGAAGGGCAACCTGCATGTATTAGAAGCAACCCTCACCGGCTTGTCAGTGCGTTATCACCCGGCAATTTCCAGTTGTGTGTTCTTCCGCCATCCTCGCAGATTCATGGCGCAAGCGAGACGGTTCAACGCAGATGATGTCTGGCGTCATCGTTCAGGATGGCAGCCCCCGATAGCCATTGCAGCCTTGAGGGCTGCCAGGTGAGTCAGGCCCTGCGGAAGGTTGCCCAGATATTGCCCAGTCTGCGCATCGATCATCTCCGAGTAGATGCCTACCCCGTGTGATAGCCCTTTCAAAGCATCTGCATAGGCGGCTACGGCGCGATCCTGGTTACCCAGAATGGCCCAGGCTTCGATCAACCAGAATGTGCAGGCCAGGAAGCAACCTTCCTCTTCCTCTGCATCGGTGTAGCGATAATGGAAAGCTCCGGCCCTAAGATCATGATCAATGGCTTCCAGTGTGCTGCCCATACGTTCTTTACTGGGGTAACCGAACCTGACAGCCAGTGCCAGTGAAGCGTCAAGTCGGTCGCTGTCTGGATAGAACAGGTACGCCTGGCGTTCTTCGCTCCAGCAGTGCGCCTCGATCCATGCCTGGATGCGCTGCCGCTCGCGATCCCAGCGTTCCCGGCAGGTGGTGGGAAGGTGGCCACCATCTGCCAGTTCGATGGCCCGGCTCAAGGCTTGCCAGCAACTGATCTTGGACATCGTGTAGTGCTGCTTTTCCGGTAACTCCCAGATACCGGCGTCCTGCTGACGCCAACAGTCGGCGCATTGGTCGGCAAGGTCTGAGAGGAGCATTGCGCTCGGAGAATCAAGAATGTTGCCGCTGTCGATGAAGCAGCGCGCTGTTTCGAAGATATCGCCGAAGACGCCGTGTTGGAGTTGGTCGCGGGCATCATTGCCGACGACTGGCGGGGAGTTCTTGTAGCCAGGCAGATCGACGGGGCGCACGCAATCACCGATAGCACCGTCCAGGGTATAAAACACCCGTGGCCCATGTTCATCCAACCGGCGCAGTAGCCAAGTGAACGCAGCTTTGGCTTCCGGCTGCGCGCCGATACCCAGAAACGCTTCGATGGTGTAGCCGGCATCGCGTATCCAGGCGAAGCGGTAATCGTAGTTCTTGCTGCCGCCAATCCGTTCGGGAAGGGATGAGGTCGCTGCCGCCATGATCGACCCACTTGGAGAGGACAGCAGAAGCTTGAGGGCCAGCGTATTGCGGACTACTTGGGTCTGGTACGGGCCGTCATAGACCAACCCCTTCGACCATTGGCACCACTCCCGATGCGAGCCGTCGATGCGTTCATCGATCAGGGCCAATGGGGGTACCACCAAGGGCTCATCTCGTCCTGCGATGATTGCGACCACTGAGCGTTGTCCTGCTGCAAGGCTAAGGACAGCACGGACGCCCATGTCGTCTTTGCGTTCGATGTGCACATGATGGTCGTGCAGGAACATGCCGAGTATTCGGCCCGCATGAAAAACGCAGGCATTGTCATTCGGCGCCACGTAGGGGCTTACCGTGTCGGCCTGGGTTCCGAAGTCGATAGCTATCACGAAATCGACTTTACCCTCGATACCTTCGATGCGTCTGGCAAGTTCGGCCCAAGGCAGGCGTCCAGCAGGGCCACTGTTCAAGGATTCCGTCAGCCGGGCACGACCCTGACGGGTAATGAAAATTGTCTCAAGGACGTTGCTGTCTGCCAGGTAGCGGCGCTCAGCAACGAATGGCTCGCTAGGGGTGATGGCAAAGAAGCCTCCAGTCTGAGGGGCCAGCAACTTGTCGAACAGGGGGGGTGAATCCATGTGCGGCACACACCACCAGTCGATGGAACCGTCCAGTCCAATCAGTGCCACGGAACGTCCATCCCCGAGCGCACCATACTGCTCCAGGGGCAACCATCCATCCTCATCTCGCTGAGGTTTGCCCTGTTGGACTTCTGCCGGTTCTCTTTCCATCGGTATGCCTACCAGATCATGTGTTCTGCTTCCGACATGGCTACCTGGCGTCTGGTTCGTCTGAATTGAGTACTGAGCAATCGGGGGCAATTCGGGATGAGCGAGGAGCGGCCCCGTGCCTTACTCGGCAGGAATGATCGAAATCTTTCCGTTGCGTTCGACGATAGCGAACTTCACCTGCTCAATCCTCTCGATGCCTTGGCTGTCCCGCGCTGATTCAAGGATATCGTCCTCCGTGAGGCGTGCCCGACGCATGCGGTGATGCAGAAAGCGCCCATTCTCGACAACCAAGGTAGCGTGCCCATCCAGAAACCTGGCCAAGGGCCTGGAGTTCAGCTTCGCGAGTGAAAGGCCGACGTCCAGAACGATCAGCGTGGCAATCACCAGCATGGCATTGGTGAATGAAAAATCGTCACCCAGAAGCGCCTGCTGGGTGGCTTCCCCGATGATCAGCAACAACACGAAGTCGAAGGTCGTCAAATCGGCCAGCGAGCGCCGCCCGGCCACGCGAAACAGCAGCATGAGGGCGACGTACATTCCGGCTGCGCGGAGGATCGAGTCCATGACGCACTCCTAGGGGTAAAGGAATGTGGAGAAGTGAACGGCGCTTTCAGGGCCAGCCTTGACGCTGCACTCCAGAGTCCCCACGTGCTCACTTCGTAGGGTCAGGTACAGGGTGGCGACCCCATCGTGCTTGGTACCCAGCTGGAACAGCATGGCCTGGCCATGCGACATCGAACGTTGCGGCTCCGGTTGTAACGTCTCGATGCTGGCGTCACGGAGCAATGATCCCTCGAGTTGCAGCTCCACCGGCTGACCAGGAATACCCTGAACGGTGATGAAAAGGCTGTCTGTCGTGCCGCTTCGGCTGAGGCGTTGATACTCAACCCGTACCCGGCCATCCTGGCTGACCACCTCGGCATCGCTCAACGGGCCATTACCGAACAGGCCTGCCAAGGCAAGCAGTACGATGGCCACAAGCACATACCATCCCACGCGCTCGAAGCGCCAGACACGCTGCTGCATCGGCATGTCTTCTTGAACAGGATGACGCCTGGATAGCAGTTCATCTTCCGACATGATCACAGCCCTCAGGCGCGCTCGCCGCGTAACCAGCGCTGGTGATAGTGGGAAAGCCGGGTCAACCCGAACAGCGCGCCTTGGCGCATGACCTCAGACCGCTCGCCGAAGAAACGTTGAGTGCGCGTGAAAACGGCAACGGGGTCGCCGGCAAAAGCCCACGCAAAGCACATCGTCCCCGGTGGTATCCCGGACTCGGGCGCCGGCCCGGCTACCCCGGTGGTGGCGATCACCACATTGGCATCGCTGTCTCGCAAGGCGCCCAAGGCCATTTCCCGGGCTACTGCTTCGCTGGTCAGGCCGTATCGCTCGATGGTTTCGGCGCTGACCCCCAGCAGGCGTTTCTTGGCGCTGGGCGAGTAGACGACATAGCCGCTTTCCAGCACCTCTCCGGTACCCGGTATCGCCGCCAACAACGCCACAAGGCAGCCTGCAGTGCATGATTCTGCTGTGCTCAGAACCAGTTTGTTGTTTTTGAGATAGCCGAGAGTGGCCAGTACAGGGTCGTTTTCCATTCCAGCGTCGACTCGCTTGTTTTGCGGTGGACGCGATCCTGGTGTGTTTGGTTCATCTCATCTACTGCCCGGCTATCTCGAGAAGTGAACCTGACATGAACTTTGCCCGTGCTTTGGCTTCCCTTGTTCAAAGGCAAAGGACAGGAGCGCAAGATGAAGAAACAGAGCAACAGGCAAGAGGACGCCGCGCAGACGAGGCCGCCCGGCGAAGAGGAGCGAGATAACGATGCCCATCGTCCGGATGGGTCCACCGGCACATCCCATGACTCGACAGCGCAAAAAACGGCCCGTGATCACGATCAGCACAAACGCTGAAACTGCCACGCTAAAGGGGGTGAGGCTCGCCAGCACGGCGAGCCTCTTTTGGCTAGAGGATCGGTTTGCCACCCGTCACTGCGTAACGTGAGCCACTGATGTAACTGGCCTCGTCGGAGCCCAGCAGCACGTAGATCGGCGCGACCTCCACCGGTTGACCGGGGCGCCCCATCGGGTAGCTGGAACCAAAGTTCTTGACGGCCTCGTCCGGCATGGTGGCCGGAATCAAAGGCGTCCAGATAGGGCCTGGCGCGACGCTGTTGACCCGAATACCTTTCTTGCCTAGCAGCTGAGCAAGGCCCGCAGTGAAGTTGGCAATGGCCCCCTTGGTCGTGGCATAGGCAAGCAGGCTGGGGGATGGATCGTCGGAATTGACCGAGCTCGTGTTGATGATCGAACTACCCTTGGGCATGGAAGGCAGTGCCGCCTGGCAAATACGGAAGATGGCGGTGATGTTGGTATCGAAGGTCTTGACCCATTCGTCATCGTCAATTTCCTCCAGGGTCTCGTGGGACATCTGGAACGCCGCGTTGTTGACCAGGATGTCGATACGCCCGAACTGGCTGACGGTCTTTTCAACGATGTCGTAGCAGTGCTGTTTATGCGCCAGGTCTCCGGGCAACAGAAGGCATTGACGGCCTGCGGCCTCGACGCAGCGTGCGGTTTCTTGCGCGTCGTCATGCTCATTCAGATAAGCGATGGCGACGTCGGCTCCTTCACGGGCGTAGGCAATCGCTACTGCCCGCCCGATGCCGCTGTCGGCTCCGGTGATGAGTGCAATCTTGCCTTCGAGTCGATTGTGGCCGGTATACGACTGCTCACCACAATCCGGGTAGGGCTCCATCTTGCGCTGTGAGCCGGGGACATTTTGTGGCTGTGAAGGGAAGGGCGGGGTAGGGAAGTCTCGCATGGTAAAAGCTCCTGCAGTTGAGAACGGTCATACCGGTTCGAAAGGCCTGGCCTGTGTGTGTTGGTTTCAATCTGCGGTTGGTACGACGAGCGGTGCGGGCTATCAATTCAATTGAATTCCATGCCCCATCGCCTGTTCTACCGAATTCAGCTCCAGGCTCATCCCGTAGCTCGGAGCCCTACTCCCGGAGCAGCGAGTGCCTCGAATCATTACCCCTACGACCCCTGAGCACGAGATCAGCGAACACAATGCCAGGATGTTTGGCTCTCCCAAGGAGCGTCTGGATTTTTACCGGCGGGAAATCCAGTACGAAACCAGCATCCTCGCCAACCGCACGGACGCCTACCTGGCGGCGCAGTCATTCCTGGTCATCGCCTTCGTCTCCTCCATGGGCAACCTCAATCAAGGATGGGGCGAGATGTTCACCCTGATCGTACCGGCGTTCCTTGCCTTGCTCGGGGTATTGAGCTCGCTCAACGCCTGGCCTGGCATCCGCGCGGCGTACAACATCATCGATCACTGGCAGCTCAAACAAAGTCATTTGCTGCGCAGCGAGCCATTGATGGGACTGGCTTACGACGAATCGCCGCTGTTCTGCGAGGCGGAAACCTCGCGTGCCGGGCATCGAAAGTCATTGCTGTTCTCGCTACGGACGCCGTGGATCTTTCTGGTGTTCTGGGTGCTATTGGGTAGCTACTCGGTATACATCCAGCTGGCCTGAACACGTTTGCGTGAAAACATGGAGGTAACGTTTTGAAGATTGAGGGATTACTGACCGAGCTCCTCAATGCCCGTGGGCCGTGGCGGGCAGGACGAATAGCCCCGGCGCGCCGTCTATACGCAGTGGCTTACCACCTGCCATTTCGATGGAATTATTTGTTCCCTGGTTTGCTCAATAACGCATGACCAGGGAGGGAATTCTGGTGGTCGGTGCTACCTAAGGGGCCTGAGACCTGCATTCCATCAACGTGCTGGAGGTGTTGCCATGCAGCCTAAAACCGAAGGCTCTGAAGAGAAAGGCCCAAGCGACGTACCCTTCATCAACGATCCGGAAAAGCCCACGTCGCCGCCACTGAATGACGCTGATGCCACGGATGCAGCGGAGGCTGAAGAAGACATTCAGGACGATGGCCAATCCCTTTAGAGAGGAGAACCAGCCGATGGACAATTATCACCTCAGCCCGACTTCGGATGGCTGGGAATTGAAGAAAGCCGGTGCTGAGCGAGCCTCGAAACGAGCCGCCACGAAGCAGGAGCTCGTCAGTGTCCTGGCAGATTTCTTCGAGGGCAAGGCGGCGTCCGTGTAGATTCACAAGGCGGACGGCACGCTCGAGGAGGAACGCACCTACCCACGTTCAGCTGACCCGCGCCGTAGCAAAGGTTGAAGACTATAACTGCCTGTGACCTCGGCATTGAGGTCACAGATGCCCAGGGCGTGTTTAGATGGTGGCTAGCGCTGCTGGTTATCTCGAGCAGCTTCATCATCACGCTTCTCACGAGGAGCCTGGTGGTGAGGAGCGCATTCGCTGCCCATCGCCTGATACGCCTTACGAAGTTGATGGATTTCCCGGTTATCGAGCGCTTCGAGATCCAATACTGACTGCTCCGCAGATTTTGTAGCGCGGATCAGTTCGGCGAGCTTCACGTGGATGATGTCGTTATCCCGGTTCTGGGTGTTCTGAATCAGGAAAACCATCAGGAATGTGATGATGGTGGTCGACGTGTTGACGATCAGTTGCCAGGTATCGTTGTAGTGAAACCAGGGCCCAGAGGCAGCCCACATGGCAATCAACACCACGGCGATCAAAAAGGTGCTCGGCTTACCGGCGTGGTTGGCGAGCCATTGGCAGAACTGGGCGAATTTCATGACGTCATCTCCATTGCGATCTATAGGGTTTGACCGCAGCGGCGCGCTGAAATCTTTTTTTACATTTACCCCAGGTATCGGGTTAACCACTAAGCGCAGCGGAACGACGTGGCGTCCTGGAACGTCAAAAAAATACTCGAAATCTTCCCAAGGCTTCTGCGCACATGACCTTCATCGTCTGGTTCGCCATGCTGGGCGCAGTCTTGCTGCTGCTCGCACTCTCATCCTCCTATTTGCGCTGGATCCCTGTGACCTCATCCGTAGTGTGCCTTGCCCTGGGTATCGGGCTGGGTACATCGGGGCTGGGTTTTCTTCAACTGGACTTGAGCAAGTCGAGCGGGTGGATGGAGCACCTCACAGAGGTCGCGGTGTTGTTCTCGCTGTTCTTCAGTGGCTTGAAATTGCGCCTGCCCTTGCACAACCGCCGTTGGTGCAGCGCCTTTTTTCTAGCGGGGCCGGTGATGTTGATCTGCATCGGTGGGGTAACGCTGGTGCTGCATTACGGCCTCAGCTTGGGGTGGGGAGTCTCGCTATTGATCGGGGCGATACTCGCACCCACTGACCCCGTGCTCGCAACCCTGGTGCAGGTGGTTGATGCCCAGGACGATGATCTTGTCCGCTTCAGCTTGTCGGGTGAGGCAGGGCTCAACGACGGCGTGGCGTTTCCCTTCGTCATGCTTGGACTGTTCCTGCAACTGGACACTGGCCAGCCTTGGTTCAGTGACTGGTTGCTCAAGGACATGCTGTGGGCAGTAACCGCAGGCCTCTTGCTTGGCTACTGGATGGGGCGCGGCCTGGGCAAACTCACGCTGTTCTTGCGTCTGCGCAACGACGACAGCACTGTCTCGCCCGATGACTATCTGGCCCTTGCCCTGATTGCGTTGACGTACGTGAGCGCCGAGTCGATACAGGCCTATGGGTTCCTCGCGGTGTTCGCTGCGGGCCTCGGTTTACGGCAGGCGGAGGTCAAGACCGCCAATAGCCCAGAAGGGCCGGCTGCTGAACATCTGGTACAGCCTGTGGTTGGTCACCAGCACGTGGCGCCGGAGCTAGCCGTCAAAGGCGATGTGAAAGGGCTCGACGACTCGCAGGTAGCAGCGGGGATCATGTTGGGTGACATGCTGGCTTTCGGAAGCATGATCGAACGGGCAATGGAAGTGTTTCTGGTGACCCTGCTCGGGGTAGTGCTCATTGAGCATTGGGACTGGCGGGCAGTGCTGGTTGCCAGCGCTTTGTTTTTTGTCATTCGCCCCATCAGCATCCTGCTGTTCCCGGCTCGAGGAATGCTGGATATCCGCCAGCGCGGGCTTTTAGGGTGGTTTGGCATTCGAGGTATCGGCAGCTTCTATTACTTGTTCTATGCCCTCAATCATGGGCTGCTTCCCACCTTGGCCGAGCAGAGCATCAACCTGGTGCTGTCAGTGGTGGCGTTGAGCATTCTGCTGCATGGGTTGAGTGTCCAGCCGCTCCTTGCCAGATACGAAGCGTGGAAGGAGAGGGTTTCCTGATGGCTGTTCAACAGAAAAGTGCCAGGGCAGCTATTGCCCTGGCACTGTATCACCCGCAGTTAGCGATTTTCGCTACCGCGTCCGCCGCCGTGGCTGTTTTGCCCGCCTTTACGGCCTGCCTCGGAGGCACGCTCACGGTCGTTGGCAAAATTGCCGCCTGAACTCTGCCCGCCTTTGCGACCTGCCTCTGACGCTTTCTCGCGATCATTGGCAAAATTGCCAGGATTGTTCTGAGCAGTACCACCTTGATTGCCACGGTTGGTTTGGTTGTTAGCCATGATCTTTCACCTCATGTCGTCACACAGGAAAGTCTGTGTTCAACTCGGACGTCAGGGCGCGGGGTGTTTACTTCGTGTTTTTTCGCCGAGGCCGACGGGTTGCGCGAAAGAACCGGTGCAAGTGTGTGTGGCGTCATTAAGCTTTGCTCGCGAACATTTGGGAAGGATCAAGCTTGGCGCCGACCTTCCAGCCAGGCCGGCGTGGTTAAGCGACCTTCTGGGCGCATCGACGCCGCTGACACGCTATACTGAATCCCTGAGAGCGGTAGCAGGGGAAGGCTATCACCCGGTTAATCGCACGAGCTCGTCAGCAGAGTAGGGATCGAACGTGATTTCGCAATGAAACCACGCTCATTCCTCTGTAAGTAGAGCTCCCGCTAGCTATCCCTGCGTCGTGAGTGTGTGAGTGTATAACCCACAAGGATTCCCAGTGCCGCTGCGCCGATCAGCAGCGGCGTCTTGTCGTTTGCCTCCCTCCAGCCTCCGACGATACCCCTCCTGCCACTTGGAGGCTCAAAAAGGTTGCCTGATGATGCTTCGGCTGTGGGGCTGCGATTTATCCCCCAGCGCGTCAGCTTCCCTGACAACAGAGGCAGCCCTGGTATCAGGTAGCTGGCCAAATGCGCGATGCGCGCTGCGGCGCCAACGGTGGTGTGAGCCCGAGGCGAGATTGCGCAGGCCACCATAGCCTTTGCCACCCTCTCGGGATCGTATACGGGGCCTGGCGGTCTCAGTGTATGTCCGGTGTAGTTGCCGCCGTCTCGGAAGCCTGGTGTGTCCATGACTGCTGGATAGATATCGCAGACATGGATGTCGGGATATTCAGTCAACTCGCCTCGCAATGCCTCGGTCAGTCCACGCAAGCCGAACTTGCTCGCCGAATAAGCGGCGGCATAGGGTTGGGCCATCCAGCTGCCCAGCGACAGCGTGTTGATGAGAATGCCGCTGCCCTGTGCCTTGAAGAAGGGAAGGGCGACGTAGGCGCCTCGCAGATATCCGATCAGATCTGTCTGGATGACCTGCTCGTGTGCCTCCAACGGCGTTTCTTCAAACTTGCCGACCGCGCCGACCCCGGCATTGTTGACCCAGATATCGATTCGTCCATGGCCAAAGTCTGCGGCCTGAGCAGCCAGCGCTTGAACCTGATCGCTGTGGGTGACATCGGTCATGATAGCTATGGCATCCGTACCACAATCGGTGCATTCATCCAGGACGTCGAACAACGCCTCTTCGTCGCGTGCTGCGAGTACCAGGCGAGCACCTTTGCACGCAAAGGCATGCGCGGCGGCCCGGCCTATACCGCTGGATGCGCCGGTGATGACCACAACCTTGCCGCCCAGAGGCCCTTTGAGCGTAGCGCCACGGTCAGGTGCTTCTCGTTCCGCACCCGAAGCGGCGGGGTCAAGGTGGGCAATGGTGTCGCTGGCCTCGATCTGCGAGAGCTCAAGGGAGGTACCATCGACCAGGGTCAATGTCAGCCCTTCGATCGTGCCTGCCTCCCGGTTTGGAAATACGGGCTCACCTGCGGCATCCAGGCTGTCGTAGATGAAGCGCGTACCTTCGAGCCAGCCCACGGCGGTGAGAAGCTCAGGGCCGAGGTAATACTTCCCGTCTTGAAAGAAGCCTGGAAACTGATGTGCCCGCTCCACGTTTTCCACGCGATAGCGTTCGCCGGATTTCATGCCTGTCGCTTGATCGATCATCTGACAGCCTCCTGTAGGGTCAGCCTTTGCTGTGCTCGTCGGAAGGGCCCAAGGTGCCCGCTGCCGCGCCTGGCACCAGGATCACCTTGCGGCAGTTATCCTCTTTCTGATCGAACATCTTGTAGCCCATGGCCGCTTCTTCGAGGGCCAGGCGGTGGGTGACGATCAGCTCTGGTTTCAGGCGCCCTGCTTCGATGTGCTGCAGCAGTTCGGGCAAGTATTTCTGGACATGGGTCTGGCCCATTTTGAAGGTGAGTCCCTTGTCGAAGGCATCGCCGAACATGAAGGCGTGGATGAAGCCGGCGTACACCCCCGGGACACTGACAACGCCGCCGCGACGCACTGCAGCAATGCTCTGGCGCAGCGCCTTGCCACTGCTGCCTTCGATCTTCAGCGCCGTCATCACCGTTTCGGCAGTGCTGCCTTTGGCCTCGAAACCGACCGCATCGATCACTGCATCGACGCCGCGCATGCCTGGCGTCTGGCGGATGATGCTGTCTGCGGGGTCGTCGTCCTGCTCGAAGTTGATCGGTATGACGCCGTAGGCCTCTCGGGCGTAGGCCAGGCGGTAATCGTTGTCATCGACCATGAAGATGGTCTGAGCCCCGAGCATTCGCGCACAGGCGGCGCTCAGCAAGCCGACTGGCCCGGCGCCGTAGATGGCTACCGATGAACCCTGGCCAATCTCGGCATTGATGACCGCCTGCCAAGCGGTTGGAAGAATATCCGAGAGGAACAGTACCTTGTCATCGCCCAGCTCGGTGGGCACTTTGAACGGGCCGACGTTGCCCTTGGGAACCCTGACGTAGTCAGCCTGGCCACCAGGAATACCGCCATAGAGATGGCTGTACCCGAACAGCGCTGCGCCTGGGGGAATGCCCTTCTTGTTGATGATCGCGCCACGGCCTGTGTTGGTGGTTTCACAGGCAGCGAACAGGTCGTGCTGGCAGAAGAAACAGCTGCCGCAAGCGATCACGAAGGGAATCACTACGCGGTCGCCGATCTGCAGATTGGTGACGGCACTGCCGGTATCTTCGACGATGCCCATGAACTCATGGCCGAAGATATCGCCCGCTTCGGTTTCTGGAATTTTGCCTCGGTAGAGGTGCAGGTCAGAGCCGCAAATGGCTGTGGCGGTGACCCTGAGGATGATGTCGTCTTCCTGCTCAATGATGGGATCGGGGACGTTATCGACCCTGACGTCGTGTGCTCCGTGGTAGGTCAATGCTCGCATAAGGTCAGCTCCTGCAGTCGTTTTTCCGTGATAGGTATGCAGGGGAAGCCATGACAGATGGCAAAGTTCAGACCAACAAGTCCAGTGGTACTTAAAACTCATTCTCGACCCTACCATTTCAAGCTAACCCTTCCTGATCCCACCGCTATCGAACGATCTGAGCCCGTGCCAGAAGAGCCAGGCCGTTCAAACGAGGGGCGTGGCGATGGACGACAGGATGTTGGCATTCATGGTGTTCGCTGCCTCACGACCTGACGTGCTTGAGCAGGTACATAATATTCAGAGAAGGTGGGTCAGGTGGGCGATCTCGCACTTTTACATTTGAGTGCCCACGTTGGGGGCAGGGGCAGGGGCAGGCGATCTGCGCCGCTTGTTTTCATCTGCGCTCTAGCTGGCGCCATAGTTTTTCGTGAAAATAGAATGCTAAGGTGTTACATGCCGGCTCAATTACAGCTATCAGTCCGCCTGTGAGCGCTGAGCCGGTAAGTAAATATGCAACTGTGAATGCAATGGTGAAGTGAAGAATGCTAAAGCTGAACGTTTTCCATAATGGGCCTTTCGTTCGTCCGGAGCAGCAGCGTGTGTCAGATAGGCTTCGCATTGGCGCCCCTTTATCAGTTGTTTGCGCCGCCGGGTATCGCAGACGGCGCAAATATTGGGTCATCGTTTCGCTTCTTCGCCAGGTGTTGCCGACCGGCTCAGGAATGCGCGGGTGATTTCTGGCAAGTGCTCCCTCAACCAGTCGGCCATCGCGACCTCCTCCTTCAAAATCGCTCGGCACGCTTCGGCAGTAAGCTCATCACCTGAGGCCGTTGCTGCCTCAATAAGCACGGTATAGGAGGCGATTTCAAGGTTCTCAAATACATAACCAGACATAGCCCCTTTGACGACTTCATCACTCATGGTCATACCACCCACAGCCTGCCCGAATGCCATGAGCTTTCCTGCAAGATCTTTCAAAGTTGAAGGACTTCCTCCCAAACGCTTAATGCATTCCCCAAGTAGACGTTGTTGTCCCTCCGTCTCTGCGATGTGTTGAACGATCCGCTCACGAAGCTCGGGATAATTTTCTAACCGCTCTGCTTGTGCTTTGAGCATTTTCTCCGCTTGCTGCTCCATTGCATGAGCATCTCGCAGCCAATCGAGTAAGTTTTCAGTCGGGGTCGTCATGGTCAATATCCTCGGAAATGAGTTATTGGGAATCCGGATTGTCTCAGGGGTTCGTTTCGGTCGACGAATGGATGGGTACGCTAAAGATTAGAGTTAAGGTATTTTCGAGTGATGTGAAATTTCGATTGAACTTATCTTCCCGGTCCATTCATCCAGAAAGCGGATATAGATTTAGCACGTAATAACATCTGTTCGCTCCTAAGCATTGATGGTGCCTACATTAGAGGGCGCCTGCTTACTAGCCGCGAGGAGCAAACCATGTTTATCCATAACAAACGCTTGCAATATACCGTGCGTGTCGCCCAGCCCAATCCCGGCCTGGCCAATCTGTTGCTCGAACAATTCGGTGGTGCTCAGGGCGAGCTGGCCGCTGCTAGCCGATATTTCACCCAGGCACTGGCGGAAGACGACCCAGGGCGTAAAGACCTGCTGATGGATATTGCAACCGAAGAGCTCAGCCACCTGGAGATCGTCGGCTCCATAATCGTCATGCTCAACAAGGGTGCCAAAGGCCGCTTGGCCGAAGGGGTCGAAGAGGAAGGCGAGCTGTATCGAGCAATCAATGGTGCGGGTAACGACTCCCACATCACCAGCATCTTGTATGGTGCCGGTGCTCCACTGACCAATTCGGCTGGCGTCCCTTGGAGCGCTGCCTATGTCGATACCATAGGCGAGCCTACAGCAGACTTTCGTTCGAACATTGCAGCTGAAGCGCGAGCCAAGATCGTCTACGAACGTCTGATGAACGTTACCGATGACCCGGGCGTGAAAGAGGCGCTGGGCTTTCTCATGACCCGGGAGATCGCCCATCAGCTTTCCTTTGAAAAGGCGCTTCATACCATTCAGCCGAACTTCCCCCAAGGCAAACTCCCTGGTATGCCGGAGTTCACCAACAAGTATTTCAATATGTCTGGTGAGCCCAATGTGCGTGGCCCTTGGAACGAGGGCAGTGAGTGGGAGTACGTGGAAAATCCATCAGCTGCTGTGGATGGTGGGGATGGCACCGCTTCGGTGACGCTCACTCCTGCCGAAGCTGAAACAGTTGAGGCGATGAAGCTTCGGACAATGTCTGATCCAACCGCCAACCCGGTTACAGGCGCAGATCTCGGCTCCGGCTTGATTAATGGCAAAGACTGAGAAAGTCGGAGGCATCATGAACATTCTGCGCAAGAAAGCCTCGCTACATCGCCTGTTTGGTGTTGAGCACCTCATGAGCCAAGCGTTGGCCGAATTTGAAGCTGAGTCCCGCCTGGCCTGTCGAGCTCTGCGTGTACGCATGGCCGTAATGACCTTCGGAGTCGGCTCGCTTCTACCCAACGACCTTCCCGGCGATGCGCCGGAAGTCGAGCGCCCGGAAACTTTTCTGAGTAACACCCTGCACTGATCACTACCGTCTAGGAGATAACCAATGGCTGCACGGAAAACTGTTGAAGACCTGTTTATCCATGAACTGTCTGATGTGTATAGCGCAGAAAAGCAGATCACCAAGGCGCTGCCTCGGTTGGCCAGGGCCGCCACCAATCCACTACTGGCCGACGCCTTCACATCCCACCTGGCCGAGACCCAGGGTCAGATCGAGCGCATCGACCAACTGGTGGAGTCGGCAGGTTTGAAGCTCAAGCGGATGAAGTGCGTTGCGATGGAGGGGCTGGTGGAGGAGAGCAAGGAATTGCTCGATGAAATCGAACAAGGCGCGGTGCTGGATGCCGCACTGATCGGCGCCTGCCAGAAGGTAGAGCATTACGAGATCGCCAGCTATGGAACGCTGATCGCCATGGCCAAGCACTTGGGAATGAAGGAAGCAGTGTCGTTGCTGGGCGATACCTTGGCCGAGGAAAAAGCGGCGGACGACAAGCTTTCTGCTATCGCTGAAGAAGGAGGTAACCAGGCGGCCACACTCGAAAAATGAAGGCGCAAGCCCGGTGCCGATGCACCGGGCTTTTCACACCTTACTTTCCCTTGGATTTTGGGGGATGATCACCATCATGATGATCGCCAAACACGACAGCCTCTCCCCGAAGGGGGCGCGCCCAAGACCTTATCTAACACAGTTGTTGCAGGCGGCTATTGGCTAGACCGGCTATTCGTAGTGGATGGCGTAGCTGTTGAAGAACGATGTACATGGGCACCGGTTGGATCGGTGATTTGAATGACATTACCGTGCTGCCAGCCATCCGCCTGGGGATCAGCATCAGGAATACGGATGTCAGCCCGCTCGCCTTTGGTTTTCCCAGCATCCACACCCAAGCGCCCATTGCGCTGTTCGACCATCGCCGGGTCAGCCTGCCCATCTGCGGTAAAGCCCATCATCAACTGCGGCACCCCCACCGGCAGCGCTTTGTCCTGATCGGTATGCCAGGTGTGCCACGTCTTCCCGTAGGTGTGAGCCAGTCGCGCCATCAGGGCATGTTCCGCAGGATCAGGGATGCCTGGGGCGATCAACTGCCCAGAGGAGACCTCGTAGCCATGACTGTGCCATATCGCCTTCTCCCTCGTTGGTAAGCCGGCAAAAAGCTTCTCGTCGATGATGTACTCGACGCCCATGATCTTCGCCCCCTTGGTATTGCCGTCGAATATCACACATTGAATGACATCCTCGTTGAGGATGGAGCAGTAGTGGTGCGCTTCCATCTGCACGTCCGGATGCCCGTTGTAGAAGTGAAAGCCATCCAGGTAAGCGTTGATGGCCTCAATGGGCGGCTTGGACTGCAGCGTCGCGGCGCCGGCTTCCAGCAGCTGGGTTTTAGCAGACTCGGGCCTGCCTGGTGTCTCCACAGGAGACTTCGTTTCGTGAGCGGAGCAGGCCCACAGCAGAGAGCAAGCGAGGGGAAGGGTTATCGTTTGAAATAGCTGTCGCATGAGAAAGGCTCTGGCTGGTGTCCTTAGAGGACAACCATGGCCAATAAAGCGGACAGCCCAACGGACGAGTGGTCTGAGTCAGTTTCAAATGGCTAATCCATCCAATAACGGCCTCTTCGCTGGCCAAAGCAGTGCTCGACCAGCTGAGGTAGTTGCCGTCCAGGGTGTCCAGCAGCGAGTGGATAGCCTGTTCCCTGAAACTGCCGACGTCGTGCAACTTGGCGGCTGACCGGGAGCAACCTGCCCACGAAAGTTGTCCAGATTTAACGAACCAGGCGCAATGATCAAGGAGATTCTCGTGACCGAAAAGAAGGCGCGCGTCAGCAACCAGGCTTCGGGCGACATTTCCGGCTTGGCCCGCGATATGTTCTTCGCCGCGGTGCAAACTACCCGGATGCCGATGATCGTCACCGATCCTAACCGAGACGACAACCCGATCATCTTCGCCAACCGGGCCTTCCTGGAAATGACAGGTTATGCCGCGGAGGAGATTCTGGGCCAAAACTGCCGATTCCTGCAGGGGCCCGACACCGACCGCACGGTGGTAGACAGCCTGCGTCAGGCCATAGAGCAGCGCGTCGATATTGCGGCTGAGATCCTCAACTATCGTAAGGACGGTTCAAGCTTCTGGAATGCCTTGTTTCTCTCGCCGATTTTCAATGAGCGCGGTGAGCTGATCTATTACTTTGCTTCTCAGCTGGATGTCAGCCGACGCCGCGACGCCGAAGACGCCCTGCGTCAGGCGCAAAAAATGGAAGCGTTGGGGCAGCTGACAGGCGGAATCGCCCACGACTTCAACAACCTGTTGCAGGTCATGGGTGGCTACCTGGGCCTGATCGCCCGTCAAGCCGAGAAGCCCCAGGCGGACCTGAACCGTATTCGCCGTAGCGTCGGGCATGCGCAATCGGCAGTCGACCGTGCCAGTACCTTGACCAAGCAATTGCTGGCGTTCGCCCGTAAGCAGAAGTTGCATGGACGGGTACTGAACCAGAACCACCTGATTGACGATGCGCGCCCAATCATCGAGCGTACGTTCGGCGCCGAGGTGACGGTGGAGTTTGATCTTGAGGACCAGCTGCGTAGCTGCCGGATCGACGCGACACAGGCAGAAGTGGCCCTGCTGAATATTTTCCTCAACGCCAGGGATGCCCTGATAGGCCGCAAGCGGCCGCACATATTCATCGCAACCCGAAACGTCCTGATCACCGATCCAAGCCTGTCGTTTGACGGATTGCTGCCGGGTGGCTACGTGAGTATATCCATCACCGACAACGGTGTCGGTATGCCTGCGGGCATCCGTGACCGTGTGATGGACCCTTTTTTCACCACAAAGGAAGAGGGAAAAGGGTCGGGGCTGGGGTTGTCGATGGTGTACGGTTTTGCCCGCCAGTCCGGGGGCGCGGCGCGTATCTACACCGAAGAAGGCGAAGGTACCACGTTGCGCCTGTACTTCCCGGTGGATGACGCTCAGCTGGTGCAGCAGCAACCGTCGAAAGTGGCTAAGCGCAGTGCTGGCAGTGAGCGCATCCTGATCGTCGAGGACCGGCCGGATGTGGCCGAGCTGGCGAAGATGGTGTTGGAGGACTACGGCTATGCCGCCGACATGGTGCTTAACGCCCGCGAGGCGCTTAAACTGATCCAGGCTGGGGAGCGATATGACTTGCTGTTTACCGACTTGATCATGCCGGGCGGCATGAACGGCGTAATGCTTGCCCGAGCCGTGCGGCGCCTGCAACCTGGGATCAAAGTCTTGCTGACGACAGGCTACGCGGAAAACGCGATCGAGCGGACTGACATTGGCGGCGCCGAGTTCGAGGTCATCTCCAAGCCCTGCCAGCCACACGATCTGGCTTGCCGGGTCAGACAGGTACTAGATGGTCCGACTGGCGTGGCGTGATGGGCAACGGGGCGCAAGCAAGCTGTTTTGATGGCAGGTGCGCGTGAGGCCGCCATGATGCCCGGATTGGGCTGCGCCACGGGCACGGTGTGTTGCAATCTTATTGTGCATGAACATGGGACGTCCACATCAGCGCGCAGGAGCAGCCCGGCTGCCCCTGCGATTTTCACGGATGACTAGCGGTTGTCATCACTCTTGCGACCGCCACCGTGGCTATGCTGGCCACCGACCCGTCCGGCTTCCGAGGCTTTTTCGCGGTCATTGGCAAAGTTGCCGCCGGACGCCTGGCCGCCCTTGTGGCCAGCTTCGGATGCCCGCTCAGGGTCGTTCTTGAAATTACCGCCGGATGCCTGGCCACCCTTGTGACCTGCTTCCGAGGCGCGCTCTGGATCGTTCTTGAAATTACCTCCTGACACCTGGCCGCCTTTGTGCCCGGCCTCGGATGCCTTTTCCCGGTCATTGGCAAAGTTGCCTGGATTGGTGTTGGCGTTGCCACCTTGATTCCCGCGGTCGTCTTGATTGCTAGCCATGATTGACACCTCATGTCGGTAGTTACACAGGAAGGTCTGTGTTAACCAGTGACCCATGGAAAGCGGCACATCGTGCAAAGAATTTCACTCGGGCGGACAAGAGTCTCTAATGAAAGTTGGCCTTTCATCTTGTGGCAAACAAAACTGGCGACCAAGCATGCAGGAAGCCTTAATCATGCACCACCAAAGCCTTGCACGATGGCAAACAGAGTTCACCCTTGCCGGCTGCCAGCCGTCTTTTGGGCTGAACGAATGCGAACCGATAACGATCAATCCTACTGAGTCGTCCATCCCCATCTGAAAAAAGGAGTATCCGTATGGCCAACTACCTGTACTTGATCAGCTACATCCTCGACAACCAACCCGGCACCTGCGAGCTGCGCAGTGAACAGGAAAACTTGAGTCGCGAAGCGGCGCGCGATTACCTGCAAGGCCTGCATCGTAGTGAAGCGTCGTCGTTTACTGACGTGCAGGTGCAGCGCCTTGAGCATGACCACGAGCGCGGCACATCGCCGGGGCATTGCCAACAGCCCTGAGCAGGGGCGGCACGCATGGTTTCATCCATTAACCCGCTCAGCAACACCATCGCCAGCCGGCAGGACAAGCCCGTGGGCGAGGACGGGTCACAAACCGAGCATGTTGTAGTGCACGTAGTACATGATCCATAGCGACAACCCCACCAACAGCACGATGATCACCACGGAGAACACCAGCGCCACCAGGCTCCAGCGCTGCTCACGCGCGGTGGTCAGGTGCAGGAAGAACATCATGTGCACCAGAATCTGCACCACCGCGCAGACCAGCGCCAACAGGAAGGTAGCGGCGCGCGGCAAGCTGGGAAACATGGCCAGCCCGAACGGCACAATGGTCAGCAACGCAGCCAGCAGGAAGCCGATATTGTACGATCTGTGGCTGGACTGGCTGGCGCCGGCACTGCTGTGAATCTGGCTTTCGTTGCTCATCAGATCACTCCGAACAGGTAGACGACGGTAAACACGCACACCCACACGATGTCGAGAAAATGCCAGGACAGGCTCAGGCAGCTCAGCCGTGTGGAGTTGACACAGCACAGGCCACGCTGCTGGACCTGGATCATCAGCAGGGCCATCCACACCAGGCCGACCAGCACGTGCAGGCCATGGGTGCCGACCAGGGTGAAGAAGCCGGTGAGAAACGCGCTGCGCTGCGGCCCGTAGCCCTCGGCGATCAAGTGGTGGAACTCGTTCACCTCCATGGCGACGAAAGCCAGGCCCAGCACAAAGGTGACCCCCAGCCACTGCAGCACCCGGCGCTTGTCCTTGCGGTGGTTGGCCAGCATGGCGTAGCCATAGGTGATGCTGCTGAGCAGTAGCAGGCTGGTTTCGCCCAGGACGTAGGGCAGCTCAAAGATGTCCGCAGGGCCAGGGCCGCCCGCCACGGACTGGCCCAGCACCGCATAAGTGGCGAACAACGTGGCGAACAGGATGCAGTCGGTCATCAGGTAGATCCAGAAGCCGAACAGGCTCAGCGAACCCGCATCCTCGTAGCCTTGCCCCTGCTGGTGGGCGCTTTCGTTCAAGATGATGTGCGACATGGCTCAGGCCTCCGCCATCAGCTGACGCCGTTGGGTTTCCACGCGTTCGACTTCCTCGGCCGTCACGTAGTACTCGGTATGCCGGTCGTAGCTGCGTACGATCAGTGCTGCCACCGTGGTCAGCAGTGAGGCAATCGCCAGCCACCAGATATGCCAGACCAAGGCGAAGCCCAGCACTGTGCTCAATGCGCCGATCAACACGCCCAGGCTAGTGTTGCACGGCATGTGAATCCTGCGAAAATCCGCCTCGATCAGCGTCTTGACCCCACGCTCCTTCATTCCCCAATAGGCGTCGATGCCGTGCACCACCGGTTGCTCGGCAAAGTTGTAGAACGGCGGCGGTGACGCAGTGGCCCACTCCAGCGTGCGGCCATCCCAGGGATCGCCGGTGTGGTCGCGGTTTTCGTGGCGCTTGCGGATGCTCACAATCAGTTGCATTACCTGGCAGGCCACGCCGCAGAGGATGATAAGCACACCAACCATCTCCAGCAGCAGAAACGGCCGCCACTCAGGCACATTGAAATGGTTCAGGCGCCGGGTCATGCCCATGAAACCGAGAAAGTAAGATGGCATGAAAGCGAAATAGAAACCCGCCAGCCAGCACCAGAACGCGGCACGCCCCAGCGGGTCGTAGAGCTTGAAACCGAACGCCTTGGGGAACCAGTAGGTCAGGCCACACAGGTAGCCGAACACCGCGCCGCCAATAATCACGTTATGGAAATGCGCGATGAGAAACAGGCTGTTGTGCAGCAGGAAGTCTGCGCCCGGCACCGCCAGCAGCACGCCGGTCATGCCGCCAATGCTGAAGGTGACGATGAAGCCCACCGTCCACAGCATGGGTGTCTCGAAGCGCACCCGACCGCGGTACATGGTGAACAGCCAGGTGAAGATCTTCACCCCAGTCGGGACGGCGATGATCATGGTCATAATGCCGAAGAACGCGTTCACGTTCGGCCCGGCGCCCATGGTGAAAAAGTGGTGTACCCAGACGATGAACGACAGCAGGGTGATGACGATGGTGGCCCAGACCAGCGAGTAGTAGCCGAACAGCCGCTTGCGTGAAAAGGTAGAGGCCACCTCAGAAAAGATTCCGAAAGCCGGCAGGATCAGGATGTACACCTCCGGGTGGCCCCAGGCCCAGATGAGGTTGATATACATCATCGGGTTGCCGCCCATCTCGTTGGTGAAGAAATGCATGCCCAGGTAGCGGTCCAGGCTGAGCATGAACAGCGTGGCGGTGAGAATGGGGAATGCGGCCAGAATCAGTATCGAAGTGCACAATACCGTCCAGGTGAACACCGGCATGCGGAACAAGGTCATGCCGGTGGTGCGCATTTTTAGGATGGTGACGAAGAAATTCAGCCCGGTCAGCAACGTCCCAACGCCGGAGATCTGCAAGGACCAGATGTAGTAATCCACGCCTACGCCCGGGCTGTAGCCGATACCGGACAAGGGCGGGTAGGCGACCCACCCAGTGCGGGCGAACTCACCGATCCCCAGCGAGAGATTCACCAAAACCGCACCCGATACGAACAGCCAGAAGCTCACCGCGTTCAGAAACGGGTAAGCCACGTCGCGCGCACCGATTTGCAACGGCACGACGATGTTCATAAGGCCGACCACGAATGGCATGGCCATGAAGAAGATCATGATCACGCCGTGAGCGGTGAAGATCTGGTCGTAGTGTTCCGGTGGCAGATAGCCGGGCGAGCCGTCCGAAGCCATGGCTTGCTGAGTACGCATCATCAGCGCGTCGGCAAAACCCCGCAGCAGCATCACCAGGGCGACCACGATGTACATCACGCCGATGCGCTTGTGGTCGACCGAGGTCAACCACTCCTTCCACAGATACGTCCATTTGCGCTTGTAGGTAATCATCCCAAAGCCGCAAACGCCGATCATGCCGACTACAGCAAGGGTGTACATGATGATGGGTTCGTCCATGGGGATGGCGTCCCAGCTCAACTTTCCGAACATGCGGGTCACTCCTTGCTGCCTTTCGGCGCTTCATCATCAGGGATGCTCAGGCGCCGTTCGACGTCGTTAGACCGGTCAATGCCCTGGTACTTGTCGATCAGGGACTGGAACAGGCCGTCGTCCACCTTGGCGTAGTGCTCCACAGGATGGGCGACGCTCGGTTTGGCCAGCTGTGCATAGCGCGCCTGGTCAAGCCGATTCGGTGACCTGCGCACCGCTGTCACCCAGGCGTCGAAACCGGCTTGGTCTAAAGCCAAGGCCTCGAAATACATATCGGAAAAACCCGGCCCGTTGTAGTTGGCAGCGATGCCGTTGTAGGTACCCTTGTGGTTGGCGATCAGATGCAGCTGGGTCTGCATGCCCGCCATGGCATAGATTTGCCCGCCGAGGGCCGGAATGAAGAATGAAGTAATGGCGCCATCGGAGGTCACCCGAAAATCCACCGGGGTATCCACTGGCATGGCCAACTCATTGACCGAGGCGATGCCGAGTTCGGGATAGACGAATAGCCATTTCCAGTCTGTGGCGATCACCTGAACCTTTATCGCCGGTCGGTCAGCCACGAGTGGTCGGTACGGGTCCAGCGCATGGGTCGAGCGCCAGGTCACCACGCCGAGCACAATGATGATGATAAGCGGCACACCCCAGACCACTGCCTCGATAGCGCGCGAATGGTTCCATTCCGGCGTGTAGCGCGCCTTTTCATTGGAGGCGCGGTAGTGCACCGAGAATACCAGCGCCATGATCATGACCGGGACTACCACTATCAGCATAAGCAGCGTGGCGAGAATGATCAGGTTGCGCTGCTCCAACCCGACCTGACCTTTTGGATTGAACAACACCATGTCGCAACCCGAGAGCTGCAAAGCACCGATGCTGAGCAACATAAGACCGAGCAACCGTGCGCCATACGTGAATCTCGTGGCCATGATCTTGTCCTGTAGCGATTGCCAGTTGTTTTGCTTGTGGCGTTAGAAGGACGGCGACGAAACGAAGGTTGTATGAGATTTGCGGATTGGCGACGAATGGTGGATGTACAAAAAAACCGCTTTGTATAACTCGGCCGCCTGTCCGATGGCGTCGTTTCATTTGGACTGATTACGCGCGCGAGGCTATCTACCGCTGACAACAGCAGAGGACAGGCAGATGAAAAGAAGAGGGGAAACCTATCGTCAATGGTGCGATCCGATCCTGCACCACCAGATCCATGAGGAAACGCTGGACACAGGAGCCTGTCTCGAAGTGCAGGCACGCTTGTCACGAACGGGTGCCACTCAGTTGTTCATCGGAGTTTATCGCGCCGATGGCTCGATGATGAGTGAGCAAGCCTTTTTCCAATGCCCTGGCGAAACCATGAGTCGGGCGATGGTGTGGGGCGTCGGGTATGCCAGGCGAGTCGCGACCGAGGGCAAGGCGTTCGATGTCGAAGTGGTTGGAAGTTGAGGTGCGGGAGGAACCAGGCGAAGCAGCTGTTCCGATCGGATTGCTACCGGCGGGCGGTGATGGTCAATCCTTACTGTCAGGCTGTTCACCAGAAGGGGTTTACATCGCATGGATGGTGTTGCTTTACCGGTCGAGGGGCTGTAATGGGTGGATAGTTGTCATCCGCGACCCACCACTACACCGCGTCATCCCATAAGACGACCATGTACAACCAGTGGGCTCAATGGAAAGGAAGCATGTCTCTGCCGCGCGCCTTGGGCATGACCCGACGCGGGTGGCAGCAGACGGTGGAGCATCCTTTCGGAACGCTCAAACTGGGAACCACCCACTTCCTGGTCAAGACCCTGCCGAGGGTAATCGTCGAGATGAACCTTCAAGCTATCCTACAACCTCAAATGAATGATGAAGATAATCGGAATTGCAGGACTACGTAAGCGATCAGGGCATGAGGCCAGCTGCCGCGGTCCAGATGGCACAACCACCATGCCTATGACCGATCCAGGGTGATCCACGCCTCCATCTGCTAGACCTACAGGCCTGGTCCGCATATCTTCTTCGTGAACTGGGGCTTTTTTACACAGCCTGGGATGATAGCGCACACTTTTGCTCGGAACGGATCACACTGCAATCGAGAAAGTTCGAATCCCTACGCTTCCGCCACTAATTCTCATTAAAGCCCTGATTTTTCGGGGCTTTTTTGTGCCTGTGTGTTTTTGGTCCCCCATCTGGTCCCCCATTTTTAGTGTGGCTTATGCTGGTTTGCTGCGGATTGTGATGGACATATGGCCTAGCAACTCACGTTTGGAAGGGAGCGATTTTTCCAAGGCAGCCTAGGTATGCTTGGCTCTTGCCGGCAGCTATCGACCCGGCGCCTGAATATTGGGGTCGCTTCGCGACACATCGCCGATACGCGCGGCTCTCACAGAGGCTGGCGCAGGTCTGGAAGCTGGTGATATTCCTATGGGAACCGGTTTGCCGCGATGAGGCCTGAACTGCTAAACACAAGGCCTTGGATCGATGCCGGCCATCAGACCGTCGCTATCGTCCTATGATGGATCAACGTAGCAGAATGGGCAGAGCATGAAGCGAACCTTGGAAGGCATGGCCAAAGCCGGCGAGCCGCTACTGCGCGAAGCCCTTGATGCGATAAGGGCGCATCAGGCCGCGCAAGATAACGGGGCATCTCCAGAGACAATCGAGCGGCTTAGAGTGTTGGCTGACTCCGTTTATCACGCGGTAGTGGATTTCCAGGTGCTTGAAGCCGGCAGTCTGTCTGAATCAATTCACTGATATCGAGGCACTGATGCCCAAACAGTCGAAGATTTTGCCGCCCGACCACCCAGCCTACACCGAGGCAATTGAGGCAATGCGCCGTTACCACGAAGCTCAGGATACCGGCGCGCCTGCGATAGAGGTGGAAAGATTACGCCTGATAGCTGAATCTCTGTTCCAAGCTGTAACCGACTATCAAATGAAAGCCTTTGGCCACGGCGGCGGAACTGTTCACTGATTGGCAGTTGCGCGGAAGATGAAGCGTCCTGCTGAGTGTCTGTTTTTGACCCCATTGCGGACTTCCGGATGTTAGCGCCGCTGCTCGGCCCATCGCCTGCAAGCGCGACTCCCACAGGTGTTTCGCGGATCTGGAAGCTGGGCGGCTAAAATCGGTTATGGCGCCTACGCTGACAACATGAAGTCTCTGATCAACATCTGCTTTGGGTCGGTTAACGCCTCTGGACCGGGCTGACCATCGTTGCCTTAACGAGCACCCGGGCTATCCACATCCGAAGTCCTGACTCGGTCTCACTTTTCGTGGGTTTCAGCTTTAGCTTTCAGTCCAGCCTCAGGGCTTCAGCATCAGTATTTGAAACGTAAGCCTGGAAATGGTCGCGGGCGAACTCCTCGCTGTTGCTTTAGGCTTTCGTTAAGCTTCGGCGAACTGCGCCGATTTACCTCGCTTTTGGCTAAGGTCCGTCCGTCACAACCGATCAACGCGTCGGCGAGGTAGAGGTATGGGGATCTAGGTACCCGGTCGAGACGCCTCTATAGGGGCCTAAGCAGTCTTGGAGGTAATGCATCAAAGCCTAAGCTGTGCCATCATTGTGCCCACCGGACCTGTAAATAGTAGGAAGCTATGAATCTCATTGATAGTGTGATGATTAAAGGTTTTTGGGGGAATCACGAAGTATCCTTCAAAGCAAGCGAGGATTTGAATTTCCTCATCGGTCCAAATGGTTCAGGTAAATCCACTACGCTCAAAATAATCTCTGGCGTTCTTCGCGCTGACAAAGATTACCTCTCTGAGCTTGACTTTGAGTCGGTTCGTATAAATTTGAAGGATCCACGCTCCAAGCGAAAACCATATATTGAAGTAGTTAAAAATCTTGGGGTGCCATTCTTTCATTGTGATTATAAGATTGTAGAGTCTTCTACTGAAAAACCCTATGCGTATGTTTTGAGTGATGTGGATGGTTATGATACGGTTAGCAAGGGCTCGTTTTTTATAAGAGCTCAGTTAGCTGGGAGTACTGCCGCGAGCCGTACTCTAGCAAAGCATCTCTCTGAAATGGTGTCTTTGACTTGGATCTGTTCAGCGAGCCGCTTCGCTGAAGGGGCCAGGTGGAAATGATCCGGTTGATTTGAGGTTGGATGATTTCTCGAATCGATTGGTTAGATACCTTTCCTCTTTGAGTAAGCAGGTGAATGCTCTGCATGAGCGTTTTCAAGAACATGTATTCTTATCTTTGCTGGTCAAGGAGAATGACAAGGTGGCAGCCCTTCCTGGGCGTGAGAAGGTCGACAGTGAAAAGCAGGCACTCCTACAAATATTTTCTGAATTTAAGTTGGACAAAAGAAGTTACCAAAAGAAGCTAGATGGACATTTTGGTATGCTGGAGGATCTCCGAGGGCGATGGGGTAAAAGTACAGATCTCAAACCGGCCGACTTTATGGCGATTTTCTCCCTGCACAGAATCGAAAGTACCGTGGATGTCTGGGAGGGTATCACCAAAGAGAAAAATCGGATTGTTTCTTCTCGGGATCTTTTCTTAGCTATACTGAATAAATTGCTTTTGAAGAAAACCATTTCGCTCAATGAGCGTAATGAGTTAGTGATTAAGACTGAATCTGGAAAAATTTTGAAGCCCTCCCAGCTTTCTTCTGGGGAAAAGCAGATCATCGTTATTCTTGGTGAGGCTTTGCTGCAGGAAGGTCAAAGCTTTATATATATGGCAGATGAGCCTGAGATTTCGCTTCACGCAGCTTGGCAAGAAAGTTTGGCAAAAAATATAAAAAGCCTTAATCCTGCCGCTCAGATTGTCTTCGCTACCCATTCCCCTGATGTGGTCGGGGCCAACCAAGATCGTTTGATTCACATGGATCGCTGCGTGAAATGACATTTACAAGAACTGTGTCAGGTCGATCGAATTTGCCTGCGTTTTTGGGCGTCAGTATGGTGGTCTATACAGAGGGTGGCGAGTTCAATAAAGAGAAAAAACAAAGCGACTGTTCAATTGATGCGGTTTTTTGGAAAGGATTTTTTTCACGATTTTTACCAGGTCTGAGTTATGAAATTAGACCTCTTGGCTCAAAGGATAATTTATTGCCTTATGCTCAAGATGTTGCCGCATCAAAAATATCCAATACCATAGTGGCTATGGATAGAGATCATGATCATCATCGCCATTGTTTGATTGATCATCCGTTTGTTCTCTATACATATGGTTACAGCTGGGAGAACGATGCTTGGCAAGCTGAAGCTATTATCTCTAAGCTTGAGAGAATTTCTGTGAAAGGCGTTAGTGCTGAAGCTGCAGAAGTGATTAGAGTTAAGTGTCGTAATTTTTTGGTGGATTTCAATAGGTTGATTTTTGTAGATGTGCTCTGCTCGCTAAAAAGGGTGCAGGGAATTCATCGTGAAAAATTCTGGGCGTATGTTGATGTTCGTGATTCTAATAGATATAGAGTCAAGAAAGAATCTTTTAGGAAGTTAATTGGCACCATTAAGTCGGGTAGAGTGGAAAAATTTCAGTTTAGTGGTTGCGATAGGGTTGTGGCAGCCCGCGACTGTTACGGTAAGTTGTGGGCAAAATTTTTGTATGGGATTTTTTGTGAGTGTTTTCGTGATGTTACAGGTCAAAAAAATCTGAATAGAGAAATGGCGGATGTATTGGTCGCTGAGCATTTTCAGTATACGGATCTAGACAAGGATCCGGATTTGAAAAATTATTATCAGGGTATGGCCTCGGCTTTGCGTGCACGAGTCGCTGATGCTACTCGAATATAGAGGTTGATCTGTGGGGTTGTCTGTGGTGATGTCTTTATTTTTTGATAATTTTGAATGCGTTTTTGTCATTCTCATGGCCTGGAGATAAGGCAATGCTAAAGTCCCCTTGTTGGATCTCGATAGTTTTGCGGGAGTCATTAGTTGCAATGACGATTCCATCGAGAATCCATAATTTTGGATCTGTTTAAGTGGCTAGATGCAGGTTGGAGTTACTTGACCAGTACGAGATGTGAATTATCCGCAGGCAGGGCAGCGAAAATATCTGTTGAGCTGTTCAGTAAGTATCCATTCAGAATGTTCGTTTTGCGAGGACCTCTCACAGTGCAAGCCCAAATGTTTTGCCCATTAGACCTTTTCCGATGAATGCCCAGTTTCTCAAATTGACGCTGAACGCGCCGCCAATGCTCGATCTGGTTGCTTCCATCAGACTGCTCCGGTTGCTCGGCAGCATAGCGCTGGAAAATGCCCGGTGTGACCAGGAAGAAAGTACCGTCCACCGTATGGACCTTGGCCTTACTGTCGTTGATCACTAAGCGATGACTGTTAACTCCCTCGCGCAGCCACTCGATAAAGGCCTGCCCCACGGAATACTGTGGTGGAGGAGTGGCAGATTGAGCCATCTCAACAGCTGATCCACTCTCGCGTTCGCCCTGCACTTGCAACATGTCCATAAGGTCGTCGAGGTAGTCGAATTCCTGATTCTGCAGCACGGCGCCGGCTTGTTTTGCTTCTGGTGTTGCAGGCGGCTGATCCGGGGCCGACTCGTTGGTTTCGCTGGTCGGTAGTGGGCCATCCATCATCGGCTCTACCGTGCCGCTAAAGTAATCTGGCCTCGGCTCATTGGCCCAGATCAGGCTCGGCTGCAGGCGAAGAAAGGTAAAGCGATGTTGCCAGTCATCCTCTGAAACGGTGGCGCTCCACACCGCTTTGCCCTCTGGTGTCACATCCACCAGTCCATGCGACTGCAGCTCATCGAACAAGGCAATGTTGGAGGAGGGGATGCCATCCACTGCCTGGGCGAGCAGGTAAGCGCGCAGTTTGTCGGTGGCGGTCTTGCTGACCAGCCACAGATGGTCTTGGGTAAGCCAGCCAGCCGCGCCGGGCTGGTTGAATTTGAACTCTTTTTTGGCCAGGTGACGCAGGCCTGTGAGTAGGTGATGCTGCAACGAATGTTTGGGTGCCTGCAGGGCTTTGGTGGGATTGGCGCCGATGTTCTGCGCGGTGGAGACCCGGTCAGCTTGTAGCACCAGTTCCCCGAGGGTGCCGGCGTGCTCGTAGTGATTGGCCAGCAGGAACAGTAGGTGTCCCCACAGGATTGGATAGTTGCTGAGCCAGTCAAGCTGACGGGATGTCAAAACTTGTGTGTACAGCAGCCCGGTGGCGGCGCCGTGAAGCTTGTAATCGCGGCCGGCTACGTAGCGAAAGCGGTAGGGCAGGGTCAGAGGACCGTGCCAGGGGTGCCACACCTCACCATTTTCATACTCGACCTGCAGGTCGACGGCAATCTTACCAATGTCGTGAAGCAGGGCGCCGTAGGCAATCGCCGCGCTCCAGGCGTCGGCCTGGGCGGCCTGGTCTTCCGGTGCGGCGCCGCTGGGTAGCAGGTACGACTGGCGCAGCTTCAAACTGCAGGCCACCAGTTCCAGTCCATGGTCCAGCATGCCGCCCGGATAGGCATGGTGGTGGCTTTCGCTGGCGGGGAGTTGCTGTACATAGCTGGCGTAGCGGTGGATCGGGTCAAGGTAGAGCTGATTGAACTGCGGCTCGGAGAGCGCCGTGTATTGCCAGATGCGCTGCAGCAACTTTTTCCGGTGGTCGGCACAGAGCAGGGATTCGGCGAGTAGTGGGAGGAGAAATCCCTCGGGCGCTGGAGCGAGTATGGGCTCCGCAGCATTGCCTTTTTCATGCTTGAACCACCAGCGCTTCATCGGGTTACCTGCTTTGTATTCAGAAGGTCCTTTTGCCTTTTCGGATAGGCCTCTTACCCTTGTGCCCCCTTACCATTGCCGCCGTTACCCTTTAACGCCTTGAGCCTTTTCGCGAACGCGAAAATTCGAAGCCTGGCGCATCGGGTTACCTGTGGTACCGGAATGACCTGTCCTTTTCCTGTGAGGTAGACTGTCCGGCATTATTTCGAGGAAGGTGGCCTGATGACGTTGAGCGATGCCATTTTGATCGTGCTACTGGCTGACCGGATTCATGGTACCGATGCTGCCATTCGATCGGCCGCCACGCGCTGTGCGAAACAGCTGCCACGCAGTCAGCGCGATATGTTGTTCAAGATCGGCAACAGTGCCGCACCTCGTGAACTAGTGGGGCACCTTTGCCAGTTCTTGCCGGACTGATTAGTCACATGGATATGTGCACATTTTGAGGGATGAAAAGTTAGCTGGAGAGTCAGTTAACGCTCGGCTAGTAGTTGTGCCTCAGGTAATATCGCCGCACATGCCCCAACCCTAGGAAAGATTTCACATGTCCAAACTTGCCGAATTCAAAGCACTGGAAGCTCAACTGGCTGCTCAACTTCAACAGCTGGACGCGATGAAAAACGATTCCGGCCTGAAGCAGGAAATCGAGTACGGCATGAACCTGCGCCAGGTCATCACCATTCTCGACCCGTCCAAGGGCGCAAGCGTGAGTACTTCCAGCTCCACCGCCGCTCAGCGCAAGCCGCGTGAGGTCAAACGCTACAAGCACCCGCACAGCGGCGAGATCGTCGAAACCAAGGGCGGCAATCACAAGATCCTCAAGCAGTGGAAGCAGGAGCACGGCTCGGATGTCGTCGAGAGCTGGCTGCAGTAATCGCTTGCTCAATTGCAGCGGCCGATGGTCGGCGTTGCAGGCAAAACAAAGGCCCCGGTTGGGGCCTTTCTATTTGAAGTGAAAAGTCACGCCGTGAGCCGTTCGGTCGTCTCGCTGGCCTGATCCAACTGCAGCGCCAACAGGTACTCGGAAGCCTCACGGGCCAGCCCACTGGCGCGGAAGATGGCTCGCTTATCCTCCTTGAGGATCTTCAACCAGGACGCCAGGTACTCCTCATGGCGTAACTCGCCCTGGGTGCCGGTGAGGGCGCAGAGAAACGCTGCGCCCATCTCCGCGACCAACTCCTCGAAGGCGTACGCCGCAGAGCCGAATGCGTGTCCGCCTGTGATGCCTTCCCGGTTGAGGCGGGCGTGGTGACCCGACCAGTGCGTCAGCTCATGCAGCGCGGTCGCGTAGTAGCTGCCGACGTCCACGAACTGGGCCTTGGTGGGCAATTGAATGAGATCCCGGATCGGTAGATAAAACGCGTCATCCCCGTAGCGGTGTTCGATGCGTGCGCCGCTGGCGGCCAACAGACGCTCGGCAGGTGCATGATCGATGAATGCCATCGGATCTTTACCCTCGTCGTGGTACTGCTCGTCGTTGGGTAGTCCCTCGGTCTGCTCGATGTTGAACAGGCAATGCGTTCGTAGCAGTGCGAACTGCACCATCTTGACGTTACCTTGCTCATCACGGACGACCTGGCCGTCTTCGTCGTGTGCTTCCTTGCTCATGGGTTTGTACAGCACTGCGAGGGTCGATTGTTCGCCCTTGCGCACATGCCCACCGGCTTTCCGTGCCTGGTTGTAGGTGAGCCAGCGATCCTGGCGGTACCCGCGCAGACGCGCTTCGGCCCATAGCAGTGGAATGTTGATACCGGCATAGGGGCGCCGGGTAATCGCGTTAATGGGGAAAGGTGCGTCAACACTTGAGCCTGAAGTGGTCCAGGGTTTGATCCACGGGATCACCCCCTGATTCAGAGCGTTGACGATCTTGTTGGTGACGTCCAGGTAGATATCGGACATGGCGTTCTCCAGTCAAGGAAGGGGAACGCTGCCCGGCCGGGAAGGGTTCCCGGTGGGGTAAGTGGACAGTGGTAGGGTGGGCGTTCAGGCCGATGAGATGTCCACACCGATCTCATGTGGCAACCTGATATGAAGAAAAACAGGGCCGGTTTCTGGCGTGATGTGAGTTACCTGAAACTGAGTGACTGACGCCGAGGAGCGTGATTCACTCTGGGAAGCTTGATCGAGTAGCAAGTCGAGCGATTGGCGCAAGTGGTGATCTACCGAAGCCAGAGCGATGCCCAATACGGTCTGCAAGCGCTGTCCTGATTGCTCAACTGTGTCAGTAGCCGTACCAACCTCGGCGATGAATTGCCATACCCCTGGGCTCAGGACAATGGCAGGTAAGGAGCGGTTATTCCTGGACACTGGTGCCTCCCGGGAGCTGATCCAGCGATGGCCTCCAGGAGCATCCCGGGTAAGTTCCATCGCCACCGCGCTCACTGAAAACTTGGCGTGTCCAGGCATTAAAACGCGCTTGCTCGTGGGGTCAACGCCTAATCCAGCCTGCCTTGCAGGTCGAGTTTCCAGCCGCTTCCAGCGAAGTTTTTCCATCCCAAAACTTCAGATGAATCGCTCGCTGTTGTTGGCGTGGAGATTGAAAGGAGCGATGTCCCAGAGAGGCACAAATTCGTGCTTCCCTGGAACATCGCATGTGTCTCCAGAGCAGTCAGGATTTCCCGGGCAGGGCAATCTCAGCAGCGATGTACAGGTGCGTGGATGTGGCCTCAATCACCAATGCCCCGTCGGTGCCGCGTAGGCTTTCCAGAACGGGATCATCAAGGTCGAAGTACTCGGCAAAATCGTCGCCACCGAATTCACTGCGAGCGCGATTCCACCAGGCGTCAAAGTCGTCGACGTCAGGGTTGCAACCCATGGCGTAGGCAATGTGTTTGCGGCTACTTCCGTCGGATTTGCTTTCGCCGAACTCGGACATGAGGTAGACACCGTGGTCTTTGACCCCTCCAGGCAGTGCGGAGGAATGCCACCCATGCGGGAAGAATTCCCAGCACGGAAATGGAAAAGGAGCTTCAACGGAGCAGGGCTCAGTGAGGCCGATGTAAAAGAGCGCTCATCACCGCGGGAGCGGTAACCGGGCGAGCCACCGAACGCTAATCGCCCTTGGGACAACCGTCACGGGAGTGACGTGGCCTTGAAGGTTGAGGCCACCTGGGGTGCTGGAATTCCAGCGCTTGCATGTCCGGTGTATCAAGCGGGCCGGCATTGCGTCAATGAAGATTTTCAGGGGGGCGTACTGCGTCAATCCATGCGGTGCCACTGGTGATCAGCAGCGTAAACCAAGTGATCAACGGTCATGGAAAACTGCGTGAGAGGAGTAAGCTAAGGCTTGGATCCAAATTGTTTAAAGCGGTTTGACCGCACGTGCGGTGAAGTAAATGGAGATAGGAAAATGGCGACTCCAGCGTCTTCAAACTCCAACCGGACTTCTTTCGGCAAGTATTTGATTCGTGCCGCAACTCGCGCGGGTCGATTGGTGAATCAGCTAGAAGCCAGCGTGCTGCATTCACCGATGTTGGCGAGCGTGCCGTTTGGGTATCGCCGGCTCGGTATGCAGATTGTTAAGGTGATTCTTTTGCTTGCTGTTGCATCAGTTGCATTCTTCCTGGCGGTCGGAATGGTAGCCCTATGGGCGTTTGCCGCGCAGCCTATTGAAGCGAGTGATGATGAGCCCGATGTATTCGAGGTTAGCCATCCTCAGCATCGTTTCAAGTATCCAGAAATGTACGACGAACACGGATCACTTCGTTAACTGATTACTTGAGCTTTTGTACGCTTCCAACAACTTGTGATGTTCCCTTCCCAGCTTGGAGTTTGGCACTCTCTGCACCTTGAGTAAGAAGGCTCTGGACGTTGCTGCCAACGTTGTACCCCGCCCAACTCATGGTTCCCAGAAAGAACATCGGGAGCACCAAAAACATCGCCCCCATCACGTACTCGATCACCTGTGCGGTGACCGTCCCATCCATGAACCCTGCCGTTGGTAATGTTAAAAGCGCCTGGTCCGTGACAGAGACCTGGTGATACAGCGTGTCGAGCATGCTCGAGTCGATCCAGCGGGCCAGCTCCCACCAAAACGTCAGCATGTGTAGGGTGAACAGCGCGAAGGTAATCGTCATCAGCGCTTTGAGCTGATAGGTGCTGATCAGCAGCACCAGCGGCAGGCTGATGATCGTGCCCATGATCAGGAAGGCCTGCACCATTGGCAGTGCCGCACGCAGCGCATTCATCGCCGGGAAATTGCTGAACGAGCCCAAGGCCAGGCCGGTGTTGGTGGCCAGGTTGTTGAGCCCCTGTGTCAACGATCCACCTCGGGCACTGCTGCCATAGTCCTGGAACACCTGGCCAGGCGCCATGCTCAATGACTGCTGGCGCGGGCTCACCAGTTCACGCAGGGTAGCGTTTTCGATTTCGGTGGAGCTGTGTCCGGTCAGCCAACCGCGCAATTGCGTGAGCAGGTTTGGATCGACCTCGGCGACCAGGCGGTCGCGCAAGCCGACCGTGGCATCGCTCCACCACTGCTTGCAGGTTGGGTAGCCCGCACCGTTGTCCAACCGGGGCAGGGAGGTGTCTCGCGTCTCGTCATATGGCCAATCAACCCGGGGCGTGCGCGAGCGATCCGTGTCGTAATAGCCCGGCGTGTCGAGTAGGTAAGTCGAGCCAATCCAGGACGCATCGTAGCTCTGCGATTCGTCCAGCTCGGGGCGGTTAGTAAACAGCCGCGAGCGCGAATAGCCATAGCAGTCGCGGGTGAAATCGGCGACTTCCTGTAGCAGCACTTGATCGTTGATCCGTGAGCTGTCGATCTCCATGCGCATCGCGCGGATGTCGGGTGCGCAGGGGATGGACGCAGTCGCTGCAGCGGTGATGCCTTTGCTCATGGCATGCACCAGGTACCACCACACCGGCACGTTGGCGGATTTTTCGCCAATGGTGTTGAAGGTCATGCCCCAGGCCGTGTCTGTGGGCTTGGCCATCGACACCCCACAGCGCTGGCTCGCCGCATCGTCGAAGGTCACGGAGGAGAGGTTCAACGGGAAAAACGGCATGCAGCCAAACAGGATGACGACGTAGCTCATCCACAGGCGGTTCTCGACGCGGGGGATCGACAGCAAGCCCTTGTTGCCCTCGTCGGCGCCCTGTTGGCGGGCCGACAACCATTCCTGCAAGATGATCGCGCCAAACGGCGCGGCAAAGAGTCCGGTGTCCGCCAGCGTGTTCCAGATCCCGTTGTTGATGATCCACGCCAGCAGCGACAGGTAGTACTCGAGGTAGCTGTTGGTGCTCATGTTCATGACTGCACCTCACACTCGTGACAGTTCGACCAGGACGATCGAGCCAAAGCCGACCAGCCCCAAGCGCATGAGCCGTTGCTGGTCTTTAGGTAACGGCCGCGAGCGCAATGCTGTGGTCCAGCCGGCGAAGATCAGGCTGTATAGCAGAGCTCGCCAGTAGGCGAAGTAGGGCGTATTCCCCCGCGCATCCTCGAACCAATCGACTTGGGGGCCGTTCAGTTGCAGCGCCATCCAGGCAACCAGCAACGTAACGATCATTGAGCCGAAGATCAGCAGCACTCGGGCAACCGTGCTCCTCACAGAACGCGGCATCATGGCGTGCTCCTTCCTTGCTCCGCATGATGTAGGCGGTCTGGCTGCGGATCGCGCTGGTCGATGCTGCGCGAGGCATCGGCGCCGCCGGCGTGGCGATCAAGGACCAGGCTGGCGGTGTTGGTGGCCAGGGCTTGGCGCACCTGCAACTCGGTTTGCAGCAAGCGGATCTCGCGCTCCAGTGTTTCGACATTGCTGTTGAGGGCAGTGGTAGCGGGTTGTGCCGACGCCACATTGGGTTCGTGGCTGCCGGCGAGCAGCGTGCGTTGCAGCAGCATCGCCTTGTAGATCACGCTCGACAGCGCGGTCTCGCTGGCCAGGCGTCGGGCCAACAGGTTCTGGTCGGGATCATCGCGCAGGCCCTCGATGACCCCACGGGAGACCTGCAGCAACGGGCTGGAGACTTTGCCCAGGTTCTCCGGCGTGGGCTCCTCTGCGCCCGACAACATGCGCTGCAAGCCTTCAAGGTGCTGGGTGTAGGTTTCCTGGATCAATGGCGTGAGACCTGCACCCGCGCTGACGCGCAGCGTCTCGCAGTCATCACAGGTCTCCACTTCGGTCTCACCGAGCACACGTGTGGCCCACTCAGCGGCCTCGTCGGGGCTCCCCCAGGCCTGGCAGATTGCGCCGTTCTGACAATTTGAGCCGACGGCCGAGGTGTCCTCGACCGAACGGTTGTGCAGTAGGTTGTAACCCGCCTTGACCACGTCCGAGGTCACTCGGATCGGCGCCTGGCCATAGCCGCCGGCCTTTTGCCCGCCGACCCAGCTGACACCGTTGTTGCCGTTGTTGGATTCGGTGTCCTTCACCGCGGTCACGGCATCACCGTCGGACTGCTCCAGGTTGTGCTGCATTTCCTGGTTCTGTGCCAGTGCTCCCCAACCGGCCTGATCCACCTTGTCAGCCATCTTCGCCGCCATCGCCTGGCAGGTGAGCTTGGAGCGGTCGAAGTCGATGCGCCCCTGGAGCACGCCGTTGCTCAGCAGCTCATACAGCCCGGGATTGGCGCGCTGGATGATCATTGCCGGCAGCGACATCACCGCCTGGGTGGCGTTCTGGATGACGTTGCCCATGATTTGTTGGAAACCCTGCGTGGCACCATTGAGCTGGTTCTGCAGGGTGTTGGAGAGGTTCATGTTTCCGCACATCATGTTCGCGCGCCAGGACAGGCCTACGCCGAGTCCGCTGGGGCGGTAGAGCGAGGAGGGCGCGCCCACCGCCGATCCGCCACCGATGGTGTACATCACCCGATCGTCCAATACCTGTGCCTGGTCGCCCAGGTGGTAGCCACTCTCGGCGGCGTGGCCAGCGGCGCACACGAAAAGACATACCAACCCGAACGAGAGGGTGTTCATCACTGCCCTCCATCAAAGTCGATGCTGAACAGAAAGGTCTGTCCCATGCGTTGGCAGCACCTGTACGGGCGCCACAGCGACCAGGCGTAGGCGCCCTCGGCACTCTGGAGGGTGGCGCTCGGGAAGATGGCGCAGGTGCTCTGCACCATCGGAGTGAGCAACTGCCAGCGGTGGTTGTTGATGTTGTTCTCCATCACCGGCTGCGGCGGCCAATATCCGGGCGCTGGCATCGGCTGCAACGGTAGGTAGACGTGCGGCTGGCCAACGCGGGTGATGAAGTCGCTGGCGCGCTGCGCCATCACCGCGGCGGCCTTGAAGTCATCGGGTTGTACCAGGAATCCCTGCCGCGGGTAGACGCTACCCCACATGTTGCCGAAGGCCTGGCTACCGATCTCGCGCATGCCCGGAGTCAGCGCCTGCGGGTAAACGGACTCGGGGATGGCGTGGCGCCAGGCCAGCGGATCGAGCGTGCTCAGGTAGTAGGGCGCAAGCGGCACCGCCCCGCTCGGACACGCATAGCCGAAGCCGAAACTCTGGGCCAGGGCCGTCAGGGCAGCGCCGCCGGGATGCCCGATGCCGTCGACATTCTTGAAACGGGGCAGGTTGTCGCGTTGCGACGAGGGCGTGATCAGGTTGCCCCCGCCTTGCGACAGGGGCGTCGGTACCGAAAGGGCAGACATCTCGCCCCAGGGGTTACTGCCGGTGTTGGAATAGCTCGACACCACCAACTCGGGAATGAAGTGCCGGACCTTGGGTGAGGTTCGCACTGTGCAGCCGAACGGCGTACACAGTAGCCAATAGCAGATCCCGACGATTCTGTACTCCAGACACTGCAGCGACGCGACCGAGGCAATGATGGCGGGGGTGGTCAGTGCCAAGCATTGTTCGGTGAGGAACATCGTGAGAGATGCGGCAAATATCCGCTTGGCATTTCCGCGCCTGCTGCTGCGATGTGCTCCGGAGTGCCGACCTAGAGAGACCGATCTGTCTAATGAGTCTTTCATAGCTATACCCAGCACCTAATCGATGTAACGACGACGGCGTGGTTGAGTGTCTGAGGTCTGACTCACGCGGTGGACCAACTAAATGAGAGCCGAAGCATCGTTTTTGCAGGTTCTCAAGCCAGCGTAACGTCCGAACCTCGGGGCATGGGCAACGAAGGCAAGCTGTTTTAGGGATAAGCTTTACTACTGAAAGGGGAGAAGACGTGGTTGCTATGGGCACGCACCTGGAACACTGGTCTAGAAACCTGCGGGTGGTGACACTCGTGCTGTTGCTTGCTGCGCCAGGGGCTGACGCCGATCTATTTGATGATATCCCAGGAGCACGCTCCATTGGGGCAGGCGAGTTTCGCTGGTTTGGCCTTACTATCTATGAGGCTCGTCTGTGGAGCCGCCATCCTAAGCCGACGCTAGACACCGCTTTGGCCCTGGAGGTCACGTTCCTGCGTGATGTCAGCAGAGCCACGCTTGTCGAGATGCTTCAGGACGAATTCCGCCGATTGGGCGGCGACAAGCTTGAGGAAGAGCAATTGGCGAAATGGAGCTTTGAGATGCGCAGGGCGTTTGGCGATGTTCGGGCGGGACAGCGGCTGATAGGGGTGTACCTGCCTGGGCGCGGTTGTCGTTTCTATGTGAATGATCAACTGAGCCGAGAGGTGCTTGACCCTGACTTCGCCCGAGCGTTCTTCTCCATCTGGCTAGATGGCAGAACACGCTTTCCAAAGTTGCGGCGCGCGTTGCTGGGCGATTAACGAATCCGAACATGCGAAGGCGCGATGGGGGACAATCAAAGGGTTGCATTATGACCAGTTGATTAGCGATTTATTTCGAAAATGGCAGCTGGCGTTGACCTCTTGTCAGACGGTACCTTTCAGGGCCGGTATAGGCGGTTGCGAAATGGGGGGCGTTCGCTATCGTGGCATTACACGCTCCGTATAAAACTAAAGTTATAGGAGGCGACATGAGAATTCGCGGTGATGTGTTTTGGGATTGGGCGGATCAAACGCTCCATCATCGCACTCATGACGAGACCCTTGACGACGGAACCTTTATCGACGTCCAGGTGCGATTGTCGCGTACCGGCAGTACGCAAATGTTCATTGGCGTATACGCGCCACAGGGCATGGCGGTACATGAGGAGGCTTTTGACTCGCGACCCGGCGAATCGATGACGCGGGCGTTGGCATGGGGCGTTGGGCGTGCCAGACGGATATCCCTCGAACATGCTTCCACCGGAGACAGCCCTCTATCAAAACAAGGCTGAATGCCTTTGTTCGCCCCGCTGAGGACACGTGCTGTTGGATTACGGCTTTATACCCCGTCGCCGATCAATTTCCGCCGCGATGCTCAGGGCGGCTTCCAATTCAGTGATGCGCTGTTCTTCCATCAGTCGCCAGCGTTGAGCCTTTTCTTCGGGCTCGGTCATGGCCAGGGCGAGGTACAGGCTTGGTGGTACCGCGCGAAACAGCGTCTCCAGCTGCTTGGACAAGACCACGCCCTCGGTGTACTTGCCCGAGGCCTTGCTCGCCGACAGCAGCAGAGTCTTCTGTGCCGGCGTGAGCTTCTTGAACCGCGCGATCTCTTCGATCTCTGCCGGCGGCATGTTCAGGCAGATCCACCACTCGATCATGTTGAGCATGGTCTGCGCCGCATCGGGGAAGTCGGCCAGGTTCTGCGTCGCCAGCCAGAACCAGGCACCCAGCTTGCGCCACATCTTGGTGCCCTTGACCACGAAGGGCGCCAGCAGCGGGTTTTTGGTGATGATGTGGCCTTCGTCCGTGACCATGATGATCGGACGACCGAGGTACTGGTCGCGTTCGGCAAGGTTGTTCACGGTGTTCATCAAGCTGATGTAGCTGATCGACATCTGCGCTTCATAGCCCTCGCGGGCATAGGTGGCGAGGTCGACGATGGTGACATCGCTTTCCGGCCAAGGGGTGCCTGGTCGGTCAAACAGCGCACCCTCGAAACCTTGGCAGAACAGGTCGATGGACTCGGCCATTTCCTGGGCCCGCTCGCGACGTTTGTCGGGCAGGTGGGCGTCGCTGGCTACCGTGCGAAGGGCATCACGGACATGGCGCGTCATGACCTGCTGATCGCTGGCCGCACAGTGCCTGGCGGCGTCGAGAATGCACTCGCGAATCAGGCTGCGGTCTGCCCGGGTGAGGCGCGCCTCTTCCTTGGCTTCGCCGCCGGTGATCATCAGGCGGGCGGTGATCTCCAGCTCGCCCAGCACATCGCGTTGCTCGTCGCTGCCCGAAGCGTCTTCATCCAGGACCTCGGTCGACAGGCTGGCGACCTGGTCGGGGCGTTCGATCAGTCGGCGGGCATCGGCGAAAGGGGCCAGGCTCAAGCCGCTGCCCGGTTTGAGTTGGACCTTATTGACGGTCAAACCTAGGGTGGCGAAGTAGTCGCCCTGCAGGCCAAAGGAGTTGCCGGCTTCGACGATGAACAGCCGCGGCCGGTACACCGCCATGATCTGCATCAGAATCGAGACCAGGGTGGCCGACTTGCCGGCGCCAGTCGGGCCGAACAACAGCAGGTGACCATTCATGGAACGGTCGAAGCGTGACAGCGGGTCGAACGATAGTGGCGCGCCACCCCGATTGAAAAAGGTGATGCCCGGGTTGCCGGTACCGATGCTGCGTCCCCACAGCGGCAGCAGGTTGGCCACATGCTGGGCAAACAAGAGCCGGGTGTACCAATTGCGTTTATCCCGTGCGGGGTTGTAGACCATCGGCAGCCAGCGCAGGTAGCTGTTGCACGCGGCCACCTCATCGCCCTCGCGCACCGGTTGCAGGCCGGCGCCGAGCAGTACATTGGCTGCCTGGATCGAGCGCTGGCGCAATTGCTGTTCATCGGCGCCGCGCAGGTACAAGGCCAAAGTACCGCGGTACAGCTTGTGCTGGCGACCGATCAGCGCGCGGGCCTCTTCCACATCCTGGCGAGTCTGGGTCGAGGCCAGGTTTTCGCCGATTGCTTTGCGCGCCAGGCGGTTGAGCTGCTCCTCGAGCACATCCTGGGGCGTGATCACCAAGGTCAGGCTCAGGATGGCCTGCTCCGGCAACTGGTCGAACAAGGCGTTGAGCGCCTCACCCTTGCGGGTCTCGCCGGTCAGCTGGCCGATAAGGGGCGGCCTGCGCAGCTTGTCGACTACCATCACCGCGTGCGGCTGCTGATCGAAATACCACAGCCCCTGCTCGCTGTCCGAGTGTGGCTCCTGGAAGAACAGCCGCTCGGCAAAGGCATGGTCGAACGGCAGCGATAGGCCCTCGCCGTCATCGGTCTCCGGGTAGGGCACCCGTCGATAGAACGCTGCTGGTGCTTCACCGGTGAGGGTCGGTGCCGGGTTAAACCAGGGCAGCAACCACGCATAGAAATCCCGCCCCGTCAGCCGGCGAGGATTGACGCCGCAGGCCTGCAACGACGCTACCAGGCGGTCACAGGTTCTTTCCAACAGCTGAGTGGGTTTTTGCCCGTCGTCGTCGGCCTGGTCACCGAGCCAGCGATAGACCACCAGTCGAATCCGCCGATTGCTGCCGCGCCAGGGCAGGTGCGACACGACAGGGTCGTCAAACAGCCCAACCGGTTTGGCAATGGTTTCGAGGTGGTGCTGCATCAAAGCAAGGAAGGCAGCGGTGAAGGGTGTGCCTGTCGCTCGGGGTGCAACGTATTGCTCCAAGCGTTCCAGGTACGGGGAAAAGTCACTGTCGTCCTGGCAGAAGAACTGCACCACCCATGGCGCCTGGTCGAACTCGTCGAAGCTGTCCTGCAGCGCATCTTCCAACGCATCGCGCGCTGCCGTCAGCCATTCCGGCTCACGGCCCTCGGTGCCGATCGGCTGCAACTCGAACACGGCGCCGACCGAGCGGTTGTCGTCGAGCAGAAAGCACTGCTCCTCCTCAAGGTATTCGACCCAGGGCAAGTGGTCGGTGAAACTGGGGTTGTGCGCATACTGTGCAGCCTCATCCGCACGTGTTGCGCGCCGACGCTGCGCCGCGCGCCAGGGCTTCCAGCGCGGCGGGGTGCGATCTACATCATCATCCATCACAGATCGTCCAAGCGTTCGCCGGGCAGCGCATACTGGACCTTCTCGTACAACGGGAAGACGGTCGAATAGCCGGGCACGGGCGTCTGTTGGGTACCGGCCAGGTGCGGGTAGATGTACATCACCAGATCAGGGTTGGGCAGGCGTGGGAACTGGGCGCGGATCTCGTTGGCGGCTGTGCGGGTGTAGGCGCTCTGGTCCTTGATCAGGCGCTCGGGATCAAGCACTGGCCGGCGCAGCTCATCGCGGGCCTCCTGCAACTGCTGCTGCGTACCGACGGCGCCGCCGCTGTTCCAAATATCCAGCATGGTGTGGTCGCCGTGGGGCAGCATTTCGTCCTTGCTGGTGGTGCAGCCCGCCAGGTGCAGGCAAAGCAGCAGGCTAATCCAGGTCCAGTACCGAAACGGGTGGGCTTTCATGATTCACTCTCCGGCCTTTGGGTTCGTAATCGATGCTGATTTCGTGATCCAGGTGCAAGGCCACCTTGGCACCCGGCGGGACGTAGATGGCGGCAAACGCTTCGCCGTAGAGCTTGTTGACCCAGTCACGAATGTCGCCGATGCCACCGCTGATGACCGAGTTCAGTGCGCTGTTGCCACTGTTCTGACTCAGCCCCAAGCTGCCGCTGGCCGAGTTGATGAAGGAGGTGTTGGTCTGTTCGCTGCCCAGCGCTGCTGCAAATCCAGCGCCGGCAGCGGTGATCAGGCTCTGGCTGCCGAGGTACTGCTGGGCGTTGGAGCGACGCTCGCCGGCGATGCAGGGAATGCCGTAAGGGTCGGAGATGTAGCCGAGGCCGCCGCGGATCTTTTCGGTGTCCGAGGTCTGGGTGCTGGCGCGGTTGCGGCTGATCACCTTCTGCGGCTGCGGCACCGTGCGGACGGTGCCGTCGCTGAAGACAAAGGTGAGCGACTCGACCTGGCCGCGCACGCAGGACAAGGTCCAGTCGCCGGCCGCGGTACCGCTCATGACCGCGCCGACCACGTCCGGTAGATCGATGCCGTTGGCGGTGAGGTTGTCCGGTCCCACCAGTACCTTGAACGGGTAGGGATCATTCACCGTGCCGTCCACCGGCACGCGGCCAATCAGCGCGGTCATAGCGATCGAGCCCATCAGGGTCGAGTTCTCCGGGATGGTGTAGAGGGGCTTGGCACCCTCGGCCCGGTCCTGAGTGCCTTCCAGGTCGTGCTCGCCTTTGGCCACGGCACGGAGATGGTCTTGGCCGCGGTCAATCGCGTTGTTGTCTAGGCCATGCAGGTCTTTGAATTTCGACGTCAGCGACGACAACGGTCCCTCAGCTTTGCTGGTGCCCTCCTGGCCGGCACGGGCATTCGATGGCTCGATCCACTGCACCGCATCCGCCGGCAGTTGTGCCCCGGAGAATTGTTGCTCGTCACCCGGCTCGAGACCGAAGCCCACAGGTATTTCGGACTTCGCGGGCGGCTTGTTGGTGAGTTGGTCCTTGAGCCGGGACAGCAAACCCTGGGTCTCGCGGTGCTGTTGCTCGGCCTTCTGCCGGGCATCGTTGGCCTGTTGGCGCTGCTCGGTGACCTGCTGGGTGACACTGCTCAGCGTGCTCTGAATGCGGCTGTCGATGTTGCCTTCGCGCGTGCGCAGGCGGTTGTTCTCGGTCTGCAGCGTCTCGTTACCTTTCTTCAGTGACAGCATCTCGCTGCGCATCGCCTTGACCTGGCCAATCAGCGTGGCCACGGTGTCGCGCGGCGTGTCGCCAGCAATGCCGAGGGCCTTGGCCTGGTCCGGGCTGAGTGCGGTGTTTTCGGGATCATGGGCAGGTTGACCATCCGGCGCCGCCACCCAGGATTTGCCGATGATCAGCACAATTCCCAGCAGGACCGCCGGTACCAGCCATTTCAGCAAACCGTTAGCTTTCATGATCGGCAGCCTCCGGCGCTGGCGGTGGCAACAACAGCGCGTGCCTCAGGTCGCCGCCGCGGGTGACGAGGTACGCCACGGTGGTGTCTTCAGGTGTGCCAGCGTGCCCCAGGTATTCGTGCTGGAAGGTGGCGGCATACAGCGTGGCCTGCAGGTGCCGCGGGTCCAGCTTGACCTTGGCCGACCCACGGTTGACGATCTTCACCGCCGTCACCCAATAGTCGCCCAGCCGCCAGGCGGCGAGCCCCTTTATGGATACGTGCTCGGTCGGCAGCAGTGTGCTGAACCCTGAGGACTCGTCCAGCGGGACTCGACGCACACCGGGCAAGGGCGCCACGGTGCGCAGCGGCGCATAGAGGTTCTGCGCCGCGTAGCGAGTCAGCACCACCGGTACCGGCGTCGCTGCGGGGGCTGCATCCTTCGCGGTTTCCTCGTCCGGGGCCTGAGTCTGGGCAACGATCTTGACCGCCTCCAGCGACTCATTACCTTCGAGCGCTTCGATGTCGATCAGGATGATGTCCCCCGACTTCACCGACTGCAATTGGAGGCGGGTAGGAGGGAGGGCTTCCGACGCACGCAGGTACACCGTGCCGCCGACTGACTGCACACGCAGCTTGCTGGTGATCGCGCTGGGTAGCCCGACGCGAACATCCTCATCCAGCATCAGGATACGTTCCTGACCCACCGTCAGCGGCACGGCCAGCGGCAGGCGGTCCCAGTATTTGACCTCGACGGCGGCTGCGGCTGAACACCACCCGGCCACCGACACCAGCATCAAGATCAAGAAACGCATCATCATGCACCTCCAGGCAGCGTCAGCTTCTGCGGTGTGCCTTCGTAGCAGTCCAGGGCCAGGCCCCATTTGTTGTGCTCGGGGTCGACGTCGAAGCGCACTACGCGTAGCGGATAGCGCACGACGACGCGCTTCACCGGTTCGGCGGCGTAGTACTCGTCGGCATTGAGGTCGAGCTTGACCAGCCAGCTGTGCTTATCCAGCTGCTTTACCCGCAGGTCGGGGTCATCGCTGTAGCCACGACCCAGCACCTCGTACACGCCGCGCACGCGGCCACGTAGTTCGCCGGCTGCCTTGCGGTACTCGAAGTCGCCATCGAAAAACGTCTTGCAAGCGGGTGTCAGGTAGGGCTGCAGGGCGAAGATCGCGCGGTGGTAGTCGACCTCGCCGTCGGTGGGCCAACGGTTAAGCTGGCCGAAGATGTACAGGGCAAAGGCGTAGATGTTTTCCGGCGGCACATCCCACCATTTGCGCGTGCTGCCGGAGCGCAAGTCCGGTGGTACGTGAATGGTCAGTTCGGATGGTGCGGACTGCCAGCCATACCAGAGTCCGGTGCACAGCAGCGCCAGCACGGCCACGGCCAGGCGCAGGCTGAGAATGTGCGCCTGCTGCGCATCCACCTTGTTGCGGAAGCGGCTCATGGGGTGGGCCTCGCAGGTCGGCGCGTACGGCGGACCGTCCACGGGCCGGAGTGTAGGATCAGGTAGTGACTGCTGATGCCCCAGTGCACAGCCAGCTGCCACTGCAGGCGTCGGTACAGCCAAGTTTCTGGACGAGCACGCTTGGCCCGGCGCAGCAACTTGCCGCCACCGAGCAGCACCAGCGCCATGCACAGGAACATGCAGGTGGGGAGGGTGGCGATGGAGGCGGTGGCCACCGCCAGCGGTGCGCCGAGAATCAGGCCTAGTACGGCACCGACGATCAGCGCGACCCACATCTCGTCGTTGGTGAGGCCGCGCAGGACGGCTGGGTCGCGGTTGAGGCGTTCCGGCAGGAAGGTCAGCGTGCCGTCTGGGAGAGTGGCAGGGACGTCGGACATGGCAACCTCACAGGATCGTCGCAGCTTTGGTGAGGAACCACAGGATCACCACCACCAGCAGCGCGCCGACGCCGACCACGGCGCCGAGGTCCTTCCAGGTCTTGCGCTGGTTTTGCACGTCGGCGTAGACGGTGAGCGAATGCCAAGCCACGCCCAGGAAGGCGAGGGTGGCGATCAACAGACCGAGCAGGATGCCGCCGTCATAGGCGTAGTTCTTGATGGTGTCGATCAGGCCTGAGCCCTCGCCGCGGGAGGGGGCTTCCATGGTCGGCAGATCAGCCCTGGCCAGCGTCGAGCTCAGCAACACCGAGCCGCCGAACAGGGCTTTTGTATAGATAGCTCGCAGCCGGAGCAGCGGAAGGAGGCAGTGACGGGAGAGTTTCATGGCAGGGTCTCCAGACTACGACAGCATGAAAAACATCAGCACGATCAGGGCTAGGGCCAGACGCAGCGTGCTGCCGCCGAGCGCACCGAAATTGAGATTGCCGGCCGCCCAACCGCGGTAGCCGGTCCACAGTGCCCAGGTGCACCAGAGCAACGCCAACACCAGCACCGAGGAGCGCCACAGCACCGAACTGAGTTGCGGGGCAAAGCCGGCCACGGCCGAGAACGCGCTGAGTTGAGCGTCAGTCATGCTCATCGGAGGGGCTCGAGTGAGGCGCATCAACTCGATACTGACCGGTCATTTCGACCTGGTCAGCTGGCTGAGCGCGGGAGGGCGACAAGTATTTATGGATGCCTTCACGTATTCGTTCGAGGTCCGCCGTAAACCTCGGATAGTCGAAGCGATAGCGCGTTCCTGCGGCGTCGTCTGAGCCGCTTTCGGCACGATCGGCCAACTGTTCGATGGCAGTGAACTGTCGTTGCACGAGTCCCAGATCTGAGCGCTCGCGACTTTCCTGTGCGACAGCCGGAAGTGCTGCCAGACAAATCAAAAGCGACGGGAAGGCATATGTCCTCATGGCGGGCTCCAGAGCGGTCTCTGGTCGTCACCATTACTGCGCGGGGGAGTTGACGCACGAGTTAAAAGGATTCTCGGCGTTTCGTTTTCTGGCGAGGTTGGGCAGGGAGCGGGGTGAGCCTGAAGTTAAGGCATTGAGGGAGGATGAGAACCTGCTGGTGCTGAGGTCTTACGAGTGCTGCAGCGAGCACCTGAACGGCTAGCCAGGCATTACTCGGAGAATGACAGCTCCGCCTGAAGTGCGCACGGTGCGCGCGAAGGCATTTTCGTTCGGGGATTGCGTGAGTTGGCCGGCAAAGCAGTCTCAGCTAGATCATCCCCCAGTGTGGCCTGTAGTCCAGGAATTCGACCCTCTGACTCAAGTGCTCGAATCTCGCTCCTAGTCCTGACGATCAGCTCATTTGCCGTCTGCCCTGTATCCTCGCTCAGCGTCAAAGCCACCAGCGTCAAGGGACTCACTTCCAATCGCTCGCTAAGCTTCTCAAGTTTGTCCAGCGTGAGGCTCGATCTACCGGATTCGAGCTTGGACAAGTAGGTGCGGCTGGTCGTGTCGGCAAATCCGCGTTGGGTGATGTTGCGGTGACTGCGTAGTACTCGAAGCACGTTAGCGAACGATGACTTTAGTGTCATTGAGTTACCTAAGACATAAGGCAGGTATAGCGACCTTGTCGTCTCATCGACGTTGATTGGCGCAAATGACTGGACGCGACCGTTGCAACGAGCATTCTTGGCTTGTGGCAGATCGGCCCTCAACAACCTGCGTCATTGAACTACTTGGGTGAGCAATTGAAGTCGCCCCCCGGTTACAGCGTCATGTCTACGCGATTCACGGTTTTTCGTTAAGCTGAATTTGCGTAACGGTGCCGTCGTTCGATTCTCGTCCGGACGCGTGCAGTTTGTCGATAATTTGTCGCGCGAGTGCATGGTAGAGCGAGACAGGTGAAATCCAGCCCGAGATGGCGGTAGCCATCAGTGTGGTCGCGAGCATGGGTATGGCAAGGTCGGGGCTGTGGGTCAGTTCGAGGACTATGACGGAGGCAGTGAGCGGTGAGCGTGTCACGCCGGCCAGATAGGCCCCCATACCCAGCAATGCACATGCTTGCGGGTCAACATCGGGTATCAACGACAGCAGTGGCGCGAACGCCGCGCCTATGCTCAGCGAAGGTGAAAACAGCCCGCCAGGAATACCGGAGAGGTAGGACACGACGTTGGCCAGAAATTTCCACAGCAAAAAACTTGGATCGGTGACGGGTTGTGCCCCAAGCAGGGCGCGCGTTTCTTCATATCCGGTACCGAACACGTGATTGCCGGAAACCAACCCCAGTATTGCTAGAGTAAAGCCGCAGAGGGCCGCGAAACGGACTGGATATCGACTGCGCAGCCCGCAGACACGGCCGAGGATGCCGTGATCGGTGGGCAGCACCAGCTTCGCGTAAAAACCTCCCAGCAACCCGCCCAGTGCTGCGCATGCAGGGACCACGCTCCAACCCCATCCAGTTGGCATCCGTCCACCGATTTCGCCAAAGTAGGCGTAGTGTCCCATCAGGCCCAGTGTCACGACGCCGCCAATCAGCACTGCCGTTAGCACCAGTCCGCTGAAACGTTGCTCAAACGTGCGGCTCAATTCCTCAATGGCAAAGACCACCCCGGCCAATGGCGTGTTGAAGGCTGCGGCAATGCCTGCGGCGCCGCCGGCGAGGATCAGTCCAGCGATCGTGCGTCGCCCATGTAGGCCCAGCTGGCGGCCGAAGGCATACAAAACGGCGGCCCCGATATGAACGGTTGGGCCTTCCCGTCCTACCGAGCCCCCAACTAGGAGTGCACCGAGGGTCAGGCTCATGCGTGCAGCGGCGACTGGCAGTGAAAGCAATCTGGCTCGTAAACGGCGGGAGGGCATTTCAAGGGCGGCGATGACTTGGGGAATGCCGCTGCCTTTGGCATTTTCAAACCAGCGCTGTGTCAGCCACGCCAGCAGCGCGAAACCGAAGGGCGTGATCAGCAACGGGGACCAAGGCGCCCATTCAAGCAAGCACCTGAACGACGCGAACGCGGCGTCGGCCAGCCACGCGAATGCCAACGCCGTCAGCCCGACCAGAAGTGCGCCGATCCAGAATGCCAGGCGTTGTCGCCATTCTCGCCAGTATGAAGTGCTGGAAGAAGGGGTGGCGGTTTTCAAATCGGCCATTGTTTGTCATGTGATGGGAACAGACAGAGAGTATGGCGTGATTTGTCGAGCGGGCATACCCGACCGAGGTGGTACTCACGCACAGTCTGGCAGGCGAGTCATCTCGCATCTGCCAGACATCCGCCGTTTTGTTATGACGTCGACCGGACCTCGCCAGTTGAAGAACGGTTGCGCATGGCGATTACACCCCACGTCAAACCCAGCGCTGCGGCGATGACAGAAGCGGACAGCACCCCCAATTTGGCGGCGCCGAGCGCTGCAGGATCGACGAATGCAAGGTTGGCAATGAAGATCGACATGGTAAAGCCTATGCCTGCCAAAAGACCGATCAACATGATGCCCCGCCAGTTGACTTCGGCCGGGAGTGCACACCAGCCCAATCGGACCATCAACCAGCTGACGCTGACGATTCCCAACGGTTTGCCTGCGATCAGGGCGGCGGCCACTGCCATCATTACCCAGCGTGATGTTTCGGCGGAAAGGTCAGCGCCCGACAGGCTCACCCCAGCGTTGGCCAAGGCGAACAACGGCATGATGCCAAATGCCACCCAAGGGTGCAGCAGGCCTTGTATGCGTACTACCGGAGGTACCAGTTCGCGTTGCGCTGAGCGCAGACGTTTCAACGGGTCCATCAGATCGCTGGCATCCTTCTCGGGTGCCTTGGCATTGCCCAGCAGCTCGCTGGTAAAACGGCTGACAGCATCCAGCGGACGCTCGCGCATGGGCATCGCCGTTACTGGAGTCATCAGACCTAGCACAACACCGGCAAGCGTCGGGTGAGCACCGGTCATCAGCATACCCAGCCAGGTAATGGCGCCCGGGAGGATGTAGGCCCATGCACTACCCACGCCGATTTTCTGCAATCCCATGACCAGCAGCAGCCCAACCGCAGCCACCGCGAAGCCGCTGTAATCGAGGCCGCCAGAGTAGAATAGGGCGATGATCAGCACTGCGATAATGTCATCGATTATCGCCAGGGCGAGCAAGAAGACGCGGACATTGGAAGGAATCGATTTGCCCAGCAGTGCCAGTACACCCACGGCAAAAGCGATGTCGGTGGCTGTTGGCACGGCCCAGCCTTGTTGTTCCTGGGGGGCATGGCCAAAACCAAGGTAAATGAGCGCAGGGACGGCCACACCGCCGATTGCCGCCGCCATCGGTAAAGCAGCTTGGCGCAGGCTGGCGAGTGCGCCTTCATGAATCTCACGACGGATCTCCATGCCTACGACCAGGAAGAAGATGGTCATCAAGCCATCGTTGATCCAGAAATGCAGGGATTTGGCGTAGATCACCGAACCGATGCCGAGTGTCAGCGGGGTGTGCCAAAGATGCTCATAACTTTCCGCCGCCGGGGAATTCGCCCAGACCAGCGCGGCGAGTGCGGCCACGAGAAGGACAATGCCGCTGACGGCTTCGATATGAAGAAAGCGTTCAAAGTTGGCAAAGGCCCGTTCGGCCAATTCCTGGGCTCGAGGTAATTCTTTCTGGGGCATAGGCGCAATGGCTCCCGCATGGCGGCCCGACCAGCGTTGTTGTTTAACCTGCCTCACTGCGCCGTGCAGCTAGCACCCGATGGCAGTCTACCCAATCATCGCGGTCAGATGAATGCTCAATTAGCGGTCAGTGGTTCAAATGGTGGGTATTTGAGATTTTTTTGCGGCGGGGGTAGGGTCTAAAGTCAACTTCGAGCGGGGAGGGGCCGCCATCAGGCACTGCATGGGCTGCTAGTCTTGGACCAAGTCGCCGTGCTCGCCCCCTGTGCTCATCGCCTTACAAGGAGAACTGCCGCAATGACTGCAGCCCCGAAACCCAGGAGCACCCTCAATCCCCCCGTTTTCTATACCAGCGCGGTTTTGATCTTTCTTCTCGTGCTGTACGCCACAGCATTCCAAGCGCATGCGCAGGCGCTGTTCGAACACGTCCAGACCTGGATCATTACCAATGCCAGTTGGTTTTACATCCTTACCGTGGCGCTGGTCTTGATCAGTGTGGTGTTCCTGGCCGTCAGTCGTTACGGTGATATTAAGTTAGGGCCCGATCACAGTGAGCCGGATTACCGGAAGAGCAGCTGGTTCGCCATGTTGTTTTCCGCCGGCATGGGCATCGGCTTGATGTTCTTCGGTGTGGCGGAGCCGGTGATGCATTTCACCACCCCTCCAGTGGGTGACCCTGGCACGGTCGCGGCGGCACGCGAAGCCATGAAGATCACGTTTTTCCACTGGGGGCTGCATGCTTGGGCGATCTACGCCATTGTTGCATTGATTCTGGCTTACTTCAGCTTCCGCAATGGGCTGCCGCTGACCCTGCGCTCGGCACTTTACCCATTGATCGGTGAACGCATCTACGGCCCGATTGGTCATGCGGTCGATATCTTCGCCATCCTCGGCACGGTGTTCGGCGTCGCGACCTCGCTGGGGTATGGGGTACTGCAGATCAACAGCGGCTTTCACCATGTGTTCGGTCTGCCGGTCAGCCCGACGGTTCAGGTCATTCTCATTGCAGCCACGTGTGGGTTGGCAACGCTTTCGGTGGCCAGTGGGCTGGATAAAGGCATTCGCATCCTGTCCGAGCTCAATTTGAGTCTGGCAGTGATATTGATGTTGTTCGTCCTGATCTTGGGGCCTACCGTGTTCCTGCTGCAGGCTTATGTACAGAATACCGGCGCTTACCTTTCGGACATCGTCAACAAGACCTTCAACCTCTACGCCTATGAACCGACTGACTGGATTGGTGGGTGGACGTTGCTGTATTGGGGCTGGTGGTTGTCTTGGTCGCCTTTTGTAGGGCTGTTCATCGCTCGCATTTCGCGTGGACGTACCATCCGTGAGTTCGTGTGTGGCGTGTTGTTCGTTCCGGCCGGTTTTACGTTGCTGTGGATGACGGTATTTGGTGATTCGGCTATCCACATGATCCTCAACGATGGGGTGAAGGACTTGGCCACTGTCGTTGGCCAAGACAGCTCATTGGCGTTATTCGCGTTCCTTGAACACTTCCCGTTTTCCACGGTGATCTCGCTGATCGCGGTACTGATGGTGGTGGTGTTCTTCGTAACCTCGGCAGACTCGGGGGCCTTGGTAGTCGATATGCTCGCGTCCTCCGGCCAAGGCCATTCCCCATTGTGGCAACGGATTTTCTGGTCGCTCAGCATCGGTGCTGTTGCCATTGCGTTGCTCTTGGCTAACGGCCTCAAAGCCTTGCAGACCGCCACCATCGCCAGCGCGTTGCCGTTCGCCGCCATTCTGTTGATTGCCATCTGGGGATTGTTCAAGGCCTTGAGCCTGGATGCTACCCGTCGCGGCTTGCGTAATCAGGCCCTTCCAGGTACTCGGCATACCCGGCAGCACCAAGGCGGCTGGCAGCGCCGGCTGCGCAATATTGCCATGATGCCGCGCCGCGCCCATGTCACGCGCTTTATTGCCGAGGTGGTCAAGCCGGCCTGTGAAGAGGTTGCACTTGAGTTGCGCAAGCAAGGCTACGACGTCGCGGTGAATGAGCGGGATGATGGCCGCGTCACCCTCGAGCTTTCACACGCTGGGGAAGGGCGCTTTCTCTACGAAGTCCGTCCGCGTGCTTTCAACACACCTAGCTTCGTCATGCGTGATACGGAAGACGGAACCGATGGTCGCAAGTATTTCCGGGCTGAGGTGCATTTGCGTGAAGGAGGCCAGGACTATGACATCATGGGTTGGAGTCGTGACGATGTGATCGGCGATATCCTCGATCAATACGAGCGTCACCTGCATTACCTTCATGTGGTGAGTTGAGACTGGGGGTGTATTGCGCTGCACAAGGCGTCAGGGCAGTGCAGAGCGCTCGTTAGCGGGCATTGAAAGCCGGCAGGGCCAGAAGTCAACGGCGGCAACGTCCCTGGAAGGTGGACCTAGCCAGTTTGCAAGTGGCTGGCAATGGCCCTGAAAGCACAGCTCATAGTCTCCGGCTTCGGGTGTGCGCCCGGCATGCAAGGGGTTCAGAGGCGGCAGTTGGCGGTGGTAGTGCCATGTGCCATCTCGCAACGTGGCGTCATCGGGTATTTCCATGCCAGCGCCGCTGCCGCGTACGCGGGCCTCCATGAGTACCAGCCCGCTGGCGCCGACCTGGTAATCCTCTTCCCAGCGGATTTTCTCGATGCTGTGCTGCCAAGCCAGGGTGAAGTGCTCAATGGGCAGGCTGGCCCAAACCACGCCGGCGAGCCCAAGGCAGAGACCATTCATACCCTTTGCTCGGCTGTCGTGCGACTCCGCCAAACGTGCCAGCCCAATACCGCAATACCCAGGGCGAACCCGACTTCATCACTGACGGGCAAGGCCAGGATCAGGCATACACCTGCGACGAAGGCCAGTAGACGCTCCCACCAGGTCATGGACATACGGAAGTGGCCAATCGATGCGCAGCCCCATAGCGCAACAGCAAACACGGCCTTGATCACCATGTACGAGGTGGCGCTGAGACTGTCGCCCTGCAGCATCAACGCAGGGTCGTAGACCGCCATGAATGGCACGACGAAACCAGCCAGGGCAATGCGGACCGCCCAGAAGCTGATCAGTAACCCTTTTTCCTTGGCAATGGGGGCGGCCGCGAAGCACGCCAGCGCGACCGGCGGGGTGAGGTCAGCCAGAATGCCGAAATAGAACACGAACATGTGCGAAACGATCAGTGGCACACCGAGCTCCAGCAGGGCGGGGGCGGCGATGGAACTGGTAATGATGTAGTTGGGGATGGTGGGAATGCCCATGCCTAGCACCAGGCACGTCAGCATGGTCAAGAGCAGTGACAGGAACAGGTTGTCGCGGCCGAGATCAAGGATGTACCCCGCAAAGGTCGTGGCAAGTCCGGTCAGGGAAATGACGCCGATAATGACCCCCACCAGCGCGCAGGCAATGCCCACCGGTACGGCATGCCGCGCCCCCTCCGCCAGCGCCATTACAAAGCCGCTAAGGGTGGCCCTTGCGCCTTGCACGAAGACGCAGGCGAGGGCAAGCGCCGCGATCACCAGCAGGATGACGCCGATGCCCATGCGGAAGAAGCCCGAGCACAGTAGTCCCAATGCGACCCAAAAGGCCGCGCGTAGCCAGGTGCCCTGAGCGCGCAGGATGATGGCCGAGCCCAGGATGACGATAGCTGTCAGGGCCAGGCCAACCATGCCTGAATAAAGGGGCGTACGCCCCGAGAACAGCAGCGCGACCAATATCACCAGTGGCACGAGCAAGAACCAGCGTTGGCGCAACGCGTCCCAGGCACTGGGGCATTCTTCGCGGGGCAGGCCATGCAGGTGGCTGCGTTTAGCCTCCAGGTGAACCATCCAGTAAATCGAGCCGAAATACAGCAAGGCAGGGATGAGCGCAGCTTTGGCCACTTCGGCGTAGGGCACGTTGATGGTTTCCGCCATGATGAAAGCGACCGCACCCATGACCGGTGGCATCAGTTGGCTGCCCATGCTGGAGGTCGCTTCGACGCCCCCGGCAAACGCCGGCTTGTAGCCAAAACGCTTCATCAGCGGAATGGTGAACTGCCCGGTAGTCACCACGTTGGCCACTCCGGAGCCGGTGATAGTTCCCATCAGCGCCGAGGAAAATACCGCGACTTTCGCCGGGCCACCGCTACGGTGACCAAACAGGCCCATGGCAAAGTCGGTGAACAGGCGGATCATGCCCGCCTGCTCCAGAAACGCCCCAAAGAGGATGAACAGGTAGATGTACGTGGCTGAAACATAGGTAGGGGTGCCATACAGCCCCTCGGTACCGAAGGACAGTTGGTTGACAATCTGGTCAACGCCGTAGCCTCGGTGCGCAAGGTCACCGGGCAGGTACTGGCCTAGGAGCCCGTAGGCCAGAAACAGGGCGCAGATAAACGGAAGCGCAACGCCCATGACTCTTCGTGCGGCTTCGAAAACCAGGCCGATCAGTAATAGGCCGACGATCAGATCGCTGCTGATCAACTCGCCTGAGCGTTGAATAAGGTCGCCTTCGAAGTACCACTGATAGGCGGCCGTCGTCATTCCTGCAATCCCCAATAGCCAGGCAAGCGGTTGCCAAGGCCGGTGGTGACCGACTACCGGGTAGCTTAGGAATACGACCAACAGCAGGAAGCCCACGTGCACCGATCGCAATACCTGGGTGGAGATGAGTGGGTAGGCCGCGGTGGCGACCTGAAAGATTGAAAACGCCAACGCCACCGCGAATAGAGTTGCGGGCCAGCGGTCGGTACTGGCGTGAAGGCCGTGCGACGATTCGCTCATGGAGTGCTCCCACTTTGCGCGACAAAGGATCAGGGGAGCAGGTTTTTCTCTTTGAAATAGCGTTCAGCGCCAGGGTGGAGCGGGATCGGCAAATTCTTGGCTGCATTCTCAGCTTGGATATCTTTCGCTGCCGCATGAGATGTGACCAAGCGTGGCAGATTCTCGAAGATCGATTTGGTCATCTGGTAGGCCAGGTCGTCGCTCAGGTCCGCCCGGGTGACCAGAATGTTGGTGATGGCTACCGTTGGCACTTCCATCCCTTGGCCGTCATAGGAATTGGCCGGAATGGTGGCCGCTTGGTAAGCGGAATTGCCGATTTTCTTCACGACGTCGGCCGGGATGGGCACGAACACCACCGGCAGTGTCGCCGCCAGGTCACGGATAGCTGCCTGGCCGAGGCCCGAAGACTGCAGAGTGGCATCCAACTGACGATTCTTGATCAGTTCGACGGACTCTGCGTAAGGCAGGTATTCGACCTTGCCCATATCCTGGTAAGTGAGCCCCGCTGCCCTGAAGATGGCCCGTGCGTTGAGCTCCGTGCCTGATTTAGGTGCTCCGACCGAAATGCGCTTACCCTTGAGGTCCTCAAGCGATTTGATCCCCGATTCCTGGCTGGCGACGATCTGGATGTAATTGGGGTACGTTCCGGCAATGGCCCGGAGTTTCTTCAGCGGGGCCTTGAAACCGGCCTCGGCGTCACCTTTCCAGGCATCTGCCACCGAGTCGCCCAAGGCGAATGCCAGTTCACCGCGGCCAGCTTGCAGCAAGTTGAGATTTTCTACCGATGCCTTGGTGGCCTGAACTGTAGTCTTGCTGCCTTCGATCTCATGGCTGTAGATCTGCGAGATACCGACGCCGACGGGATAGTAGACGCCGCTGGTTCCCCCTGTAAGGATATTGATGAAGGTGGGTGCAGCCTGGGCTGTGGCGCAAGCGGCTAAAACAGTGCCGGCCAATGCCAGGCGAAGGGCTCGGTTCATGGTGTCGTTCTCCAGTTGTTGTTTTTATCCTGCGCATAAACCTAGATCGAATCTGCCGTGCTTGCCCATCTTTTGGCCCTGAACCGGTCGCTGTAAATGCCTAGAACCGCCAAAATGCAGGTGCCACGAGCACCAATACGGTGAGGATTTCAAGGCGACCCAGGAGCATGCCGAGGGTCAACAACCATTTCGCCGAGTCGGGCAGCGAGGCAAAGTTGCCGGCTGGTCCAATCACCGTGCCCAGGCCTGGACCGACGTTGCACACGGCCGTGGCCGCAGCACTCAAGGCAGTGGTCCAGTCGAGCCCGATCAGGGACAGTAGCAGGGCAATTACTGCAATCGTGATGGAGAAGAAGAACGAAAAGGTCAGTAGCGAACGCACGATCTCCTCGTCAATGGGGTGGCCATTGTATTTCTTCGAGATTGTCGCCCGAGGGTGAATCAACTGCTTCAGGCTGCTGATCAGCAACGATGCAGCCACTTGGAAACGGAAAATTTTCAAGCCGCCGGCCGTAGATCCTGAGCACCCTCCGATGAACGTCAGGTAGAAAAACAACAGTACGGAAAAGCTGCCCCACAGCGTGTAGTCACCAACCGCGATACCCGTTGTGGTAACCACTGACGTGACATTGACCGCAACGATTCGTAAGGCATCCCACCATGACAGACCGCTGTGCCAACACAACCAACTACCCACCAAGATCCACGCAACCACGAGAAAACCCAGAAATCCCTGTACCTGATGGTCCTTGATCAGGGCGCGACGATGGCCCCGCAATGTCGCCACATACAGTGTGAAGGGCAGACTGCCGAGAATCATGATCACGACGGCTACCCAATGCACCGCAGGCTGCGTCCAATGCCCGAGTGACGCATCCGAGGTCGAGAAGCCGCCCGTCGAAATCAATGACATCGAATGATTGATGGCTTCGAATGGGGTCATACCGGCGAGCCATAGGGCCAGGGTGGCGAAGGCGGTAAGTCCCAGGTAAATCACAAGGATCATCTTCGCCGCAACATGCGAGCGTGGCGTGACCTTGTCCGACCAGTCAGAGGACTCGGTCTGGAAAAGACGCATGCCACCTACACGCAACAGTGGCAGCACAGCCACAGCCATACCGATGAAGCCGATTCCCCCAAGCCAATGGAGCAGAGAGCGCCAGATCAGCAACCCGGGTGACGCACTGTCAAGGCCGGTCAATACCGTGGAGCCGGTTGTCGTGATGCCCGACATGGTCTCGAAGAACGCATCCGTATAGCTGATGTGCCGAATGAACACCATGGGCAAGGCTGCGAAGGCACATACCACGACCCAGCTCGCGGTTGTGAGCAGATACATGTCCCTGGACCGTATCTGCGGCGCATCAGGAAGCCCCCTGGCGATCAACGAGAGCCCCGCGCACAGGGCAATCAGGCTCGACCAGGCGAACGCTCCAAGATCGTCGTTGCGCCCATACACCAGCAAAGTCGTCATAGGTATGACCATGCTGATGGACAAGGTGATCAGGAACACGCCGATGATGAAGCCGATGAAACGCAGTGCAGGGAGTGGCATCGAAAAAAACTCATAGGTGTGATGCCGGGCAGTATCGACGGCGTAACGGCGATGTCGAGTAAAAAAACCGTAAAGGCCCAGAGCTCAATGGTAATCCCTTGGCTAGCGCGGCGCGGGAGAAAGAGACAGGCCAGCGCGCTAGCGGGAAGATCCGATCGACCTCTGAGGCCAGCTTGCCGTCAGAGACAGAACAGATCCCGCTCATTCGACGAAATCAGGAGGCTTTCACTCATGTACGAGCGCATCATTGATTTGATCACAGGCAATACGGTTTTCGGCATATCGGTGCTCAACCTGTTGCTGGCGCTAGGTGTTGCTGCAATCACATTCACGGTGTCACGGGCTGCAATCGGCTTCATGCAACGCCGGGTCAGCGCTGTTGGGAGCGTCGGTCAGGTATTGGTAAAGGTTCTGGCAGGTACCAGCAACCTCCTGTTGCTGCTGGCTTCGTTGCTGGTGGGGCTGGGGATGCTCGATTTGCCAGAACGATGGCTGACCAGGGTCAGCAGTTTGTGGTTTGTGGTCGCCGCACTGCAGATTGGCTTGTGGCTCAATCGCGCCATTGCCCTGGGGCTGGTCCATTATTTCTCGCGCCATGGCGGGCAGGGGCTCTATCAAGGCAGTGCACTAGCGACCTTGTCGGCTTGGGGGGCACGCGTACTGTTGTGGTCGGTAGTCGTGCTGGCGATGTTGTCCAACCTGGGCGTGAACATTACCGCCTTCGTTGCCAGCTTGGGGGTGGGCGGCATCGCTGTAGCACTGGCAGTACAGAATATTCTCGGCGATCTTTTCGCTTCGCTGTCAATCGCCGTCGATAAGCCGTTCGAGGTGGGAGACTTCATCGTGATTGGGCCATTGGCGGGGACAGTTGAGCACGTGGGGCTGAAAACGACCCGTATTCGCAGCCTGGGGGGTGAGCAGATCGTCATGGCCAATGCGAGCATGATCAGCAGCACCATACAGAACTACAAGCGTCTTCAGGAGCGGCGCATCGTCTTCGAATTCGGCCTGTCCTACGACACCCCCACTGAGGCTGTGAAAAAAGCGCCCGTCATCGTGGAAGAGATCATCAAGTCTCAGGACCAGGTACGCTTCGATCGTGCCCACCTGCGTGGCTTTGGAAAGGAGGCGTTGGAGTTCGAATGCGTTTACATCGTTCAGGATCCTGGCTACAACCTGTATATGGATATTCAGCAGGCTATCAATTTCCGGCTGCTTGAGTGTTTTTCCCGAATTGGCGCCAGGTTCGCGTTGCCGGTGCGCTCCATCAAGGTCACGGCTTTACCAGAGCAGGCCGATACGCCGGTGCAGCAGCGTGGTAGCCACGGTTATGGGCGAGGTTGATGGGCAGATTCAATGACGGTGGGGGCGGGAAACTGAGCGCGCTGACGGCGTGGGCTGCCAGGCGGGCCTACGGATGATGGCGCGCTGGCGTTGGATCGCTGTTCGAGTCACTAAGCGACTATGGTTCCGGGCGACTTTGTTTTCGCTGCTCGGCGTGGCGACAGCCTTGATTGCGGTGGTGTTAAAAGACTTCATTCCTGCGTCCTTGCCCGCTCGGATAGGCGCGGACGCTGTTGACAAGATCCTCGGCATCATTGCCTCCAGCATGTTGGCGGTCACCATCTTTTCCTTGAGTACCATGGTGGCGGCATATGGTGCGGCCAGCACGGGGGTAACGCCTCGTGCCACGACGCTGGTGATGGAGGATACGACCACGCACAATGCGCTTGCCACGTTTATCGGCTCGTTCCTGTTCAGCCTGGTCGGGCTGATTGCTTTAAGTACGGGCGTCTATGGTGATCAAGGGCGTGTCTTGCTGTTCGCGGTAACCATCGCAGTTGTCATCCTGATCGTTTATACCTTGCTGCGCTGGATCGATCACCTCTCCAGGCTCGGGCGTGTAGGTGAGACTATCGACCGCGTCGAGAGGGCTGCGATAGAGGCTATCTAGCATCGGGCCAAATGGCCTTACCTGGGGGGCTCTGCATACCCGCCAGGCATGGTTTTCCCTCCTGCTGCCCAGCGTTTGGTCAGTCATCGAACCGGTTACGTTCAGCACATTGATGTGGAGGCTTTGGCAGCCATCACCCAGCGGCACAACGTTATGATCTATATGGATGTGTTGCCTGGCACATTCGTCTACCCAGGAGCACCGCTTGCGACCGTCGTGGCGCAACCCGGCCAGGACGTACGAGGGGTGGCGGCCTTCGAGCTTGACGTACATGCAGCCATTACGGTGGGCACCCGTCGGACGTTCGAGCATGACCCGCGCTTCGGCCTGTCAGTGCTGTCCGAGATCGCTTCCAGAGCGTTGTCGCCTGCAGTCAATGACCCCGGCACTGCGATCGATGTCATCGGTCGAGGTGTCAGGTGCTTGTCGCACTGGGGGCGGCCTCAGGCGCTGGCTCCGTCTCATGGAGACTGTGCCCAAGTTTATCTGCACGGTATTGTGGTCGAGGATTTGTTCGATGATTTCTTCGGGCCGATCGCTCGAGACGGGGCGGCGCTGCAGGAGGTGAATATACGACTGCTCAAGGCGTTGTTGAGCCTGGCTCAAATCAATCCACGGCTGTTTGAAGGCAGTGCGAGCAGGCATGCAGAGCGGCTGCTCTTTCTTGCCCATGCCGCGCTCGTGCTTGAGGCGGAAAATGCGCAGTTGGTCAAACTGGCTGAGCCGTTTCATGCCAAGTGTTAGCCTTGAAATGTGTAGGCTCGACTGGACGGGTTACAGCTTTCTTCCTGATGAGAAGCTCGTCCCGCATCTGCAACACGGCTTGTGTCGAGTATTAGCCTCGGCGGCCTTCCCGTGCATCCATATTGGTGTTTAACGCACGGTGTATCTTACATGGCGCAGTCAACGTTGGCTGCGCCCGGTACTGGCAAGCTAGCTCTCCATATCCGTTTCCATCTCGGGGCAACTTTTAACCCTGTTGCATTTCAGGTCACCACCGGAAAGTCAGGCTGCCAATCACTGTACGGCGGTTCCCGTAGAATACGGTTTGCTCATAGAACCCCGGGGTGAAATAGCGCTTGTCGAACAGGTTGCTTGCGCTCAGGTCCACCGAAACCCCTTGAAGGTCCTCTCTCAGGTGCGCCAGGTCATAGCGCACGCTGGCGTCGGTGAGGGTGTAATGAGGGACTTTGACAGTGTTCTTGGCGTTGTACGAGGACCCGACATAACGCTGCCCGACACCCATGCCCAGCCCCTCCAGCGGGCCGGCCTGCACGGTGTAGTCAAGCCACAGCGAGGCGGTGTTGCGGGGCACCGAGATCGGCACGTTGCCCTCAAGGCTGTAGGCGGCGGCGCCAGTGCCCACGGGATTGGCCTTGGTCACCTCGGCGTCGACGTAGGCGTACGAAGCGATCAGGTCCAGGCCGCGGCTCAGCTCGGCCTTGCCTTCGAGTTCGATGCCACGCGAGCGCTGCTCGCCGGTCTGCACCTGAAAGCTGGGGTTGGTCGGGTCGGTGGTGGTGACATTCTTCTGGGTCAAGTCATAAGCCGAGAGGGTGATGAAGCTGTTGTAGCCAGGCGGCTCGTACTTGATACCGACTTCGTACTGCTCCCCCTCGGTGGGCTTGAAGTAGCTGCCATCCTGAGCCGTACCCGAGGTCGGCTGGAAGGAGGTGCTGTAGCTGGCGTAGGGGGTGATGCCGTTGTCGAACAGATAGGCCAGGCCCACGCGACCGGTGAACTTGTGGTCCTTCTGTACGCTGCGGGTGTCGTTCAGGTAGCTGTACTCGCGCCCCTCGACCCAGTCCTTGCGCCCGCCCAAGGTCAGGCGCCACTGGTTCAGGCTGAGCATGTCCTGGGCGTACAGGCCTTTTTGCGACACGACGCTCTTGCCGTCAGTCTGCAACGTGCTGTTCCAGGTCGGGCTGGCATTGTAGACCGGGTCGAAGATATCGACGGTCTGGTTGGCGGCAACGCCCCGGCGCGATTCACGGCCCGAATAATGGCCGTAGTCGAAGCCCACCAGCACATCGTGGCCAATGGCGCCGGTGTCGAAGTGGCCGCCCAGGTTATTGTCGAGCAGGAACGTATCGGTTTTCTTCGGGCGTTTCTGGTAGCCGAAGGTGTAAGTCCGGCCGTCGGCACCCAGTTGGCCGCTGTTGCGAGCACCGTTGCTGATGTAGTCGACGTCGACCTTCATGTAGCGGGCGTTCTGGGTGAATTTCCAGTCGTCGTTCAGCTGGCGCTCGAAGAGGTAGCCGAGCGAGGTGTTCCCCACCTCGTTCTTGCTCACGTGCGGATCGCCCAGGTAAGTACTCGACGGGATGTGGCCGAAGGGCGTGTTGGTCAGCGTACCGTTCACCGGGAAGCTCTGTTCGGCGCCACCCTTGCGGGTCTTCAGGTAGCTGGCCAGGAGCGTGACGCTGGTGTCCTCGTCAGGCTTCCAGGTCAGCGACGGAGCGATATAGGTACGGTCGTCCGGCGAATGATCGACCTGGGTACCGCTGTCACGCTTGAGCGCCACCAGGCGATAGCTGAATTTGCCCTCGTCATCCAGTCGACCACCGAGATCCAGCGCCGTCTGCTGGCGATCGAAGCTGCCGCCCTGAACCTGGATTTCGTGAATGGCTTCGTCGGTGGGCCGCTTGCTGGTCAGGTTGACCATGCCGCCAGGCGCCATTTGGCCGTACAGCACCGACGCCGGGCCCTTGATCACATCGATGCGTTCCAGGCCGTAGGTTTCGAAGTCGGTGTCGTACTGGTTGAAGCCGCTGCGCAGGCCGTCCCTGTACACCCCGAACAGGTTGAACGAACGGAAACCGCGCATGTAGATATCCGGCGCGCCCTGTCCGCCCACGTAATCGATCGCGCGAATGCCCGGGGTGTAGGCGACGGCGCTGTTGAAGTCCTGCACGCCGCGCTTGTTCATCTCGTCGCGGGTGATCACCGAGATCGACTGCGGCACTTCACTGATGGCGGCATTGGTCTTGGTGCCGACCGAGGAGCGGTTGGCGACGATACCGTCGATGGGGCCGGTAATACTCTGCTCGGCGCGGCCGCTGATGGTCGAGACCGGAAGCGTCATACCGCCCTCCACGCCTGCTTGGTGCTGCAGGGTGTAGCTGCCATTGGGCAGCGCTATCGCCGTCAAGCCAGTACCCGAAAGCAGCACGGCCAGACCGGCCTCGACACTGTAGTCACCGCGAAGGCCTTGGCTGTGCAGGCCCGCCACCTGATCGGCAGGGTACGACAGCAGCAGTTTGCTTTCGTGACCAAAGCGATTGAGCACATCGCGCAAGGTGCCAGCGGGTATGTCGTAGCTGCGGTTGGTAGACGCCGCACTGACGATACCGGCACCCGACAGCAAGCCGACACCAGCAAGCGAGGGGACCAGGCTGCTGGCCATGGCGAAGGTCAGCGCCCGAAGGCGAAGGGGGTGATTCATGCCGTGCTCCACAAGAATGATCGAGGTCTTTCTGGTGGAGTCTCGCGAGTGCGGCAAACAGACCACCCTTTTCGCGATTTATTTTCAAACCTGGATGTTTTTCGGCTCCAGCGTCACCCAGTAAGGGGTGAAACGGCGAACCTCGGCACCCAGCGAAACCCCAAGTGTCTGCAGAATCCGGTCCGTGTCGGCCAGCGGGTAAGTGCCCGCGACGCGCACGCCGGCAAGACTGCGGGCGCAGCCCAGATGGCCACGACGATAACGCCCAAGCTCCTGGAGGAACTGCTCCAACGGCATGTCACTGGCCATCAGCATGCCGTCGGTCCAGGCCCTGTCAGCCTCGCTCAGCGTGCGCAACGGACCGACCTGGTCGCGCGTGAACATTAGCTGTTGCCCGGCCTGCACGCTGATGCCGGCCAGGCGTTCGGGGTACAACCTGACGACGCCATCGCGTACCGCGAGTCGGCTGTAGCCCGACTCCTGACGCAGCAGAAAACGCCCCTGTGCAGCTTCAACCCAGCCCTGCCCGGTCTGCGCCCGGAACGGTCGCAGCGCAGGAGCCGCGACCACGTTCACTTGAATTTCACCACGCAGCAGCCGCAAATCGCGCCCGGCCTGGTCAAATCTGACGTCGACCGCGCTATCGGTGTTGAGCAGCAACTGGCTGCCATCGGCCAACACGACATTGCGCTGCTCGCCTACACCGCTGTGATAGTCAGCGTTCAGGTTCTGCCACAGCGCAGTATTACGACCATTCCACGCCAGCGTTCCGCTGGCCACCGCGAGCACCAGTACCTTGAGTGCGCTGCGCCGGTCCAGGTTGCTCGTGGGCGTGGCGGTCAGCGCGGCATGCGCGATGGGGGCATGATTGGCCAGACCCGACAGCCGCTCGGCAAACGACTCGACGCGCTGCCAGGCACGGGCGTGTTCAGGGTGCTGATGCAACCAACGCTGCCACTGCTCGACCGTACCGGCCGAGACCGACGGTGCCTGCAGTTCGATCATCCACTCCACGGCCTGCTCAGCGATGGCCGGGGCGATTCTGGCGGTCATGGCTGGCACCTGCTCATTCGGCGAAGCAACATTGCACACCGGCCTTGATGATGTAGCGCTTGACGGTGGTTACCGATACGCCGAGCCGCTCGGCAATCTCGGCATGCGCCATGCCGTCAAGCTGGGACCAGAGGAAGGCCTGACGCACCGGGACTTCCAGCCCGTCCATCAGACGGTCGAGTTCCTGCAAGGTCTGCAACAGGATCGCCTGCTCTTCCAGCGAAGGCATCAATTGCTCAGGGACGCTGGCAAGCACTTCAAGGTAGGCGCGCTCCAGCTTCTGCCGGCGGAAGTGGTTGCTTAAGACGCTGCGCGCAACGGTCACCAAAACGGCGCGCGAATCGCGAATCTGTATCGGTTCATGCTTGGCCAGCAGGCGTACGAACGTGTCCTGCGTAAGGTCTGCGGCGCTGGCGCAGCAGCCCAGCTTGCGTCTCAGCCACCCTTGCAACCAACCATGGTGATTGACATATAGGGTGTGAAATTCCGTTGAGGTAGCACCGTCAGTCGTTGACATGATGAATGAGCACTAGCTTGAAAATATAATTATTATCATAGGCAACTGATAATTTCTACCGATTGGCTGGCTTCTCCCTTCCACGGCGGCGATGCCAGAAGCCTGATGGCAGCATCAGTTATGACATGTAAAGTCAAGCTCATAGGCTTGGGGGTAAGTCTTTAATTTGTAGAGGGATGTCGGCTTACAGATCAAATTAATGAGAGCTGAGATGTGAGAACTATTTCTAAATAGATTGTGTGGATAATTAACCACCCTGTAACGGCAGTGATATTTCAGTAGGAAGATAATCTGCAGTAGAGAGTCTTCGTGTCAGTGACTTGAGTCGAGGAATGGACGCTTGTCCATCCTCAGGCTAATACTTAGTTATCTGCCTGAAGAGGTGCAGAGCATGCAAACAAATTTGTTATTGTTTGTCGCAATGCCAATAAAGAGTGGGCAAGCTCTTTCAGCAGTTTGGCGTTATACTGCAACTATTTCGGTCGGCTTCGATATTTATGACAATTAAGAAAAATAAGACTGGTTCCAACCTATCCGACCAAAGCTCTTGCAGAGGCTGCACGCGCAAAGCTGAGCAGAGAGAGCTTTAGTCCTGAAGAACGATCCCCACTTTGCGTACAGGATCTTCGATGTTGTAGTGAGGTCGTTTAATATCCAGTCCCGGCTATCAATGGTACCGCGAGCTCTTTGGCCGTAGGGGTTATGATAAGAACGGTGGTATGGGTGTCTGCGCGATTTCGATTGCTCGCATTCAAAGATATTTTTTGAACGTGCTAACGGTGAGGGCCACCATAAAACCCAGCAACGCAGAACATGGAAGTAATACCCAATTGGGGCTCAGCGACCAAGGGAGCGATAGATAGATTACCCAAGGGCTGACCATCAACGGCAGCAATGTTCGCTTGGCTCGGTGATAGACGAAGCTGCTTTCCCTGTCCGCCCCGAACTTGCGGAGGTCGCGACGCATCAACCCGTCAACCAGTCCGGTGACTACCGCGAGTAAGAAAAGGGGCGTTGCGAGAGTGAGCACAGTCAAGCGCACCACGAACGTGAAAACTGTGAATAGAGCCGCCAGCAGGTAATCCTGGCCAGCGACATACGCCTGAGCAAGTTGTCCTTGCAGCGACGACTCGCGACTGAGCAATTTCAGCTGGATGTCGGATTGTGCCCAGCCTGAGCGGACTACAACCCAATCGTTTAGGCGTTCGAGGATTTTCGTGGCCGCTTGTGCTGGCTCTTGCACCAGGAGCGAGCTCCTAAAGTGGCTGCTGAGCCAGCCAAGTTCACTGAGCCACATGGCATGGCTGTGATGCCAGCCTTGGTCGGGCCAAAACCATAGCATGCCTACGAACTCCAGCAGGATGGAGAACAGCAGGGAAGCAAGCAGCAGGCCGAGCAATCGCAGGCACAGCTCAAGCGTGCCGAGGATCAGACTCGGTCGTCGTTGTGTTTGAGTCGGGTTGGTTGGGGCAGTAGGCATGGAAGGCTCCCAGGTGGTCGTGGGCTGCCAGGTGATCACGAGGAGTATTTACGCCCGGGTGGTGGCATCTCTGGATCAAAATCGACCGTCGGTGCGCCACCGGCACTGCTCCACCAACTCCCTGCATTGGCGTTGTAGGACTCGCGCATGCGCGCAGCCAGCGCTTGCAGATCTGCTGGCATCGCGTCGTCGCTGGCGGGTTTGGGCAGCGGTATCCGAACCTTCCACAGCTGCCCGCCTTCTTGGAACGAGAACATCTGGCCCTTGGGTAGGGCGATGATGTGCGCGGGTTCGATCAGCGGCACGGCCGTGGTGGTGACCCGGTCCTGCGAGGACGACGTGAAGTCGGTACGGGCATCGGGATCGGCCGTGTCGGTAGCGCCGGAGACCAGCGTACGCGTCTGCACATTGACCCTGGGCAGTTGATTGGTCAGGAGTTCGGCAGTCGCGGTTTCCCGCACGCGGAGTATCTGCAGGGTGTTGAAGTTACCGATCACCTGGCCAGCTTTGGCCCGGCTGCCGATGCGTGCCTCGATGTCGCTCAAGGTCTGGGTGTACGCGGTAACCTGGATACCGGCACCACCGCCCTTGTTGATCAGCGGAATGAACTCGTCGCCCATCAGCTCGTTGAACTCGTCGGCGTGCAGGTTGATGGGCACCTTTTCGGCCGCTCTGGAGGAGCTCGGCAGGCCATGGTCGATGCCGTGTTTGTAGATATGCCCGGCCACGGAGACCAGGTCGGCAAACATCGAGTTGCCGACCGCGGCAGCGACCTCGGCATCGGACAGTGCATCCAGGCCGACGTAGACGATGCCGCGTTTACGGATGACCTGCAGCCAGTCGAAGATTGGCCGTGGATCGTCGAGGTCGGCATAGTTGGGGGCCAGCAACTGCGCCGTCTTGCCGCTGGTGAGCTTTTCCAGCAGCGGCAGCAGCGAAGCGACGATCTTGTCGAAGTAGGTGCGGTCGTAGCGCACCGCCGAGCGCAGGCCATCCATCACTGGATCGAAAAGGCGCTTGGCAGTCAGGTACTGCTCGATGGCGACCACGCGTTTCTCGCGGCCAATCATGTGCCGCGGCACGTTCTTCTCGTTGAGCCGAGCTTCGAGATCCACAATGGTCTCCCACGCCTGCGGGTCATGGCGGGCGAAGAAGTGCTGGGCATATTCAATGAACAGCGCGTCGATGTTCACCACATGGCGCTGGATCTGCAGGTAGTCGGGGCGCCGGCCGAGCTCGATCAGCGCCCGGGCGATGATATTCACGAAGCGCCAGGCGAACTCGCGAAACGCCGCCGAGTTGCCTTCGCCGCTGAGTTGGCCGGCAATCCGAGTGGCGACTTCCGAGATGCGACCGAAACGGCCGATGGCGTTGTAGCGTGCGGAAATCTCCGGCCAGCCCAAATGGAAGACGTAGAACTCGTGCTCACGGCCGGCGCGTCGCGCTTCCACGTACATGCGCTTGAGCAGGTCGGCATCGCCTTTGGGGTCGAAGACGATCACCACTTCCTGGCTCGGCCGGTGGATGTCCTGGGTGATGTAGACCTCGGCCAGGCGCGTCTTGCCGACCCGGGTAGTGCCCAGGACCAGGGTATGGCCCACGCGCTCGCCCAAAGGCAAGGAGGCTTCCTGTTCGTTGGGCTCGACGCCGTGCAGCAGCGGGGAGCCACCCACGGGCGGCAGTGGTCGTACCGGGTTGAGTGGGCTGTCCCAGGCGGTTATCCAAGGCAAGATGGAGAGCCCTGGCGGTGCTTTTTCCAGGAGATGCTCCAGGCGGCGGGCCCACTGGTAGGCGGCCGACTGGTTGACGTAGCGGGCCAGCGCGGGATCCTGCGCTTCGAGCAAACGCTGGGTGTGCAGGCGGCTCCAGCGAAAACCACGGCCCATGAACAGGCGCTTGCTGCTGATAGGGATCTGTCGGCTGGTCAGCGAGTAGCGGGGTAGGCGGCGGATGTTGCGTCGATAACGCAAAACAATGCGGGCCTCATTGAGGCGCTTGAGGCCGAAGGCGGTATAGGCCAGGGCCATGCCGGCGCCAACTTCCGGCGACAGCGCCACCGCCCAGGGTGAATGCAGGCACAGCGCGCCGGCACCGGCACAGATGCCTACGGTGTACAGCTCCACTGCCGGGCGCAGCAGGGATTCCATCGCATGATCGCCCATGGCACTACCTCACTGTACCATGCCGGTCGGAGTGATCAGTACCGGGTAGTGCTCCAGTTCCAGCCGCTCGGCGATGTCGTCGCCACTCACCGGCCAGATGGCCAAACCAGGCGCTACCGCCTGGATACGCTGCAGCGCTGCGGCATCAACGACTTCAACAGCCAGGCCGTTGGCGCCCAGTCGCTTCAGCGCTGGCGCGTGCTGCGTCAGCCACGCCAACGAGGCGGCGTCCGCCCCAACCAGGAACAGCGGGACCATGCCGGGCAGATCCAGCGCTCTGCGGGGCACCTCACCCGGCGTGAGGCGCGCGCTGTGCACCGGCAAGACCCAGTTCAGGGTTCGTGGATCGGGCCGTTCGACCGCCGTAGCCGACTCAGCGGCAATGACAGGGGGCGTTGGCCCAAGCCATGCCCCGGCAGCCAACGACCCCATCAACCCGCAAATCAGTGCGCCCCGGCGAACGACAATCATGAGCGTGGTCCTCCACGGCTGGACGTGGCGGCTTCAAGGCGCTGCCAGTGCAGGCTGAACTGCGTGCGGTAGCGCGCCGCCGGGGGCCCTCCCGCAGGCCGGTGATAGTGGCCTGCGGCAATGACCCAGTCACCGACGTCGGCGTAGTGCGCGCGCAACAGATCGGCGGTGACGGCGAGGTTGGCGCGCGGATCGAGGGCATCGCAGGCGGTGGGATAGCGCTCCGGGTGATAACCCAGGTTGATCTGGCCCAGGCCGACATCGATGCGCTTGGGATCATGGCGGGTGAGCGCCGCTTTGAGTGCGCTGCAAGCCTGGTCACGGGTGGCGAAGCGCTGTGGCGTACCGGCCACATTCAAGGTCCACGGCCAGGGCAGAAGCCGCCCACGCAACGGTGTGCCGCTCTCTTGCTGGGCAATGGCGAACAACACCGAGGCCGGGATGCCGGCCTGGGCTGCGGCCAACTGGTAGGCCGGCGGAGGCAGGCCGCCTGCTTGGGCCGCCGTCACTCCCATCAGGGTCAGGGCGAGGGTCAATCGACGCGCTGCCATTTCCCTTCCACCTGTTGAAAGCGCGCGGGCAAGGTGCGGCTGGCGCCGAGGGCGAACCAGCGGCCACGGTCATGATTGAGGGTGACCTGGCCGCTGCCAACCTGGGCAGGGGTAATGCCCACCTTGCGCGCCCATTGGCGAATGCGCGCATCATCGCCCTGGCTGCCCACCAGATAGATGTCCAAGTGGGCGCCCGTGCTCAGCCATTGGCGGAGGCTGGCCTCACAGGTCGAACACGGATCTTCCACAAACACCGCATAGCGCGGGTTGCTCGACGGAGGGATTGCATCGCTCAATCCCTGTACCGGCCGCAGCCCTGGGAACAACCGCCCCCAGGCAGCAGAGTAGGCTTTTTGATAGGCCAGTTCGCGCTCGGCACGTTTGGCTTCGAGTCGCACCTGCAGCTCGGCGTAACGCTGGCGCTCCTGGTCCGAGTCGGCTTCCACGCCCAGGGTGGTCAGCGGATCGAGGTGCGGTGACCAGTACTGACGGGGACCGCTCTGCAGGCGCTCGAACTTGGACCATTCGTCGTCGGTCAGGCCCCAGGCCTTGGCCTGTGCTGCAGATCGCGCTTGCTGCAGCGCGGCCTGCTCGCTGGACTGCTGCTGCGTTTCGACCGTGGCTGGGGCACTCCATCCCGATCCCGACACCAGGCAGATGGGGAATAGGAGCAACGAGAGACTGATGAAACGGACCATATGCACCTCGTCATGGCAGGGGCAGCGAACGTTCGCCGAGGCCAGGCACCTGGAACACGGCCTGGTTCCGGCGAATGGCCTTAAGCTGCCAGTCGTTCAAGCTGTCACCGGGCTGCAGCAGGTGGACGGTCGACAGGGCATGCGCGCCGGCCGGTTGAGCCGAGACAAACCGAAGGTCGCCTCGGGTCTCGACACCCAGCAAGGTGAATGGCGGCGTCGGGGTTTGGGTTTTGGCGGCCGGTTTGGCGGGGGCTGCAGGCTGGGGTTGTGTGGATGGCGCAACCGGGCGAGCCTCGAGGGCGTGGACGGCGGTTTCGGCGTTGCCCATGCGCTGTTCCAGCGCGGCCAGGTCGGCCTTGGTCGGACCCAGCGGCACCGCTTCAATGGACTTGAGCGAAGCGTTCACCTCATCCAGCTGTTTGCTCAACGCCGCGAAGGTCGCGTCCTGCTGGCGCTGGTGCTCGCCCAGCGCGTTCACTTGCGCTGGGAGTGCCGCAAGGTCGGCGCTGAGTGCATCGAGGTCCCGCCACAGCGCCGGTACTGGATCGGCTGGCGCATTTTCCGCAGCGACTAGGAGCCTGGCCAGTTGCTGCTGGTGGTTGTAGGTCGTGGCGGCGAGTACTGCGGCGCCGAGGCACAGGGCCCCGAGCACCAGGGCCTGAAAGTGATGGACCTTCATGGCGCGATCTCCAGGGGCGGGCGAGGTGGGGCGGGCACCGGTGCGCGAAGGGCGTAACACACGCTGCGTTCGACCGGGTCGATCATGAGTCGCCAGGCCGGGCCGCCGAGGATGGTCAAGGCGTCCAGCAGCGCCATCGGCCCGAGTTGGTGCTGCACGGCCGGCAGGGGGCGGCTGAACAAGGTCGTGACCTCGGCGCGGTTGGTGCAGAGCGAGTAGCCCGAGCGCTGCAACACGTGGCGCAACGCATCACCGACCGTCGCATGCAGCGCCGGTGAAATCTGCACGGTGATGAGCTGGAATAAGGGCTGGCGTTGTTCCAGCGTCGGTCGCGTGCTGACCAGGGTGTAGCGGTCCTGGCGGACCCACGCCGGTGATTCTGACAACGGCTTGGACGGGGTGGCCGGAGCTGGTACGGCTTTGGCTGGCGCTTTCGATGGGGTGATGGCAGGCGACGTGTTGCAACCCGCCAGCGCGAGCATCAGGACAAGGTAAGGAAGTGCGGGCGTGTGCATGAGCAGGTCTCGACAGATGTTGCCGACACCTTGGCAACACGCGCGAGGTGCACCCACTGAAAAACCGAAGTTCCCCGTCCGGGTTATCAGGCTTAGTCCATAAAAAAGGCGCCCAGCAGGGCGCCTTAGGTCAATCGTCAGCAAACACTGGCAGTCCTGCCAGCGGGGCTGCATCAGGGTCAAACACCAGGAAGCGCGTGTCGGCCTGGCCGGCCAGCAACAACAGGGTCATCAACACCGGCGGTACCTGTTCATCCAACAGGCGGATGCAGACGTCCGCCGCTGAGCAACCGGGACCTTCCACGTGGGCGCTGCGGTGCCAGGGTGTGGAGTACAGCTTGCAGCCGACGGAGCGGTTGCTGACCAATGAGAAACATTCAAAGAAGCCCGCCGGTCGTTCGGAGCGGGCAAGCTGCTGAAGGTAGGCGTACTCGTCGGCCGGTAGGTGAGATGTGCTGATCTCCCAGCTGCGGCTGTACTGGCCGGTGGCAAAGGACAGCTGCTGCATCAGGTGTTCGGCAGCTTTCCGGGTGGGAAGGTCGCAGAGGTGCACCGAGCCACTCAACTGCTTGGCGGTGACCTGGTACAGCACGGTGCTGACCACGCTGTCCGCGGGCAACTGCATGCGAAGGAAACCCGAGACATCCTGGCCTTCCGTGATGACGGCGCAATCGTCATCGAACACGCAGGCCTGAGAGTTGATGTGATCGTCGTTCAACTCCAGCTGGGCGGTGTGCAAGGGGCGATAGCAGGGCGGGCACTGGTCGTCGTAGTGGATCTGAACCACGCGCTTGCAGGCAAATGCATGAAAACCGCGGGCAAACGGGTTGGGGGTTGAGGTGAGCATGATGGCGCTCCAATTAAAAGAGAACGCCACCCCATGCAGGCGGTGGCGGGTGGGGGAGGGTTAAATCCAGCCGTATTCGGCCAGGGAGAGGGGCTGACCTTCTCCGACGATGATGTGGTCCAGAACGCGGACCTCGACCAGCGCCAGGATTTCGATCAGGCGCGCCGTCAGCACGCGGTCGGCGCCGCTGGGCTCGGGGGAGCCGGAAGGGTGGTTGTGGCTGAGGATAACTGCGGCGGCGTTGTGTGCCAGTGCCTTGACCACCACTTCACGGGATACACCGAAGCCCCATCGATGCTGCCGAAAAACAACACCTCGAAGTCCAGCACGCGGTGCTGGGAATCGAGGTACAGCAGGGCAAACACCTCGTGGTGATAAGGCGCCAAGCGCAGCTTCAGGTAAGAGGCGGCGTCGGCCGGCGTGATGAGGACTTCGCCGCGTTGGAAGTAGCGTTGGTCCAACAGCTGCAGGGCTTCGTTGATCAGTGCATCTTCGTGGGCGCGCTGGGTCAGGACGGGGTCGAGGGGCTCGACCAGGGTCAATGGCGTGTTCATGAGCAAAGCCTCATATGCAGGAGCGCTCCGGGAGGAGGCCCCAAGTGGGTGAGATCAGGCGGTCACAGGCGGGTGAACCGATGGCGAGTGCCGTGCAACGGTGAGTGGCAGCTTTCGCAGGGGCGGGTGGAGAACGAGTCGATGCCGATGCCGGTGTCCGGATCGAAATCGGCGCTGAACGGCAGCAACGCTTGCACTGCCTCACGTATCTGCGCGATTCGCTCGTCAACTTCGGCCTCGCTGTAGTACAGCGACAAGGTGCTGAAGTCGTCGTAAGCCACCGCCTGCAGGCAGTCTTCGCAGAGCCAGAAGCTTTCCATGACAACCTCCGACGTGAATGAACAACAGGCGCTCCCAAGAGCGCCTGTTGTTGGCGGTCAAACTGCCTCAGGCAGATTGAGCTGCTGCGGTGGAGTTACGGGGGGCGGTTGGAGTTGGCTGGCGCTGATCGGAGTCACCGTCAGTGTTTGCCTTGTCCCCATCCGCCTCAGCAGGTTCCATCGCGTCAGAGGCAGCGTCGGTGCGGGCGGGCGCACGGTAGCTGAACTGGCCATCGACCTTGATCCACTCGATGAAGATCAGGCGGCCCTTGAGGCTGGCGCCGGGTTGACCCTTGCGTTCGCCTTTCTCGTACAGGAAGGGATCCACCCAGAGGTCGCCGATGCGAAACGCGATGAGGACCTTGCGTTCAGCGCGGACGTCTTCGAGGTGCTCACGGATCAGCCGTTCGGCTTCGCCGCCAGCGACTTTGCAGTCGAAGCGGGTGTACTCGACGTCGTCCGAGGCACCGTGCAAGGCAGCGATGTCACAGGCCATGAACGCTTGGCCGCGGCGAACCGGGACTTCGCGGACACGGTTCAGGTAACCGATGCCTTGGGTGTGCAGGTTGAAGTAGGTGGTGGGGGCGTTATTGCTTGCGGTGGCCATGGTGGATCTCCTGTTCAGCAGAAACGCGGACAACCACCGGCCCTGGCGGCTGGTGAGTTCCGCAAGGGTGAGGGTGCAAACACATGATCGGTAGAGAGGGCGCTCATCACCGACAGGTCGGTGACCGTGCGAGCTGCCGAGCGCGAGTCGCACTTGGGGAGAACCACCCGAAGCGGGCGCAGCCTTCAAGGTTCTGGCGGCCTGGGAGCTGTCAACGACAGCGGTGTGCAGCTCATCTATAAAACGCCGCAGAACCCCCGTCAACCGGGGATTTGCGGCGGTTTGGGCGGGTGGCAATCAGTGGCTTCCGGTGGATTCTCGGCGGCGAAAAAATAGCCCGACGGTCATCAGGCTAGGAAGAAGTGGACCACCTTTGATCCGGCGATGTGACACCGGAGTTCGTCGCAAACTCTCCGCTGTCGATCCACCGGGATCAACCGACCCTTGTCGTGGCCTAGGTCGGAATCAACTGGCACGCATCCGCGCACAAAAGGTGCCCAGTGTTTCGCCGGCGGGCACCGGAGCTGAGCATCGCCGCCGAAGCGGATGACCCTTGAGGCCTGGCACAAGCCGCATGGGTCATCCACCTAGGAGACTTGGAACGCTGAGAAGTTATCCGCAAAGGCGGTGAAGGATGGCTCCGAACTCTACGAGTCTGACCGAGCTGCCCGGAGCGAATCGGTCTGGGGTCGCCAAGTGGCGTGGGGCAACTTCACTACACCAGCGCGGCGGTGCGGCGTCAAGTCATGTCTTCTTCGGGCGCTTGGCTTTAGTTACCGGCTTGGTGCCCTTGCAGTCCGGGTAGCGGATGCAGGACCAGAAGCTGCCAGTACGGCCTTTGCGCTGGCGCATGCCGCTGCAACACACCGGGCAGAGCGGTCCCTTCGATGGGGGCGGCTGCAGGGTGAGCGAGGCGTTGCTGCGCACCAAGCGGGTCAGCCACTGCGACTGCTTGGCTAGAAAGGTCTCGACGCTCAACTGGCCCGACTCAATTCGGCCCAAAGCCTGCTCCCATAGCGCCGTCAGCACCGGATCGGCCACTTCCGCTGGCACTGCTTCGATCAGGGTGTGCGCCGCGGCTGAGGCGGCCAGGCTGCGTTTCTTCTTGGTCAGATAACCGTGGTCGATCAGCCCCTGAATGATGGCCGCGCGGGTGGCTTCGGTGCCGAGGCCGCAGCTCTCCCTGAGCGTCTGCTTGAGCCGCAGATCGGCCACCTGGTTGGCGATGGTTTTCATCGCCTTGACCAGCGTGCCCTCGGTGTAGGCCTTGGGGGGTGTGTGCGTTGGATAATGGCGGCGGCGTCAGTCAGCGCCACCGAAACGGATTCTCGAAGTGTGGGTAGCCGTTGAGTCTGCTCGCCGGGCTCATTGCCGTGGGTTTCGTTGATCACCGCTTTCCAACCGCGCACCAGGATCTGCTTGCCCCGGGCCAGTAGCTGGTCGGCCTGGCTGTGCAGCAACACCTGGGTTTTCAGATACTCATGCTCAGGAAGGAACTGAGCGAGGTAGCGGGCGCGGATCAGCGCGTAAACTGCCTGCTCGCGCTCAGACAGCTGAGTGAGGTCGAGCTTGATGGCGGTCGGAATGATCCCGTGGTGCGCGGTGATCTTGCTGCTGTTCCAGGCGCGCGAGCGGCGACACGGATCCAGCGCTTTGATGACCTGACCGAGCGCAGGGCTGGGAGCCACCAGGGCATGCAGTATGCGGGGCACCTCATCCAGCATGCTCTCGGGCAGGTAGCCGCAATCGGTGCGCGGGTAGGTCGTGGCCTTGTGGGTTTCGTAGAGGGCTTGGGCGATCCCCAGCGTTTCCTGGGCGCCGAGCCCGAGCTTGGCCGAGCAGACTTCTTGCAGGGTGCCGAGATCAAACGGCAGTGGCGGCCCTTCGCGGACGTGTTCCACCTCGATGGTGCCAATACGGGCCGTTCCGTGTTGGCTCAGGCGCAGTGCAGCTTGCCTGGCGGCCGCTTCATCAAGGCAGCGGCCCTCATCGTCGCAGACCGAAGCCGGAGGTTGCCAGCTGGCTTTGAAACTAACACCGTCTGCCACCAACTGGGCGTCGACGTTCCAGAAGGGGTGCGGCACAAAGCTCGCGATGGCCCGGTCGCGTTCGACTACCAGGCGCAACGTCGGGGTCTGGACGCGGCCAACCGGCAGCACACCATCAAAGCCGGCGCGGCGGCCGAGCAGGGTGAACAGCCGGCTTAGGTTGATGCCCACCAGCCAGTCGGCACGGGAGCGGGCCAGTGCACAGTGGTACAGCGGCAGGGTCTGTTCGCCCGGACGCAAGGCGGCCAAGGCCCGGCGGATCGAGGCTTCATCCAGGGCGGACAGCCACAGACGCAGGACCGGCCCCTGATACTGACAGCGCTCGAGGATCTCCCGGGCGATCATCTCGCCCTCGCGGTCAGCATCGGTGGCGATGACCACCTCAGCGCACCTTTGCAGCAGTTGGTCGATCACCTTCAGTTGGCTGGCGACCTTGGGCTTGACCACCAACTGCCAGTGATCGGGGATGATCGGCAGGTCGTCCAACGACCAGCGTTTGTAATCACCATAGGACTCAGGGGGCGCGGTTTCTAGCAGATGGCCGATGCACCAGGTGACGGTGACGTTCTGGCCCTGCAGGTAGCCATCGCCGCGCCAGCTGGCCTGCAGTACTCGGGCGATGTCACGGGCTTGGGACGGTTTCTCGCAGATGAACAGGCGCATATGCGGGCCCTCTCGGTGGTTTCCGACAGGGTGGGGGTGTGGCCGTGAAGCGCCAGGGTAAAGCCGAAAACGGAGGGATCGGTTCGACGTTTCAGCGCAGGGCTAAAACCTTACTTGCGTTGCGCAAGATGAGTGGCCAGCGTTTGCAGAAACTCCAGGGCGAACTGTTTATCGGCATCGCCCAGCTCCTTGATGATCGCGGTGATCTGCTGGCCCTGGTCCTGGGGGCGAGGACTGATGGCCAGCAGCAGCTCATCGACGGGGCAGCCATACAGGTCAGCCAACTGCAGCAACTTCGTCACGGACAGCTCCACCAGGCCACGCTCCAGACGCGAGACGGCCTCGCCGGTAATGCGCAGGTGTTCGCCGACCTGCTCCTGGGTCAAACCACGGTCGCGACGGTACTTCGCCAACTGGCGGCCAATGTGATGTGGGCTAGGCTCTTTGACGGGCAACGGGGCGCTCTCCAATTCGATCCATATGGTTGACTACCCACCCAAGGATATGAGCGGCTCAGAGAGTTGACTGGCAACCCTATGAGGCGTATCACGAAAAATAACTGCAGGACCCGCCCGTCCACACGGAGGCTTCAACTTGCACGGATCCCACCAGAGTGAGGCAGACAAGTTAGCGATCAAGGCCTACGAGCTGTTCATGGCCACGCAACTGGAACCGGAGAATGGGGAGGCGCGCGCGCACTTGATTGCCTGGGTTCAGGAGAGTCCGGCGCACTGGCGGGCATTCCTTGCCCTGGATCAGTGCCTGACGGAGGTGAAGCAGTTGCTGGAGAGTGAACGGCGGGGTAAACCCCGACCCAATAGAACGCGCTAGAGGGGCCAGTACTGCTCGCCGGTTGGGCGGCGCAGCCCCTGCGGTATCGCGCAGGGCGCAGTGATTCCACTGAGTTCCACGGATCACCCGGCCTTGCGCGGGGCTTTCTTGCCACCGCCTTTACGCGTGGCGCTGGGAGTGTCTTGAGCTTTCTCACGCATCGAGACCGAGGCCAGGCGATGCGGCAGGATACCAATGCGCCGGGCCTCGACCTTGAAGGTCACCCGCGCGTTGTCCTCGCTGTCTTCCCACTCCTCCTTGACCGTGCGGCCTTCGACCAGGACGCGCATGCCTTTCTGGTACAGCGTGCTCCAATGCTCGGCATCGCGGTGCCAAAGCTCGACGGGCGCCCAGTAGCCGCCGCGATCCTCGTAGCCACCCTCGCGCGGTACCGGGTTGTCGAAATAGACGTTCAGCCGCAGCAGGCGTCGTGGTTCATCCGGGTTGGAGTTGAACTCCTGAAACTCCGGCACACTGCCGATGTTGCCTTCACCTACAAACAACGTACTCATGCGGGTCACTCCTCGGTGGGGGAACGGGTCAGGGCGAGTTCGGCGGCCTCGAGCTTGCCGGCACCGGCGACAGCCTGGCGATACAGTGACTGCAGGCTGCTCATCTGCAGGTTCAGCACCACCCGGTTGGTCTCCAGCTGATACAACGCCTGCCGCAGTTCAGGGTGCAGATGCGGATGAACCACCGCCTCCTGCCACACCTGCACGCCCATGCGCTGAAAGTCCGGGCTGCGCCAGCGCAGGAAGTCGGTGCCGGTCGCGCTGTGCTGCACGACCAGTCGCAGTTCCAGCAACGAGAACGGGGGCTGCGCCATGATCGCCAGCATCACTGCCATCAACTCGGCGACCTGGGTGCGCAGGCGCAGGATCGTCTCGGCGAACTGCTGCAGCTCCCCCTTACCCTTAAAAGGCTTTAAAAGGCCTTTTAGGGAGGCACCTTGTGCGAACTCACGATAGACATCTGCTGACAAACGCCGGGCAATCGCGTCGGCCAAGGTCATGCCTCACCTCCTTCGGCCGGTTCTTCTGGCTCAGGGAGAGCTTCGACCTCAGGTTGGTCGTGTTGATCCGACCCAGCGGGTAGCGGTTCTGAGGTACCCCGCGTGATGGGCGGGGCGAATTGGGAGCGGTGGCTGCCCTCGAGGATCTTGCTTGGTGGCGTGCCGAACTTGTCGATCGCTTCACGGGCGCGGGCGTTGTTGGCGGCCATGTCATCCCGACTGACCCCTGCCAGCCGGTAGCGCTGGGCCAGACCGAACAGGCTGCGCAGCTCGTGGGCGCCGCGATCGATCCAGGTTTCCATGTCGGGGCGGCCGATTAAGGCGGTGTGGTGGGCGAGCAGAACGCGGCGCACCAGGGCGTCGTAGTCGGTCAGCAGGTAGACCGCGAGAAAGCCAAGCTGGCTGCCGATGAACAGGGGGAGGGTGACGGGATGGATATTGAGGTTGTCGCCGATGTCGACTTGGGTGGGCAGGGCGCGCTCCACCCGACTGACCTGCTTGGTCAGCGCACGCAGTTCGGCCTTGGCCTGCAGCAGCTTGTCCTCCAGTTGCAGCATGAACCAGTCGGCGAAGGGGTCATCCTGGCTGCTGGCGTGCTTGAGCAGGTTGGTGACGCCGATGTAACCGGGCATGCCCATGATCGCGTGTACCCCTTCGCGGCCCATGCGGCCTTGCCACAGCCGCGCCGCATGATGGGTATGCAAGGTGAGGGTGATGCTGCTGCGCAGGGAGCCCAGGTTGAGCTGGTAGTGATCGGTCATCGCCAGTACCTCGCCGTCGGAATGACGCCGACGATGGGCCGATTAGTGCGGTTCGACGCGAATCAACATGAAGGTGGTCCGCTCGTAATTTCAGGCGGTGGATCTCGGTGGATTCAATGGCATGGGCATCAAGTCCACCGAGATCCACCCCTAGGTCGGCGCAAGCGAACCACGACAGCGTTGTTTCAGTTCCTCCAGGCAGGAGAGGGCGAGGGGCGAGGCGGTGCGCTGACCACCGCGCTTCGGTCGTTCGCTGGGAGGCTCTGCTGGCACAGGCCTCGCTGGATTTGAAGTCGGTCTTGAGGTCTTGACCTCCTCGGTACGCGCGGCCCACAGGGTGAACTCGCCTTGGCAGGCGCGTTTGATCAAGCCCATCAGGTAGGCGACCGGTTTTCGGATCTCGCCGCGGGCGCAGCGCACCGCCGCTTCATTGATCACCGCTTGTTGCTGTTCCGGTTCGAGCTGGCGCATCGCCTGGGAGGCCATGCGCCGCTCGGTCGAATTCAGCGGTAAATCTTCAGGCCAGCGTGCACGACCAAACTCGACCTGTGCCAGTACTGTACTTTTTTTGCTTTGGTCTTTCTGTACTGTACGGCCGGCGTCGGCATTCCGAACCACAGCCGAATCCGGTGCATTGCCGCACAGTTCGGAATCGGTGGCCGAGGCGTGAGGATTCCGAACGGGGTGGAGCAGGCCAGGTTCGGAATGTTGCGCCTGCGCGGCTTCGTTGATCAGCAGCAGCGAGTGTTGCTGTGTCGGCGGCAGTGCGCCCAGCCTGTCCTTGTCGCCTTGGACGACTTGCGGGTCGGCTTGAATTTCGGCCAGCACATGCTGCGTCACATCACGCACCCCCTTGGTGGCGTGGCTGAGGTTCTGTTGCAGGAGATCCGCGTAGCCGCTGTCCAGCTCAAGCTGCTCGGCCGCCGTCAACGGATCGCCGTGCAGCACGTAGATGCAACCGCGCAGGCAGCCTTGGGCATCGCGCGAGCGGTCGACCAGGCTGAGCCAGCGGGTGGTACGCAGGACGTTCAGTGCGCGGGCGATGGTCTCGCGCGACGCCTGGGTGCCACAGGGGCTGGCTGCCAGGTAGGGTTGCAGGTCCTGGTAGCGGGGCATTTTAACCTGGCGTTCGGTGATCAGCCAGCGCAGCACCTGCCAGGTGTTGCGCTCCAGCGGGGTCAGTCGACGATCGAGTAGCAAGGCCTGCGGCAAGGGATTGTTGTCGCCGTAGTAGATCGTGCGCAGCGCGGGCTCCGCAGCAGCCGCTTGTTGGGCCTGGGCGGCCTGAAACTCATTGCGGCGTCGAAGGGCGTCGTAGCACTGGCGCACCACGTCCTGCCAGTCCACTTCGTAGAAGCTCAGCATGGCGTACCTCCGTACAGTTCGACCTGTTGCCAGACCTGGGTCAGGCTGATGTGCTGTTCCTCGGCCAGCATCATCATCGTGTCCAGTGGATCGTTGTCTGGCTCCTCCGCCCGTAACTGGCTCCAGCGGTTCCACACCGCATGCTCCTGGGCTTCACTGAGCTGGACCGGCCGGCCGCGGTGGGTTTCGATTTTCAGTATTCGGCGGCGCAACGCCGTTTCCGAATGGTCCAGGCCGAAACAGCGGTACATGATAGTCGAGCTCGCGCCGAGCTTCAGTGCCCGGTTGATCAGGCGTTCGTTCTGCTCGTCGCGCTCGGCCTGGACGATCAGGCGGCGCAGGACGGTGATATCAACCTTGACCTCAACCCAGGCGATTGATGAATGCGCCAAGTGGGACAGGGTGGTCGGAGGCAGCGATTGCAGGACCTCGATGTCTTCGTCGGCCAGGCCCAGCGCTTTGCAGCGCTGCAGACGGCCATGGCGCAGCTCATGCAGCACCTGGTTCAACATCGCATGGTTCAACAGATTGAAGGTCGTGCTCATGAGGCGGCTCCTCACTTAACGCGTGGACGACAGCGTCAGGTCGATCAACTGCCGGGCGTGGCGGATCAGGCTGAACAGCTGCTCCAGCTGGGTATCGGGTAGTCGTTCGAGGCCCACGGTTAGGGCAGGGCGCTCGGGGAAGGGCAGGTCGTAGGTGCCAATCAGCAATTGGCCAAATAGCGCAGCCGGCAGCTGCTGACGTTGTTGCGAAGTCACGTCGTCCTGCAAGCGCAGCAGGGCTGAGAGCAGTAGCTGAATGCCGGTATGTCTAGGGCTCAGTTGCTCGCCATGCTCCAGCGTAAGGGTAAAACCCAAGCCCTCTGCGTGCGGCGTGACCATGGCACTGGCATCGGCATATGCCGCCAGGTCTGTCGCCAGGGCGGCACAACGCTCACGCAATGCAGTGATGTCACCCTGTAGCGGTGCGAGAGGTGAGGCGGAACCCAGGGAGGGCTCACCGGCATCAAGGGCGTTTGGCACCCTCGCAGCAAGCGGATCGTCATCACTCAGCGCCTCGCGGATGTTTGGGAGGCGTGGAGTCTCGGCTGCCGCAGTGTTGTCCGCACTGCTCATCGGCTCCGGTGCGGGCGATTGAGGCGCCGATTGTGCTTCATCTTCGACAGGCAGCTGGGGGGAGCACTCACCTTGTGGGGCTTGCGGCAGCGGCTGAGGCGTTTCCGCAGGCGGCGTTGAGCGAAGCGGTTCCTGATGCATTTCCAAGGCGAGCAGGCGGGGCGTCTGCTTCAACTGCACCGCCATCCTGGCAATCAGCTCATCCTGCAGCTCACCCCAGTTCAGATCGGGCTTATCACTGTCGAATGCCGACAGCACTTCGAACCAGAGCAGTGCGAAGTGTTGAACGTCCCCCAAATACTGATTCCAGATCGACTCCGCCCGGCGCCGCAGGTTAATGATCCGGGCGATGGTGGGTTTGCCAAGCCCGGCATACAACACCTGCGGGATGACCGGTAGCAGGTGTTCGAGCGTGTCGAACATGCGGCTGATATGCGATTGTGAAATCGGGTAGCCGCCCTTGCTCAAGCGTGTGGACAGTTCACGCTGACTGAGAGGGGCATCGGGCTCTTGTAACATGTCCCTGAGTTTTGCCACCGCGAGCGATCGCTCAATGAACGTGAGCTGGCCATGCAGGTCACTTTCGGCCAGGTGCCCGATCAAGGCATGCGACTCGGACTGCCAAGGGCGGAACAGGCAGTGGATCTGAAAGAATCGCTCCTCGCGGGTTTCCTGCCAGAGTTCGCCGAGGATGCTCAAACGGGTGTTGCCGCCATTGCGGATTATGAAATGCGGCTCATCCGGACGGCGGGTGATCGCAGGGGGCTGATCCAGGCCGCGTTCGCGGATCGAGGCTTTGATCTCGTCATACAGCGGGTTGCGAACCACCCGCGGGTTGAGCTCGTAGGGGCGCAATTGCTCCAGGCTGACCACCAACGGTGTATCCCCGACCGGCACGGGCGAGCTGTCGAGGCCATGTTTCTGTGGAAAATGCGCCTGCTGCAACTGTCGCGTGATGTCTTCGGAAGAGGGCGGCTTCATCGCAAAACCTCCCATCAGCCGCGACGGTTGAGTCGGCGGTCGATCACTGACGCTTGGCCGGGCAGAGGCGCGTCCGAGCCGACAAGTCGCTCAGCCCACTGCGGGAACAGCTCGATGGCCAGCTCAAGCATGACCGCCGCGCCGCAAGGGCCTCGGCTGCCAGAGGGTGGAGTAGGCTCGACGCGGTGCACCGGCAGGCCGAGCGAGGCGGCATTGGGGTAGGCCACACGGTCAGGAATCACCGTTGTGCAGACGCTGACATGCGGGTCGCCTTGGAAGGACGCCTGCAGGCTGTGCATGATCAAGCGGGTGTCACGGCGATTGGCTTTGACCTGGTTGAGCAACAGCTTCACCGACGGCAAGGCAACGCCCAGGTAGCGGTAGGGCTCCAACTCTTCAAACAGCGCCAGCGTGCCGCGTCGCAGCTCACGTGCGGCGAGCATTTCTGGGGGGACCGGGCACAGGGCATAGTCGGACGCGAGGATCACCATCTCCACGACTACACTGCGCGCGCCTTGGGTATCGATGATCAGCACATCGTAGAGCTCCTCGAACGCTGGCAGAAGATTATGAAGGCGCAGACGACCATCGGCCGCGTGCAACAGCAGAGTGCTGATGTGCCCGGCGCGATCGTTGGACACTATCAGGTCCAGGTGCGGGATGACGGTGGCGGAAATCACCTGTTCGGGGGCCGTGAGCCGTTGCGCGATGAGTTCGTAGCTGCCAGCCTCACGGGATTCGCGCAAGGCGTAGTAGCTGGACAGCGTCGGTTGGCTGTCCAGATCCAGCAGCAGGACGCGAAGGCCCGCATCGGCGAGCACACCACCCAGGTTGGCGGCGACGGTGGTTTTACCCGCGCCGCCCTTGGTCGAGATCAGCGAGAGGACGTCCATGACGCTACTCCCTGACCGACAGTCGATCATGGACCCACTGCTCGATCTCCAGCGAGTCCCAGCCGACGGCGCGGGTACCAATGCGCCGGCATTGGGGGAATAGACCGGCTTTCATCAGGTTGTAGATGTGCGAACGTTTGAAGCCGGTTTTCAGTTCCACCTCATCGCGGCGCATGATGTGGCGGTCGGCAGGCAGCGGGGCAGGGCTGATCTGTTGCATGATGTCACTCCGTAGCACCATGTGGTGCGCAGTGGGATGTGACAGTCAGTGAAGGTCGATGCTGGAGGAAAAACATTGTCAGGCGATGCCGAGCATCGCCTGACAATGCGGTGTCAGCCCCGTTTTACCTGGGCTAGATGACGGCGAGCGTCGGCAAATCGCCGATCAAGGGTACTTTTGCTCAGGCCAGGCAGACCAGGAAAACGGCGTAGAATCTCGTCGACCAGAGCGCTCTGGGACTTGTAGGCCGATTGCACACGGCCGTCTTTGGATTTACCCAATGTCACTTCCAGCATGGTGCCCACGAGCATGTTGTTCGTGCCTTCGGAGGCCTCGGAAGGAATGCCTTGGGCCTCAAGTCGCGCTGTCAGTTCGTGGTTACACGCGGTGAGCGTTGTCACCTCGTCAACTCTTGCTGTAAGCTCGTCGCGCAGCTTGTCGATCGTGCGCTGAGCAGCAGCGAGCTCTGCTTCCTGTACCAAATGAGCATTGAGACTGACGCAGTTCAAATGGTCGAGGCTCTGCGAGAACAAGAAGGCGGGCTTCTCGTTGGGGTAATTACGTGCGAACCAGACCAGCAGATCAGCACGCTGAATGGACCAGTACTCTCGGCTTACCTGGTTGTCAGCAGTGATCGGTCGGCCCAGGCAGGTCGCGGGTAGCTCACCGCTGACAATGGCGTCGTAGATGCACTCCGCATAAAGGTGCAGGATCGGCCATTGTGGAAAATGCTTGAGCAGACTGCCGGGGTAGGAGAGGTCGACCCGTAAAATCTCGTCTTCGTGGTCGGCAAGGTCACACCAGAGAATGGCGGCATCGATGAGATGGTAAGAGCTTCTGATCGAGATCATGGCACACAGCCTCCAGCTGCGTTCGTCCTGGAATCGCTGGCGGGGGCAGCGTGATCTGTGCCTCTGTCTAGCGAGCCTGATTTCAAAGGATCACTTTTGGGATCCATTGATGGTGACATCGAAGCGATAGGTTGGTTCTTCACGCATTATGCGAACGCGTCAAGTTTTGACGCCGCTCGGGGGCCTGCAAAGGACCGAGGCAGGCCGCGTCATTATTCTGCTCGTGTATCAATGCTGACCACCACCGACATGCCGGGACGCAGACGTGCGACGTCAGGCTGCTCGGGGTCGACGGTAATGCGCACCGGGATGCGCTGGGCGATCTTGACGAAGTTGCCGGTGGCATTGTCGGCCTGCAGCAAGGCGAACTCCGAGCCGGTGGCCGGCGAGATCTGCTGCACATGCCCGTAGAGCTTGAGGTGGTTCAGGGCGTCCACGGTGAAGGTCACCGGCTGGCCGATGCGCACGTCGGCCATCTGGGTTTTCTTCATGTTGGCGATCACCCACAGGGTGTCGGGCACCAGTGCCATCAGTTGTGCGCCAGAGTTGACGTAGGCGCCCAGGCGCGTGCCGATCTGCCCCAGCTGGCCGTCGCGCGGGGCGGTGACGCGGGTGTTGTCGAGATCGATACGGGCCAGTTCGACGGCCGCCTTGGCGTTCTCCACCGAAGCCTCCAGCGAGGCGCGGTTGACGATCACGGTCTCGCGGTCCTGGCGGGCGATCTCCAGCGCGGCCTTGGCATGGGCCAGGCTGGCGACGGCGGCGGCCTCACTGGCGCGGGCCAGGTCCAGGTCGCGGCGCGACACCGAGCCATCGCTGACCAGCGCCTGGTTGCGACTGAGGTCGGCCTTGGCCTTAGTCGCCTGGGCCGAAGCGTCGCCGATGGCGGCCTGGCGTTGGGCGATGGTGGCTTCGGCGCTGTTGCGCTGCTGCAGGTTGTTGGCCAGCGCGGCTTGCTGCTGTAGCTGGGCGATGGCCAGGGCCAGGCGCTGCCTGTAGATACGGTCGTCGAGCTGCACCAGCAGATCGCCAGCCTTGACGAACTGGAAGTCATGCACCGGCACGTCGACGATATAGCCGCTCAGCTGCGGGCCGATGATTGTCACCTGGCCGCGCACCAGGGCGTTTTCGGTGCTTTCGATGGTGCTGCTGAACGGCGGCAGGTTCCAGGCGTAGAGCACTACCAGGATGCCGACCAGGGCCACGCTGGCGAAGCTGATCGTAGACAGGATGCGCACCCGCCGCGTGCGCACCGGGCTGGTCGGTTCGCTGGGCGGCGTGCTGCCTTCCGGGGTTTCGGCGAGGGCGGCGGTGGTCGTGGTGCGGGTTTCTTCGGTCATCGGCTGGCAGTACCGCTGGTGGAGTCGGATGAAGCGGCCTGGCGGGCGACATACCGCAGCCAAGAACCGCGAATGGTAATCCAGATCATGGTCAGCACGGCGATGCTGCCGATCAGCACGAACACGTCGTTGTAGGCCATTATGTTGGCCTCGCGGGTGGCGGCGCTGGCCAGCACGCGCATGCCGGCCTCGCTGCGCAGTGCCGGGTCGGCGAGGATCCCGGCATAACCGGCGCCGCCGCTTTGCACACGGGCGTTGACCAGTGGTTCGAGGTAGCTGAGGCGGTCTATCAGGTGGCTGGAATGGAATTTCTCGCGCCAGGTCTGGAAGGTACCCAGCAGCGCCGCGCCGATCAGGCCACCGAGGTTGTTGCAGATGCCGAACAGCACCGAAAAGCTCACCAGGTTGCGCGGGTTGGTGCGCACATGGCTGATGCCCAGGGCCATCGACGGGCCGAGGAAGAACGTGCTGCCAAAGGCCAGCAGGAACTGGCGGAAGTACATCTGCGCCGGGCGCGTGAGGTTGCTCGAACTGCTGTCCATGAACGCCCCGGCGGCCTTCGCCAGCAGCGAAACGAACAGTGGGATGATCAGGTGCTTGGGGTCAGCGCACTATCCAGGGGCGCGACATCGATGTCTCGCCAGCCGACCGCAATGGCAATGAGTGGATACGCGAATCGGAAGTGGCCTATTCAGTACGGACCAGTACGTTCAAAAACCTGGTGCTCAAGTGGCGCAGCGCCACGGTGAGGCGTGATTATCAGGGTGGGCAGGATTTCGACGAGCATCGGCTGATCGTGGTTTACCCACTGACGTTACTTTAAGGAAGGGGAGCAGGTAATGAGATTCAAATTACAGCCCTGTAGTTTTCTGCTGGCAGGGGTTCTGGCCTCTTCCTCCCATGCGGCACTGGCGGCAAATACCCAGGCAATGACCGAAATCTATGCAGGGTTCGGAGACAAACTGCTGGGTTATGCCCTCGCGCCCGATGGCTCGCTCACGCAAAATGGGGTGGTTCAGTTGCCAGCTCCGTTGCAGTTCGCCGTTGCCGACAAGGGCAATCGGCACCTGTATGTGGCGTCCAGCAACATCAATGGAGCTAACCCTGGCGATGTTCACATGCTCAGTGCTTTTACTATCGACCATGCTACGGGGCAACTCATGCCGTTGGGCGAACCTGTGAAGCTGGAGCAACGGCCGATCTACCTGACCCTCGATCGCGATGGCACACATGCATTGCTGGCCTACAACCTGGCGCCAACCGTGACGGTTCATGTACTGCAGCCAGATGGCAGTCTCGGTGCCCAGGTCAAACAGGCGCAACCAATCAAGTCGGGCGTATTCACCCACCAGGTCACGGTAGTACCCAACGATAAATTCGTGATTGCGCCTGGTCGTGGCAATGATCCGAGTGCAAGCCGGCCCGAAGATTTGGGCACCCTTTCAGCGTTTGCCTACTCGGGCGGCAAGCTGACCCCAGCCGGGGTCGAAACCTTTGCTCCCTCCGTTGGCCCACGCCATATCGCCTACCACCCTCGGGCACCCTTGGCATACCTGGCAATGGAGCGGGGCAGCAGTCTCTACACCTACCCGTTGACCAAGGAAGGACGACTGGCCAACAGGCCCGTATTTAAAACCAGTACCCTCGACCCACACTGGCATGCCGAGGCCGATGAGGGCATCAAGAAAGGCGGGGTGATTCTGGTGCGGCCAGACGGTAAGTATCTCTACGTCACCAACCGCTCCGATGAGCTTCAAACGACGGAAAAACCCGCGATGTTCAAGCATGGTGAAAACGATATAGCGGTGTATGTACTGGATGCAAAAACGGGCGAGCCGAAGCTCTTGCAACATATCCCCACGCAAGGGGTAGAGGCCCGCACGATCAGTGTGGCGCCCGGTAATCAATGGTTCATCGTGGGCAACCAGAAAGGCGGGCAAGTCCAGCGCGGTACGGCAACCGAAGCGGAGAAAGCCAATATCGCCGTATTCCGCATCAAGCCCGATGGTACCTTGGCGTTTCACCGTAAGTACGACATGCCCGAACCTGGCAGGTCGCTGATGTGGGTTGAAGCGTTGCAATTGTAACTGCGGGGCTGTTCGATTCCCGCCTAAGCCACGCAAGGTGGCTCAGGCCAAATCTTGAGGAGTGCTTTCAATTGGCACTCGCTGCTGCAGGACGCTCTGCCATCGCGGCAGTCTTTTTCGCGATGAGTCCTGCCGAATCTACCTTCAGGGCGACTACCCTGAGTGAAGTCACATGTGCCATCAGAATAGAGAGAATCCGCGCCTCCGATCATCCTATCCCTCTCAGGAGGCGTTGAAGTGAAGTACGCAACAGGAGAAAGCTCATGCCCTTCGAACCCCCTTCAGACCAGCACCGCGACGGTGTCGATCCGGTCACGTCAGGAGGCGTAAAATCGATCCCTGCGCTTGAGCGCAGCAAATTTGGCGGTACCGATCGCCTGTCCAGGCGCCCGAGCGACGATGACGATACCCCCGTATCGCGCAGCGACCTGAGCAAAGGCCATGACGAACTCATCGAGCATCGTGAGGCGCATATCAACTGGAGCGTCCTGTTGATTTCGTCAGCAGTGATACTGGCGTTTTCCATCACCACGATCCTCATGCCCGATGCTGCACGTGTGGCAATGAAGCAGACTACCGACTGGATCGCGACGAACCTCGGCTGGTACTACGTACTGACGATGACCCTGGTGATCGGGTTCGTGCTGTGGGTCGCCTTTTCCAAGGAGGGGGACGTGCGCATCGGCCCCGACCACTCGCGGCCGCAGTACAAGCTGGTAACGTGGGTCGCCATGCTGTTTGCCGCAGGGGTCGGGATAGACATGCTGTTCTATTCGGTCACCGGCCCGGTCGTGCAGTATCTGCACCCGCCCAGCGGCACCGGCGGGACTGCCGAGGCCATGCAGGACGCAGTGATCTGGACCATGTTTCACTACGGCATCGCGGGTTGGGCGATGTATGCCTTGCTGGGCATGGCCATGGGTTACTTTGCCTATCGATGGGACATGCCGCTGTCGATTCGTGCCGCGCTCTATCCGCTGTTTGGCAAACGCGTGCGCGGCCCGTTGGGCGATGGTATCAGCATCATCGCGTTAGTCGGTACCGTGTTTGGCGTCGCCACATCGATGGGCATCGGCGTGGTACTGCTGAGCGTGGGTTTCGCGCTGATTTTTGGTCTGGAGCAGGGCCTTACCTTGCAGATCCTGCTAGTAGTGGGGGCGGTGGCACTGACCATCGCGGCTACCACCTCCGGGGTCGACCGTGGCATCCGCTGGATCGCCGAGCTGAACCTGTGGAGCGCCGTGGCCATGATGCTCTACATTCTGCTGACCGGGCAGACGGCCTTCCTGCTGAACGCACTGGTGTCGAACATCGGGCAATTTCTCGTCACGTTCCCCGCGCGTACCTTTCAAACCTTCGGCTACTCGCCCGATGGGGCCGGGTGGATGGCGGGCTGGACGTTGTTCTTCTGGGCCTTCTGGCTGGCCTGGGGGCCATTCGTTGGTGTGTTCCTGGCGCGGATTTCGCGGGGGCGCACGTTGCGCGAATTCGTCCTGGCGGCAGTGACCGCGCCGGTGCTGTGCGATTTCATCATTGTTTCGCTGTTTGGCAATTCAGCACTGTTTCAGGTACTTCAGGGCAACACTGCGTTTGCCCAACTGGCGATGGACAGCCCTGAACGGGGTTGGTATGCACTGCTGGAGATGTTCCCGGCCCCAATGTTCCTGATTGGCCTGGCGACGCTATCAGGTCTTTTGTTCTACCTCACCAGCGCCAATTCCGGGGCAATGGTGATGTCGAATTTTTCTGCCTCGATTCCCGACCCATCCCACGACGGGCCAAGCTGGCTGCGCATCTTCTGGGCATTGCTCACGGCCATGCTCACCGTGGCGATGCTGGTTGCGGGCGGGGTCAAGACGATGGAGTACGCCACGCTGATCTTTGCGCTACCGGTGACGATCATTGCTTACCTGGTGATGGCATCGTTCTACAAGGTGTTGCGCATGGAACGCGCTGAGCGCGAGGGGAGAGTGCTGCGTCGCCCCTCCATGGCGGCTATCGGGGGGCATGTCCCGGAGCGCTCCTGGAAGCAGCGGCTCGAGCACTTGCGGGCATTCCCATCGCTGCGCCAGGCCACTCAGTTCCTCAACCGTATGGTTGCGCCAGCACTGGATGAGGTCGCGGCTGAGTTTCGCAATCAGGGCTATGACGTCATGCGGGAAAATGTGGTCAACAGCCATGGTTTCGAGGAGCCGTTGCTGCGGGTCTCGATGGATACGTTCCGCGATTTCCATTACCACGTGGCCATCGTCGAGGCGCCGGTGCCCATGTTCAGCGGCCGCATGACGCGAGAGATCGATGTCTATTATCGGTTGGAGGTGTATACACAGACCGGGTCTGGTGGCTATGACCTGATGGGGCTGACCAAACAGCAGGTCATCGACGATGTACTCGATCGATATGAGACCCACCTGGCGTTCCTGGTCTTTTCAAGTGAAAACGCTACTGCCTCTGTTCTGACACCCAGGCAGTACCAGCCCCCTGAGGCGCCCGATGAATCCGGGCAGGGCCCGCGCTGATACGTCGATGCGGTTCGCCAGCAGGTGCCCAGGCCCCTGCTGGCGGTTGGTTTTACTTCAGTGTCTTGAGGTAGGCAACGAGGTTTTGACGGCTCTGAGCGTCAGCTTGCCCGGGGTACATCATCATGTTGCCCGGTACCAGCTCCGCTGGTTTGGTCAGCCATTTATCCAGGTTGGCGTCATCCCACTTCAGCTTGGCCGCTTGCAGTGCGGCAGAGTAGTTGAAGGCGGGCGCCTGGCCGCTACTGCGATCGAACACGCCTAGCAGGCTGGGGCCCATCAGGTTCTTGCCCTGTTCAGTGCTGTGGCAGAAACCGCATTGCGTGGCGAAAAGGGCCTTGCCTTGAGCGGCATCGCCCTCGGCCAGCGTCAAGGGGGCGACCAGGAGCAGGGCGCTGGCAACCAGCAGTTGTGCAGGGTTCATTTCATTTCCTTCGGATTTAACCGCCACGTCAGGTATGGCGGGGCTTCAAGAACATTCAGAATGGGTTGGCGAGGTCGATGCCCGACTTGCCTGGCGAGAGGATGTTGTTGGGGTCCAACGCACGCTTGAGGGTGTGCTCGAGCTTGCGCTTGACCGGGCCGTAGCTGTTCGCGACGCGATCCTGGAAGGCCGTGTTGACGCGGTAGACGGCGTAGCCTTCCTGCTCGAACACATTTAGCAGTTCGGCGAAGCAGGCATTGGCGCGCTGGGTTTCTTCCGGGTTGCTGCGGTCGTACAGCACATCGATGACGTGGTGCATGTCGCGCCAGCCGACGATGAACTCGCCGACATAGTCCAGCCCATGCTTGTTGAGGGTTTTCTTGGCCAGTGCCTGCTGCTTGTCGCACTCGCTGCCTCGGGCCTGGCTCACCGGCGCGAACCACATCGAGCCACCGCCGCCACGCCAGTTGTACAGGCCGAATTCCTGCAGGTTGGGCACCCCGGACATCAACTGCGCACGGTACTTGAACGGCTGGGTGTCACCGGCCTCCTGCTGGGTGAAGATGCGGCCTTTGCCCAGTTTCTTCAGGGCGTCGGTAACGATCTTCCAGTTGACGTCGACCTGTTCCTGGGTACCGTACAGCGCGGCATAGACGTTCCAGGCGCCGAGGTTCTTGTCTTTCTGGATCTGTTTGAGGATAGCGTCGGACGTCGCCCCCGGCTCGTTGGTGTAGTCGGCGCGCCGGGTATTGCAGGTGGCGGCCTCCCAAAGCACACCGGCGATGACAACCGAGTTGGGAATGACCTGGGCGATCCGCAGCGGGCGGATGAATTCGACGATCTCGGCGATATCCGAGGCGTTGTCGAACTTGATCTCGAACGGCTGGAACACGGGAGGCTTGGGCATCAGCCAAAAGCCCATCTTGGTACAGATGCCATAGTTGGCCTGGGTGAACATGCCGTCTAGGGTCGGGCCGTAACCCCACTTGAACACCTGCCAGGCATTGTCGCCTTTCACTCCGCCCATGCCGGTGCGGTACACGTCGCCATTGGCCAGCACGACTTCCATGCCGCACTGCATCAGGAAGTGCTCGCCGTAGGGCGTGTAGCCCACGCCGCGATCCATGGTGTTGCCCAGCGGCCCGGCGATGGCCGACGGTGCGGAGAACGACAGCATCAGCGGCAGTTTGTGTTCCTGCAGATAGTCGTACAACTGCTGGTAGGTCACGCCCGGCTCGACCAGGGCCGTGCACAGTTCCGGGTCAACATGGAGGATCTTGTTCATCTTCTTCAGGTCGAGAATGACCTGGCCGCGCTGGCTTGGGGCCGCCGAGCCATAACCGAAGTTGCGCCCGGTGGAGATGGTCCACACCGGGATCTTGTGTTCGTTGCAGATCTTTACCACGCCTTGCACCTGCTCGACGGTGGTGGCGGTGACGGCGGCGGACGGGGTGTGCTCAGCGGTGTCCACGGCCATCATGATCTTGGTGTAAGGGATCAGCTGATCGTCCTTGATCAGGACGTTTTCATCGCCCAGCAGGGCCCGGAACTTGGCAATGGCCTGATCGAAGTTGGCGAGGTCGACGCCGCGCGGGAGCAGGGTGGTTGTGTTTTGCTCAGTCATGTCTTACAGCTCCTTCAAGCCTCGATCGAAAACGAAACGAAATGACCGGTCAGCGCCGCCGACCGGTTGTCGACCACAGGCGCTTGCCCGATGTGCGTGGTGCCCAGGGTGGCGAGGGCGTAGCCGAGTGTGGCCGCCCATTGGTCCGAGGCGCCTTTGTCACGGCCGGCAGCCGACGCGCGCAGGGGGGGCTGCTGGCCGCGCAGGCGATGCTCGGTAAGGCTGAAACCTGCGCCGCAGGCGTTCAGGCTCAGGCCGAGTTGCGGGGCGCAGCCACTGGCCGTTTCGCCGCTGAGCAGGCGGTGGTGTGAAGCGTGGGCTGCGGCGTGGTGCTGGCCAAGCCACTGCACGTGCGCACCGGCGCTGCGCGCGAGGTCGACGATCAGTGCGGCACTGGCATCGTCGACCAGGCCGATGATGCGTTGCGGTGTGGCGATACGCAGGCGTTTTTCAAAGCCAAGGATGAAGTCCAGGCTGAGGTCGGTACGCCGGACCTTGACCTGCTCGCCGGCGGGGCTTGCGTTGACGCCCTGGAGGAAAGCCGCCTGCGCGGCGGCGCTGCTGACCAGTACCAGGGTTGGACGCGCCGGTTGTGGTTGTGTGCCCAGGGCACTGTTGGCCGCGCTGATGCCTGCGCTGCTCATGGCAATACCGGCAAGGCTGGACAATGCCATGCCTTTGAGCACGAATCGGCGTTCGACGTTCATGGCTTGCCTCCGGCTGGGTTGGGCGCAGGCGCGGATGCTGTGGAGATGTACTCGGCAACCTGTTGCAGCGCGTTGTCGTCGATGAACGAGGCAGGGAAGGCGGGCATGGCGCGAAAACCATTGCGCACGATCGCAGTGATGTACCCCGGCGGCAGCTGGCGGCCGGTGATTTGCGGCCCGACCTGGTGTTCGTGGCAGTGGCCACACACCTTGGCGTAGACATTTTCGCCGCCTTTCCAAACACCATCGCCATCGGCAGCGGCGTTATTGGCAAGCACGAGCAAGGGCAGGGCGAAGCAGGCGGCCAATGTCCGTTTCATCACGGAGCCGTCGCGAAGTGAAGACATTTCGTACTCCATTCTTGTTGTAGGTGGGATGGGCAAAGGGCCGGGTCAGAACGGGTACGCTCTGGGCACGTGTTGCAGGGTGATCCAGTGGTCGGTGGTGAATTCGTCGATGGCCCAGTCGCCATTGAAACGCCCCAAACCTGAGTTCTTCTCGCCGCCGAATGGCGCGTTGGGTTCGTCATTGACCGGGATGTCGTTGACGTGGGTCATGCCGGCGTGGATGCGTTGGGCGAACTGCACACCGCGCTCCAGGCTGGAGGTGAAGACGGCGCTGGAGAGCCCGTATTCGCTGTTGTTCGCAAGCGTTAGGGCATGCTCGGCATCACGTGCAGCCTGAATGCCGACCAGGGGGCCAAAGATTTCTTCACGGGCGATGTCCATGTCGGCGGTAACGTTGCCGAAGACGTGAGGCGGCAGCACATTGCCTTGAGCCTCGCCACCCACCAGCAAGGTGGCGCCTTCGGCGTGGGCAGTGACGATCTTCTGTTGCAGGCCCGCCAGTTGCTTGCTGTTGATCACCGGCCCGATGACCGTGCTGGCGTTGCTCGGGTCGCCGTAAGGCAGGGCCTTGACCCGCTCGACAAAGCGCTGGGTGAAGGCCTCCAGCAACGGTTGCTCGACGATGATGCGGTTGATCGCCATGCAGATTTGCCCCTGGTGCAGGAACTTGCCCACCACGGCAGCATTGACGGCCTGCTCGACGTCGGCATCAGCCAGGACCACGAACGGGCTGTTGCCGCCCAGCTCCAGCGCCACGTGCTTGAGGTGCTCGCCGCCGCTGGCGATGCGGCCGATGTTGCGCCCGACTTGGGTCGAGCCGGTGAAGGAAATGAACGCGGGCACCGGATGCTCGACGAAAGCGTCTCCGATCTGCGCGCCGGCCCCCACCACCACGCTGAGCACACCCGGCGGCAATCCGGCTTCCTCGAAGATTCGCGCAAGCAGCAGGCCGCCGGTGACCGGGGTATCGCTGGCCGGCTTGACCACCACGGCGTTGCCTAACGCCAGGGCAGGTGCCAGGGAGCGTGCGGTCAGGTGCAGGGGGAAGTTCCAGGGGCTGATCACGCCAATCACGCCCAGGGGAACCCGGTAGACGCGGCTTTCCTTGCCGGGCACATTGGACGCCATGATGCGCCCGTGCACGCGGCTTGGCAGGCTGGCCGACTCGAGGGTGATGGCGCGTGCGGCGCCCCATTCGATTTGCGCCTTGATCCGCGTGCTGCCTGACTCGCTGATGATCCAGTCGATAATTTCTTCACGGCGGTCGTCAAAGATCTTCACGGCATTGAGCAAGACCTGGCTGCGCTCGGCGGGGCCTTTGGCCGCCCACTCGAGCTGGCATTCGCGGGCCCTGCGGTAGGCGGCATCGAGGTCTTCGCGGTTGGCCAGGGTGATTTGCAGCAATCGCTTCTGCGTGAAGGGGTCGAACACCTCCAGCGATTGATCGGCGCTGCCGGCTCGCCATTCACCGGCAAGGGGCTGCAAGTGCAGGTTTTGATAGGCAGGGGAGTGGGAAAGCGTCATAGGGAGGTCACCTCTATTTTTTTTATCAAGTGCACCTGCGCTGCATAACAACAACCGTGCCAATGCTTCGAAAAGATATATTCATCAATGAATTCAATGGGATGAGGGATAAAGCTGGCGCTGACAAGCGGTCGTTACTGTATGATTTTCGACGAAGCCTGCATAAATTCATGCAGAAAAATCGACGAAGTCAGCCTGTAGAAAGACAGAAGGTGTGCGGCTATCGGACAGATCGAGTGCCTACGCGCTTACGCCGACCGCTCGCGCATTGACCCGGCGCGAGGGCTCGGCATACTCACAAGCTACTCACTTGTTCGTTGCTGATTGCTCATGACGCCTACCAAACCCACCCAGCCCGGTCGTCCTGCCGACGAAGAATTCTTCAAGCAGATGCTTGGCAAGCAGAAGCGCCTGATCGTCGACCGCGCCAGCCAGTTTGGCGCCAGTGGCCTGCCATCGGCAGAACAGTTGGCGGAGACGGTGGCATTTTCCCCGCAGGAAGGCAGCGTCTGGATGTGCGGCCAGCGCATGATGCTGCTGCAAGGCGCCGCGTTCGGCGCCATGCGCCGCGAACTGATCGAGGCGCTCGGGTTCGATAAGGCGCGAGGCCTGTTGACGCGCATCGGCTGGCAGGCCGGTGCGCGGGACGCGGCCCAGGTCAGCGCGCAATGGCCAGAGGGTGATGACGCCAGCCTCTACAGTGCAGGGCCGCGCCTGCACATGCTTGAAGGGATGGTCAATGTCGAAGTGGTGCGCTTTGAAATCGATTCAGGTGTCGGCCACTTCTACTCCGAGTTCCTTTGGCACAACTCGCTCGAAGACGATGAGCACATTGCGGCCTATGGCTTGGGTGGTGAACCGGCCTGCTGGATGGAGATCGGCTATGCCAGTGGCTATGCCTCGTCACTGCTCGGTCGCCTGGTCGTGTTCCGTGAGCAGGAGTGCCGCTCGATGGGGCACCCGGCGTGCCGGATTGTAGGCAAGCCGGCCGATCAGTGGGACGACATCGACGTCGATCTGGCCTACCTGATGCCGGACGACTTCCTTAGCCGCAGTACTTATGCTTCAGGTAGCGCCACGGAGGTAGCCGAGCTGGAGGCGCCTATCGACGGCAAGCCAATGGTGGGCATCTCGGCGGCTTTCGTGCTCGCCACGCAGATGCTGCAGCGCGTGGCCTCGACCCAGGCAACCGTGCTGCTGACCGGGGAATCGGGCGTTGGCAAGGAGCTGTTCGCCCGCTCGTTGTACCAAGCCAGCACACGCCAGCAGCGGCCGTTGGTGGCGCTCAACTGCGCGACCTTGCCGGAGAACCTGGTGGAAGCAGAGCTGTTCGGTGTCGAACGGGGTGCCTACACTGGTGCCGACCGCTCGCGTGCCGGGCGTTTCGAGCGGGCCAATGGTGGCACGTTGTTTCTCGATGAAATCGCGACCTTGAGCCTGAGTGCCCAGAGCAAGATTCTGCGCGCCCTGCAGGAAGGTGAAATCGAGCGGGTAGGCGGCACGGCGCCGATCCGGGTCGATGTGCGGGTCATTGCCGCCACCAACCTGGACCTGCGCCGCGAAGTCGAGGCCGGGCGTTTTCGTGAGGATTTGTTCTATCGCTTGAACGTGTTTCCCATCCACCTGCCACCGTTACGGGAGCGCCGTGAAGATATCCCGCTGCTGATGAGCTATTTCCTGCGTCATTTCAGCCAGCGCCATGGGCGTCGGCTTGCGGGCTTTAGCACCCGGCTGGTCAACGCGCTGCTCACGTATCGGTTCCCAGGGAACATCCGTGAACTTCAGAACCTGATCGAGCGGGGCGTGATCAGTGCCGGTGAGGGCGAAGTCATCGACCTGGTGCACTTGGCCGAGATCGGCGCGCCCTTGATGGCCACGGCGATTGGCCTGACACCTGAGGGGCGCTTGTCCGGGGGGCAGCGCCGTGACGAGCCGGCCAGGCAGGTAATCGAGCCCACAGCGCACATTCGAGAGCCGGTATTGGAGGGGCTGCTGGCGTTCGTCGCCGGGAGCCAGAAGGTGCTCAGTACACCGTTGGCAGATATCGAGCTGCAACTGGTGCATCTGGCCATGGAGCGCTCGGGCGGCAACATCACCCTGGCGGCACAGATGCTGGGCATGAGCCGCGCGCAAGTCAGTTATCGGCTCAAGGGCAGCTAGCGGCGGATTAAGGCGGATTTTCTGCGCTGCGCAGTTAGTCGTTACGCGCAGGCGATAACGGCTTGTAAGCGGACTGCGGATACTGGACCTCTACAACAATAAAAATGTTTAGAGGCATCCATGAACGGTCAACACGCAACTGTGCCGCGCGCAGCGTACGCTGCTGGAAAACATCTAAGGGCGGTGGGTCTGATCGGGGTGATGATGCCCCTGGCCGCGCAAGCCGACTTTGTCGAAGACAGCCAGTTGAACCTGGGTCTGCGCAACTTCTACGTAGACCGTGATTTCAAGGGCGAAAACCCGAGAACCTCTCGCGATGGCAGCTGGAGCCAGGGCCTGGATCTGCGTTTCACATCCGGTTATACCCAGGGCCCGCTCTCGTTCGGTGTCGATGCCGCCGCGCAATACGCCTATCGCCTGGACGGCGGCTCAGGTCGTGGCCCTGACAGTGTCTTGCCCTACAGCCAGAGCTCACGGGAGCAAGCCCGGGAATATGGCCGGGCGGCACTGACCGGCAAGGTGCGCTATTCCAAGACCGAGCTGAGGGTCGGCGAGCATCGGCCGACCTTGCCGGTGGCCTTCCAGGACGATTCCCGGCAACTGGTGACGACCTTCAATGGTTTCACGGTCAAGTCCAACGAGATCGACAACCTCACCCTGACCGGTGGGCGATTCACCGGGATCAGCACCCGTGAATCCTCCAACCGTGAAAAGCTGTACCTGTTCACCCGCCCCAACGGCCCCCGTCATACCAGCGATGGCCTGAACTTCGCCGGCGCCACCTACGCCTTCAGCCCCAACCTTGCTGCCAGCTACTTTTATGGACAGCTGGAGGGTATCTACCAGCAGCATTATCTGGGCCTGACGCTGAACACCGAGCTGGGCGCAGGCTACGGCCTGAAGACCGACCTGCGTTACTTCAACCACAACGAAGACGGTGACGCGCTGTACGGCAAGATCGATAACCGCTCCTATGGCGCCATGACCACCTTGAGAAAAGCCGGCCACGCCTTTGGTGTGGGCTATCAACGCATGCTCGGCGAGAGTGCGTTCCCGACGTTGAACGGCTTCGTGCCGCAACCGTATCTGGTCAATTGGTCGGCCGTGGCCTTCATCAGGCCCAACGAAAGCTCATGGCAGGCGCGTTACGACTATGACTTCGTGGCCATGGGCATACCCGGCCTCAACCTGACCACCCGTTACCTGCGCGGCACGGGCATCGATCGCGGTGGGGACCTGAGCCAAACCGCCGAAAACGAGCGCGATCTGTTTCTGAGTTATGTGGTGCAGAGCGGCCCGCTCAAGGGCGTGGCCGTGGAGTGGCGCAACATCCACGCGCAGTTCAAGCATGGCAATGACTACGATGAGAACCGTTTGATCACGACCTACACCTGGAAATTCTGGTAGGCCTTGGCCGAGCTGGCCGCTGCGCCTGCAGCGGCCTTCCCATCAATCTGACCTGGCCAGCGTTTGCGAGGGCAGCTCGCCAAACGCTTGCTTGTAGGCGGCGGTAAAGTGGCTGGGTTGCGCAAACCCCCACTTGAAGGCCAGCGCCGACAACTGTACTTCACCCGGTTGGTGCTCCAGTAACACTTTGCGCATCGCCAGTAGCCGGCAATGCTGGATGTAGCGTTGCGGGCTGGTCCCCAAACCGTTGCGAAACGCCTGTTCCAGGCTGCGTCGGCTGGTGCCGCTGACAGTCACCAGTTGGGTGATGCAAAGCGGCTGTTCGAGATTGGCGTGGATGAAATCGACCACCCGTTTCACGGTGCCCGGCAACAGGCGCCGTGGTGGTTCGCTGTACAGGCTGGGCAGCAGGTGCAGCAGGTTTTCGCAAAACAGGTGCTGCACGTGGGACTGGCCAAAGGGCGTTGCTAGCAAGCCAGCGGTGTTGCCGCTTTCGCTGTCGACCATGCGCAGCAGGTTGCCCAGGCTGCGCATGGCCGGGTTATTACCCTGGAACAACAACGCCTGCGTCGGGCTCTGGGCATGGTGAACCTGATGGTGACGTTCCAGGTGGTTGAGCAGCAAGGCCGCATCCAAGGCAATGACGATGGCCTTGGTCCCTTCGTGCCAGGTGACGTCCACTTCCTGCCCGGGGCTGAACACCAATAGCTCACCCGCGTTCGCCTGCAAGCCCTGGAGGTGGTTGCTGATCGCGCCGTGCAAAGGCAGGATGCCATGCCAACAGCTCAACGGGCTTGAGCTCACGCGAACCTCGCGCCCCCACCACGCGCCGAACAGCTTCATTTGCGGCAAGGTCTGCAAGGTGAAGTCGATATCCAGCGTGCCTCGCCCGCCGAGGCGAATCCGCCGTTCCTCCAGGTGGTTGTTGAGCAGGGCTTCGGCGTCTTCGACATTGCGCGAGCGCAGCAAGGGCTCGGCTGCAAAGGGAATGGCCGAGCGGGCGTCGCCAGCAGTGGGCAGGCCGCTGTAAAGGGGCGTATTCATCACCGTAACCTTTATTTGTTGTCTGTCTGGTTTGATCCAGTGGTATTCAGTCTTGGCCGCGGCTTCGCTGGTCATCGATTCGCGCCCATGGTGCGCGTACGCTGCTGTTGCTGCTGTACATAAGCCAGCAGGCGACGCGCCTCGGGGTGCTGCGGTTGTAGCATCAACAGTCGCTGCAAGAACGCGAATGCAGAGGCCCAGTTGCCTGCCCGCGCATCCAGATAGGCGCCTGCATACAAAAGATCCCTATCTTGCGCTGCGTGAGCAAGCCCGGCCACTACCACGCGTCGCGCCTGTTCAGGTTGGCCGAGCTGGCTGCGCAGCAAGCCGAGGTTGTAATACAGGCGCAGGTTCAGCGGCTGGCCGGGCAGGGCTTTCTCCAGCCACTCGATGGCCTGCTCGGGCTGCTGGCGCTCGGCCTGGAGCAGCCCCATGGCATAGGCCAGCTCGCTGAAGCCGGCGCGCTGCTCGCCGCGTTGCAAGCCGGCCTGTAGTGTTTCAAGGGCCTGGTCGGATTGCCCGCGAGTCAGCAGCAACCTGGCAAGTGCCGCGCGCGCGGGCGTGAAGTCCGGATCTTGGCGCAGGACTTGGTGATATTGATCCAGTGCCTGTGCCTCATTGCCTTGACGTGCCAGCAGGCTGGCCAGGTTGAATCGCGTGCCCGGCAAGTCGGCGTTGGCGCTGAGCCGCGCAAAGTGGTCCTGGAGCAGGTGACCGAGCCGGTCACGTTGGGCGGTCGGCAGTTGCGCCTGCAGGTCGGCCAAGGCGCGAGCCGCCTGATCGCGTACCGCCAGTGCCGGGTCATCAAGCAGGGCAGGCAAGTGTTGCAGGCGTTGCGCATCGTCGGCATTGGCCATGGCGCGCACCACGCTGCTGCGCACCAGTGGATCTTGATCGGCAAGCCCGAGGGCAAGCGAATCCAGCGCAGGCCCCTCGACGCCGCTCAGGACGTCGGCGGCAGAAGCCCGGACGATCGCCGGGCGTGTCGCGTCGGTGACCAACTTTGCGGCCAGGGCAATTGCTTGCGGATCGTGCGCTCGGGCGCCTTGCATCACCGGGCCATAATGCTCGCTACGCAGCGGGCCGAAGCGCTGGCTGATCTCGTTTGCGGCCCATTGTGCCGAGCGCTCTTTGTGGCATTGCGTGCAGGCGTTGGGCGCGCCGGTGATCGGCGTCAGGTCGGGCCTTGGCAGGCGGAAGCTATGGTCGCGGCGTGCGTCGATCACCATGTAGTTCTGTTCGGGCGCATGGCAGTTGGTGCATTGCGCGCCGGGGCTACCAGGCTCATGAAAGTGATGGCTGTGGCTGTCGTAGTCCTTCTTCTTCAGCGTGGGGAACCGCGGGTTGCCCTGCGGGTTGTGGCAGCTGGCGCACAACTGATTGCCCTGGGCGGGCAACTCGCCGGTGTGCGGGTTGTGGCAGTCGCTGCAGGTCACGCCGGCGGCGTACATCTTGCTCTGCACGAAGGAGCCATACTCGAACACCTCAGCCTGTTGCTGGCCATCGGCATGATAGGCGCCAGGGGTCAACAAGGTAGGGTAGGCACTATCCACCAGAGATTTACCCGGCTGGCTGCCAACACCAAGGGTTTCCTGTTGTGCGTGACAGCGGGCGCACTGGTCGACTTCGTAACCCTTGGCTCGCGCCCCGAAGTCCACCTGCAAACCGCGTGCGCCGGCATTGTTGGCGAGCTGGCGCTGCGCCGTCGGCAACTTGGCCCATGCCAGATGCTGAGCGCCCGGCCCATGGCAACTCTGACAACCCACCGACAGCTCGCTCCAGGTACTGGCGAAGCTGTCCTGGCTGGCGTCGTAGCCTTTTTTCAGGTTGCCCGAGTGGCACTGGGCACACATGCCGTTCCAATTCTGCGAGCGGCCGGTCCAGTGCAGGGCGTCGTCCGGGGTGAAGCGCTGGCCGGGGTAGAGCGAAAACCAGCGCTGCCCACCGTCGGCCTTGGCGCGGTTGTCCCAGGCAACGGTCAACGATTGCAAGCGACCACCAGGGCGTTCGATCAGGTATTGCTGCAGGGGATAAACGCCGAAGGTGTAGGCCACGGCGAAGTCCTGGCGTCGGCCCTGTTCGTTTTCGGCATTGACGTAAAACGTGCCATTGCGCGTGCTGAAACTCACCTCTACGCCGGCGGCGTCCGTAAAGGCCTGATCGGCGAAGTCGCCCCGCACATTGTCCGCGGTCGGCTTGCGCATCGACCAGCTGTGATGTGACTGGGACCACTGTTGCGCCTGTGAAGCATGGCAGGCCTGGCATTGGCCTGGGTCGACGTAGCCGTCGTCCAGCTTGCGCTGTGGCGGTTGAGACGGGGCGGCAAGCAGCCCGCCGGCCCATGCGCACAGCCATAGCAGGGCCATCCCCCGGGTGACATTCGCTGCGTGCCAACGAGCTTGCTTCATGTGCCCCACCTCTTGCCTGCCAGTGGGTGCGCGCCCCCGGAAAATAAAGGGGATGATGAACGTCGAGCGGGCACTGCCCTAGCCCTCGGGGCAAATAATCACGCGGATGCATAAGCGCTTGCGCTGAAGCGTTATCGGCGAGCGGCGGGCCATCCGCATACTTGCAAGCACACCAATAATAACAACCGAGGACACGCTTCATGAGCTCGTTTAAGACACGCCTGCTTGCTCTGATGGTTGCCATATGCAGCCACACGGCCATGGCCGCAGATGAACGCCCGAACTTTCTGATCATCGTCGCCGATGACCTGGGCTACAGCGACCTGGGCAGTTTTGGTGGCGAAATCAGCACCCCGAACATTGACTCACTTGCGCGCGATGGTGTGCGCCTGAGCAACTTCCACACGGCGCCCACGTGCTCGCCGACCCGCGCAATGATGTTCTCTGGCGCCGACAGCCATGTGGCGGGCCTGGGCAACATGGGCGAGCTGCTGCAACCGTTCCAGAAAGGCCAGCCTGGCTACGAAGGGTATTTGAACGAGCGCATGGTTACGGTAGGCCAGGTGCTTCAGGATGCAGGTTACAACACCTACACCACCGGCAAATGGCACCTGGGTCGCACCGAAGAGACCAGCCCCAAGGCGCGCGGCTTCGACCGCTCGTTCATTCTGGTGCAAGGCGGTGCCAGCCACTTCGACGACCAGCACGCCATCATTGCCCAAGACCCCAAGGCGATCTACCGCGAAGACGGCAAGCAGGTGGAAGTGCCCAAGGGCTTCTATTCCAGCGAGTTCTACACCGATCGGCTAATCGACTACATCGAAGCCGACAAAGCTAGCAACAAGCCGTTCATGGCCGTACTGTCCTACACCGCGCCACATTGGCCGCTGCATGCGCCAGACGCTTGGCTGGACAAGTACAAGCACCGTTATGACGCCGGCTACGACTCGATCCGCCAGGCCCGCCTGGAGCGCCAGAAGCAGCTGGGTATTGTCGCGGCCAACACAACGCCCAACACACCCATGGCCAAGGGCCTGCCGAGCTGGGGCCAGTTGAGCGATGAACAGCGCCAGCGTGAGGCGCGCAACATGGAGATCTATGCGGCGATGGTGTCCAACATGGACTACCACATTGGCCGACTGCTCACGTACCTGGAGAAAAACGGCAAGCTGGACAACACCTTCATCGTGTTCATCTCTGACAACGGTGCCGATGGCAATAGCCCGATCGACCTGCCTGGCAACAAGGAGTGGCTGGCCAAGGACTTCGACAACAGCCTGAAAAACATCGGGCACAAAGGCTCGTATGCCGACTATGGCGCACAATGGGCCCAGGTCAGCTCCACGCCGTATCCGCTGTTCAAGGGGTTCACCAACGAGGGCGGCATTCGCGCGCCAGCCATCATCAGCGCGAAAATGCTGAAGAAGGCCCACCTGCAAGGCACGCTCAACAACGACATGGTCCATGTGATGGACCTGATGCCAACCTTGCTGGACCTGGCGGGGGTGCCGGCGCTGGGCAAGACATTCCAAGGTCGCCCGGTGCAAGCCATCAGCGGCAAGAGCATGCGCCCATTGCTTGAAGGTCGGGCCATGGCCCAGCGTCAGATCGGCTGGGAACTGTTCGGCCGCAAGGCGCTGCGCAAGGGCCATTGGAAAATCACCTTGGTCAATCCACCTTACGGCACCGCCCAGTGGCAGCTGTACGACCTCAAGAGCGACCCGACCGAAAGCCGCGACCTGGCCCAGGCCGAGCCGGGCAAGCTGAAGGAAATGCTCGTGGCGTGGGACCAGTACGCGAAGGAAAACAACGTGCTCGATGGCAAGTTCGACCTCAAGTACGGGTTCCAGACTTGCCTCTACGAATACTGTTTCAAGTAGCCGTTGAGCACGATCACGCTGCCTGCTTGACTGGAGCAGGCGGCGGTCTTTGAAGACCTTGCAACCAGTCGCAGTAGCGGGCCACGCCTTGCTCGACTACCATTGTAGGTGCCGTGTAACCGGCAGCGCGCAAGCGCTCCAGGTCGGCGCAGGTGTAACACTGGTACTTGCCACGCAAATGTTCAGGAAATTCGCTGTACTCCAGAATGCCTTCCAGCAAGGCCATATCAAGTGACAACGAGGGTTGGCCTTGCTGCCCGCGCAACCGATTGATCACAGCCAGGGCCACATCATTGAATGGTTGGGCGCGGCTACTGCCAACAGAACTGCCGGCGCACCTGTTGCATCGAACAGGAACTTCGAATAGCCATAGACGTTCAGCGGGCGCTCACATTCGCGCTGTTCACGAAAGTCCTCGTCGGCTCCGTAGACGCGGGAAGAAATGCAGGTGCGCTGCCCCGAACTGCTAATCACCAACTATTCAATGCTCGAATACATGCTAATGCGTCCGTTGTCACGGGGCAGGCCCATTGCAGGTCTCATTTCCAGCAGATGGCAGGCTCAGGAAATTATCGTTTGCCGGCTCAATGGCCAGTTTGCCGGTTTTGGTCGGCACAAAGTCCATTGTCGGCATTTCATCGTTGGTGCCGAGCTTGAGGAGTCTGCCATTGAACGTCACCGTTTTGTCGGTCAGCGTTGGTCGCTTGCAAGGTGTAGCGGCGTGCGGCGACGGGCACGGTCAGTGATGCCGTTTGATACCGGGCAGTGTTGAGCACCAGCAGGGCGAGGCCGCTCGGTTGGTCACGTAAATGTTGCTAAAAGATTGTAGAGAAAGCGAGCACTAAGCTGCAACGTTTGGATAGGGGGTGAGCATCACTCCACCGGAAATTTGGTCATACGTCCGCGTGGTCGTCGAGTGCATGAAGCTTGATGGGATTATCTCCAAAGTCGTGAGAGTAGATGGAATGTACGGGAGGGCATCTCGATACTTGGGGCTGTTGATCGCAGTCATCTCGCCGTTCGAGGGAGTGATCATGAACGATTTCAGGTAGCATCTCTATTACAAGTCCCCGGCATGGTCGTCGATGAGCTTGCTGAGACTTAACCGCATGCGCTTTTCGGTCATGGCGTAGGAGCAGTACTGGCATGTTCCTTCAATTTCTAAAGTTGATATCTTCGGCGAGCAGTGACGCCATGGTACAGCCCGACATTCTCATGTGCGAGCCAGTTAGAGGGCGTCAGATGCAGAGCCTGGCGGGTGTCGAGCCATGAGCTTGACTCTGAGTGAGGTCCTGAACCTGCCCGGCTTGGAAGACATGAGGGTCCGCGCAGGCGAGCTTTACTTGCAACGGCGAGTATGCTGGTCCTACGTGGCGGGAAATGAGGGTATCACCGCGTGTAAAATGGGCGGCGAACTAGTATTTATTTCGGAAATCAATTACCTATGTGACGAACGCAAGTTACTCACTTTGGTCGAGACTGGTGCTGTGTTGGGTATTGCCGGGATGGTGGTTCTTACTGGAGGCCCGTTTCCCCAGTGCATCCCGTCTGCAGTGATCGCTCGTGCTGAACAGTTGGGATTGTCGCTGATCGAGCAGCCCTCTCCGCTGAAGTTGGTGTTTGTGACCCACCTGATCGATACGGCCCTGATGCATATGACTCAAGTGCGGCGCTCACGTAACCACATTCTCGGCCAGTTGCTGACCGGAGATTACCCGAGTCTGGCCATTGCCCGACAGCGGGCTGCGCATCTGCAACTGATGCTTGATATTCCACGGCGACTGGTCGTGCTGCGCTTGTCAGGTATCGAGACGCTGTTTGAGCGCCAAGGCTTGGCCCAAGGCGAGCAGCTGTGGCAAGCCACTCGCCAGTCCATGGAAGACCAACTTGAAGCCTGGGGTCGCAGCCGCCCGGGAACGGTGATGGTAGAGATGCCGGGCGACCTCTTCGTGCTACTGCTGGCGGATGCCGATGACCTGCCGGCAGCCTTGACCACGTTGCGTCGGCAACTGATCGGAGTGGCAGGGGAGTTGGATATGTACATGGGCCTGTCGAGCGTTGCTGAAGATTGTGGTCATTACCGCCGACTGCTCAACGAAGCGCGCCAGGCGCTGAATGTGGCGCAGAAACTGCGCCCGGAGAGCGGATACTGCGATTTCAACGAGTTGGGCGTGTTGGGTTTGCTGCAGGGGGTAGTCGACCGCACGCTCATCGACGACTTCGTCGAAAAGACACTCGGCCCGTTGTTCGTGCCCGGCCGTAAACACCCTAAAGTACTCGTGCATACCCTCGACGCTTTGCTCAAGGAAAATGGCAACGGGCTCAAGGCTGCCCAGCGCCTGGGACTTCACCGTAACACCATCAATCAACGTATCCAGCGCATCGAACAACTGAGTGGAAAATCCTTGGACGATCCACTTTTTCGTATGAATGCTTCGATCGCTATTATGGTATGGCACATGTCTATCGCCCGAGGTAAGGAATAATGACATGAACATCATCAATGCGCGCCTGCGTAGCAAGCGTAGTCCGCTTCGTCCTGAATGGCATGACATCTAGCCAGATCCAAGTGATGGTCCAAAACTGTGCGGAATGACCGAGATTCCCCTGCAGAATTGTGGTGGCGCCCTCGTGGAGCGCACATTCACTTGGATGCCCTCACATTGCGGGCCAGCTGAGGGGAGCATGGCGAGGAAATCCTGGACCGCGCCACGAAAACTAACGACAGGGTTGTTCAGTGAAGTGAAGAGACTACCTTTTTCCGCTCGCCGATTGGTGAGACACCAAAGAAACGACTGTAGCACTTTGAGAAGTGTGCTGGCGAAATGAAACCACAGGCGAGGGCGATATCACGCACTTGGGATTCACTGTGTAGCAATAGTTGCCTAGCCCGTGTCAGGCGTAGTTCCAAGTAATACTGACTCGGTGTGTTTTGAAGATGCTTGTGGAACAAACGCTCCATTTGCCGAACCGAGATCTCATTCAGTTCTGCAAGCTCTTCCAAGGTCATCGGGTCTTCAAGGTTGGCTTCCATGATTGTAACAATCTGACTGAGTTTGGGCTGAGAGGTGCCGAGCTTTTGCCGCAAAGGCACGCGCTGGCGCTCTTGCGATCCACGTACTCGATCACATAACAGCAGTTCAGCCGCATGACTGGCAATGTCCCGCCCGCCAGGTTCTCGGGCAATCAGTTGTAGGATCATGTCCATGGACGCCACGCCGCCGGAGCTCGTGAAACGGTCACGGTCAAGCTCAAACAGTTGGTTGGAAATGATAATGCCGGGAAATCGCTCTTTTAGCGCCTCGATATCTTCCCAGTGGATGGTACACCGATAACCAGTGAGCAGATTGGCGCGTGCTAGCAAATGGCTGCCTGTGCAAATACCGCCCAATGGCACCTGGTCATGTGCCAACTTGCGAAGCCAGTTGAGGATGGGGCGGGTATTGTGGTCGGAGACTATCGGGTTTGGCCCCACCACGAACAGCATGTCCAGCTTTGGGGCATCCTTGATACTGAAATCGGGCAGGATGCGCATGCCGTTACTGGCACTCACTGGCTCCATGTCGGCTGCAATGATCAGGGTCTGGAACATGGTTTTGCGTGCTGCCAGGTTGGCCATGCGCAAGGTTTCCACCGCCGAGGCGAAGCCAATGGTGGTGAAATTGGGAATGATCAGGAAACCGACGACTTTCAGCGGCGGGGCATCATTGACAGGGTATGCCGGTGCCAACGGCGAGGATTTTAACGTACCCATCAATACGACTCCTTGAATGCAAAAAAATGACGTGCTCTGCGTCTGGTTGCCGTAAATCGGCAATTCATTGTGTTTAGGTTGATGCATTTGTCAGAGTGATAGTACACGCAGTGCCTAAGCATTGGGAGGCGCCCCGGTGAAAAGCAAAAACCCTGCGAAAGCAACACCTTCACAGGGTGGGTAACGACTCGGCCTGGTCAGGCAGGCTTGCTCGCCACGGTGGCCGAAGTGCTCTTTTTAGACGAGAAAATGGCGCTCACGCAGACGATGGACAGCGCCAGCGCACCAGTTGCCACCACTTCCATGCGATGCCCTGGCATCACCAGCATCATCGTCAAGATACTGATGATGGAGAAGATGACCAGGTAGCTGAGCCAGGGGAACAGCCACATCTTGAAGTCCAGCGCAGTACCTTGGCTATCCATCCGATTACGCAGAACCAATTGCGAAACAGCGATTGCCAGATAGACTAGAAGCGCTACCGCCCCCGAACTTGCCAGCAGGAAGGAAAACACCTCGTCGGGAGCGAAGTAATTGAGTGCTGTGGTCAAGAAGCCCACTGCGGTGCTGGCTAGCACTGCAATCACTGGCACGCCCGTCGCTGAGGTGCGCTGCAGAACGCGAGGACCGTCGCCGCGCTTGCTCAGCGAATAGACCATGCGCGATGCGGTGTAGATGGCCGAATTGAGGCAACTGGCAACGGCAATCAGCACGACGATATCGACGATCATCTTGGCGTGCGGGATGTTCATCAGCTCAAGGGCCCGTTGATAGGAGCCGACCTGTACTAGCATGGGGTCGTTCCAGGGCACGATGGAGATGATCAGGAACACCGAGACGATGTAGAAGATCCCCATTCGCCACACCACGGAATTGGTGGCACGGGTGATTTGCTTGGAGGGGTTTTTCGACTCGGCGGCGGCAATGGTGACAATTTCAGTACCCATGAAACTGAACACGGTGGTGAGCATGGCACCGATGACAGCGGTCATGCCGTTGGGCATGAAACCACCAAACTCATGACTCAGGTTGACCACGCCGCTAACTGAAATATCGGGCAGCGCGCCTGTCAGTGCCAATGCACCCAGAGCAATGAACCCTAGCACCGCGATAACCTTGAGCATCGCAAACCAAAACTCGAATTCACCGTAGCGCGCCACACTGAACAGGTTAGTTACGGTCAGCAAACCGGTAACCACCAGTGCGAATTCCCAGGTTTCTATCGCAGGGAACCAGGCATGCAGAATGGCCGCTGCTGCAATGGCTTCGATTGGAATGACCAGCACCCAGAACCACCAGTACAGCCAGCCAATGGTAAAGCCTGCTGTACGTCCCATTGCGCGCTCGGCGTAGGTGGAGAATGACCCGGTATCTGGCGAGGCCACCGCCATTTCTCCGAGCATGCGCATGACCAGAACGACCAGTGTGCCAGACATGATGTACGCGAGAATTGCCGCAGGACCGGCTGCAGCAATGGCATGCCCCGAGCCGATGAAGAGGCCGGCGCCAATAGCGCCGGCGATTGACAACATGGTGACGTGGCGCTGCTTGAGGCCGGGGGCCAGAGTTGAGTTGCTGGACATGCTAATTATCCTTTTTATTCTTGAAGGAGGGTGAACTGCGAACGGCGGTGCTGCTCTGGGCTGGAGATCGGTGTTATTTCTGCAGGTCGAAGGCCTCCCGCACAGCGCTGCTAATGCCCTCTACGCAAACTCGCAGAATCAACTCGCCTTTTTCTCGGTTGGCGCCCTTAGGCGAGGAAAGCGTTCCGCAGGCGGGGGTGCGTTCAGGGATGATGGGGAAGACATCGTAAGGTGGGAATTTTGCCGGAGGGTGGTCGACGGCGCGGCTCAGGTCGACCTTTTCAGGGTGCAGGGCCAGCATCAGTGACGTTTCGAAAACGCCACCGTGTTCGATGTCCCAGCCGAGGAAACCTTCGGGGTAGAGCTCTTCGATGACCGCCGGCGCGTTGACGAAATCCCAGTAGGACAGAACGACCACCTTGAAATCGGTGATACCGCCATAACGCAGTTCGCGCAGCGCCAGGTCGATGCCTTCGACGATGAACATCGAGTTTTCATAATGGCCATTCATCAAGACCAGCTTGCGCGCCCCATGCCGGGCGAGTTCGCGGATGATGTCCTGGATGGTATGGGTCAGTGTTGCGCCATCCAGGCTGGTGGTGCCGGGAAAGTGGTTGCCACCTCCCGACTTCTGCTGTGACTTGTAGCCATAGGCCAAGGCGGGTAACACCAAGCCGTCGACTTCTCGCGCTACTGCCTTGCACAGGGCGGTAGGCAATAGCACATCCACCTCCATGCACATGTGATGACCGTGCTGCTCCAAGGCGCCCACCGGCAAGAAAATCGTGCTGCCGGAAGCTACCTTCTGTGCGTACTCAGGCCAGGTGAGTTCGCCAACCACTACGCTTTCGTTCATCGGTTATCTCTCTTTATTCTTGTATTCGTTGAAGTAGTCCGTTTGCAGCGAGCCAGTACATGCAACGATTTGATCAGATCACAACGACATTCACTTGTCAGTTCCCGACCTGAATTTGACAAATGCTGACGGACCTGCGATCCAGGTGGGTCGGGTGGGGCAGGGGGCGAATTTGACAAATTACAGGTCGGAAAAACACAACTTGCCCTGATGGCAATCTGCTGCAATCGGTAATCACACAGGCGGTGAAAACCTTGGGGAAGCGGGGCGAAAGCGCGGCTGGGCCAAGGCACTTTTGATTACCGAGGGTATCTCCATGACGCGTCGCGCCGATTTTTCACGCCGTACATTCATCAAGAACAGCAGCATTTTGGCCGGTGTGGCGGCGCTCTCCGGGGTACTTCCGAACAGAACCTTTGGCGCAGCCGAAAAAGAACTGGTGATACTGGCGTGGGCAGGCCACGCCGCGCCCGACATCGTCGCGGATTTCGAGCGCGAGCATGGGGTCAAGGTGCGGGCCAAGTACTACACCGGCGGCGATAACATGCTGGGGCTCATTTCGCAGTCACCACCGGGCACCTTCGACCTGATCCTGTCGGATGCCGAGTATGTGCAACAACTCAACGCCGCCGACTATATCGAGCGACTGGACCTTGCCGATTATCCCTTCGATGACTTCTACCCAGAGTTTCAGCACTTTCCAGGGCACTGGCAGGGCGATGAACTGTATTCGGTCATGGTCCGCTTCGGCTTTCTCGGTATCGCCTTCAATACCCAGTTGCTGCCGGAGTCCAAGGCGAAAAGCTACCAGGTGTTCTGGGACGATAGCCTCAAGGGCAAGGTCGGCCACTTCGACTGGCACCTGCCAAACCTGGGCCAGATCAGTTTGCTCAATGGCAACAGGCTGCCCTACGACATCGACGCGGCGCACTGGAAGAGGCTCCAGGACAAAACCATGAGCCTACGCGGACAAGTGGCCGGGTTCTTCGATTATGGCGGTACCTTCTCCTCCCTGAAAAACGGCCAGATCCACGCGATGTGTGGCATTGGCGACTGGATTACCGGGGTCTTGCAGCGTGCCGGGGCACCGGTAAAAACAGTGATACCCGAGGAGGGCGGCCTGCAATGGACCGAGTCTTATTGCATCGCCAAGAAAGCCCACAGCCCGGAACTTGCGAAGAAGTTCATTCAATACATCACCTCCCCTGAAGGCCAGGTGAAGTCGGCGAAGATGGAGGCTTACCCGGCGCTGATTCCCAATAAGCGCGGCTGGGAGTTGCTGAACAAGACCGACCTTGCCGAAGCCAGACGCCAAGGCATGGTACTGGGCCAGCGCAATGTCATGGACGACATCCGCGAGGGGCGTATTCAGTATCGCGCGCTCCCCGTGCAGCAGAGCCTGGAGGACTGGAACGACTTCTGGTCGCAGTACAAGGGCGCTTGATGGCGCCTACACAGGAGCGGCGTAATGATTTCGAACAAGCTATCGCCCCCACTGCCCGCCAGTGAGGAGCCTGCACGCACGCGTGGGCAGTTCGGCAAGCGCACCTGGCGCTTACCGGGGTATGGGCTGATCCTGTCGCTGCCGATACTGGTCTGGCAGCTACTGTTTTTTGTAGCGCCCTTGCTGTTTCTGCTGACCATCAGTTTTTGGCTGGTGCGCAACTTTCGCATGGTCCCTGCGTTCGAGTGGCTGAACTGGAAGTACCTGTTCAGCCGCGAGTACTTCTGGGATGCCTACTTGCACACCTGGGCGATGGCGGCGGGGGCCAGTGTGCTGATCAGTGCCGTAGCCTTTCCGTGCGCCTATACAATTGCCTTCAAGTTCCGCGAATCGACCCGGCAATGGTTGGTGCTGTTGTTGATCACGCCATTTTTTACCAGTTACCTGGTGCGCACCTATTCCTGGCAAGTCTTTCTCAGTGACCAGGGGCTGCTCAATAGCGCCCTGGCGTTGCTGGGGATTGGGCCGTTGCCCTTGCTCAATACCAGTTTTGGTAGCTATGTGGGTTACTTCACCCTGTGCCTGCCGCTGGTAGTGTTGCTGCAGTTGTTCAGCCTCATGTACATCGACCGCACGCTGATCGAAGCTGCCCACAACTTGCGCGCGGGCCGTCTGCGCACGGTATTTGGGGTAGTGATTCCATCGGCGCGGGTCGGCATCGTCATCGCCGCACTGTTCTGTTTCATCATGACCTTCGGTGACTTTGTCAGCCCGCTCTATCTAGGGGGCGGCCAACCACCAACCTTGAGCACCCTGATTACCGACACGACCAAATCGGGGCAGCAATGGCCACGCGCGGCGGTTATTGCCACGACGATGATCGTGACCTTGCTGGCCACGGCGTTCCTGATGGTTCGCCACGCCTACAGGAGGCGCGCATGAACGAACATCGTGTCATCAACTTCATGCTGCGCAGCTTCGTCGTCCTGGTGTTCTTGTTCATCCTCACGCCTATCATTGGCAGCTTCGTGTTTTCCTTCAACGTCGACCGCTTCCCATCCTTGCCCCTGGGTGGCTTCAGTTTGCGCTGGTACGAAGCGATTGCCGCCGACCCGCAAGTCTGGCAAGCCTTCAACAACAGCCTGGTCGTCGGTGTGGTGGTATCGCTGGTTTCCACGCTGCTGGGCTTCACTGCCGCCTATACCGACTTTCGTTATCACTTTTTTGGCAAGTCGGTGTACATGGCATTGGCACTGCTGCCTCCTACCATTCCGGTGGTGATTCTGGGCCTGGCGATGCTCGCGTTCTTGTCGCGAATCGGCCTGTCCGGCGAGCTGTATGCCGTCATGATCTGCCACATCGTCATGTGCTCACCATTCGCCATGGCGGTGATTCGCATGCGCCTGGCGCAGATGGCCCCGCAACTGGAGGCCGCCGCCTGGAACCTGAGCGCCAGCCAATGGCAGGCCATGCGCTACGTGATCCTGCCGTTCACCGCCCCGAGCATTTTCGCCGCACTGTTCGTGACCATGGCCGTGTCGTTCGACGAGTTCGCGGTGGCCTGGTTCGTTTCGGGCCTTAACGAGACAGTCCCGGTACGCATCCTCAATACTTTGCAAGGGCAGGTCAGCCCGACCATCAATGCGATAGGCACGATCGTTTTCATCACCACGATCACGCTGACGATCGTTGCCCAGGTTTTGCTCATGCGCCGGCAGAAGAAACCGGCTGACGGCAAAAAAAGCTGAACATCCCATGCCGACGCAGGAGCTCCCCATGACTCAACCGTTAGTGGTATTCGATAACGTGACCAAACAATTCGGCAGTTACGTCGCTGTCGAACCGATGAACCTGGAAATCTACAAGGGCGAGTTCGTCGCGATCATGGGCTCCAGTGGCTGTGGTAAAACCACCACGCTGCGCATGCTTGCCGGGCTCGACAAGCCCAGCAGCGGTGAAATTCGCTTGAACGGCGAGCGCATCAACGACCTGTATTCCTGGCAAAGGGACACCCCGCTGGTGTGGCAGAACCTGGCGCTGTTCCCCTTTCTGAGCGTGCTTGAAAACGTTGAGTTCGGTTTGCGCATGCGCGGCATGGGCAAAGCTGAACGGCGCAAAAAAGCCCTGCACTGGCTAGAGCGCCTGGACCTGGGCGAGTTTGCCAACCGTGATATAAGCATGCTTTCTGGCGGGCAACGGCAGCGGGTGGCGCTGGCGCGTTCACTGGTCACCGAGCCCCCGATACTGCTACTGGACGAACCGCTCAGTGCCCTCGATGCGCACTTGAGCGTGCGCATGCAGGCGGTGTTGACTGGGTTGCAGAAGGACCTTGGCATCACCTTCGTCTATGTCACCCACAGCCAATCCGAAGCCTTCGCCATGGCTGACCGCGTGGTGATCATGAGCCGTGGCCGGGTTGAGCAGATTGGCACGCCCAAGGATATTTTCTTCGAACCGCACAACCGTTTTGTCGCTGAATTCGTCGGCGGCAAGAACATGCTTGGCGGCGTTGTGCTTGGCTTCGACGACACCGGGCTGGTGCAACTGGACTCGGCGTATGGTCGCTTTCTGGCACGCTTGCCCGAAGACCGATCTGTTGCGGTAGGGGAAGAGGTCACCCTGTGCATCAGTGCCGAACATATCAACCTCGCCGCGCAACCGACCACAGCCAGCCGCCTGGCGTGTACCGTGATGGGGGAGGAATTCATTGGGTCAATGGTCAACATATACCTGGAAGCCGCCAACGGGCTGGAACTGCAAGTGCAGAAGCCGTACGCGGATTACGACCTACTTGGGCTCAAGAGCGGGCAGAGGGTGCATGTCGGGTGGGACGATGCGCGGGCGCTGATTTTACGTGGCAATTAGAGGTCGATATCTGACATCTGCGCAGGGGCGGCAGCGTGGACAATTGTAGACGTACCCACGCCCAGTTGACCCGAAGGAGGCAGTACATGCAGCAATTGACTGAAACCAGCGAAAACCTGGCCAGCGCCGTGCGTATTGGCTTCCTGCTGGCCGAAGGGTTCGATTTCTATGCCTTGGCCGCTGCGCTGGAACCCTTGCGCCAAGCCAACGACGTGGCCCGCTGCGTGGTCTGCGAATGGCAGATACTGAGCCTTGAGGGCCAGCCGCTGAAGGCCAACAATGGCATCGTGGCGGCCACCGTGCAACTGAGCCAGGCCAAGCCCCTCGATGTGCTGATTCTGTGCCTTGGCAGTGAATTGCAGTTGTGTACCGACGACAGTGTCCGCGAATCGCTGGCGCTGCTGACCAAACCGACCTGCCGCACGCTCGATGTCGGCGAATTGGCCGAATTCATCGGCGTTGCCCGGTTGTCCCCGTAGCGCGTGTTCACCCGCTACCAGAGCTGAACCTGCCTCGATAATTATCTTGATCCGCGCCTGCAATGGGCGCGACATCGCGCGTTTCCTCTCCTTCATTCCCCCTCATCTATACCTCTGCCTGTTCTTGCCGCAGCGAGGCCTGTACGGCAGTGGCGGGCAATATTGTCCTTTCCATAGCGGCGTTTACAGCAAGGCGGATCTGATCATCTAGGGGTCGGATTCGCGCAAAAAAGGCCGCCTTTTATCTGTTCGAATGATCTCCAGTGGCACCCAAAACAGGGCCTCTCTACTGATCACCTACCAAGGAGTGAAGACATGCAAATGCCGAAAACAATACAGATTCAAAACGGCGAAAAAGTTAAGCCGACGTTCTCGCACCAGGAATACGCCAACCGTCAATCCAAGTTGCGCAGCTACCTGGCCCAGAACAATATCGACGCCGCTGTCTTCACGTCTTATCACAACATCAACTACTACAGCGATTTCCTGTATTGCTCGTTCGGCCGTCCTTATGCCCTGGTGGTGACTCAGGATGCCGTGGTGTCGATCAGCGCCAACATCGACGGTGGCCAGCCATGGCGGCGTACCGTGGGCACCGAAAACATCATCTACACCGACTGGCAGCGCGATAACTACTTTGTCGCGATTCAACAAGCCTTGCCCAAGGCCGGACGTATCGGGATCGAGTTCGACCACTTGAACCTGGTCAACCGCGACAAATTGGCCAGCCGTTATCCCCAGGCCGAGCTGGTGGACGTCGCCGCGCCATGCATGCGCATGCGCATGATCAAGTCGGCTGAAGAGCACGCCATCATTCGTCACGGTGCCCGCGTTGCCGATATCGGTGGTGCTGCGGTGGTTGAGGCCCTGCGTGACCAGGTGCCTGAGTACGAAGTGGCGCTGCATGCCACCCAGGCCATGGTCCGTGAAATTGCCCGCACTTTCCCCGATTCCGAACTGATGGACACCTGGACCTGGTTCCAGTCTGGTATCAACACCGATGGCGCGCATAACCCGGTAACCTCTCGCAAGGTCAACAAGGGCGACATTCTGAGCCTCAACTGCTTCCCGATGATCGCCGGTTACTACACCGCGCTGGAGCGCACGTTGTTCCTCGACCATTGCTCCGATGAGCACCTGCGCCTGTGGGAGGTCAACGTCAAGGTCCACGAGGCCGGCCTGAAGCTGATCAAGCCAGGCATGCGTTGCAGCGATATTGCCCACCAGTTGAACGAGATTTTCCTCGAGCACGACCTGCTGCAATACCGCACCTTCGGTTATGGCCATTCGTTCGGCACCCTGAGCCATTACTACGGCCGTGAAGCTGGCCTTGAGCTGCGCGAAGACATCGACACCGTGCTGGAACCTGGCATGGTCGTGTCCATCGAGCCGATGATCATGCTGCCCGAAGGGCTGCCGGGTGCGGGTGGTTACCGCGAGCATGACATTCTGATCGTCAACGAAAACGGCGCTGAAAACATCACCAAGTTCCCATACGGCCCAGAACACAACATCATCAAGAAGTAACCGAGCAAGCCGCACAGGAAACTGTGCGGCTTTTTTTATCCGTATGACTTTTTCCATGCCAAGGTTCAAGGAGGACATGTGTGGAGTACGCGACAGCGCACGCTCGCAATGAACGGGGGCTGCCGCAACCTGGCACAATTGCCAAGGGTTCGCGGCTTTTTTATTTCGCCTGCAGCATCATTTTCGTAGCCTTCAACCTCCGCACTGCGTACCCAAGCCTCGGCGCTGTGCTTGCCGATATATCCAGCGACCTAGGCCTGACGCCTGCCGCCACCAGTGCAATTTCCACCCTGCCTGTATTTTGCCTGGGGTTGTTCGCGCCCGTGGCGCCCTGGCTTGCCCGCAAAATAGGCACAGAGCGCACGATCTTGGTATTGATGGCGGCGTTGTCCACAGGGCTATTGATACGTGGCGCCGGGAACGTCAGCGGCCTGGTGGTCGGTTCGATCGTCATTGGCAGCGCCATCGCCATCATCAACGTATTGCTCCCTGGGCTTATCAAACGCGACTTCGCCAAGATCACCGGGCTGATGGCCGGCCTCTACTCCATGGCGCTGTTGAGCGGTGCGGCGACTGCCGCAGGGTTCACCCTGGCGCTGCAAAGCACCTTGGGCGGTGGCTGGACGACGGCGTTGGCGCTGTGGTCAGTGCCGGCAGCGGCAGCCTGTGCCTGCTGGCTTTTCCAACTGCCCAAGGGCAGTGCGCTGGCACCCAAGGCTGCGCCGCGCGTACGAGGGGTGTGGCGCTGCGCGCTAGCCTGGCAACTCACGCTGTTCATGGTGCTGCAATCGATGTATTCGTTTACCGTGTTCGGCTGGCTCGCCCCGTTTCTGAATGGACGGGGGATGACGCCGCTGGAGTCCAGCGTCATCGTCTCCAGTTCAATCCTGCTACAAATGGTCGCTTGTCTGCTCGGGCCGCTGATAGCCACACGCTTGCCGAGTCAATCCTGGTTCAATGTGGTTGTTGTGGTGCTCACCACGGTCGGTTTTCTCGGCTGCCTGTCCGCGCCGCTCGACACGGTATGGCTGTGGGGCGGGGTACAAGGCATCGGGCAAGGTGCCTTGACTTCCATTGCCATCACCATGATTGTGCTGCGCTCGGCAAACGCACAGGTTGCGGCAGAACTTTCGAGTATGGTGCAAGGCGTCGGCTACGGCCTGGGCGCACTCGGGCCGTTGCTGGTCGGGGTGCTTTATACGCCGGTCATTGGCTATGCGCACGTTGAGATATTTCTTAGCGGGGTAGGCGTAGCGATGCTGTATTTCGGATATACCTCAGGCCGACGCCGACTCGTGGCAGCCCGCTATTAGCGCTATCCTTCAGCTGACACCTAGTCACCGGAGCGCTAGGAACATGAAGAAAAGACTACCCTGCGCTTGTGGTGCTGTGGCGCGAAGTTAACCTTGCACTTGGCTGATTGGTAGTCGTTGAGGTCGCAATAGCTGTTGTGGATTTCATTTCTGCTTTCCAGAATCCATCTGTTTCTTGTACCGCCAGTCTTTAGGTATGAAATGCAGTTCTATCTACAATCAAATAGAAAGCAAGGAGGCCTTGCTGTGCGAGTCCTTCGAGGAACTCTGCAAAGGACTGCGCCAGCATGCACGGCTTTGTGTCTACAGGCCATCGAGATCCAACCAAGCATTCAGGAATACGTTCATATTGATAGTTAGCTAGGTAATTGTTAGGGTGAGGTCGTCCTTTTTCTGTTCAGCCTATTGATCTATCTACGCGAAAAACCATCAAGGCTTCCACTATATCAGCTAGCAAATTGTTCCGACCCTCTACCTCGATCAGTGCATTGTGCCTGGCAATGATGTCGTTTGCCTGCCACGCATCCCCCCAAGCGAACCCTCTCGAGGAGCAGGCCTTTATCGGCGCTGCCCAGGTCGAGCAGCAGATGATCGAGTGGCGACGGGACATCCACCAGCACCCAGAGCTCGGCGAGCAGGAAACACGCACTGCCAAGCTGGTCGCCGAGCACCTTGAAAAGCTTGGCCTCGAAGTCCATACGGGTATCGGGCGCACGGGAGTGGTCGGAATTCTCGAAGGTGGCAAATCGGGCCCTACCGTCGCCCTGCGCGCGGATATGGATGCCTTGCCGGTCAAGGAGCCTGCGGGCCTGCCATTCGCCTCGACCGCGCGGGGTACCTATCATGGCCAGCAGGTGGATGTGATGCACGCCTGCGGCCACGACACCCATACCGCCATGCTGATGGCAACTGCGCAAATCCTTGCAGGCATGCGTGACAACCTGCCGGGCAAGGTCATGTTCATTTTCCAGCCGGCTGAAGAGGGCTCGAGCCTGGTCAAAGGCGGAGAGGGGCGGCGTTGGGGGGCGCAGTTGATGCTGCAGGAAGGGCTGTTCGACAAGCTCAAGCCTGATGCGGTGTTCGCTGTGCATGTCATGCCTGGGCCTTCAGGGCAATTGAGTTGGCGTTCGGGTGCCACGACCGCCAGCAGTGACGACTTGAACATCAAGGTTATAGGCCAGCAGGGCCATGGCGGCATGCCTTGGAACACTGTCGACCAGGTAGTGGCCTCTGCACAGGTCATCAACGGCCTGCAGACGATGGTAAGCCGCCGCACCAAGCTCACCCAGTCGCCAGCGGTGGTCACTGTGGGCATGATCAAAGGTGGTAGTGCACCGAACATCGTGCCGGAAAGCGTCGACATGGCAGGCACCATTCGTACCTACGATCCGGCGGTACGTGCGCAAGTGGCACACGATGTGAAGCTCACGTCCGAGAAGATAGCCGAAAGCGCCGGTGCTACGGCCAAGGTATCAATCGTGCCGGCCTATGACATGACGATGAACAATGAGCAATTGACCGAGCAGATGGCGCCAGTGCTCAAGCGTGCGGCCTATGGCAAGGTCGCCACCACCCCTCTGGTCGGTGCTTCGGAAGATTTCTCCTTCTTCGCAGGCAAGGTACCCGGCCTCTACTTCTACCTGGGCGTGACACCCGACGGGCAGGACCCGGCCAAGGCAGCACCGAATCACAACCCGAAATTCTTCGTCGATGAAAAAGCGCTGATCGTTGGCGCGCGGGCGATGTCGGCGGCCGCCGTTGATTTTTTGTCTGAGCATGCAACTCAGCAGTAATTCAGGATGTAGCGCCGGTCATGCGGCGCTTGCCAATATGCAAAGCAGTGCGATATCAACTGATATGCAGTGTTTTTGCAGTGACAAAAGATACCCTGCGTTTAGTATCCCGTCATCCCGAAGATCTGGAAGGGCAGTGCTCTCCTACTGAGAAAGGTCTTTTGAGCGGTTATGCCATTTTATTAGCTGCTGATGTACTGCAGCTCTGGCGAACTCAATGTCACTACTGCTAATGGCCTGATAAATTGCTTGATATTCGATAATATGCTGTTGCGTCTCGATCGTCGTCGAAGCATGTTGAGTGTTGAAGCTGGATATAGCATCGAGCAAGTACCTGTTGCCACTCGCTACTCCCATTGCTTCACGAAAATTCAGGTCGGAACGTTCGAACTCAGTTGAAATCTGCGCCCCCAAGAGGTCGTCGAGCTTGCGCGCCATACGTTCTAAGTCCCGTACGCTGCGGCGTTGTGCGGCGAGTGCAGCCGCAGCCATCTCGATCACCAGTCGATATTCGAAGGCGGCCAATTCATCAATTTCGAACATGATAGTCCACGTGTTGTTTGCGTACACGCGGAGGATAACTGAGCCCATGCCCACCTGCGTCCGGAGCAATTACAAAGCAGTTATCTATTTTTCAATACTCAAGCGATCAGCAATTTATAGATAACTGTATTGGGTCCTCTCGCATAGCTCGTCAGTGCCGCCCTTCATAGACTTGGCACAACGGTTCTGGAGGACCCTATGGACGCAGTACAAAATCTCGACAACCTGGTGGCAAACGTGTCCACCGTATTCCTGACCGACGCCGATGTCTCCCGTCTGGCCACCTGGCCGAAGGTCATCGCCGCCCTTGCCGATGCCTACTCGCGGCCGTTCCTGCCGGCCATGGTGCCACCACGCATTATGGCGCGAGGCGAGGGCTTCTGGCTGCGAAGCCTGCCGACTTTCGCAGAGATAACGGTAAAGCCATTCGCAGCGTCGGCCGACAGTTCGTCGTGCTTTGCCGCAACCTCAATCTCTTCTCCCAATCGTTCATCGCCATCGACGGCAGCAAATTCAAAGCCGTGAATAACCGCGACCGCAATTTCACTCAAGGCAAGGTGAAGGCGCGCATGCAGCAGATCGAGCAGAGCATCGACCGCTATCTAGCGGCAATGGATTCAGCCGATCGGGCAGCGCCGGAAGTGGCCGAGGCCAAGACTGAGCGATTGAAAGACAAAGTCGAAAAGCTGAAACAGCAGATGCAAAAACTGAAGGACATTGAGGCGCAGCTTCACGCCAGTCCCGATCAGCAAATCTCTCTTACCGATCCAGATGCCCGCTCAATGGCCACAAGCGGCCGAGGCTCCGGCACAGTTGGGTACAACGTACAAACAGCAGTCGACGACAAGCACCATCTGATCATTGCCCATGAGGTGACCAACGTTGGTAATGATCGCGGGCAACTGAGCAATATGGCTAACCAGGCACGTGAAGAAATCGGTGCTGAGGCGCTGACAGTGGTCGCTGATCGAAGCTATTACAAAGGCCCGGAAGTCCTTGCTTGCGAGCAGGCGGGTATCACCACCTTTGTACCGAAACCCCTGACATCGAGCAGCAAAGCGGAAGGCCGATTCGGCAAGCAGGACTTCACCTACATGGCTGCATCGGACGAATATCGATGCCCTGCGGGCCAGTTGCTGACGCGCCGGCATTCCTCGATGGAGGACGGCATGTTACTGCACTGCTATTGGTTTTCAGGATGCCAGAGCTGCTCCATGCAGAAGCAGTGTACGACCGGTAAAGAGCGGCGACTCAAGCGCTGGGAGCATGAAGAAGTAGTCGAGAGAGTGCAAATCCGATTGGAGCAAGATCCAGGGAAGATGAAGGTTCGCCGGCAGACGGTGGAGCATCCCTTTGGCACGCTCAAATTCTGGATGGGAAGTACCCACTTCCTGACCAGAACCCTGCCGAGGGTAAGCACTGAGATGAGCCTTCACGTGCTCGCCTACAACCTCAAACGGATGATGAGCATCTTCGGCATCGCAGGGCTACTTGAGGCAATCAGGGCGTAAACCCCGCCGCTTGCTGGCCCGCAAACAGCTATATGGGCCGCTGACGCGGCCCATATAGCACTACAAATGTCTACTTCGCTGGGTAGGGCTATTCACGCTCTCGCCTGCTAATTCCACAGGCAATCCGCGCGACTCTCAGTTTTCGACGTGTTTACTGCGTTTTCACACAGCCTGGGTCGATAGCGGACGTTCATGAGTTACCTGCAATCTCCAGATTCTAGCGCGGGAGCGCCGAAAGGTACTCCAGATTGCGTTGGGGGTGGGGCAGTTGCGTAGGGAAGCTTGGTGGCGCACAAAGATGCCAATGATGTCTGCCTGAGTTCGAGACTGTCTTTCATCCTTTAATTCAGTTCAGCCAGCACCTTGCCTTGGTCAGGTTGCTTTGCAACCTGACAGTGCATAGCGAGCCCATTCCTCCATAAGCTGTTTTCGTTTTTCGAGCAGATCGCCTCGTCGATACGCTGCTTCAGTCGCATTACTGATTTTATGCGCCAAGGCCATTTCAGGGACGATATTGGCGAAGTTAGTTGTCTCGGCAGCCCAGTCTCTGAAGCTTGATCGGAAACCATGCATGGTGATGACTTCACCCGCTTCGTTGCGCCAGCCTGGTCCGTCGTTGGCTAAGGACTTCTCATCCATACCGCGTATTTTTTGTAGCATTGCCATGTTCGAGAGCGGTCGACCAATGCTCCGCCCCGGGAAAAGCAACCCACTTTTGCTTTCCGCCTTCAGGCACCTGAGCGTATGCAGGGCGGCTTTAGATAACGGTACTCGATGCTGGCGCCCGGCTTTCATCCGGGAAGCCGGAATAGTCCAAATTTCTTCGTCCAGATCAACCTCTTCCCAATACCCACCTATCACTTCGCTTGTGCGCAAAGCGCACAGCACGGTTAACTTCACCGCAGTTGAACTAAGGTCCCAGGATTGCTCTAGTTCTGCCATGAAGGCTGGTAATTGCTCCCAAGGTAGAGCGGGATGATTACCACGGTCTGCCAGCCTTCTTCTAGGCAGAAGCTTGTCCAAGTGACCTCGCCAGCGAGCGGAGTTTTCACCCGTGCGCAGCCGGCGTGCTTTGGCAGCATCGAGAACAAGTTCTAGCCGGTTTCTGACCCTGGCCGCTGTCTCAGGCTTAGCGGTCCATATCGGATTCAGAATCTTCAGGATATCGTCTGTTTCAACTTCGTCGACTGGCTTTTCTCCGATAAAGGGAAATGCATACGTGGTAAGAGTGTTGACCCATTGTTGCGCGTGTTTTGCGTTTTTCCAGCCAGCTCTATGGGCTTCGATGTAGTCCACGGCACAAGCGCGGAAGGTGTTTTCAAGGTTCAGATCCCGAGCAATCCGAGCAGCTTCAGCTTGCTGGAGTGCATCAGCCTTATGTGTCAAAGGGTCGATACCCTCCCGAATCAATGCTCTGTGAGTGTCGGCGCGGGAGCGCGCCTCCTTCAACCCATAGTGAGGGTAGGGGCCCAAGCCGATTTCCTTGCGCTTGCCTGCAAGCTGGTAGCGCAGCACCCACGCTTTTCCAGACTTTCGAATGACAAGGCGCAGGCCATCGCCATCATCGTACTTGCCATAGTCCTTGAGGTTTTCTATCAATTTCGCGGTGAGCTTGGGCATGGTGGTGACCTCCGATCTCTGAATCTGGTCCCCCAGTTGGTCCCCCACTCACAGCCTGGAAACAGACGGAACTGGGCGGAAGCTAGAAGACTGTGGCAACATTTAGGTTACCCGCAATATACCGTTCTAGAGCGGCCGGGCGTCGGGTTTTGGATGCCGGTGGTCGGGAGTGGAAACACACTTCGAATGACTACGCTGCATTCGAACTGATTTTCATAAGATATTGATTTTTATCAGTAAAAATTTTGACTTTTGGAGCTGTGCTGTTGAGTTCGAATCCCGCATACTCCGCCAAATTCGTTTGGCGTGTTACGGGAAGAAAGACGACTGGGGCCGTTACCGTTGGGCTTCAATTCAGGGGGCGGCGATTAATCTGCAAGCGCTAGCTTTGTATTGTTCCGAAGCTGATCTAAGTAATTCGCCCACAGTTGCGCGGCTTCCCGGCGCTGACTCAAGAGCTGAGCGCGTGCGTAAACTGCTCCCAGCGCACCTGGCATCCGGTGCGATAGCGACAGCTCCAGTACAATTGGATCGATGCCCAAATGCTCATGAGCGATCGTGCGGTAGGTAGCCCGAAAGCCGTGAGCGGTGATTGCGTACTCAGGCCAGACTTTTTGCAGCGACTTGAGGATGGACGTCGCATCGATTGACCGGCCTGGATAGACAGGCGATCCGAACACCCAGCCGTGACCGGCATCATCAACCAACCGATCTTTGTGCAGCTCGCGCAGTAGGACTAGCGCTTGCTCTGGGAGCGGCACGATATGCTTGCTCTTGTCCAGATGTTTGGTCTTGCTGACCACATATCGCCAATCGGCGCCGATCATATCGACATCCTCCCAGCGCATCTTCACAAGTTCGCCCGGCCGAACCGGCAACAGCACCAGTAGGCGCATCGCATAGGCCACGCTCCCAAGGTTCAGATCATCCAGGCGCAGCAGAAACTTGCCCAGATCAGCAGGCCGCTCAATGGCCGGGTTGCTGGTCACCACGTGGCGGATCTTGAGTTCCTCAGTGTTGCTCAGGGCCACATTTCGCTCGACCCAGCCACGTCCTTCGGCAAAGCCGAGGATGGAGCGAATGATCGTCCGCACGCGCCTCGCCATCGCCATGATTCGCTTGTATCGCAACTCGGTAATGATCGCGGTGATGTGCTCGAGTTTGATTTCGCTGACGGGCCGCTCGCCGATAGCGGGTAAAATGTGGTTCTGCAGTGCGCCGCGAAATCCTGCGACGGATTTGCTGACTAGGTCGGCGGATTTGAACTTCATCCACTCCTCAGCGACGTAGGCGAACGTACGTGACTCATTTAGCCATTGCGCCTCAATCTTGGCTTTTTTGGCTTTGAGTGGGTCGATGTGATTGGCCACGCTATTGCGCGCTGCCCGGGCGAGCTCGCGGGCTTCTTTCAAGCCCACATCCGGATACCTGCCGATCACGAACACGTTTTCCTTGCCGCGAAGACGGTACTTCAGTCGCCAGTGCCGGGAGGGAGATTTGCCAGGCTTGAGCGAGGCACGCACTTGTAGATAGAGACCCGGCACGTCGCCATCGGCGTACTTGCCTGATGTGGTCAACGACCGAATGAATGCATCGCTGAGTTTCTGGCGGAAGGGTGGCGGTTTTTCGGGGGACATGATGTGGGGGTATCTTTTTCAGTTTGGGCTTGGTGTCCCCCAAAGATACCCCCAGTCAAGCTGGAATTGAGTGGATTCCGATGGACGGAAACGGACGATGATTTGCTCTAAGTCTATGCTTTTGAAGCATTATTGGATCTCAGTGGAACTCGGTCAGAGGCTATCGGGGTCCCCAAAGAACATCTGAATTCGCGACCGCAACCACCGCTCCGCCGGGTCGTTGTCTTGCGCCCCGCGCCAGGCCATGTGCAGTTCGAAACTGCGCACCGATATTGGCAGGTCCTCGGCCCGCAATCCGCCCGCCGCGGTCAGCACATCGGCCGTATAGTCCGGCACAGTGGCCACGATGTCTGTCCCCGCCAGCAAACTCCCCAGCCCGTTGAACTGCGGCACCGCCAGCACCACGTGGCGCTTGCGGCCAATCTCTTCCAGGGCTTCGTCGATGAACCCGGACAGGTCACCGGCAAAGGACACCAGCGCATGCGGCCGCGCGCAGAAGTCGTCCAGGGTGATGCTGCCGGGCACACTGTCGGCACGCAGCAGCTTCGGCATGCTGCGGCGCAGTACCTTGCGCTTGGCGTTGGCCGGTAGTTCGCTGGTGTAGCTGACCCCCACCGAAATCTCGCCCGAGGCCAGCAACGTCGGCATCAGCAGGTAGTTGACCCGCCGCACCACCAGCACGATGCCCGGCGCTTCGGCGCGGATGCGCTTGAGCAGCTGTGGTAGCAGGGCGAACTCGGCATCGTCCGACAGGCCGATGCGGAACACTGCGTTGCTGGTGGCGGGGTCGAACTCGGCAGCGCGGCTGACTGCAGTGGAAATCGAATCCAGCGCCGGGGACAGCAGGGCGAATATCTCGTGGGCCCGCGCCGAGGGTTCCATGCTGCGGCCGGTGCGCACAAACAGCGGGTCGTCGAACAGGTTGCGCAGGCGCGACAAGGCCGCGCTGATGGCCGGCTGGCCGAGGAACAGTTTTTCCGCAGCGCGGGTCACGCTGCGCTCATGCATCAGCGTTTCGAACACGATCAGCAGGTTGAGGTCTACGCGACGCAGGTCGTTTCGATTCATCGGTGCGCTTCGCCTAAAGTGGGGCAGGGGTGAATCTTACGGCCAAAGGCTGTTACCCTGCACGGGTTTAGGGGGACCCATTGCAGGGAAAGTCAGGTGCCCAATCGATGACAAGCATGTCGACTATTAATGACCACTGATGGTCTAACCGTCAAAGCCCGGATAAAGTCAGTGGTAATTAGAGGTTCACAAAGGCGAGGTATGCGATGTCCCGCATGATCCGTTTCCACAAGTTCGGCGCTGCCGATGTGCTCCGTTGCGAGGAGCAGGCCGAACCGTCACCCGCTGCCGACGAGGTACAGATCCGCGTCCAGGCGATTGGCGTCAGCTGGTATGACGTGCTCTGGCGCCAGAACCTGGCGCCGTCCCAGGCACGCCTGCCGGCGGGCATCGGCCACGAAATGGCCGGGGTGGTGACTGCGGTCGGTGAAGGGGTCGAGGACATTGCGGTGGGCGACCGGGTCGCCAGCTTCCCGGCCACCAGTGCCAACGATCACCCCGTGTATGGCGATGTCATCGTGCTGCCGCGTACGGCCATTACCCGTTACCCGGATGTGCTCACGCCGATCGAGGCGAGCGTGCACTACACGCCGTTGCTGATCGCCTATTTCGCCTACGTTGACCTGGCCCGGGCCAAGGCCGGGCAGACCGCGCTGGTAACCGATGCCAGCCATTGTGCCGGCCCCGCTTTCGTCCAGTTGGGCAAGGCCCTGGGGCTGAAGGTGTTTGCTGCTACCAAAGAAGCGGAGCAGCGGGATTACCTGTTGGGCCTGGGGGCCGACAAGGTGATTGTCACTGAGGAACAGGACTTGTTGCTGCAGGTTGGCAAGTACACCGATGGCCGCGGCGTGGACATGGTCCTGGATGGTATGGGCGGGCCGCAGATGTCGCTGCTGGGCGATGTGCTGGCGCCACGTGGCAGCCTGGTCCTGTATGGCCTGCAAGGCGGTAACCAGACGCCGTTCCCGGCCTGTGCAGCCTTCCAGAAGAACATCCAGTTCTACGTGCATTGCATCGGTAACTTCACCGGCAAGCCGGAGCTTGGCATCAGCCAGGACCAGGTCGCGCTGCAGCGTGCCTTGCGCGATATCAACCAGTTCACCGCCGACCAGTTGCTGACACCGCAAATCATCAAGGTGTATCCGTTCGAGCAGGTGGTGGAGGCGCATCGTTACATGGACCAATGCCCTTGTGGTGGGCGGGTGGTACTGGACATGGCGCAACACTGACAGCTGTTTGCATTGCTGATGAACCCGGGCTGAGTCCCGGGTTTTTTGTGCGCGAAACAGAATGATTTAAATGCCAACTATAAGAATATTCCTACATTAAAATCAGTCGCGGACTACATATAAGGCGATGGCCTGGCGTTTTGTGGAAATATTCCGCCAACAATTCGGTCTTGAACGATTTCGGCTCGGCGTTCAGTGTATATCCGCCGTCGTGCTGAATGGTTTTTTTACCCCGATCTGTATCTTATATTCGCTCTGCATCCCCCGATAATGGCACGATGATAGTTTGCGCAAGGAGCGTGGAATGAGCATGGCTATGCCTGAGGATGAGCTGTGTTTGGTAGCGGCGGGCTGTCGCGGTGGCGAGTATTTTTCGATGGTCTGGCGACAGTGATGCGTTACGTAATTACTTCAATTTGATTGTAGGAAATTTCTTCCGGGTAAGCGCAGGGCGTGTTGAATCTTGAATACAGGATTCGGCACGCGTTGGCTGCATGAAGTTGATGAGGTGATTTCGTGACGGCTATTCACGATCAGGCAATGCATTATATCTACCAACAAGTGCTCGAGCGTTTGTTGAGCCAAATGTCACAGGCGCAACGCGCGTCCCTTCAATTGCTGATACAACGTTTGCTGGTCGCTGCAGGTGGGCCAGAGTATATCGGTACGTTCCGCGTGCTGGTACTGCAAGGTTGCGATCGCCACAGTGCCAGGTTGCTGGCCATGCTGCGTGCGGCACAACTGAGCATTGCCCTGCGTGCGCCGGTAACCTTTCAGTTGCGGGTACTCGTGGTCAGCCTGCCGGTGGCTGCCAGCGATACGTTGGAATTCCACGAGGGCAGTTTCAGTGCCCTGTTCATGCAGGATGACCCGCGGGTTCAGTTACAGATGATCGAAGGGCGCGAAGTGGTGCCCTTCAGCCGTCGGTCTTCGGCAGCGCCCGACCGCTGGCTGCTGGCGAGAAACGCCCTGCTGATGTTCGGGCACATGGTCGATGCCAGGCCCGAAGCCCTGCTGGGTAGCCGGCTGCACCTGGAGCTGGCGGATGCCGCGTGTTCTGCGCTGCAGGCCGCGACACCGGCCGATGTCTTGATCACTGCCATTCCCGTACGCCAGCGGCGCCGCTACCTGGCGTGGGCCCGGCGTAGTCTGCGCCTGGCAGGGGAGCGCGGCCCCCATGTGTTGCATCACTGCCTGGCGGCGCTGGCCCACGGGCTGAGCCGGTTGCACGGCGCAGCCGATGCCTCGCCGGGCAGCCTGGCGAAGCCCACACAGGGCGATGCCGCGCAGGAGGCATCGTTGCGGCTACTTGCCATAGATGACCTGCTGCCGCATCTGCTTGAAGGGCAGCAACTGGATGCCATGTTGGGTGCTGGTCTCGAAAAGGCCGATGATGCCTGGCCATTGGCGGCGTTCGTCGATCCGTACGCCCGGGCCCAGTTGCACCAACTGCGCGCCCGCAGCCTGGAGCTGCAGGCCGCTCGCCCGGCGCTTTCGCTGGCGAACCCGTCGGGTGATAGCAAGACTCGCGATGGGCACACCCTGGCGCTGGGCAAAGCCTACGGTATCAACCAGACTCAACTGGTGTGCCTGCTGTTCAGTCCCTTCGCCAGGCAGGGAAAGAAGCTCGAGCATTTTCTGCAGTGCCGGCATGCAGACATGCTGGTAGCGCTGCCGTACCTGCACCGGGCCCTGCAAGGCAAACCCTGCCCCGATGCGGTGCGGGACTGGCTGGTGAATACCAGTGGCCTGCCGCTGGTGCAGTTACGGGCAATCTATGAGGGGCGCATGCCGCTGACTGCCTGGCGCTTACAGAGCAACCTGGCCCGCCGCGATGTGCACCTCAGGTTGCTGCCACGGCCTTCGTCGGGGCGCCGCCGTAGCCCAGTGGCGTTGCCTTGAAAGGGCCAGCGGTTCCCGGCGAGTTCGCCTATCGCAAGGTGTACCGCTACCTGGAGGCGTTGATCGAGCAGGGCTCAGGCGTTGGCCCCTGCAAGTTACCGTCGTTACGTGCACTGTCCCGACGGTTGCGGGTGTCATTGGCGACTGTGCAGAGTGCCTACAACCTGCTGGAGGAAGAAGGCCGGGTCCAGTGTCTGCCGAGGTCCGGCTACTACGCTCAGGTCGCTGCAAAGGCGCAGGCAGCGCCCATGTACCCGCAGTCTCCCTTGCCGGTACAGCCACTGCTGGAGCGTGCGCTGCTAGGCCACGAGCGGCGCATGGCCCGTCAGCGCGCCAGCAGCGTTGCACCCAGGGAGATGCTCGGCGACTCCCGTCTGCGCAATGCCTTGGCTGAGCGTTATACCCGTTCCTCCAGCCAGTACTGGCGTGCCGAGGACGTTCAATTGGCCCCTGACGTGCAAGCGTTGCTGGAGACGGTGCTCGCAGGGCTTGCCTTGCAGGGCGGGACGGTACTGGTGCAGTCGCCCTGTTGCTGGCAGGTGTTGCGCGCTTTGGCGCGTGCTGGCATGCGGGTGCTGGAAGTGCCTGCGGATAGCCGCGGCAACCCGGACCTGCGTGCCTTGGCCCGGTTGCTGGGCGGCGAGCCGGTGTGCATGCTGGTCATGCCGTCTTGCCTGGGCATGCCACAAGGGCGGCTGGTGTCGCCGCACTATCAGCAGCAGCTTGGTCAGCTACTGGACCAGCATGCTGTCTGGTTGCTGGAAAACGACCTGGACAGTGAGCACTGTTACAGCGGGCCGCCACACACGCGCCTGCGCGACTGGGTCGACCCCCGCTGGCTGTTGGTGCTGGGGGCATTCGAGGCGGCAGTGGGTGCCGAGGCACCTTACGCCTATGTGCTGGGCCATGACGCGGCACTGGCCAAAGCGTTTGCCGAACGGGCATTTCGGCTTGCGCCGCTGCGCCTGCAAGCGCTTGCCCTGATGCTGGGCAAAAGGCAGATCGAGATGCAGCTTGTCCAGCTGCGTACCGACCTGCACAGGCGTACACAGTACCTGGTACGCGCGCTGGAGTTGCAGTTCGGTCAGCGGGTGGCGTTGCAGATGCCCCAGGGCGGACGAATGCTGTGGGTGCGTTTTCGCCAACCGCTGGAGTGGGATTGCATTGTTGCGGCGTTGGCAGGTTCCGCCTTGCATGCACTGCCGGGCTGGCAGTTCAGCCTGCAGGGGCGATACCAGCAGTACCTGGCACTGGTGTGGCTGGGTGACCAGCCGGGTGACCTGCAACAGGCGGTGGAGCGCCTGGCGCAGGCGCTGGAGCCGCGTTGTGGGCGGCCCGCCGGCGTGTCACGCTGACTGCGCATGCTCTTGCCCCTGGCGCAAGCGGGTACTGAGCAACGCTGCCAGCACCAGCAATGCGGCAATGATCCACAAACCGTTGCGGGTGCTGCCGGTGGTCTGCTCGATCAGGCCCATCACCGACGGGCCGACGAAACCACCAAACAGGCCGCAGGTGGTAACGAACGCCAGGCCCGCCGCCAGGGCGCTGCCACTCAGCCTGCTGGACGGGAAGACAAACAGGATCGACTGCACCACGAACAGCATCAGCGCGGTCAGGGAAAACCCGATCAGGCCGATGAACGAGTTGGCCAGCGACGCCAGCAGCAACCCTGTCGCCATGGTCAGCAGGCCGCCAAACAGCAGGGTGCGGCAACGGCGTGGCGAGGTGGCCAGGCGTGGGAAGGTGGCAGCACCGATGGCAGCAGCAACCCATGGCACGGCAGTCAGCAGGCCTATCTGGAAGGGGGATAGCGCAGCGTAAGTGCCGATAATGCCGGGCAGGAAGAAAATCACGGTGTAAATGGTGATCTGGTGCACGAAGTACACCGAGATCGCCAGCCAGATCTGCCGGTCGCGGAACATCTGCCCCAGCTTGCTCTGCTGGGGCGCGGCAGCCCGTTCGGCCGCCAGGCGGCGTTCGATGTCCTGGGCGTCGGCCGCCGACAGCCAGGGCGCCGAGGCTGGGCCATCGGGCAGCTTTTTCCACACCACAACGGCCAGGGCCACGGCGGGCAAGCCTTCGAGTACGAACAGCCACTGCCAGCCATGCCAGCCCAGTACGCCGTCCATTTCCAGCAGGGCACCGCCCAGTGGGCCGCTGAGGATGTTGGCCAGGCACACGCCCAGCAGGAAGTAACCCGTGGCGCGGGCGCGCTGCTCACGGTCAAACCAGTAGGTCAGGTACAGCATCACCCCAGGAAACAGGCCTGCTTCGGCCACCCCTAGCAGCAGGCGCATGATATAGAACGACGTTTCTCCCTGGACGAAGGCCATGCCCGCCGAGAGCAGGCCCCAGGTGATCATGATGCGGGTAATCCAGAAGCGTGCGCCCACCCGGTGCATGATCAGGTTGCTCGGCACTTCGGCCAATGCATAGGTAAGGAAGAACAGGCCCGCCCCCAGGCCATAGGCCGCTGCTGACAGGCCCAGGTCGATGCCCATGCTGGCTTTTGCCAGGGCGATGTTGGTGCGGTCGAGAAAGCTCATCACGTAGACGACGATGAGCAGTGGCATCAATTTGCGTAACAGCAGGCCATTCAGGCGCTGCTCGGTGGTGGCGGCAGGGGCCGAAGCCGCTGCACGGGTGAGGGTTGTCATTGTTTTTTTCCCCGTGAAAAGTGCTGGTGGTGTGCCCGTAGCGGGCACACCAGGCGTGTTGTTCAGGAACGGTTGATATCGAGCCACACCGCGCCGTTGGGGTACTGGTAGCGCTCCAGGGTGTCGGCATGCATTTCGATGCTGTAGCCCGGGCGTTGCGGTGGCATGTAGCGCCCACGGCGGATCACCACCGGGTCGATGAAGTGCTCATGCAGGTGATCGACGTACTCCAGCACCCGATTGTGCAGCGAAGCAGACACTGCGATGTAGTCGAACAGGGCGATGTTCTGCACATATTCGCACAGCCCGACACCGCCGCCGTGCGGGCACACCGGCACGTCGTACTTGGCCGCCATCAGCAGCACGATCAGCACTTCGTTCAGGCCACCCAGTCGGGCGGCATCCAGCTGGCAGAAATCCAGCGCACCGGCCTGGAACATCTGCTTGAACATGACCCGGTTATGGCAATGCTCACCGGTGGCCACACCGATCGGCGCGATGCGCTGGCGAATGGTGGCGTGGCCGAGAATGTCGTCCGGGCTGGTCGGCTCTTCGATCCACAGCGGTTCGAAGGCGGCCAGGCGGCGCATGTTGGCGACTGACTCCTCCACGCCCCACACCTGGTTGGCATCCATCATCAGGGTGCGTTCCCAACCGATTTCGTCGCGCAGGATGCTGGCGCGGCGGATGTCTTCTTCCAGGTCGGCGCCGATCTTCTGCTTGATGTGGGTCCAGCCATCCTCCACGGCCTCACGGGCCAGTTTGCGCATTTTTTCTTCGCTGTAACCCAACCACCCTGGCGCGGTGGTATAGCCGGGGTAGCCTTCGCGCAGCATCTGCGCCTCTCGTTGGGCCTTACCCGGTGCCTGGCGGCGCAGCAGGGCAATGGCTTCCTCGGGGGTGAGCACGTCTGTGACGTAGCTGAAGTCCAGGCAGCCCACCAACTGTTCAGGCGTCATGTCCGCCAGCAGTTTCCATACCGGTTTACCTTCGTGCTTGGCCCACAGGTCCCACACCGCGTTGATGATGGCCGCAGTGGCCAGGTGGATCACACCTTTCTCAGGGCCTAGCCAGCGCAGTTGGCTGTCGCTGACGGTAAAACGGTGCCAGAAACCGCCCATGTCGGCGGTGATTTCTTCGAGGCTGAGGCCGACGATCAGGGGTGCCAGCGACTGCACCGCTGCTGCGCAGATCTCGTTGCCGCGGCCGATGGTGAACGTCAGGCCGTGGCCCTCAAGGGCCTCGGCGTCGGTGTGCAGCACCACGTAGGCTGCCGAATAGTCGGGGGCGCTGTTCATGGCGTCGGAGCCGTCCAGCGACAGCGAGGTCGGAAAACGGATGTCGCGAACGCTCAGGTGGGTAATACGTATGCTCATGGTCGACTCTTGTTCTGCTCAAGCGCTGGGAGACCTGACTGTAGGTTGTCGAGCGATACAGGCATAATCGCCAATTCTTAATCAGCGATACCGGATTCGATATGTCTCGCTTGCCACTCGACCCCATCCAGGCGCCACCCAGCCTCGGCGCCTTGAAGGTCTCCAGCCGCCAGATCACGCTGCTCAATGCCCTGGGCGAGTTCGGCAACCTGCGCCGTGCCGCCGCCGCGATGCACACCACGCAACCGGCGGCGAGCCTGTTGCTGCAGCAGCTTGAGGAGCGCCTTGGCGTGCGTTTGTTCGAGCGCTTGCCGCGGGGCATGCAAGCAACGCTTTATGGCGAGGTGATGATCCGCTATGCGCAGAACGCGTTACATGAGTTCGAGCATGCCCAGGCACAAATCGCCGAACTGGCGCGCGGGGCCTCGGGCCTGGTGCGGGTGGGCAGCGTCATGGGCCCGGTGCCCGGCGTTCTGACCAAGGCGGTACTGGCCTACAAGCGCGACCATCCCAAGGTGCGCATTTCACTGGAAGTGGGCACCAGCGATACCTTGCTGCCGGCGTTGTTGCGCGGCGACTTCGACATGGTGGTAGGCCGCCTGCCAGACCAGAGCGACAGCCAGGACCTGAACATCGAACTGTTTGAAGGCGGTGAGCAGATGCGCGTGATTGCCCGCGCCGGGCACCCTCTGGCGGCGGCGGCCGGGTTGCAATTGGCTGACCTGGTGGCCCTGACCTGGATACTGCATCCTATCGGCAGCCCGATGCGCCGCCGTGTTGAAAGTGCCCTGCAGGCCGGGGGCATGGTGCAGTCACTGGACATTGTTGAAACCGCCTCGATTCTGGCCACCACTGCCATGCTCGAAGCGTCCGAGATGATTGCGGTGGTGCCCAATGACGTAGCCGAGCATTATGCCCGCTATGGCATGGTGGCCATTTTGCCGGTAGAGCTGCCGCTGGCCATGGCCAACCTGGGCGTGCTGACCCTGCGCTCGCGGCCCAACTCGGTTGCCCTGGATACCTTGCTGCGCTACCTGCGGGCGCAATAACCCTGCCTTTTCACCTGCCTGAGGCCTGCCGCCGATGTCGCCGGACCTGACCCATTCCAGCTTTTGCAACTGGATCCGCTACAAGCACCTGGTGCTGATCGACACCCTGGCGCGCACCCGCAACATGCACGCAACCGCCACGCGCATGAACCTCAGCCAGCCGGCCCTGAGCAAGATGCTGCGCGATCTCGAAGAGCAGTTCGGCTTTGCCCTGTTCGAGCGCCTGCCACGCAGCATGCCGCCCACCGAGCTGGGTGAATATGTGGTGCGTTATGCCCAGGGTGCGTTAGCCGAGTCGCAGCAATTCGTCGACCAGGTCAACCGCCTGCGCAACGGCGGGCACGGTTTTATCCGCGTCGGCGGCATCTTTGCCGCCACTGCACTGGTCCTGCCGCAGGCCATCGCTGCGATCAAGGCGCGCAGCCCGCTGTTGTCGATTGAAGTGGTAGAGCATTCCAGTGATCACCTGCTGACCATGCTCGAGCAGAACAAGCTCGACATCATGATTGGCCGCTTTACCGAAGAGCGCTTCAGCCAGTTGTTCGACTTCCAGCCTCTGGAGCCCGAACCGTTCAGCCTGGTGGTCAACAGCGAGCACCCGCTTAACCAGCTGGAAAGCCCGCCCCTGGCGGCGTTGGGCGACTGGCCGTGGGTGTTGTACCCGGTGGGCACGCCGATTCGCAACCGCCTGGAGCAGGCCTTCCGGGTGGCGGGTATCGCCACGCCGGCTGACAGCGTCGAGACCATCTCCATGCCGATGTTCCTGCAGTTACTGCAGTCGGCTCCGATGATTGCCATGTTGCCGCGCTCGATGGTTGTCGCGCAGCTGGCCAGCGGGCAGTTCAGGGAGTTGCGCAGCCCCTTGCACGTACCCGCCCTGGAGTATGGCGTGGTTACCCGCAAGGATGAACCGCTGAGCGCTTCGGCCCGGGCGTTTGTCGAGATTTTGCTGGAGGGCGCCAGGCAGCGACAAAAGGAAGGTACGGCTGCAACCGCCTCGGGCAAGGCCTGATGGTTCAGGCGCTCCCACAGGGTGTGTGCAGGCCTGAGTAATTGAAGACAGGCTTTTAGACGATCAGGGATCACCGCCCGATTACAACTTCCGATAACCATTGGTTATCGCTTGATCGGATCATCTCATTGGGAATGCTGCCCAAGGCTTCTTACAGTGGCAACAGCCATAACAAGAAGCTCGCTGCACTACCTGAGAGGTCCCATGCAACTGATTGCCAAGTCCGGTGACCTTGCCGTCATCCGCCTCAACCCGCTGGACAATGTGCTCATCGCCCGCCAGGCCTTGCCGCAAGGCCTGCATCTGGATGCCGAGGCGATTACCGTGCGTCAGCCGATTCCTTCGGGCCACAAACTCGCGACCGAACGCGTGGAGCAGGGCCAGCCGCTACGCCGCTACGGGCAGATTATCGGTTTTGCTTCGCAGGCCATTGATGCCGGCGACCACGTGCATGTGCACAACGTACAGATGGGTGATTTTGCTCGCGACTATGCCTTTGGTGTCGACACGCGCAGCTTGCCGGGTAGCGAAGCAGTGTTCCAGGGCATCGTGCGCGCCGATGGGCGTGTTGCCACCCGTAATTACATCGGCATTCTCACCTCGGTGAACTGCTCGGCGACCGTGGCCCGGGCTGTGGCCGACCACTTCCGCCGTGACATTCACCCCGAGGTGCTGGCCGACTACCCGAACATCGACGGCGTGGTCGCCTTGACCCACGGTGCCGGTTGCGCAGTGGACCCCAGCGGGGAAGCCCTTGGCCTGCTGCGCCGTACCCTGGGCGGGTACGCCGTGCACCCCAACTTTGCTGCGGTACTGATCATTGGCCTGGGCTGCGAAACCAACCAGATCGAAAGCCTGCTGGAAACCCAGGGGCTGCAAGCCAGTGCGCAGCTGCGTGCCTTCACCATCCAGGGCATCGGCGGCACGTCGAAAACCATCGCTGCCGGCATCGAGCAGGTCCGCAGCCTGCTGGCCGAGGCCAACCATGTCCAGCGCCAACCGGTCAGCGCACGGCACCTGGTGGTCGGCCTGCAATGTGGCGGCTCCGATGGCTACTCCGGCATTACCGCCAACCCGGCACTGGGCAACGCGGTCGACCGTCTGGTGGCGGCCGGTGGTACGGCGATCCTGTCCGAAACCCCGGAAATCTACGGCGCCGAGCACTTGCTGACCCGCCGCGCGGTCACCCGTGAGGTCGGCGAAAAGCTGGTGGCGCGCATCCGCTGGTGGGAAGACTACTGCCAGCGCATGAACGCCGAGCTGAACAACAACCCTTCAGCCGGCAACAAGGCCGGGGGCCTGACCACCATCCTCGAAAAGTCGCTGGGCGCAGTGGCCAAGGCGGGCTCCAGCAACCTGGTCGATGTGTACCAGTACGCCGAAGCTGTGCGTGCCCAAGGCCTGGTGTTCATGGATACCCCCGGTTACGACCCGGTCTCGGCCACCGGCCAGGTGGCCGGCGGGGCTAACCTGATCGCCTTCACCACCGGGCGCGGCTCGGCTTACGGCTGTGCTCCGGCACCGTCGATCAAGCTGGCAACCAACAACCGGGTGTTCGAACACCAGCAAGAGGACATGGACGTCAACTGCGGCGGCATTGCCGACGGCTCCACCACTATCGAGGAGCGTGGTGCGTACATTTTCGAACAGATGTTGCGCATTGCTTCCGGGGAACGCAGCAAGAGCGAACAGCACGGGTATGGGCAGAACGAGTTTGTGCCCTGGCAGATCGGTGCAGTGACCTGATTGACCGCTTCTGTTCCGCCTACGAGATGACACCCATGACTCAAGCCACACATTTCAACGTGCAAGCGCTCACCACCTTTGTCGAGCAACTGTTCGAAAAGGCCGGCGCCGATGCCGAAGTCGCCCAGGTGGTGACCCAGGTACTGCTCGAGGGTGAACTGCTCGGGCACCGCACCCACGGCCTGAACCTGGTCAGCCGCTACATCGGCGGCATGCTGGAAGGAACGGTCAAGGCCCGTGCGCAGGCACTGGAACAGGTGTCGCACAGTGACGTCTCCAGCGTGTTCGATGGCCACTACCTGCTGGGGCCTTACTGCGTCAGCCGTGCGCTGGATTGTGCGGCAAAGGGGGCGACTGCGCAGGGCATCGGTATTGCGGTGGTGCGCCGTGCTTCGCACATCGGCTGCCTGGCCGCCTATCTCAAGCCCTATACCGACCGGGGCCTGGTGGGGAACAGGGCATGACCCTCTCGCCTGAACTGCTGGCGGACCTCGACCGCCTGGCCGGCCAACTGCAACTGCCGGCACTTTCCCAATAATGCACACCAAGGGTACACAGATGACTGATCGATCGAACGCCAATCAACCGCTGTCGCTGAACCAGAACGCCAGTGTTTTCGAGAGTGGGAGCTGGGTAGGGCGGGTCTGGCTGGCGGACCAGGGCCCCGCGGTGGTGCTGGTGAAAGCTGGCGCCGTCTACGATATCAGCAGCCACGTGGCGACTGTTTCGGCCCTGCTGGAAGTGACCGACCCGGTGGCCTATCTGCGCGCCTTGCCGCTGGCCGAGCCACTGGTTGCGCTATCGGTGTTGCTGGACAACAGCGATCCGAGCCAGCGCGACCCCAGTCAGCCATGGCTGCTGGCACCCATCGACCTGCAGGCGGTGAAGGCCGCAGGCGTGACCTTTGCGACCAGCTTGCTGGAACGTGTGGTCGAAGAGCAGGCCAAGGGCGACCCGGCCAAGGCCGATGCAATCCGTGACACCTTGGTCAGCCGCATCGGCGCCGACCTGTCGCAGATCGTGCCCGGCTCCGCCCAGGCCGAAGCGCTACGCAAAGTGCTGGTGGAGCAGGGCCTGTGGTCGCAATACCTGGAGGTGGGCATCGGCCCGGATGCCGAAGTGTTCACCAAGGCCCAGCCGCTGTCGGCGGTTGGCCACGGGGCCGCTATCGGCATCCACCCCAAGTCCAGCTGGAACAACCCAGAGCCGGAAGTGGTGCTGGCGGTGTCCAGTGATGGCCGCATCAAGGGCGCGATGCTTGGCAACGACGTCAACCTGCGCGACTTCGAAGGGCGTAGCGCCTTGCTGCTGTCCAAGGCCAAGGACAACAACGCCTCTACCGCCCTGGGCCCGCTGCTGCGCCTGTTTGACGAAAGCTTCGGCCTTGACGATGTGCGCAACGCCGAAGTGGACCTGCGTGTTGAAGGCGAAGACGGCTTCATCCTGTCTGGCCGCAGTTCCATGCGCCAGATCAGCCGCGACCCGCAAGACCTGGTGCAGCAAACCCTCAACGAAAACCATCAGTACCCCGACGGCATGGTGCTGTTCCTGGGTACCCTGTTCGCCCCCAAGCAGGACCGTGACCAGCCAGGCAATGGCTTTACTCACAAGCCGGGCGACGTGGTGACCATCAGCAACCCGCAACTGGGCACTCTGTGCAACCGGGTGACCACCAGCGACCAGGCACCGCAGTGGGCGTTTGGCCTGCGCGCGTTGATCGACAACCTTGGCCGGCGTGGCCTGCTGGAGGTCGCAGCCACCGCCCGCCAGCCCTGAACAACACGCTGCGCCAGGGAGGGGCGCAGCACGCTCGATGGATCGCCAAGGCGCTGACAGCGCGGCAACAATAATAATAAAAGGTCGACACATGAACCCTATGAAGAAGTACCAGCGCATCACTGTTGTGTTCCTGCTACTGATCGGTATGGCTTTGGTGCGGCGGGCACAATCGTTGCGGGGCGCTTCTGCGACTGGCTGGTGAAGCGTGGCATGACCGTGCTGGGCAGCCGCAAGTTCAGCGTCATTACCGGCTTCAGCATCCAGTACTCGGGTTCGTTCACCACGGCGTTCATGATCAGCGCGGGGGTGGCACTGTGCTCGGCGGTGGCGTACTTCCTGCTGCTGCAGGCGCCGATTGGCAGTGCCAAGGACGCGGCAGGGGAGAGGGTCCCGGCAACCAAGTAACCCGGAAACGTCAAGTAATCCCTGTAGGAGCGTCAATGGACTGACCCACGGCTCTTGTCAGGCACGTTTATCTGTATGTATAAACAGTGCCTGATACCGCAATCTGACTTCAGCCCGTGATCGCCCATTCTGTCGACGACCCTTTCTATTACCTGCACAACTTCCGCCAGGTAGTGCTGTGGGTCGAACAACGCTACCAGGACCTGCTCGATGAGCAGGAACTGGCTTTCATCCGTGCCTTCAGCCAACTGCACGCGCCAGCCCAGGCCTTGATGGTGCGCATGGTCATGCGCAAAGGCGAGTTGTTTCGCAGCGACCGGCTCGACTACGCCGAAATCGGCGACAGCGCGCTGGCGCTGCAGCCGTTGCAGGTTCTTGGCTGGGTGCGGGAACCCGAGCAACTGGAACTGGAGCAGCTGTTTGCCTTGCTGCGCAAGGAGGAGCTGGCCCGCTGCTTCGCCCGGCAACTGAGCCGCCCGCGGGCCGCCAAGCATGAGTTGTTGGCACAGCTGCAGCCTTTGGAGCTGGCGGCCCGATCACTGCTCGAGTGGTTCCCGGACAGCGAGGTGCGCATTCTCCAGTGGTGCTTGCAGCCCCTGTGCGACCGTATCCGGTTGTTGTTCTTTGGCAACCTTTACCAGGACTGGTCAGATTTCGTCCTGGCCGACCTTGGCCTGTTGCGCTACGAGCAAGTACCGTTCAGCACAGATTCCCGCGCCTTGCAGCAACGTGACGATATCGACCTGGCCATGGCTTTGCATCAGTGCGCCGAGCGCCTGGAGCAGGGCGGCGATCCAGTGCCGATCCTGGCGACTCTACAAGGCCTGCACAGCGAGAACCCTTGGTTGGCCAGGCGCCATGCGCGCCTGCAATTCGCCTTGGGCCAACAATGCGAGCGTCTGGGGGAGTGGGACCTGGCCATGGCCGTGTATGCGCAGTGCAACCATGCCCAGGCGCGCATTCGCCAGGTGCGTGTACTTGAGCGCACCGAACAGTGGCCCCATGCCCACGCGCTGGCACTGCAACTTGCTGCGGCACCAGCCAATGCACTGGAGGTGCAAGCACTCGAGCGCATGCTGCCACGCTTGGCGCGTAAGCTCGGCGGCCCGCCACAGCGGCGCCAGCGGGCCACGCCGCTGGAGCTGATCGAGCTCGAACTGCCCCGCGAGCACGCTGCGCTGGGTGTGGAGGAAGCCGTGCGACAACACCTGGCACAAGAAGGCGGCCAGGTGCATTACGTGGAGAACACGTTGCTCAACAGCCTGTTTGGCCTGTTGTGCTGGGAGGCTATCTTTGCGCCGGTGCCCGGCGCGTTTTTCAACCCGTTCCAGGCGGCGCCACAGGACCTGCATGACAGTGACTTCCAGCAACGGCGCAGTGCGCTGTTCGATTTTTGTCTGGGCCGGCTGGACGATGGCAGCCATCGCCAGGCGATACTCGACTGCTACAGGGGCAAGCAGGGCCTGCAGTCGCCGTTCGTGTTCTGGTCCATGCTCAGCGAGCCACTGCTGGAGCAGGCCCTGGCTTGCCTTCCGGCAGCCCAGCTGAAACAGTGCTTTCTGCGCCTGTTGCAGGATATTCGCAGCAACCGCGCGGGCATGCCCGACCTGATTCAGTTCTGGCCAGAGCAGGGCCGTTACCGCATGGTCGAGGTCAAGGGGCCCGGTGACCGCCTGCAGGACAACCAGTTGCGCTGGCTGGAATTCTGCAGGCAACACGGTCTGCCCGTTGCGGTGTGCCATGTGCGTTGGCGCGAAGCGCCATGAGCTACAGCATTGCGGTGCGTGCTCTGTGCGAGTTCAGCGCCAAGGTTGGTGACCTGGACCTGCGTTTCACGCCGTCGCCCAGCGCTCAGGAAGGCATCGAAGGGCATCAGCGGGTAGTGGCACGGAGGGCTGCGGGCTACGAGTCGGAAATCACCCTTGAAGGCCAATTCGAAACCCTCAAGGTGCGGGGCCGCGCCGACGGTTACGACCCTGGCAGCAACCGCCTGGAAGAGATCAAGACGCACCGTGGCGACTTGGCGCGTCAACCCGCCAATCACCGTCAGTTGCACTGGGCACAGGCCAAGGTCTATGGCTGGTTGATGTGCCAGGCACGACAACTGTCCGCCATTGAGGTGGCGCTGGTGTACCTGGACGTGGACAGCGATGAGCAGACACTGTTCAGTGAGCACTATGAGTCCGCTGAATTGCGGGCCTTCTTCGAAACCCAGTGCCAGCGCTTTCTAGGCTGGGCCCAATTCCAGCAACGACGCCTGGCCGAACGTGACCAAGGCCTTCAGGCGCTGCGCTTCCCCTACCCACAGTTTCGCCAGGGCCAGCGGCAGCTGGCCGAAACCTTGTACAAGGCGGTAAGCACCGGGCGTTGCCTGATGGCCCAGGCCAGCACCGGCATTGGCAAGACCCTTGGTACGTTGTTCCCGCTGCTGAAAGCCATGGTGCCGCAGCAGCTGGACAAGCTGTTCTTTCTCACCGCCAAGACGCCGGGCCGGGCGCTGGCCCTTGATGCCATGCGTCAGATCACTGATGCTGCGCCACAACCTGCTTTGCGCACACTGGAGTTGATTGCCCGCGACAAGGCCTGCGAGTACCTGGACAAAGCCTGTCATGGCGAGTCCTGCCCATTGGCCGCTGGCTTCTACGACCGCTTGCCGGCAGCGCGTGAGGCCGCCGCAACACTGCCGTTGCTCGACCGTGCCAACCTGCGCGAAGTGGCCTTGGCGCACCAGGTTTGCCCGTATTACCTGGGGCAGGAGATGGCGCGCTGGGTCGACGTGCTGGTCGCCGACTACAACTACTACTTTGATGCGCATGCCTTGCTGTTCGGCCTGACCCAGCTCAACCAGTGGCGCGTTGCGGTGCTGGTTGACGAAGCGCATAACCTGGTTGAGCGTGGTCGTGGCATGTACAGCGCCAGCCTTGACCAAGGGCAGCTGCTGGCCCTGCGTCAGCGCAAACCGCCCGGGCTGGTCAGCGCCCTTGACCGCCTGAACCGGCAGTGGAATGCGCTGTACAAAGAACAGCGTGCGCCGTACCAGGCCAGCGAGTCGCTGCCTGACGGGCTGTTGCGCGCCTTGCAGCAGTGCATCGGCCTGATTCAGGAGCAGATGAACCAGATGCCCGCGCACATGGACCCGCAGGTATTGCAGTTCTTCTATCAGGCCTTGCAGTTCAGCCGGGTTGCCGAGCTGTTCGATGAACACTTCCTGTTCGACATCAGCCAGCGCCAGGGCCCGCGCAAGCGCCGGCTGGCGACCCTGTGCCTGCGCAATGTCACCCCGGCGCGCCTGTTGGCCCCACGCATGCTGGCGGCGCGCAGTGTGACGCTGTTTTCCGCCACGTTGAGCCCGCGGCATTTCTACAGCGACTTGCTGGGTATGCCGGCCGATACCGCCTGGCTAGAAGTGGCTGCGCCGTTTCGCGCAGAGCAGCTGGAGGTACGGATTGCCAGCCAGGTGTCCACCCGCTACCAGCAGCGGCAAGCCTCTCTGGTACCGATCGTGGAGCTGATTGCCCAGCAGTATGAGCACATGCCGGGTAACTACCTGGCATTCTTCAGCAGCTTCGAATACCTGCAGCAGGTGGCCGACCTGTTGGCCGAGCGGCATGGGCAGATTCCCCTGTGGGCCCAGGCCCCGGGGATGGACGAGGCCGCCCGCCAGGCGTTTCTTGATCGATTTGTTGCCGACGGCCGGGGCGTTGGCTTTGCCGTATTGGGGGGGGCTTTCGGCGAAGGCGTGGATTTACCAGGTACGCGGCTGATCGGGGCGTTTGTCGCCACCCTGGGGTTGCCGCAGGTCAACCCGGTCAACGAGCAGTTCAAGCAACGCCTGGGTCGGCAATTTGGTGCGGGTTTTGACTACACCTATCTTTACCCGGGTGTGCGCAAAGTGATCCAGGCGGCTGGCCGGGTTATCCGTGGAGACCAGGACCGGGGCGTGCTGGTGCTGATAGATGAACGCTTCGCCGAGCCCCGGGTGCAGCAGATGTTTCCGGCATGGTGGCCCAAGGCTGCGCCGGCCAGCACGCCGGCTGATGACAAAAGCACGCTCCGATTGCGGTAAGATCACGAACCATGCCAGTTGCAAAGCCTTGTATATCAAGGTGATGGCACTTCACAGGGGCTTGATGGAATGCGCGCTTGGCATTCGTCAGGACTTGTTTTCATGTCGTTTCGACTTGCTTCAGGGTTTGCCAGTTTCACGACCGGCCGCCGCTTCGCTACAGGGTTCACGTTTTGTCCGATCTCCCCAAAAATCCGCTGCTGCAGTACATGGACCGCCTGGCCCCCTCCAGCCAGCAAACCATGCGCTACATCCTTCAGGACGCTGCCGACCGGCTTGGCTTTGTCGACTGCAATGTCGTCGACGTGCCTTGGCATCGGCTAGAGCCGGGCCATGTGATTGCCTTGGTGTCGGCCCTGCGTGCCGACGGTTATGCGCCAAACAGTTCGTCTTTGTATGTCAACGCCATTCGTGGGGTGATGAACGAGGCCTGGCGTCAGGGCCTGATCGACCATGAGCAGTTGCTGCGCATTCGTGAGGTCAAACCGGCCACCGGCAGCCGCCTGCCGCCAGGGCGCAACCTGCGCCGCAGCCTGATTCGCGAACTGATGGAGGTGTGCGCATCCGACCCTCGGCCGCAAGGCGTGCGCGACGCGGCGATCATCGCCTTGCTCTATGGCACCGGCATGCGCAAGTCAGAGTCGGTGGACATCGACCTGGCCCAGGTCGATTTCCAGGCGCGCAGCCTGCAGGTGGTGGGCAAGGGCAACCACCAACTGATCAAGTACGCCCCGCCATGGGCGTTCGAGAAGCTGCAGGCGTGGCTGGACTTGCGCCGTCAGGACCTGCCAGCAGGGGCAGAGGACGACCCGTTCCTGTTCAACCGCATCCGCCGCGGTAGCCACATCACCCGGGCGCGTATCACCAAGCATGCGATCTACTACATTGCCCGTCAGCGCGGTGCGCAAGTGGGGGTGAAAATCATGCCGCACGACTTCCGCCGGGCGTTCATCACCCGGGTGATCGAAGAGCATGATCTGTCGATTGCCCAGAAGCTGGCGCACCATGCCAATATCCAGACCACCGCCATTTATGACCGGCGTGACGACAACGAACGCCGGCGAGCGGTCGACCGCTTCGACTACTGAGTCCTTGTGTTTGCGGTCCATTCGCGGGACAAGCCCGCTCCCACAGGCTCCTCGCAGACCTTGAGTCCTGTGTAATACCTGTGGGAGCGGGCGCGCCCGCGAAGGGCTGCAAAGCAGCCCTATTTGCACGGATGTCGGCACTGAAACGGGGCCGACACGCGCCCCCGCTTTGTGCGCCATCTGCGCGCATGCCCGATGCCAGAGCGGCCACAGCTGAAGTTTCATCTGCCTTCACCTGCGGAGTTGGCCCGCAACCTGCTATATCCAGCCTGCGAATTTGATCGAGTGGTCAGGCCGCGCGCGCTAGCCATTGCCCGCGCCGGACCCTCTAAACGGCCAGCAGGCCACGGATTTCAGGGGCCGCAGGATGTCGCTCGCGGAGCAGATTGAACAACAACAAGACGATGCAGGCTGGAGTGCCCACCTGCAGTTGCGCTTTGTCAGGCGTGACGATGTGACCCGCCTTGGTGCGCGTCGGCATTTCGGACCTCTTTTGGTGCAGCGGCCCTTCTACCCGGAAGGTGCACCGTGCCATGTCTATGTGCTGCACCCGCCGGGTGGCATCGTCGCCGGCGACCGCCTTGATCTGGATATCCACCTGGAGCCCGACAGCCACGCGCTGCTGACCATGCCCGGTGCCAGCAAGTTCTACCGCAGCATCGGCCCGACCGCGCGGCTGACCCAGCGTTTTCAGCTGGCTGCAGGCAGCACACTGGAATGGTTGCCGCAGGACAGCATCTTCTTTTCTGGTGCCCGCGCCAGCCTCCACAGCCGCTTCACCCTCGAACCCGGGGCGCGCCTGCTGGCCTGGGAAACCCTGTGCCTGGGGCGCCCTGTCATGAACGAGCGCTTCGAGCAGGGCGCCCTGGACAGCTGTTTGCATATTGAACTACCCGACGACGTTGGCCTGCATGAACGCCTGCGTATCGAAGGCGGCCGCCTGGACAAGCTCGGTGGCCACCCGCTGCTCGCTACGTTCTGTGCAGCACCCGCCGACCAGGCGGTGCTGGAGCAGGTTCGCCCATTGCTCGATGAACTGGCCAACCCGGCCGGCGCGACCCTGTTGGGGTCGTTGCTGGTTATCCGTGTGCTTGACCATGACAACCAACACCTGCAACGCACCCTGCAACGCCTGTGGCATGTGCTGCGCCCGGCCGTCCTTGGCCTGCCAGCCTGCCCACCGCGTATCTGGGCTACCTGAGAGAGCGCCATGGAGCTTACCCCGAGAGAGAAAGACAAATTGCTGCTGTTCACCGCCGCATTGCTGGCAGAACGGCGCCTGGCCCGCGGCCTGAAGCTCAACTACCCGGAGGCCGTGGCGCTGATAAGTGCTGCCGTGCTCGAAGGCGCCCGCGATGGCCGCACCGTTGCCGAGCTGATGAGCCAAGGGCGCGAAGTGCTGACGCGCGAGCAGGTGATGCCCGGCATTGCCGAAATGCTCCACGACGTGCAGGTCGAAGCGACCTTCCCGGATGGCACCAAACTTGTGACCGTGCATGACCCCATCGTCTGAAACTGCCCAGGAGCCCCGCATGATCCCAGGTGAAATCCAGGTCGCCGCTGGCGACATCGAACTGAACAGCGGCCGGGAAACGGTCAGTGTCAGTGTGGCCAACCACGGCGACCGGCCGGTGCAGGTCGGCTCGCACTACCACTTCTACGAAGTCAACGAGGCGCTGGTGTTCGATCGTGCGCCAACCTTGGGCTTTCGCCTGGATATCCCGGCCGGCACCGCCGTGCGCTTCGAGCCTGGCCAGGCGCGCACTGTGCAACTGGTGGCCTACGCCGGCAAGCGTGAAGTCTATGGCTTCCAGGGCAAGGTGATGGGCCCGCTGGAGGGCAGGGTATGAGCCGTATTTCCCGCCAGGCCTATGCCGACATGTTCGGGCCCACCGTGGGCGACCGCGTGCGGCTGGCCGACACGGCATTGTGGGTAGAGGTGGAGAAGGACTACACAATCTACGGCGAAGAGGTGAAGTTTGGGGGCGGCAAGGTGATCCGCGACGGCATGGGGCAGGGCCAGATGCTGGCCGCTGAGGCCATGGACCTGGTGCTGACCAACGCGCTGATCATCGACCACTGGGGGATCGTCAAGGCCGACATCGGCATCAAGCACGGGCGTATCGCGGTGATCGGCAAGGCCGGGAACCCGGATGTGCAGCCGGGCGTCAACGTCCCGGTGGGCCCCGGTACCGAAGTGATCGCGGCCGAGGGCAAGATCGTGACGGCGGGGGGTGTCGATTCGCATATCCATTTCATCTGCCCGCAGCAGGTGGACGAGGCACTGAACAGCGGCGTCACGACCTTTATCGGCGGCGGCACCGGCCCGGCCACCGGCACCAATGCAACCACCTGCACGCCTGGCCCTTGGTACCTGGCGCGTATGCTACAGGCCGCCGACAGTCTGCCCATCAACATCGGTTTGCTGGGCAAGGGCAATGCCTCGCGGCCAGAAGCGCTGCGTGAGCAGATCGCGGCCGGTGCGGTGGGCCTCAAGCTGCATGAAGACTGGGGCTCGACCCCGGCGGCTATCGACTGCTGCCTGGGCGTTGCAGAGGAAATGGACGTCCAGGTGGCGATCCATACCGACACCCTCAACGAGTCCGGTTGCATCGAAGACACCCTGGCGGCCATCGGCGACCGGACCATCCACACCTTCCACACCGAAGGTGCCGGCGGTGGCCACGCGCCGGACATCATTCGCGCTGCGGGGCAGGCCAACGTGCTGCCATCCTCGACCAATCCGACCCTGCCGTACACGGTCAACACCGTGGACGAGCACCTGGACATGCTCATGGTCTGCCATCACCTGGACCCGAGCATTGCGGAGGACGTGGCCTTTGCCGAATCGCGCATCCGCCGCGAAACCATCGCTGCCGAGGACATCCTTCACGACATGGGTGCATTTGCCATGACCTCGTCCGACTCTCAGGCCATGGGCCGGGTCGGTGAAGTGGTGCTGCGCACCTGGCAGGTTGCCCACCAGATGAAACTGCGTCGTGGGCCTTTGGCGCCAGACACGGCCTACAGCGACAACTTCCGGGTCAAGCGCTACATCGCCAAGTACACCATCAACCCCGCGTTAACCCACGGCATTGGCCACGAAGTGGGTTCGGTGGAGGCGGGCAAGCTGGCCGACCTGGTGCTGTGGTCGCCGGCGTTCTTCGCGGTCAAGCCGGCCCTGGTGATCAAAGGCGGGATGATCGTCACCGCGCCCATGGGCGACATCAACGGCTCCATTCCCACACCGCAGCCGGTGCACTACCGGCCGATGTTCGGCGCCCTCGGCGCCGCACGGCATGCCACGCGCATGACCTTCCTGCCCCAGGCGGCAATGGACCGCGGCCTGGCCGAGGAGCTGAACCTGCGCAGCCTGATTGGGGTGGTCAACGGCTGCCGCCGCGTGCGCAAGCCGGACATGGTCCACAACACCTTGCAGCCGCTGATCGAAGTCGATGCGCAGACCTACCAGGTGCGTGCCGACGGCGAATTGCTGGTCTGCGAGCCCGCCAGCGAACTGCCGCTGGCACAGCGTTATTTCCTGTTTTGAAGGAGCACCGATGATTGTCTTGACCCGCCGTATCACCGACCCCGGCACGCTTGCTGTAAGCGGCACCGTCACCCTGGACGTGGACAGCCGCATCAAGAGCCGCCTGCGGGTAACCCTGGACGATGGGCGCGAAGCCGGGCTCATGCTGGAGCGCGGCCACCTGTTGCGCGGGGGAGAGCTGCTTGCCGATGCTGACGGCAGCCAGTTGATCCGCGTATTGGCGGCGCCCGAAGCAGTGTCGACGGTGCGCTGCGCCGATCCACACCTGCTGGCTCGCGCGGCCTATCACCTGGGTAACCGCCACGTGCCCCTGCAGATCGAGCCTGGTCTGTTGCGCTTCCAGCACGACCATGTGCTGGGCGACATGCTGCGTGGCCTGGGCCTGACGGTAGAGGCCGAACAGGCACCGTTCGAACCCGAAGCGGGGGCCTACCAGAGCGCCCCGCATGGCCACAGCCATGCACACGGCAACGATCACCCGTTTGTACGCCTGCCTGCCCATTCCTGAACTGCCTTGGAGCAACCAATGAAGAAGACGCTCGCCCTGTTTCTGCTGATGCTGGCCCTGCCAGCCTTCGCCCACCCTGGCCATGACAGCAACCCGCTGCAGGACGGCCTGTTGCACCCGCTGACCGGCCTTGACCACCTGCTGATGCTGCTGGGCACCGGGGTGCTCGCTGCATTGACCGGGCGCAGCCTGACGTTGCCCCTGGCAACCCTGGCGGCGATGTTTGGCGGCGCGGTGTGTGGCCACCTGTTTGGTGACATGCTGGGCATGGAAACCTTGATCGCCCTGTCGCTGCTGGTGGCTGCCGGGGCAGTGCTGCTGCCGAGCCGCCAGTTGCTGCTGGCCATGGCCATGCCGGTGTTCGCCTTGTTCCACGGCTGGGCTCATGGGGTGGAAGCCACGCCCAGCGCGTTCTGGCAATTCAGCGCAGGGTTTGTCGCGGTCAGCGGCTTGCTGCTGGCGGCGGGCTTTGCGGTCGGTTGCCTGTTGCGCCGGCACAGTGGCCTGCAGAAGGCCTTTGGCGGTGGCTTGCTGGCCGGCGCCGCGCTGGTGCTGGCCGGTTGATGGACAGCGACCTGGCATTGCTGCGCCTGCTGCAGCTGGCCAGCCCCGGCTTGCCGGTGGGGGGCTTTACCTACTCGCAAGGTCTGGAGTGGGCAGTCGAGGCGGGCTGGGTAAGGGGCGCGGACGGTTTTGCGGCCTGGCAGCGGGAGCAGGTCGATGACACCTTGGCCTGCCTCGACTGGCCGGTGCTGGCGCGTCTGTACCACGCTTGCCAGGGCGAGGATGCCGCGGCGTTCGCCCACTGGAGCCGTTTTCTGCTGGCCAACCGCGAGACCGCCGAGTTGCGCCTGGAAGAACAGCAGCGCGGCGCGGCGCTGGCCCGGCTGCTTGATGGCTGGCAATTGGGCCAGGCCCCGGCCTGGCGTGCCAGCCTTGAATTGACTCAACTGGGCGGCATGGCCTGGCTGGCTGCGCACTGGGCAATCCCGCTGCGCCCGCTGGCCCTCGGCTATGGCTTTGCCTGGCTGGAGGGCGCGGTAATGGCCGGAGTCAAGCTGGTGCCTTTCGGCCAGCAGGCTGCCCAGACCTTGCTGCGCGACCTGGGCACCGGCTTGCCGGCAGCCCTCGACCGGGCATTGGCCCTGGGCGATGACCAGCTCGGTGGCGGCCTGCCATTGCTGGCCATTGCGTCATCGCGTCACGAAACTCAATACACCCGTTTGTTCCGTTCCTGAGGACTGCCTTCATGCAAAGCTATCAACAACCCCTGCGCGTCGGTGTCGGCGGCCCGGTCGGTTCCGGCAAGACTGCACTGCTGGAAGCGTTGTGCAAGGCCATGCGCGACCATTACCAGATCGCCGTGGTCACCAACGACATCTACACCAAGGAAGACCAGCGCATCCTGACCGAGGCTGGCGCCCTGGAGCCGGAGCGCATTGTGGGCGTGGAAACGGGCGGCTGCCCGCACACGGCGATCCGCGAAGACGCCTCGATGAACCTGGCTGCCGTCGAGGCGCTGGCGCGCAAGTTTGGCAACCTTGAAGTGATTTTCGTCGAAAGCGGCGGTGACAACCTCAGCGCCACGTTCAGCCCGGAGCTCGCTGACCTGACCATTTACGTGATCGACGTGGCCGAAGGCGAGAAGATTCCGCGCAAGGGTGGGCCAGGCATTACCAAGTCGGACTTCCTGGTGATCAACAAGACCGACCTGGCGCCTTATGTAGGGGCTTCATTGGAAGTGATGGAGCGCGACACCCAGCGCATGCGCCCGCAGCGGCCGTGGACCTTCAGCAACCTGAAGAAGGGTGAGGGGTTGCAGGCAGTGATTGATTTCATTGTCGAGCGCGGGATGCTGGGTGTGCGTGGCTAATAGCGATATCCGTACTGCGCGGGCTCTTGCAGGAGCGGCCTTGTGTCGCGAAAGGGCCGCGAAGCGGCCCCGGCAGTATTCGCGTCCGCGCTGAAATCCGGGGGCTGCTTTGCAGCCCTTTCGCGACACAAGGCCGCTCCAGCAACGATTGCGTCTGGTTTGGTCAGTTGTGGCAGCAGTGTGGCTTGTCTGGCTGCCCTTCATAGCGGTCATGGTGCCGCACCCAGTCCATAGTCCCGCTTTCGTTGCGCCCCAGTGGCGCAATGTCCAGGAAGTTGTACGTGTTGACCAGAATGTCCAACCCGCGGGCGTAGGTGGAGTAGGTGTGGTACACGCTGCCGTCCGGTTCGCGGTAAAACGCACTCAAGCCGGGCAGTTCGCTTTCACTGCCGTCATACGGCGCATAGTTGTACTGCCGTTCACCCTCGCTGGCGACACTGACGCCAAAGTCCTCGTTGAAACCACTGCCCTGTGACGAGTACCAGGGAAACTGCCAGCCCATGCGCCGACGGAACGCCTGAAACTCGGCATACGGCGCTCGCGATACCGCCACCAGCGACACATCGTGGTGAGCAAGGTGCAGGTTGGCACCGTCAAAATGGTCGGCCAGGAACGAGCAGCCGGGGCAGCCTTCGCTCCAGCCCTCGGCGAACATGAAGTGGTAAAGCAACAGCTGGCTGCGCCCCGCAAACAGGTCGGCCAGGCTCAGTTCGCCGTCCGGCCCCTGGAACTGATAGTCGTGCTCGACCCTGACCCAGGGCAGGGCGCGACGGGCTGCTGCCAATGCGTCGCGGTGATGGGTAAAGGCTTTTTCGTGCAGCCACAGTTGCTGGCGGGCCGCCAGCCACTGGCTACGGGAAGCCACCGGATGCCTGCTTTCGCTTGTGCTCATGGTGCTGTCTCCACGCTGGGGGATTCACACACTAGACGAGCACGCTCTGTTCTATTCGACAGGCACCGGTGGCCATGCGATGAGCGGTACGTCGCTCAGCCCGAATGGGCGATATGCCCCTCGGCCAGTTCATCTTCTGCGTCATCTTCGCCGGGCAGCGCGGTGATCACGCTGAAGTCGCTGACTTCAACCTTGCCGCCGCCGTAGCCTAGCAAGTGAAAGGAAAACGCTTTGCGCTCGGTCGGGTTGTCAAAGCTGAACTCCATTTCCAGGGGTTCGTCGGCGGTGACCCTCAGTTCAGCAGGCAAGCCCAGCGGTACGTCCTGTTCCAGTTGCTTGGCCTTGAGCTGGATGTAGGCCACACGCTTGGGGTCCAGCGAGCGCACCTTGACCCGCACGCGGGTATGAGAGCCTCCCGGCATTTCCAGGTACTGGGCGCCGATCAGGTTATCGGCCCAGTCATCGTGAATGCGCTTGCGCAACTTGATCGGCGAAGGGCCGCCGAACTGGTAACGCAGGTTGAGCGGGGTTTGCAGCAGTGACTGGTCGAGCACCCCGGCCAGGGCGCCGATCTGCTGGCCCAGCAAGCTGTCACCCTGGCCCAGGTAGCGGGCCTGGTCGGCAATGAAACCCTCGCTGGCGTAACGCCGGCAGCGTTGCTGGAAGTCACACTCGGTGAAGACGCCCTGCCCGTCGTGGTAGCGCAGCATGCCGTTGGTGTAGGAAATCATCTCGCGGCCCGTGTCGTAGTCGCGGTACAGCGAACGGCCGCCAAGCGCCATGGGGATAGGCAGCGCAAAGTAGTCGAGCAGGGAAGTGGCCATATCGATATGGCCATAGGTGCCGCGTTTGACAGGCGGCAACTGCGCCTGCTCTGGCGCCAGGGTGAGGTTGAAGCCCCAGGACGACGCCAGGCGCACGCCGTCGATGCCATGGGACTCGTCGGAGGTCACTACCACCAGGGTGTCTTTTAGCACGCCTTGGCGTTCGAGGTTGTCGAGGAAAGCCCCCAGCGCGTCGTCCAGGTAGGCAACCGCTGCCTGTTTTGGCGTGGCATAGCGCTCAAGGTACTCGGCTGGGGCGGAGTAAGGCTGGTGGGTACCCACCGTGAGCAGGGTCAGCATCCATGGCTTGTCCTGTTTCTGCAATTGGCCGACATAGTCCAGCGCCCCTTCGAAAAACGCCCGGTCATCCTTGCCCCACGGGAAGTCCAGGTAGTTCTTGTTGCGGAACCACTCCAGGCCATGCACCGAGTCGAAACCGATATGCGGCATGATGCGGTCCTTGGCCATGAAGCGCAGGCCGGCACCTTGCAGGTAGTGGGTGGTGAAGCCAGCCTGGCGCAGTTGCGCTGGCAGGCAGGCCTGGTTGCGTTCGTTCTGGGTCAGCAGCTCTACGCCTTTGGGCGTGCCATTGGCCAGCTTGTCGTAATCACCACACAGCATCGCGTACAGGCCGCGGATGGTCTGGTGGGTATGCAGCACGTAGTCCGGTGTGTTCATGCCGCGCTCGGCCCATTGGCTGAGCTTTGGCATCAGGTCTTCGTCGAAGCGGCTGTGCAGGGCCTGGCGGTTGGGCCGCAGGTAGGCGCCGGGGATACCTTCCACCGTGATGACCAGCAGGTTGCGAGCGCTGCCTGGCCCGGCCAGTAGCCGCTGCCCGTTCAGGTCGGATTGGGTCAGGCCACTGCTGGCCAGCGGTGTGAAGGTTTGCGTGTGGCCCATCCAGCCTTCGACCGTGCGCTCCAGGCTGCCGACACCGGCTGACATCAGTTGGTGAGTGAGGTTGTACTGCCGCCACTGGTCGGCGTCGGTGGGTGCCAACTGCTGGCTGCCCCAGTGAGCACCGAACAGCAGCACTGGAATGGCCCATGCCTTGCGGGGCAGCGGCATGCTGCGTTGGGTACGGCCGCGCCAGACGGTGACCAGCCAGCCCAGAAGGCCGACAGTAAGGGTCAGGGGCAGCCAGGGGTGCGCCAGGCCGCCACCTGTCGAATTTTCCATGAATTGCGGGTCGACCAGGTAGGTCAGGTCGGCGCTGGTTGGCAGCCGGCCTACCGCGCTAACCAGTTCGGCCGAAGCCACCCACAGCGCTGCCCAGGCCAGCAGCACCGGCAGGGCCAGCCACCATGGCCGACGGTGCAGCAGCAATACCAGCAGGCTGCCGAGGGCGAGGTCGGACAGGTAGCCGAGCGGGTTGGACCAGCCCAGCATGGCGCGCGTACCCAGTGGGATCACCAGTACCAAGGCTGCCAACGCGGCAAGCCGGGTACGCGGGTGGTCTGACAGGTTCTTCACAAAAACTTCCCTTTTGCCATTAAATCGTCATGCATCTGTGCTGGATGATAACAGGCCGGGGAAGGGAAAGCGGTTTGCTACAAGGCTGGTAACCAAAAGCCGGGCCCGCTAGCGCGGGCCTGGCCGAGGGCAAGCCTCAGAAGTAGTAAGGGAATTTCAGGCTGAAGGAAAAGTCGGGGGCATCGTCGGTCAGACCAATGGACAGGTTGGGTACGATGGTCAGGTTGTTGGTGGCGGCGAAGGTCAGGCCGATGTTGAAGTTGGCGGCGTTGTAGTCACTGTTGGAGATCGACTGCCAGTCGCCACCGTCCGGCTTGATCTTGCTCTTGCGGGCAAACTGGTCAGACACCGAGAACGACATGCTCATCTTCTCGTTCAGGGCAAAAGCGATACCGCCGCCAATTTGCCAGGAGTCGCCCAGCTTCACGTCACCCGGCACCTTGCTGTTGACCTGCGGGCTGATGTCGCTGAACGAGTCCTGCATGTTGTAGGTGTACGAGAGGCTGCCGAACAGCACCGCCGGGTCGAAGGTCTTGACCAGCGAGATGCCTGGCGTGATCGACCACACGCCGTTGCCGGTCGGCAGGCTGTCCGGGACGGACAGGTTGCTGTTGCCGTCCACTTCGCGCAGCTTGATGCCATAGGGGTCCTTGCCGGTCGGCGCCTTGACCCGCAGGGTGGCAACGGCGTCAGGCCAGGTTTCGTCCTCGTCGAGGAACTTATAGGCCACGCCAACGTTGATGTCGCCGATTTCCGGGTCGCGCGTGACGGTTGCATCGGAGGTACTGGCCCCGGCGCCTCCCGCACCGCCGGAAGAGTAAGTTGATTCGCGGTACACCACGGGGACGTTTATGTCGAACTGCCAGCGCTGCGCCAGGTTGTAGCGCGCGGTCATGTCCAGGGTCCAGTTGTCGGCCTTGATCCGGTCAAGGTTGATGCTGCCGAGGAAGATCGAATCCAGCGCCAGGAAGCCATTGAGCGTCAGCGCACGGGTATCGTAATGGGTATAGGTAACACCCGTTTCGAAGCTGAACTTGCCTCCGCCAAAGAATCCGCTGGCTTCGTCGTACAGGTTGGAAACGCTTTGCGCCGGTTCGGAATCGGCCGTCAGCGCCTGGCCGTAGGAGCTGCCTGTGGCCCCCGGTGTGCCTGACGCGACGGTCTGCGCGCCTTTGACCCCTTCGGCGGGGGACTTGACCAGGCGCTTGGGCGGCGCCGCTGCCGGGGCCTCCTCGACCTGGCGCACCCGCTGTTCAAGTACCATCAGTGCCTGTTGCTGGGCCTCGTAGCGGCGTTTGAGCTCGATCAGTTCCTGTTTCAGCGCTTCCACTTGTGGATCGGCGGCTGCGTAGAGTGCGGTGGCGGGGGCCAGGGTAGTCAAACACACAAAAGCTCTGAGCGTTAAAGATCGGTACATGGAGTTGCCGTCCCTTCCAACTACTTTTGATGAGACTGAGCGTAGATCAGTATCCGAAAGTGCGAAGACCTTTGAGCTGGTCAAGGCTGCCATTGAGCGAAGCCGCTGTCGGCACGTTCTCGCGCATGACGACATTCAACGATGTCATGTTGTTGACCCGGTTGCCGTTGCCGAGCAAAGTCGAATTCTGCATCAGCCCCCCCTGGGCCAGGCGCTGCACGCTGCTGCCCTGGTTGTTGCTGGCATTGATGTTGAGCTGCACACCTACGCCGCTTGAAGACACGCTGAGCGAGCCGGCGCCGTTTTCCCCGAGCAGGGTCTGGCCGGCGGCCAGCACCTGGCCTTGCTGTTGCACGGCGGGGGCCTGGTTGGCCTTGGTAACGTTGATATCGACGTTGTTGTATGCAGTGTTGTTGTCGCCGGCCGCACGTACCACCTGGGTCACACCCTCGGTAGTGGCAAGGCCATTGCCGCCGGTGACCACGCCAGTCCCGGCAGAGGGCGCACTGGTCGAGGCAGTACCTGTACCTTTTTCATCAATCATCGATACATAGAACTGGGGCTTGATGGTCGATTGCTGAACTTGAAGCGTGGAGGTCGCCCCGATCACATCGCCCTTGGCGTTTTGCCAGGTGCTGCTCATGACGATGCCGAAGCTGACGATCCGCCCCGGCATCACATAGCGGCCACGCAGGTTTGCCAACTCCTGGTCCTTCAGTTCAATGGGTTTCAACGCCTCGGCGTGGCTTGGCAAGCTGGCAGCCAGGCAGGCCATGGCCAGCCACAATGAAGTCTTCATGAAATGCTCCCTGGAGCATCATGCTCCTTGTCATTAGAACAGTCGTTAGAAGAAGTCGCTTTTGATGAAGCCGAAGTCCAGCAGCTCGTTGTCCTTCACCGGGGTGAAGGTGTCCACCCGGCCCTTGGCGGTCAGGGGCAGGGGCGGGTCGAGCAGGATGTTGTTCTTGTCGTAACCCTGACCGATCACGGCGAAGATGATGCCGTTCCAGCCCTTGAGGAAGTCTTCGACTTTGTAGCGTTTGTGGCCCAGTACCGGGTCACCGATGTAGACCCAGCCTTTGTCGACCTTCTGCATGACCACGAAGTGCTTGTAGCCACGCACATCCATCAGCACCACGACCGGGATGCGCACGCTGTGCAGGGTGTCGGGTGCCACGCGGTAACCGCGGGCACGCATGCCCAGGCTTTCGACGTAGCGTTTCATGTCGAGCATCGAGAAGCCTTGCGTGCGCACCAGGTTCTGGTCGGCGTGGGCCAGCATGCCTTCGATGATCTGATGTTCGTCCACATCCAGCCAGTAGGCCTGGCGCAGAATGGTGGCCAGCGCGGCGGCGCCGCAGCTGAAGTCGGTTTTTTGTTGCACCAGGTCGGCGAATTTGCGTTCGCGCACGCTCTGGAGAGGCTTGAACACCACGGCGCCGCCCGGCAGGACGGACAGCGGCATTTGTGCAGCTTCGCTCACGCTGGCCAGGCACAGCAAAAACGCCAAGGCGAAAATACGCATGATCGGGTGCCTTACGGTGTGTTGGAGAAAGGCCCCCCGGAGGGGGCCTCAAGCGCAGCGTTTAGAACGAGGTGTTGGAGATGGCCAGCGAGTTGCTCTGCTGGTTGCCCACACCGGCCGCCACGTTCACGCCCAGGTTGCCGCTGCCACCGTTCACCGAACCGCTAAGGGTTGCAGTATTGGTAACAGGGTTGGCCCAGCCGGTCGGGGTCAGCACTTGGAAGGACACGGTATTGCTCAAGTCGTAAGCACTGCTTTCGCTGTAGCTCTTCGAAACGTCGTTCGAGGATTGTTTCGATTTTTCGCCAGACTTCGAGAAGTCAGACGCCGAAGCATTCTCGTACGAAGAGTCGTGCGACTTGGTGTACGAAGAGTCCTTGGACTTGTCGTACGACGATTGATGCGACTTGTCGTAGTTGGAGTCGAATGCTTTCTCGAACGACGAGTCGTATGCACTTTCGTGCGACTTGTCGACCGATACGTCCAGCGACGCATTCAGCGAACCATCGAAGCTGCTGGAGCGGGTGCGTTCGCGACGGCCATCATCGGTGGTAAGGGTACGCGTAGCGTTGGCTGCTGCATCCAGCGAAGCGTTCAGGTTGGCGCTGCTCGACGAGCTGTTGCTACCGCTGGCAGAGCCGCTGGCACCCCAGCTGTTAGAGCCGCTTGCGGTCGAACTGTTGGACCCGCTGGCATTGCTGGATGCCGAGCCGCTGGAGTTCCAGCCACTGGAGCCGCTGGAGCTGGCGCTTTGCGAGCCGGCCACGCTGAAGCTCGACGACGAGCTGCGGTCGTCGGTCGAGTTGAACGTGCCATCGCGCGAGCTCGAACCGCTTGCCGAAGTGGTGATGGTAATCGTATCAACCCGGTAGGTGCGGTCTGCGCTGTTGTTCACAGTCAGGCCTGGGCCGTCCTGGTTGGCGGAAGCAGTGGCAGTGGCGTTACCCAGTGGGGCACCCGTGTTGGCGATGGCCATGGTGTTTTTCTGTTGGTTGAGGTCGCCACCGGCAATGTTGATGCCGATGTTGCCCTCAGCCCCGCTGGCCGAGCCGCTCATCACAGCCGAAGACTGGGTCGAATAGTTGTCGACCCGGTTGTTTCTGCTGGTTTGCTCAACGTCGGCAGTGGCATTGGCCATGCCGAACACGAAGCTGTTGTCCAGGCTCGACTCGGAGCCGGCATTGGCGATGGCAGCGGCGTTGTCTTGCTGGTTGCCGTTACCGGCGGCGACGTTGATACCAACGTTGCCGCTGGAGCCTGTGCCCGAGTCACTCATCTCGGCTTCGTTGATGGTGCCTTGATTGCTGATGCGATTGTTGGTGCTGCTTTGGGTATCCCAGGCATTGGCCGTTGCATACACAGGGATCTTGGTGGGTGGAGGCGTGTGCTGACCATTGTTATTGTGGCCGTTGTGGTGGTCGTTGCGCCGATCGTTTTGTCCAGCTTGTACAGCAACAGCCATGACCGCAGCAATTGCGAACACCAGAGGCTTGATTGCCATCGAGGGTTTCATGGTGATTCTCCGTACTTTATTAGGTTAAGTGTTGTTCTTAACTGATTGGGTCAATCCGCGACCCGGATGCTCAAGGTGTTGGCCATTCGGTTTCCCACCCCGGCACTCTGATTCAGCTGGATCACCCCACGGCTACCGGTGAATGCCTGGTCACTGGTGGTGACCTGGCGATGGCCGAGTGCGGTGTCAGCTGGATCGGAGTTGTTGAGCAGCGCCACGTTCTGCTGCATGAGGACGCTGTCGTCGATGCTTTGCGGTTGAGCGCTGAGGCTGATGCTCAGGGCATTGGCTTGCTGGGTATTGGCACCGGCGCTCTGGTTGACACCCAGTGCGCCACTGCCGTTGCTGAATGCGTTGCCTTGAATGGTTGAGCGGGCATCCATCGCAGGGTCAGCCGGCGTGTTGAGCCGTTGCCGGATCTGTGTGCTGGCGTTCGCTTGCGGCCCGACGGCGATGGCGCGGGCATTGACCTGTTGCTGCTTGTCACCCGCGGCCTGGTTGACAGAGAGGTTGCCCTGATAGCGGCTGCCGGAATCGTCGATGTCGGCGTTGTTGATGACGGGCACCAGGGACTGGGCGAGGGCTGGCGCACTGCACAGGGTGGCCAGAATCAGCAGCATGTGCTTCATCTCACTTGCCCCCGCCTGTCAGGATCTGCAACGGAGCGAGCCCGCGCTGAACACTTGAGTTGACCATGTTCGCGATCCCGTTGCCCGATCCCCCGGTGCCGCGCCCACCCGACAGGTTGGGCAGTTGGTTCTGATTGCCGAGGTGGCCACCCAGGTTGTTGGTTTGCTGGGTGATCATGTTGCTGATGCCTGCGCCACTGCTGATGCTGGCGAAATCGCCATCACTCAGCTCGTTGGTCTGCTTGAGCACGTAGGCAGAAGGGTTGGCATTGACTGTAGTAGGGCTCGGGTCAGGGATCAGGGGCGGTATCGTCGCATTGCGCACCTGCACATCGCGCTTGATGATGATGATCCCGTTGTCCGCCTGGGCCGTCAGGCTCAGTGACCCGAATACACAACCCAGCAGTACCAGGTGATAGAGGCGTTTGTCACTCTTCCTCACGACGGCAACTCCTTCTTTGTGCGCTGGCCCTGTTCAGCGATGCGAACAACAGAGCAGAAGGTGTGCCGCTTTTGAGAAGCGTTTGCAGATCAATGGGTTAAAGCAAAGGGCTGAGAATCTGCGGCGTATTCTGTCTCAGGGTTGATACAGATAGCCCGGGGGATTGCTGGCCAAGCCAGCAGTGGCTTTGACTGGAAGGGTTTTTGCAGGGGTGTTTCACTGGCTTGACAGTGACCCCGATGCGGGGGCAGGCCCCGCATTTTCGGGGGCTTTGCCCCACCGGTGTGTCTCAGAGGCTTAACACTCGGTCGGGCATGCTGGCGTATCGCTATTAAGCAGTGTAGCAACCGCTTGCAGGGCCAGCAATTGGCGCTGTGGCCAATTGCCTTCAAGTATCTGGTGTGGCTGGTGGTGCCGCTTGAGCCAAGCCAGGCTGTCGTTGAAAAAGCGTTGGCGGTCGTTGAGATCGGGCTGGCTACGCTGGCCATCAGCAACCCAGTCCACGCCTTGTGGGCTCAGCAGCAGGTGCAGGTCGTAACGCCGGGCAAGCAGTGCCTGTTCCAGCCAGGGCGGGCAGTCATCGAACAAGGCGTGGCTCCAGAGCATGTTGCTGAGCAGGTGGGTGTCAAGGATCAGCAGTGGCGGGGCCTGCTCGCGGGCCCGGTCCTCCCAGGCCAGCTGGCCCCGGGCGATGGTGGGGATATCGGCGTAGCAGGTATCGCGGCACTCTTGGTCGATGAAGTGGCGCACGTACTCGGGCACCACCACGCCGCCGAAATGCGCCTGAATCACACCACTGAGCCAGCTCTTGCCACTGGATTCGGGGCCGCACAGTACCAGGACCTTCATGGGCTGCTCTGCGTTCATGCCTGTACCAACGCCGGATCCCGACGCCATTCCAGCCAGCCGCGCACGGCGATCAGGGTAAGCACGGCGAAGAAGCCCGCAGTGAAATACAGCTGCTGGTGCAGGTACTGGCCCACATAGACGATGTCCACCACCACCCACAGCGGCCAGCATTGCAGGCGCTTCTGGGCCATCCACAGTTGCGCTACCAGGCTGAAGCCGGTGAGGGTGGCGTCGAGCCAGGGCAGGGCGGCATCAGTCCAGTTGGCCATGGCTGCACCCAGGGCTGCGCTCAACAGCAGCCCGGCAGCCAGGCCACTGAGCAGTGCAGGGCGTTGCAGGCGGGAGACCTGGCGGGCATCTTCAGCATGGCCGGGGCGCTTCCATTGCCACCAACCGTACAGTTGCAGGATGGCGTAGGCCAGTTGCAGGAGCATGCCCGAATACAGCTTGACTTCGAAGAACAGCCAGCCATAGATCAGCACCATGACCAGCCCGATCGGCCAGCACCAGGCGTTCTGCTTGACGGTTAGCCAGACAGCGGTAACGCCGAGGACGGCGGCGATGAGTTCAAGGCCGGACATCGGCGATCCTTGGAGAGTCTATCGAGGGAAGGGCGCGATTGTAGCGGTTCGGCTGGGGAAGGTGTAGGGCGTCAGGTGGCCGGGGCCGCAAAGCGCCCCCGGCAATCTGAAGGTCAGACCCGGAACTGGCGCAGCAATTGTTCCAGTTCCTCGCTCAACTGCCCCAACGCCACTCCGGCATCACTGGACTGCCGCGCCGCATCGGCAGTCTGCTGGGACAAACCGGCGGTATCCAGCACGTTGCGGTTGATCTCCTCGACCACATGCGCCTGCTGCAAGGTGGCGCTGGCAATGGACGCATTCAAGGCGGTGAGGTTGTTCAGCGCCTGGTTGATGGCATCCAGGCTGGCGCCGGCCTCGCGGGCTTGCTCGACGGTCTGGCGCGAGGCTTCGCTGCTGGTGTCGATCGCCTTGACCGCCGCGTCCGACTGGCTTTGCAGGTGCGCGATCATGGTATGGATCTCGGCCGTCGACTGCGCGGTGCGCTGGGCCAGCAGGCGCACCTCGTCGGCGACCACGGCAAAGCCGCGGCCTTGCTCGCCGGCCCGCGCGGCCTCGATGGCCGCGTTCAGCGCCAGCAGGTTGGTTTGTTCGGCGATGGAACGGATGACATCCAGCACGCCGCCAATGCGCGTGCTGTGCCCGGCCAGGTCGCGGATTACCTGAACGGCCTGATCAATGGTCAGCGACAGCCGATCGATCTGTGCCAGGCTGCCGTGGATGGCCTGTTGGCCGTGCGTCACCTGCTGCTGGGCAGTGCGCATTTCGCCGGCGGCCTGTTCGGCGGTCTTGGCCACGTCTTGCACCGCGTAAGTCACCTCGTTCACGGCGGTGGCCACCTGGTCCATCTGTAGCGATTGCTGGGCACTGCGCTGTTGTGCGGCCCCCGCATTGTCACCGACGTGCCCGGCGGACTGGGCCAATGCATGGGCTGCACCCTGCAACTGGCCGACCACCCCTTGGAGCTTGCCGTTGAAACGGTTGAAGTGCTCACCCAAATGGGTGATTTCGTCACGGCCATGCGTATCCAGGCGCCGGGTCAGGTCGCTCTCGCCGCTGGCGATGTTGCCCATGGCCTGCACGGCCTCCTGCAAGGGGCGGGCGATGCTGCGGGCAATCAGCAAGACCACCAGCGCCATCAGCAGGGCAATGCCCACGCCGACCAGCGAGGCGTCGCGCAGCTGGCGGGCGAACTCGGCCTGCACGTCATCGACGTATACGCCCGACCCGATGATCCAGCCCCACGGCTTGAACAGCTGTATATAGGAAGTCTTGGCCACCGGCTCGCTGGCGCCCGGCTTGGGCCAGCGGTAGTTCACCGGCCCGGCGCCCTGCTGGCGGGCCAGTGCGACCATCTCGTTGAACACGGCAAAACCGTCGGGGTCGCGAATGGCCGAAAGGTCCTGGCCGTCAAGCTTGGGGTTGGCCGGATGCATGATCATCTTCGGCCCCAGGTCGTTGATCCAGAAATAGTCGTCGTGGTCGTAGCGCAGCGCTCGCACCACTTGCAGCGCCTGTTGCTGGGCGGCTTCGCGGCTGAGTGCACCGGCCGCCTCCAGCCCCTGGTAATAGGCCAGCACACCGGCTGCTGTCTGCACCACGTGGCGGGTCTTCTCCGCCTTGGCCTGGTACAGGTCACCGTGGATCTGGCGCAGCATCAGCAGGCCCAGCACCACCAGCATGGCCACTGCCACTACAAGGATCAGCCACAAGCGACGGCTGATCGACATTGATCTCAAGGTATTCATCCACGAGCTCCCGCATTGTTCTTTTTATAGAGGTGCATCCAAGCATGCTTTGCGGCAAGGCCCCACTCGACTAATGGCTAGGTGCTATCTTTGTCAGAGTCTGTAGCAGATCGCGTAAAGCGATTGCAAAGGGGCTCTGTCAGGATTTCGGCCGCGCAAGATGAAACCTTTAGCAGCCGTGAACTTTTCTACTGGCGTTGCGACCAACAGTCGCTGTAAAACAGCCGGGCCGCGTGCGGCAACTTCAAGCAAATCAAGAACAAGGGGCGTGCAACAGGCAGCGCTCCATCCGGGGGAATGATGGATTTTTGGACTGCCTTTCAGGCAATCATCTTAGGCGTGGTCGAAGGGCTGACGGAGTTTCTGCCGATCTCCAGCACCGGGCACCAGATTATCGTCGCCGACTTGATAGGGTTTGGCGGTGAACGGGCCATGGCTTTCAACATCATCATTCAGCTGGCGGCGATCCTGGCAGTGGTGTGGGCGTTTCGCGGCAAGATTCTCGATGTGGTATCTGGTCTGACCAGCCAGCCCAAGGCACGGCGTTTCACCGGTAACCTGCTGTTGGCGTTCTTGCCGGCGGTGGTACTGGGCGTATTGTTCGCCGACCTGATTCATGAGTACCTGTTCAACCCGGTCACCGTGGCGACGGCACTGGTGGTAGGCGGCATCATCATGCTCTGGGCTGAGCGTCGCGAGCACCGCGTGCAGGTCGACCATGTAGACGACATGCGCTGGAGCGATGCGCTGAAGATCGGTTTCGTCCAGTGTCTGGCGATGATCCCGGGCACTTCGCGCTCCGGCTCGACCATTATCGGTGGCCTGCTGTTCGGCCTGTCGCGCAAGGCGGCGACCGAGTTCTCGTTCTTTCTGGCGATGCCGACGATGGTGGGTGCGGCGGTGTACTCGGGCTATAAGTACCGCGACCTGTTCCAGCCAAGTGACTTGCCGGTGTTTGCCATCGGGTTCGTGACTTCGTTCATTTTCGCCATGATCGCGGTGCGTGCGCTGCTCAAGTTCATTGCCAACCACAGCTATGCGGCATTTGCCTGGTACCGCATCGTTTTCGGGCTGTTGATTCTGGCGACCTGGCAGTTCGGCTGGGTTGACTGGTCTACAGCACATGGCTGAGGCGCTGCGCGGGCAAAGGGCTGACGGCGTGCGCAACGTGCGCTTGAAATTGCTGCTGTTGGGCTTGCTTTGCCTGTTGCCCGGCTTGGGAGCGGTACGCATGGGGTGGAGCCATCAGGCCTGGTGGCCGTTGGCGCTGTACCCGGCAATGAGCCTCATCAGCCTGTTGCTGTACTGGCAGGATAAACAGCAGGCGCGGGCGCAGGCCTGGCGCACCCCAGAAAAGGTGCTGCACGCCAGCGAATTGCTGGGTGGATGGCCGGGTGCGCTATTGGCCCAGCAGTTGTTCCGGCATAAAACCCGTAAGGTTTCGTACCAGTTGGTGTTCTGGGGGATTGTGCTGATGCATCAGGTGTTCTGGGCCCACTGGCTGTTTTTTGAGGGGCGTTATCTGCCTTTCAATTGATTTTTGCCTGTATCGGCCTCTTCGCCGGCTTGCCCGCGAAGAGGCCGATACAGGCTGACTAGATCAACAACCCTGCCTGCAACCGCTTGGGCAATCGCCGCACCACCAGTTGATGCGAACGCTGCAACACATCACACAGCTCATCACGCCCCATGGGGTAGGGCAGCGCCATGCTGATCCACCGCGCCCGCGCCAGATAAGGCGCAGGCCGCACCCCTGGGCGATCGCAGTAGCCCAGAAACAGCTCATCGGCCACTTTGAACGACAGCCCCGCACCCGCCAGGTCGAGCACCGCGAACATCTTGTTGCCCGCCACCGAGAACACCCGGATGCCGCCCCACTTGTAGTCTTCCCGTGCACCCGGAAGGCTCAGGCAAAACGCGGCCACCTGGGCTTCGCTCATCTTCCTTTCAGACATACCGCTCTCCACAGGCCTCGAATGATGCCGCCAGGTGATCAATCCACACCCGCACCGCAGGCAGTACGCCGCGCCGGTGCGGGTACACCGCCTGCAGGTAGCCGCCTGGCAGTGACCAGTCTGGCAGCAGGCGCACCAGTTCGCCGCGCTCAAGCTCTTCTTCGCAGAACATGCTGGGCAGCGCGGTGAACCCCAAGCCGGCCCGTACAGCGGCGTTACGTACTACGAAATCATCTATGGCCAAGCGCGGCTCCAAGGCAATTTCATGCTGTTTGCCATGCGGGCCGAGCAGGCGCAAGTGCACCAGCCGGTCTGCTTCGGCGGCGCCCAGTACTGGCAGTGACGCCAGCTCACCCGGTTCGCGGATGTGGTCGGCGAAACCGGGCGCGGCCACCAGTTGCATCTGCGCCTGGCGCAGGCGACGAGTCACCAGGGCCGGGTCTTCGTCGCCCAGGTCGCGTACGCGCAGGGCGACGTCGATGCCTTCGGAAATCAGGTCGACGCGGCGGTTGAGCAGCACCATGTCCAGCTGCACCAGCGGGTACTGGGCAAGAAAGCGGCTGATCACATCTGGCAGAAAGGCATGCGCCAACGCCACCGGGCATGACACCCGCAAGCGCCCGCGCGGCTCGCTGCTCATGCTGGCCACGGCTTCATCGGCGGCTTCGGCCTCTAGCAGCATGGCCTGGCAGTGGTGCAGGTAGCGTTCGCCCAGCGCAGTGAGCTTCAGCTGCCGTGTGGTGCGTTGCAGCAGGCGGGTGCCCAGGCGCTCTTCCAGCTCGGCAATCCGCCGCGACAGGCGCGATTTGGGGATGCCCAATTGACGCCCGGCGGCGGCAAAACCGCCGGCTTCGACCACGCGGGCAAAGTAGAAAAGGTCGTTGAGGTCTTGCATGAGAATGTCTCACTGTTCCACCTGTGGGACAAACTAGCGCATATTTGCCGCCTTATCACCCATTACTCATCTCTGTAGGATTCTCTCCATCGTGATCGCCTAACGCTGCGGTCTTCAATCACAGGAGAGTCCCATGAAACTGTTGCACATCGATTCGAGCATCCTGGGCGACAATTCCGCCTCCCGCCAGCTGAGCCGTGAAGTGGTCGAAGCCTGGAAAGCCGCTGACCCAAGCGTGGAGGTGCTGTACCGCGACCTGGCCGCCGACGCCATTGCACACTTCTCTGCCGCGACCTTGGTAGCCGCAGGTACCCCTGAGGACATGCGCGATGCAGCCCAGGCCTTCGAGGCCAAGCTGAGCGCGCAAACCCTGGAAGAATTCCTGGCCGCCGATGCTGTGGTGATTGGTGCGCCGATGTACAACTTCACCGTACCGACCCAGCTCAAGGCCTGGATCGACCGCGTTGCCGTTGCCGGCAAGACCTTCCGCTACACCGAAGCGGGCCCGGAAGGCCTGTGCGGCAACAAGAAAGTGGTACTGGTGTCCACTGCCGGTGGCCTGCACGCTGGCCAGCCGAGCGGCGCCGGGCATGAAGACTTCCTGAAAGTGTTCCTGGGCTTTATCGGTGTCACCGACCTGGAAATCGTTCGCGCCCATGGCCTGGCTTATGGCCCGGAGCACCGCACACAAGCAATTGATGCTGCACAGGCGCAGATTGCCAACGCGCTGTTTGCTGCTGCCTGAGCCAGTCCGTAACCGCCAGCGTGAACATTGGGGGAGCAACCGTCAGGCGTGCTTCAGAATGTTGGCGGTGTGATCACCCAGATCACCACGGCATCCACCTCACCGGGGTTGCCGTAGCGGTGCGGCTCCTGGCTGGAGAAGCTGAAACTGTCGCCTTCACCCAGCTGAAAATGGCGTTCGCCCACCCACAGCTCGAAGCTGCCGCTCAGGATGTAGCCGGCTTCTTCGCCCTCATGGCTGTAGCTTTGCTGGCTGTAGGTGCCTGGGGGGAAGCGCGAGTGCAGGATCTCAAGCTGGCGGTTGGGCTGGGGGGTGAGCAACTGATCGACGATGCCATCTTCATAGTGCACGCTCAGGCGGCTGTTGCGCCGCACGACATAGCCCTGGTCCTCGGGCGCAGGGGTGGCCTCGCTGGCGAAGAACCACTGGATGGTCACGCCCAGGCTGCGGGCGATGTTGAACAGCGCCGGGATTGACGGGTAGGAGAGGTTGCGCTCCAACTGGCTGATGTAGCCGGCGGTCAGCTCACTGTGCGCAGCCAGCTCCGCCAAGGTCATGCCGCGGCGCTTGCGCAGGCCGCGGATGCGTGTGCCCAGGAACTGCGGCGCGGCGCCTCCGGCTTCGCTGGCGGGGGGCAGGGGGAGTTGGCTCATGCACGTCGGTCCATCGCAAAAGCCGCAGTATGTACAGCCTCAGAGCGACCAGGCAACCGTCAGGCCGTCGTGAATCGCTTCTTCGGCGGTACGTGGTGCCAGGCAGTCGCCAATGCGCCGCACTTCTACCAGGCCGGCCAGCTCGCTGGCCAGGCTGTCTTGCGGCTGATGGCCCATGCACAGCACCAGCGTGTCGATGCCTTCGAAGATCATGGGTTCGCCGCTGGCGGTGTGCTCCAGGTACACCGTGTTGTCGTCGCTGCCGTACAAGCGCGCGTAAGGGGTGACAGGGATGCCCAGGCGATGCAGTTCGCCGGCGAGCTGGTCACGCACGTAAAGCGGTAGGTTCTCGCCGCAATGGGTACCGTTGACGGCCAACTGCACCTGGTGCCCCTCGCGTACCAGGCGTTCGGCGATGCCAGGGCCGATCCAGTCGCAGCGCCAGTCCATCACCAGCACCGAACGCCCCAGCTTCACTTCGTTACGCAGTACTTGCCAGGCGTCCACCACCTGCAGCTCGCCGCTGCGCTCGAACGCCGGCCAGTAGGGGGTGGCACCGGTAGCGGCAATGACCAGGTCGGGGTGTTCGCGTTCGACCAGGGCGCGGTCCACCCGGGTGTTGCGCACGACTTCGACACCGGCAAGGGCCATTTCCCGTTGCAGATTGGTACTGGCCCCGCCGAACTCGCTGCGCCGCGGTAGCAATTGGGCCAGCAGCACCTGGCCACCGAGCTGTGGGCCGGCCTCGTACAGCGTTACGTGGTGGCCGCGGGCGGCGGCCACGGCGGCAGCCTTCATGCCGGCGGGGCCGCCACCGGCGACGAGAATGCGCTTGGGCGTTGTGGTAGGCGTCAGCTGCCCATACTGCAATTCACGGCCGGTTTCTGGCCGCTGGATGCAGGAGATGGCCAAGCCGCGATGGAAGTGACCGATGCAGGCCTGGTTGCAGGCGATACAGGCGCGTACATCTTCGACCTGGCCGCGTTCGGTCTTGCTCGGCATCAGCGGGTCGCAGATCAGTGCGCGGGTCATGCCGCAAACATCGGCCTGGCCGCGTGCCAGGATCAGTTCAGCTTCCTGGGGCTGGTTGATGCGCCCGGTAACAAACAGGGGTATGGCCAGCTGTTGCTTGAAGGTGCCGGCTTCTCTGGCCAGATAGGCTGGCTCGATGGCCATGGGCGGGACTATGTGCACGGCGCCGCCCAAGGACGCCGATGTGCCGGCGACGATGTGCAGGTAGTCGAGTTGGCCCTGCAGGGCAATGGCTGCGGCCAGCGACTCGTCCTCGCTCAGCCCTTGGCTGTCGCGCTCGTCGGCGCTGATGCGCAGGCCGATGATGAACTGCTCGTCGGTGGCGGCGCGCACGGCGGCCAGCACCTCACGCAGAAACCTCAGGCGCTGTTCCAGATCGCCGTTGTAGCCGTCGCTGCGCAGGTTCACCCGCGGGTTCATGAACTGTGCGGGCAGGTAGCCATGGCTTGCCACCACTTCGACGCCGTCCAGCCCAGCCTGGTGCAGACGCCGGGCCGCACTGGCGTAGCCCTGGACAATTTCGTCGATCATCGGCTGGTCCAGTGCGCGCGGCATCACCCGGAAGCGTTCGTTGGGCACCGAGGACGCAGAGTAGGCAACCGCCAGCAGGCCGTCTGCCGATTCCATGATCTCCCGGCCGGGGTGAAACAGTTGCGACAGCACCACGGTGCCGTGTGCATGGCAGGCTTCGGCCAGCTGTCGATAGCCGTCGATGCAGGCATCGTCGGTGGCCATCAGCACATGCGAGGTATAGCGGGCGCTGTCATGCACCCCCGCAACCTGCAGCACGATCAGGCCGACGCCACCGGCCGCACGGTCGCGCTGGTAGGCGATCAGCTTGTCGTTGACCAGGTTGTCGGTGGGCAGGCAGGTATCGTGGCCGGTGGACATGATGCGGTTCTTCAAGCGCTTGCCGCGGATCTGCAACGCTTCAAACAGGTGAGGGAAGGCGGTCTGCATACAGGCGGCTCCGGTGCGGTGTTGTTCTTGTTTTGTGTATGAAAGTGTAGCTCCAGTAAAAAATCAACTTGTTTTTTTACTGGTGCGCGACTAGGTTTTCATCACCCTCAGCGCGAGGGCGTGACCTCACAACAACAAGAAAACGGGCCCTTGGGGGCACCGGCAGGAGGAAACTTCGATGCAGACAATTGCACGTGTTGCTGGCCTTTGGGCAACGTTGCTGGCCGTTGGCCTGGGCACTGCGCAAGCTGCGCAAGCTGCGCCGCAGATGGTCGTGGTGGGCTATGGCGGCGCCGGCCAGAAGGCCCAGGATGAGGCAATCTTCAAGCCCTTCAGTGCCCAGGATGGCAGCAAGCTGATACAGAGCGAATACAACGGCGAAATGGCGCGGATCCAGGTGATGGCCGACACCGGCAACGTCGATTGGGATGTGGTGCAGATCGAGGGGCCGGACTTGATGCGTGGCTGTGAGGAAGGTATCTACGAACACCTCGACTGGCAGCGCTTGGGCCATGCCGCCGACCTCATACCCGACGCGGCGCAGGATTGTGGCTCGGCTGCGCTGGTGTGGAGCGTGGCTATCGCCTACGACCGCAACAAGCTGGCGCAGGCGCCGGCCTCGTGGGCCGACTTCTGGGACGTGAACAAGTACCCAGGCAAGCGCGGCTTGCGCAAACGTGCGGTGTATAACCTGGAGTTTGCCCTGCTGGCCGATGGGGTCAAGGTAGAGGACGTCTATCAGGTGCTGTCGACGCCGGCCGGGGTTGACCGTGCATTCGCCAAGCTCAGCGAACTCAAGCCCTATATCCAGTGGTGGGACGCCGGCGCCCAACCTGCGCAGTGGCTGGCTGCAGGTGATGTGGTAATGACTTCGACCTACAGCGGGCGCATCGCCGTGGCGGCGCAGCAAGGCAGCCCGTTGGCCGTGGTCTGGCCTGGAAGCCTATATGGCATGGACTACTGGGCAATCATCAAAGGCTCGCGGCATGTCGACCAGGCCAAGCGGCTGATTGCCTATGCCAATCAGCCGGATACCCAGGTGCGGTATGTGCAGCAGATTCCCTATGGGCCGACCAACACCCAGGCAGCCGTCAGGCTTGGCCCGGCCCTGGCCAGTTGGGTGCCCACCTCGCCGCAGAACTTGCAAGGGGCACTGGCGATGAATGTGGAATTCTGGGTCGACCATGGCGAAGAGCTGGAACAACGCTTCAATGCCTGGGCGAGCAAGTAGTTTCAAGCCTCCTCATCTATAGAGATAACCACCATGATCGCAACGGAACAGCGCTTGCGCCGGGAACTGGCTGCCTGCTATCGGCTGATCGCGCACTTTCGCATGAGCGACCTGATCTTCACCCACATTTCCTTGCGCCTGCCCGGGCCGGAGCATCACTTCCTGATCAACCCGTACGGGCTGCTGTTCGAAGAGATTACTGCCTCCAGCCTGGTAAAGATCGACTTGCAGGGAAGGCCAGTGCAACCTTCGCCACACCCGGTCAACCCGGCCGGCTTCGTCATTCACAGTGCTATTCATGCCGCTCGTGATGACGCCCAGTGCGTGCTGCACACTCACACCCGCGCGGGTTGCGCGGTAGCCGCGCTGGAGTGCGGCCTGTTGCCGGTCAACCAGATGTCCATGGAGTTTTACGGCCGGGTGGCTTACCACTCCTACGAAGGTATCGCACTGGATATGGACGAACAGCAGCGGTTGGTTGCCGACCTCGGCGACAAGCCGGTGATGATCCTGCGTAACCATGGCCTGCTTGCTACAGGGCGCAGCGTGGCCGAAGCATTCTTGCGCATGTTCTACCTGGAGAAGGCCTGTGAGATCCAGTTGGCAGCGCAGAGTGCCGGCCACCTGATACTGCCGCCGGCAGCAGTGTGCGTGCATACCGAACGGCAGTTCAATGAGCCGGAGCGGGGGTTGAAACAGGGTGAGCTGGCCGACCCGGATGCGCTGCAGCTGGCGTGGGCAGCGTTGTTGCGAATGCTGGAAAAGGTGGCACCAGGTTATCAGGATTGAGGCTGCGACCCGCTGATTTGGCAGGGGTGTGTCAGGCTCGGCACCGGAAAGCCTGCGATGTCACGGCGGGAGTACATGTGTTCTCCTGTGGTTGGCCCCGTACTGGGGGCCAGTAACAGTCACTGTTGCGCAACGACGGCGGGTAACTGTGCTGGTCCGCTTTTGAGGAATAGCCTTATGCTGTAACGAAATATGTCCACAAAGCCTGTAGAAGGAAGTCGCAATGCCGCTCAAGGACCTGCTCATTGCCCTGGTGGTGATTGTCGCCTGGGGAGTCAACTTCGTGGTCATCAAGGTTGGCCTCGACGGCTTGCCGCCGATGTTGCTGGGGGCGCTGCGCTTCCTGTTGGTGGCGTTTCCGGCAATCTTGCTGGTCAAGCGGCCGAAACTGCCTTGGCGTTGGCTGATTGCCTATGGCGCGACGATTTCGCTGGGCCAGTTCGCGTTCCTGTTCCAGGCCATGTACAGCGGCATGCCGCCGGGCTTGGCCTCGCTGATCCTGCAGTCACAGGCTTTCTTTACGCTGGGGTTCGCGGCACTGTTTTTGGGTGAACGGCTGCGCCTGGCCAGTGTGTTGGGGCTGCTGATAGCCGCCAGCGGCCTGGCGTTGATTGGTAGCGAAGATGGTGGCCATGTACCGCTGCTGGCGTTGGTGCTGACCTTGTGCGGTGGTGCCATGTGGGGCATGGGCAACATCATTACCCGGCGTTTTGGCTCGGTTGACCTTGTGGCATTGGTGATCTGGGGCGGTCTGATACCGCCACTGCCGTTCCTGGCGTTGTCCTGGTGGCTGGAAGGGCCTGAGCGCATTGGCCATGCCCTGGCCAATATCAGCTGGAGCTCGGTGCTGGCACTGGTGTACCTGGCCTTCGTCGCCACCATGCTTGGTTACAGCCTGTGGAGCAAACTGCTGTCGCGCCACCCGGCCGGCAAGGTGGCACCGTTCTCGCTGCTGGTACCCGTGATTGGTTTGAGCTCGTCGGCGTTGTTGCTGGGCGAACGGCTGACCGCAATCCAGGGCTGGGGTGCCTTGCTGGTAATGGCGGGGTTGCTGGTGAACGTATTCGGCGCGCGTATCGGGCAAAGGTTGCGGGCGGTCACCGCGTAAGCCGCACAAATATGCTGCTTGGCGCTCTGTTAGAATCGGCCTCTTTATCCAGGTCAACGGAGCGCTTTCATGATCATTACCACGACCAGCCAGCTCGAAGGTCGCCCGATTGCCGAATACTTGGGCGTCGTCAGCTCCGAATCGGTGCAGGGCATCAACTTCGTGCGCGATTTCTTTGCACGCTTTCGCGACTTTTTCGGCGGCCGCTCGCAAACGCTGGAAAGCGCCCTGCGTGAGGCGCGCGAGCAGGCGACCGAGGAGCTCAAGGCGCGGGCACATCAGTTGCGAGCCGATGCGGTAGTGGGTGTGGATTTCGAAATTAGCATGCCGTCGGTGCAGGGCGGCATGGTCGTGGTATTTGCCACCGGCACCGCGGTGCGGTTGAAGTAGAGCGGTCTGCCACTGGTCGGCTGTCGTGCGATTGTCCGGGTGGTCCGCAAATGACCGGCTAGTCTCTTTTTTACAGGCCGCGTTTTCTGGGCGACTTTTCTGGTTGCCGGCGCGACTGCCACTGGAGGGAGACAGGGCATGAGCGAATCCTTTTTCGAAGACCTGAATGATGCGTTCCCGATCAACAGCCAAGTGCGTTGCGGCCAGGCGGCCTTCCGCCTCGGGTTCGCCCACATGACGCTGGATGATTCCGAACAGCTACAGCCTGCACACCTGCAGCGCAGTAAAAAAGGCCGCTTCATGCCGCGGGTTCCGCTGAAGAAGTGACCCCGCCCCAGTACATAACCCCGCCCAATGGCGGGTTTTTATTGCGCTTTGTTGATCCGGCTCATGGCATTGCCGGGTAGCGCTCGCCGGCTGGCCAGGGTTGTGGTCTTCTGTCGTGGCATTCCAGCGACGGAGGATCGAATGCTCATGCGAGTCAGGGAACAGACGTATTGGCAGTGGGCCGACGCCCAGTTGCACAGCCGCAGCCACAACGAAGCTCTCAGTGACGGCACAACGCTGGATGTGCAGGTGCGCTTGTCACGTCTGGGGGCGACTCAGCTGTTTTTAGGGCTGTATGGAGCCGATGGGCGGGCAATGCTGGAGGAGTACTACCCTGCGCGGCCCGGGGAAACCATGACCCGTGCCTTGGTGTGGGGTGTGGACCGGGCCCGTGCGATGGCTACCGGTGCCCTGCCATTGCCGCAAAGCCGTTGCCGACGGCGCCAGGCATGAAAAAGCCCGGCCTATGCGGGCCGGGCTCAGATAAAGGTGAGAACCCTCAGTTGAGCGGTTCGATCACCTTGACTGCCTGCCGCTCACGGGCGGCGGGCCATTCTTGTTGCAGGGTCTGCAGCACGCGGCCGACGAATTCGGTATCGGCGGCGGCCTTCTTGCCGACGTAGCCCTGGCCACGGCGGTAGACCTTGAAGCGGGCACGCATGCTGGGCAGGTGCTCTTCGAATTCATCTTCGATCGTATTCGGTGGCAGGCGGTCGAGCCGCACCTCACCGGTTTGGCTAACCCACAGCAGGTGGTCGTCAAGGCTGTCCTTGCGTACAGCGAACAGCTGCGCCAGTTGGTCGATAGTCGGATTGTTGTTCAAGTTCATCATAAAGCCCCCATTACCCATTCGTAGGTGATTTTCACAGTTGACGCTACCACGGTGTAGCGCACTACCAACGCTGCTACAGCAGCATCGCAACAGGGGCTTTCTCACGCTGCCTTTTGGACAGTTCCCTCTCCACGGACGGCCTGCGTTACCGCGCAAGCCGTCTGGAACACCCTTGCCACCGCTCCCGATCAGGGAGACGGCTTCATCATGCACAAGGGCGATGAGCGGCGTCAATCATTTTGTAGTGAATATTTTTACTCACTACATTTCTGTCTTTTTGTTCGACAATCGCCGTTTCCACTACAGCCCGGACAGTATCTCGAAGGCTGCACGAACCCTGGCTTCGTTCGGGTAATTTCGATTGGCCAGCAACACTATTGCCAGCTGTTCACTGGGCACAAATGCGGCGTAAGCGCCGAAACCGCTAGTTGCACCGGTTTTGTTGTACCAGGCGGCCGGCAGTTGGGGCAGGGCGGGTTGCAAGCGCTTGGTTGGCTGCGGTTCACGGATCAGCCGCGCGCTGTTGCCATCTACCAGGGTGCCCAGCGTGACGGGGTAGGGATAACGCTCCCAGCCCAGGCCTTGGGTCATGGTGCCGACCTGGAAGTAGCCCTGCTGGGTGATGGCGGTTGCTTTAGCCAGTGCCGGTGGCAGGCCCTGGGGCTGCATGTGCAGCCGCACGTACTGCAGCAAATCGCTGGCGCTGGTCTTGATGCCGTAGGCTTCGTCGGCATACGGGCCGGGGCCGACGCGCACCGGTTTGTCGGCGTCGTCGTAACCTTGGGCATAAAGCCCCTGAGCACTGGCCGGGACCTGCAGATAGGTGTTTTTGAGGCCCATTTTTGCCAGCAGCCCCTCGGACATCAGCGTAGAAAACGGTTGATGCTGTGCCCGTGCGGCCAGGTCACCGAACAGGCCAAGGCTGGGGTTCGAGTAGCAGCGCTGGGTGCCGGGTTTGGCACGGGGTTGCCAGTGGCGGAAGAAATCGACGACCTGTTGCGGTGTCTGCACCGCATCGGGGAACTGCAAGGGCAGGCAGTCGGCACTGTAGGCACCCAGTTCCAGCACCGTCGCGTCGCCGATGGGCGCCCCGGCCAGTGCCGGATGATAGTGCTTGGCCGGGGCTTCAAGGTCCAGCTTGCCCTCGGCGCTGGCCAGCGCGGCCAGGGTGGCGGTGTAGGTCTTGCTCAGCGAACCGATCTCGAACAGCGTGTCTCGGCTGACAGGCACATTGTCGGCCTTGCTGGCCACGCCATAGCTGAAGTAGTGCGCGTGGTCGCGTGCGTAGATCGCCACGGCCATGCCGCTGATTCCCTGCGCCTGCATCAACGGGCGGATGATCTGGTCGACCTTGGCCTGCAATTGGTCGTCGGCCTGGGCGGCGGTGTGGCCCAGAATGAGTGTGATGACGGCTGCAAGCGCGGCCGGGCGGGAGAGGGGCATGAGCGGGTCCTTTTGCGGAGCGTGTCCGTTGAGCGATACCGATGGGGGTTCCGGCGTTAGCGGCGGAAAGCCGTAGACCTTATCGTCTGCCCTTGCACAATGACAAGACGGACACTGTGATGAAGTATTTGCGGATGTTATTCGACAATTTCACCCTGGCTTTGCTTGGGGTGGTTCTGATCGCCACCGTCCTGCCTTGCTCGGGCGATGGTGCGGTGTATTTTGGCTGGCTGACCAACCTGGCCATCGGCCTGCTGTTCTTCCTGCATGGTGCCAAGCTGTCGCGCGAGGCAATCATTGCCGGCGCCGGGCACTGGCGCCTGCACCTGCTGGTGTTTTCTTGTACGTTCGTGATGTTCCCGCTGCTTGGCCTGGCGCTAAAGCCTGTGTTCCTGCCACTGGTAGGCAACGAGTTGTACCTGGGCGTGCTCTACCTGTGTGCCTTGCCGGCCACGGTGCAGTCGGCCATCGCCTTTACCTCGCTGGCCCGCGGTAACGTGCCAGCAGCCATTTGCAGCGCGGCGGCCTCAAGCCTGCTGGGTATCTTCCTGACCCCCTTGCTGGTGATGATGTTGCTGGGCGCCAGTGGTGACACCGGTTCTGGCCTGGATGCCGTGCTGAAGATCACCCTGCAACTGCTGGTGCCGTTTGTTGCCGGGCAGGTTGCGCGGCGCTGGATCGGCGCCTGGGTCAAGCGCAATGCGCGTTGGCTCAAGGTGGTGGACCAGGGCTCGATCCTGCTGGTGGTGTACACCGCTTTCAGCGAAGCCGTGGTCACCGGCTTGTGGCACACGGTATCGCCGCAGCACCTGGCCGGGTTGTTCGCCGTGTGCGGGATTTTGCTGGCGGTGGTGCTGTTTGGTACCCGTGTGCTTGGCAAGGCATTGGGCTTCAATCTCGAAGACCGCATCACCATCTTGTTTGCCGGCTCCAAGAAAAGCCTGGCTACCGGTGTGCCCATGGCTCAAGTGTTGTTCGTGGGCAGCGGTATTGGTGCGATGATCCTGCCGCTTATGCTGTTCCACCAGATCCAGCTGATGGTCTGTGCGGTGCTGGCGCAACGTTATGCTAGCCGTGAGCAGGGCGCCGAAGAGGCTTCGGCGGCGTCCTGAGCGCATGCGCAGTCCGCTACCGGAGCGGCCTTGTATCGCGATGGGCTGCAAAGCAGCCCATTTCTACCTGGCTTGGCCTGAAGCGCGTTCGCGCAAAGCCTTGCCGACCTCGGCCTCGATCTTGTAGGCCGGCGCTTCGAGGTCGTCATAGTTGCGCGTATAGCGCCGGGCAAATTCCTCCACCCCCAGCGCCTGATACTGCTGCACATGCTTGAGCTCGTGAGCCCACAGGGCCACGTTGTCCTCGGCGTCGCCGGCCCGGCGGAAGATGATCGTGTCGATCAGCGTCACGGCGTTTACATCGGGGTTCTGCAGTAACGCGTTGGCTGCGCTCATCTGCTGTTCGTCACCCACCCGGAAGCGCGCCGCATCGAGCACGGCAAAGTCGTACCAGGGTTCGAGTTGCGCACGGATATGCAGCGGGATCGGCTCGACGCCGCTGGCGGTGGCCTCATCCCTGGCCTGGCGCAAGGCGAACGTCAGGCTGGACGAGGCCATCACCTCCACATCCTTGAGAATCTGACCGGCTTGCCCCGGGTCAATCGGCGCACAAAAACAGCCCATCAGGCACACTTGGTATTGCCCGGGCGGGCACGCTTGTTCGGCAAGCGCGGGCACCGTCAGCGTCAGGCCCAGCAGCAGGCTAATCCGCTTCATGCAGGGCCTTTTCGACAAACTGGCGGCTTGCATCCAGCACCTGCGATTGCACCCCTTCAGTGGCCAGCATGCGCCCGATCATCAACGCACCCACGCATTGGCTGATCAGCACCCAGGCCAGTTGATCATCCTCCAATGTCGCGCTCCAGGCCTGGTGCAGTTCGACCAGCCAGTGCTCAGCCTCTTCGCGCACCGGCGTTGCGGCCCGGGCGATTTCCACACCCAGCGGCGGGAGCGGGCAGCCGCTTTCGGGATTGTGCAGGTGGGCCAGGCTCAGGTACTGCTGCAGACAGCGGCCCAGGCGTTCGCGGCTGGCGCCCTGGTTGGCCAGGCGGGCCAGCGGGCTGTTGCGCAGCTCCTGGCGCACCACCTCGGTAAACAGGTCGTCCTTGGAGGGGAAGTGATTGTAAAAGGCGCCGCCGGTCAGGCCAATCGCCTTCATCAGCCCGGCCACCCCGGTACTGGCAAAGCCCCCGCGTTTGGCCAGCGCGCCGCTGCTGCTCAGCAACCGTTCACGGGTCTGCTGCTTGTGTTCGTTGGAGTAACGCATTCAATTGCCTCTGCAGGCGGGCTTGACGATGACGGTGATCATAACATAGCGTTCGTTTACTAAACGATCATTTACCAATGGAGGCAAGCATGCCAGAACAACAAAAAGTCGTGTTGGTGATCGGTGCGGGCGATGCCACGGGTGGCGAGATTGCCAAGCGCTTTGCCCGTGAGGGCTACATTGCCTGCGTCACGCGGCGTCAGGCTGACAAGCTGCAACCGCTGCTGGAGGAAATACGTGCCGCTGGCGGCCAGGCCCACGGCTTTGGCTCCGATGCGCGCAAAGAGCAGGAGGTGGCGGCGTTGGTCGAGACTATCGAGCGTGATATCGGCCCGATCGACGTGTTTGTCTTCAATATCGGCGCCAATGTGCCCTGCAGTATTCTGGAGGAAACCCCGCGCAAGTACTTCAAGATCTGGGAAATGGCCTGCTTTGCCGGTTTTCTCACGGCGCAAGCGGTTGCCCGGCGCATGGTCCGGCGTGAGCGCGGCACGATCCTGTTCACCGGCGCCACCGCAGGCACCCGCGGTGCGGCGGGTTTCGCGGCTTTCGCCGGGGCAAAGCATGGCTTGCGCGCTCTGGCCCAGAGCATGGCACGTGAGCTGGGGCCGCGGAATATCCATGTCGCGCACGTAGTGGTGGACGGTGCCATCGACACCGCTTTCATCCGCGACAGCTTTCCCGAGCGCTATGCCCTCAAGGACCAGGATGGCATCCTCGACCCGGCGCACATTGCCGACAGCTACTGGTTCCTGCACGCCCAGCCACGAGACGCCTGGACTTTCGAGCTGGACCTGCGCCCCTGGATGGAACGCTGGTAAGCCCCTATCACCAAGCAAGGACTGTCACCATGAACAAGACTGTCGATTTCTTTTTTGACCTGGGCAGCCCGGCCAGCTACCTGGCCTGGACTCAATTGCCAGGCCTGTGTGCCCGCCAGGGGGCTACGCTGCACTTGCGGCCAATGCTGCTGGGCGGGGTTTTCCAGGCTACCGGCAATGCTTCGCCGGCCATGGTCCCGGCCAAGGGGCGCTACATGTTCACGGACCTGGCACGCTTTGCCGCGCGCTATGGGGTACCGTTCGGGCTGCCGCTGGGGTTTCCGGTCAATACCTTGACCTTGATGCGCGGGGTCATGGGTACCCAGTTGCGCGCGCCGGAGCAGTTGGAGTCGTTGCTGTCGGCGCTGTTCAATGGGCTGTGGGTGCAGCGGCGCAACCTGAGCGATAGCGCGGTTCTGGACGAAACACTGAGCCAGGCAGGGTTCGATCCGCAGGCTTTTCATGCGCTGGCGGCCGACGGCGAAGTAAAAGCAGCGCTCAAGCAGGCGACCGAGGTGGCAGTGGAGCGCGGGGTGTTTGGCGCGCCGACCTGCTTTGTCGGTGAGGCAATGTTCTTTGGGCAGGACCGTCTGGACTTTGTCGAGGAAGCGTTAAGTCAGGGTGCCAGCAGCTTTTCGAGCTGAGTGCGTTCCCACAGGCTCAGCAGGTCGACCGGGTTGGTGCCGTAGCGCTGCCACTCCTCGATCCCGGCCTGATGGCCGTCGGGGCAGCGGCAACTGATGCAATGGGCAAGGCCTTCGGTATCCACGGCCAGTGCCAATTGCCAACCCTGGATGTCGACATCGACCAGGCCGCCATCGCGGCGTGCACTCACCTGCAGGTGATGCACGCCAAGTGCAGCGTTACGCAGGCTCTGGTAAATGGCCCGGGTGTTCAGCGAACCGCTGCGCGTCAAGGTCAGAAATTCGCCGGCGTGTTTGCGCTGATAATCTCGGCCTCGTCCGGGCCGATGTTTTTGAAGCTGTGCGGCAGGGTAGTGGGGATGTAGTAGCCGTCGCCCGAGTTGAGCACGCTGACTTGGCCATCGACCCAAAGCTCCACGGTGCCGCGGGTGACCAGGCCACATTCTTCGCCCTCGGCATGCACGATCGGCTCGCCCGAATCCGCACCCGGTGCATACAGTTCGCGCAGCATGCGCATCTGCCGGCCTTCGACACTGGCACCAACCAGCAGCATGCGCAGGCCGTTGCGGCCCAGGTCTGGCTGCTCGGCGCCCCGGAAGACAAAGCGTTCTTCGCGCACCGGCTCGTCGAAACTGAAGAACTCCGCGAGGCTCATGGGAATGCCTTCGAGCAGTTTTTTCAGGGAACTGACCGAAGGGCTGACGCGGTTCTGCTCGATCTGCGAGATCGTCGAATTGGTCAGCCCGCTGCGGCGGGCCAGTTCCCGTTGGGAGAGGTTGTTGCGTTCACGCACCAGTTTGAGTCGCGTCCCCGTGTCCATAGCCGCCTTGTAATCAGAGGTGTAAAAAATAATGAGCGACGCGCATTAAAACACACTCTGCACGCTTGCGCGCTGTGCTTCTCAGACACGCTGGTCGCGCGGCATCGGCCATAGCCCGACCAGCAGCAACAGGGCGGCCACGGCCAGGAATGGCAGGCGCGGATCAAGGGCATAAACCAGGGTGCCAGCCAGCGGGCCGATCACCGCCCCCATGCCTTGGGCCGCACCAATGGAACCGGCTGTGGCGCCCTGCTCGGAGGCGTGCATGGCGTTAGCCGCCAGCGCAGAAAAGGACGGGAAGACAAAGCCCATGCCCGCTGCCGCGATGAAATAGCAGCCCCATAGCGCAGGTGCGGTGGTGGCGAGCGAGCCGCAGGCAAAGCCCAGGGCTGAGACCGTGGCGCCTGTGCGGATCATTTTCAGTGGCGGCCATTCCAGTTTGCGCAGCAATACCTGTGACAGCATCAATGCCACGCCCACCGTGGTCAATGCGATGCCGGCGGCCTGGGCGGCCTCTGCAGGGCCCAGGTGCAGGCGGTCAATGGCGAAGAAACCGACGATGATCTGCGACACGGTGACACTGAGCATGGCGCTGAATGCTACCAGCAGGGGCCGGCGCAGGCGTGGGTCGTTCAAACGCACTGGGCTCGGGGCATGGTTGTGAGGCAGCGCCTGCGGCTTGAGGGTGAACAACAGCACGAGAAAGGCACTGGCCGGCAGCAGCGACATGATATGAAAAGGCAGGCTCAGACTATGCCTGGCCAACAGCGCCGCCAGCGCCGGCCCCACCACCAGGCCGACAGCGTTGGCCGCCCCCAGCGAGGCCATGGCCCGAGCACGACGCTGCGGCTCGACATGGTCGGCGATCAGCGCATTGCAACCTACCGGGATAGCCGCATAGAAGGCACCGATGCAGCCGCGTGCGACCATCAGGCCGATGAACGCTGCGGTCGCCCCCGGCAGCCAGCGCAGCGCGCCTTCCACAAACAGGCATAGCAGCCAATAAGCCAGAGTAAAACCGGCGGTGCCCAGCAGCAGAACGCGCCGGCGCCCCAGGCGGTCTGCCGCCCGGCCCCAGGGCCGCGCCAGCAGCACCCACACCACGCCGGCCACAGTCACGGCGGCACCCGCCTGCCAGGTGGCCATGCCGAGCTGGCGGGCAATCGGGCCGATCAGGGCGACGAAGGCCATCATCGACATGGTACAGGCCATGTTGGCCAGCAGCAGCGGACGCAAGTCCAGGGTGCTGGCAGGTTTAAGGGTTGCAGGATCCTTTGCGACGTTCATTGGGCAGTCCAGGGCAGTAAGGCAATAGAAACCGATATTATTAAGAATTGTTATCGATTGTCGAACGGCCCGGGCTATTGCAATTCATTCGCTGCGGCGCAGGGGGCCAGGCCACATGCTACGCAACACACCGTCGCGGCGCACCCATGCGTGCATCAAGGCTGCCGCCACATGCACCAGCACGGTGGCGAACAGCAGGTAGCCGGCCCAGCCGTGTGCCATGCGCAGCACGGCATACAGTTGCAAGTTGTGCGGGGCGATGGCCGGCAAGCCCAGCGGGCGAGGGTAGTCGCCCGCTGACAGCATTGCCCAGCCCAGTAGCGGCATGGCTAGCATCAGGCCATAGAGCAGCAGGTGCGATGCCCCGGCGGCCCAGCGCTGCAGGGTGGGCAGGTCTCGCGGCAAGGGTGGGTGAGGCACGGCCAGGCGCACCCCGATACGCAGCACGACCAGCACCAGCAGTGCCAGGCCGGTGGCCTTGTGCAGCCCGATGAGTACAGGGTGGCGTAGCGACAGGTCTGCAACCATGCTCACGCCAATGAACAGCATGGCCAGGATCAGCACGGCCATCAGCCAGTGCAGCAGGCGGGCGAAAGGGTGGAAGGCTTCGGGTTTCATGGGTGGGCTCCGGTGCTGAGCGATTCACGGCTGCGGCGGTTGAACGATTCCGAGTAGGCAGCCGAACGGGCGGCGAGGATGGGGTCGGCAGATGCCTCTATGCCTCGGGGGAGGATCAACGGGTCGAAGTTGAGGTCGCGGCATGCCCCCTGTTCGGGGGCGTCGACCTGTTCCAGCACCAGGGTGCCGGCGTCTACGCTGCGCCGTTCGGCAGGCCAGGGCCGGGCAGGGTCGTCCACAGCATCGCCGGGTTCAGCCAGCACCAGACGAAGCGTCCAGCGTAACGGGCCCTGGGCCAGGCGTTGCTGCAGGTCGTGTTGCAGAAACTGTTTGTCATCAATCTGGGTGGGCAGCGCGGCAAACGCGGTTTGTGGCTCAAGCTGCCAGCGCACCGGGTGGCGGGCGCCGCTTGCATCTATCAGCTGAAAGGCATTGATGCTGTGGTATTGGGTGCTGGCGAAGCTGTTGCTGGGCTTGTAGCCCGCCGCCCACTGGCGAAACGCTGCGCTTTCCGGGTGGGCTGCGAAGAACGCCTGCATGCTGGCGGGGTTCGGTTTGCCGGTGGCCGGGTCTGGCGTACTCGCCAGTACTTGCTCGTAGAACCCTTGCGGGGTGCTTATCGCCAGCACAGGCGGGGTGTTCATGCCGGTGCGCCAGACCTGCCCGTCGTCGGTGCTCAGCTGAATGGCCAGGCTGCGTACGGGTATGCTTGTGTCCGGGGCATACGGGTTGGCGCCGCCAATGGCGAAGCGGCCGATCACCGGGACACGCGCCTGGCTGAATACGCGCGCCGTGGACAGGTTGGCGGCCTGCCCGCTGGCCTGGAAGTAGCCACTGACACACAGGCCCTTGGCGTGGTTCTTGCGGTAGCCTGGGTAGTGCCCGGCTTGGGCCTCGAAGGTGTCAATGATGCGCTGTGGTGTCAGCCGGGTTTCGCCAAGCCAGCCGGCGGCATAGGCAAAGCCGGCACCTGCGGCCAGCATCACGGCGCCGATGGCAGCCAGGCGCAAGGCTTTCGCCGGGCCGTGCAAAGGTGAGTTCATGGTCATCGTCCGGTTTGGTGAATGTGCCAGTACGACGGGGCAGGGAAAAATTTATTCCATCGACGGGAATAGAATTTCCTGGTGGGCGTCTGCCTTTACAATGACTACTTCAAAGGCCGGGACTTTGCCATGCATGATCTGGACGACCACCAGTGGCGCGAGCTGCTGGCCCGCCTGCGCCGTTTTGCCGTGTGGCTGACCCGCGAGCCGGGCAGCGCCGATGACCTGGTGCAGGCTACGGTCGAGCGGGCCCTGAGCCGACGTGACCAGCAACGCGATGCCGAGGCGCTGCGGGCTTGGCTGTTTACCATCCTCTATCGGCTTTTCCTTGACGGTAAGCGTCGCGACCGCCTGCATGCGCGCTGGCTGTCGTGGTTCGGCCGTGCCGAGAGCGAGGAGGAGCCGCTCGGGGCCAACCTTGAGGCGATTGTCCTGGCCCAGGCCGACTTGCAGGCATTTGCCCGGCTGACGGCCGAACAGCGCGCCTTGTTGCTGCTTATCAGCATCGAAGGCTTGAGTTACAAGGAAGCTGCCCAGGCCTTGGGCATCCCCATCGGCACTGTGATGTCGCGCCTGTCGCGCGCCCGCAGTGCCTTGCGCGAACTGACCGAGGGCAACCCTCAGCCCCCGGCCTTGCGGAGACTGAAATGACGCGTCTGATCCCCAGCGAAGACGAATTGCACGCTTACGTCGATGAGCGCCTGGCGCCTGCGCGCCGGGCCGAAGTGCAGGCCTGGCTGGCGGCCAACCCGCAGGCTGCGGCACGGGTAGAGGGCTGGCGCGCCGATGCCCGCCGGTTGCGTACGGCGCTGGCCGGGTTTGGCGAACTGCCCGGGGCGGCGCAGCTGGACCTTGGGCAGTTGCGTCGGCAATTGCGCCAGCGTCGGCAGCGGCGCTGGGCCACCGCGGCGGTGGTCGTGCTGGCATTGGGCGTCGGAGGGCTGGGCGGCTGGCAGGTGCGCGATGCGTCCCTGGCACGAGCCGACCAGCCCATGGCCGATGCTGTCCAGGCGCACCGGTTGTTTGCCGCCAGCGAGGCGCTGGATATCCAGGCCAGTGATCCAGGGCAGTTGCGCGACTGGTTGGGGCGGCATTTCAGCCGCGTTGGGCAATTGCCGGACCTGGCGGGCTATGGCTTCAAACCGGTGGGGGCGCGCTTGCTCAGCAACGAGCAGGGGCCGGCGGCGCTGCTGGTGTTTGAAGATGGCAAGGGCCAGCGCATCAGCCTGTTCCTGCGCTCACCGGGCGAGCTTTATCGGCGCATGCCAGACGGGCAGCGGGTTGATGGCCAGCTGGAGGCGCGGTACTGGTCGCATGGGGCTTACAACTTCGCCTTGGTCAGCGCGGCGGACGATGCGCGTGGGGCCGGGGTGGGGGAGGCGTTGCGGTTGGGGTTGTGAGTGCTCGCCATAACAATTTCAGCGCCTGTGCGATCGAGCGCCGCCCGCGCGGCGCTTCGCGGGGCAAGCCCGCTCCCACATTTGTTGCAACGTACCGAACCTGTCAGGCCATGGTTGTCAGCCTTGTTGGCTTGACGCAATTTCCTGGCTGGCGCTGCCGCCCCCCACCCATCTCAAGCCATGCACCAAGGCTGACCACGCCGTTTCCATAGGCATGGCCATGTTGCAACAAATGTGGGAGCGGGCTTGCCCCGCGAAGCGCCGCCCGCGCGGCGCTCGGTCTAACCGGCACTACAAGCCCCAAGGCGTGTACCTTGGGCCCACACCAGAATCAGCTCAACTCCAACCAGATCGGCGCATGGTCCGAGGGCTTTTCCATGCCACGCAGTTCATAGTCCACGCCCGCTGCCTTGATGCGCGGCACCAGGTGCTGCGAGGCCATGATCAGGTCGATGCGCAGGCCACGTTTGGGATCGTCCTCGAAACCCCGGCTGCGGTAGTCGAACCAGCTGAAACGGTCGGTCACGTCGGGGTGCAGGTGGCGGAAGCTGTCAACCAGGCCCCAGCCTTTCAAGCGCTCCATCCACTCACGCTCTTCAGGCAGGAAACTGCACTTGCCAGTCTTCAGCCAGCGCTTGGCATTGTCTGGGCCGATGCCGATATCGCAGTCCTGCGGCGAGATGTTCATGTCACCCATTACCAGCAGTGGCTGGTCGTTGCGGAACTGGCCTTCCAGCAGTGCCTGCAGGTCGCTGTAGAAACGCTGCTTGGCCGGGAATTTGGTGGGGTGGTCGCGGCTTTCGCCCTGGGGGAAATAGCCGTTCATGATGGTGATCGGGTTGCCATCTGCATCGGCGAAGGTGCCCCAGATGAAGCGGCGCTGGGCCTCTTCTTCATCGGTGGCAAAGCCTTTGTGCAGGCTCAATGGAGCCTGGCGCGACAGTAGAGCCACGCCGTAGTGGCCTTTCTGGCCGTGGTAGTGCACGTGGTAACCCAGCGCCTGCACGTAGGCCAGCGGAAACTGATCGTCGCTGACCTTGGTTTCCTGCAGGCCGATCACGTCCGGCTGGTGCTTTTCGATGAGCGCTGCCAGCTGATGCGGGCGTGCTCGCAGGCCGTTGATGTTGAAACAGACGATCTTCATGGAAAGACAATCCCGGTAAAAGGCGGGATGCTAGCCGACATCGCCCCACATCACCAGCGTGGCGGCCTCCGGCCCCTGCTGCTAACGTGCTGTAGGGGGTGAACGAAGCGCGGTGGTGCACCTCCAAGGCAATGTACGCCCATTCCAGGAGGTCTGCCCGCAATGCCCGAAACCACTGCCGCCCCGGCTCAAGTCTGCCTGCTTGATGATGGCTATAGCCGCGAAGCGCGTTCGCTGCTGTACAACGCCTACCGCCACGAACCCACCTTCGCCTATATCTTCGAAGCCCAGCGCCCGGGGTATGAGCGACGCTTGCGGGTAATGGTGCGCGAATGGGTGCGCCAGCATTTCTACCTGCAATTACCTGCCATCGGCTTGCTGGTGGACGACCGCCTGATTGCCATGGCCCTGATCGTGCCGCCGGTGCGCCGGTTGGGCGTTGCCGACAGCTGGGCCTGGCGCCTGCGCATGATCCTCGGCACTGGCCTGCGCTGCACGCGGCGTTACATGGACTACCAGGCCGCCCTGGCCACCTGCCTGCCCACCGATCAGGTGCATGTGTTGCCACTGCTGGGGGTACATCCGCAATTTCAGGGCAAGCATTACGGGGAGCAATTGTTACAAGCCGTGCACGACTGGTGCGCGGATCAACCAGGCACCCAGGGCGTAGTGCTCGACACCGGCAATGAGCATTACCTGGCCTTTTACCAGCGCCAGGGCTATGAAGAAATTGGTGAGGTCGCCGTAGGACCGATCCGGGAACGGGTGTTCTTCCATCCCAATCCAGTCTCTTCAACGTCCACTTTTGCCTGAACATCCCGCCAGGCGGCTCCCTTGAGCGCCTGGCTCTGGTAGCATTTGCCGCATGACGTATTCAGGAAGATTGACCTGGGGCCTGGTTTTCTGGGCCGCCAGTTTCGCAGCATGGGGCCAGAGCGAGTTGCTGGTGAAGGTAAAACCAGCCAACAAGGCGCTCAAGGCCAATGTCGAAGGCTATATAGGCACCCTTGGTGACCGCGATGAAGAAGCATTGTTACGCTTCAGTCGCGGGGCAGAGGAGCAGGCGCGCAAAGCCGCGCAGGCACTTGGCTACTACCAGGCGCAGATCGACAGCGAGGTCAAGCCGCCCAGAGATGCAGACCATTCCCCGCAACTGGTCATCAGCATCAACCCGGGCGAGCCGATTCGCCTGCGCAACGTGACCGTGCGTATCGAAGGCCCGGCCAGCGAAATGAAGGCCTTTCGCATGCCCGACAGCCGGGCGCTGCGCGCAGGCGAACAGCTCAACCACGGCCATTACGAAGATGCCAAGCGGCTGATCCAGAACCAGGCGTCGCGCTACGGCTTTTTCAGCGGCCGCTTCAGCCGTCAGCGCCTTGCGGTCGACCCGCAGGCCGGTGTGGCCGATATCGAACTGGTCTACCAGAGTGGCCCGCGCTATCGCCTGGGCGCCGTCACCTTCGGCGGCGACACGCCGCTGGACGACGACCTGCTGCAGCGCATGGTGTCGTTCAAGCCAGGCACGCCCTACGACTCGGAACTGATCGCCGAACTGAACAATGACCTGCAATCGAGCGGCTATTTCGAAGGCGTACGGGTGGATGCGGCGCCCACTGCTGCCGTGGGTGAAGAAATCCCGGTGGATGTCCGCCTGGAAACCCGCAAACCACGCACCATGGGGCTGGGTCTGGGCTTCTCGACCGACGTCGGTCCGCGTGGCAAGGCCAACTGGACCCGCCATTGGGTCAACCCGCAGGGCCACAGTTACGGTTGGGAAACCGAGCTGTCCGCCCCCCGACAGAACGTTGGCCTGTGGTATGACATCCCCCTCGACCCGCCACTGACCGACAAGCTGCGCTTTGCCGGTGGTTACCAGAACGAGGAGCTGGCAGGTACCGATACACTCAGCAAACTGCTGACAGTGGGCCCAGAGTGGCACAGCAAGCTGCCCAGCGGCTGGCAGCGGGTCATTTCGCTCAAGTACCAGCGCGAGGAGTATCGCCTGGGTGACGATTCCGGGCTGAGCAACCTGCTGATGCCTGGCGTGAGCTATTCGTTTCTGCGCAGTGACAATCGCATCGATCCGCACAACGGCTACCGCCTGCAGTTCGATGTACAAGGGGCCAAGGAAGGGCTGGTTTCCGACACCAACCTGTTGCACGGCAACGTACTGCTCAAGGGCTTGACCACGCTTGGCCACAACCACCGCCTTCTGGGGCGCGTGCAGTTCGGTGGCAGTGCCACCAACGGCTTCAAGAACAACATTCCGCCGTCGCTGCGCTTCTTCGCCGGTGGCGACCAGAGCGTGCGTGGCTATGACTACCAGACCCTGTCACCGAAGAACAGCGATGGCGACCGCATCGGCGGGCGCTACCTGGTAGCCGGCAGTGTCGAGTACCAGTATTCGCTGACTCAAAAGTGGCGGATCGCGACGTTTGTCGATCAGGGGAACTCGTTCAACAACCTTGAGCTACCCAGCCTAAAGACCGGTGTCGGTTTTGGCGTGCGCTGGGTATCGCCGGTCGGGCCGTTGCGACTCGACCTGGCCAAGGCGCTGGATGACGAAGGGGGCATTCGCCTGCACTTTTCCATGGGGCCTGAGTTGTGAAACGCGTGATCAAGTACATTCTGCTGGGCCTGCTAGGTGTGGTCGCGAGCCTGGGCGTAGGGCTGGGCCTGTTGCTGGGTACCGAAGCGGGCAGCCGCTGGACGCTGGGCAAAGTGCCAGGGCTTGAGGTGGCTGATTTCCAGGGCCGCTTGGCGGGCAGCTGGCAGGCCAGCGTGCTGCGCTGGGCCGATGGTGGCAATACGGTAGAGGTGCAGGCACCGCTATTCGCCTGGTCGCCTGCCTGTCTGATGCGCGCCACTCTGTGCATCGACCAGTTGCAGGCACAACGCATTGACATGGCCTTTGCGCCAAGTGCCGAGCCGGCCGACAGCGGCCCGCTGCAGTTGCCAGCGCTGCGCTTGCCGCTGGCCATCGAGCTGGGCGAAGTCAAGGTCGGCCAGCTGCGGCTGGATGGCAGCGACCTGCTGGGTGATCTGCAACTGGCGGCGCACTGGACCGGCACCGGGATGCACATCGACAGCCTGCACCTGCAGCGCGATGAGCTGCAACTGGACCTGCAGGGCGACCTGCAGCCCGAAGGTGACTGGCCATTGCAACTCCAGGGGCAGCTGCAACTGCCCGCCGTAGACGGCAAAGCCTGGCAGCTGGCGCTGACGGCAACCGGAGAATTACAAAAGACCCTGAAACTTGCCGGCACCAGCCGTGGTTATCTCGACGCCACGCTGAGCGGGCAGTTGCAAGCGTTGGCCGAGCATCTGCCGGCGACCCTGCAGATTCGTTCAGAGGCGTTCAAACCGGCGGGCTCGTTGCCCGATACGTTGCAGTTGAATCAGCTCGTGCTTGATGCCAAGGGCGATCTGTTCAAGGGCTATCAACTGTCGGGAACGGCCAACCTGCCGGCTGAACAGTCGCCGATCGCGTTGGCGCTGTCCGGGTTGGTCGACAGCAAAGGCGCCAGGCTCGATGCCCTTGACCTGACTGCCAGCGACACCCAGCGCGTGAAACTGCAGGCCACGACCGACTGGCAGCAAGGCCTGACCGCCGATGCGCAGCTGGACTGGCAGGACTTCCCGTGGTTGCGGCTGTACCCGCTGGAGGCGCCGCCCGAGGTCACCCTCAAGCGCTTCAGTACCCAGGTGCATTATCGCGATGGCAATTACCAGGGCACCTTCAAAGGCGACCTGGACGGCCCGGCAGGGGCGTTCAGCCTGGCCAGCCCGTTCGAAGGTGACCTGACCCAGGTGAAACTGCCGCAACTGGCGCTGACCGCCGGGCAAGGCAAGGCTGCCGGCAGTGTGGCCGTGCGTTTTGCCGACACTTTGGCTTGGGATGTCGACTTGCAGCTTTCGGCGCTCGACCCGGCGTATTGGCTGGCGGAGCTGCCGGGCACCTTGGCGGGGCCGCTGCGCAGCAAAGGCGAGATGAAGGGCGAGGTGCTCACCCTTGATGCCCAACTTGACCTCAAAGGCCGCCTGCGCGGCCAGCCGGCAGTGCTCAAGGCCGAAGCGCAGGGGGCAGGGCAGAGCTGGACCCTCGGCGCCCTGGCGATCCAGCTGGGTGACAACCGTATCAACGGCAGTGGCAGCTTGCAGCAGCGCCTGGCCGGGCGAATCGACCTTGACCTGCCGCGCCTGGGCCAGCTGTGGCCAAGGCTGCAGGGCCAGGTCAAGGGCCGGCTGGATGTTGCCGGCACCTTGCAGGCTCCGCAAGGCACGCTGACCTTGCAGGGCCAGCGCTTGGCCCAGGCCGAAAACCGGCTGCAACAGCTGGACCTGGATGCCCGCCTGGACAACGCCCAGCGCGGTGTGATCGAGCTAAAGGCCACTGGCATTCACCTGGGCGACACGGCATTGGGCACGCTGCAGGCCAACGGCAAAGGCGACATTCGCCAGCAAGCCTTGACCCTGGCGCTGGATGGCCCGCAGCTCAAGCTTGACCTCGGTCTGGATGGCCAGTTGAGCAAGGGTGACTGGCGTGGCCGCCTCGCGAGTGGGCGTATCCAGGCCGGTGGCCAGGATTGGCGGCTGCAATCGCCGGCACGCCTGCAGCGCCTGGCCAGCGGCCAGCTGGACTTCGGTGCCCATTGCTGGCGCTCTGGCCAGGCCAGCCTTTGTGGTGACGACCAGCGGCTGGCGCCCGAGCCGCGCTTGCGTTACCACCTCAAGCAGTTCCCGCTGGACAGCCTTGCACAGTGGCTGCCAAAAGACTTCGCCTGGCAGGGCCTGCTCAATGCGGATATCAATCTGGACATCCCGGCCAGCGGCCCCAAAGGCACCATTGTCATTGATGCCAGTGGCGGCACGCTGCGTGTGCGCGACAAGGGCCGTTGGGTCGATTTCCCCTATCAGGCCCTGCGTGTCGACAGCACGTTGGCGCCACGGCGTATCGATACCCGCCTGGCCTTCCGTGGAGAGCGCCTGGGCGAGCTCAACGTCAATACGCGCCTCGACCCGCTGGGCAAGAACAAGCCGTTGTCAGGTGATTTCCGCCTAGCCGGGCTGGACCTGTCAGTGGCGCGCCCGTTCGTGCCGATGGTCGAACGCCTGGCCGGGCAGCTCAACGGCAGTGGCCGGCTTTCAGGGACCTTGCTGACACCACAGGTCAACGGCAACCTGATGCTCAGCGGCGGTGAAGTGAGTGGCGCCGAGTTGCCGGCCAGCCTTGAGGACCTGTCGTTGCAGGCGCTGATCGCCGGCGAGCAGGTGCAACTCAATGGCAACTGGCGCAGCGGCGATGCAGGGCGGGGCCAGTTGAGTGGCAACCTCACGTGGGGCCAGGCGCTGGGCATGGACCTGCGCCTGCAAGGCCAGCAACTGCCAGTCACGGTTGAGCCCTATGCAACGCTGGAGGTCGCCCCGGACCTGACCTTGCGCCTGATCGACGACAAACTGGCGGTTACCGGCAAGGTGCAGGTACCCAAAGGCAAGATCACCGTGCGTGAACTGCCGCCGTCAACCGTGAAGGTATCGGATGACACGGTAATCGTTGGTCATCAGACCGAAGAGGGCAAACCGCCCATGGCGATGGCCATGGACATCGATGTCGAAGTGGGCCGCGACAAGTTGTCGTTCAGCGGCTTTGGGCTCACTGCCAACCTGCTCGGCCACGTACATATAGGCGACAACCTCGATACCCGTGGCGAGCTGAGCCTGGCCGACGGCCGTTACCGTGCCTACGGCCAGCGCCTGACCATCCGCCGCGCGCGCTTGCTGTTTGCCGGCCCGATCGATCAGCCCTACCTGGACATCGAAGCCATACGCACGGTCGATGACGTGATTGCCGGTATCCGCCTGAGCGGCAGTGCCGAGCAACCCACGACCAAGGTGTTTTCGGAACCGGCCATGAGCCAGGAGCAGGCGCTGTCGTACCTCGTGCTGGGGCGGCCTCTGGGCAACGCTGGCGAGGACAACAACATGCTTGCCGAGGCAGCGTTGGGCCTGGGGCTGGCTGGCAGCGCCGGCATCACCGGCAGCCTGGCATCGAGCCTGGGCATCGACGACTTCCAGCTGGACACCGAAGGCTCGGGCAACACCACCAGCGTGGTCGCCAGCGGCAACATCACCGAGAAGCTGAGCCTGCGTTACGGCGTGGGTGTGTTCGAACCCGCCAACACCATCGCGTTGCGTTACAAGCTGAGCAAGAAGGTGTACCTGGAAGCCGCCAGCGGGCTGGCCAGCTCACTGGACATCTTCTACAAGCGCGATTTCTGAAGCGGTGCCGGGGCGGCCGTCAACGGACGGTGGCCGCCTCGATAAATTCATTGGTATCGGGTGAGGGCTGCGGATCAGGGGCACGTACCGGGACGATCAGGTTGGTGTATTCGTCTATCAGCCGGTTCAGGGCTTCCGGCGGTTCGCTGGCCTGGAACTGCATGCGGATCTGTACTTCGTCAGGGTCACGGCTTTCGCCCTGACGGCCTTGACCGCCGATGGTGACCTTGAAGCTTGCAGTCTTGTTCTCGCTTGCGGTCTGCAGTGCCTGTTGCGCTTCGGTCCCTTTAACCCGTACCGAGAGGTCGACCTGCATTCGCTCCAGGGCCAGGCCCTTGGGCGATACCAAGGCAAACAGGGGGACGCGCATGATGTGTTGCCCATCCATGGCCACCTCGACCATCTTGGCTTTCATGGGGGCGCCCAAGGCGTCGCTGTCGCACTCGAAGAACTGGTCGAACAGGTTGATGTACTGTTGTGCAATCAGGCTGTTGGTGGCGCTGGCGGCTTCTTGCAGGCCACGGGTGATCTCACGCAGGTCAATGGAGGTCATCGGGGCAGGGGGCTTGTTCATGGGTTCGACTCCTCAGGCCAGGTGTGCCCCCCGGCGCTGGCCAGGGGGGCTGTTTTGCGGGGCAGGGAGCGTCTCAAGCAGTACCGGTAGTTACATCGGCAGCAGGACCTTTCAAGGTATCGGCCTGGGAAATCTCGTCCTGGCTTTTCAGTTCGGCGGTTCTGACCACCGTTGGCTTGGTTGCCGCATCGGTCAGGAACTCGATCACCCTCATCATTGCTTCAGGCGGCTCCTGGCGCTTGAGCGTGGTATTGAAGGCGTAGCGGGCGCGGGTGTCGGTCTTGCGGGTTTGTGTGGACTTATGGCTGACGCTGCCTTTCACATTCAGCCTGAATGGCCCCCAGCCCAAAGAGCCGGTCAGATCGGCACTCATGTCCTTGCTGGAAGTGTCTTCCGACATCTGGTTGATGACCAGTTCGAACTCGACATTGCCTTCCTCGATGGAAATGTTCGGGTGCGTGATGGCCGCAAGCAGCGGCACCTTCATGGTCTTGCTGACCACACCTTTGTATTCACCCTGTTCGTCGACGATGGTTTCGTCGTAGTCGAACTGGATGGCGACGGCCTTGCCGTCCTGCACGCACACCTGCATCAGGAAGTCGGCGTATGACTTGCTCGCAGTAACCTGTGCCTGGACCATGGCCTGCAGGGGACCTGCGATCATGCGATCCATTGGCAAGGCGTTGATCACGGATCCGATGAGGCTGTTGTCTATCGACATGCTTGATTGCTCTTGTTGTTGAAGGGAAAAGTGGCCACCTGTGGCGGCCTAACGGGTTGGCCGTCAGCGGGCGTAGTTCTCCTGACGGCGGATGTTGCCGATCTGACGCAAGCTCAGACCGTACTTGTTCGCCAGCAGGCTGCGTGAAAGGCCATCGGCGCTTTCCTTCTGGATCTGCTGGTTACGCAACTGGCGCAGAAAGTGGTCAGCCTTGGGGATTTCCAGGGCTACCCCGGCAAAGCGTTTGATCAATGCGTCGAGCGCCTCGGCTGGCAGCACGTCGGCCAGCTTGGTGCGTTCGCGGTACTTGGGGATGTATTTGGGCCTGCCGCCGTAGGCGCAGGTCAACTGGTAGGCGTTGTCGATGCCGATACAGTCGACCAGGGCCTGCAGCGAATGGGGCAGTTGGCTGATATCGATGAGGCTCAAGTCTGGTAATTCCATATGGCGCTCCTTCTGGATGGGGGGATGTGCGACCCGATCACCAGCGGCGTTATGTCGACGGTGTGAGCAAATTCTGTGTGACAGCCACCGCGCGTCGCTAGGCGACATATGGGGTGCGGTTTGTAGCCTCGGTGAACAGGGATTGCAGGCAGCGATATCCTGCGGTGTAGGACGTGTCTTCAGCATGTGGCTGTGGCGGTTGATTACCCATAAGGGCGCTACGCTCATCGAGTGATGGGGCGGGGTACCCTCAGTTGCAGGGGTAACTGCTCAGCAGGCTGGCGCTGCGCAGGTAGGCCTGGGGGGAGGCGAGCATGCTTTCTGGCAGCGTCCGCCAGTCGACCACCAGGCACAAGGCATGCAGTGGCTGGCCGCCGCGCTGACCGATGACCGTGTCGGAAAAACTGCGGCGATACAGCGCCTGGGTCTGGTGCAGCGGTTGCACATGATCGGCTTGGGCCAAGGTCAGCCGCGCCAGTTCAGGCAACAGGGCCATGGGGGCGCTGAAGTGCAGCGGCGCGCCTTGAGCCTGCAGGTAGCCGGCCTGGCGCACGCGCTGCCACAGTTGTTGCCACTGGCTGGCGCCGGCATGGCGCTCCAGGTCGCGGCCAAGCTCAAGCAGTTGCGCCGCCTTTACTTCGCGGGTGTCCAGCGCGTGAAGGGAAAGCGGGGTCAGAATCAGGGACGCGAACAGCAGGGGTTTGTACATGGTGCCTCCGGCATGGGTGCTTGAAGCCCCATGCTTTCAGGCAGTCGCCACCCTACCCAGCAGGAAATGCAGCGCCGGGCCCTGTGGGCGTTGTATCATTGGCGCGGCTCGTTGCGAGCCATTTGCCCCTGATGTTGCAAGGAACTTTCGATGACACACGTGCAGCGCCTTAAATATTCCCTTCTGATCATCCTGGTGGTACTAGGCCTGATGCTGGGCCTGTCCCACCTGCAGAAGCAGGGCACGATCAGTGAGCAGACCTTTCAGATGCTGGCCATCGCCATCGCTGTGGTGGTCGTGGTGATCAACGGCATCCTGCGGCGCAAGGTCAAACCCTGACCCCTGCGGGCCGGCCAAGTGTGGCCGGCCATGCGCTTAACGCGAGGATGCCTGCTCCAGTACGGCGCGCGCCTGGGCGTTGAGGCTATAGCACTTGTCGTTGCCCAACTCGATGACACCTTCGGTGCACAGCCGCTTTAGCACTTCACGCACGCTGAGGAACGACAGCGGTATGTCCAGTTGTTCCAGTTGTGCGTGCACGCCGCGTACGCCAATGCTGCGGCCATTGCGGTCGGCGGTGTGCAGGGCATCGATCACCTTGAGCCGGATCAGGCTGGTACGCAGACCGAAAGTACGCAGGAGCTCGCGGATCTGTTCGTTGCCGATGCGTTCTTCAGAAAAAACGTCCTGTCCGTTGGGCGCTTTGCCTGGGACGCGCCCGGCCTGGGTCGAGGGTTGCGGGTTGTACATGTGAATGCTCCTTTTCGTGGACGAACCCGAAATGTGGTTGCCTCACTAACTAGGACGAATGAGAACGCAAAAACTGCAACCCACCCGTAAAAAAAATGGTGTTCTTCTTCAAGACGTTCCATTGCCCGGTAACACGTAAAATTTTCATCTGGCCATTCGTCTGATCGGGATAGAGCCCGAACCCGAGGAGTGCCCGTGTTTCCACTTTCCCATCCCATGGCGTGCGCAGGCCTGGCCGCTGCGCTGTTGGCGGTGAGCGTTGCCGTACACGCGCAGCCCGCCACTGATGCCAGCGCGCAGATTCGTCGAACCAGTTACGGGGTGCCGCATATCGTGGCCAAGGATGAGCGCGGCCTGGGCTATGGCGTCGGCTATGCCTATGCCCAGGACAACCTGTGCCTGCTGGCCAACGAGGTGCTGACCGTCAGTGGTGAGCGCTCACGCCATTTTGGTGCCAACGGCAAGACCCTGGAGCAGCGTGACAACCTGGCCAGCGACGTGTTTTTCACTTGGCTCAACAGCCCAGTGGCGGTCGATACGTTCCTGCAGGCGCAGCCGGCGCAGGTGCAAGCATTGCTGGCGGGTTACGCCAGCGGCTACAACCGGGCGCTGGCCGAGCGCCGCCGCGGGGGGCTACCCGCCGAATGCGGTAACGGTGAGTGGTTGCGACCGATCACCAGCCAGGACCTGGTCAAGCTGACCCGTCGCCTGTTGGCCGAGGGTGGCGTCGGGCAGTTCGTCGAGGCGCTGGCAGGCGCGCAACCCCCTGCACAGGCTCGCCAGCAGGCGCCGGCAGGCTTCGCCGCTGCGCTGGCGTGGCAAGCGCGCTTTGCCACGGAGCGCGGTAGTAATGCGGTGGCGGTCGGGGCACAGCGTTCGGCCAATGGCCGTGGCCTGTTGCTGGCCAACCCGCATTTCCCGTGGATGGGCGGCATGCGCTTCTACCAGATGCAGTTGACCATTCCCGGCCAGCTCGATGTGATGGGCGCGGCATTGCCGGGCCTGCCGGTGGTCAACATTGGTTTCAACAGGCACCTGGCCTGGACGCATACCGTCGACACGTCCAAACACTTCACTTTGTACCGGCTGCAGCTCGACCCCAAGGACCCGACCCGCTACCTGCTGGATGGCAAGTCGCTGCCATTGGCCCGGCAAACCATCAGCGTTGCCGTCAAGGCTGAGGATGGCAGCCTCGGTCAGGTGGAGCGGCAGGTCTACAGTTCGCAATTCGGCCCGGTGGTGCAATGGCCCGGGCGCCTGGATTGGGATGCGCATGTGGCCTACAGCTTGCGTGACGCCAACCTCGACAACACCCGGGTGCTGCAACAGTGGTACCAGATCAATCGTGCCGATAACCTGGCAGCGTTGAAAGGCTCGGTCGAGCAGTTGCAGGGTATCCCTTGGGTCAACACCCTGGCCGTGGACCCAGGGGGGCGGGCGTTGTACCTGAACCAATCGGTGGTGCCATATGTGGATCAGCAACTGCTCGGCGCTTGCAGCACCCCGCAAGGGCAGGGGCCCGTAGTGGTGCTGGACGGCTCGCGTAGCGCCTGCCAATGGAAGATCGACGCGAACGCTGCGCAACCGGGAATCTTCCCGGCGCGACTGCTGCCGAGCCTTGAACGCGAGGACTTCGTGCAGAACTCCAACGACCCGGCCTGGTTGGCCAACCCGGCGCAGCCGCTGACCGGCTATTCACCCTTGATCAGCCGCAGTGACCAGCCGCTGGGCATGCGCGGCCGTTTCGCCCTGCAGCGCCTGCAGGGCACGGCAAGGCTGAGCGTTGATGACTTGCAGCGCATGGTGACCGACGACGAGGTTTACCTGGCCAGCCTGGTGCTGCCAGACCTGCTGCAATGGTGCCAGGGCGCCGCCATAGAGGTACAGGCCGTGTGCAGCAGCCTGGCTGCCTGGAATGGCAAGGCCGACCTCGACAGTGGCATTGGTCTGGTGCATTTCCAGAACCTGTTCACTGCCCTGGCCGAGCACCCGGAAAGCTGGCGTGTGGCCTTTGACCCGGCAGACCCGCAGCACACGCCCCGTGGTCTGGCGGTGGAGCAGGCGGCCGTGCGCAAACGGGTGCATGACGCGGCACTGGCGTCGCTCAAGCAGGTGAACGACAGCGGTGTCGCGGAGGGGACGCGTTGGGGGCAGGTGCAGCAGTCGCTCGATGGCACGCCGGTACCCGGTGGTCCGCAGGCTCTGGGCGTGTACAACGCGATGTACAGTGTGCCGCACGGGCAGGGCAAGCGGTTGGTGGTCAGCGGTACCAGCTACCTGCAACTGGTCAGCTTCACCGACAAAGGGCCAGAGGCTCGTGGGTTATTGGCATTCTCCCAGTCGAGCGAAGCGGCTTCAGCCCATGCCAGTGACCAGACCAAGGCATTTGCGGCCAAGCAACTGGCGGTGATTCCGTTTACCGAGGCGCAGATCAAGGCAGACCCGGAGTACCGGGAAGTGGTGATCAGTGAGCGGGACAAAGGGGCGGTGGTTCAGCAGTAAGGCATTCTGGCCTCTTCGCGGGCAAGCCCGCTCCCACAGGTACGCCACAGATTTTCATACTTGTGGTGTACCGGTGGGAGCGGGCTTGCCCGCGAAAGGGCCGGTACCGCCAGTCCTGTAATGTCAGGCAAACTCGAACGGCGCCAGCTGAAACCCTTGCTCATCTACTTGCAAGGCCCAGCCGCGGCGGTCCCAGTCGCCCAGCACGATGCGCCGTGCCGGTTCCCCATCAACCACCAGCTTGTGAATCGCTGGCCGGTGGGTATGGCCATGCACCAGCGTGCGCACGCCATGCGCCGCCATCACCTTGGGTACTTCCTCCGGTGTGACGTCGACAATTTCGGTGGACTTCATCCGCACTTGCGTGCTGCTTTCGCTGCGCAGTTTGCGCGCAAGCTTGTAGCGGGCTGACAGCGGCAGGTGACGCAAGACCCACAAGCTCAGCGGGTTGCGCAGCAAGCGGCGCATTTTCATGTAACCTAGGTCGCGGGTGCACAAGGTGTCGCCATGCATCAGCAGCACCTGTTCACCGCCCAGCTCGATCACACTGGGGTCGCTCAACAACGTGCAGCCCGCAGCGTCGCAGAAAGCCTGGCCAATCAGGAAGTCACGGTTGCCATGCATCAGGAAGATGGCTGTACCGCTGTCGCTCAGCCGGCGCATGGCTTGGCAGATCGACTGCTGAAAGGGCGTCATGGCATCGTCGCCAATCCACGCTTCGAAGAAGTCGCCCAGGATGTACAACGCCTTGGCGTGGCGGGCACGGCCGTCGAGCAGATCAAGAAACGCCCGGGAAATGTCCGGGCGCTCTTCTTGCAAATGCAGATCGGAGATCAGCAGTATCACCCAATGATCTCGGCTTTCTCGATGATCACGTCTTCTTTTGGTACGTCCTGGTGGCCAGCCTTGGAACCGGTGGCGACCTTCTCGATGGCATCAACCACTTCACGGCCTTCAATCACTTCACCGAATACCGCGTAGCCCCAGCCCTGTACGTTCTTGCCGCTGTGGTTGAGGAAGTCGTTGTCCGAGGCATTGATGAAGAACTGCGCCGAAGCAGAGTGCGGCTCCATGGTGCGAGCCATGGCGATGGTGTACTTGGCGTTTTTCAGGCCGTTGTCAGCTTCGTTCTGGATGCTGGCACGCTTGTCGCGCTTTTCGTTCATGCCTGGCTCGAAACCGCCGCCCTGAATCATGAAGCCCTTGATCACGCGGTGGAACACGGTGTTGGTGTAGTGGCCTGCGTTGACGTATTCGATGAAGTTGGCCACGGTAATCGGGGCTTTTTCAGCGTTCAGTTCAATGACGATGTCGCCGTGGTTGGTGGTCAGTTTGACTTTGGACATGCTGAAACTCGCTTTTTCAAGGCAATCGGGAATTAGGGTGCGCAGGGCGCCGGTTATCACCTGACGCATGTTCAGGCGATCACGACACATGGCGCGCACTGGCCATTTTGCCAGGCTGCGGCAAAAAGCCGTGATAAATCACGCCAGTTTGTCCGGGCCCGACTGTCAGCAGCTTGACTGCTTCGGCTATGATAGGCCCTTTGTTTCAATCGGCCTACCCAGGCCGGACACGTGCATTCAAGGATCCTATGAGCAAGCCCACTGCCGACAACGCGCCCAACGCCGCTGCCAAAGGCGCCCCCGCTGTCCCTGCGAACTTCCTGCGGCCGATCATCCAGGCCGACCTGGACTCGGGCAAGCACAGCAGCATCGTCACCCGCTTCCCGCCGGAGCCCAACGGCTACCTGCACATCGGTCATGCCAAGTCGATCTGTGTCAACTTCGGCCTGGCCAAGGAATTCGGGGGCGTCTGCCACCTGCGTTTCGATGACACCAACCCGGCCAAGGAAGACCAGGAATACATCGACGCCATTCAGAGCGACGTCAAATGGCTGGGCTTCGACTGGGCCGGCGACGTGCGTTATGCGTCCAGCTACTTCGACCAGCTGCACGAATGGGCGCTCGAGCTGATCAAGCGTGGCAAGGCCTATGTCTGCGACCTGACCCCTGATCAAGCCAAGGAATACCGCGGCAATCTCAAGGAGCCGGGCAGGAACAGCCCGTTCCGCGAGCGTAGCGTGGAAGAAAACCTCGACCTGTTCGCCCGCATGAAGGCCGGCGAGTTCAAGGACGGCGAGCGCGTGCTGCGGGCGAAGATCGACATGGCTTCGCCAAACATGAACCTGCGCGACCCGATCCTGTATCGCATCCGCCATGCCCACCATCACCAGACCGGTGACAAATGGTGCATCTACCCCAACTACGACTTCACCCACGGCCAGTCGGACGCCATCGAGGGCATCACCCACTCGATCTGCACCCTGGAGTTCGAAGGGCATCGTCCGCTGTACGACTGGTTCCTCGACAACCTGCCCGTGCCGGCGCACCCGCGCCAGTACGAGTTCAGCCGCCTGAACCTGAACTACACCATCACGTCCAAGCGCAAGCTCAAGCAGCTGGTTGACGAAAAGCACGTCGACGCCTGGGACGACCCGCGCATGTCGACCCTGTCCGGCTTCCGTCGCCGTGGCTACACCCCGGCTTCGATCCGCAACTTCTGCGAAATGATCGGCACCAACCGCTCCGACGGCGTGGTCGACATGTCGATGCTCGAATTCAGCATCCGTGACGACCTGGACCGCACCGCACCGCGCGCCATGTGCGTACTGCGCCCGCTGAAAGTGGTCATCACCAACTACCCGGAAGGCCAGGTGGAGCAACTTGAGCTGCCGCGCCACCCTAAAGAAGACATGGGCGTGCGTGTGCTGCCGTTCGCACGCGAGCTGTACATCGACCGCGATGACTTCATGGAAGAGCCGCCGAAGGGCTACAAGCGCCTGGAGCCGGCCGGTGAAGTGCGCCTGCGCGGGAGCTACGTGATCCGCGCCGACGAGGCCATCAAGGACGCCGACGGCACTATCGTCGAGCTGCGTTGCTCGTACGACCCGGACACCCTGGGCAAGAACCCTGAAGGCCGCAAGGTCAAGGGCGTGATCCACTGGGTGCCGGCCGAGGGCAGCGTCGAGTGCGAAGTGCGCCTGTACGACCGCCTGTTCCGCTCGCCGAACCCGGAAAAGACCGAGGAGGGCGGCAGCTTCCTGGACAACATCAACCCAGACTCGCTGCAAGTGCTCAGCGGTTGCCGTGCCGAGCCTTCGCTGGCCCAGGCGCAGCCTGAGGACCGTTTCCAGTTCGAGCGCGAAGGCTACTTCTGCGCCGACCTGAAAGACAGCCAGCCGGGCCGCCCGGTGTTCAACCGCACTGTCACCCTGCGTGACTCCTGGGGCAGCTGAGGAAACGCCGTGCTTACCATTTACAACACCCTGAGCAAAGCGAAGGAAACCTTCAAGCCGCTGGATGGCAACAAGGTGCGCATGTACGTGTGCGGCATGACCGTATACGACTACTGCCACCTGGGCCATGGCCGCAGCATGGTGGCCTTCGACCTGGTCACCCGCTGGCTGCGCAAGAGCGGCTACGAGCTGACTTATGTGCGCAACATCACCGATATCGATGACAAGATCATCAACCGCGCCAACGAGAACGGTGAAAGCTTCGAAGCCCTGACTGCTCGTATGATCGATGCGATGCATGAAGACGAGCGCCGCCTGAACATCCTGCCGCCAGACCAGGAGCCGCGTGCCACCGACCATATCGCCGGCATGCACGCAATGATCCAGACCCTGATCGACAAGGGTTATGCTTACGCCCCGGGCAATGGCGACGTGTACTACCGCGTCGGCAAGTTCGTCGCCTACGGCAAGCTGTCGCGCAAGAAAATCGAAGACCTGCGCATCGGTGCACGCATCGAGGTCGACGAAGCCAAGCAGGACCCGCTGGACTTCGTGCTGTGGAAGGGCGTCAAGCCCGGCGAACCGAGCTGGGAATCGCCATGGGGCCCGGGCCGTCCGGGCTGGCACATCGAGTGCTCGGTGATGTCCACCTGCTGCCTGGGTGAGAGCTTCGACATTCACGGCGGCGGCAGCGACCTGGAATTCCCGCACCACGAGAACGAGATTGCCCAGAGCGAGGCGGCCACTGGCAAGCAGTACGCCAACGCCTGGATGCACTGCGGCATGATCCGGATCAACGGCGAGAAGATGTCGAAGTCGTTGAACAACTTCTTCACCATCCGCGATGTGCTCGAGAAGTACCACCCAGAAGTGGTGCGCTACCTGCTGGTGGCCAGCCACTACCGCAGCGCGATCAACTACTCCGAAGACAGCCTGCGCGACGCCAAGGGCGCGCTTGAGCGCTTCTACCACGCCTTGCGTGGTTTGCCACGGGTGGCGGCCAAGGGCGGCGAGGCGTTTGTCGAGCGTTTCAGTGTGGCGATGAACGACGACTTCGGTACCCCCGAAGCCTGCGCCGTGCTGTTCGACCTGGTGCGGGAAATCAATCGCCTGCGCGACAGCGACCCGCAGGCTGCTGCCGGCCTGGCTGGCCGCCTGCGCGAGCTGGGTGAAGTGCTGGGTGTGCTGCAACTGGAAGCCGATGACTTCCTGCGTGCGGGTGCCGAAGGCAAGGTCGATGCTGACGAGGTGGAAGGCCTGATACAGGCGCGGCTGCAGGCTCGTGCGGACAAGAACTGGGCCGAGTCTGATCGTATTCGCGACCAGCTGACCGCCATGGGTGTGGTACTGGAAGACAGCAAAGGCTCTACTACCTGGCGTCTGGCTGACTGATCCAATGGCGCGAAGGGGCTGCCATGCAGCCCTTTCGCGACACGCTAGTGAACAGCAGCCACCGGTTTGCTGCCCAGTACCGCTCGCCCTGGCTTCATGCCGACCGCCAGCGCCGATAAGATCAGGGCAATACACAGCCACTCCCACCCGCTAGGCACCTCATCCACGATCAAGGCTGAGCTGGCGATGCCGAAAACCGGAATCAGCAGCGAAAGCGGCGCTACCCTGGACACTGGGTATTCGCGCAACAGGTAATTCCATCCCCAGTAGCAAAAGTGTGTTGCGGCATACACCTGGAATAACAGGCAAAAGACCACGACGGCATTCGCCTGCGCTGCCAGTGCCACGAACGCGGCTGTGCCATGCAGCCACCAGGCCAGCGACAGCAAAGGTATTGGCGCGAAAAGGCTGGCCCATATGACGAAGGCAAATATCTCCTTCACCTTTGACAGCTTGATGATGACGTTGCCGATGCTCCAGGCTAGCGCGCTGATCAAGAGCAGCAGCAAACCTGTGGTCGTGGTTTTGCCGGGGCTTACTGCCAGAATGCCAACCAACCCTGTTGCCGCCAGCGCGATGCCGACCAATTGGGTGCCGGTCAGGCGTTCGCGAAACAGTAAACAGCCCCACGCCAGGGTAAAAAATGCACTGAACTGAATCAGTAGCGAGGCGCTGCCGGCTGGCACCCCCATGGCGATCCCGAGATTGATCAGTGCCCACATCGCTACGCCAAAGATCAGGCCATATGCAGCTAGCCAATGGACAGCGACCTTCGGGCGCTTCACAAAAAACACCCACGGCAATGCGCACAGTGCGAAGCGTAAGCCTGTGAGCAGGAGTGGGTCTATGTGGGCCAAACCCAGTTTTGTGAGCGGGAAGTTGAGGCCCCATAGGGCTGTAACCAGGACGGCAAGGATCATGTGTTTTCTGTGCATGGTTTGGCAATCTACTGATGTCGCGGCAGTGCGCCTTGACGCTTCCGTTAATATGCCGGCCAGCGGTTTGGCCCGCTTTCAATTGAAGGTCAAATCTGATTAAAATCAGGCCATGACAAACGCTGAAGACACGCTGTACGGCAACACGCTGTGTGAAGTGGTGGTTACAAGGAAGGCTTTTGCCGACGGCGAATCTTTCCCGAAACACCGTCACGATCGAGGGCAGTTTGCCTTTGCCGCCTGCGGCGTGATCACAGTGGCAACTGAAGCGGGCAACTGGGCTGTGCCGCCGTTGCGGGCCATTTGGGTGCCTGCGCGACTGGCCCATGCAATGCAGATGCGCGGCCCGGTCATCATGCTCAATGCCTACATTTGCCCGCAGGCAGCCGAGCGGGTCGGCCTACCTCGGCATTGCCAGGTCTTCGCCGTTTCCCCATTGGTGCAGCAACTGCTTGAGAAGGCGATCGAAGTGCCTGCCCAGCACCCCCTACAGGGGCGTCATGCCTGCTTGATGGGCTTGCTGCTGCATGAGATTGCCGACATGCCGGCGCTTTCGCTGAATGCGCCGATCCCCGAGGAACCGCGCCTTGCCCAGGCATGCAAGGCGTTTCTGGCGGCACCCTCGCTGCAAACAGGTATCGATGGAATGGCGCAATGGGCATGCATGAGCCGGCGCACGTTCACACGCCAGTTTCGCTTGTACACCGGGATCAGCTTTATCGAATGGCGCCAGCAGGCATGCTTGCTGGATGCCGTGGTTCGGCTTGGAAAGGGTGAGCCCGTCACGCGCGTCGCGATGGCGCTTGGCTACAGCAGCCCGAGCGCCTTTGCGACCGTGTTCAAGCGTCTGCTGGGCGAGGCGCCCAGCCGTTACTTTGATACCCCTATCAATGGGCAATGCAGTACCAGCCTGGCGCCACCCAGCTCGCTGGCGCCTATCTCCAGTCCAAACCCATGAAGGTCAACGATCGCGGCAACGATCGACAGACCCAGCCCGAAGCCCGCGTGGCGGTGACCTTCCTCGCTGCGATAGAACCGCTTCAGCACGGCCGTACGCTCTTCTTCGGGGATGCCCGGCCCGCTGTCCTCGATAGCCAGGTGCACACCGGTGTCGTCGTGTGTTGCGCAAATGCGCACTTGCCCACCCTCGGGCGTGAACTTGATACCGTTGCCCACAAGGTTGGCCAGGGCCTCAAACAGCAGTTCGCGGTCACCGTGCAGTGCCGGCAGCTGTGCGGGCTGGTGCAACTCCAGGTGGATGCCGCCATCCTCGGCCAAAGGCAGGTAGAAGTCGTGCAGTTCGACCAGCAGTTCATGGGGGTCAAGCTGGACGAAGCCGGCCCGGCGCTGGCGATCTTCCAGTTCGCTGATGCGTAGCAACCCGCGAAAACGCGCCATCAGGGTGTCGGTTTCGCCGATGGCCTGGTCCAGCGCCTCGGCTTGCGTGGAGTCGACGTCGCTCTGCTGGCGAATGCGGTACAGCTGGGCACGCAGGCGTGTAAGCGGGGTACGCAGGTCATGGGCAATGTTGTCGCACACACCCTTGACCTCATGCATCAGCCGCTCGATGCGGTCGAGCATGGCGTTGACGATGGCGGCCAACATGTCCAGCTCGTCGCGCCGGGCCGACAAGGGCAGACGGTGGGTCAGGTCGCCGGCAACGATCAGCTCGGCCTGGGCCTGGATCGCGCGGATACGCTTTAGCGGCCGGCGGCGCAACAAGTACCAGCCGGCAAAACCTGGGATCAGCGTCAAGGAGATACCCCAGAGCAGGGCGTCGAGAATGATCCGGGTAACCACGAACAGTGAGCCGTTATCGCGGAACAGTACAAGCCAGCGGCCATCTTGCACTTTGATCGCCACCGCATCGCAGCTGTCGCGGGGAAGGTGTGGGTCGTCGGCATCCAGGCAGCGTTTCAACTCATGGATCTTGCCGTCCAGCCTGAGCTCCGGGGGCAGGGTACGCACACTGCCGCCAATCGGGTTGAGCTGGGTGTCGAACAGGCCATAGGCATCAAAGCTGCGTTCTTCGAAGGCCTGGCTGGCAATCAGGGCGTCGTCCAGCTGCTTGCCGCTCATGTGTGCGAACAGATGCTGGCGCTGCAGCATTGAATGGCGGGTGAGCTTGTTCAGGTAGCTGGACACCTCGAAGTACAGCACGCCCATGAGGATGCTGCTCCAGGCCACGAACAGAAAACTGTACAGCGCCAGCAGGCGGCTGGTGGAAGAGCTCCAGCCTTTAGACGGGTTCAGCAATGGCATAGCCGGAGCCCCGTACCGTACGGATCAGCGGCGACTGGCCGGGGGCGTCGATTTTCTTGCGCAGGCGGCCGATGTGCACGTCGATCAGGTTGGTGCCGGGATCGAAGTGGTAGCCCCAGACTTCTTCGAAAATCATCATCCGCGTGATCACCTGGCCGCTGTGGCGCATCAGGTATTCCAGCAGTTTGTATTCGGTGGGCAGCAGGTTGAGCGTATTGTCGCCGCGGCGCGCCTCGTGGCTGATCAGGTCCAGTTGCAGGTCCGCAACCTGCAGGCGGGTCTGGGTCATGGGCACGCTGTTACGGCGCAGCAATACCTCGACACGTGCGGCCATCTCGTCGGAGGCAAACGGTTTGGTCAGGTAGTCGTCACCGCCTGCACGCAGGCCGCGTACGCGTTCGTCGACGTCCGACAGGGCGCTGATCATCAGGATCGGCGTGGCGATCTTGAGGCTGCGCAGGGTGGTGACGATGGTCAGGCCATCGACCTCGGGGAGCATGCGGTCCAGGGTGATCAGGTCGTAGCCCCCGGCAATGGCTTTGGCCAGGCCTTCACGGCCATTGTCGGCCCACTCCACCTCCAGGCCGTGGCTGGTAAGTTCGGCGACGATTTCCTGGCCGGTGACGGCGTCGTCTTCGATGGTCAGTACGCGAGGCATGCTGGTTCCTGGGCATCTAATGGAGATTTGATTGTGCCAAAGAATAGACAACCGGCGATTTAAGAAAAATTCATCTAGCGTCTTTTACCTGCGCTGGCCTCTTCGCGGGTTCACCCGCGTAGCAAGCGGCGTGGTGTTTCAGCGGGCGCCGATACCTTCGGCATGCATGATCTGCGCAATGATCGGCACCGGCGTCATCAGATGCGAGCGCATCATGGCGCTGGCGCGCTTGGCGTCGCGGGCGAGAATCACCTCGACCAGCGCCGCATGCTCCTGGCGCTTGAGCTCCAGGGCCTGTTCGGAGAACACCGTCTGCGTCAGCCACAGGTGGCGGTAGCGCTCGGCCTGGTCGAACAGGTAGGTGCGTGCCTGCAGCAGATGCTTGGAGCCGCAGCCCGAGGCAATGGCGGTATGAAACGCCTTATGCCGCTCGTCCCACACATCCAGGCGCTGCTCGCGGGTTTTCACTTCCACCACCTTGGCCAGGGTATGCGAGTGGGCCAGCACTGACGCTTCCCAGGTGTCGTCGCCGCGCTCGATGGCCAGGGCAATGATCATCGCCTCCAGGTTGGCACGGGCATCGTAGATGTCGTTCATCTCGTCCAGCGACATGGGCGCCACCCGGTAGCCTTTCTGGCTGATGGCATTGACCAGGTGCTCTGCCACCAGTTGCGACAACGCTTCGCGCAGCGGGCCCACGCCCAGGTCGTAGCGCTCCTTCAGGGCGCTCATCAACAGCTTTTCGCCGGGCTTGAACACGCCACGGATGATGTCCTTCTTGAGCCTCTCATACCCGCTGAATGCTGAGTTTTGTCGGGGGGCGAGCGCTTCCAAGATCCTGTTCCTCAAAACGTTTTGGCGATCATACCGAAACCGTCTGCCGACGAAAAACAGTGGATAAAAAACATAAGTGTCGCTCAAATACAAAAATGTAGACATTTTCATCTAGTGGCGATACTTTTACCTCGCCCGCACTGATCCAGGTCACAACCGGACGGCGCTTTCCACTTTTTTGCCAGGACACTGCCATGAACGCTTTTACGCAGATCGACGAACTTGTGATGCCACTGCCGCTCGAGCCCCGTGGTTACACGATTGCCCCTTCGAAACAGTCGCCGCGCCTGCTTGAACTGACTTTCGCCCGGGAAACTGTCGAAGCGTTCGTCGAGGCCGTTGCCCAGTGGCCGGTTCAGGCGCTGGAGTACAAGTCGTTCCTGCGCTTCCGGCTGGGTGAAATCCTTGACGAGCTGTGCCAGGGCACCCTGCGCCCGGTGCTGCTCAACACCATCCTTGATCGCGCCACCGGCGGCATGCTGATTACCCCGGTGGGCCTGGATGACGTGAGCCAGGCCGAGGACATGGTCAAGTTCACCACCGCTTGCGCACACCTGATCGGCCGCTCCAACTACGACGCCATGAGCGGCCAGTTCTATGCCCGCTTTGTGGTAGTCAACTCCGACAACTCCGACAGCTACCTGCGCCAGCCGCATCGGGTCATGGAACTGCACAACGACGGCACCTTCGTGAACCAGATCACCGATTACGTGCTGATGCTGAAGATCGACGAAAAGAACATGGAAGGCGGTAACTCCCTGCTGCTGCACCTGGACGACTGGGAGCAATGCGAGGAATTCTTCCGCCACCCGATGGCCCGCCGCGAAATGCGCTGGACCGCGCCGCCGAGCAAGAAGGTCGCCGAAGATGTGTTCCACTCGGTATTCGACACCGACGGCGAAGGCCGCCCGACCATGCGCTACATTGACCAGTTCGTGCAGCCGGAAAACTATGAAGAAGGCATCTGGCTGAACGCCCTGTCCGATTCGCTGGAAGGCAGCGCGAAGAAGGTTTCGGTGCCGGTGGCGGTGGGTAGCTTCCTGCTGATCAACAACCTGTTCTGGCTGCATGGCCGCGACCGCTTCACCCCACACGAAGGCCTGCGCCGTGAACTGATGCGCCAGCGGGGTTACGTCGCGTTCCCCAAACCGCTGTACCAGCGCGGGCAATAATGACAGGACGCAGGGCGGGCGCCCGCCCATGCGTCTTTGCACAAAATGATGCCACCGGGCCCCGCGTGGGCCTTGGTGAGCGAGCCAGGCAATGCCTGCGTGTGAGGTAAGGCTGTGTACGATTTCATCATTATTGGCGGTGGCATTGTGGGCATGTCCACGGCCATGCACCTGATCAAGGTGTACCCGGAGGCGAAGATTCTCCTGCTGGAAAAGGAATCCGGCCCGGCCCGCCACCAGACCGGTCACAACAGCGGCGTTATTCACGCTGGCGTGTACTACACCCCCGGCAGCCTCAAGGCGCGCTTCTGCCTGGAAGGCAACAAGGCCACCAAGGCCTTCTGCACCCAGCACGGCATCCGCTTCGATGAGTGCGGCAAGCTGCTGGTGGCCACCAACGAGCTGGAAATGCAGCGCATGAAAGCGCTGTGGGAGCGTACCGCGGCCAACGGGCTGGAGCGCTATTGGCTGTCGGCAGACGAACTGCGCGAACGCGAGCCCAATATCGTGGGGATGGGGGGCATCTTCGTGCCGTCCAGCGGCATCGTCAATTACGCCGAAGTAACCGCTGCAATGGGCGCAGAATTCCAGCGTGCCGGCGGCGAGATTCGCTATGGCGCAGAGGTGATCGGCCTGCAGGAGCACGCCAGCGAAGTGGTCGTGCGCACTCAGCGCGACGAGTTCCGTAGCCGTTTCCTGGTCACGTGCTCGGGCCTGATGGCCGACCGCGTGGTCAGCATGCTGGGCCTGCGCACCGAGTTTGTCATCTGTCCGTTCCGGGGCGAGTACTACTTGCTGCCCAAACAGCACAACCAGATCGTCAACCACCTGATCTACCCGATTCCCGACCCGTCGATGCCGTTTTTGGGCGTGCACCTGACCCGCATGATCGATGGCACCGTCACGGTTGGCCCCAACGCCGTACTGGCGATGAAGCGCGAGGGCTACCGCAAGACCGATGTCAGCCCCGGCGACCTGTTCCAGACCCTGACCACCCCCGGCATTCTCAAGGTGCTGGCGAAGAACTTCCGCCCAGGCCTGATCGAGATGAAAAACTCGCTGTTCAAGGGCGGGTATCTCAAGCAGGTGCAGAAGTACTGCCCGAGTATCACCAAGGCCGACCTCACGCCTTACCCGGCCGGCGTGCGTGCCCAGGCGGTGTCGCGCGATGGCAAGCTGATCGACGATTTCCTGTTCGTCAACACCGCGCGCAGCGTCAACGTGTGCAACGCACCGTCGCCGGCTGCCACTTCAGCCATCCCGATCGGCGCCTACATCGTCGAGAAGGTGTGTGAGCAGGTCACTCGCGCAGGTGGCAATGCCCCCAAGGCGGACCTGGCGGCCCGCCAGCGGGCGGCCAGCTGACGATACCGCAGTACGTTCTGCGGTTTCCGCTTACTCAACCCGTACTGCCCTGCACTCAGGGCAGGGCGGGCTTTTTCGCGCCTGCGTCGGCCACCGTGCAGCCGGCGGCCCCAGCGTGGGCATGACAAAAACAACAAGGTAGTGCCATGCAAACCCACAAGAACAATTTGAGTCATGGATTGAAATCACGGCATGTCACCATGCTGTCCATTGCCGGTGTGATCGGCGCCGGCCTGTTCGTCGGCTCTGGTCGTGCCATTGCTGAAGCGGGGCCGGCCACCATCCTGGCCTACATCCTGGCCGGCGGCCTGGTGGTGCTGGTGATGCGCATGCTGGCCGAAATGGCGGTTGCTTCGCCGGATACCGGTTCGTTTTCTACCTATGCCGACCTCGCCATCGGCAAGTGGGCGGGCTATACCATCGGTTGGTTGTACTGGTGGTTCTGGGTACTGATCATTCCCATCGAAGCCAATATTGCCGCCACCATCATCAATTCCTGGGTCCCGCAGATGGAGATCTGGGTCTTGTCGTTGGTGATTACCTTGTTGCTGACGGCCACCAACCTGTTCAGCGTGAAGAACTACGGTGAGTTCGAATTCTGGCTGGCACTGGTAAAAGTGGTGGCCATCGTCGCGTTCATTGCACTGGGTGTGTGCGCCATTTTTGGCCTGTTGCCCGGTTCCGGTGTCAGTGGTGTTTCGCGCCTGTGGGATACCGGCGGTTTCATGCCCAATGGCTTTGGCGCGGTGCTGAGCGCCATGCTGATCACCATGTTCTCGTTCCTCGGCGCCGAGGTGGTGACCATTGCCGCAGCTGAATCCTCTGATGCGGGCAAGCATATTTCCAAGGCCACCAATTCGGTGATCTGGCGGATCACCTTGTTCTATATCCTGTCGATATTCATCGTCATCGCGCTGGTCCCCTGGACTGACCCGCGCCTGGCGACCGAGGGGTCCTATGTCACGGTGCTGGACACCCTGGGCGTGGCGAATGCCAAGGCCATCATCGACTTTGTGGTGCTGACTTCGGTCACCAGTTGCCTGAACTCTTCGCTGTATACCGCTTCGCGCATGATGTACTCGCTGAGCTGTCGCGGTGATGCACCGACCTGTGCCCAGGTGACCAGCCGCAGTGGCACGCCTGTGGTCGCGGTGCTGCTCTCCACCGGTGCGGCGTTTTTGGCAGTGATCGCCAATTACCTGGTGCCGGCCAAGGTATTTGGCTTCCTCATGGCCAGCTCGGGCGCCATCGCCTTGCTGGTGTACCTGGTCATCGCGGTGTCCCAGCTGCGCCTGCGCCAGCGCCTGACCGCACAGGGCAAGACGCTGGGTTACCGCATGTGGCTGTTCCCGTGGCTGACCTGGGGTGTGATCGTGTTCATCTTCAGCGTGCTGGTAGTGATGCTCCTGCGTCCAGATCACCGGGTGGAAGTGGTGTCGACCATGGTGCTGGCGGTGCTGGTGGTATGTTCAGGCTTGCTGGTCACGCGCCGACGGGCGCGCGGCGTGCCGATGAACAGCGCAGGGCAGGGCGTTTGATCAGCCTGGGCTGAAGACAGACGAGCAAGTCGCACCCGGCTGTGAGAGGATGTCCCCCATCACAGCCAGGACCCCGAACACAGCCTGATGAAGACACCCAAAAGAATCGAACCCCTGATCGAAGACGGCCTGGTCGACGAAGTACTGCGGCCGCTGATGAGTGGCAAGGAGGCCGCCGTGTACGTGGTGCGCTGCGGCAACCAGGTGCGCTGCGCCAAGGTCTATAAAGAAGCCAACAAGCGCAGCTTCCGCCAGGCCGCCGAATACCAGGAAGGCCGCAAGGTGCGTAATAGCCGCCAGGCCCGGGCCATGGCCAAGGGCAGCAAGTTCGGCCGTAAAGAAGCCGAAGATGCCTGGCAGAACGCCGAAGTTGCCGCATTGTTCCGCCTGGCCGGTGCTGGTGTAAGGGTGCCCAAGCCCTACGACTTCCAGGACGGCGTGCTGTTGATGGAGCTGGTGACCGATGCCGATGGCGACGCGGCCCCGCGCCTGAACGACGTGCACCTGGACGCCGAGGAAGCCCGCACGTTCCACGCTTTTGTCATTCGCCAGATTGTGCTGATGCTATGTGCGGGCCTGGTGCATGGCGACCTGTCCGAGTTCAACGTGCTGCTCGGCCCGGACGGGCCGGTGATCATCGACTTGCCGCAGGCGGTGGATGCAGCCGCCAACAACCACGCTTTCAGCATGCTGCAGCGCGATGTGGACAACATGGCCCATTATTTCGGGCGCTTTGCCCCGGAGCTGAAAAGCACCCGGTATGCGCAGGAGATGTGGGCGTTATTCGAGGCCGGTGATTTGCTGCCCGACAGCCCGTTGACGGGGGTGTTCGAGGATGACGAACATGAAGCTGACGTGACCGGGGTGATGCGCGAGATCGACGCCGCTCGGCTGGATGATGCACGCCGCCGTGCAGCGCGTGACGAGGCTGAGCATGGAGTGGTCAAGGCAGAGGAGCCCACGCCGCCCTGGTTGCAGTGAGGCGTTGCAGGCGCCTCACAACTTTGTGAGGCTTTTCCCGTATCTTGTCAGGCTACATCCGGGCAACGCGATGCATGGCCCCGGCTGCGCCGGGGTTCGCGGGACAAGCCCGCTCCCACAGAGTCACCGCTAAATCTGTAAATCAGCGTTTGTTCTGCGTGAGCGGGTTCACCCGCGAAGGGGCCGGCACAGGCTAAACCTGGCCATTGCCATTGACGCAAGACACAATCTCGTCATTTAGCCTTTTCACTGGCGCGCGACAGGCATAAGGTATACGCCGTTCAAAATGCCCTGGAGCTGTCATGTCCAACCAATTCCCGTCCGTTCGTCCACGCCGCCTGCGCCAGAACGAGTCCCTGCGCACGATCTTCCAGGAAACCGAATTCCGCCTGGAAGACCTGATCCTGCCGATCTTTGTCGAAGAGGGCATCGATGACTTCGTGCCGATTACCAGCATGCCCGGGGTCAACCGCATCCCCGAGAAGCTGCTGGCCCGGGAAATCGAACGCTATGCCCGCGCCGGTATCAAGTCGGTGATGACCTTTGGCGTATCGCACAACCTGGACGCCACCGGCAGCGACACCTGGAACGAAAACGGCCTGGTCGCGCGCATGTCGCGCATCTGCAAGGACACCGTGCCGGAAATGGTGGCGATGTCCGACACCTGCTTCTGCGAATACACCAGCCACGGCCACTGCGGCGTACTGCATGACCATGGCGTGGACAACGATGCCACCCTGGCCAACCTGGGCAGGCAGGCGGTCATTGCCGCCGCTGCCGGTGCCGACTTCATCGCCCCCTCGGCAGCAATGGACGGCCAGGTCCAGGCCATCCGTCGCGCGCTGGATGGTGCCGGGTTCCATGACACCGCGATCATGGCCTACTCCACCAAGTTCGCCTCGTCGCTGTACGGCCCGTTCCGTGAAGCCGGTGGCACCGCGCTGAAGGGCGACCGCAAGAGCTACCAGATGAACCCCATGAACCGCCGCGAAGCGGTGCGCGAATCGCTGCTGGACGAACAGGAAGGGGCGGACGTGCTGATGGTCAAGCCGGCCGGTGCCTACCTTGACGTGATCGCCGACATCCGCGCCGCCTCGCGCCTGCCATTGGCGGCGTATCAGGTGAGTGGTGAGTACGCAATGATCAAGTTCGGCGGCCTCGCGGGCGCCATCGATGAAGGCCGGGTGGTGCGTGAAAGCATCGGCGCGATCAAGCGTGCCGGTGCCGACCTGATCCTGACCTACTTCGCCATGGACCTGGCGCGCGAAGGTATCTGAAGCCCGGGGCTCGGTATGAAAAAGCCGCTGCTACTGCAGCGGCTTTTCTGTCTGCACTGTTGGTGATGCGGCGCAAATGCACAAAAAATCAGTAAGCGCTGAATTATTTAGTGTCCCGTTGTATCTGATCCCTTAGAGCATTCATCGACAGGGATACGGGTATGAAACCTCGCAAGAAACGCGTCCAGCCAATCGGGCTGAAGGACATCACCATCGTCGACGACGCCAAGATGAAGAAGGCCATCACCGCTGCCGCGCTGGGCAATGCGATGGAGTGGTTCGACTTTGGCGTATACGGCTTCGTGGCTTATGCCCTGGGCAAGGTGTTTTTCCCCAACGCCGACCCCAGTGTGCAGATGATCGCAGCGCTGGCCACCTTCTCGGTGCCGTTCCTGATCCGGCCGTTGGGCGGGTTGTTCTTCGGCGCATTGGGCGACAAGTTCGGGCGGCAGAAAATCCTCGCCGCCACCATCGTCATCATGTCGCTCAGCACCTTTGCCATCGGCCTTATACCGTCTTATGCCAGCATCGGCATCTGGGCGCCCATCCTGTTGCTGCTGGCCAAGATGGCCCAGGGTTTTTCGGTGGGCGGCGAGTACACAGGCGCGTCGATCTTCGTGGCCGAATACGCCCCCGACCGCAAGCGGGGTTTTCTCGGTAGCTGGCTGGACTTCGGCTCGATTGCCGGCTTTGTGCTGGGCGCGGGGGTGGTGGTGCTGATTTCCACCATACTGGGCGAAGAAAAGTTCCTTGAATGGGGATGGCGCCTGCCGTTCTTCCTGGCCTTGCCGCTTGGCATCATCGGCCTTTACCTGCGCCATGCGCTGGAAGAAACACCCGCGTTCCAGCAGCATGTCGACAAGCTGGAGCAGGGCGACCGCGAAGGCCTGGCCTCCGGCCCCAAGGTGTCGTTCAAGGAAGTGGCCACACAGCACTGGCGCAGCCTGGTGACCTGCATCGGCGTGGTGATTGCCACCAACGTCACCTATTACATGCTGCTGACCTACATGCCGAGCTATCTGTCGCACAACCTGCATTACAGCGAAGACCATGGCGTGCTGATCATCATTGCGATCATGGTTGGCATGCTGTTCGTGCAGCCTGTGATCGGCCTGCTCAGCGACAAGTTCGGCCGCCGGCCGTTCATTATCGTGGGCAGTGTCGGCCTGTTCGCCCTGGCCATCCCGGCGTTCATGCTGATCAACAGCGGCGTGCTGGGGGTGATTTTTGCCGGGCTGCTGATCATTGCCGTGCTGCTGAACTTCTTCATCGGTGTGATGGCCTCGACGCTGCCGGCTATGTTCCCTACGCACATCCGCTACAGCGCCTTGGCGGCTGCTTTCAACATTTCGGTGCTGATCGCCGGGCTCACCCCGACGCTCACTGCCTGGCTGGTGGAGAGCACGGGCGACCTGTACATGCCGGCCTACTACCTGATGGTGATCGCAGCTATTGGCTTGCTGACTGGGTTGACCATGAAGGAAACCGCCAACAAGCCGCTGCGCGGCGCGGCACCGGCGGCATCGGACATTGATGAAGCGCGCGAGCTGTTGCAGGAGCACCACGACAACATCGAGCAAAAGATCGAAGACATCGATGCGCAGATCGCCGAGCTGGAAGCCAAGCGCCAGACCCTGGCACAGCAGCACCCGCGCATTGATTGATCAGCGCGGCATGTAGCCACGCTGCCAGCCGCGCGGTATGAACCGCGACACCAGGGCCAGCACGCAGGCCAGCGCGCAACTGCCAGCCAGTGCCTGCAGGCCCAGGCGCTGCTGCAACCAGGCGCCCAACGCGGCCCCCAGCAGCATGCCGGCCCAGGGCACCAGCTGCACCCGCCAGCCGTTGCGCCGTTCGCCCATCAGCCAACGGCCCAGGCCACGGCCGAAGCGGGACAGGGCGCCGGTGACGTAAGTCAGGCCGATAGGCAGGCCGTTCACCTGTTCAACCACGGCATTGATCATGCCCATGGCCAGCGTGGCGGCCAACAATGCCGGGAAGGTGGCCGCCAACGGCCACGCCGCTGCGAACGCCAGCAGTACCGCAACCATCAGCAACACGGGCCAGGCCCGGCGGCGCAAGCCACGGGCCAGCAGCACGCCCAGCGCATTGCCAGCGACGAAGCCCAGTATCGCGCCACTCAGGCGCAGCACCAGCGCAAGGTCTGCCTCACTGATGGCCACGGCCAGGCGTGTGGTATTGCCACTCATGAACGACACGAAGTCGCCCAACGCCAGCAGGCCGATGGCATCGGTCATGCCAGCCAGCACTGACAAACCAGCGACCAGGCCAAGGCCGACACGGCCACGCAACACTTGCAGGCGTAGCCGCCTGGCCGTGCGCGCGGGAAGGGCGTTGGGCAGCATGGCCAGGCCTCAGGGCAGCAGTTTTTCGCGGGCCAGGGTGCCTTTGATGGTGCGTTCTACCACATCAACCAGCACCATGGTCTGGTGATCGACCTCGATATTGAGCTGATCGCCGGCCTTGTAGCTGGCAAAAGTGGTCTGGCGCAGGGTTTCCGGGATCAGGTTGATGGTGATGACGTTGTCGTCGACATCGGCGACGGTCAGGCTGCAGCCATTGACCCCGATGAAACCGCGTGGGAACACGTACTTGCCCCATTCCGGGGGCATGCGGAACTTGATGAAGGCGCCGGTTTCCTTGATCGACAGTTCGACGATTTCGGCGGTGGTGGCGATATGGCCGGCCATCAGGTGGCCACCGACTTCGGCGTTCATTTTCGCCGAACGTTCAATGTTGACCCCCTGGCCCGCCTTGAAGAAGCGTAGGTTGGTGCGTTCGAGCGTGGCGGTCATGGCGTCGAACCTGACTTGGGTGCCGGCGATTTCGGTGACCGACAGGCAGGTGCCTTCGACACTGACGCTGGCGCCGATCTTCAATTCGTCGAGCAGTTCCGGGGTGAGGTCGATCGTGAACTGGTTGTGGCCCGGGTAGGTGGTCACATCAAGCAGAGGGCGGACGGCCTGAACGATGCCGGTGTACATGGAGTTGCTCCTGGGCACGGAAAAGAAATCTCCCGAACGCTATGCCCGTAGCGCTCTAATTGCAAGACCGACCTGCCCCTCTGCTGCACTGCCCTGGCCCGGCGCCGTTTACACATGTCCACTGCTGTTGACGATTCGCAGGCACAGTGCCTCGTACGGGTCCAGGTTCACCAGCAATCGCCCGTCTTCGGTCAGGTCCCCTTCGACCGTTTCGTTGATCATGTCCACGACCGGCCCCGGCGTAAACCCGGTCAACTGCAACTCCTCGGCAATAACTTCCTGGCCAAAGTTCAGTGCGCTGATCTGGATACCGCGCCCGGATGGCAGTTCATGAACCATGACCAGCAACCCCGGGCTACTGACCTCAGGCACCAGCACCTGGCGGCTGGTGGCGATGCCATAGGCCTGCCGCACGGCCAGCAGCTTCTTCACTTTGCAGGCAAACGAATCACCCTGTTCCAGCTGGCTGTCGAGGCTGCCATACAATGCCCGAGCCCGCGGCATTCCGCGCACTGACTCCTCCGCCTGTGGGGCGAGCCCGGCCAGGTCGTAACCGCCTCGATGAATCCAGCGGGTATCGCCATCCAGCATCCGCTGCGCGACCGCTTCGGCGGGCAAGGGCAGGGCGCCGACCAGGTCCCAGCCGGACAGCGCGACCACCCCAGGCTGCATGGCGTTGTACATGACCAGCAGCAGATGCACTTTCTGAATCAGCTCGATTTCGGCCGCACCGATTTGCTCAAGGTCGCGGATGCCCAACGCTGCGGCGATCAGGCTGGCCGTGGTGCAGGCAATGCCATTGGTGACGAAGCGCAGGTTGTAGGGGGCGTGCTCGCCCGAGAGGCGTTCGTAGATTTCTTCACGGATATGCTCACGCAAAATACTCCCTGGCAAGGTCTGGCCCTTGTACAGGTACATGTCGTGGGCGTGCAGGGTCCAGAAATGCACCAGCTCCACCGTCAGCTCGTCGTGGTTCTGCAGGGCATGGATCAGCGAGGCGGGGTCGATGCCGAAGGCGTGCATTTCCTTGAGCATCAGGCGCAGGAACTCGGTATCACCGGTCAGCAGCGCATGCTGATAGGCCGGTCGGGTGATGAAGTCATAGGACAGGTCCGCCCCCCCTTTGGACATCTGCGCGATGTCGTCCAGGGTCAGGTTCAGTTCCTGGAAGCTGAAGCCACCCGCCTTGCGTATCATCCCGCCGATCAACTGATTGCCGACGATCGACAGCGGGTGGCTTTCTGACCAGGCGGTGCCGCTGGCCCGCGTTTCCACCCCCAGAAAGCCATTGGCGTCCAGGCGCAGACCGCGCGCGCCCAGGCAGTCAAGGGCGTGCAAGGCATCGCCAATGATCATTTGCTGGGCGGCGAAGGTCGGGTCTAGCCAGTTCAGTGAGGGTTGGCCGTCCTTGAAATAGTGCAGGTAAACCCAGCGACGGGTTTTGCCGTCGACACCGGTGATGGGCGGCGTGACGCTCCAGTCGGTTTCCTTCACACCGGGCTCGAAGAAGATCACCCGTTGCAACTGGCCGACGATGTAATGGCGGGCTTTGAGCTCGTCGCACTGGGCTGGCAGCAGGTTGACCGAATCGCGGCCGGCGGGCACCTCAGGCAGCAGCGGCCAGTCCTCCTCGCGGATTTCGACCATGTGGTACAGCCCCGGGTAGGGCCCGTGGGCCATCTCGGCCAAGCGGAAGTCGGCGCCCTTGCCCGTGTGCGAGGGAATCAGGTCGTCGATGGTAACGGCGTTGTGTGCGGCGGCCATGCGGCTCATCTGGACCAGCTCTTGTTCGCTGCCGTACAGCGGGTCGATATCGAAGCTGATGCGGTCGAAGTTACCGTCCACACTGGGGGTGAGTTCGCGGCCACGGATACCGCCGGACAGCTTGATCGGGCCAGTGTGCACCCCCTGGATGCCGATCTCCGACAGGCGTTTCCACAGTGCTTCGTGAGCCAGGGCGCCAAGTACGGAGCAGTCTTGCGGGGCGATGATGGCGTCGGGGTACACGGTCAACCAGACCGAGGCAATTTCGGTGGCGCGGCGGGGCTGGGCTTCGGCGTAGGGCTGCTGCCACAGGCGTGACTGCCCTGAGTACAGGCTGGCGCGCGCCTGGGAAGCCTTGAGCATGGCGCGGTCTTCGAGCCATTTGACATATGACGGGTCGGGCTGGGTCATTTCGCGTCCTCTTTGCGTGTCGGCACCGGCTCAGGTTATGACGGCATTGTGGCCTGATCGTTCGGCTGAAACCTGTGATGGCCTCTTCGCGGGTAAACCCGCTCCCACATTGACCGCGTCGCACCAGGGGCGGTGGCTTATTCAGCTAGCCACTGTCCTCAAGGCCGGTGCAGTAACTGTGGGAGCGGGTTTACCCGCGAAGAGGCCGGCCCTGCCAGTACACCCTCAGCGCCGGGCGGACAACTGCTGGGGCGCCAGGAACGCATCATGGAAGTAATTACGCACGGCCTGCATCGCCGGGCTGAATGCCCGCTCACGGTGCCAGGCCAGCCCTACACTCATGGGTGTGACCGGGTCGCTGATGGTCACCGTCTCGATGCGCTTGCCCTCCAGCGACCAAGGCCTGTGCACCAGATCTGACAAGATCGCCACACCACTGCCATTGGCAACCATGCTGCGCACGGCTTCCACCGAACTGGTCCGCACCCGCACGCTCGGGCGCTGCCCGGCCAGTTCCCAATAACGCATGGCGCTTTGCTCGGCCTCATCGACAGTCAACAGGATGAACGGCTCACAGGCGACATCGGCCAGGCTTACCGCCGAGCGCTCGCACAGCGCATGGTGGCCAGGCAGCCACAGCCGTCGCTCGGAGTTGAACAGTGTCTCCGAGACAATGTCGGGGTGGGTGAGGTTGGCGGTGAGCACGACCGCCATGTCGAAACGTCCCTCCAGCAAACCCTGCTCGATGGCGCTGCGCTCCTGCTCGTACAGCTCCAGGGTCACATCGGGGTGCCAGTGTTCCAGACGCTGCAGATGGTGTGGCAGGAAGTAGCCGATCACCGTATAGCTTGCCGCCAGGCGCAGCAGGCCGCTGGCGCGCACGTTCGGCAGCGGGCTGTTCAGCGCGTCGTCAACACTGCGCAGGATCACGTAGGCGCGGTTCAGGAAGTGGCGGCCGGCCTCGGTCAGGCTCATGCCTTGGGCCGAGCGCTGGAACAGCATCACGCCAAGCATGGCTTCCAGTTCCTTGATCGCCGTAGTCACCGCCGACTGAGAGATGTTCAGGTGGATGGCTGCCTGGGAAATCTGGCCGATCTCGGCGGTGGCAACGAAGTAGCGGACCTGACGCAGGGTCAATGACACAGTGGGCTCCTGAGGTATCTGATTTTCCGAAGACTCCCCATCTGTTTATAGATCTTCCCAAGGGGGTAAGGAGAATCTAACGTGGCTTGCATGCAGTCACAAGCACCAGGAGAGACGGTCATGCAGGTGGTGGATTTCAACTCGGACATGGGTGAGGGATTTGGTCCGTGGACTATTGGCGACGGTGTCGACAGCGAGCTGATGGGCTATATAAGCACGGCCAACATCGCCACGGGCTTTCATGCCGGCGACCCCGGCACCATGCGCCGCACCGTCGAGCGGGCCAAGGCCCTCGGCGTGGCGGTGGGGGCGCACCCGGGCTTTCGCGACCTTGTCGGCTTTGGCCGCCGGCATATCAACGCGCCAGCCCAGGAACTGGTCGATGACATGCTCTATCAGCTGGGCGCACTGCGTGAAATTGCCCGTGCTCAGGGGGTGAGTCTGCAGCACATCAAACCCCACGGCGCGCTTTACATGCACCTGGCGCGCGACGAAGAAGCCGCCCGCCTGCTGGTGGAAAACCTGCGGGTGATCGAGCCGGAACTGCTGCTGTACTGCATGCCGGGCTCGGTGATCTGCCGTGTTGCCCAAGCACTTGGTCAACCGGTGGTTCGCGAGTTCTACGCCGACCGTGAGTACGACCTGAGCGGCTCGATCGTATTCACCCGCAATGTGCGGGGCCATGAGCCCAAGGCGGTCGCCGAGCGCGTGTTGCGGGCATGCCAGCAAGGCCTGGTGCGTACGGTCGAAGGGCAGGACCTGGCCATCGAATTCGACTCCATCTGCCTGCACAGCGATACCCCGGGTGCACTCGACCTGGTCGAGGCCACACGCAGGGCGCTGGACGCGGCCGGTATTGTGGTGCGTGCGCCACGCTGAACCTGTGAGGTATCCGGCACAGACAAGCCGGAGCCCGTGCATTTTGTTTTCGCCTGCCTTTCTATAAAGATTCCAAGAAAAGGAACAGTCATGGCCGAACCGCTTGCTACAACCCCGATCCGCTACAGCTTCGGCGCCGACGAGCACCTGTTTGCCGAAGTCAGCGAAAGCATGTCGCTGGAAGCTTTCTTCAAGGGCATGGCCGTCACCCGCGCAGTGGAGCGGCTGGCGCTTGATGGTGTGCTGGACGTGTGCCTGGCCAATGCCTCGTTCCAGATCCGCTTCGACCCGGACCGTATCGCGCCGCAGGCGCTGCTTGAAGCGGTGCAAGGTGCCGAAGCCCAGGCTGTGGCCGAGCGTTCGTTGCAGACGCGGATCATCGAGATCCCGGTGCTGTACAACGACCCCTGGACCCATGAGACCCTGATGCGTTTCCGTGACCGCCACCAAGACCCGGCCAGCACGGACCTGGAGTACGCGGCGCGCATAAACGGGCTGGCGGATGTCGATGCTTTTATCGCCGCCCACAGTGGTGCGCCGTGGTTTGTGTCGATGGTCGGCTTCGTGGCTGGCCTGCCCTTCATGTTCCAGATGGTCGAGCGTGATCGGCAGCTGCAGGTACCCAAATACCTGCGCCCGCGTACTGACACGCCCAAGCTTACCCTGGGCCATGGCGGTTGCTTCGGTTGCATCTACTCGGTGCGTGGGGCGGGGGGCTACCAGATGTTCGGCGTCACCCCGGCACCGATCTACGACCCTGGGCAAACACTGAACTACCTGAAGGCGCACATGGTGTTTTTCCGCCCGGGTGACATCGTGCAGTTCAAGCCCATTGATCGCCGGGCCTACGACCAGGCAGTGGCAGATGTGGAAGAGGGCCGTTTCGACTTGCGTATTCGCCCGGTCGAGTTCTCCCTGGATGCCTTCCTTGCCGACCCGGTCGGTTACCCCAAGTCGCTGCAGGAGGTACTGGCATGATCAAGGTACTCAAACCCGGCCTGGCCACCTCGGTGCAGGACCTGGGCCGTGAAGGCTACTACCACCTGGGCATTCCGCCGTCCGGTGCACTCGACCAGTACGCCCTGCGCGCGGCCAACCACCTGGTGGGCAACCCAGCGGGCGCAGCCGCCCTTGAGTGTGCGCTGGTGGGGCCGGAGCTGGAGTTCCAGCAGGATGCGCTGGTGGCGGTATGCGGTGCACAGATGCCCGCTTTGCTGGAGGGCCGCGAGCAGCGCCCCGACACGGCATTTGCGGTGCGCGCCGGGCAGGTGCTGCGCTTCGGCTTTCCCACGGCGGGCGCCCGTGCCTACCTGGCCGTGGCCGGTGGTATCGATGTACCTGAGGTGCTCGGTAGCCGCTCCACCTACGCGCTGGGGGCATTGGGCGGGTTCCAGGGGCGCAAGCTGATGGCAGGTGACGTGCTGCCGGTTGGTGTGCCCAGCGGCACGACCCGCGCCGGCGCAAGCCTGCCCATGGCCCTGCGCCAGGCCCTGGGCGGCGAGGTGGTGGTGCGGGTGGTGCCGGGGCTGTACTTTCATCGCCTGACCGAAGACGCAGCACAAAGCTTCTTTACGCAGGCCTGGACAGTCGGCTCCGAAGCGGACCGTATCGGCTATCGCTACAAAGGCGGCAGCGCCTTGGGTTTCCAGCCGCGGGAGCAACCGTTCGGTGCCGGCTCGGACCCGTCCAACATCGTCGACAGCTGCTACCCGATCGGTTCTATCCAGGTGCCAGCGGGGCTGGAACCGATCATCCTGCACCGTGATGCGGTATCGGGTGGCGGCTACGCCATGATCGGCACGGTGATCAGCGCCGACCTCGACCTGATCGGCCAGATGCAGCCCAACCAGCAGGCAAGGTTCCTGGCGGTGAGCCTGGAGCAGGCGCTGGAGGCGCGGCGATCATACAAGAAGAAACTGGCCTGCCTGGCCAGGCTCTTTGGCTGAGCGCAACGCGCTTGTGGAAGCGTTGTGCGATCCCTGCAGGAGCGGAAAACCCGCTCTTTCAGGGCCCTATTCTCTAGCAGGATGCTGCCAGCGGAATGTTTGGAAACTAGATTCAGAGAAGGATCCTACAAGCATTTGGGAAGCCCCAGACTCCTTGGAGAATTGATTCCCCGATAGTGTTCATGTCTTCAGTTTTCTCGAAGACAAGGACCCCTTCATGCCCGGCCCATCCGATCTGCCTCCGGTAAAACCCGACAGCGCTGTCGATGCCCATGACGCTTCAGAACGCAGCGTTTACGCGATGCTCGAAGTGCCGGAGGGTAGCGATTCACCCTATCCGGCTGACCAGGGGCAGCGAGCAGGTGACCCGGATTTTGAAGGTTACCCCGGCGACCCGGAGTTCCAGCTGCGTGGCGGCTTCGAAAACCTGATGCTCGACGCGGCGAGCCCGCTGTTCGGTCTGGTCATTCGCCTGCGCACGCTGGATGACCTGCCCAACATCGCCTATGTGCACAAGACCGTGCAAAACCAGGTCAGCAACATCCGCGAAGAAATCCAGCAGCACGGCTACCCCATCGTGCACCAGGAAGTCTATTCCTATGCCCTGTGCCTGTATCTGGACGAGGCCGTGATGAGCCGCCCCTGGGGCAACAATTCGTGCTGGAGCCACGAGCCGCTGCTCAGCATCTTCCACGACGAAACCCAGGGCGGCGAAAAGATCTTCGTGCTGCTCGAACGGGTCATGCAGGCGCCCAAGGAATTCCAGGATGTCCTGGAGTTCCTGTACTACTGCTTCTGCCTGGGCCTGCGGGGCAAGCACGCCCTCGACCCCAAGTGCGAAGACATCATCAACGCCCTGATCTCGCGCATGCACACGGTCATCCGCGAACTGCGTGGCCCCCTGCCGCAAGAGGTGTGCGACCCCTACACCAACGTCGTTCATTGCCCCCACCGCCCGCGACGCTGGGAGTGGCCCTGGTGGAGCCCGCTGGTGATCTCGGCCGTCGCCATGGTCTGCGCTTACAGCTACTACAGCTACCGCCTCGACCTGCTCACCGCCGAAGTCCTGGAATCGCTCGACGCGATTCTGCAGCAGTAGCAGGGGACGCCACATGCCTAGCCAATCCGATTTGCGCTTTACCTTCCAGCCGCTGGTGGGCCGGAGTGAATTCGAAGTGGTGTCGTTCGAGCTGGACGAAGCCATCAGCACGCCGTTCCAGCTGAAGCTGGAACTGGTCAGTTTTGAAGACGATGTCGACTTCGGTCAGTTGCTCGACAAGCCGGTGCTGTTCACGATCTGGCACGGCGAGCGCCCGCTGCGCTACGTGCACGGCCTGGTCAGCACCTTCAGCCAGGGTGAAACGGGCTTCCATCGCACCCGTTATCGCGCCCTGGTCGAACCCGTGCTGGCCCGCGCCGGGCTGCGCTCGAACTGGCGCATCTTCCAGCAGAAAACCGTGCCGCAGATTCTCGAGATCATGCTCAAGCGCCAGGGTATCACCGGCTACGAGCTGAGAAGCATCGACAAGCACGAGGTGCGCGAGTTCTGCGTGCAGGCCGGTGAAACCGACCTCGACTTCATCGCCCGCCTGGCCGCCGAAGAGGGTTTCGTCTACCGCTTCGAGCACACGCCAAAACTACACAAGCTGCTCATCACCGACCGGCTGCTGGGGCTGGGGCAGCTCAGCCAGGGCGCCATCAAGCCCGATGACGATGACGAGGACGAAGGCTTTTTCGAGCCGGACGACACCGACCCCAACCAGGTGCTGTACCACGCCAACAGCGGCGGCGATCAGGCCAGGCCGTGCCTGCGCCGCCTGCGTTACAGCGAGCAGGTACGTACCGCGCGCCAGGTGCAGCGCGACTACACCTTCACCCACCCGGCCTACCGCCAGGAGCAGCGTGCCGAGGGCAGCGACCTCAGGCACCAGTCCACCACGTACGAGCGCTTCGACTACCCCGGTCGCTACAAGCGCGAGGCCGTCGGCGCCCCCTTCACCGCCACCCGCATCACAGCCTGGCGCCATGACGCCCACCTGGCCGAGGTCGAAGGCGACGATGTGCGCCTGCAACCGGGGCTGAGCTTCACCCTGATCGGGCACCCGCGCGAAGACCTGAACAGGCATTGGCGGGTAAGCCGCGTGCACCACGAAGGCACCCAGTTCACCAGCCTTCAGGAGGAAGCTGCAGGTGCCCGGCAAGGTACCCGCTACTGCCAGGAGGCTGTGCTGGTGCCCGGCAGAACCGAATGGCGCCCGGCGCCGTTGCCCAAGCCGCGCATCGACGGCCCGCAGATGGCAACGGTGGTGGGGCCCAAGGGCGAGGAGATCTACTGCGACCCATGGGGCCGGGTGAAGGTCAGCTTCCCCTGGGACCGGGAAAGCCAGGACAACGAGTTCAGTTCCTGCTGGGTACGCGTGTCGCAAGGCTGGGCCGGCGGCAGCTGGGGTTCGATGGCCATTCCGCGCATTGGCCAGGACGTGATCATCCAGTACGTCGACGCTGACCCGGACCAGCCGATGATCACCGGGCGCACCTACTGTGGCAATCAGCTGCCGCCGTATGACCTGCCCAAGCACAAGACGCGGATGACCATCAAGAGCCAGACCCATAAGGGCGATGGTTTTAACGAGCTGCGTTTCGAGGATGAACTGGGCAAAGAAGAAGTGTTCATCCATGCCCAAAGGAACCAGGTCAATGTGGTGGGCAATGACGAAACCACGACTATTGGGCGCAATCGCGTGGAGCAGGTCGGTAATGATGAGCAACTGAGCATCGGCAGCAACTTCCGCCAGGACACGGCCCGTGACCATATCCAGGTCATTGGGCAAAACAGCCGTGTGGACATCAAGCATGACCTGAACGAACAAGTGGGCAACAACCGCAGCCAGACAACGGGGGCCAACCAGCGTGTTGTCATCGGCAACAACAGCGAGCTTGTGATCAAAGGGGCTCAATCGATCAGCGTCGGGCAGGGGGTGCAACAACGCACGACGGTCTATCAGTTGCTGGCCAGTGAACGCATCGAGTTCAGAAGCCCTGGCGCCAGCATCGTGCTGGATGCCCAGGGCATTACCATCAGCGGCTTGACACTCGACCTGCAGGGGCAGACCAAGGCGACTGGCGAAGGGAACGCCAGTAGCGAGCCACTTGAGCTTACGCCTGACGCCAGCAACCAGTGCGAGGCCAAGTCGTGATGAGTAGCGAGGCCTTGGCCAACATCATAGAAGGGCACCATGCGGCGCACCTGCATTGTCATGTACTGATAGACCCCCTTGCCATCGCGGGTAGAAGCGACCATGCACTGCTTGCACAACTGCGCGAAGCGTTGGGCGAGGCCGCGTTGACCCGAGTGCACAGGGCCGATCTGGCCCATGTACCCCACCTGCACCCGGTACTGGTATGCCTGGCCTCACCCGGAGCGATGCCCAGCCGCACGCTGCTGGAGCTGACCGCGCGCACAGCGCAAAGAGGGCTGCATCAGCGCCGTCGCTACCTGAGCGGCTGGCTGTTCAGTGAGGCTGCGCCGGTCACCCTAGCCGCCCATGTCTCGGCCCTGTGTCGAATACCCAATGCCGAGCGGGCGTTCAGCTTCTATCCGGTCTACGAACCTGTTCGCCTGGAATTGCTTGCAGCAACGTTCGAACGGGTCGAGCAAGGCCCGTGGTGGCCGGTCAGCAACTGGCTGTTCCTGAGCAGTGGCGGCAGATTGTCGAGCCTGAAAGGGCAAAGCGGGCAGCGCCATCCTTTGCCGGGGCCTGCCCGGCGCATCCAGGATGACGTGCCGTTGATCGAGCAAGTGCTGGCTATGTGGAGAGTGTTGCGCGCGGGCTCGCACGACGCGAGCCATTGCCAGATACCGCCATTTGCCGCCGTGCGTGTCTCCAACCATATCGATGACGCTCGCGGACTGGGCTTGAGCACACAGGAAGACATTGTGGTGTTTGCCCTCCATCACCTGTGCATCCACCCCAGGCTCCATACCGTTGCCGCGGTGCGCAGGATGGTAGACGCCGCCGTCGGCGATCACCGACCGCTCGCCCCGATGCTCGCCCGCTACTCCGAGGCGCAATGGTGCCATCTGATCGATCCCCTACCTGAAGCCGAGAGGCGCTTATGACCCTCAGCCAACGTATCGCCATTGCGGCAGCCGAAGCCGGGCTGCCGCACGACCAGTGCATGTCCTGCGAGCGCCAGGGCCTGCCGATCCTGCCGCTGCGCCGCGCCTTGGTGCCGGATGCGCGCCCAGGTTGCGTCACCACCGTCGCCGGTAGCCTGCACGTTACAGCCAAGATGGGCCTGCGCACCTTGCGCATGGGTTACCTGTATGTGCTGCTGGACCAGCAGGTCTGGCATGCCTACGAAGTCAGCGAACAGGGCCACCTGCGCCGCTTCAACCCCTATGAACCGTCAGACGGCCTGCCCGCATCGCTGCCTGAAAAGTGCGTGAATGAAAACCACGATATCCCTTCTGCCTTCCTGAACATTGATACCGACCGGTATGGCACAGCCTGGCTGGCCTTCTCCAGCGATGCCTGGCCGGTCAGCGTGCTGAATGCCTACAAGAAGGGCCAGGCGCCCGCGCACCGCTTCGAGGGGGTCGACCTGACCCAAGCCCGCAACAACCCTGAATTGCTGGGCATTGCCATGACGCCCGACAACCTGCAGGTCGACAAGGAGGTGTTCGAGTACGCACAGCGCGGCTGTTCACCGTTCGACAGTGCACATGGGTTTCACAGCCGCTGGCTGCGCCGGTTTGCCATGCGGGGCTATCTGGTCAACGCGATGACCCGGCACACGCTGGAGAACGGCGTGCTGGCGGTGGTGCTCGACGATACCGTTGGGCTGATTCAAGAGTTCAACCATCAGCGCCTGAACTGGGTGGTGAAGCGTCAGCTCTGGCGTGAGGACCCCATGCGCGCCTACCAATTACAGACTTCGCAGATCCTGCAGGCCATTCGCGCCACGCAGCGGGAGTGGGCGGCGCAGAAGGTGCCTTCGCTGGAGCCGATGGCGGGTAGAGGGCCGTTTGTACCGGTTGATCCGACGGTAGAGCGGCCGCGCATGGTCAAGCAAGCGATGAAGGACAGCGACGATAAACTCGAACAGCGCTACCACGAACCGCAACGGGCGGCGTTCCAGGCCGGGTATGACCAGCAGGAAGCCGAGTTCCAGCGCTTCATCGACAAGGACGCCCGTGCTTACGCCGCGCTGTTCGACACGCCCATGTTCAAGGTGGCCGAGCAGTATGATTACGACGGCGATCATCGTGAATCTGGCGTAGCGTATGCCAAGACCATGGCGCTGTGCCTGGGTGGCGGGATTACCGAGGCGATTGTGCCTGGCGCGGCTCCTGCGGCCGGCACCAGCGAAACCCTCTGGCTGAAATGGCTAGAGGATCCAGACAGCCCACCCTACCGCGCATTGCTGATGCGCGACCGTACGTTGTTGGCTGGCCTGCTTCCCAGCTTTTCTGCTGCCGAAACCATCAACTGGAATGACAGCGACAAGCTTTACTCGATGCTGAGCAAAATCATCGCCAGCGACGATGCCGGCTTGCGCATGCGCAACACCCTCAAGCAAGCCATTGCCGAAACCCAAGGCGCGCTCAACGCCGCCAGCCAACGCTTGTCGCCCAATTTGCCACCTGGCATTCAGACCGCCGTGCGGCACCTGAACAGTGCAACCCAGTTCCTGTACAACGGCGTGCACCTCATCGAGCTGGAAGTGAAGATGAAGCTGGGCGAGTACTACGCCCTGCAGAGTGCCCATTTACGCGAATTGCAGCACAAGGCCAATGCCTCGATTGCCGAGGCCAGGGACCGGATGCATCGCAACATCGCTGACATCGACATTCATTCGACCAAGGCCTGGAACAAGGTGCGGCCGATCATCCAGCACGGGTTGATGAGCTTGGCCGTGCTGGACCCGCGGTTTACCAACACCATGATTAGTGTCTCGGTGTGGGTCGAGGGTACCGCGGCGGACGTGCATGGTCGGTTGTTTGAGGAAGCCAACATGAAGGTAACTCAGGCAAGCAGCTTGGCGCAGCGTACCTTGGTGGAGGTCTCGGTCGCGGCGGGGACGCTGGAGGCGGATGCGCGAAAGGTGTTGCAGGGCATGCGTATTACTTCGCAGCAGGCGGCGCAGTTGGTGCGAACTGGTTTTAGCGGCTTGCGGGGTGTGGCGGGAAGCTGGGAAGTACTGCTGGCGATTGGAGGGCTGTACTTGCAATCCGACAGCCTCGAAAGAAATCAGGAAAAAGCGGAAGCGGAGATTGGGTCCAAGGCGCATGAGGCCAGTTTGGCGTTGCAGGGTTCGCAATTGGGGTTGCTGGGCGGGCAAATTGAGCTGATTGGGCTCGTGCTGAGGTCAATACCCGGGGCTAAGGGCGCGGCGGGAACTGGCGTTTCGCTAATCAAGTTTGGTGCAATTATTAGTGCAATAGCCGGGATATTTGATACGGCGCAAGCATTTGCTGCAGCAAAGCGCGTGCTAGCAGCAGGAGACAACAGAGCCGGAGCTATATATATCGGGGCGGGATTTGGGCTCACCGTTTCAACTGGCGTATTTGTGTGTGCAGTATTTAAACCGCTTATATTAGGGCCTTTAGGGTTGGCAGTGATGCTGGCGCTCACGGCGTACGCAATCAGCAAGTGGGCTGAAGGAAACGAATCTGTAGCCTTGGAGCGATGGGCGCGACGCTGCTGCTTTGGCAAAGCTGATGAGAAGCCAGCCGTATTCTGGGGCAGCCCGGAATATGCGGATATTGCGTTTGCAGAGCTTAATGCGGCGACCCTGGGTGTTTGCGCGGCGATTAACTTCGAGTCCAATCGGTCAATCAATTCGGCTGCGCCCAGGATAGGAGGGTTGGTCAGTTTGGAGTTAGAGCATAAACTTAAATTTCAAGTCGTGTTACCTGGTTACAGTGATGAATGCTCAGCTTTTCGCTTGGTCCTCGTAGTGCATCGGCATGGTGATGGCAATTTTCCCGACTTCATTGGTGGAGAAACTGTGCTTGTGGATGAATATCAGGCTCTCCCGATTGAGGCTCTCACTAAAGCGGCAAGATTTTCTGGTTTTTCTCAGCCAAGACTACCCGACTATAGAAAAAATATTTCAGTGAATAGAAAGCGTAAATCCGAGAGGTCAGAGGATTTGGCAATATCTTGGCTGGAAATCACTGGGGTTGCAGAACTGATGCCGACTATCGGGTCGCACACCATAGGTGCTGCGACGCTGCTAGTAATGTACTGGCCAGATACAGCGCTGCCGGATGCTTATATTGAGATTTGCGTCAAGGAGCTTAACGAGTGAAAGCCAAGCCTAGAGCTCTTTGGGATAGGGCTTTGTTTTGGAGCTATGATCTGCCTGATGTGAGTTCGCAGTCAGCTCCGCGTTTTGGTGTTGAGGATGTTAAGCCAGCGCCGAATTATCTTGATGATGTGTGCCTAGAGCTTCCGAGGTCGAGTGTCAGTTTGCGTGGTGTTGCGGCTCTGGTAGGAGGGGCAACTTTAGTCATATCATTTGGAATGGCCATATATCTATATTCGCTAATGTTGAATGTTAATTGGTCGCGTGACTGGTTTGTTTGCCTCGTCATGGTTTTATTGCCGCCGATCGCCATGTGGGCACTTGCATCCCATGTAAAGATGGACCTGATGCTCCCAAGGGACGAACCCATTCGTTTCAATCGCCTGCGTCGGAAAATCTATCTCTACCAATTTAGATTCAACTACATCTATCTTTTCAGCCGCAAACACTGGGGCGTCAAACCTGTCGCCTACAACTGGGACGACGTAACCGCCGAGGTCTACCGCGTCTATGCCCCCGGCCACGGCGGCCTGATAGAAAACGTCATGCTGTCGGTCCGCAACCCTGAAACCAACGAAGTCATCGACCGCGTCTTCTTCACCCACGACCTTTACCACGGCGAGGCCTACTGGGCCATCGCCCGGCTGTTCATGCAACAAGGCCCCGAAGCCTTGCCAAAGTTCGTGCACCCACCCCGCGACTGGAACGATGACGATGGCCTCAGCCACATGCACTGCCTGGCGCCGAAAGTTGAATGGCCAGCGGACATTGACCGCGAATCCCGTACTGCACCGTCTGAAGGAGAAGCCCTATGAATCCGGTTGTACTTGTAGGCCACCAACACAACTGTCCGCTGCATGGGGTAAACCAGGTCGAAAGCGGGAGCGCTACGTATACGTTTAACGGCAGGCCGGTTGCCAGGGTAGGTGACCTGACCACCTGTGGCGCGGTGATAGAGAGTGGGGCCGGGCATTTCCTGATCGAAGGTGCGGCGGTGGCCCGCAAAGGCGACCGGACGGATCACGGTGGTGTGCTTGAGGAAGGGGATGCTGGGTGGCTGCTGTAAGAGGGGCTTGTGAAGCAGGTATTGAAGTCGATGGCACCGGCTACGCCGGTGTTCGCGGCTAAAGCCGCTCCCACAAAGATGGTGTGTGACCTGGACTTGCGCCGTACCAGCAGGCAACGCGGTGGATGGCCCGGGCTTCGCCCGCTCCCACAGTGATCGTGCAAGCCTTAAGACGCCATGCAAGACAACGTGAGACAGTTAGTTTTCAGCTATCTGCTGGCGCGTTGATCTGTTTGCCGGGTTTGGCGGCAATTTCAAGGGCTTGGCCGTCCCGCTGTTTGCCTTGGCGGGCCAGGCCTTCGAGTTGCGGTATCAGCATGCCTTCCGGCAAATGCCGCCAGAACCGCCCGGGCATGTGCAGGCGCAGGGCATCGGGGTTGAGGCGGGCGGGGTTGAAGGTATGGCGGTAATAGGTGCGCCATAGTTCGGCACCCGGGTCTTCAGCGTTGCGCGCCCATTGCTGCCAGCGCTCGGGGCACCGACGTTGGTAATCGAACACCTGTCCGTCGAACCGAATGCCATCCTGTGGTGTGGCGATCAACCAGCGCAAACGCCCCAGGCGATCGGCAAAATGGGGGCTGGCACTCTCCAGAATGTCATGCGCCGGTTCGTGGTAGGCGACCAGATCAAGTTGCAGCCGTTCTGCCAACGCTTCTGGCAACGGCACGAAGCGCACAAACGCATGCAGGTGATGCGCCTCTCGGCTGACTTGCTTGATGCGCCGTTGCAGTTCACTGCCCAATCGGTCGCCCGCCAGCATGGCCGTGCGGTCACCATGGGCCACCCGCCAGAGCACTTCGTACAACAGGTTCCACCGTTGCTCGCCGCAGTAACGCGCAGCCTGTTCCAACTGGTTCAGCAGCGCGGCAGGCACCTTGGCGCGAAAAGGGCCAGGGCCTTCGGGGGGCGACGCAGGCACTGCCAGCAGGTCTGCCATCGGGCCTTGTGACCAGGTGACTTGCGAAGGGTCGATGCCATGCCCGAGCAACACGCGGGCCTGATCCCGCCACGTGACGAACCGGTCATCGCAGTTGAGCGCAATCATCCCCACAGCCCCATCTGCACGGGTGCCTGCGGCTCCCGCAAACGTGCCCGCAGCAAGCCGCTGCGCAGCTCCCCCTGGGCTGGGCGGTAATCGCTGGTGACGATGAACGGCCGCGCCTTGTCCAGCACGCAGCGCAACTGGATCAGGTCGTCATAGCGGATTCGCCGTTCCCGGCGCAGCGCGACCAGGCGTTGCACGCTACGCAGACCAATACCGGGAATGCGCGCCAGCAGCGCAGGCTCGGCGCGGTTTACATCCAGCGGAAAAACGTCACGGTTGGCCAGCGCCCAGGCCAGCTTGGGGTCGATATCCAGCGCCAGGTTGCCGCTTTGCCCAAGCAGCTCACCCGCCTTGTAGCCGTAGCCACGCAGCAGGAAGTCGGCCTGGTAAAGGCGGTGCTCGCGCAGCAGCGGTGGGGCAGCCAGGGGCACGCTGCCCGGGCTGTCGGGGATCGGGCTGAAGGCTGAGTAATACACGCGCTTCAGGCCGTAACCTTGGTACAGCGACTCGGCATTGCGCAGCAGGGTGCTGTCGTCGGTGCTGTCGGCGCCGACGATGACCTGGGTGCTTTGCCCGGCAGGGGTAAAGCGCGGGGCCTTGGGTTCGTTGGCCACGGCTTGCTGGCCCTGGTGAATGACGCCCATGGCCTGACGGATGGTATGCGCGTGTTTTTCTGGCGCCAGGCGCTTGAGGCTGGCTTCGGTGGGCAGTTCGATGTTGACGCTGAGGCGGTCGGCCAGTCGGCCAGCCTCTTCGATCAGCAGCGGGTCGGCATCGGGGATGGTCTTGAGGTGAATGTAGCCGCGGAAGTTGTGCTCTTCGCGCAACAGCCGAGCTACGCGGATCAGCTGTTCCATGGTGTAGTCCGCCGAACGGATGATGCCGGAGCTGAGGAACAGGCCGCTGATGCAATTGCGTCGGTAGAAATCCAGAGTCAGGCGTACCACTTCCTCAGGGCTGAAGCGCGCGCGGGGGACGTTGCTGGAACGGCGATTCACGCAGTACTGGCAGTCGTACAGGCAGAAGTTGGTCAACAATACCTTGAGCAGCGATACGCAACGGCCGTCGGGGGTGTAGCTGTGACAGATACCCATGCCGTTGGTGGCGCCCAGGCCGTCGCCGCCGCGCGAATTGCGCTTGGGCGCACCGCTGCTGGCGCAGGATGCGTCGTACTTGGCGGCGTCGGCCAGGATGCCGAGCTTGGCGATGAGTTGCATGGGTCTGTCTCTTTGTACTGAATATTCATACAGTATTTTGAGATGTCCCGGATTGCAAGTGGTTGTACGCCAGCCATGCCCGAGTAAATCCGTCAGCTAAGCTTGAGGCTGACTTACGGAGAGCAACGAGGCGCGGAAAAGGTTATGAAAATTACCCTGAAGCCGGAGCTGGCACTGGCCGGGCTGGCCTTGGCCTTTGGCATGCTCAACGCCCAGGCTGCGGAAACCAGGAAGGTCGATGTCATGCTGGTGGGCGGTGGCATCATGAGCGCCACGCTGGCGGTCTGGCTCAACGAACTGGAGCCGGGCTGGTCAATGGAAATGGTCGAGCGCCTGGACAAGGTGGCCGAAGAAAGCTCCAACGGCTGGAACAACGCAGGCACCGGCCACTCGGCCCTGGCCGAACTCAACTACACCCCGGAAAAAGACGGCAAGATCGACATCAGCAAGGCGGTGGAGATCAACGAGTCGTTCCAGATCACCCGCCAGTTCCTGGCCTGGCAGGTCAAACAGGGGGTTTTGAAGAACCCGCATTCGTTTATCAATACCACGCCTCACATGAGTTTCGTCTGGGGTGACGACAACATCCGCTTCCTGAAGAAGCGCTATGAAGCGCTGCAGGCCAGCCCGTTGTTCAAGCCCATGCAGTACTCCGAGGACCATGAGCAGATCCGCAAATGGGTACCGTTGATGATGGAAGGGCGCGATCCAAACCAGAAACTGGCGGTAACCTGGACCCCGATTGGCACCGACGTCAACTTTGGCGAGATTACCCGGCAATATGTGGGCTATCTGCAGACCCGGCCGAACTTCGATCTCAAGCTGTCCACCGAGGTACAGGAAATCACCCGTAACGGCGACGGTTCCTGGCATGTCGAGTACAAGAACCTCAACGATGGCAGCAAGGCGGCCACCGACGCCAAATTCCTGTTCATTGGTGCCGGCGGTGCGGCGTTACCCCTGCTGCAGAAGTCGGGCATCGACGAAGCCAAGGACTATGCGGGTTTCCCGGTCGGCGGTTCGTTCCTGGTCACTGATAACCCGGCCATCGCCCAGCGGCACATGGCCAAGGCCTACGGCATTGCCGCCACCGGTGCGCCACCCATGTCGGTGCCGCACCTGGACACCCGGGTGCTCGATGGCAAGCGCATGATCCTGTTCGGGCCGTTCGCCACCTTCTCGACCAAGTTCCTCAAGCAAGGCTCGCTGCTCGACCTGCTTGCCAGTACCAGCGTGCACAATGCCTGGCCGATGGTACGGGTAGGGGTACGCGAGTTTGACCTGGTGCAGTACCTGGTCGGCCAGGTGCTGCAATCCGACAATGACCGCTTCGAAGCGCTGCGCACCTACTTCCCCGAGGCGAAGAAGGAAGACTGGCGGCTGTGGCAGGCGGGCCAGCGGGTACAGATCATCAAGAAGGACGAGGCATTGGGTGGCGTGCTCAAGCTCGGTACGGAGGTGGTGATGTCCAGGGACGGTAGCATCGCCGGGTTGCTAGGTGCCTCGCCGGGGGCCTCGACCGCGCCACCGATCATGCTCGATGTGCTCAACAAGGTGTTCAAGGACAAGGTAGCAACGCCGCAATGGCAGGGTAAGATCAAACAGATCATCCCGTCCTACGGAACGCGCCTGAACGACCACCCCGACCAGGTATTGAAGGAGTGGGCGTACACCAACGAGGTGCTGCAACTCGATCCGCCAGCCGGCACCGCTGCGCCGTAGCACGGCGGGGCGCAGGTTTTAACGAGCCACGGGCGCGTCTGCCCAGGCAAAGCGGTAGACGTGACTCGGGGGAGTGGTTTGGCACATGCCGTTGTCGGCATCGGCACGCACTACATACCACTCAGCCCGCGAAGTCTCGCCAAGCTTGCGGGCCTTGTCGGCACTGAAGCAGCGGCCCAGTTCAGAGGCCGGGATCAGGGCGAAGGCGGTGGGGTTGTGGCGCAGCCAATAGACCGCCGCATCCGCCCTGGATTGTCCGGTAAAGCCGAAATGCACGATGGGCTGTCGGGCAAACAGCCAATGCCCTTCGCGCCAGTTGACCAGCACCAGCTCGGCACCGCCGGTGGCGCGTGCCGCTTCGCTCATCAGCGTCTCATGCGGGTTGCGGCCCTCCTTCAGCGGCTCGACGAAGCCGCGGGCGAACCACAGCGCGAACCATAGCAGGGCCACGGCGACAAAGGCTTTGCGCCAGGCCGGCCGGCCCAGCAACCAGCGTTTGAGCAGCCACGGTATCAGCGGGGCGATGGCCAGCACCAGGCCCGGCAGCGCTGGGAAGATGTACAACTTGCGCTTGCCGCTGCTGAGGCTGAAAAACAGCAGCACCAACGCCACCCAGCCGAGTAGCAGCAAGAAGCGCCCGTCGCGCTTTTGCAGCTGGCGTCGCCAGGCCGGTACCAGCCAAGGCAGGGCCAGCACCAGCGGCAGCCAGTACTTGGGAATGACCTTGACGAAGAAGTACCAGAATGGCTCGCGATGGTCCCAGGCATTGGTATAGCGGCTGGCGGTCTGGCGCAGCAAGATTTCCTTGAGGTAGGCCAGCTCCGCTGCGCCACCGCCCTGGGCGATCGACATCAGCAGGGGCACAAGCCACACCGCGCAACCGGCCAGCAGGCAAAGCAGCCCAAGGCTCCAGCGCCAACCCTGGCCAGGCATGGCCACAACGCCGTGCCAGCCTTGGCGCACCGCCCAGGCATAGGGCAGCAGCATCAGCGCCGGGACAAAGCCCACGCCTTTGCTGATGATGCCCAGCCCCATGGCCGCACAGGCCAGGTAGAACCAACCCCACGCCGGCCCCAATAGCAGGTGGCGCACCATGCCATAGAAACCCAACGCCACCCACAGGCACAGGAAGCTGTCGATCTGTCCGGTGCGCAGGATGCTGTAGCTCTGGTAGGTGGCCAGGAACAGCAAGGCGGCGATCACGCCAATGCGCCGGTTCCACAGGCGCCGCCCCAGGTCGTGCAGCACCCAGGTGATGGTTGCCGCCGACATCAACCCGGGCAGGTAGAGGGCAACCTTGGGCGAGCCGGTCAGTTGGCTGAACAGGGCCACGGTCCACATGAACAGCGGCGGCTTGTCGCCGTAGATTTCCGCTGCCCGGTGGGGGATGAACCAGTTGCCGCTTTGCAGCATTTCCAGGGCTACGCCGAGAAAGCGCTCTTCATCCACATTCATCGGCTGTCGCCAGCCGATACCTGCACCCACCAACACTACGGCGAGGGCAATCAGGGCCAGGCGTTCGGCCCCAAGCGTCTTGAACCTCGGCAAGGGCTATTCCTTCTGTTCCTGGTGGCGGGCGATCAGTTGCAGGTTGCGCAGGTAGACCAGAAAGCCGAAGCTCTGGCCGATGATGAACACCGGGTCCTGGCGGTAGATGGCGTAGGTCAGCAGCAGCGCACTGCCGAGCATGCTCAGGTACCAGAAACCTACCGGGATCACGCTGCGGCGCTTGAACTCGCTGTACAGCCACTGCAGCACGAAGCGCCCGGTGAACACCGCCTGACCGGCGAAGCCGATGATCAGCCACAGGGTTTCGCGGGTCATCCTTCAAACTCCTGCGGGCGGCTGCCCAGGCGGGTGCGGCGAATCAGCCACCACACCCCGAACAAGTCGAGGATGCCGACAAGGGCGCGGTCCAGGTTGCCGTACTTGGACACCCCGGCATGGCGTGGTCGGTGATTGACCGGGTGCACCAGCATGCGGCCGTTGTGGCGCAGGATCAGGGCCGGGATGAAGCGGTGCATGTGGTCGAAGTAAGGCAGGCGCAGGAAGGCTGCGCGCTCGATCAGCTTCAGCCCGCAGCCGGTGTCTGGCGTGGCGTCTTTGAGCAGGCGGCTGCGCAAGCCGTTGGCAACACGCGAAGCCCAGCGCTTGCTCGCGCTGTCTCGGCGGTTGACGCGGTGCCCGGCGACCAGTTTCACGCCACCGGCCAATGCCTGGTTGGCGCGCACCAGGTCGAGCATGCCAGGGATGTCTGCCGGGTCGTTCTGGCCGTCGCCGTCGAGGGTGGCCAGCCAGTGGCCGCGGGCAGCCTGCGCGGCGTGCCAAAGCGAGGTGCTCTGGCCCAGCGAGCGTTCGTGGCGCAGTATGCGCAGCTGCGTGTAACCCTGGCTTTTCAGTTGCTGAAGTACGCTCAGGGTGCGATCGCTGCTGCCGTCATCGACCACCAGTACTTCATAGTCTTCGGCGGCCAGTGCGGCGCGGATTTCCATCAACAATGATGGCAGGTTGTCGACCTCGTTCCTGGCGGGGATCAGTACCGAGAGGTCAAGTGGATCTGTCATGAGGCTACCTGTGGTCTTGTTGTGAGTGCGCGGCTCAAACCCGGTAAAAATCCCGGTACCAGCCAACGAAAGCGTTAATGCCGTGTTCCAGCGATGTGCCCGGGGTGAAGTCGACCCAGCGCGCCAGCGAGCCCACATCGGCCCAGGTCTCCAGCACGTCTCCCGCTTGCAGTGGCAGGTAGTCGCGCTGGGCCTTGATGCCCAAGGCGTCCTCCAGACACTCGACGAAATGCAGCAGCCGCACCGGCTGGCCGCGACCGATGTTGAACAGCTGGCAGGGCGGTCGCCCGTGGGCAGGCTGTGGTGGCTTCAGGCGCAGGCGCAGGATGCTTTCGACAATGTCGTCGATGTAGGTGAAGTCGCGCCCCATCAGGCCGTTGTTGTAGATCTCGATCGGGCGTCCTTCGAGCATGGCGCGGGTGAACTTGAACAGCGCCATGTCGGGGCGGCCCCAAGGACCGTAGACGGTGAAAAAGCGCAAACCCGTGGTCGGTAGGCGATACAGGTGAGCATAGCTGTGCGCCATCAGCTCATTGGCGCGCTTGCTGGCGGCATAGAGCGACACCGGCTGCTCGACCGGATCGTCGACGCTGAACGGCAGCTTGGCGTTGGCGCCGTACACCGAGCTGCTGGAGGCGTAGATCAAGTGGCGCGGCGGTTGCTGGCGGCAGGCTTCGAGCATATTGAGGAAACCGACCAGGTTGGCCTGGCCATAGGCGCCGGGGTTGTCCAGCGAATAGCGCACCCCGGCCTGGGCCGCCAAGTGGATCACTTCACTGAACGCCTGCCCGCTGAACAGCTGTTGCAGGTCGACGCTGTTGGCGATGTCGAGGGGCTGGAAGCGGAAATTGGCGAAGCTGGACAGCTGTTGCAGGCGCGCCCGTTTCAGCTCGACACTGTAGTAGGCATTGAGGTTGTCGATGCCGATCACCTCGATGCCAGCCTCGCACAGGCGGCACGCGACGTGGAACCCGATAAAGCCGGCCACACCGGTAATCAGTACGGGCATGCTGGCTGCACCTGGCCGCGGCCGATACCGTAGTAGGTCAGGCCGGCGGCGGTCATGTGCTCGGGTTCAAACAGGTTGCGGCCGTCGAACACCACTCGATCGGCCAACAGCTCCTGCACCTTGTCCAGATTCAGCACACGATAGTCCTGCCACTCGGTGACGATGACCAGCGCATCGGCGCCTTCCAGTGCATCGTCCTTGCACGGCACCAGTTGCAAATCGGCGCGCAGGCCGTAATGCCGAAGGATTTCGTCCATCGCCTGCGGGTCGTGGGCCTGTACTCGCGCGCCAGCAGCCCACAGCGCTTCCAGCAAGGTTCGGCTGGAGGCTTCGCGGATGTCATTGGTGTTGGGCTTGAACGACAAGCCCCACAGGGCGAATACCTTGCCCCGCAGGCCATCGGGATAATGCCGCTGGATCTTGCTGAACAGCCGACCCTTCTGATGTTCGTTGACCGACTCCACCGCACGCAGCAACTGCGCCTCGAAGCCTTCAGCCTCGGCGCTGCGGCGCAGGGCTTGCAGGTCCTTGGGGAAGCACGAGCCGCCAAAGCCGCAGCCGGCGTAGATGAAGTCGTAACCGATGCGCGGGTCGGAGCCGATGCCGCGGCGCACCATTTCGATGTCGGCCCCCAGGTGCTCGGCCAGGTTGGCGATTTCGTTGATGAAGGAGATCTTGGTCGCCAGCATGCAGTTGGCCGCATACTTGGTCAGCTCGGCGCTGCGTGCATCCATGATCATGAGTTTTTCGCGGTTGCGGCTGAACGGCAGGTACAGCTCGCGCAACAACGCCACCTCGGCCGGTTCGGCGCCGCCGATGATGATGCGGTCCGGCCGCATGCAGTCGTCCACGGCCGAGCCTTCCTTGAGAAACTCCGGGTTGCTGATTACCTGGAAGCGAGCGGGGGCGGCGACGGACTGGGCTATGCGCGACTTGATGCGGTGCACCGTGCCGACCGGCGCGGTGGACTTGTTGACGATCACCGCGCCGTCAGCGTGTTCGAGAATGCTGTCGACCACGGCGAACACCTGCTTCAGGTCAGCGCTGCCATCGGCTTGCGGCGGTGTGCCGACTGCAATGAACTGCAGCCTGGCGTAGTTGGCTGCTGCCCTGGCGTCAGTGGTGAAGCGCAGGCGGCCACAAGCCAGGTTTTTTTCCAGCATCGGCGCAAGGCCGGGCTCGAAGATCGGGCAATGGCCTTCATTGAGGGTGGCGACCCGCTCAGCGTCGACATCCATGCACAACACCGAGTGCCCCACCTGCGCCAGGCACACTGCCTGGGTGAGGCCGACATAGCCGGTACCGAAAACCGTGACTTTCATCGTTCAGCTCCTTGATAGGAAAGCTGAAAAAAAATGTCACAGTGTTGTTTAGGATTTGTTACCTGATGGATGAATTGAGCCGCTATGTGGTCGGGATCCCGTTGCGTGCGGGCAGAAGATCTAGACTTACCCAGTGCTCGCGATAACGCGCTGTAGGGCGAGCACAAACCCTTGAACCGACCACCGCCTCCCCGGATCGGAGTTCCCTCGCTGGCGATGGCCTTCTTGCAGAGGAGGGCAGGTCATGGACGAGGCAAGGCTTCACGATTTCATGGGCAAGCTGGTGGGCGACATGGGCGCAGCGGCGACCCTGGCCAATGTCATCCTGGGCGACGAACTGGGGTTGTATCGAGCGATGGCTGATAGCCAGCCAATTACCCCCGAAGCGCTGGCGGAAAAAACCGGCTGCCATCCGCGGCTGGTGCGCGAATGGCTGAACGCCCAGGCCGCTTCGGGTTACATGGCACACGTCAAGGGCTCTTTTGTGCTGCCCGAAGAGCAGGCCATGGCCCTGGCGCTGGAGGACTCCCCGGCTTATATGGCCGGTGGGGCCGCCGTGATCGCTGCGCTGTTCCATGACAAGGACAAGCTGGTCGCGGCCATGCGAGGCGATGGCGGGCTGGCCTGGGGGGACCACCACCCCTGCATGTTCAGCGGTACCGAGCGGTTTTTCCGACCCGGCTACCGTACGTTTCTGGTCGCTGAGTGGTTGCCAGCGCTCGAGGGTGTGGTGGCCAAGCTACAGGCGGGGGCCAAGGTCGCGGATGTAGGCTGCGGGCATGGCGCCTCGACGCTGGTCATGGCCCAGGCGTTTCCAGCGTCTACCTTCGTCGGCTACGACTATCACGGGCCTTCCATCACCACCGCCAACGATCGTGCGCGTGAGGCGGGGCTAGCCGAGCGGGTGAGTTTTCAGCAGGCCAGTGCGAAGGATTACCCGGGGCATGACCATGACCTGGTGTGCTTCTTCGATTGCCTGCACGACATGGGCGACCCGGTGGGGGCGGCCAAGCATGCCTATCGGGCGTTGAAGGCTGACGGCACGGTCATGCTGGTAGAACCTTTTGCCGAGGATTCGCTGGACGGCAACCTGACGCCGGTAGGGCGCTTGTTCTACGCAGCCTCTACCTTCATCTGCACGCCGAATTCGCTGTCGCAGGAGGTGGGCTTGGGGTTGGGTGCGCAAGCCGGTGAGGCGCGCTTGCGGGCGGTGTTCGAGGAAGCGGGGTTCGGCCGCTTCCGGCGTGCGACGCAGACACCGTTCAACCTGATTCTGGAAGCTCGGAAGTAGGGTGTGGTCCTGCACGGGCCTTTTCGCGGGCTTGCCCGCTCCCACAGGATCATTACAGGGCCTGGAAACGCAGAAGGGGCGCCATGTGGCGCCCCTTCTGTTTGTTGCTTAGGCTTCAGCGTCCCAAGGACGATCGCCTTTTTCATCTTTGACGCGGGTTGGCAGGCCCATCACGTCAAGCGCCTTGAGGAACGGCTCGGCTGGCAGCTCCTCGACGTTGACCATGCGCTTGGCATCCCATTCGCCACGGGCAACCAGCAGGGCGGCAGCCACTGGCGGTACACCGGCGGTGTAGGAAATGCCCTGGCTGTCGGTCTCGGCGTAGGCTTCTTCGTGGTCTGCCACGTTGTAGATGAACACTTCGCGCGGCTGGCCATCCTTGGTGCCTTTGACCAGGTCACCGATGCAGGTCTTGCCGGTGTAGCCAGGGGCCAGGGAGGCCGGGTCTGGTAGAACGGCCTTGACCACTTTCAGCGGTACCACTTCCAGGCCTTCGGCCGTTTTTACCGGTTGCTCGCTGAGCAGGCCCAGGTTCTTCAACACGGTGAACACATTGATGTAGTGCTCGCCGAAGCTCATCCAGAAACGCACGTTCGGCACGTTGAGGTTCTTCGAAATCGAGTGAACTTCGTCGTGGCCGGTCAGGTAAAGGTTCTGCGAGCCTACCACTGGCAGGTCGTCGGTACGCTTGACCTCGAACATGGTGTTGCTGGTCCACTGGCTGTTCTGCCAGCTCCACACTTGCCCGGTGAACTCACGGAAGTTGATTTCCGGGTCGAAGTTGGTGGCAAAGTATTTGCCATGCGAACCGGCATTGACGTCGAGGATGTCGATCGAATCAATGCTGTCGAAATACTGCTGCTGCGCCAGTTTGGCGTAGCTGTTCACCACACCCGGGTCGAAACCGACGCCGAGAATGGCGGTAATGTTCTTTGCCTGGCACTCTTCGAGGTGTTTCCACTCGTAGTTGCCATACCACGGCGGGGTCTCGCAAATCTTGCCCGGCTCTTCGTGGATGGCGGTGTCCAGATAGGCGACACCCGTATCGATGCAGGCACGCAGCACCGACATGTTGAGGAAGGCGGAACCTACGTTGATCACGATCTGCGATTCGGTCTCGCGGATCAGCGCCTTGGTTGCCTCGACATCGAGGGCATTGAGCGAGAAGGCCTGGATGTCGGCGGGTACCTTGAGGCTACCCTTGGCCTTGACGCTGTCGATGATGGCCTGGCATTTGGAGATGTTCCGTGACGCGATAGCGATACGACCCAGTTCGTCGTTATGCTGCGCGCACTTGTGGGCCACCACCTTGGCGACACCTCCTGCACCAATGATAAGAACGTTCTTCTTCAATTTACCTTTTGCTCCTTACTTGGAAAGCCGGCCTTACGACAGGCTGGAAACGTAGTCTTCGAAACCGAACTCGCGGACGACTTCGACGCTGCCGTCGAGTTGCTTGACCACGATGGATGGCATCTTCAGGCCGTTGAACCAGTTTTTCTTGACCATGGTGTAACCCGCCGTGTCGATGAACGACAGGCGATCGCCAATGGCCAACGGGCGATCGAATTGGTACTCGCCGAAAATGTCACCGGCCAGGCACGACTTGCCGCAGACCATGTAGGTGTGCTCGCCGTCGTTGGGGGCCATCTTGGCGTTGAGGCGGTAGATCAGCAGGTCAAGCAGGTGTGCTTCGATCGAGCTGTCGACCACGGCCAGGTGCTTGCCGTTGTACAGGGTGTCGAGCACGGTCACTTCCAGCGAGGCGCTGTTGGTGATGGCTGCTTCGCCCGGCTCCAGGTACACCTGCACGCCGTACTTTTGCGAGAAGGCTTTGAGGCGCGCGCAGAAGGCGTCTACCGCATAGTCTTCACCGGTGAAATGGATGCCGCCACCGAGGCTGACCCACTCGACCTTGTGCAGCAGGTGACCGAAGCGCTCTTCGATGTGCGTGAGCATCTTGTCGAACAGGCCGAAGTCGCCGTTCTCGCAGTTGTTGTGGAACATGAAACCGGAGATCTGTTCGATCACCTGCTCGATCTTGGCAGGGTCCCATTCGCCCAGGCGGCTGAACGGACGTGCCGGGTCGGCCAGCAGGTAGTCAGAGCTGCTGACCTGCGGGTTGACGCGCAGGCCGCGCACTTTGCCTTCGGACTGTTCGGCAAAGCGCTGCAGCTGGCCGATGGAGTTGAAGATGATCTTGTCGCAGTTCTCGAGCATTTCCTCGACCTCGTCGTCGGCCCAGGCCACGCTGTAGGCGTGGGTCTCGCCGGCGAACTTCTGGCGGCCGAGCTTGAGCTCGAAGAGGGAGGACGAGGTGGTGCCGTCCATGTACTGCTGCATCAGGTCGAACACCGACCAGGTGGCGAAGCACTTGAGGGCGAGCAGCGCCTTGGCACCGGAGTGTTCGCGCACGTAGGCGATCTTCTCCATGTTGCTGAGCAGCTTGGTTTTATCGATGAGGTAATACGGCGTCTTGATCATTTAAAGGCCCCCGGCCAGGCCGGCCAAAAAAAGGACACGCATTGTGCCTTCACTTGCCGCAGACCGAAAGGGTGCGATACGCATTTCGTCAGGGTTGACGCCGTTGCGAGGGCATTTTTCCGGTTGCGGCGGGCTCAGTAGAACAGGCGCATGTGACTGTCGTAATCACCACCGACGGGCGGCAGCCTCAATCGGCTTGCTGCAACCACGCGTGAATCTGCTCAAGCGTTGCCGTAGCGCCACCACAAACCACCACCAGCACATTCTGGTAGTGCGCCAGGACGCCTGGCGCATACGCCAATGCCAGCGCCGCTCCACACGCTGGCTCGACCAGTACGCGATGGTCCAGCAGGAACCGCTCACAGGCTTCCAGCGCTGCGCGATCGCTGACCAGGTGGCTGTGCACCGGGTGTTGCTGTGCGCAGGCCAGCGCCTGATCGGCTACCCGCTTTGCCCCCAGCGATGTTGCCACCGAGGCGATGCGCTCCAGCTCGACCGAATGCCCCGCCTGCAGGGCCGCGTGCAGCGACGCGGCGCCGTGGGTTTCCACCGCCAGCACCGGTACATCACCCCAGCCATTGCGCTGCAGCCCCTCGACCACGCCGCTGAGCAAGCCGCCACCCCCCACCGACAGCACCACGGCGTCCGGTTTGACGCCTGCTTCGGCGACTTCATCGATCAGGCTGGCATGCCCGGCCCACAGCAGCGGATCGTCAAACGGGTGGATGAACGCATCATCCGGCCCCACCAAGGTCTGCGCCAGGGCGTTGGCCTCTTGCCAGGAGCTGCCATGCACCACCACGTTGGCGTCTTCCAGGCGCAGCAACTCCTTGGCCCGCTCGGTGGTGGTCTCGGGGACCACCACGGTCACCGGCACACCCAGTTTGCGCCCTGCATAGGCCACCGCCAGGCCGGCGTTGCCGCCCGAAGACGAGATGAACTGCCGGGCGCCACGGGCCTGATGCACTTCGCAGGCATGGCCCACCCCGCGCAGCTTGAACGAGCCGCAAGGTTGCAGGGCATCGAGCTTGAGCCAGATGTTTCGGCCCGCGGCCAACGACAGGGAGCGGGATTCGATCAGGGGGGTGTGGATATGCAAGGTCATTGGCTGGTTCCGCGTAATTGTTCAAGGTAGTTGTAAATGGTGTAGCGGGTCACGCCGAGCGCACTGGCCGCCTTTTCCACGCCGCCTTTGACGATGAACAGGCCACGCTCCTGCATGACCCGCACTGCTTCGACCTTGGCCTGTTTGTTCATCCGGCCTTGGCCGCTGCGTTGCAGGGAAGCCTGGATGATCTCGCTCATCAGCAGCTCCATGTCGGCGGGTTCGCTGACGGCAGGCGTGGCCCCCAGCGGTTGGAACTGCTGGAGAAAGCTCATGGCGGCGTCCAGGCCGGTGACGTCGGTGTTGACGCATAGGCTGGCGAAGGGGTGGCCGGTGCTGTCGCGAAAGATCGCAGTGGCGCTGCGCAGGGTGCGGCCCTTGAGCGTGGTGGGGTAGTCGGGTAGTACCACCGGCTCGCTGCCGTGCTGGTCGGCCGAGGCCTGCATCAGTGCCTTGAAGCCTTGATCCTGCTCTGGGGCGGCGAGGATCGGGCTGCCGACGCTGCGGCCGGAGAGGTGACCGTTGACGATCGTCACCACGGAATGCTCCGGGTGGTCCAGGTCGTGCAGCAGGATTTCCATGTTGCGTGCGGCGACGCTGCCCAAGGCCTGGATGGCGGCCTTGAGCACCGTGAGGGTGAGGTGGCGTTCTTCGCTGGGGGGGATAGGCATGGCACATCGCAATATCAACGTTTTGTGTATTTTTACACATAAAGTTGAATTGTGCGATCTGTGGTGGTTGTACCGGCCCATCGCGGGCAAGCCAGCGCCCACAGTTACTGCACGACCCTTGAGGTTTGCAGTTTCCTGTGGGCGCTGGCTTGCCGGCGATGAGCCGCAAAGCGGCCCTTGTAAAAGTCAGCCCAGCGCCGGGGTGCGCGGCGGAATCATACGGCGCGAGCCAGTCGCCTCGAAGGCTGCACCAAAGCTCAACAACGCATTGTCACTGTAAGCCCGCCCGGCAAAGGTCAGCCCCACCGGCATGCCGATGTCGGCCATCACCCCCATTGGCACGGTGACGGTCGGCACACCCAGGTGACGGATCGCCAGGTTACCGTTGGCCACCCAGATACCGTTGCTCCAGGCGATGTCCGCTGATGCCGGGTTGACGTCGGCATCGGCCGGGCCCACATCGGCCACTGTCGGGAACAGCACAGCGTCCAGGCCCAGATTGTCCATCCAGTCTTCCAGGTCCAGTTTGCGCGTGTGCTCCAGGCCACGCAGGCCGTCGGGCAAGGTCTCGATCTGGTCCCAGGTCTTCAGCCCGCGCCTGGCCATGTTGACGTACTCGTCCATGCCGGCGGCCAGGTCGTCTTCGCGGTTGGGCAGGGTGCCCGGGTCGTGGGGGAAAATCTGTGGGCCATCGACATCGGCCAGGCGGTTGAGCTTCGGGTCGCCGTTGGCGCGCAGGAAGTCGTCAAAGGCCCACCCCGACAGCTCCCACAGCTCGTCATGCAGGAACTCCTTGCTGACGATGCCACGGTTGTAAACGGTCGGTGCGCCCGGGCGGTCGCCCTCGCAGTTCGACACCAGCGGAAAGTCCACTTCCAGCACTTCGGCGCCGGCCGCCTCCAGAGCCTGGCGTGCCTGTTGCCACAAATCAATCACAGTGGCACGGGTGTTGATGCGTTGGCCAGTCGGGCCACCGATGCCTGGTTTTTCGCAGGTGCCTGCTTCGGCATCGGCATTTATATACATGCGCGGTACGCCAAAGCGTTTGCCCTTGAGTGCGCTGGCATCCACTGCCAGGTCCAGATAAGAAGCTGGGCGCACGGTGGATGCCGCCGGTATTGGCACCCAAGGTTGCAGACGCCACAGGTCGCCGCGCTTGTCAGCGTCATCGGCGACCACCACGTCGAGGATTTCCAGCAGGTCGGCCATGGTGCGGGCGTAAGGAACCACCACGTCCATGGTCGGGGTCAGCGGCCAGTTGCCACGCACCGAAATCACGCCGCGCGAGGGGGTGTAGGCGCACAAGCCATTGTTGGACGCCGGGCCACGGCCACTGGACCAGGTTTCCTCAGCCAGGCCGAAGGCACTGAAGCTGGCGGCGGTGGCGGTGCCGGCACCGTTGGATGAGCCCGAGGCGAAGGGCGCAGTCAGGAAGTTGGCGTTGTACGGGCTTTCGGCGCGGCCATACACGCCGCGCTGCATGCCACCGTTGGCCATGGGCGGCATGTTGGTTTTGCCCAGGCACACAGCACCCGCGGCGCGCAGGCGCTCGATGGTGAAAGCGTCGCGCTGGGCGACCAGATCCTTGAAGGCAGGGCTGCCGGAAGCGGCGGTCAGGCCTTTGACCAGGTAGCTGTCCTTGGCGGTGTAGGGAATGCCATCCAGCGGGCTCAGGACCTGGCCTTGGGCGCGGCGGGCGTCGGAGGCCTCGGCTTCTTTCAGCGCCTCGGGGTTGCGTACCACGACAGCGTTCAGGGCGGTGGCGGTGTCGGCGCCATCGTAGGCGTCGATGCGCGCCAGGTAGGCCTTGACCAGCTCGACCGCCGTCGTGCGGCCCGACTCGAGCGCGTCGCGCAGCTCGGCAATGGAAACCTCGGTTACCTCGATCATGCGTTCACCAAAAAAATGTGCAGGTGGGGGCTAATGCGAGGAGTGTACAAGAAGGGCTTGGCGGACGCAGGTTTGCGCGGGGGCAAATGGTTTCATGCAAGCGGGCATTGTCGGGGTCGCACAGCGACCCCGGCTAACCCTCAATCCAGGTCCTGCGCCGCATGCCGCTCGGGCACCTGGCTGGCCTCATCACCCCACGTGCGGTTTACCCGCGTTCCTCGCTGCACCGCCGGGCGCAGGGCAATTTCCTCGGCCCAGCGCTGCACGTTGGGATACTCATCCACCGCCAGGAATTCTGCCGCGTCATACAGGTTGCCGCGCACCAGCTGGCCATACCACGGCCACACGGCAATATCGGCAATGCTGTACTCATCACCGCCCAGGTAGCGGCTCTCGGCCAGGCGGCGGTCGAGCACGTCCAGTTGACGCTTGGCCTCCATGGTAAAGCGGTTGATCGCGTATTCGATTTTTTCCGGGGCATACACGTAGAAGTGACCGAAGCCACCGCCCAGGTAAGGCGCCGCGCCCATCTGCCAGAACAGCCAGTTCAGGCTCTCGGCGCGTGTAGCGGGCGATTTTGGCAGCAGTGCGCCGAACTTGTCTGCCAGGTACAGCAGGATCGAACCCGATTCGAATACCCGCACAGGCGGTTCGACGCTGCGGTCGAGCAGGGCAGGGATTTTGGAATTGGGGTTGACCTGGACGAAGCCGCTGGAAAACTGGTCGCCCTCACCAATGCGGATCAACCAGGCATCGTACTCGGCTGCGGTATGGCCCAAGGCAAGCAGCTCTTCAAGGGCAATGGTGACCTTGACGCCATTGGGGGTGGCCAGGGAGTAAAGCTGCAGAGGGTGGTTGCCTAGCGGCAGGTCCCTGTCGTGTGTCGGGCCGGCAACAGGGCGGTTGATGCTGGCGAACTGGCCGCCGGACGCTGCTTCATTGCGCCAGACCTTGGGTGGCACGTAGGCGGGCTTGCTCATGCATGAATCTCCTTCATTGGCGCGAAACGGTCACGTAAAGACGTGGACCTGTATCTATGCCACGGGTTCGACGCCATGCGCAAATGCATAGGGTGCGCGCGCAACGTGCATGACGAGGGTTTCATCCAGTTTTCATCCGGCGCACGCCAGGCCGGCTTTATGCTGGGCTATCGCTTCGCCCTGCAAGGAACCGCCGGCCGATGACTATTCCCCGCTGCGTGTTGGCGCTGGTCCTGATCGGCGGCCTGCTGGCCCATGCCGAGGCTGGGCCCCGGGTTGTCGGCCTGCACCACATGACCTTGGCCGACCCGGTCGATAGCCGGCCGATGCAAGCACTGGCGTTCTACCCCGCTATCGGTAAACCCCGTAGCAGCCGTATAGACGGCTATCCAGTCGAGGTGGCTGAAGAGGCACCCGTCGCCACGGGCCGGTTCCCGTTACTGGTATTGTCCCACGGCAATACCGGCAGCCCATTGGCGCTGCATTACCTGGCAACTTCGTTGGCGCGGCGAGGCTTTGTGGTGGTGGCAGTCGTGCACCCTGGGGACAATGCCCACGACCACAGTCGTCTGGGTACTCTGAGCAATCTGTATGGCCGGCCGCTGCAAGTCAGCGCCGCCATCACCGCAGCCCGCGATGATGCTTTGGTCGGGGCTTACCTGGATGAAGGCAAGGTGGGCGTGATCGGTTATTCAGCCGGTGGCGAAACCGCGTTGATCCTTTCCGGTGCGCGCCCGGACCTGGACCGCCTGCGCCAGTACTGCCTGGAGCGTCCGACCGACGCCGACGCCTGCAAGACCCACGGCATCTTGATTGCCGACCGCAGCGAACTGGCGCCGCAGGCCGACCAGCGGGTAGGGGCGGTGATGCTGATGGCGCCGTTGAGCCTGCTGTTCGGGCGCCATGCCTTGGCGGGGGTTCAGGTGCCAGCGCTGATCTACAGCGGTGATAGCGACCAGCTGGTGGCGGTGGACCGCAACGCCGAAGCTCTGGCCCGCAAGCTGCCGGTCACTCCCGATTATCGCCTGTTGGCCGGCGCCGGCCACTTTGTGTTCATGGCCCACTGCGACGCCGAGCAGTACGCGCGGATGCCGGCGCTGTGCAAGGATGCCGAGGGTGTGGATCGCCGCCATATCCATCATTCGCTGGCGCGTGAAACGGCGGCGTTCTTCAGCCAGGCGCTGGGCGCGCCGCAACTGGCCGAGCGATCAGCCGCGGCGAGCGCGCCGCGATAGCAACAGCGTTAGGCCCACCCCGGCCAGGGCGAGCAGGGCAGCCACGCAGAAGATCGAGGCATAGCCCAGGTGCACGGCTACTGCGCCCATCAGCGGGCCGGCGATAGCCAAGGCCATATCGAAGAACACCGCATAGGCCCCCAGCCCCGCGCCGCGGCTGTTGCTGGGGACCTGCCTGATTGCCTCGACGCCCAGCGCCGGGTACACCAGCGACAGCCCGAAACCGGTAAGCCCCGCGCCGACCAGTGCCCAGGCCGGCGCAGGCGCCAGCCACAGCAGGCTCAGGCCCAGCACTTCGGTGGCCATGCAGGCGACCGCCACGTTGTAGCCACCAAACCGGTTGACGGCATTGACGAATAAAAGCCGCGAAATGATGAAGCACACCCCAAACGCACTGAGGCACCAGGCTGCGCCCACCCAACCTCGCTCCAGGTAGTACAAGGTGACGAAGGTGGTCAGGGTGCCATAGCCGATCGAAGCCAGGGTCAGGCCAAGACCGCACGGTGCGACCCGGGCAAACGCCGACCAGAATGGCAGGCGCTCGCCGCGCGCCACCACCACATCGGGGCGCTTTCGCAACACCAGCAGGGCAAGGGTTGCCAGCACCAGCAAAGCAGGCCCCAGCACGCTGAAGTCCAGCCCATCCACGGCCAATACGCCCAGTGGCGCGCCAATAGCGATGGCGCCGTAGGAGGCGATACCGTTCCATGAGATCACCCTGGCGGTGTGTTCGGGGCCGACCTGGCTGATGCCCCAACTCAAGGTAGCCACGCCGATCAGCCCCTGGGCGATGCCGAGCAGCAAACGGCCGCCAAGCAACAACGCGAGGCTCAGCAGTGGCAGCGTCAGGGTCCAGGCCGATAACAGCGTCAATACCCCGCAGCCGGCAATCCCCAGCAGGCCGAAGCGGATGGCTCGCTTGCCCCCGAGGGTGTCTGCAACGCGCCCGGCAAACGGGCGGCTCAGCAGGGTGGCCAGATATTGCAAGCCGATGGTCACCCCGGCGATCACCGCACCGAAGCCCAGCTGGTCGTGCACGTAGCCGGGTAACACCGCAATGGGCAGGCCGATGCAGAGGAAGGCAATGAAGGTGTAGAAAACGATCGACAGGATCTGCAGGGTGATGTGCAGCGTATGGCTGGCGGGGGCAGGTTGTTGCGCGGTCATGGGCTCTTTCGCGGGCGGGCGGTTGGGCGTGGTCCCATCATGGCCGTTGTGCGAAGGAAAAGAAAGCAGGCTAACGAATTATTCGCCAGGGTGTGGCTGTGGCAGCGGACTTGTCCCCTAAATGGGAGTACGCGGTGCCTGGCACCGGCTTCGCCGGTGTTCGCGGGACAAGCCCGCTCCCACACGTCCCCTGCTTGACTGGGCTCTTGGGAGCGGGCGTGCCCGCGAAAAGGCCGGCCGAGCCATGCAAAATGGCCAGGCCTTACACTTCGATCAGACCAGTACGCCTTGGCTGCGCAGGTAATCGTCGTAGGTACCGCTGAAGTCCACCACGCCATCGGGCGACAGCTCGATGATGCGCGTGGCCAACGACGACACGAACTCGCGGTCGTGGCTGACGAACAGCAAGGTGCCCGGGTAGTTTTCCAGCGCCAGGTTCAGCGCCTCGATCGACTCCATGTCCAGGTGGTTGGTTGGCTCATCCATCACCAGCACGTTCGGCTTTTGCAGGATCAGCTTGCCGAACAGCATGCGGCCTTGCTCACCACCGGAAATCACCTTCACCGACTTGAGGATCTCGTCGTTGGAGAACAGCATGCGCCCGAGGGTGCCGCGAATCACCTGTTCGCCGGAGGTCCACTGGCCCATCCAGTCGAACAGGCTCAGATCGTCTTCAAAGTCGTGAGCGTGGTCCTGGGCGTAGTAGCCCACTTCTGCGCTGTCGGTCCATTTCACCGAACCTGCATCCGGGGTCATTTCGCCGACCAGAGTGCGCAGCAGGGTAGTCTTGCCAATACCGTTGGGGCCGATGATCGCAACGCGCTCACCCGCCTCGACGGTAATGTCGAAGTTTTTGAACAGCACCTTGTCGTCGAAGGCTTTCGCCATCTTCTCGACCACCACCGCCTGGCGGTGCAGTTTTTTGGTCTGCTCAAAGCGAATGAACGGGCTGACACGGCTGGAAGGTTTGACTTCGGCCAGCTGGATCTTGTCGATCTGCTTGGCACGCGAAGTCGCCTGCTTGGCCTTGGAGGCGTTGGCCGAGAAGCGGCTGACGAACGTCTGCAGTTCGGCGATCTGCGCCTTTTTCTTGGCGTTGTCCGACAGCAACTGCTCACGCGACTGGGTGGCCGCCGTCATGTACTCGTCATAGTTGCCTGGGAACAGGCGCAGCTCGCCGTAATCCAGGTCGGCCATGTGGGTGCAGACGCTGTTGAGGAAGTGGCGGTCGTGGGAAATGATGATCATGGTGCTGTTACGCGCCGTGAGGATCGTTTCCAGCCAGCGGATGGTGTTGATATCCAGGTGGTTGGTTGGTTCGTCGAGCAACAGCACGTCCGGGTCCGAGAACAATGCCTGGGCCAGCAGGACACGCAGCTTCCAGCCTGGCGCCACTTCGCTCATCGGGCCGAAGTGCTGTTCCAGGGGGATACCCAGGCCCAGCAGCAGTTCACCGGCGCGCGATTCGGCAGTGTAGCCGTCCATTTCGGCGAATTCGGTTTCCAGCTCGGCGACGGCCATGCCGTCTTCTTCGGTCATTTCCGGCAGCGAGTAGATACGGTCGCGCTCGGCCTTGACCTTCCACAGCTGGCTGTGGCCCATGATCACGGTGTCGATCACGGTGAATTCTTCATAGGCGAACTGGTCCTGGCGCAGCTTGCCCAGGCGGGTGTTCGGTTCCAGCATCACCTGGCCACCGGAAGGCTCCAGGTCACCGCCGAGGATCTTCATGAAGGTCGACTTGCCGCAACCGTTGGCGCCGATCAGACCGTAGCGGTTGCCGTTGTTGAATTTTACGGAAACGTTTTCAAACAGCGGCTTGGAGCCGAACTGCATGGTGATGTTAGCGGTAGAAATCAAGTGCTTGTCCTGCGGGGGTTCCAGAGGTGTATTTAGGCCCTCGCGTCAGGTTTGGGCCAATTTTGGGCCAATTCGACTCGGGGCGGCAGCTTCTCCAGCTCCCTCCAGTCCGAGGAGGAGCTGATCCATTTCGCGTAAGTAGAGAGCAACATCTCGACGCTGTGGCGAGCTGGTTCGCAATGAACGCGGGGTTCATACCAGGCATCAGGCACAGGGTCGCATAGGTGTGGCGGGTGTCGTACTGGCGGCGCTCACGGATGTTCAGCGCGTTGAGCGCCGATTTGAAGTGGCGGATTGTAACACTTGGTTCGTTGATCCACAGCCCAACTTTGCTCGGCTGGAACACAAAGGGGCTGACCGGGTGCAGGGATTTGGACGCCATGCACCGGAGTGTGCCCGTTCGCTGGACCTGGGTGAGGGGCGTTCTTTGCGATGCTGGTCGAGGTTTGCTATAACGCCCGACCACTTCAAAGGAATGAGCTCATGTCACGCAAAGCATTGGTTTTCTTCTCTGCCGCCGCGTTCTCTGCAGTGGTTCTGGCGGGCTGCAAAGAAGATGCCGTCGACACAGCAGCCTACGAGCCGACTGGCGAACACTGTCAGCCCGACTATCTGAAAACGCTTCCAGACAACAAGGCGCGCGAAGACCTGGTCGAAAAGTGCATGACCAGTGGCGCTTACAAGAAGTCAGAGCCGAAGACCTGGTAACGTCCGTGCTTCAGTCAACGCCGCCTCATCAGGCGGCGTTTTGGTTTGAGGAAGTGCTGGCGGGCAGCGAGGTGTGGGTACATGCGGCAGGCAGCTGATATGCTTCGTCGCCTACCAAAAGGAGAGTGGTGATGCATTTGGGTGAGAGGCTTCGGGCGTTCCAGCGATGGTTCAACCCGAGGCGCAGGCGGTGGGCTGGCGTGACGCTGATCGCGCTTGGGGTGGTCGGAATGTTTCTCAACCCGGCAAGCCGGTGGACCATGGTGCTAGGAACTGGGATCTACTGGTTCTTCACCGCCTTGCCGCCCGTCCTCGGCGGCAAGCGTTGAGGCGCTGGCGGGCAGCGCCAGAGGGTGAGGCGGCTACTGCGTTTTCCAACATCGGTCCTTTGAGTCGTCCAATCACGGGGGCGAATCTGCGATAAGGCATGCGGCCGCTGGGGTTTGATGTCATATTGATTACACAGGAACATCGGCCCGTGTCCACGAGCCAGTCCTTCAGGCCTTACCTCCAGATGCCAAGCAACGTTGATTTTCGCTTCACGGCTCATCGGCAGCTCCTTGATCTGGAAGCCTGTACATCAAGGCTCATGTACCTGGTTGCTGCGGGTGAGATCCACGGCGCTATCTGGGATGATGCCGTGGTCTGCCAGATGAAATCGCATGATGCCTGGCTTCAGTTCTTGAGCCAGAGATCTCAGCCTTCGCTACCCGCGTGATCCAGAATCGCAGAGGAATCTGTGATTTTCAGCAGTGTCCCTAAACACCTGCAATGTTGTGCGTTGAGCCGCGCGTCCAAGCCTGTAGCAATTTATCTGCCGGCCTGGAATTTTTCATCACCCCGCCCGTATACCCATCATGCTGCAATTAAAAATTGACTGGATGCTCTAGAACAATGGGCCCATCTCGATAATTGCTTACCCAGCACACTTGGAGCCTGTCATGTTCAACCGCAATCTCAAAAAAATGCTGCAAGAGCAGAGCGCGGAGCTGCATCAGTTACGTCAGCAGGTCGAGCAGATGGACAGAGGCATGCTCACCATAAGGCTGGATGCACAGTTTCGTATCTGCGCATTTAACCGACAGTTCTCGGAAACCTTGGGGTATTCTGAGGAGCGCCTGCTGGGGCGCCCGCTCGCGGAGATCGTGCCGCCGTACGTTAAAGACCTGCCTTGTTTTCACGCGTTCAATCAAGCTGTAGCGCGTTTTGAACCCGTCAATGACGAATATCGCTACCTCCGCGCGGACGGCACGCTTGCTTGGTTGAAAATCTATTGGCTCCCTATTCGAGACCACGACGCGAGCCTTGGCCATGTCCAGGGTTACGGCAGTGAAATCACCCGTACCGTGGAGCAGGCGAAGGAAAATGAAGCGCTGATCCAGGCGCTGGTTCGGTCCACTGCCGTCATTGAATTTAACCTGGATGGCACCGTCATCACAGCCAACAAGCAGTTTCTCGATGCCATGAGCTACTCATTAGGCCAAATTGCAGGAAAACATCATCGTTTGTTCTGCCCTGCCGAAGAAGCGGCATCGCCCCAGTATGAAAGTTTCTGGAAGACGCTCAACCGTGGCGAGTACGTTGCAGACCGATTCAAACGCGTCGATGGCCGTGGAAGTGTTATCTGGCTCGAGGCCACTTATAACCCTGTACATGACACTGAGGGCAAGCTGTCTAAAGTTGTGAAGTTTGCGAGTGTCGTGACGGACCAGGTCGCACGCGAGCAAGAGGTAAAGGATGCAGCGGGTGTCGCGTACGCCATATCCCGGCAAACGGATTCGAGCGCGGAGCGTGGCGCTGTGGTCGTGACGCGAACGGTGGAGACCATGCGCAGTATCGCTGAACAAATGAACGCGGCAACCGAGAGCATCGAAGCGCTTGGCAAACAGTCTGCGTTGATCAGTTCTATCGTTAAAACCATTGGCGGAATTGCTTCGCAGACGAATCTGCTAGCACTGAATGCAGCTATCGAAGCCGCGCGTGCGGGTGAGCAAGGTCGAGGCTTCGCTGTGGTTGCTGATGAGGTGCGCAAACTCGCTGGTCACACCAGTTCGGCCACCGAGGAAATCGTTAGCGTGGTCCAACAAAACCAGGCGCTTGCGGATCAAGCCGTTAGCGAAATATTCAGCAGCCGGGCAAAAGCTGAGGAAGGCTTGGCATTGGCTAATGAAGCCGGCACCGTCATCCTGGAAATTCAAAGCGGCGCTAAACAAGTGGTCGGGGCAGTTGGCCGCTTTGCGAATGAGGTGAGGTAGGACGAAACAGCGCTCCGCAGGCAACTGCAGGGGTAAGGGATTAATCGTTATTACCCAAAGGCGCATGCACTGAGGACGCAAGCAAATGCGCGTGCATCTGCGATGTAAGGAGCTCAATCCGTTCACTCATTTGCTTTGTGACTTCTGTGAGGTGTGTGTTTTGCTCCAGCAACTGCAGAAGCTGCTTGCTTTGCATCTCCGCGTCCCGTTGACGTCGTTGATTGGCCATGGCAATCGCCTCTCGATGTCGCGCATCTGCTTCGGCTGTTGCTTTGTCACGGTCGGCTTGGCGGGTTTGAGCCAGAAGAATCAGAGGGGCCGCGTAGGCCGCCTGCAGACTAAACGCCAGATTCAATAGAATGAAGGGATAGGGATCGAACGCTGACAGCCCCGATAGGCTGATCCCCATCCATATCAGAACCACCAGTGACTGAGACCCTAGAAACAACGGCGTGCCAAAGAAGCGCGCGAAAGCTTCCGCCCTGCGGGCAAAAGCATCGTTACCAAACGGGTGGTGCATATGTTCATGGGCGCGGTGAAACCTGAGATGGTCAACATCTTCAAGACCTTCATGAGGGACAGGCTGCGCAGAGATTGACGGTTGCATCTGCTGGCTCCGTGGTGGATGGCCATTTCAGTCTAGACTAGCCCGCGAGCGCATACTGCAGAGGGTTGCTATGATGGCCCTCTATTGCTTTTGTCACGATCAATTCACTTAAGGAGCGTGAGATGACACGTTTATTGCTGGCTGCCTTGATGCTGGCATCGGGCGCGGCCCAGGCCGGGATTCCACTGCTGAACGCAACGTGCCCCGGCAACATTGAGGTCCATGCGGACAAAGGTGGGCCGATCTATATCAATGGCAAGGAAGGGAAGCTGAAGAAGTTCAACGATAACTACTTCGAAGCCAAAGGCAGCGGGGTGACTGTTTCATTGTCGATCAACCCCGACGGTTCGCCCGACGTATCGTATACCGGCAAGAACAAAGCCAACGGCGTATGTCAGGTAAAGGCATCGTAGAAGATCGCCACGTTTGAGCGCAGTGGCAGCCGTTGGCTGGGCATCGGTGCTGGAACGGTAATTGCTTTGCTCCTGAGACATTGATCACGCGGAGAGCGCCGACATGACTCAGGATGACCGCTATTACATGGTTTTCGTTGTGGCAACTGTACTGGTCCTGGACCTGGTGGCAACCTTGGTCTTTCTCAAGGCCATTGCCTGACCCCGAGAGTGGGTACGGTAATACTCGGGGTTGGGGGCATTTGTAGTTGCTTATGCCTATGCGACGCCAGCCGTCCTGAACCTCAGATAAAACTGCGGGCGGGGAGCGCGGCGCCCAAACTTGCAGACCTGGCGGACGCAGGACAAGCTGTAGAAGAGGACATTTATTGCGCCGCCAATGCAGCCTGAACCCATATAGCAAATGAACCTATGGCATGGCTGTCATTGAGCAGTAATATGGCTCACGACAACTAAAAAATGGCGTGCTACTTGGCAACACTTTCCTAAGTTCTCGAGGGGGCAGCAGGGGCGTGTCGCGTGAAGAGCTCAATATCGGTAGCAGGTGCATTACTCGTTTCCACGTTCGCCACATTGTTCACGGCCGGGTGCGCACAAAACCCCGACGTGCGTGATAGTCATGACTCTACCTCTGGCAGCACCGCTAAGAGCCCACCCGCGTATCTGGGGTGCGTGAAGGGTGAACTGCCCGGGAATGTGAAAACCTACGAGGTTGATGGCGATAACTCGGTGAGACTGTTCATCGAAAGCACCGACCCCAGCAAGGCAGATGGCCTTGTGGAGTTGCGCAGCACAGCAGGCCAGCATCAGTTCACAGCCTATCAACGTGATGCCTGGTACGACCATGGGAGGTTGCTGGATGCCGCGTTGATGTGTTCAAAAGCATGATCATCTAACCGCCAGAGACAAAATGCCCGCCGTCGAGAGCGGGCTTTTTGCTGGTGGGCCCTGCCGCCGTTCTTATTCGAACGTGGCAGTCCTGAACTGGGCAGTGCTGGTTTTGCATTTGCCTGCCGTGCCCGCGATAATCCACGCATTTGGATGGAGAACACTGGGTGGAAGCAAGAAGCGCAGTCGCCGAAATGTTCATTGGGATCCCGACGCATTTCTGGGTGTTGCCCGTTGCCGGCCTGGTTGCGTACTACGGGCTGAAGGGTGCCGCCAGGTTCAGCAATCGTAGCACCCTGCTGCAAACATCGACTTACCTGCTATTGTTGGCCTTGGCGGTGCTGCCCAACGGCTTTTATGCCTTGTTCCCACCCACGCCCGACCCGGATGTGCTGTTGAATCACGCGCCATTGCCCAACTACGCGGGGCGTTTCTACCTGGATGCGTTCTACGTCTTCAGTGGCTGGGCGCTGAGCAAAGTGGTGAAGCTCAGGTTCAGCTGAAGCTAGCACCTCCAATGTCGTCGATTTTTGCAGCGACAGCGCGCAACTCGTCTGCTACCACATTGATGGACCTGATGTGCGCCGTGACATCAATCTCGCTCTGCGAACTGGCACGCGCCTCCATGAACCTGGCGTGGCCACTCATGGCCTGACTGAGCTTTTCCAGATGATCGGCTGTTCTGACCAGATCGGACTTGATGCTGAGAAGCGTTTCCATGGTGCTAAAGGCCTTCCGTGTCTGTTGCTTCAACCGTTCCATGAGCATCGCCTCAGGGCAGGGTGAAACGCAACAGATTTGTGGAAAGCGCAGCCTTGCCCGAACGCTGGAGCGCTTGTGCGACCCTTATGGTGGGGCCGGTGCGGCTTGAGGGGGGCTCAGCTGCTTTCCTGCACCTGTAGCACCGAACCCTTGTCGTCGGTCACCAGCAATCCACTGGTGCGGGTGCCGTCTAAGTGTTGCTCGGCAAGTGGCACATCCGAGGACCGAAAGATGCTACGGCCCTGTTCACCGGTTTTAAGGGTGACGAGTTTGCCGTTCTGGTAGAAGAAGCGCGTGATGTTGGCGTTCTTTTGCATGGTGTGTATTTCCTGGCCGAGTCGCGGTGAGGTGCCCCATTGGCAGTTCACTTTCTCAACGTTCGGCTACCCATGCTACTGGCAGAAATATCAGGTGCCCACCAGTGAGCCCGTTCAGGCTTCGTCCTGCAACCGCCCGGGGCTGAAGAAAAACGAGGCCACCACCACCGCTGTGATCACGCCTGCTGCATCTGCAATAAACAGCAGCAGAGCACCTGGACCACCAAGCGCCAGGTGCTTGCCCAAGGCAAAGTCCACACCGTGCGGGCATGCGGCGATCGTTAGCAGCATGGCAGCCAGCAGGCCAGAGAGGAGCCTCATGTAGACGCTGCCGAATGCCAAGCCATAGGCCCAGAACACGAAAATACAGAGCACGGCCAAGCCGGTGGAGGTTGCATATTGGGCGAGTATTTCCAGCCACCAGAGCATGGGGTTCTCCTGAACAAAGCCGGCCGGTGTTGCCGTTGCCTGATGTTGATGAGAAGCAGGGCAGAATGACTTCGTTCCCTGGATTCAAACAATTAATTGCAGTGACCGGGCGCCAGTAAACAACCCGCGATGTGATGGTGTTGTCACTGGCGCGTCGTTGCTGTGTCAATGGCGCGAAAATTCACCAGCAAGACCATGGTTGGTTAGAAACTTTGGACAACCCTCGTTAGAATGCAGCGTATCCCTGACGGCCAATTGCAAATGCCTACTTTTCGTATCTTCATCGCTTCTGCGTTGGTTGCCAGCCTTGCTGGCTGCGCGACGCCCGGCAAACCCACTGCCAGCAAGCTGACCAAAAAAACGCCGCAGGTGTACGCCGCCTGTGTCCTGCCCAAGTGGCAGGTTCTGGCACCCCAGGCCACGCAGAAGTCGATTGCCCACGGGTATCGGCTGACGGCATCCAGTGCGGTGGCAAGTGACGATGTACTGGACGTGGTTGACTCTCGTGAAGGCAGCCGCGCGACCTTCTACAAGGGCAGCTTCCTGTCTGGCGACAAATTGCGCCAGGCTGCCAAGGACTGCCTGGACTGAGTCAATAGCCCGGGATCCTGGGGCCGCCTTGCGTCCCTGTCACGACACATGACTGTGCCTGCCCGGGGCATGTACCGGCCGCAATTCAGCGTTCGCGCATGAAGAAACCGGCAACAAACTTGCGGAAGGTTTCCAGGCTCTTGAAGTCGGCGTAGCGCTTGAAGTTTTCGGTGTCCGGCTCGGGCCCAATCGGCTGTTCGAGGAGCGACACTGACAATACCCGGTCCTGGTCCGAGGTCATCACCAGCTCATCCATCACCTGGCCGCCGATCACCGGCCGGCGCATTTGCACCTTGACGCCCTTGCTGGCCATCCAGTCGATCAGCGACACCAGGGCCTTGAGTGGCTCGCGTTCTTCATCGCGGTACACCGGGAACAGATGCGCGCGCGATAGCACCGGCACGCTGGCCACATGGATCAGCTCATAGAAATGGCTACCGGCGCTGGTCGGCGAGTAGATCATCAGTGCCAGCAACGGCCCGCTGGTACGGCTACCGCCCCAGTACAGGTGGTGCCCCTGGAAGTCGAAGCCGTCTTCACTGCGATTGTTGAACAGCTTGCGCCCTTTGATCTGGTCGACGCAGTCCAGCATCAGCCCGTGGCGGCGATGGTTGCCGAACAGTGTGGATTCACGCAGCCGGGACTTGAGCATCATCATGTGCTTCATGTCCAGCCGGGTTTCCAGGTAGTTGCTGGCAGGTATCCGCTCCAGCAGCGGGTAGCGACTGGCCACGCTGCGCAATTCGGCAAACTGCGTGGTCAGGTCCTTCTTCAGGTGAGTGGCGTAAAGGTTGAGGCCGCTGGTCTCGATCCAGGTGAGCAGCAGCGACAGCAGGCGCTGTTGCTCGCGCCGGTCGTTGCCATCGCTTGCGGCACTGGCGGTACCGGCGCGAAAGTCACCCATCAGGCGCAGCGGCGTGTCGGGCGGCAGCCAGGCGGCAGGTGGTGCGGGATCGTCTTCGCGTTCGGCGGCTTCCCGCTCGTCTTTGGTAAACGGGCAACCAGGGGCATGCTCGGCAGTGCCCGGGTTGTTCTTGAGGAACAATGTGCCGGTATTGCCGTTAAGGGTGACATTGAGCACCGGCAGGGCGTCGTTGCGGCAGTCGCAGGCCAGCCATTGGTTGGCGTTGCGAACCTTCATCAGTAGCTGGTTCGCCTGCAGCAGGCGCGGGCCGACGAGGCTGCCGGTGGCAAAACCGACCAGCAGATCCTCTTCAGCGGGGGTCAGGCTGCGCACCTGCGCAGCGGTTTTGTCGATGATTCGCATGAAGCAGCTCCAGGCTACGAGCCTCAAGCTTCAAGCAAAGTGGCGCCGCTTTCAACTTGCCGCTGGGTTACCGCCGAACATCTTCGCTGCGCGGGCGCGAATTTCGTCAGGGCTCAGGTCCTCCTTGTGGGTCGAGACGAACCAGATATTGCCGAACGGGTCTTTCAGGGTGCCACTGCGGTCGCCATAGAACTGGTCGGTCAAGGGGTGCAACTGCGTGCCGCCAGCCGCCAGGGCTTGGGCGTAGACCTTGTCGCAGTCCTCGACATACAGGTGCAGGCCCACGCCTGCGCCGCTGAGCTTCTGGCTGGCGGTAAGGCCGCCTTCCATGTCGCAGGGGTCGCCCAGCATCAGCGACGAATCACCGATCTTGAGTTCGGCATGGCCCACACGGCCACCAGGAGCATCAAGGCGGAACATTTCGACCGCACCGAAGGCCTTCTTGTAGAACTCGATGGCCTTGGCGGCGTCGTTGATGGCCAGATAGGGGGTGATGCTGTGCTGGCCTTCGGGGATGGGTTTGACTGCCATGTTCGACTCTCCGTTGCAGTGGGCGCCGGATGGCGCCCTGTTGCTTAGAGTCGTTTGCGCCGATGGACAATCGACAATGCCGCTAGATCGATTTTCTATAAGCGCGGCCGTCAGAAGATGTAGTCGGTGGTCAGGAAGCTCGACTGGCGGTTACGGATGATTTCGCTGATCAGTTCTTTGTTGGCCTCCTGGAAGCGGGTGGCGACCAGGGTGCGGATGGAGAACACGCGCAAGGCGTCATGCACAGACAGAGTGCCTTCGGCGCTGTTCTTGCGGCCGTTGAACGGGTAGGTGTCGGGGCCGCGCTGGCACTGCGCGTTGATGTTGATGCGCCCGACCTGGTTGGCGAAGATGTCGACCAGGCTACCGATGGTCGCCGGATCGTTGCCGAACAGGCTCAACTGCTGGCCGTAATCGGAGTCCAGCACGTAGTCGATGACGGTTTGCAGGTCGCGGTAGGGCACCACGGGTACCAGGGGGCCGAATTGCTCTTCGTGGTACACGCGCATGTCGTTGTTAACCGGGTACAGCAAGGCCGGATAGAAGAACGAGCCGCGGCTTTGCCCGCCACCTTCGTTGAGCACGCGTGCGCCCTTGGCCGTGGCATCGGCGACCAGGCCGTCAAGGTAGTCGACCTTGCCGGGCTCCGGCAATGGCGTCAGCGCGACGCCCGGTTCCCAGGGCATGCCGGGCTTGAGCGCGGCCAGCTTGCGCTGGAACTTGTCGAGGAAGGCGTCGACCACGTGCTCGTGGACGAACAGGATCTTCAGCGCTGTGCAGCGCTGGCCGTTGAACGACAGCGCGCCGGTAACCGCCTCTTCGACAGCGTTGTCGAGGTCGACCTGTGGCAACACGATGCCTGGGTTCTTGGCATCCAGGCCCAGCGCGGCGCGCAGGCGATGCGGGCGTGGGTGCAGCTTTTTCAGGTCGCTGGCTGCCTTGTGTGTACCAATGAAGGCGAATACATCGACCTTGCCGCTGGCCATCAGCGCGCTCACCGTTTCCCGGCCGCGGCCATAGATCACGTTGATCACCCCCGGCGGGAAACTGTCGCGGAAGGCTTCGAGCAACGGGCGGATCAGTAGCACACCGAACTTGGCCGGCTTGAACACCACGGTGTTGCCCATGATCAGCGCCGGGATCAGGGTGGTGAAGGTTTCGTTCAGCGGGTAATTGTAGGGCCCCATGCACAACGCCACACCCAGCGGCGCGCGGCGGATCTGGCCGAGGGTGCCTTGTTCCAGCTCGAAGCGGCTGGAGCGGCGGTCGAGGTCCTTGAGGGCATTGATGGTGTCGACGATGTAGTCGCAGGTGCGGTCGAATTCTTTTTCTGAATCCTTGAGGTTCTTGCCAATCTCCCACATCAGCAGCTTGACCACGGCCTGGCGCTGCTCGCGCATACGGGCCAGGAAGTTTTCGACATGCTGGATGCGTTCGGCCACACGCATGTTCGGCCAGGCACCGCGGCCCTTGTCGTAGGCCTGCACGGCGGCGTCGAGGGCCGTAAGGGCGGTGTCCGCGTCGAGCAGCGGGGCGCTACCCAGTACCACCTGGCGTTCCTCTGCGCCCTCCTTCAGCCATACCGGGCTGCGCACCGTGGCCAAGGGGCCGTCCCACTGCCTGAGTTCGCCGTTCACCAGGTAGTCGCGTTGTTCCATTGGGGCTCCCAGGCGCCAGGTTTCCGGAATGTTCTCGGCGCTGGGGAAGAGTGAATCGAGCAGACGGTCCATAGGTACTGCACCTCACATTGCGGGGCTGGTTCAAAGCAGGGTGAATCGCTTCAGCATGGAGCATGCACCGGCTGCCAGCAAAACACCAGTCTGGCTCAATCGGGCCGTGGGTGCTTGCCAAATGGCCCGGCAGGCACCGCAAAAGCGTTCAGGCATGTCGACGTTTCTTTTATGCAAAGAAGATATCAAATGCTAATTATCAATAGCCAAGTGGTAATGAAAGGCCGTGTGCGTCGGCACACTTATAGCAAACTTGCAATTGGCGTGGGTTTTCACGCAGGAAATTTGACGCCATCAAACTTGATCTAAAGTCAGCTAGAAGCCGCTTGCCAAAGCGTTTGCAGGCATCTTAAATTGTTACTGAATGTGATAAGCAAGTTTCAGGGCAAACTATAAAAATCAAAGCGTTAAGTGTTTTTGCTGATTTTTTCTCTTTTTCAGATAGACCATAAAGCCCTTCAAAGGACGTCGAAGAAAAAATGAAAGAGACCTTGACGGCTGTGGCGCGAAAGCTCCTGTCACCCTCCCAGCGCTACGAAATGAGGCTGTTGGCAAGCAAAGTGCGAGAAATGGCGGCGCGCGCCTGTTTCTGGCGCTGGGAAGTAGCGAGGTTTCGGCTACAGCAGGAGAGCCCCTACGAAATTCTTTACATCGGCCGCAAGCAACAGCGGGAAATGGCCAAGCTGCTGATCGGCGGCAAGGGCCAGGGCAGTGCTTCGATCGTAGAAAGTGCAAGTGCCACGGCGGCTGCAAACCATGTAGTGGTCATCAGCGAAATACCCTCGTCTGGGGCGCTGTCAGTGCCGCATTACCTGAGCGCTGTAGTACCGTTGGGCCGCTCGCTGGAGGACATCACGGCGCGCTACGACAGCGAACTGCGGCGCAGCATCCGCAAGAACCGCCCGCTCTACCAGATGCGACAAGCCCTGTCGGACGACGAGATCGCCATGGCAGACCGCGAGCTGCTGCGCCCCTATGCCACCGCCAGGCAAGGTATCCATGCTGCGCAGTTCCCCACGGAAGAAGTGTTCCGCATTGCCAAAAGCGTCGGCCGGCTCGACCTGATTACCTTGGGTGATGAAGTGATTGGCTGCCACTTGGGTTGTGAAGTGGTACGCGGGGGCAAGCGGTACTGGAGCACGTTGCGTTTCGGCTACTGCGAGGCAGTGTTCAGTGATGCCAAGAGGTTGCGTGAGGTGAATTCGATCACCACCTTCATGGCGCTTGAGTGGGCACTGCAGCAGGGCTTCGATTACTACGACATCGGGCTGTGCCTCGCGCGCCCGGACGACGGCCTGCTGAAATGGAAGCGCCGTCGCGGGGGAGACATCGACTCGTTGGGCAACCATGCCTATCTGTTTGTCCGCTTGCCAAAGACCGGCACAGCCAAGTTCTTGTGGGATACGCCGATGTTCGCAGTGGAGGGCGACAAACTCACGCTGCACTTGGGGTTGCCGGATGGCCCGAGCGATGAGGAGGTTGCCAGCCGGTACCACGAGATGGTGTTTGGGGGGCTGCACAAGATTTATCTCTACGGTGGCAATGGTGCGGGTGAGCCCTTCGTGGAAACCCTGCGCAGCCGTTATGCCAGCGTGCAGTCACCGCCCACCATGGAAAGAGTCACGTGCAACTGAGTGACTGCCAGGGATGCATTGATCTGGCGCTCTACGCCAGGGTTTAAACTTCGTCATCAGGGGAGGACGCTTCATGGGGAGCGACATCTCGCAGTTCAGTGCATCGTCCGCGGCCAAGCAGCACACCTGGACCTTGGCCGCCTATCGTTACATGGCGCGCAAGCGGCTGGGCAAGAATACCGCCATCGACCTCAAGAGCATCGCCACCAGGAGTTGGGACATTGCTCCAGGCGAAACCACTGTGTCCCCGGCGGCCATTTTCCTGCCTGGCCAGCTGGAACGGGTAACGGGCTGGGAGGGCAAGCGTTTTTACCCCTACGTGCACCCCGCTCGCACCATGGAGGGTGGCATCAGCACATTGCAAGGGCCAACCCGCGGCTACCTGATCAAGGATGTGTGGCTGGTCGATGGTGCGTTGTACAAAGGCAAGGCCAGCCACTGGCTGTCGCTCAAGCCAAGTACCTTCCCGACCATCATCGTTGACAACGAAATAGACCGCGGGGCCATCTACTGCACGCAAAACGGCAATTCGTGGTTCGGCACCTGGCTGATGGAAGATTGCCCAACCTATGCGCTGGCCTGCAATGAGGGCATACCGGTGACCACCGCACCCTCGGCCAGATACCCGCTGTTTACCCAGGCCCCGGCCTATGAAGACTGGCTGGGCATGAAGCCACTGCGCCTGCGCAGTGCGTTTTTCCGTGAGCTGGTGCTGTTCGATGATCAGGGCAACAACCGCAGCCGGCATGCCCGCTACCGGGCCATGGGGGATAAATTGCTGTCGCACGTGCCGCATGCCCCACATCCTGGCGTGTTCCTGCTGCGTGGCGGCGACGGCGACCTGCGCTTGTTGCGCAATGAGCTGGAGCTCGCCGAGCACCTGCGTGTCACCCGCGGTTTCCGTGTTGTGAACCCGCTCAAGTCCGATGTGCCGAGTATTGTTGCAGCCTGCGCCGGGGCAAAAGTGGTCATTGGCGTGGAGGGCAGCCAATTGGTGCATGGGGTAAATGTGCTGCAGCCCGGTGGTAGCCTGCTCACCTTGCAGCCGCCTGACCGGTTTGTGAGCTACTACAAATACCTGACCGATCGCGACCATCAGCATTTCGCTTTTGTGGTCGGGATTCCGGATGGCGATGGTTTCCGGATCGATATCGAAGAGGTGGAGCGCACGCTGGACCTGCTTCCACGGTAAACGTGTAGTATCGGTGAATGTCAGCATCAAGTGGGCAAGGGGATGATCGAGGTTTCGCGGTTCTGGCGTGATCATGCATTGCCCTTTGTCGAAGCCCGGCGGGTAGGGGACGGGCGCCAGGTGTGCTACGCCGCGCACTCCCATGAGAGCTTTTCAATCGGCGTGATCACGGGTGGGCGCAGTACCTACCTCAACGGCGACCTGCGCATCCAGGTAGGGGCCGGTACCACCGTGCTGATGAACCCGGGTGTTGTGCATGCCTGCAACCCCATCGACGCTGAGCCCTGGTCTTACCTGATGCTGTTCGTCGATATGTCCTGGCTACAGGCGCAAGGCTTTAAATTGCCTACGCAGACCTGGAGCAGCTCGCCTGCGTTGTACCAGCGGTTGTTGCAGGGGTTCGCTGACCTGTTCGATGCGGGCGTGCCTGATCGGGAAGGCCGCTTGGCAGAACTGTTTGGCACATTGCCGGACTTTCTCGGCGCCAACGCCCAGGCGAGGGCCGAAGGCAACCCGCGGCTGAGCGCGGCAGCAGCGTTCATACGTGCTCATCGCAGCGATCCACTGAGCCTTGAAGATATCTGCACAGCGTGCGGCCTGTCGCGCGCCTATCTGATTCGAGCCTTCCGCCAACATTATGGGCTGACACCGCATGGCTACCTGCTCGACCAGCGTGTTCAGCTGGCCAGGGCGCAGTTGCGTCAGGGGCGGGCGATTGCCGAGGTTGCGCAGGAGGCCGGGTTTGCAGACCAAGCGCACTTGCAGCGGGCTTTCAAAAAGCATCTGGCGGCGACGCCGGGTCAATATCGGAATGCGGCTGGCGTCAGATAACCAGGTAGACAGCACTGCCCACCAGCAACACCGCCAACCCTCGATTGAGCAGGCGCAGGTGCCGTGGGTTGCCCAGGTACTGGCGAACCACGCTGCCAGCCCATGCCCAACTGGCCACCGAAATGAAACAGATTGGCCCGTAGATCCAGGTGAACAACCACAGCAAGTGCTGCTCACCACCGGTATAAGCGCCGACCCCGGCCACTGCTGCCAGCCAGGCCTTGGGGTTCAGCCATTGCATCGCCGCGCCTTGCCAGGCCGAGGGGGCGGGTGTCGAGTGCATGCCGGTCAGCTGGCCATCATCGCGCGCAAGTTTCCACGCCATGTACAGCAGAAACGTTACCCCGCCCCAGTGCAGCAGCTGGCCCATCAGCGGCCAACGCACCAGCAGCTGGTGCAAGCCCAGCCCGACCAGCACCAGCAACAGGCAGAAACCCAGCGTGGCGCCAGCCACATGTGCCAGGCTGGCGCGTAGGCCATGGTTGGCGCCGCTGCTCAGGGCAATGATGTTGACCGGGCCGGGGGAAATTGACGCCGCGAGTGCGAAGGCGGCCATGGACATGGACAGGCTCATGAGAAAGATCCGGTGGTGGGAAGGAGCCATGATTTTCAGCTGCTGGCGGTCGACGGTATTGAAGAAAAGTACCTACAAAAATACAGACTCAAATTCCTTTAAGGTTTTGTAATAGTTTTGCGCTATCAGATAAACCTGCTGTGCTTGTACGATTCTTGTCCCAATTTGCTATCAAGGTCTATATGAGCACCTTCGCGGAGCCCCCCAGTTTCTGGCCTTTCAGGCCGTCCCCCCTCCGTCCTCGTGACGCTTCGCTCGTGAGTACCCGCTAATGGAATGGCTAGCCGACCCCACGGCCTGGCTAGGCCTGTTGACGCTTATCGTCCTCGAGCTGGTGCTGGGTATCGACAACCTGGTGTTTATCGCCATTCTGGCCGACAAGCTGCCGCCCCATCAGCGAGACCGCGCGCGGGTGATCGGCCTGAGCCTGGCGTTGATCATGCGCCTTGGCCTGCTGGCCAGTATTTCGTGGATGGTCACCCTGACTGCGCCGCTGTTCGAGGTGTTCGACAAGAGCTTCTCGGGCCGTGACCTGATCATGCTGTTCGGCGGTGTGTTCCTGCTGTTCAAGGCCACCATGGAGCTGCACGAGCGCCTGGAGGGCCATGTCACCCAGGCAAGTGGCACGCTGCGCCATGCCGCATTCTGGCCTATCGTCGCTCAGATCGTGGTACTGGATGCTGTGTTCTCGCTGGATGCGGTGATCACGGCGGTGGGCATGGTCGAAGAGCTGTCGGTGATGATGATCGCGGTGATTTTCTCGATCGGTATCATGATCGTTGCCAGCAAGCCGCTGACCCGCTTCGTCAACGCCCACCCCACGGTGATCATGCTGTGCCTGGGCTTCCTGATGATGATTGGTTTCAGCCTTACCGCCGAGGGCCTGGGCTTCCATATCCCGAAAGGCTACCTGTACGCAGCGATCGGCTTCTCGATCCTGATCGAGCTGTTCAACCAGTTGGCGCGTGCCCGTCGCAAGCGCAGCTTGCAGCAGCACAGGCCGCTGCGTGAACGCACCGCACATGCCGTGCTGCGCATGCTGGGCGGCCGCCGGGTCGAGGCTGACGAGGTGGGCGAGGAAATCGCCGACATGGTTGAGGGTGGCGAGGAACAGGTGCTGTTCGACCGCCGTGAACGGATAATGATCAGTGGCGTACTTAACCTGGCCGAGCGGCCTATCCGAACGGTGATGACTGCACGTGCCGAAGTCGATGTGATCGACCTGGCGCAGCCGGCCGAAGCCATCACGCAGGCCTTGGCCAATTCGCCATACTCGCGCCTGCCGTTGATTCGTGATGGCCGTGTCGACGAACCGCTGGGCTTCGTGCACAAAAAGGAGCTGCTCAAGGAGTTGTTGTCGGGCAGCCAGCCGGACCTGGAAGGCATGGCACGGGCGCCGTTGAACCTGCTGGAGAGCTTCAGCATCCTCAACGCCCTGGAGCAGATGCGTGGTCAGTCGACCCACATCGCCTTCGTGATCAACGAGTTCGGTGACTTCACCGGCCTGTTGACCATGACCGACATTCTTGAATCGATTGCCGGTGAGCTGCCAGATGCCAGCGAAGTTGAAGGCCCTGGCATTGTCCAGGAGGGTGAAGGCTTTGTGGTGAGCGGTGCACTGAACCTGAGCCAGGTACAGGCACGTACCGGCTTCAGCGCACGTGCCACCGACGATTACCAGACCCTCGCGGGCCTGGTCATGAGCCTGCTCGATCGCCTGCCGATGGTGGGTGACCGCCTGGCGTGGAATGGCTGGACGCTCACCGTGGAAGCGGTTGAAGAGCGGCGGGTGCGCCAGGTTCGGCTTATACCGAGCGGCGACGCTGGCGCAGCAGGTGCTTGAAGCCTTCGAGCACCAGTACCAGCACCGCGGCCCAGATCGGCAGGTAAGTCAGCCACTGATCCGGGCCGATGGTTTCACCCAGCAGCAGCGCGACCCCCACCAGTAACACCGGCTCGACGTAGCTGAGCAGGCCGAACAGGCTGAATGGCAGCAAGCGGCTGGCCAGCACGTAGGCGATCAGGGCTGAGGCGCTGATCGCCCCAAGGACGGGGATCAAGGCATAAAGGCCTGGGTGGGCCTGCAGGTCGCCAGACGACAGCGGGCCCTGGATCACGAAGTAGAGCGCCCATGGCAGCAGCAGGCACATGTCGCACCACAGGCCACCCAGGTGGTCAGTGCGGCAACGCCGGCGCAGTACGAAATAGATCGGGTAGCCGATCGTCACCAGCAGGGTCTCCCAGGCAAAACTGCCATTTTGGTAGAGCTCGTGGCCTACGCCCAGCGCGGCGCAGGCCACGGCGACCTTTTGCAGCCGCGACAGGCGCTCGCCATACACCAGCCGCCCGGTCAGGACCATGGCCAGCGGCAGCAGAAAGTAGCCCATCGACACTTCCAGGCTGCGCCCGTGCAGGGGGGCCCAGAGGAAGAGCCACAACTGCACGCCCATTAACCACGACGTACCGACCATGCCCAGCAACAGCACTGGCGTACGTTTTACCCGGGCCAGCAGCTCGCCTACCCGTTTCCAGTCTTTCGAGACAAGCATGAACAAGGTGAGGCAGGGCAGTGTCAGCAGGGTGCGCCAGCCAAAGATCTCTTCGCCATCGAGTGGCGTGAGCAGCGAGGTATAGAAGTACATCACAGCGAACAAACAGGACGCCATGACCGATGAAACAATGCCTTTTGACACGAGTGCCTCGAATAGGGGAGTTGAGCGGCTGGATCAGCCGCGCATGATCTCAGGGGGCGCGTCTTGCGGCAACCGTGACGCGCCCGGATGTGCGGTCAGTGCCTCAAGGAACTGCGCCGCCGGCATGGGCCTGGCGAACAGGTAGCCTTGCTGGAAGTCCACGTCATGGCGGGCCAGGTAGTCGCGCTGGGTGTCGGTTTCGACACCTTCGGCAACGATGCCAAGGCCAAGTTTGGCTGACAGCTCGATGATGGTTTCGAGAATGTGCAGCGACAGCGCGTCGCCGCCGATCATGGCGACGAAGCTTTGGTCGATTTTCAGGTAGTCGACCTTGAACTGGCGCAGGTAATTGAGGCTTGACTGCCCGGTGCCAAAATCATCAAGTGCAATCATCACCCCCATGGCATGCAGCTTCTCGAACAGTTCCAGGGTCACGGGGGTGGGTTCGATCAGCTTGCGCTCGGTCAGCTCCAGGGTCAGCACCACCCGGCCGGGCGGAAAGTGCTGCAGGAAGGTGCGGCAGTCGTCCAGCAGGCGCAAGTCACGGCAGTGGTCGGCGGTAATGTTGACCCCGATGTGGAAACCGTCCCCCAGCAGCCCGGCATAGGGCGCGAGGCTCTGGGCAGTGTGCATCATCAGCGATCGGGTCATCGCGACTATCTGCCCGCTATGCTCGGCATAGGGAATGAACAGGTCAGGGCGGACCAGGCCTTCTCGTGGGTGGTTCCAGCGCATCAGCACTTCGGCACCGGCCCAGCGGTAATCGCCCTTGCGCACCACCGGCTGGAAGTACGGCAGGAATTCGTCTGCCTGCAGGGCCCGATCCAGTTCGGCGCGGGGTGAGGTGGCGCGGCGAATCTGCCAGCGGCAAGCCAGTGCGGCCACGGCACCCAGCACCAGCAGCAGGCTGAGCAGGGCAGGGTAGTGGCTGCGCAGCAGCTGTCCTTGCTTGTCGGCGCTGTAGCCGCCTTGCACGCTGAACGGGTAACGCGTCGAGCCCAACAGCACATTGGCGCTGGCGGCCGCAGGGGGCACGCCTTTGTGTACCACGCCATCCTTGCCCATCCAGGCATCGCCCACGCGTATTTGCAGGTCTTCATCGGGGCCGATCAGGCGCAGTGCTGTCAGCAGGTGGTCGCCATCGACCGTGGTGATTGCGCCGTGGTCGCCGTCGCTGGCGCGGTACACCAATAGCGGATGCCCCGGGGTGACCGAGTTGCCGTCCATCAGCCACAGTTTGCCGTCTGTGTAGTCGCTAGCGTTGACCGGCTCGTCGAATTCGCCGAACAGCGAGGTGCAATAAAGGTTGTTGTGCCTGAACAGGTTGGTCGAGCGTACGAAGGCATTGCGAGTTACCTGGGCACGCAGCATAAGCTTGGCCTGGTCGCAAGGGAGGGTAGTCAGGGGCAGGAGCGCATTGGCAGCGCCGGACAGGTTGTCGAGGATGCGTTCGAGATGCTCCACCGCTTGGCGTGTGGTGGCCTGGCTGTTGGTCTGCATCTCGCGCTCGACCTGCCAGTTCATCACGGCAAGGCCGCACAATACCGGCAGCACGCCGACGACCCAGGGCAGCAGGTTGCGCCAGCCCAGGCGGGCGCGGCGTTTAGCGGTAAGGGGCATGCTGGAATAATCTGTGTTGAGGGTAACGAGAGAATAGCCGCTTGTCGGAACGGGGGGGCAACTAAAACGCGACAAACGATTTTACGCAATGTAGAATCCATTTACGAATACAACAATAAGGTCCTTCAATTCCGAAGGATCAAGCCCGCCGAGAATGGGTCCATATGACATACCATGGGTTCAAGCTGATCATAGGTGACTACCTCGCCCGCAGCGTGCGTGGTATCCCTTGCTCCCCGCCATTTCTGTTCTACATCCCGCGCAATCTATAATTTTTCGCTGCAGATGAGGACACGAACATGGCTGATATCTTTGAAAATCCAATGGGCCTGATGGGTTTCGAATTCATCGAACTGGCTTCGCCTACCCCTGGCGTACTCGAACCGGTGTTCCAGATACTGGGCTTCACCAAGGTGGCTAGCCACCGTTCCAAGGATGTGCACCTGTACCGCCAAGGTGGCATCAACCTGATCCTGAACAACGAACCCAAGAGCATCGCCTCGTACTTTGCCGCCGAACACGGCCCGTCGGTGTGCGGCATGGCGTTCCGCGTGCGCAATGCCCATGAGGCCTATGCCCGAGCTCTGGAACTGGGCGCCCAGCCGGTGGAAATCGAAACCGGCCCGATGGAACTGCGCTTGCCGGCGATCAAAGGCATCGGTGGTGCGCCGCTGTACCTGATCGACCGCTTCGACGAAGGCAGCTCGATCTACGACATCGACTTCAACTTCATCGAAGGTGTGGACCGCAACCCGGTGGGTGCCGGCCTGAAGATCATCGACCACCTCACCCACAACGTGTACCGCGGGCGCATGGCCTACTGGGCTGGCTTCTACGAGAAGCTGTTCAATTTCCGCGAGATCCGCTACTTCGATATCAAGGGTGAATATACCGGCCTGACGTCCAAGGCCATGACGGCTCCCGATGGCATGATCCGTATCCCGCTCAACGAAGAATCGTCCAAGGGCGCCGGGCAGATCGAAGAGTTCCTGATGCAGTTCAACGGCGAAGGTATCCAGCACGTGGCCTTCCTGACCGACGATCTGCTCAAGACCTGGGACGCCCTGAAAGGCTTCGGCATGCGCTTCATGACGGCGCCGCCGCAAACTTACTACGAAATGCTCGAAGAGCGGTTGCCTGGCCATGGTGAGCCGGTCGACCAGTTGCAAGCTCGCGGTATCCTCCTCGATGGTGCCTCTCAACCTGAAGACAAGCGCCTATTGTTGCAGATTTTCTCGGAAACCCTGCTCGGCCCGGTGTTCTTCGAGTTCATCCAGCGCAAAGGGGATGATGGCTTTGGCGAAGGCAACTTCAAGGCATTGTTCGAATCCATCGAGCGCGACCAGGTACGCCGTGGCGTGCTGAGCACCGACTGAACCTGCTGGAGGGGCGCCGCCATCATGCATGCTCGGTGGCCGCCCCACGCCTGCGGGCGCGTGCCCTGAACAAACCCAGGTAGACAATCGAGGCGGTCGCGATCCCTACCAGTGTCAATGATGGAACGATCTGCATCATCGACTGGTGGATTTCCTGTGCGGTGAAGCCCTCGGCGTAACCGCCTTTTACCCTGTATCCATACCTGGAAGACACCGCGCTTGCAAAGAACTCGGACTGCGAGGGGCGCTGTGCGTCACGGCTGTCGCCTTGGCTCCAGATGTAGCGGTCGTCGAACTCCAGCAGCAGTGTCAGCCCATCCTGAAAACCATCCAGTTCGCTGCGTAGCTGGGTGGCATAGGCGGTCACGATCACGCTACCGTTCATGCCCTGCAAGTGATAGTTGACAACCAGCTTGCGGCGTTTGTCGGGTTGCCCGTAGGACAGTTCGACCTGTTTGCCGGACAAGGCAAAGGACGATAGGTCTTCCAGGGAATCTGAAGTACTGCTGCAATAGGCCTTGTTACTTTCGACCAGGGTAAGCGACCTGAGCATGGAGCGGCTCATGACCTGTTCCTGCAGCATTTTTTTGACGCTGTCGCAAGCTTGGCCTGCAAGCGGCAGGGTACGCTGGGCAGCTTCATGCATGCGGTTCAGTGCCTGGTCAACGCTGAATACCGCCTCCTTGACTGAGATGGTCGCGTTTTCCGCAAGCTTCATTTCCAACTGGACAATCATCACCAGCAAACCTGAAACCACAGGCACCAGGGCCACCGTAGCAAGTAGCAGCAGCTCCCGCAGGCGACGCCCGGCGTGCATGATTTTCAACATAGCGCAATCGCTCTCCGGCCTAGCTGTTCGAGGTGTACAGCTGAGCCATGAGCCTAAGCGTTCATTTGATCGGCCGGCTGTAGTCCGCGTGCAGTTTGCGGGGCAGGAAAACCAAAAGGCTGGTGTAAGGCTTTATCTACCGTCGAGTTTTGCCAGTACTTTGTCCGCGAGCAGTGCAGTGGAGGCAGGGTTCTGCCCGGTGATCAGCTGACCATCCCCGATCACGTAGGGTTTCCACGGGTCCTCATGTTTGCTGTATACCCCACCACGGCCACCTAGCTCGTTTTCTGTCAGGAACGGCACTATGTTGTCCAGTTCGACCAGTTTTTCCTCAATATTAGAAAACCCGGTCACCTTGCGGTCTTTAAGCAGCAGGCTGTTGTCGCTGAGCTTGATATTGAGCAGGCCGACTACGCCGTGGCAGACCGCGGCAACGATACCCCCTTTCTCGTAGATCCTGCGTGCCACCTCTTGCAGCGGCTGGTTATCGGCGAAGTCGTACATCACACCGTGGCCGCCGGTGTAGTAGATGACGCTGTATTCGTCGGCTTTTACCTGGCCAGGGCTCAAGCTTGTGCCCAGCCGCGTCATGAAACGCTTGTCGTCATACCATTGCCAGTCCAGGTCGGGGGCCATCTGCAGGCTGTGTGGGTCGACAGGGACGTAGCCACCCTCAGGGCTTACATAATCGACCGTGTAGCCGGCCTTTTCGACTTTTTCGACAAAGTGCACCGCTTCACCCAGCCACAGCCCGGTCGCCCGATTCAAGGTCGGATACTTGGCTGTATTGGTCAGCACTACCAGCATTTTCTTGCTCATGACCATGCTCCTGTCGGCAACCTGAATGGGCCGTTGCTCCCTGGCCCAGGGGAAAACCTAATCAGCATAGCTGCCAGGCGCAAGTCCGCCATCGTGCGCAGCTTGTGCTGTGCTAACGTGAACGAACCCCTCCGGGGCAGCCTCGGAACCGAGGTAATCTACGCATTGGTGGAGTAACGCTATTGCCCGCACACGGTACGCCGCGCAAGCCTGCGCGGGAGCTCACCTTGAAAACGCCCGTATCGGCACCGCTCGATCTGATGAGCCAACGAATTGCGCAGTTCGACTGGGGGCACACATCACTTGGGCCGTTGCCACGTTGGTCGGCCTCGTTGCGCATTGCCGTCGACATGATGCACTCGTCACCGTTTCCTTGCGCAGTGGTCTGGGGGGCAGACCTCTGCGTGGTGCACAATGATGGCTACCGGGCGCTGCGGGCCGCCAGGCCGGATGCGCTGGGCAATGCGTTCGATGCGCTCTGGAGTGACCTCTGGGAGGCAATGGGGCCCTGGGTATTCAAGGCGCTTGAAGGGCGTTCGAACTTTGTCGAGGACCAGCCCCTGCTCGTCTGCGTCGAAGGCAACGAGCCGCTGTGGTGCGCGTTCGGTTATGCACCCCTGCGCGATGAATTTGGAAACGTGGCGGGGTTTCTGCACAAGGTGATCGAGACCACGGCCAGTGTGGAGGCGTACCATCATTGGCGTGAGCAGGTGCAGGGCTATGAACGACAGATAGCGCGCCATGTGGCCGAGCGCGAGCAGATCTGGCAACTGTCCCCGGATGCAATGATGACGGTTACCCCTGAACTCAAGCTGCATGCCGTTAACCCCGCCTGGTACCGCATTCTGGGCTGGTCCGAGGAGCAGGTTCACGATGTGCCGGTGCTGGAGCTGGTGCATCCGGCGGATCGCGCCGAGGTACAAGTGGCAGTCTCCGGGTTCCTGCAATACCGCAATACCGAGCAACTGGAGACGCGCTTGCGTCACTGCGATGGCCATTATCACTGGTTCCGCTGGAGTGCCCGGTTCAATGGCAGCCTGTTGACGGCAGTCGGTCGGGATATCACCGAAGACCGCGAAGAGGCCGCGCGTAAGTCTGAAGCGCTGATGCGCAATAGCGAACGCATGGAGGTGGTTGGCCAGTTGGCCGGCGGCATGGGCCATGAGATGAACAACCTGCTGTCTGGCATCGGTGGCAGCCTGGAACTGCTGCAGCGGCGCCTTCAGGATGGCCGCCTGGAGCGTGTTGACGCCTATTTGGAGGTCGCTCGCGAATCGGTCTTACGCGCCATGGAACTGACCCATCGCCTGCTGGCATTCTCTCGGCATCAACCGCTTGCACCCAAGCCCCTGGACTTCAACCGGCAGTTGCGGCTAAGCGAGCCGTTGCTATTGAAGACGCTGGGCGCAGAGATGCGCTTGCACTGGCAACTGGATGTCGCGCCGTGGGCCGTATGCCTTGACGTTACCCAACTTGAAAATGCCTTGGTCAACCTCTGCGCCAATGCCCGGGAGGCCTGCCTGGAACGTGGCAATGTCACTGTACGCAGCGTCAACGAGCGGTTGACGGCCAGCTTCCCTGATGAAAATGGGCTGCCGCCAGGCGACTACGTTGCCTTGCATGTGGAGGACGACGGCCACGGCTTTTCGACGCGCGACATTGCCAGGGCTTTTGAGCCGTTCTTCACCACCAAGCCCATCGGCCGTGGTTCCGGGCTTGGGCTATCGATGGTGTATGGTTTTGTCGGTCAATCGGGGGGATACGCCTGGATCGAGTCGAGCCCGAATCAGGGGGCCAGGGTTTCCATGCTTTTCCCAAGGTGCCACGACCCGGCACCCGAAGCGCCGAAGCCAGTGCAACGTTCCCAGCGCATGGCCCAGGGTGAGCGCCTGTTACTGGTCGATGACGAGCTGAACTTGCGTGCCGTGATGCGCGAGTACCTGACTGAACGCGGTTTTGTGGTCACTGATGCGAGTGACGCCAATGCTGCGCTGGAGCGCTTTCGCCTTGATGGCCCCTTCGACCTGGTGATTACCGACATCGGTTTACCCGGCGGCTTCAGTGGCCGGCAAGTGGCCAAGGCCATGCGCATGCAGCTTCCTTCGCAGAAGATCCTGTTCATCACCGGCTACGCTGACCATCCTGTTGAAGCGCAGCTGCTTGATCAGCCGGGAACGGCATTGATGAACAAGCCGTTTTTGCTGGCGGACCTTGCCGATCAGGCGCTAAGCATGCTCGAACAATGACGGGGTTCAGGGGCGGCCCAGAATCTGCGTGACCTGCGTCTGCAAGTCTTTCAGTTCGAATGGTTTGCAGATCAAGTGCATGCCCGTGCCCAAAAAACCCTCGCGGGCCATGGCCGTTTCCGCGTAGCCGGTGATGAACAGCACGGGCAAATGTGGATGCAGGCTGCGGGCAATTTCGGCCAGTTGACGGCCATTCATACCGGGCAGGCCGATGTCGCTGACCAGCAAATCCACGGGCTGAGAGGAGCGCAACACCTTGAGCCCTTGGGTGGCGTTGGCCGCGCTGCGGCAGGGGAAGCCGCTCTCACGCAGTGCCTGGCACAACAATTGGCGCACATGGGGGTCGTCTTCGACCACCAGCACGTGACGGCCCTGGCTCTCCTGCACAGGTATCGGCTTGCTTGGTGCCGTTGCCTGGCCGATATGGCGCGGCAGGTACAGGTCTACCCGAGTGCCCAGGCCAATCTGGCTGTGCAGTGCGAGATGCCCGTGAGACTGCCTGCTGAAGCCGTAGACCATCGACAGGCCGAGGCCGATACCCTGGCCGATCGCCTTGGTACTGAAAAACGGCTCGAAAGCGCGCTCAAGGGTGCTTTGCGCCATGCCCTGGCCGTCATCGATGATGCTCAGGCGCAGGTAGTCACCAGGACACAGAGCTCCACTGGTGAACTGCTTGCTGGGGATATGCTGGTTGCTTGCCTCGACTCGCAGCTGGCCGCCACTGGGCATGGCTTCTGAGGCATTGAACAGCAGGTTGTCGAGGGCTTCCTGCAACTGTTTGGCATCAGCTTCTACGGGCCACAGGTCTTTGGCGGTATGCACGTGTAACGTTATGGCAGGGTTGAGGCAGGTTTTCAGGCGTTTCACCTCGAGCAGGCCGTGCAGGTCGACACGCTGGCTGTTCAGCGATTGACGGGAGGAGAAGGCCAGCAAGCGGTGGGTCACGCGAGCGGCGCGTGTTACTGCCTCACGTCCCATCCGCAGTACGCTGTCAAGGCCATCGCTGCGGCCTTGATGCAGGCGCCGTTCAATCAGTTCGAAGCTGCCGCCAATGCTGGTAAGCAGGTTATTGAAGTCGTGAGCAACACCCCCGGCCAGTTGGCCAATGGCTTCCATCTTGCGTGTCTCGTAGCAGGCGAACTCGCTGGGTTTGTGTTCCTTCTCTGGCGGCGCTCCCAGTGAGTTCAGGCGCTGCTGCAGGTCGTGCAACTGGTCGCGTGCAGCGTATTGCCGTCGTCGGTTGCGCAAGGCGGATCGGGTCATGTGCAGCAGTTGGTCGTTGTCGAACGGGGCGACCAGCAGCAAAAGATTGCCCACTGGGTGGTTGCCTGCACAAGCGGCCGACCAGGCGCCCTGCATGAGCAGCACGATGGGCAGGTCCGACCAGCTCTGTTGCTGGTCGATGAATGCTTGCAGCAACGCACTGGGGCCGTTGTCGAACACTTGCTCGGCAATGATTGCCAGGCCTGCGCCTTCTGCCAGGCAAGTCTGCAGGTTGGACAGGTCAACGGTGCACAGGCTATTGATGCCGGCTGAGGCGAGCAGGCGCGAGGTATCCGCCGCTAATGGCGGGGGTGCCAGGATCAAGGCACGTTCATCCAGCGCCAATGAATGGGACAAAACGACTCTCCTGCAGGGGTGGCCTGATACCCACTGGACCCTTGGCAAACGGCCTGGGTTCAACAATAGTCAGATATTGCCTATAGGCCTTGCTGCAGTGCGGGGTCGTCCGGGTTCTGCCGTTCCAGCTCGGCCAATAGCACTTGAACGTTCTGCAATTGCCCGGTCTCTTTCCAGTACTGGATCAGCAGCACTCGAGCGCGGCGGTTGGCCGGCTCCCGGTTGAGCACGGTTTCCAGCTGCTTTTGGGCTGCGTCGAGTTGTTCCAGTTCGTGCAGAGTGACTGCCAGCGTATAGCGGTAATCGGCGTTGTCCGGGTCCAGTTCGACGGCGCGGGACAAGGCAAGCAAGGCGTATTCACGTTGCTCGTGGCGGATCAGCCAGAGCCCAAGCTCGTACTGCAGGAAGGCTGAGTCGGGGCTGAGTGCCAAGGCTTTGCCCAGTACCTGGCGCGAGGCATCGTGCTGGCCCTGACGCTCCAGCAAACGCACCTGGGTGGCCAAGGCGTCGAGGTTGCCGGGTGCAACGTCCAGCGCCCGCTGCAGGGCCGCGGCTGCCTGGGCGTAGTCGTTTTCGTGCAGGTACAGGCGTGCCAGGTGTATCTGGGCGTCGGCATCCTCGGGGTGTTGCTCGAGCGCCTGCTGGTAGTGTTCAAGGGCTGCCTGCAACGGGCCGAAATACAGGCCGATGGCATCGGGGCTCAGGCCCAGCAGGGCATCCACGGCAGCAAAGCGCACGCTTTGTTCGTCGTCGTCCAGCAGTGGGCCGAGTACCAGGCTGCGCTGCGCTGCCGGCAGCAGGCGGCGGATACCTGCAATAGCCGCACGGCGCACCAGCGGGTCGGCATGCTCCAGGTCCTGGCGGGCAAGTTTCAATGCCTGGGGAGAGGGGTAGTTGGGTAACTCGGCATAGAGGGCAGCGCGGCGGATAGGGGGCAGGTCGTTGCGTTGCAATTGCTGGTAAAGCACCCGTGCTGCACCGGGTAGGCCGTCATGGGCCTGGCGCAGGGCCTTGGCATAGCTGTGTGCAGGCAAGGTCGGCGGGGCTGGCTGCTCATCGCGCCACAGGTAACCGAACAGCGCCGATACCAGGATCAACAGCAGCAGGGCGATCAGGTAGCGGTTGCGTCTGTGCATCGGACGGTCCGTGGTGGCGGGAAGGGCAGAGCTTGGGCCAGCCGGGGGGTAAATGCAACCGAGTGCAGGCATCAAGGCGGTCGCGCGCGTATCTCGCAGGTTTCGATTGGCCCGAAACAAACGTAGGAGCGAGCGCAGCTCGCGATGCGCCGCGCGGGCGGCGCTCGATCTCGCAGGCGCTGAAAATTCAACGACATAAAAAAGCCCCGCCGACCAAGGCCTGCGGGGCAAACGGTTGGGGGAGGAGCCAACCAAAGGAGTCGTTTGAACGGGTGTATCAGCGTACGCTGGCCACCGTCTGCGGTTGCCAGCCGCCGCCCAGGGCTTTGTAGATGGAGACGATGCCGCGGTACAGATCGACCTCCCCCTGGGCCTGCGCATCCTCAGCGCTCAGCCGCTCGCGCTCGGCGTCGAGCAGTACCAGGTAGTCCACCGTGCCTTCGCGATAGCGAATCGAGGCCAGCTCCGCGGCCTTGCGGCTGGCGTCGCTCTGGCGCATCAGCGACAGCAGGCGCTGCTGGGTCTTGTCGTAATCGCTGAAGGCGTTGGCCGACTCTTCCAGGGCCAGCAATACCTGCTGTTCGTAGTTGGCCAGAGCCCCTTCGGCATCGGCTTTGGCACCGCGCAGGCGGGCCCGCACGCTGCCCAGGTCGAAGGCCGCCCAGGTAATGCTGGGGCCCAACGCCCAGGCATTGGCTGCCGAGGAGCCGATCTGCGAGCCGCGAGCGGCGGTAAAGCCAAGGAAGCCACTGAGGCTGACGCGAGGGAACAGGTCTGCCGTGGCCACGCCGACATTGGCGGTGGCGGCAGCCAGCTGGCGTTCGGCGCTACGGATGTCCGGACGACGGCGTAGCAGCTCCCCCGGGTCGCCCACCGGCAATGCCTTGGCGATGGCCGGCAGGGCCTTGGGCGACAGGTCTACGCTGAGCGCGTCAGGGCGCTGGCCGAGCAGGGTGGCGATGCGGTGCCGCGCCCGGGCCTGTTCGGCCTGCAGTTGCGGCACGGTGGCTTCGACCCCGGCCAGGCGTGCATCGGCACGCACGACATCGAGGTCGTTGCCCACACCGGCATCGCGCAGGGTTTCGGTAATGGTCCGCGACTCCTGCTGGGTCTTGAGGTTTGCCAGGGCGATTTTCTCGCGCAGTTGCGCACCGCGCAGCTGCCCATAGGCATCGACCAATTCGGCGATCAGGCTGACCTGCAACTGTTGCAGGTCGGCGGCAGCTACCGCTTCCTGGGCCTCGCTGGCTTCGATCTGACGCTGGATGCGGCCGAACAGGTCAAGCTCCCAGGCCATGTCCAGGCCCAGGTCGTAGCGCTCGCTGTTCACCCGCTGCGTGGTCTGGCCGGGGATCTGGCCCTTGCCGATGTCGCTGCTGGCGCGGCTGGTCACGACCGGGAACTGGTCGTTCTCGGCGTCTTCGCGGATCGAACGGGCGGATTTCAGACGGGCGAAGGCCACGCGCAAGTCACGGTTGCCGTCCAGCGAAGCCTGCACCAGCTGGTTGAGCACCGGGTCGTCGAACTGCTTCCACCACAGGCTTTCGAAGCGGCTACGGTCATAAGCTTTGGCCTGCACATCACTGTTCAGTAGTGCAGGTTCGGTGGCCGGGGCCTGGTAGTCCGGGCCTACCGCACAGGCCGCCAGGGCCAGTGCCAGCAGGCTTGGGGTCAGGGGTTTGAGCAGGTTCATGCATGGTTCTCCAGCACTTGAGCGTGTTCGGCCTTGCGGGCCTGGCGGCGCTCGACGAAACGGCGGATCAGGAAGAAGAACACCGGGGTCAGGAACAGGCCGAACACGGTCACGCCAATCATCCCCGAGAACACTGCCACACCCATGGCATGGCGCATTTCCGAGCCGGCACCGGAGCTGAACACCAGCGGAACCACACCCATGATGAAGGCAATCGACGTCATCAGGATCGGCCGCAGGCGCAGGCGGCAGGCTTCCAGTACCGCAGCCAGCGGGTCAAGGCCTTTGGCCTGCTCATCCTTGGCGAACTCGACGATCAGGATCGCGTTCTTGCACGCCAGGCCCACCAGCACGATCAGTCCGATCTGGGTGAAGATGTTGTTGTCGCCACCTGACACGATCACACCGGTAATGGCCGACAGCAGGGTCATCGGTACGATCAGGATCACCGCCAGCGGCAAACTCCAGCTTTCGTACTGGGCGGCCAGCACCAGGAACGCCAGCAGCACGCACAGAGGGAACACCAGCAGCGCGGTGTTACCCGAGAGGATTTGCTGGTAGGTCAGGTCGGTCCACTCGAAGGTCATGCCGTTGGGCAGTTCCTCTTTCAGCAGCTTCTCGATGGCAGCTTCGGCCTGGCCAGAGCTGTAGCCCGGGGCTGCTGCACCGTTGATTTCTGCGGTGATGAACCCGTTGTAGTGCATGACGCGGTCTGGCCCGGAGGTGTCGCTGACCTTGAGGAAGGTCGCCAGCGGAATCATCTCGCCGAGGTTGTTGCGCACTTTCAACTGGCCGATCTGCTCGGCATCGAGGCGGAACTGCTGCTCAGCCTGGACGTTGACCTGGTACGTGCGGCCAAAGCGGTTGAAGTCGTTGGTGTACAGCGAGCCCAGGTAAACCTGCAAGGTGTCGAAGATGTCGGTGATCGCCACGCCGTGGGTCTTGGCCTTTTCCCGGTCGATGGCGGCATCAACCTGCGGCACGTTGACCTGGTAGCTGGTGAACAGGCCCGCCAGCTCCGGCACGTTGTGGCTTTTGGCGATGATGTTCTGGGTTTCTTTGTACAGCGCTTCGTAACCCAGGTTGCCACGGTCTTCGATTTGCAGGCGGAAGCCGCCGATTGTGCCCAGGCCCTGTACCGGCGGCGGCGGGAAGATCGCGATGTAGGCGTCCTGGATATCGGCGAACTGGGCATTGAGTGCAGCCGCGATGGCAGCGGCCGACTGGCTCGGGTCCTTGCGCTCATCAAACGGCTTGAGCGGGGTGAACACAATGCCGCTGTTCGGGCTGTTGGTGAAACCGTTGATCGACAGGCCAGGGAAGGCCACCGAGTCGGCCACGCCAGGTTGCTTCAGGGCAATTTCGCTCATGCGCTTGATCACCGCCTCGGTACGGTCGAGGCTGGCGGCGTCAGGTAACTGGGCAAATGCCACCAGGTACTGCTTGTCCTGGGCCGGCACGAAACCGGTCGGCGTGGACGAGAAGCCGAGGTAGGTCAGGCCCATCAGGCCGGCATAGACGAACAGGGCGATGCCGCTGGAGCGGATGACACGGCGCACGCCACCCACGTAGCGGTGGCTGGCGCGGTCGAAGAAACGGTTGAACGGGGAGAACAGCCAGCTGCCCAGCAGCTTGTCGAGGAACCGTGAGAAACGGTCCTTGGGCGCATGGTGGTCCTTGAGCAGCACGGCAGCCAGGGCCGGCGACAGGGTCAGCGAGTTGAACGCCGAGATCACGGTGGAAATGGCGATGGTCAGGGCGAACTGCTTGTAGAACTGCCCGGTAAGGCCCGAAATGAAGGCCGCAGGGACGAACACGGCGCACAGCACAAGGGCGGTGGCAATGATCGGCCCGGTCACTTCGCTCATGGCTTTTTGCGTGGCTTCCAGCGGTTTGAGACCCAGCCCGATGTTGCGCTCGACGTTTTCCACCACGACGATGGCGTCGTCCACCACGATGCCGATGGCCAACACCAACCCAAATAGCGACAAGGCGTTGAGCGAGAAGCCAAACAGGTGCATCACCGCAAAGGTACCGATCAACGATACCGGCACAGCCAGCAACGGGATGATCGAGGCACGCCAGGTCTGCAGGAACAGGATGACGACCAGCACGACCAGCACCAGGGCTTCGAACAGGGTGTGCACGACTGCTTCGATGGAGCCGCGCACGAAGATGGTCGGGTCATAGACGATGCTGTAGTCCATCCCTTCAGGGAAGTCCTTCTTCAGCTCGGCCATTTTCGCCCGCACTTCATCGGAGATCTCGATGGCGTTGGAGCCTGGGCGCTGGAAAATCGGGATCGCCACCGCTGGCTGGTTGTTCAGCAGCGAGCGCAAGGCGTACTGGCTGGAGCCGAGTTCGACCCGGGCGATATCTTTCAGGCGCGTGATCTCGCCATCGGCACCGGCACGGATGATGATGTTTTCGAACTCTTCCTCGTTGACCAGACGGCCCTGGGTGTTGATCGACAGCTGGAAGCTGGTGGAACCGGGGGCGGGCGGGGCGCCCAGCTGGCCGGCGGCCACCTGGCGGTTCTGCTCGCGGATGGCCGCGACCACATCGCTGGCGGTGAGGTTGCGCGAAGCGGTCTTGTTCGGGTCCAGCCACACGCGCAGCGAGTAGTCGCCCATGCCGAACAGCTGCACATCGCCAACGCCGCCCAGGCGTGCCAGCTCGTCCTTGATGTTGAGGATGGCGTAGTTGGACAGGTAGAGCATGTCGTAGCGGTTGTCCGGTGAGGTCAGGTGCACGACCATGGTCAGGTCGGGCGAGGCCTTGTCAACGGTGATACCGATACGCGTCACTTCTTCAGGCAGCTTGGGCTGGGTACGGGTGACGCGGTTCTGCACCTGCACCTGGGCGTTGTCCAGGTCGGTGCCCAGGGCGAAGGTGATGGTCAGCGTCAGCTTGCCGTCTGCGGTGGACTGGGAAGACATGTACAGCATGTTCTCCACACCGGTAATGGCCTGCTCCAGCGGCGCGGCAACGGTTTCGCCAATGACCTTGGGGTTGGCGCCCGGGAAGTTGGCACGCACCACCACGGTGGGCGGCACCACCTCGGGGTATTCACTGATCGGCAGCTGGAACAGCGAGATCGAACCCGCAATCAGCAGCACCAGCGACAGCACCGCGGCGAAAATCGGCCGGGTAATGAAGAATTTCGAGAAGTTCATCGGTAGGTTCCCTTAACCGCGTGGCGCCTGGGCGCTGGCGACTTTCACGTTGTTGCCCGCCACCTTCGGCGCCGGGTTGCTGGCCTCCAGTGCCTGGCGCTGCTGGGCGAGGGCAGCGAGGGTCTGTTCGCTGGCCATCTGGGTTTCTTCCGGGGTGACCGGCGAGCCTGGGCGCACGCGCTGCAGGCCCTTGACCACGATGCGGTCATCCTTGCCCAGGCCGCTGCGCACGATGCGCAGGCCTTCCAGCTTTGGCCCCAGTTCCACGGCGCGGTAGGCGGCCTTGTTGTCCTTGTCCATGACCAGCACGAACTTCTTGCCAAGGTCGGTGCCCACAGCTTCGTCATTGATCAGTACGGCGTCGTACTGCGCGCTGCCCACCAGCTTCAGGCGTGCGTACAGCCCCGGGGTGAACTGGCCGTCGCGGTTGTCGAACACTGCACGGCCGCGGATGGTGCCGGTGCGCGGGTTGACCTGGTTGTCGACGAAGTTCATCTGGCCCAGGTGCGGGTTGCCGGTTTCGTTGGTCAGGCCCAGGTACACGGGGGTGCTCTGGCCACGCTGGCCTTCGCGCGCCAGCTGGGTGTACTTGAGGTACACGCGCTCGTCGGCGTCGAAGTAGGCGTAGACCTTGTCGGTGGACACCACGCTGGTCAGCGGGGTGACATCGGCAGTGACAATGTTGCCGGCAGTGAACTGGGCGCGGCTGACGCGGCCACTGATAGGCGCGGTGACGCGGGTAAAGCTGAGGTTCAGGCGCGCCAGGTCGAGTTGCGCCTGGATCGCGTCGACGCCGGCGCGGGCTTCGGCGGCAGCGCTGCTACGCGATTCTGCAAGCTCGGCAGAAATGGCGTTGCTGTCGCGCAGGCGCTCGCCACGGCGGGCTTCGTTGGCGCTGCGAATGGCGGTGGCTTTGGCTTGTTGCAGTTGGGCTTCGAGGCGGCGGACTTCAGCCTGGAACGGGCGCGGGTCGATCTGGAACAGCAGGTCGCCTTTTTTGACCTGGGCGCCTTCGGTGAAGGCGACCTGATCGATCTGGCCAGCGACCCGCGGGCGAACTTCGACCGTTTCCGGGGCTTCGAGGCGGCCGGTGAACTCGTCCCATTCGTTGATCGGTTGCTCGATCACCTTGGCCACAGTGACCTTCGGCGCGGCGGGAGCCTGCACGGCGTCTGGGGTTCGACCGCAAGCGCTGATCACCACCACTGCCAAGGCAGCGAGGGGAAAGCGCAAGGGTTTGAGAGATTGTTCCATGGAGAACTCCGCCAATGTATTAGTAGTGGGCGGAGTGTGAGTGTCTTGCGCGTGAGGCACGAATCGAACGGGACGAAGGTTAATATCACGCTGAATGATATGTGTGGATCATTCATCGATGGCGGGCATGATGGGGCTGCCCGGCAGCCCCGTTCGCGTGCATTCCCTCAGAACCGCCAGCGGGCATTCGCCACCAGGTTGCGTGGCTCACCATAAGAGCCGGAGCTGAACGTGCCCAGGCCGTCGTAGTACTTCTTGTCGAACAGGTTGTTCAGGTTCAGCCCCAAGCTCAGGTGTTCATCGAAGGCATAGTTGGCCAGCAGCCCGACCACGCCATAGTCACGCTGGTGCGCCTTGGTGCCCAGGTCTGAATTGACCGCGTAGATATCGCTTTGCCATGTCATGTTGCCGCCCACTGTCAGCTTGTTCCAGTCACCGGGCAGGCGATAGGTGGTGGCCAGCTTGAACAGGTTCATCGGCTGGTTGGTCTCGACGCGGTTGCCCTCCTTGTCGTGGGACTCGCGGTAGGTGTAGCCGCCAAATAGATTCCAGCCTGGCAGTACCTCGCCGGAAATTTCCGTCTCGATGCCGCGGGTGGTGGTGCCGGCAATGGCCCGGTAGATTTCCTGGGGGCCACTGTCATCCACCAATTGCGGCGTGTTCTTCTGTTTGACTTCGAACAGTGCGGCGCTGGCGTTCAAAGCGCCGTCGTAGAACTCGCCCTTGATGCCAAGCTCGTAGTTGTCGCCTTCGAGCGGGTCCAGCGAGGTATTGCTGGCGGTCTTGTAATAGGTCTGTGGCAGGAAAATCTGCGTCCAGCTGGCGTACACCGAATACGTGTCGTTCAGGTCCAGCACCACACCGGCGTAGGGCGTGACCACGCCGGACTTCTTCGTCCGGTCGCGGCCAGTGACCTCGCCGGTCAAATCATCGCTGCTGTCGTCCTTCTGGTTCCACCAGCTGACCCGGCTGCCGAGGATGATCGACAGCGGATCATACGGCTTGAGGCGCACGGCGGCGTAGACACCGGACTGGCTCAGGCGTGACAGGCTCTCTTCGGTCTTGGCCAGGTGCGGTTTGCCATGGGGGTTGCCATCCCACTCATAGATGTTGTCGACCGCAGGGAAGCCGCGTTCGTAGGTGGGGTAGTTGAGGTGGGTGTAGGCCAGGTTGCTGCCCAACACCAGCTCATGTTCGCGGCCACCCAGCTGGAAGGGGCCGGTGGCGTACAGGTCGAAATTGTCCTGGGTCTGGTAGCTGTCCAGGCGGTTGATATACATCGATACGCCGCTGCCGGTAAGCGGGTCGGGCGTACCGGCGCTGGCGGAGCCGGTGACGCCACGGCGGTACGCGTACTGGTGGCTGTATGCGGCCTTGGCGACCCAGTCGTTGGCCAGCTTGTGCTCCAGCATGCCGGTGAAGTTGTACTGGGTATTGTTCAGGTAGCTCCAGCGTGCGGCCGGGTTGAACGACCGCGAGAAGTTTGTTGCGCTGCCATCGCTGTTGAACAAAGGGATGTGCCCGAAGCTGACGCCGTCGGCATTGTTGTTCTGGTAGTCGAGGCTCAGGCGCAGCAGGGTGTCTTCGCTCAGGTCGATGTCCAGGGCGCCGTACATCACGCGCTTGTCGGTCTTGTACCAGTCAACGAACGAGTTGGCGGTTTCGTACACCCCGACCAGGCGGCCACGGATGTTGCCGGCTTCGGTGAGCGGCCCGGAGACATCGGCCTCGGTGCGGTAGCGGTCCCATGAACCGACTTCGCCAGCCACCGTCGCCTGTGCATCCTCCGTAGGCCGCTTGCGCACCAGGTTGAGCGTGGCTGACGGCGTGCCTGCGCCACTGAGCAGGCCGGTGGCACCTCGTACCACTTCGACTCGGTCATAAATTGCCATGTCGGCCAAGGTACTGGTGAATTGCTGCGACTCGTTGGCGATTTGCGCAGGGATACCGTCGTACTGGAAGTTCTGGATCTGGAAGCCGCGGGCGTAGAAGGTATAGCGTTCGCTGTCACGATGGTTGCTGGAAAGCCCCGGTGTGAACTTCACCACATCGTCGATCGAGGCCAGGTGGTGATCATTCATCACCTGGCGCGTGACCACGCTGACCGACTGCGGCGTTTCGCGCAGTGACAGGCCCAGCTTGGTTGCGGTACGGGTACGCCCGGTGGTGTAGGCACCGGTGTTCTCGGTGGTTTCGCCCAGGCCATCGCCCACCACACTGGTCGCGCCCAGCTGCACGGCATTGCCGGTTTCGGCTGGGTACAGCACATAGGCACCTTGCTCGGCAGGCGCAACGCCCAGGCCGGTGCCAGCCAGAAGAGTGGCGAAGCCCTGTTCGACACTGTAGGTGCCTTGCAGGCCGGCACTTTGCTTGCCAGCAGTGAGCTGGCTGTCGAACGACAGCACAATCCCGGCCGCGTTGGCGAAGCGGCCGAGCACCGTGCTCAGCGGGCCGCTGCTGATGGCGTAGGTCTTCTGCGCGTTGGCTGCCTGGGCCACGGCTGCACCGGGTAGCAGCGGCGCAAGCAGGGCGAGCGAGGCGCCGAGCAAGGCAAACGTGAGTGCTTGGCGGGGTGGTGAGATAAGGCGGCGCATACGGGCTTCCTGGGCGTAGGGTTTTCGGTGTATTGCCAGGGAGGCGAATGGGCGAGGGCAAATCGACAATGCCCTGTGCATTTTTTTCAGGCATTGCCTCTCAATGGCTCCACGCGTGTCCAGAAGCGGGTATGGCGCACCAGCTTTACCGGCAGCGAGCGGGCAACGGTAGCCAGGGTCAGGTCAAGATCGGTGAGCGAATAGGCGCCGGAAACCCGCAAGTGGCCGACGGCCGTGTCGCAGCCCAGGTAGCCGCTGCGGTACCGCTGTAATTCTTCGAGCAGGTGATCCAGGCGCCAATCGTCCACCACCAGTTGGCCTTCGGTCCAGGCCGCGTCGGTACTGGCCAGTGGCATGCGTTGCAGGATGCGGGTTTTGTCGAACAACAGGCCATGGCCACTGTCCAGGCGGGTTTGCTCGCCACCCGCGTTGATCGGGTTCACGACGACGGCATGCTGGTAAACGCATACGCGGGTCTGGTGGTCCTGTTGCCTGACGCTGAACCGGGTGCCCAGCGCCCTGATGTGGCCTTCGGCAGTGCTGACCATGAACGGGCGGTGATCGGCGGCAGTTTCGACAAAGATCTCCCCGGCACGCAGCCGTAGCTGGCGGGTGTCGTTGCTGAAGGCAATGTCCACCGCACTGCCGGTGTTGAGGATCAGGCGGCTGCCGTCACTCAGCGTCAACCTGCGCTGTTCGCCGATGGCGGTGCGCACATCGGCCAGCCACGCCGGCGCATCGCGATAACCGCGCCAGCCCAGGGCGCCAAGCCCCGCGCCCAGCAACAGCCCCTTGAGCAGCATGCGCCGCTGCAGCGCCGGGCCCTGCTGGCCAGCACGCTCCAGCACGTCATGGCCCAGTGCGCCTTGTGCTTGGTTCAGTTGAGCCTGCAACATGGCCACCCGTTGCCAGGCCCACTGGTGCTGCGGGTCGGCCGCATGCCAGGCCTGCCAGCGTTGCTGCAGGTCCGGGTCGGCAGGGGCCTCGCCCAGCCGGGCAAACCACTGCGCGGCGGCGCTCAGTGCCTGTCTTTGGGGCAGCGGGCTCACTGGGCGTGTTCCAGGGCAAACAGCAAGCAGTGCTCGGTGGCGCGGGCAATGTACTTGGTGACCGAACTGACTGATACGCCCATCTGGGCGGCGATGTCCTTGTAGCCCAGGCCACGCAACTGCGATAACAGAAACGCCTGCTTGACCTTCTTGCCCAGGCCTTCAAGCATCGCATCCAGTGCTTGCAGGGTTTCTACCAGCATCCAGCGTTCCTCGGGGGAAATCGCATACTGTTCGGGCTGTTCGGCCAACAGTTGCAGGTAGGCCTGCTCCAGTGCCCGGCGGCGGAAGCTGTCAATCATCACGCGCCTGGCCATGGTGACCAGAAAGTGGCGTGGCTCGCGCAGTTCACTGAGCAAAGGCTGGCTGCGGTCGGCCAGCAGTACACGCACGAACGTGTCCTGGGCCAGGTCGGCGGCCTGCTGCGAACACTGCAGGCGGCCACGCAGCCAGTTCACCAGCCAGCCATGGTGGTTGGCGTACAGGCCGGCCAGGCTGTGTCCGGTCGAGGGGAGGGAGTCAGGCATGGTGCTGTTGCGCGCTAATGAGAATTAGTCGCAATTTATTTCAATTACGCACATTCAGCAATGGCCCAGCTACAAAGGTGAGGGGGAAGAGACGCTGCCCGGAACAGGCAGGGGCGGTGATGTGTTGCGAAAAGGGGCGCAACGCGCCCCCGGCAATCTCAGCTCAATACGTTGAACCCGTGGGTGCCATCCCGCTCTAGCTGGGCAATCAGCCCGAACTCCCAGTCCAGGTACCCCTGCATGGCCTCCCGCGGGTTATCAGTGCCTTCATAGGGCCGGCGATAACGGTCGGTACGCGCCACCGCCAGGTGCGTTTCGCCACTTTCCAGCGGCTTGCCTGCCGCAATCCACCGCGCCGTGCCGCCCTCCAGTACGTACACCGGTGTCTGCGTAAGCGCCCGCAAGTCTACCGCCGCAAAGCGTGCCAGCAGGCTGCTGCCGCAGGTCAGTACATAGCGCTCGGCTACTGGCAGCTGTTCCAGCACCTGCGGCAACTGCGCGCGAATTGCCCAGTGGGCACCCGGAATGTGGCGTTTCACGTAGTTGGCACTGGTGGTGAAGTCCAGCAGCACGGTGCCTGGCGTTTGCAGCCAGTCGTCCAGCTGCTCGACCCCGATTTCGGAGACTGCAGGCAGTGGAGGTTGGGGGGGCTGCCAATCGCCGGTCTCGCTGAAATCTTGCGCCGACAGGCCATCGAGCACGGCGACCTGCCAGCCCATTTGCGCCAGCCATGAAGCACTCATGTTGGCCCGCACGCCGTCATCATCCACCAGCACGATGCGCGCCCCGCGCACGCTGGCGACGTGGTCGGTTTCCTGCACCAGTTGCCCGCCCGGTACACTGCGGCTGGCCGGCAGGTGGCCGTGGGCATATTCCTCGGGGGTGCGCACATCGAACAGGTAGGTGGTGCGCTGGGTATCGGCCTGCCAGGCGGCCAGGGCTTCGCGCTCCAGGCGCAGCACACCGGCACGGTCGGCCACATTGCGTGCGCGTTGGGCGGCGTTGGCGCGGGTGTTGTCGCTCACCTCGGCGAAGCGGCGCTCCTGGCCGTGCGCCAGCGTTTGCCCGGCCAGGGTCCAGCCGATGGTGCCGTTGCGCAGGGCGGCCACGGGGTTGGGGATGCCGGCGTTGACCAGCGACTGGGTGCCGATGATGCTGCGGGTGCGCCCTGCGCAGTTGACGATGACCTGGGTAGCGGGGCTGGGCGCCAGTTCGGCAACCCGCAGTACCAGCTCGGCACCCGGCACGCTGATGCCCCCCGGGATGCTCATGGTCTGGTATTCGTCGAAGCGGCGGGCGTCGAGCACCACCACATCGGCGTTGTCGTCCAGCAGCGCCTGCACCTGTTCGGCCGCCAGCGACGGGGTATGGCGCACGCTTTCAACCAGCTCGCCAAAGGCCTTGCTCGGCACGTTCACGTCACGGAACAGCTCACCACCGGCGGCGCGCCAGCCGGCCAGGCCGCCTTCGAGCAATGCGACATCGCTGTACCCTAACGCCAGCAGGCGTTCGGCGGCCTGATGTGCCAGGCCTTCACCGTCGTCATACACCGTAATGCTGGTGTCGCGCCGTGGCACGCGGGCGAAAATCTCCAGTTCCAGCTTGGACAAGGGGATGTTGGCAGTGAACAGGGGGTGTGCCTGGGCGAACGGGTCTTCCTCGCGCACATCGATCAGCGCCAGTTCTTCATGGGCCAGCAAGGCCTGGCGAATGTCTTGGTAGGAGCGGGTGGCAACGGTACTCATGGGGCAGGGTTCTCTTTGGACAGGTCCCAGATGTTGGGCAGAAGGCTGTTGGAATAGCCGGAAATGAACGGTTTTTCGCTGCCGTCGGGCGAGTACACCGCGCGGCTGACGGCACCGATGTTGGCGCCATAGACGTGGATGCTGATCGACACCCGGTCGTCGAACGCATTGCTGACCTGATGCACATCGCCGATGCGCGGCGAAACGGCCTCTACGTGACCGGGCTCGAGGCGCACGGGCGCGCCTGCTGGTAGTAGGGCGCCGTGTTCGCTGCGGGCAAAGCCTTGCGAGTATTCGGCGCCGCGCAGCATGCCGATCAAGCCCCACACCCGATGGTCGTGAATGGGTGTCTGCTGGCCTGGCCCCCAGACGAAGCTGACGATGGAAAAGCGCTGGCGCGAATCGCAGTGCAGCAAATATTGCTGGTAACGGGCCGGGTCTGGCTGCGCCAGTGCCTCGGGCAACCAGTCGTCATGGGCGACCAGGCTGCGCAGCAGGCCTTGGCCGTGGTCGAGGAGGGTGGCTTCGTCGGTTTCTTGGTCCACCAGTTGCGCAAGCGCGTCAATGAAAGTGCGCAGGCGCTCAAGGCGCAGGGGTTGGCTCATGATTCAGGCTCGGCTGACGGTTTGGGCTAACCCTAGCAAATGCGCTGAATATTCTCAAAAGTAAAAATATGAATAAGCTAATATGCAAAAAACGCATTTACAGAGTGACTGATCTGTTTTGAAATGTGCGCATGGGCAAAGCATTAGGTTATGCCCAAAACGAATTTCACGGCACTGGGCTTAATCGATAACTTATAAGCATTGCGTTATTTATATTCAAAGTGAATATGAAAGCCCCATGCCCCCACGAGACCGCACGCGCGGATCGGCCTGATGTACCCCGACGGTACCTGGAGACGAACGTGCGATATCTAAAACAATTGGCCGCCTGTGTGCTGGCCAGCTCCCTCAGCCTGACCGCTGCCGCGCAAACCCTGGTGGTCGGTGACCAGAGCTTCAATGCCCGGGCGGTGATGGAAGCGGCCGGCGTGCTCGACGACCTGCCGTATACCCTGGAGTGGAAGCAGTTTACGGCCGGCTCGCCGGTAGCCGAGGCGCTGAACGTGGGCAGCCTGGACATCGGCCTGTTGGGCGATGCGCCACCGTTGTTCCTGGGCGCCTTGGGCGCGCCGATCAAGGTGATTGCGGTAAGCCGGCAGAACCTGGATGGCGTGGCGATTCTGGCGCGCAAGGACTCGAACATTCACAGCCTCGAAGACCTGCGCGGCAAACGTGCGGCGATCTGGAAGGGCTCCTGGAGCCAGCAGTTGCTGTTCAGCGCGCTGGACAAGGCCGCCGTGCCGCGTGATGCCCTGGAGCTGCGCTACCTCAGCGCCCTGGACGCCTCCCATGCCCTGGATGGCGGTTCAGTGGATGTGATCGCGACCTGGGAGCCCTATGTCACCCAGCAGGAGCGCCAAGGGGCGCGCGTGCTGGCCACGGCCGAAGGGTTGATACCGGCGCAGAGTTTCGTGGTGGCCAATGCCAAGGCGGTGGAGGCCAAGCGGGCGCAGATCAGTGACTTTCTGCAGCGCCTGAAAAAGGCCCGTGACTGGACCCTGAGCGACCCGGCCCATACCGAGGCTTATGCCGATGCCTGGGCAAAACGCACCCGTGCCGATCGCGACATTGCGCGCGCCTGGTTTGCCCGCGCACGTACCGATGTGGCACCGCTGAACCCTCAGGTGATCGTGGATGCGCAGAAGACCGTGGACTTTTTTGCCGGGCTGGGGCTGATCAAGAACTACCCGGCGTCGAGCCTGTTCGATACCTCGTTCGCGGCTGCGTTCGACCACTGAGTTTTCCTGCCGTGGCCCAATCGCCGGCAAGCCAGCGGCCACAGGATCACCACAGCCGTGGGTTCAGTGGAAAACCTGTGGGAGCTGGCTTGCCGGCGATTGGGCCGGTACAGGCAACAACTGTTATGAGGAGCTGTACATGACCACCCGCAAAATCAAGCTTGGTGCCCTGACCATGGGCTGCGGCGGCCCAGGCCGGCACAACCTGTGGCTGGACCCGGAGCTGCCCGCCGATGCCAGCGTCAACATCGACTGGTACATCGACATCGCCCGCCAGGCTGAAGCGGCGCTGTTCGACCTCATCTTCATCGTCGACAGCCAGTACATCACCCCCGGCTCACCGTCGCATTATCTCAACCGCCTGGAGCCGTTGACCCTACTCTCGGCGCTGGCAGTGACTACCCGTAACATCGGCCTGGTCGGCACCCTGACCACGTCCTACAACGAACCCTTCAACGTCGCCCGCCGCCTGGCCTCGCTGGACCTGATCAGCAAGGGCCGCGCTGGCTGGAACGTGGTCACCAGCGGTGATGCCGGTACCGCCGGCAACTATGGCCGTGACGAGCACTACGACTATGACACCCGTTATGCCCGTGCCCAGGAGCACGTGGCGGTGGTTCAGGGCCTATGGCAGTCCTATGAAGACGGGGCGTTCCCGCGCAACCGCGCTACCGGTCAATTCCTCGATCCGGGCCGGATGCATGCCCTTCACCACAAGGGCGAACACTTCTCGGTCGTAGGGCCATTGAATATTCAGCGTTCCCCCCAGGGCCAGCCGGTCATTTTCCAGGCCGGCGATTCGCAGCAAGGGCGCGAGCTTGGGGCCGCCACGGCAGATGTCATCTTCACCCATGCTGCCAGTATCGAGCAGGGCCAGGCGTTCTACCGCGATGTGAAAGGCCGCGCTGCGCGGCTGGGGCGTGACCCGGAGCAACTGCTGGTATTGCCCGGTGCCGAGATCTACGTGGGCGACACCGACGAACACGCCCGCGAGATCGAACGCCACTACCACCAGCAGGACCATAGCTTCGAGCTGGCGCTCAAAGAGTTCGGGCGCAACTTCGGCTGGCACGACTTCAGCCAGTACGACCTCGATGCACCGTTCCCGCAGGACAGCCTGGAGCATGCGCGCAGCAGCTTTTTCACCAATGCCAAGCGCATCGCCGACCAGGCCTGGGAGCAGGGGTTCAGCCTGCGCCAGGCGGTGGAGTTCGGGCGTAAGCTGCGCCCAGGTGCCTTCGTTGGCTCGGCCGAAACGGTCGCGGCAAAAATGACCGAGTGGTTCGAGGCGCGGGCGCTGGATGGTTTCAACATCTACATCGGCCACCCCGGGCAGTTTCGCCGGTTTACCCAGGAGGTGGTGCCGCTGCTGCAGGAGCGCGGGGTGTACCGCACGGCTTACGAGGGCAGCACACTGCGCGAGAGCCTGGGCCTGGCCATTCAGTGAATGCTCGAGGCCAGTTCGAAGATCGGCATGTACATCAGGATCACGATCAGGCCGATCAGCAGGCCGATGAACGTCATCAGCAGCGGTTCGAACAGTTTCACGAACCATTCCACCCAGCGGCCGATTTCCTGGTCATGGAAGTCGGCGCAGCGTTCCAGCATTTCCCCCAGGTTGCCGGACTGCTCCCCGGCCCGCAGCAGGCGCAGCGACACCGGGGTAACCAGGTGGCCGGCTTCCAGCGCATCGGACAGTGGCAGCCCTTCGCCCACCCGCTGGCTGGCCTGGCCCAGGCCCTGGGCTGCTGCGCTACCGAGCAGGCCGCGGGCCATGCCCATGGCGGTCAGGATGGGAATGCCGCCTTGCAGCAAGATGCCCAACGAGCGGTAGAAGCGCGCCAGCTCGTACATCATCAAGCGTTGATGCAGCGCCGGCAGGCGGCGCAACTGGCAGGAGGCCCAGCGCCGTACCCGTGGGTGGCGGCGCAGCAGCCACAGTGCCGTGACCCCACTGAGCGTGCCCAGCGCCAGCGGCAGTTGCTGGGCGTGCAGGAACAGCCCGATCTGCATCAATACCCGTGACAGCCAGGGCAATTCGGTGCCCATGCCCTCGAACACCTGGCTGAAACGCGGCACCACATAGCCGAGCAGGAACAGCACCACGCCGCCCCCCACCAGCAACAGCAGCAACGGGTAGACCGAGGCCCCCACCAGCTTTTGCCGAACCAGGTCCAGGCGCTGGCGGTAGCTGATGTAGCGCGTGAGGGCATCGCCCAGCGCCCCGGTGCGTTCGCTGGACTGCACCAGCGCCACATACAGCGGCGGAAATATCCGCGGCTGCTGGCCCAGGGCCTGGGACAGCGATCGGCCTTCGTACAACTGGCGTACCAGCTCGGCCAGCACCTTGCGGGTGGTGGCTGCAGGCGCCTTTTCCGCCAGGCTCTCCAGTGCGTCGATCAGCGGCAGCCCGGCATTTAGCAGGGTTGACAGTTCCTGGCTGAACAGCACCAGGTCAAAGGCCGCTTGGCGCCGCCTGGCCATGCCGCGCAGGGCACCGCCGTTGCTGCGCAGGCTGAGCACACGCAGGCCCTGATCCGCGGCCTGGCGGCGGGCCTGGTCGGCGTCCTCGGCGTCGATCTGCAACTGCACCACGCCCTGTCTGCCCAGGGCCTTGAGGCTATAGCGCATGGCCACTCTCCTTACTGCCAGCTGGTGATTTCGGCGTTTTCCCCGTCACCCCCGGGCTGGCCGTCCTTGCCCATCGACAACAGGTCGTATTCACCGCCGTTTTCGCCAGGTTGCCGGTAGATGTATGGGCGGCCCCAGGGGTCCTGCGGCACGGCCTTCTGCAGGTACGGGCCGGTCCAGCGCGCTTCACCATTGGGGGCGATGACCAGGGCCTGCAGGCCTTGCTCACTGTTGGGGTAGTGGCCGACTTCCAGGCGATACAAATCCAGCGCCTTGCTCAGCCCTTCAATCTGCGCCCGCGCCACTTTGGCTTCGGAGCGACCGAGCTGGCTGAAGTACTTGGGCGCGACGATGCCGGCCAGCAGGCCGAGCACCACCAGCACCACCAGGAGTTCGAGCAGGGTGAAGCCACGTTGCGGTTTGGTTCTGCGCTGCATGGTGAAGCCCTCCACTGCATGGGGACACAGGTTGACAGGCACCATGCAACAGCCGTGCACGTCTGCCTCGGGGCCTTGCGCCATGCGGTGCCGGAAGCGGCACAGTGCTTGCGTCGTGGTCATCGACCTCGGGTTTCCGGGGCATTTCCCCCACTTCGGGGGCCACGACGAAGAGGCGACCGTCATGCGTGGACTCATCCTCGGTTTGATATGGCTGGCGGCAGGTGTCGCCCAGGCTGATGTGTACATCTCCATCGATGCCAAGGGCGGCTACGTACTGACCAACGTCCATCGGCCTGGGCGCCATTATGAAAAGGTGATCAACGAGCCGTTGGCACAGGCCGGCCCGGCCAATGCGCAGATGATCACCGGCCGACCCTACGCTGAACTGGTCGCTGCCGCCGCGCGGGCCCACAACGTCCCTCCAGCGCTGTTGCATGCGCTGATCAAGGCCGAATCTGGCTACAACCCCAAGGCCCGGTCGTCTGCGGGCGCGGTAGGGCTGATGCAGTTGATGCCGGATACAGCACGTGAAATGGGTGTGGAAGATCGCCTGGACCCCGAAGACAACGTGCAGGGCGGGGCACGCTACCTCAAGCAGATGCTTACCTTGTTTGACAACGACATCACCCTGGCTGTGGCGGCTTACAACGCCGGCCCGGATGCCGTAATGCGGCGCGGCGCCGTGCCGCCGTTTGCCGAGACCCGGCGTTATGTACCCACCGTGCTGCGCGAATATCGCAAGTTACAGGGGTTGGAGTAATACCCTTCGGCGGATGCCATCAATTTAGCACTACGGCTTCCCCAGGTCTGGGCTATAACCTTCTGAAGGTGCTCAGCTGTGGAGCCCACCATGGACATCGCCCCTCGTTCCGACGCCATAGAAGTGCCTGCCGGTAACGAACTGGCAGCCCCACGCAAGCCATTCAACCTGTTGCGCTGGTATGCCTGGGTCAGCCTGGCCATCATCGTTTCGGTGGCTGCCGGACTTGGGTTGATATCCAGCCGTTTCATCATTGATGAAAGCGTTGAGCGCGATGCCTTGCTCACGGCACAGTTCATTACCTCTATCGCCGACGCCGAAGTGCGCCATGTGTCGATCCCCAACGTGCGCACCATGGGCGAGTTGCTGGACCCGCGCACCGACCCTGGCAACCTGCCGGACGTCGACCCGGATGCCCGGCGCAAGGCTCGCGGCGAGTTCCTCGACCACATCGCCCACCTGCCAGACATGCTGCTGGCCAACATCTATGCCCCGGACCTTACGGTGATCTGGTCCACCAACCCGGCGCTGATTGGCAAGCTGATTGATACTGACGACGACCTGGCGAGGGCGTTCGAGTACAAGATGCGGGTCTCGGCCAGCTACCACAACTTCGAACAGGCCCGTGCCGAGCAGAAATTCGTCACCCCGCCCGAGCAGCTGTTCATCGAAAACTACATTCCGCTGTTCGCTGCCGATGGCGAGCACGTCACGGCAATGGTCGAAATCTACAAAGAGCCCCATGACCTGATTGTGCGCATCGAGCATGGCCTGATACTGATCTGGCTGGCGATCACCGTCGGCGCCGCGCTGGTCTACGTCGGCCTGTACGGCATCATGCACCGCGCTGCACGGCTGCTGGCGGTGCAGCAGAAGCGGCTGATCAACAACGAAACCTATGTCGCGTTGGGGGAGGTGTCCTCAGCGGTGGCCCACAGCCTGCGCAACCCGCTGGCCAGTATCCGCTCCAGTGCCGAGTTGGCCCAAGCGTTCGACGAAGGCCCGGCGCAGCGCAATATCAACGACATCATCAGCCAGGTTGACCGGATGTCGCAGTGGATCCGCCAGATGCTGCAGTCGCTGCGTCCGCTGAACGATGAGGCGGTTGCGGTGGACTTGACGCTGGCCTTGCAGGACAGCCTTCAAACCTACGCCGTGCCGCTGGCGCGTGGCGGGGTAAGCCTGGACCTGCAGCCGTTACCGGCGGTACAGGTATTGGGGCATCCGGCTTTACTGCGGCAGATATTCAGCAGTTTGATCGCCAATGCCCTCGAATCGATGGATCAGGGCGGACGGTTGCGTATCGAGGTGGTACGCCATGACCGGCGTGGCCTGACCTTGCGCCTGTCTGACAATGGCAGGGGCATGAGCGAAGTGCAGCAGCGCATGGCCTTCCGGCCATTTTTTACCACCAAGCAAGGTGGGCTTGGGGTGGGCCTGGTGCTGGTGAAACGTATCATGGAGCGCTTCGGCGGCACCGTCAGGCTCAGCAGCAGTGAGGGCCATGGCACCCGGGTGTCGTTGAATTTCCGATTGGTCAGAAATTAATGTTTTGCGCTAAGAATAGTTTCTAACACGTTGATATATATGAGATCAGTGGTTCCTGGGTACTTATTACCCAACTGTGGGGCCTTTTCTTGAAGTCGCATTTAACTATGCACCTTAAAGCATTGAAAATTATAGCTTTACGGTCCTCTGGGTTTGGCTGGCCAACTTCTTGCTTGGTGATGTGCGGAGCGCTACACACGACAAATGGCAGCCAGGGCTGCCCAGGTGGGGTGCTATCAACTGGCTGCTGCTGTTGGCCTTGATGCATTTCTGAACGGACGCACTGTGCGGGAACCACGCCATGCAGATGCTGGAAAACGATGTTCGCGACAAGGCCAGTGCGAGTGCCAGCGGTCTGGCCGTACCCTTGCGTGAGTTCAACCTGCTGCGCTGGTTTTCAGTCATCAGCCTGTTGATCATCACTGCGGTGGCGGGCGGGCTGGGTTATGTGTCCACGCGCTTCGTGGTCCGCGATAGCGTGCAGCGTGATGCGATGCTGACCGCGCAGTTCATCCAGGCCATGGCCCAGGCCGAGGTCCGCCATTCGCAGTTGCCACCGGGCACCACCATGGGCGAACTGCTCGACCCGCGCCTGGACCAGCAGCACCTGCAGTTTGCCCCGGCGCTGGCCGAATCGACCCGGGTCGAATTTCTTGACCATGTCGAGCACCTGCCTGATATTTTGCTGGCCAATGTCTATGCCCGCGACCGCACCATCGTCTGGTCCACCAACGTCGAGCTTATCGGCAAGCGGATAGAGGCTGATGGCGATCTGGACCGTGCTTTCCATTCGCGCAGGGCGGTGTCGGCCAGCTATCACAAGGCTGAAGATGACCGCGAGGAGCAGAAGTTCCTGCGTGAACCGCGCTACCTGTTCATCGAGAACTACATCCCCCTGTTCGACAGCCAAGGTGAACAGGTGCTGGCCATGGTGGAGATCTACAAGGAGCCACAGGACCTGATACGGCGCATCCAGCGCGGCTATGTACTGATCTGGGCTTCGACCCTGGTGGGTGGAGCGCTGATCTACTTCGGGCTGTTCTGGATCGTACGTCGGGCGGCGCAGATGCTGCATCTGCAACAGGACCGGCTGGTGGCCAGCGAAACCTACGTGGCGCTGGGCGAGATGTCGTCTGCTGTGGCGCACAGCCTGCGCAACCCGTTGGCCAACATCCGCTCCAGCGCCGAACTGGCGCAGGAAATCGCCAACCCAGCGGCGCAGAAAAACATCACCGACATCATCAGCCAGGTCGACCGCATGTCACGCTGGGTGCGCGACTTGCTGGTGTCGTTGCGCCCGGTCAGTGACGAGGCAGAGGCTGTGGACCTGGTGGCCGCCATCGAGGACACCCACCTGGCGTTCGTCCAGCAGATCGAGCGCAATGGTGTGCGCTTCCATTTCGAAGGGCCTGATCAGCAGTGGGTGGCCAGCCAGCCGCTGCAGCTCACGCAGATTCTCAACAGCCTGTTCTCCAATGCCCTGGAGGCCATGCCGGCGGGCGGCATGCTGACTGCCCAGGTCAACGTACAGGATGGCCAGCGTGCCGAGTTCGTGCTTACCGACACTGGCAAGGGCATGAGCCAACAGCAGGAGCGGATGGTGTTCAAGCCGTTCTTCACGACCAAGCAGGGTGGCCTCGGTGTAGGGCTGGCCCTGGTCAAGCGCATCATGGAACGGTTTGGCGGCTCGGTCAGCCTGAGCAGCCGCCAAGAGGAAGGAACCCGCGTCAGCCTTACATTCAATATCGCAGCGGGAGGGGAACATGGAGCACAGCATCCTGGTCGTCGAGGATGATGAAATCCTCGCTGACAACATTCGCACCTACCTCAGCCTCAAGGGCTTTGAAGTCACCGTGTGCCACAGCGCCGAGCTTGCGCTGGAGCAGATCAAGCGGGCTCAGCCCGACGCGGTGCTAACTGACAACTCGCTGCCGGGCATGAGCGGCCACGACTTGCTGCGCAGCTTGGTGGCGCAGGTACCTGGCCTGAAAGTGATCATGATGACCGGCTACGGCAATGTCGAAGACGCCGTGCAGGCGATGAAGGAGGGTGCCTTCCATTACCTGACCAAGCCCGTGGTGCTCGCCGAGCTCAAATTGACCCTGGACAAGGCATTGGCGGCCGAACGCATGGAGCGCACGCTGTCGTTTTACCAGGAACGCGAGGCGCAGAAATCCGGGTTGCAGGCGTTGATCGGCGATTCGCCGGTAATGCTCACCCTCAAGCACACGTTGCAACAGGTGCTGGATGCCGAGCGGCGCATGGCCTGCGACGACCTGCCACCGGTGCTGGTCGAAGGCGAGACCGGCACCGGCAAGGAGCTGGTGGCGCGGGCCCTGCATTTTGACGGCTCTCGCAGCAAGGGGCCGTTCATCGAATTCAACTGCGCCTCGATCCCTGCCAACTTGCTGGAGGCCGAGCTGTTCGGTCACGAGAAGGGCGCGTTCACTGATGCCAAGGAGCGGCGGCTGGGCCTGGTGGAGGCTGCAGACGGTGGCACGTTGTTCCTCGACGAGATTGGCGAGATGGACCTGGTGTTGCAGGCCAAGTTGCTCAAGCTGCTGGAAGATCGCAGTATCCGCCGGATTGGTGCGGTGAAGGAGCGCAAGGTTGACCTGCGGGTCATCAGCGCCACCAACTGCAACCTGGAGCAGATGGTGCAGCAGGGCAAGTTCCGCCGCGACTTGTTTTTCCGCCTGCGCATCATCGCCCTGAAGGTACCGCGCCTGTATGCCCGTGGTCAGGACATCCTGTTGCTGGCAAGGCATTTCCTGGCCCACCATGGCCGGCGTTATGGCAAGCCGAACCTGCGCTTTTCCGCCGAAGCCGAGAGCCTGATGCTGGGCTATAGCTGGCCCGGCAACGTCCGCGAGCTGCGCAATATGCTTGAGCAGACCGTGTTGCTGGCGCCGAATGAGGTGATACAGGCGCACCAGTTGAACCTGTGCATGACCTTGATTGACGAGCCATTGGTGCCGCAGCCGGCACCTGCGATGTTCGAAATGCCGCGGCACGAGCCGGAGCCAGGCACCAGCCTGCCGGACATGGAGCGCGACCTCGTGTGCAAGACGCTGGACCGTACGGACTGGAACGTGACCAAGTCAGCGCGGATGCTCGGGTTGTCGCGGGACATGCTGCGTTACCGGATCGAGAAGCTGGGGCTGACACGTCCTGATAAACGCCAGTGGTAACAAACAGTCAATCTTACTCAACCGGGCGGGTGAACCCGCTCCCACAGGGAATACATAACCTGCAATGTCGAGCGGTGGCCCATTGAGTAGCGTACTCAGGGGGTACCTGTACGGGTGCCACTATTTCCCTGAGGACCGGTACCCTCCGAACCGCTGCCATCCATCCCCGGCAGGTCGCGGTTGTCATTTTGCTTGGCCGGCGGGCTTTCGGGGTCGTTACCTTGAATGCGCGTGTCAGTATCCCGCGGCATGGGCTTTTCGATCGGGTTGAGGGTGCTATCCACGCCCGGCCGGGGTGCCGGGTTGTGCGGATCGTCAGGGTAGGTCGGGCCGGTGCCGACGGCGAAGGCCAGTGGCGAGGCGAGCAGGGCAATCAGCAGAATGCTTGAGCGGGGCATGACAGGCTCCTTGGCTTAGGGTAGGTCTGATATTTCCTTCGGCCCTACCCTGAGCATCAAGGTGCCATTACCCCGATAAACGGTTACACCACCTGCGCCAACAACGTGATGAAGATGATGCCAACCACCGAGAGGATGGTTTCCATCATGCTCCAGGTCTTGAAGGTTTCCGCTACAGTCATGTTGAAATACTGCTTCACCAGCCAGAAGCCGGCGTCGTTCACATGTGACAGGATCAACGAGCCCGCACCGGTGGCCAGCACCAGCAACTCACGGTTCACGCCCGGTACCAGGTCGATTACCGGTGCCACAATGCCCGCACCGGTAATGGTGGCGACCGTGGCGGAGCCAGTAGCGATGCGGATTACCGCTGCCACCAGCCAGGCCAGCATGATGGGCGAAATCTCCGCCTGCACGGCCATTTGCCCGATCACGTTGCCGACACCGGTGTCCACCAGCATCTGCTTGAAGCCGCCGCCTGCACCCACGATCAGCACGATGGCCGCCGTGGGGGCCAGGCTCTGGTCGAGCATTTTCATGATCTGCTGGCGGTTGAAGCCGCGGGCAGAACCAAACGTGTAAAAGGCCAGCAGCAGGGCCGCGAGCAGGGCAGTGATGGGGTGGCCGATCAGGTCCATCCACTGGCGCACGATATGCTCGGCCGGCAACACCACGTCGGCGAAGGTCTTCAGCAGCATCAGCGCGACCGGCAGCAGCACCGTGATCAGGGTGATGCTGAAGCTTGGCAGGTTGCCCTGGTCGGACTCCTTGGCAATTTGGTCCATCAGTTCCTGGGACGGGTTGCCCGGGATGTAGCGGGAGATGAAGTTGCCGAACAGCGGACCGGCGATGATCGCGGTGGGCAGTGCGACGATCAGGCCGTAGAAGATGGTCTTGCCAATATCGGCGTGGAAAATGCCAATCGCCAGCAATGGGCCCGGGTGTGGCGGCACCAGGCCGTGCACCACCGAAAGGCCCGCCAGCAGCGGTATGCCGATTTTCACCAGCGACACCCCGGAGCGCCGGGCAACGATGAACACCAGCGGAATCAGCAGCACAAAGCCGATTTCAAAGAACAGCGGTATGCCCACCAGGAAGGCGGCGAACATCATCGCCCAATGCACGTTCTTCTTGCCGAAGGCGCGGATCAGGGTTTGCGCGATCTGGTCGGCCCCCCCAGAGTCGGCCATCAGCTTGCCCAGCATGGTGCCCAAGGCGAGCACGATGCCGACGAAGCCAAGCACACCGCCAAAACCATCCTGGAACGACTTCATGACCTTGGCCACCGGCATGCCGGAGGTCAGGCCAAGGAAGCCGGCCGCGAGGGTGAGGGCAACGAAGGGGTGCACTTTGAAGTGGGTGATCAGCAGGATCAGCCCGACGATGGTAACCAGCGCGTCGAGCAGCAGAAAGGTGTCAGTAGCCAGTCCGAACATGGTTTGAAGGCCTCGATCTTATCGTTGTTTTTGGCGTAGCGTCTTGGAACTATTCCCGCACCTGCGGGTCGAGGTAGCGCTGTCTTTGGTGAGCCGGGAAAACCGCGGGGTCAGGCGGTTTGCGCCAGGCCCTGCTCACCGGCGCGCTTTAGCCAGCGGTCTACCGCTTCGGCGAGCGCATCGATGGGCTGGGTGGCGTCCAGTGCCAGTGTGAGCGGCTCGCCATGTGGCGATTCGAGGGCAGCAAACTGGCTGTCGATGAGGCTGGCCGGCATGAAGTGCCCAGGGCGCGCCAGCACGCGTTTTTCGGCCTCGGCGGGCGACAGTTCGAGAAATACGAACACCAGCCCTGGCATGGCATCGCGCAGGGTATCGCGGTAGCGGCGCTTGAGCGCCGAGCAGGTCAGTATCGGGCGTTCCCCGGCCTGGGTGGTGGCCTGCAACTCCTGGCCTAGGCGCACCAGCCAGCCGGCACGGTCGCTGTCGTCCAGCGGGATGCCAGCGCTCATCTTGCGGATGTTTTCGGCAGGGTGAAAAGCGTCGCCTTCAATCAGGCGGCCGCCGCTTCTGGCAGCAATGGCAGCGCCGATGCAGCTTTTGCCGCAACCGGCCACGCCCATTACCACGATGGCGGACAGGGGAGAATTCATCAGTACCTCCTGCGGGGTGAGATAGCGCTGTCTCGTCGCCGACGAACAGCCACCTCCCCGGTGTTATTGGTCTTGTCCTTACGCAGTATGGACGCTTGGTAGCGAGCGCGCGGTGGCTGCCGCCAAAGATTACATTGCCTGCGTCCTGAGACAGCGCTACCTTAGTGGCCGTTCCCTCTCCTTGCAAGTAGTAAAATTACAACATCCATGACCCGCACCGGCTCCCGTACTACAGGTCGTCCAACCCTGGCAGAAGTTGCCAGGCTTTCCGGGGTTTCCCCCATCACCGCTTCGCGCGCCTTGCGCGGGGTCAGCACGGTTGCGCCAGAGCTGGTCGAGAAGGTCGTCGCTGCAGCGGCGAGCCTGGGCTATGTGGCCAACCCGGCAGCCCGCGCCTTGGCCTCGGCTCGCAGCCAGTCGGTGGTGGTGTTGATCCCGTCGCTGTCCAACCAGCTGTTCATCGACACCCTGGAAGCCATTCACGAGGTCATGCGCCCCCGTGGGCTCGAGGTGCTGATCGGCAACTATCACTACGACCTTGCCGAAGAAGAAAACCTGATCCGTAATTACCTGGCCTACCAGCCCTGCGGCATGCTGTTGACCGGTTTCGAGCGCAGCGACGCGGCGCGGCAGATGTTGACCGCCAGCGGTGTGCCGTGTGTGCACATGATGGAACTCAATGGCGAGCCAGGGGCATTGTCGGTCGGTTTTTCGCAGCAGCAGGCCGGGCGCGCCGCGGCCCGGCACTTGATCGAGCGCGGGCGCAAACGCCTGGCGTTCATTGCCGCGCAGCTCGACCCACGGGTGATGCAGCGGGCCGAAGGTTTCCGCCAGGCGTTGGCTGAGGCCGGTTTGCAGGCGGCCGAGCTGGAGGTACTGGCGCCGCAGCCTTCATCCATTGCCCTGGGCAGTGTGCTGTTCAGCCAGTTGCTGCAGCAGGCGCCAGATGTCGACGGTATCTTCTTCTGCAACGACGACCTGGCGCAGGGGGCGGTGCTGCAGGCATTGCGCCAAGGGGTGGAAGTGCCCCGCCAGGTGGCGATGGTGGGGTTCAACGACTTGCCGGCGTCGGCCCACATGGTGCCGCGCCTGACCTCGATTCGCACGCCCCGGGCAGCCGTTGGGCGTGGCGCGGCGCAGGCGCTGCTGGCGTTGCTCGATGGCAAGCGGGTGGCGGATACGCAGCAGGATCTGGGCTTTGAGCTGATGGTGCGCGAGAGTTCGTAGCGGGAGCCCGTAGCTGTGCAGGCGTTCTGTCCTATTAATGTAGTAATCCTAAAGTGATAGCACTGTGCTTGCACGGCGCCAACGGCGATCTATGCTCAGGACACCGCGCATAAAGGAGCCCGGCGTCATGTTCGATTTCCATCGCAAATCCGATTTGGTTGAGATCCAGCGCACTCACCAGGCCTTGAGCGGCACGCAAGCCAAATTGGCGGCGATCAGCCGTTCGATGGCGATGATCGAGTTCGCCCCGGATGGCACCATCCTCGATGCCAACGAGCGTTTCTGCCAGGCCATGGGCTATAGCGCCGACGAACTGCGTGGCAAGCATCACCGGGTGTTTTGCGAGCCGGGCTACGCGCAAAGTGCCGAATACCAACAATTGTGGCGCGAATTGGGCCAAGGCAAGGCCATCAGCGGTACATTCGAACGCCTCGACAAGGCCGGCCGTGAGGTCTGGTTGGAGGCCAGTTACATGCCGGTGCTGGATGAGCACCGCCAAGTCACCAGTGTGATCAAGGTGGCAGCGGACATCAGCCAGCGGGTGGTGCTGGAGCACGAGAGCGAGAGCCTGCTCAAGGCCATCAGCCGCTCCATGGCGGTGATCGAGTTCACCCCGCAAGGCCGCGTGATCAAGGCCAACCAGAACTTCCTCGATACCATGGGCTATCGCCTGGACGAGGTAGTCGGCCGCCATCACGGGCTGTTTTGCCTGCCGCAGGAGCGCGAGTCGGCTGAGTACCGCGAGTTCTGGGCATCGCTCAACCGCGGCGAGTACCATTCGCACCGCTTCGAGCGCATCAACAAGCAGGGCCAGATGGTCTATCTGGAGGCCTCTTACAACCCGATATTCGACAGCAAGGGCCGCTTGTACAAAGTGGTGAAGTTCGCCAGTGACATCACCCGCCAGGTCAGCACGCAGCAAACCGCCGCCGATGCCGCCCATGCCAGTTCCATGCAGACCGATGCCTGCGCGCGCAAGGGCACCGAGGTGGTACAGCAGACGGTGCAGGTAATCGAGCAGATTTCCCATGAGCTGAACGACGCTGCCCGCAGCATCGACGCGGTCAGCAAGCAATCGGATGTAATCGGTCAGATCGTGCTGACCATACGTGGAATTGCCGACCAGACCAACCTGTTGGCCCTGAATGCGGCCATCGAGGCGGCCCGCGCCGGTGAGCACGGGCGAGGTTTTGCCGTGGTAGCCGACGAGGTGCGCAACCTGGCGGCGCGGACCAGCAAGGCAACCCTGGAAATCGTCGACGTTGTACGGCAGAACCACGACCTGTCACTGCTGGCGGTGGCCAGCATGCAATCGAGTTTGACCCGCACCGGTCATGGGGTTGCGCTGGCCAATGAGGCCGGTACGGTGATCATGGAAATCCAGCAGGGCTCACGGCACGTGGTGGATGCGATCAGCCAGATCAGCTCGACGTTGCAATTGCATTGAGCGCATCCTTCAGTTCGTTCAGCAGGGCCTGCAGGCTGATTTGCAGCCGTTCACGTTCGACAGCCGTTGGCAGGCCCCGCGCATGAGCGTTCTCGATGGCTTCGCAATCCTTCACCACGCCGCGCACCCTGATCATCTTCGCGCCACCCTTGATTCGGTGAGCCAGGGTACGCACGTCCTCATCGGCGGCCCCGGGCGCCAGCGCCCGCAAGGCGGTCAGGTCCTCGCCAACGCTGATCGACAGCTGTTCCAGCAGATGACGCGTCAGTTGCTTGTCGTCCTGGGTGAGGTGGCGCAACTCAGCCAGGTTGAAGCCGCTACTGTGCAGTGGCGTTTCTTGGGCGCCGCGGGCCTGGGGGAGATGGGCCTTGAGTGTGTGCAGGCCGATCGGCTTGAACAGGCACTCGTCCATGCCGCTGGCCAGGCAACGGTCACGCTCTTCGGCCTGGGCATTGGCAGTCACGCCGAGGATCTGGCACGCCGGCAGGTCGCGTTCGGCTTCAAGGCTGCGAATGCGACGGGTGAGTTCGTGGCCGTCCATGACCGGCATGCTGCAATCGGTGATCACCAGGTCGAAACGCGCTGCCTGCCAGCGCTCCAGGGCAATCTGGCCGTTGTCTGCCAAGGTCACGTGATGGCCCAAGGTGTGCAGTTGCCGCTCCAGCAATAGAAGGTTGGCCGGGTAGTCGTCGACAACCAGGATTTCCAACGGGCCAGTGCTGCGTTCCGCTACCGGGTCCAGTTGCTGTGCGGGCTCTGGTGCTGGGCAGGTTGGCAATTGCAGGCTGACCTGTACCTTGGTGCCAACGCCTTCGACGCTTTGCAGGCTCAAGCTGCCACCCATCAGTTCGGCAAAGGTGCGGCTGATGACCAATCCCAGGCCCGCCCCTTGGTGGGTTCGCGGGCCGTCAGCCTGAACGAAGGCGTGGAACAGCCGGGCCTGATCAAGTGGGCTGATGCCGATGCCGGTGTCGCGCACAGACAGTTCAACTGGCAGGCGGCTTTGCCCATCGGCTGGGGGCGTCAGCAAGCTGGCCTGGACCTCGCCGCGGTCGGTGAATTTGATGGCGTTGCTGATCAGGTTGGACAGGATCTGTTTGAGTCGCAGCGGGTCTGCCAGCACCCAGACCGGCCCGGCAGGCAGCTCAGCGTGCAGAAGCAAGCCTTTGGCCCGGGCGTTGCCCTCGAAAACCCGCACGGTAGCGCGTACCAGTTCGACCAGGTTTGTGGGCACCGGTTGCAGGGTGATGTGCCCGGACTCGATGCGGGAAATGTCCAGAATATCGCCAATCAGTTCAAGCAGGCCGATGGCCGAGTCATGGGCAGTCTGCAGGGTCTGGGCGTCGCAACGGCCCTCGCGGCTGTCTTCCAGGGCCAACTCCAGCAGGCCGATCACGGCATTCATCGGGGTGCGGATTTCATGGCTCATGGTGGCCAGGAAGGTACTTTTGGTTTGACTGGCTTGTTCGGCGTCGTCCTTTGCCTGACGCAGCTGTTCGAGCAGGCCTCGGCTCAGGGCCAGCTGAGCTTGCAGCGCGTGTTGGGCCTCGGTGCGCTGATTGATCAGTTTGCGCAGGTAGCTGTTCCAGAACACCACGCCTGCCAGCAGCAGGGCCGACAACACCAGTACCTGCAAGGCCAGTGTGCGGTAATCGCGCCAAGCGCTGTCGCTGACCAGGGTGCTGGTGCGCCAGCGATTGGCCAGCTGGTCGAGCTCTTCGGGTGGAATGCTCAGCAGCGCCTTGTCGAGAATGGCCTGGAGCTGCGGCTGGTCCGCAGCCACGGCGAAGGCCGCAATGGCCGGGTCTTCATCCAGTACGCTGGCGATGCGCAAGCGGCCCTTGAAAACATGGCTGATGTAGTAGGCGGCATTGATGTGGCTGGCAAGGGCCACATCGGCAGCCCCGCCGGCCAGGGCCTCCATGAGGCCGAGCGGGTTGTCCACTTCGACCAGCCTGGCTTGCGGATAGCGCTGTTGCAGCAGTGCCCTCTGCGGCGAGCCGCGTACCAAAGCGATGCGCTGGCCATCCAGCGTTTTGGTTTGTGCGGGGTAAGTGCTGTCGCTGCGCGTAACCAGTACGCGTGGGCTGACCAGGTAGGGGCGGGTATAGCGCAGCTGTTTCGAGCGCTCCGCGCCGTAGCCCAGGGCGCCGATCATGTGTGCATCGCCGCGGACCAGGCGCTCGACCATCGCCTGCGCCGAATCGCTTTCGACCGGGCGGAACTGTAGCCCGGTACGCAATGAAATCTGTTTCAGCAGGTCAAGGGTGATGCCGGTTGGGCGGTGTTCGGCGTCGTTGAACGTCAATGGCGCCAGCGAAGTGTTGACCAATACATCGATGTAGGGGTGGGCTGCGATCCAGGCTTTTTCTTCGCTGCTCAAGTCAGTGAGGTGGCGCTGCAACAGCAGGCTGGTGTTGCCACTGCTCCAGCGGCGCAGGATGTTAAGGCGCTCGCTTTCGCTTATGCGGGCCAGCGCCATGTCGACCAGCCGATGCAAGCGAGGGTTGTCGCTGGCCAAGGCAAATGCAAATGCGCCAGCCGGAACCTGACAGAAGTGGTCGATTCTCAGCGTGCCTTGATAGTTCTTGCCAATCGTGAAGTCGGTGCTGATGGCATCGCCCAGGTACGCATCGGCCTCGCCCAGATCGACGGCTGCCAACCCGGCAAGGGTCGAGCGGTACAAGCTTAACTGCGCTTTTGGATACAGACCGCGTACGGTGCTGGCCGGCAGGTAGTGATCGACCATGGCCAGGCGCAAGCCGGCGAGGTCGGGTTGGTTCTTCAGGCTGCTCCCCTCGCGTGTGACGATGACCGGCAGGTCGTCTGCATACGGCGTGCTCAGTTCAAGCTCGGCATCTGCCGCCTCGAAGGCATTGGAGCTGCCCAGAAGGTCAATACCGCCCTCCCGCAACGCGGCGATGGCTTCGTGGCGGCTATCGAATCGGCGCACCTCGACGTGTATGCCCAGCAGTTCGGCAATGATACCTGCGTAGTCTGCACTGATCCCTTCGTAGTCCTGTTGGCTGGCGTTCAATTCGAACGGTGGATAGTCGGGCCGCGAACTGCCTAGCACCAGGTATTGACGTCGCTGCAGCCAGGCCCGGTCTTCGCTGGACAGTTGCAGTGGGGCTGCTGCGCTGACAGAGCGCGCCAGCAGTTGCCGAGCTTCGCTGCGGGCCAGCAGCGCGGTGGGGGCGGCCAGGCCGATGGCCAGGAGCATGCACGCCAGCAGGCGCTTCATGGCGGCCGAACGCTCAGTAGACGCTGTTGCGTTTGGCCAGGTCGACCATCTCGACCAGAGATTCGGTTTTGAGCTTTTCCATGATCCGGCCTCGGTAGGTGCTGATGGTCTTGGCACTCAGATTCATGCGGGTACCGATATTCTTGTTGTTTTCACCGCGCGCCAGGCGCCGCAGCACCTCCATTTCACGGTTCGACAGGCTGGCAAGGCGCACCGGTTCGCTTTCCAGCGAGTTGCTGTTGACCGACATTTGCGGGAAGGTCGAATAGCCTTTGACCAGCGCCTTGAGGGCGAACAGCAGTGCTTCGTGGTCTTCTTCCTTGGTGACGAAGGCGCCGATGCCGGCATCCAGGCAACGCCGTACGTACAGGTCAGTGGCTTGGCCCGTCAGCACCATGATCTTGGGCACCGGCTCAAGGCTTTGCAGGCGTTTGATCACTTCCATGCCATCCAGACCGGGCAGGCCAATATCGAGCACGACTACATCCGGGCGCAGATCGCGGGCTACCTGAGCCACTTCGCTGCCGTTACCCACCTCACCGACAACATGAAAGCGTTCACGCTCGAGCAGTAGGCGCAAGGACAGTCGGACAATGGGGTGGTCGTCGACGATCAGCACGGTTGTCATGTGGAAAACTCCTGTCGGGATGTGGTCCGCTTCCTGGATCACTCCGGAATACGTCTGCAAGTGGGTTAATCGGAAGCGCTGCAAGATACGACCAATCCCGAAGTTTGGTAATGCCGAGTATAGAAGTGTTGATAATCCGCGTGCTTGTTGTGGAAAAATCCTACAAGAAGCGTGAAAGACATCACCCCGAGAAAGCGGCGATGTCTGTTTGGAAGGGCGTCAGGCGCAGGTGGCGTGCGCTTTGTTCACACGCTGGGTGGCGGCGGGGTTATTGGCCAGCGCCTGACCGACACGCGTCGGCCGGGGCACTAGCTGGCCGGCGCAGTTCGGGCAGCGGCCTTGCAGGCGTGTGTCGGCGCAGGCACGGCAGAAGGTGCATTCGAAGGAGCAGATCAGCGCATCGGGGCTGTCGCCCGGCAGGTCAGTATCGCAGCACTCGCAGTTGGGGCGTAATTCCAGCATGGGCGTGACTCCTGTTCGCAGGCGGGAACCCGGAGTCTGCTACGCGGGCGGCAATACTGGCAATGCTCAGTCCCCAGGGCGGTACAGGTGGGCATGCCCGGCACGGTACAAGGCCGATTCGGCGAAGGGGGTATCCCCTAGCACATGGCCTACCAGGATCAGCGCCGTGCGGCGAAAATCTTTGGCTGCGACGCGTTCGACGATATCGCCAAGGGTGCCGCGCACCCAGTCCTGGTCCGGCCAGGTGGCACGACGTACCACCGCCACCGGGCAGTGCGCACCGTAGTGCGGCAGCAGTTCTTCGACGATCCGCGAGAGGTGTTTGACCCCGAGGTGAATCGCCAAGGTGCTGCCGTGGCGCGCCAGGTCGCCCAGTTGCTCCCCAGGTGGCATGGGTGAACTGTCGCCATAGCGAGTGAGTATCACCGTCTGCGCCACCTGTGGCAGGGTCAGTTCGCAGCCAAGTAGCGCCGCGCTGGCCGCCGTGGCGGTGACCCCGGGGATGATCTGGTAATCGATGCCCAGCGCCTGCAGGTGGCGGATCTGTTCACCGATGGCGCCGTACAGGCTGGGGTCGCCGCTGTGTACACGGGCCACGTCCTGGCCTTGTTCGTGCGCGCTGCGCATGGCGGCGATGATCTGTTCCAGGTGCAGCTCGGCACTGTTGATCACGATCTGGGCCTTGTGGCCTTCGAGCACGGCAGCAGGTACCAGTGAGCCGGCATAGATGATCACTGGGCACTGGCGAATCAGCCGTTGGCCTTTGACCGTGATCAGTTCAGGGTCGCCGGGGCCGGCACCGATGAAGTACACCGTCATGGAAAGTCCTTGCAGGAAAGAGGAGCGAAATGTTCAGCAGGCCAGGGCCAGGGTCGCCGGGCCCAGTACCTGGCGGGTCAGCAGTAACCCGGCGGTGCAGCCGGGCCGCTGGCTGGCCAACGCCAGTGCCGCGCTCTCGGCCACGCCCCAGCAGCCGCTGTGGGCATGGGCTGTGGCAGAGCGGTGGCTGAGCAGCGGCTCAAAGGCTTGCAGTTGTGCGCTATGGTACAGCACCAAGGGCAAGCCAAGGCGTTCGGCCAGTTGCTGCAAGCCGGGTTCGTCGGCCTTGAGGCTGATGCTGGCAATGCCGCGCAGGTCGGCAAGCACCAGGCCCTGGCTAGCCAAGGCTTGGTGCAGCAGGGTTTGCAATGTATCCACCGGGCAACCTCGGCGGCAGCCGAAGCCGGCGTAGAAGGCCGGCATCAGGCCTGGCTGGAACGGCGGAACAGCCATGCACTGAGCAGGCCCAAGGCCACCCAGAATGCAGCGTTGGTCAGCCAGGAGGCCATCTTGAACTGAGTCTCCAGTGCTGCGGGGGCCAGGCTTTCATGCACGTCGGGCTGTGGCGCGCCGATCACATGGGGGATTATCAACAACACGGCGCCCAGCGCCTTCAACAGCCAGTGCCGGGCGAACACCAGCAAGGCCAGGCCAAGGGCGGTGGCGCTGGCCGTGCCAATCCACCAGGCCTGGCGTTGCCCCAGGTCGGCGGCAGCGGTGCCGGGCAGTTCCGGTGGCAGCCCCAACGTTGGCGCCAGACAGAACACGGCGAAACCGGCCAGGCCCCACAGCACACCGGTGCCGGCACGCTGCGGTTCGCGCAGGCTGTAGAGGGCGGCGAGGATCAGGGCGAAGCCGACCGCAACCACCAGGTTGCCACCGGTGGTGGACAGCACCCGCTGCCAGCCGTCTTCCGGCGACCAGGCGTCGGCGCTGTGCTCATGGGCGGCCACTTCGCCGCCATGTTCGTGGTGTGCGGCCGGGGCCGAGGATTCGTAGGTTTCCGCCTCAAGAATCAGCGGGGCGACCCAGAAGCTTTGCAGCAGGGTCAGCAGCAGGGCCGCAAGCAGCCCACTGAAGCCCGCGGTACGGGCAATGCGCGTGATCATCAGGCGTACTCAGTGGCAGGGGAAGGCGGCGCTGTGGCGGGTGTCGTGAGCGGCGTTGTGCACGGCCTCGATGTGCGAAAAACCGGCGAAGTACACCAGGCACAGGCCCAGCAGGCTTGCGCCAACGGCAATGACGATGCGCTGGCTGAGGGTGACGGGGGTGGCAAGGCTGTGTGGCTTGGCGCTGGTGACGGGCATGACGCGTTCCTCTGCTTTTTGTGGGCAACGGGCAAGCGCGGCATCCCTGATGCGTGGCCGCCCAGGGGAATGCAACAGCGCCCGCCCACCGCGGGGTGTTCATGAACGCCAGGCCGGTCTCCGGGCTTGCGAGGAGGAGCAGGGCTCCTGAAAAGCGTCACCTTCCCATGCCGGACTATAAGGCACAGTGGCACAGACGCTTCACTCGCTTACCGTTGCGGGGGCAGCACCGGGCTTGTCCGGCCCTGATGGAGGGCCTGCGACGCACCGGTTTCCCGTTTCACCCCCTGGGGGGCACCTGAACGTGAGGCATAAGGAGAGCATGGGGCGGGGTTTGCGTCAATTGCCATGTGTGCGAGTGACTGCCGTGCTCAGGGTGAAAGTTTGCCCAATCATTGTGGGCGCGGGCTCGCCCGCGAACACCGGCAAAGCCGGTGCCATCCACCGCATCTGCCTGATTCGCGGGCTTGCCCGCTCCCACTGAGGTCCGCGCTAAACCCAAAGGATGTTTTCAGAAGTCATACGCCAGCTTGGTGTACCAGTACCCGCCACCTGGATGAAACGGCGGGTTGCCGTAGGCCGCCTGGTTGCCGTTGGCGTTGTACACGCCGTTCTTGTCGGGCCGTACATTGAAGATGTTGGTGCCGCCCAGGCTGACGGTCAAGCTGTCGAACAGCAGGTACGACAGGTCCAGGTCGGTAATCCACTTGGCGCCGAAGGTGCGGTCCTGGGCCTGATTCTGCTGCCAGGTCTCGACCTTGCCGTAGCGGGTGGTCTGCAAGGTGCCGGTGAAGCTACCCAGCAACCACTGACTGCCCAGTACCCATTTGGTTTTCGGCGAGGCCGCCACCAGGTCACCTTCGCGGCCATGGCCGACCACCTCGATACCGGCTGCCGCCAGCGCTGCGGGCGTGCCCCGGCTGCCGCGCACAGTGGTCTTGTTCCAGTTGAAGCCCAAGGTCCAGCGCACATCGCCCCAGGCACCGAATTCGCTGGTGTGGTCACCTACCAGGTCGAGGCCGCGGGTACGGGTGTCGAAGGCATTGGTGTAGTAGTTGATCCAGGTGGTGCGTGCCAGGCCCAGTGCTTGGAGCATATCGCCAATGGCACCGGCACCGTTCTGCCGGTCGTAGAGGTTTTCGGTCAACAGGATGCGGTCGTCGATGTCGATCAGGTAGGTGTCCAGGGTGACACTGGTACGGCGCGCCGGTTGCCAGGTCAGGCCCAGGCCGGCGTTGCGCGATTTCTCCGGGTCGAGCTTGTCGCCGCCGAATGCCAGCGCCGCGGCACTGCCAGGCGCCACGGTGCGGCGCAAGGCCGGCACCACATTGCCGTCAGCGTCCAGCGCGGTGCGGTTGTCGCTGACCGTATAGCCGCTCTGGGTCAGCGACGGGGCACGGAAACCGCTGCCCAAAGTGCCGCGGATTGCCACGGTTTCGCTCAGTTCATAGCGTGAATTGAGCTTGAAGCTGGCGGTGTTGCCCGAGTTGTCGTCGTAGTGCTCGACGCGCGCGGCGGTGCCCAGGTACCAGCGCGGGGTCAGGTCCAGGCCGAGGTCGATGTAGGCGGCATAGTTGTTGCGCTTCACATCGGCCTCGTCTTCCGGGCGGATGGTCAGCGCAGCCTGGGCGCCCACGGCGGTCTGGCCGTTGGCCAGCGCGTAGAGCGGGTTGGGGCGCCCGTCGGCCAGGGTGGCCGGGTAAGTGTAGGGCCCGACGCCGTAGGCGACGGGGTCGCCGGCGAAGGTCTGGAAGCGCTCCCAACGGTGTTCCAGGCCCGCCGAGACGCGGGTTGGTACGGCCAGGCCAAACACGCGATCAAAAGCGCGGGTGATGTCCAGGTTGTTTACCCACTGGTCGAACTGCAAAGTCGCCAGGTCATCGAACGAGGTTGGCGAGGCCGGGCCGTAGGTAGGGTTGATGGTGAGGTCGCTGGACTGCTGGTTCTTGTTGCGCCCGTACGTGGTGGACAGGTCCCAGTCCCAGGCACCGGCGGCACCCCGGGTGCCGAGCAGCCACTGGTAGTCGGTGTCTTTGATGTTGTTGAGCGGGAAGTACCCGTCGGGGAACAACTCGGGGATCGAGGCGTTGCTGTTGGGCAGTCGATAGTTGTTGAAGGCTTCGAGCTTGCGCTCGGCATAGGTGGCGAACGAATACAGTTTCAGGTCGTCGCTGATGGGCAGTTCGGCGTTGTAACCGAGGTTGAAGGCGCGCAGGTCGGGGTCGCCGTTCTTCACAGCGCGGTGGTCCCAGGCGGCCTGGCGGTCGTCCTCGAAGTAGGCCCGGTAACCAGGGTCGGCTTTGTCGATCCAGTTGGCGGTGCCGCGCTTGCGTGCCTCCCCCGACAGGTGCAGGAAACCGCCGTCACCCAGGCCGAAACCCTGGTCGCCAGCCAGCTTGATGGTTTCGCCCTGGCCGCTGTACAGCTGGCCATAGCTGCTTTCGTAATGGCCGCCACTGCTGGCGCTTTTGAGGATGATGTTGATCACCCCGGCTACCGCATCCGAGCCGTACTGAGCCGCCGCGCTGTCTTTGAGGACTTCGATGTGCGACACCGCGCTGACCGGGATCATGTCGATATCCACGGCGTTGGCACCGCTGTTGTCCGTCGAGCCGCTGGCCGGCACGGCGCTGTTGTGGCGGCGTTTGCCATTGACCAGTACCAAGGTGTAGGCCGGGCCCAGGCCGCGGTTGCTCAGCGGCCGCACGCCAGACTGGAAACCGGCGATGTTGGTGCCGAAGTTGAACGAGGGCAGCAGTTTGGAAATGGCCTCGGACAGCTCGGCGCGGCCGGTGCGCAGCAACTGTTCGTTGCTGATCACGTCGATGGGGGCCGGGCTGTCGGCGACGGTGCGCTGGTTGCCACGCATGCCAGTGGAGATCACCGTGACAGTGTCCAGGCGTTGGTCTTCGGTGGTTGCAGCAGCGTCGGCGAACGGGGTGAGCAGGCAGGCCAGGGGCAGGGCGAAAAGCGGTGTTCTAGACATCATGTCCTCGGAATACGGTGGAGCACGCAGGCGAATAGGCGCCAGGCCCTGACAGGGCTGGCGTAAGGTGTTTGGGAAGTGTTTTCCTGCACCGGCCTCTTCGCGTCGAACCGCCGCGAAGAGGCCGGTGCTGCGAGTCGAGATCTAGGCTGTGCGCGCGGTGCGCCCAGCCTCACGTTGTTCAACCAGCGCACGAATCCGCGGGATCAGGTCCTGGCCGTATTCCACCGCATCGCGCAGCTGGTCAAAGCCGCGGAACAGGAAGGTAGTCACCCCCAGTTCGTAGTAGGCCAACGCCGCCTCGGCCACCTGGTCCGCAGTCCCTACCAGCGAAGTGGAATTACCTGCACCGCCGCCCAACGCAGCAATCTCGGTCCACAGCCGGGTGTCATGCACCTTGCGCTGGCTGGCCAGCTGCACCAGGCGTTCGGAGCCGGCGTTGCTCTTGCCGAAGTTTTTCTCGCGGCGATTGCCCTGGCGGATACCGATGCGCGCTTGGGCATCGGCCAGAATACGTTCGGCGCGGGCCCAGGCTTCTGCCTCGGTACCGCCCAGAATCGGTCGCAACGACAGGCTGAAGCGGATGTGCTTCTCGCGCCCGTAGCGGGCGGCGGCCTTGCGCACCTTGGCGATGCGCTCGCGCACCTGCTCCAGCGGTTCGCCCCACATCATGTAGACGTCGGCGTGCTTGGCGGCCACTTCGACCGCGGCGTCTGACGCACCGGAGAAGTAGATGGGCAAATGCTGCACCGGTTTGACCAAGGTCAGGTTGTCTTCAACGCGGTAGTGAGTGCCCTGGTGGTCGAAAGGCTCCTGGCGGGTCCAGGTGTCGCGCAGTACCTGCAGGTATTCATCCGTGCGGGCATAACGGGCATCCTTGTCGAGGAAGTCGCCATCGCGCTGCAGGTCGCCGCTGTCGCCCCCGGTGATGACATTGATCGAAGCTCGGCCACGGCTCAGCTGGTCGAGGGTGGCGAACTGGCGGGCAGCGAAGGTTGGCGCCTGGAAGCCCGGGCGGTGGGCGACCAGCAGGCCGATGCGCTCGGTCAGTGCTGCCACGTAGCTGGCCAGGATCATAGAGTCCGGCGCACTGGTGTTGACCGCCAGCAATGCCTTGTCGAAGCCGCCATATTCCTGGGCCTGGGAGAAGGCCTTGATGAACGCCAGATCAACCAGCGGGCCACGGGGTGCTTGGGATTCGCTGCTTTCCTGCGGGCCGATGAGGCCGATGAACTCGAGGCTCATGAAACAAAACTCCTTGTCTGGGGGGGCTCAGGCAAGCGCTGCCTGGTTGCGGCGCAGGGTGTTGCGGTTTTCTGGCACGTCGAGGCCAAAATGGCTGCGCAGGGTTGTATCGCTGTACTCACGGCGAACCAGGCCACGGGCTTGCAGCAGCGGCACCACGTGTTCGGTGAAGTACTGCAGGCCGTCAGGTAGCAATGAGTTGATGATGAAGCCGTCGGCAGCCCCGTTTTCAAACCAGTGCTGCAAGGCATCGGCAACCTGCTCCGGGGTGCCGACGAAGTCCCTGCGCGGGCGCGAAAAGCGCAGTGCCAGTTCGCGCAGGCTCAGGCTTTCATCCCGGGCCAGCTGCTTGAGCTGGTCCGAGGTGCCTTTGTGGCTGTCGTTGCCCAGGGTGCCGAGATCGGGGAAGGGCGCATCCAGATCATGTTGGCTGAAGTCGTAGTCGTTGAAGGGGCGGCCCAGGGCAACCAGGGCATCTTCGATGCTCACCAGGTCGACGGCCTGCTGGTAGCGCTGCTCGACCTCCTCGACATTGCGGCCGACGATGGGGCGGATGCCGGGCAGGATGAACAGTGCGTCCGGGGCGCGGCCATGGCGTGCGGCTCGCTGTTTGAGGTCCTGGTAATAGGCGTGGGCGTCGTCGAACGATTCCGGGCTGACAAAGATGGCGTCGGCGTTCTGCGCCGCGAAGTTGCGGCCGTCTTCCGATACGCCTGCCTGGAAGATCAGCGGCTGGCCCTGGGGCGAGCGCTGGATGTTCAACGGGCCTTTGACCTTGAAGAACTCACCTTGGTGGCCAAGGGTGTGCAACTTGGCCGGGTCGAAGAACTGGCCGCTGTGCTTGTTGCGGGTAAAGGCGTCGTCTTCCCATGAGTCCCACAGCCCCTTGACCACATCCACATGCTCACGTGCAATCCGGTAACGCACGGCATGCGGCGGGTGTTCAGCCTTGCCGAAGTTGTCAGCGGTGCCGGAAAGCCAGGAGGTCACCACGTTCCAGCCTGCGCGCCCGCCGCTGATCAGGTCCAGCGAAGCGAATTGGCGAGCTACCTGGAACGGCTCGGTGTAGCTGACCGTGACCGTGGCCACCAGGCCGATGTGCTCGGTCACCGCCGCCAGTGCCGAAAGGATGGTCAGCGGCTCGAAACGGTTGAGGTAGTGCGGGCTGGAGCGGGCGTGAATGTGCAGGCTGTCGGCGATGAAGGCGAAGTCGAACTTTGCCGCCTCGGCCAGCTTTGCCTGCTGTTTGTAGAAGCCGAAATTGACGCTGGCATCGGCCAGCGCCTGTGGGTGGCGCCATTCGCCCCAGCCGTGGCCGACGCCATGGATCATGGCGCCCAGGCGGATTTGTCGTTTGCTCATCGGAGTACCTGTGGGTTGTGTTGCAAATGGAATGGGGACAGTCATGCGTCACCTGGCCCGTGGGCGAAGATGAAGCAGGGGTGCGGGTGAGAGAGGTGGCATGCGTGCAAGGCTCCTGGGGTGGTCGTGGTGGACGGCCTCCGCCAGGAAAGGGGTCGGTCTGGAGTGACCTTAGCGGGTGTGGGGCGGGGTTGTGAAAGGCTTTGTTGTTCTATGCTAATTATGAAAAACAAAAATAACAGCAGTGTTTAATGATGCTTAATACGCATTTTGAGTTTGAGGCTGACCTGAGATTGCTGGGGGCGCAAAGCGCCCCCGAGGCCTTCAAACTCAAGCTGCAACAGTGACCAACCGCCCAGGCACGGCAGCAATCAACTCTCGCGTGTAATCACTCGTCGGCCTGTCGAACACCTGCGCCACCGTCCCGCGCTCCACCACCTGCCCCTGGCGCAGCACCAGCACTTGGTCAGCCATGCTCGCTACCACCGCCAGGTCATGCGATACCAGCACATAAGCCATGCCCAGCTCCCGTTGCAGCTCATCCAGCAGTGCCAGAATCTGTGCCTGTACCGATACATCCAGCGCACTTACTGGCTCGTCGAGCAGCAACAGTTCTGGCTGTAGTGCCAGCGCCCGGGCGATGGCCACCCGCTGCCGCTGGCCGCCGGACAGTTCGCGGGGCAGGCGGTCAAGGTAATGCAGAGGCAGGTGCACGCGTTCGATCAGTTCGCGTGCGCGCTGCTCCAGTGCCGCACCTTTGAGCAGGCCAAACGCCACCAGCGGCTCGACGATGCCGTCGAACACCGTGAAACGCGGGTCGAGGGCGGCGAAGGGGTTTTGCTGGACCAGCTGCATGCGTCGGCGCAAGGGGCGGAACTGGCGCCAGCCGTGGCCGGTGACGTCCTGTTGGTCGAACAGCACACGGCCCTGGCTGGGCGCCTCCAGGCCAAGGGCGATGCGCAGGGTGGTGCTCTTGCCCGAACCGGATTCACCGACGATGGCCAGCGTTTGCCCCGGGTGAACCTGCAAGTCCAGGCCCTGCAACGCGACAAAGCCGTTGTTCTGGCCTTTTACCTTGGGCAACGCGAACGTTTTGCCAACCCCCTGCAGGCTAAGGATCGGCTTTGCGCCCGGCGGCGGTTGCCGGGGCTGGCGACGGGCACTGAATGCCGGCGCGGCATTGAGCAGGGCGCGGGTGTACGGGTGCTGCGGTGCCTTCAGGATCTGCGCAGGTGAGCCGTGTTCCACCAGCTCGCCCTGTTTCATCACCAGCAGGCGGTTTGCGCGGTCGGTGGCCATGCCCAGGTCGTGGGTGATGATCAGCAATGAGATGCCACGCTCGGCCACCAGCCGCTGCAAATGATCGAGGATTTTGCGTTGCACGGTCACGTCCAGCGCGCTGGTGGGTTCATCGGCGATGATCAGGCGTGGGTTGCCGGCCAGGGCGATGGCAATCAGCACCCGCTGGCGCATGCCGCCAGACAGCTCGTGCGGGTACTGGCGGGCGCGCAGGGCCGGGTTGTCCAGGCCAACCTGGGCGAGGAGTGCCAGCACATCGGCATCCACGCTGCGTGAGCGGACGCCTTGGGCCAGCACCAGTGCCTCACCAATCTGCTGCCCGATGCGCAGGGTGGGGTTCAGGCTGACCATCGGGTCTTGCGGTACCAGGCCCACCGTACGCCCACGCAGCTGGCGCTTCTGCCGCTCGCTGGCGCGCACCACATCCAGCCCGTCAACCCACAGCTGGCCGCTGTCGATGCGCGCCGTGCCTGGTAGCAGGCCGAGCAGGGCGTTTGCCAAGGTCGACTTACCCGAACCTGACTCGCCGACAATGGCCACCGTTTCGCCCTGACCCAGGCTGAAGGCAAGGTGCTTGACGGCTTGCGTGGTCTGGCCAGAGGCGTGATAACGGATGCTGAGGTCGCGTACCACAAGCAAAGGCTGGTTGTTCATTGTGGATGTTCCTCGAAGCTGCGGGCAAGGTGGTTGAGGCTGAACACCACGGCGACTACGAACAGGCCGGGCAGCAGCGACACCCAGGGTGCGGTGATCAGGAAGTGCCGGCCGTTGGCAATCAAGGTGCCCCATTCCGCCGCTGGCGGTGCTGCACCAAAACCGAGGAAGCTCAGGCCGGCAGTGGCCAGGATGGCGGCGCCGAAGTCCAAGGTGGCCAGCACGGCCACAGGCCCCCAGGCATTGGGCAGCACATGCCGCAGCAAGGTGCGGCGCCAGCTGGCGCCACCCAGGCGTGCGGCCTCGACATAGGGCAGGGTCTTGACCCGCAGCACTTCGCCGCGGGTGGTGCGGGCAAAGCCGGGGATGATGCCGACGCCGACGGCGATCGCCACCGGCACCGTGCCAAAACCGATAGCGGTAACGATGGCCAGGGCCAGCAGCAGGCCGGGCAGGGCCAACAGTACATCGACCAGGCGCATGAGGGCGGCAGCCAGACGCCCGCCGGCAAACCCGGCGAGTACGCCCAGGCTCAAGCCGCCTGCCAGGGCAATGCCAACTGCCAGCAATGCCGCCTGCACCGACAGGCTGGCGCCATACACCACGCGGGTATACAGGTCACGGCCCAGCTCGTCGGTGCCGAACCAGTGGACGGCGTCAGGGGCCCGTAGCTTGTCGACCGGCGACGTGGCGTAAGGGTCGAAACTGGTCAGCCAGTGCGGCGCCAGTGCCGCCAGCAGGGCGAACAGCACCACCAGCAGCGCCAGGCTGAAGCCTGGTCGCGCCAGCAAAGGGGCGAGCGCCTGGCCCAAGCGTTGCAGGCGTGTGCGGCGCTTCCAGGTGGCTGACGGTGGGGCAGCACACAGGAGGTGAGTATCGGCGGTCATGGTCAGGTCACCTTCGTGGCATGGGCGATTCGGGGGTCAAGGTACGGGTAGAGCAGGTCGACGATCAGGTTCACCAGCACGAAGGCTGCCGCCGATACCGCCACAATCGCCAGCACCACCGGAATGTCCTGGCGCAGTACAGCTTCCTGGGCCAAACGGCCAACGCCGTTGCGCGAAAAGATGGTTTCGACCAGTACGGCCCCGGACACCGTGTTGCCCACCTGCAAACCGACCAGGGTCAGAATTGGCAGGGCAGCATTGCGCAGGCCGTGTCGTGCCTGCACCTGCGCACGGCTCAGGCCTTTGGCGAATGCGGTGGCGATGTAGGGCTCCTGCCACACACCCTGGAAACCGCGTTGCAACACTTGCGCGTACACCGCAGCACTGGGGATGGCCAGCGTCACCGCCGGCAGTACCAGGCTGGCAAACCCCTGGCTGCCGGTGGCCGGGAACCAGCCCAGGCCAAAGGCGAACACCTGGATCAATAGCAGCCCCATCCAGAACACCGGTACCGAAAAACCCAGTGACGGCAAGCGTGACAGCGCCACCTTCAGCGGTTGCCATTGCAGGTAGGCGGTGAGGTAGGCCAGGCCGATGCCGCCCAGCAACGACAGCGCGATGGCAAAGCCAGCGAGGGCCAGGGTTTGCGGCAGGCGCTCGGCCAGCAGCGCGGTCACTGGGCGGTTCAGTGACAACGACTGGCCCAGGTCACCGTGCAGTGCCCGCCATAGCAGGTCGAAATACTGCTCGAAAATGCCCTTGTCCAGGCCGTAGTAGGCGCGTGCCTTCGCCAGGTCCTCGGGCGACAGGCCATCGGCTTCCATACCCGAGGCGCTGAGCATGATCGCCAGGGTGTCACCAGGCAGCAGATAGAGAATGAAGTAGGTGATGGTGTAGGCGCCCCACAGCACCAGCAGCGCCTGGCCGATGCGGCCGATCAGGTAGCGGTTCATGGCTGCGCGACCTGGATGTCACTGAGGAAGGCAAAACCTTCGGCGGTCCAGCGGAAGTCCTTGACCCGAGGTGCGGTGGCGGCTTGCCACACGCGTTCGTACAGCGGGAACGCCGAGGCTTCGTCAACCAGCAGGTCTTGCAGCTGGCCATAGGCCTGTGCGCGTTGTTCGTCGTGGGTGGCGGTAATGCCGTTGTCGAACAAGGTTTGTGCCTGGGCCAGTGCGTGTGGCTCGTAAGTATTGGTGGCCAAGGTGGCACTGCTGGCGGCGCGCGGGTCGAGGATGGTCTGCAGGATGATCGGATCGGCGCGGGTCATGTAGGTGGAGGTGAGGTCGTAGTTGCCCGAAGCGTTGCCGGCCACCCATTCGGCACGGGTCAGCACGTTCAGCTTGAGGTCGATGCCAACCTTGCGCAGTTGGTCCTGCACCAGCACATCACCGGCGCTTTCGGCAGGGGTGAGGTTGTAGCGCAGGGTCAGGCGTTTGCCGTCCTTGTGCCGGTAGCCGTCATCGCCCTTGCGCCAGCCGGCGGCATCCAGCAGGCGCTCGGCGCCCTGCGGGTCGTAGGCCAGTTTGCTGGTCTGTGGTTTGAAGTACGGCGTGGTCACGTCGTACACGCCGGTCACCACCGGGAATTCGGCGTTGTAGACGGTGTGCGCATAGCTGGTGCGGTCGATGGCCTTCTGCAAGGCCAGGCGCACCTGGCGGTCACCCAGCAGGCGGCCGTTGCGGGTGTTGGGGTAAAGGTTGAGCGCCGGGCCTGGCAACGAGCGGCTCTGGATGGCCGCACCCTTTGCCTGGAACAGCTTCAGGTCAACCTCGGAGAACGGGTTACGTGGCCAGAGGATGTCAGCCTTGCCCTGCAGGAACAGGCCGTTGCGCACGCTTTCTTCGGGGATATAGCTGATCTCCACGCGGTCCAGGTGGGCGGCGCCAGGGTTTTTGACGTTGGCCGAGGCCCAGGCATAGTCCGCTCGCTTGACCAGGCGTGCGCCGACTTCCGGGGTGTAGTGTTCGAGGATGAACGGGCCGGTGCCGATGATTTTGCCCAATGAACGCTCCTGGGCACTGAGCGCGTAGGAGGCCGGGGCGAGAATGGCCAGGTTGGTGGTGGATGTGGCCTGCAGGAAGCCGGCGTTGGGCCGTGAAAGCACCAGGCGGACGGTGAACGGGTCGACCACTTCGGCATGGTCGAAGCCGGCCAGGTAGGTGGCGCCGAATGTAGCGGGCAGTTGTGCAGCGAAGGCCTTGTTGCTGTCGAAGGCCGTTTTCACGGCTTGGGCGTCGAAGCGCTCGCCGTTGCTGAAGGAGACGTCCTGGCGCAGGTGGAAGGTGTACTGCAGCGCGTCGTCGCTGACCTCCCAGCTGCTGGCCAGCCAAGGGATGATGCGGCCTGTGGCCGGGTCCTGGTCAGTGAGCGATTCGGCGACGTTGCGCAGCAGTACGCGGTGCTCCAGCCAGTAGACCTGGAACGGGTCGACGCTGACCAGCGTGGTGTTGTCGCCCCAGAAGGCGATGTTCAGGGTTTTGCTGGTGGCATCTTCGCCGGAGGGGGAGCAGGCGGCGAGCGTGAAGGCCAGGGTTGCGCAGGCCAGCAGGCTTCTGGCCAGGTGTAATGGGGGCATTGGGTGATCCTTAAATGGGGTATGAGGTGTTTGTTCGGGCCCTATCGCCGGCAAGCCAGCTCGCACAGGATCACCACAGGCCTCAATCCAGTGGGGTTCTTGTGGGGGCTGGAGGCCACAGAAAACCTGTCAGTGCTGGTAATCCAGCCCCTCCCGGTCCAGCTGCCGGATCAGCGCATCCCAGTGCCGATGGATCCCTTCACCCAACCCGTCGGAAAACCGCTTGGACTGCTCATGCACCTTGGCAATCGCCGCCGGCGCAGCATGCAGCAACTGGTCATTGCCTCCGGCCTGCGCCGCTACCTGGATGTTGCAGGCCCGCTCCAGCCCGTGCAGTTCACGGAAGGCATGCTCCACGCTGACACCCCCGGTCAGCAGGCCATGGTTGCGCAGGATGAGGATGTTGCTGTCGCCCAGGTTGGCCACCAGCCGCTGCTGCTCGTCCAGGTCCAGGGCGACGCCTTCGTAGTCGTGGTAAGCCACCCGGCTGTAGTACGCCAGGGCGTGCTGCGAGATCGGCAGCAGGCCGTCGCGCTGCGCTGACACCGCCGCGCCATCGCGGGTGTGGGTGTGCAGCACGGCCTTGAGGTCCTGCCGGGCGCGGTGGATCGCGCTGTGAATCACATAGCCCGCCTGGTTGATGCCCAGGCCCAGCGGGTCGTCGATGATGGTGCCGTCCACGTCGACTTTCACCAGGTTGGACGCGGTGATCTCGTCGAATAGCAGGCCAAAGGCATTGATCAGAAAATGCTCGTCGGGCCCCGGCACGCGTGCCGAAAAGTGGGTGTAGATGTGGTCTGTCCAGCGGAACAGCGCGGCTAGGCGGTAGGCGGCGGCCAGTTTGACCCGCACCTCCCACTCTTCGGCGCTGACCCGTTGGCGTACGGTGTTTTCCTGGGCGATGACGACAGACAGTGCAGTCATGGTGTTCTCCAATAAGTGTGGGTTCAGTAGCCGCGCTGGGTGTCGACCAGGTTGTGCAGCGGTGCCTGTTCGCGGTAACGGGCGAAGTTGTCGAGAAAAGCATCGAGCAGGGCCGGGTAACCGTCCTCGGAAATCGCCGAGGTGTGCGGTGACAGAAACACCCGAGGATGCTGGTACAGCGGGTGGCCCGCCGGCAGTGGTTCCGGATCGGTGACATCAAGGCTGGCGCGGCCGATCAGGCCGCTTTCCAGGGCTTCGAGCAGGGCCTGCTGGTCCAGCAGCCCGCCACGGGCGATGTTGATCAGGTGCAGCCCGGGCTTGGCCTGGGCCAGCACCTGACGGTCGATCAGGCCGTGGGTGGCGGGGGTGAGCGGGGCGGCGATGACCAGGTGATCGCTGCTGGCAAAAAGTTGCTGCAGGTTGTCGACGCGCTGCACGCCCGGCACCTGGGCAATGGGCTGGCCTGGGCGGTTCAGCGCCAGTACTGACATGCCCAGCGCCACCGCCTTGCGTGCCAGGCTCTGGCCGATGCTGCCGAAGCCGAAGATGCCCAAGGTGCGACCACGCACGGGGGCCAGCGGGGTCAGGCGCCAGTCGGCGTCCTTGACCCACAGGCCTGGCAACTGCTTGGCCGCAGCAAACACCAGGCCCAGGGCGAATTCGGCCACCTGCTCGGCATTGGCGCCGCGGCCACTGGTGACCGGCGGGCCCTGAAACACCCAGCCAGGGTAGAAGTCGATGCCCGAGGACACCACCTGCACCCAGCGCAACGACCACGGCCAGCCCGCTGGAGGGTTGTCCACGCGGTTACCGCGTACATTGATCGGGCGCACGATGAACACGTCGGCAGGAACGTCCAGATGCAACTGGCCCGGGGCGATATCGATCACCTCATGGTCGGGCAACCGTTCGCGCAGGTACTGGTTGGCCGGTGCGTCCAGCTGGCTGGCGATGATCGAATGGCTCATGCTGCCACCTCTGCCAAGGCGGCGCGGCCGACATGGCCGAGTACCACGTCATCCTGAGGGGTGTGGATGCGGCTGCACAGCACATCACGGTAGTGCCGCTCCAGCGGGTTGCGCCGCGACAGGCCAGGGTTGCCGGCAGCCTCGATGGCCAGTTCCACGGCCTGGATGGCGTTGCGGCTGACCAGGTGCTTGAGCTGCCCGGCGTGGCGCGGATCGACCTGCCCGGTCACGGCCGCGTTCAACAGGCTCTGGTTGGCGAACAGCAGGGTGTCGATACGCCCGACCACGTCCTGGAAACGCGGCAGGCTGGCCAGCGGTGCGCCGAGGTTGGATGGCGCCCGCTGGTTCAGGAACTGCACCAGCCAGTCGCGTGCGGCCTGGGCCACCCCGTCGTACAGCGCAGGCAGCAACACTGCCATCCACAGCAGGCCGGTGCTGTCGAGCTCGGCGCGCGGTGCGCTGGCCGGGCTGACGCTGACGGCATGATCGAGCGGGATCAGCACCTCGTCGAACTGCACTTCATGGCTGCAGGTGGCGCGCATGCCCAGGTGGTCCCAGTCTTCGACGATGCGGATGCCCGGGGTGTCCTTGCGCACCAGGAAACCGCCCACCAGTGGGTCCTGGTCGTCGCTGCGGGCCCATACCAGGTACCAGGTCAGGCCGTGGCTGCCGGTGGAGTAGATCTTGCGCCCGGACAACCGCCAGCCCTCGGCGGTGCGCCGGGCGACGGTGGCCGGCAGGCCGCCGCGGGCGGGCGTGCCCAGTTCGGGTTCGACGCGAAACGCGTTGATCAGCGCGCCGTCGGCCACCGCGTCGCGGGCCACTTGCAGGCGCAGGTGCTCGGGCCAGCGGTCTTCGTCCTGCAGGCGAAAGTGCTGCAGATACTGCATTACGAGGATCAGTGCGGTGGACGGGCAACCTTTGCCGACAGCGGCGACTACCTGGCGCGCACTGGCCAGGTCGGCGCCACCGCCGCCCAAATGGCGCGGCACGGTGAAACCCAGCAGGCCGTGACGCTGCAGCAGGTCGAAGTTATCGGCGGGGAACTGGCCGCTGCGGTCGTAGCGTTCGGCGTTGGCGGCCAGGGCCTGGGTGAGTTCGGCAAGCGCGCTGGCAGAAGGGGGGTGACTCATGGGTATTCATCCCTGGAACACGTTGGTTTCTAAGACCGTATTCGTATGGATGAGCGCTGTAAAAGTCTTTTTGGTTCTATGCTAATTATTAGTTGTAAGAATTACTTTTGGATCAAGTTATGCGTGTTGGTTATTTTATTGCGATTGAGTTGCCAAGGGCTGCTGCGCAGCCCAATCGCGACGCAAGGCCGCTCCCGCAAGCGCTTGCGCTTTCGGCTCACCCGCAGAGTTGCTGCCCTGCCACCCGGCCAAACTGCTCAACCGGCTCCTGCAGGTTGCCCAGGTAGCGCGGGTGGAACAACCACAAATCCACCTGCGGCTTGAAATCCGTCACATTGACCACGTCCAGTGCATCGCGGTGGCGGCTGTTCTGCAACAAGGGCTCGGGCACCAGCCCAAGCCCTTGCCCATTGGCCACCAGCCCGAGCTGCAGCTCGGTGCCGAAGGTCTCCAGGTTGATCGACAGTCTCAGCCCCTGTTCGCTCAGGGCGCGCTGCAGCCCGGCGCGAAAGCCGCAACCATCGGGGTTGAGTACCCACCCACGGGTGTAGCAGTCCTTGAGTTTGAGGCTGCGCTTGCCGACAGTGCCCTTGGCCGCCACCACGCGCAGCGGCATGCGTGCGATCGACTGGCTGGCGATGCCCTCGGGGAAGATCTTGCCGGGCGGGAACAGTGCCGCGGCGCCATCCAGCTCGCCGTTTTCCATGCGTGCGATCAGGCTGCTGCCCCAGCCACTGGTGACCTGGGTGCGCAGGTCGGGATAGGTTTCACGAATTTGTGCCAAGGCATCGAGCAGCACCACATCGCCAAGCGTTTGCGGCACGCCCAGGCGCAGGGTCCCGGACGGGGCACCGTCGTTGGCCACCAGTTCACGCAGCGAGTCGATCTCACGCAAGATCGCCTTGCACTGCTCGTACACCCGCAGGCCCATGGGGGTCGGCTTCAGCGGCTTGGTGTTGCGGTCGAGCAGGGTGGCGCCCAGGTCTTCCTCGAAGTTTTGCACCCGGCGGGTGATGGCCGGCTGGGTCAGTTGCAGGGCCTCGGCGGCGAGGTTGGTCGACTGGCAACGGATGACCGCCACGAAGGCGTCCATGTCATCGATTTTCATATTCGGCGCTCACATATTGGGGCGGTGGGACATACCGTAGGAGAATAATCCTCAATGGCCGGGTTGTCACAGCGCCTGTGCATCTCACGCGCTCTCGCGGGCAATCAACTCACACGCCAACAGGTTAAGCCGTTGCACCTCACCCTCACACGCTACCACCCCCAGGTGCTGCAGCACCCGCAACGCCGCCAGTTCGCCAATTGCCCGCGAGGGCGGGCGCAGGGTGGTCAGGCTGGGCAACAGCATGTCGGCAAAGGGGTAGTCGCCAAAGCCGACGATGGCCATGTCTTCGGGCAGGCGCAAACCGGCGCGCTGGCCCGCCAGGAGGGCGCCGGCAGCCAGGTTGTCATTGGCAAAGATGATCGCTTCGGGCCGTGGCTGGCGACGAATCAATGCTTCCATTGCCTGCTTGCCCGCCTCGAACGGTGCGCAGTCGGTTGAGGGCACGAACACCCAAGGTTCCAGCCCGGCTTCATGCAATGCCGCAATATAGCCATCGCGCCGCTCCAGCGCACTCAGGTCGCCGGCCGCACTGTTTTGCACGAAGGCAATGCGCCGGTGGCCCTTGTCCAGCAGGTAGCGGCAGGCCTGCACGCCTACCTGGTGATGAAGGAAACCCACTTGCAAGGGCGCCCGCTCAGGGCGGTAGTCCCAGATTTCCACGACGGGCACGTCTGCGTCGGCCAGCATCTTTTCCGTGGCCGGGCTGTGGAAATGGCTGGTCACCACCAACGCTGCCGGCGACCAGCCGAGAAAGGCCCGTACTGCGCTTTCTTCTTGCGCTTCGCTGAAATAACTGGAGGCCAGCAATAACTGGTAGCCGTGGCTGCTGAGGGTGTCGCTGAACGCCTGGATAGTCTGGGCGAAGATCGGCCCGGAGATATTCGGGATCACCATGCCGACAATGCGCCCACGGGCCGAGGCCAGCCCACCAGCGACCAGGTTGGGCACATAGCCCAGCGCCTGCACGGCGGCTTCGATACGCTCGCGTAAAGGCGGCGAAACCTGGTCTGGCTGGTTGAAGTAGCGCGACACGCTGATGGCCGAAACCTCAGCGGCCCGTGCCACCTCGGCGAGGGTGACACGGCCTGCGCCACGGCGCTTGCGGGGGGGATCCTTGGCCTGGCTCACCGGGCTGCCTCCTGGGGAAATGGCGCGATGGTAGCGCTAACGGGAAGTGGGTTGGCAAATAGCTTTATTGCATATCAATCTGACTTTTAAGTATTTGACGTGCTAAGCAACGCCCTCTGATACTTGCCAATGTTAGCGCTAACAAGCGCAGCTGTTGGCAACCGCCTGCCACTCGCACGAGCGAGACCAGACAACCACAGCAACTTCGTGTCGGCCCCGTCAGATGGGGCCTGGTCTGGTTTCCCGAGGCAGTGAGCACCATGCACAAAAGCCGTACACCGTTCCCCGCTACGCAACGTCGGCCATTGGCCGCAGCCATCTTGCTGGCCGCTTTTGGCCAAGGTGCCCAAGCAGCCGAACCGGCCGAAGCGGGAGTTTCGCAGGCCGCTGCATTAGGCGCGGTCACCGTCACCGCCACGCGCCGCGAAGCCACGCTGCAGGAAGTGCCGGTGGCGGTGTCGGTTATCGATGGCGAACAGCTGGAGCGCGACAACCGCAACAACGTTGCCAGCATCGTCCAGCAGGTGCCTACCCTCAATTACCGCGCCGGCGCCTCGAACAAGGACACCTCGCTGTTCATCCGTGGCGTGGGCACCATTTCTACCTCGCCCGGCGTCGAGCCCACCGTGGCGACGGTGGTCGATGGCGTGGTGTTCGGCCGCCCGGGGCAGTCGACCCTCGACCTGCTCGACCTCGAACGCATCGAGGTATTGCGCGGGCCACAGGGCACCCTGTTTGGCAAGAACGCCTCGGCGGGTGTACTCAACGTGGTCAGTAAGGCCGTCCCCGAACAGACCCAGGGCTATGTGGACTATTCGCACTTTGGCGCTGGCGACGAGAACCGCCTGCGTTTTGGGATTGGCGGGCGTCTGAGCGAGCAGTTCAAGGGTTCGTTGAGCACCTTGTGGGGCGACTACGATGGCAATGTCGAGAACGTTGCCAATGGCCACGACGTCAATGGCTATGCACGCAAAGGCGCCCGCGGCAAGCTGGAGTTCGAGCCCAACGAAGACGTGCGCCTGACCCTGATCGCCGACTACATGAAGGGCGAGGACACATTGCCCAGCGGCGTCATCACCAGCGCCAGTGCCGCATTTGCCAGCCAGTTGCGCCCGGTGACGCCAAGTGCCCACAACCGCGACATCAACAGCGACTTCAAGACCCACGTCGAGGACGAGAACCAGGGGCTTTCGGCGCAACTGGACTGGCAGCTGGGCGACTACACCCTGACGTCGATCAGCGCCTGGCGGGGCTGGGACAACACCCAGTACCAGGACGGCGACCGGCGTGCCTTGCTGCCGGTTACGGCGTCCCATGACAAGGGCACGGTGGACTATGACCAGTACAGCCAGGAGTTTCGCCTGACCTCGCCCAAAGGGCAGTTCAACGAATATGTGCTGGGCGCCTTCTACATGCATGGCACGTCCAACGAGACCTACCAGCGCCTGTCGGTCAATGGCGGCGTGGCCAACCGTGGCCGCGCCGACTATTCCACCACCAACGACAGTGTCGCGCTGTTCGGTGAAAACACCTTCAACTTCACCGATGACCTGCGTGCCATTTTCGGCCTGCGCTGGACCCACGACGACCTTGAGTACGATCATCGCCGCGTCTCCACCTCGGCCAGCGCAGTGACCGGTATCCAGCCTTCGACCGCAAGCGCTGGCTCGGTGGACGAGGACGGCTGGAGCGGAAGGACCGGCCTGCAATATGATTTCAATGACAACCTGACCGGTTATGTCACGTACTCGCGCGGCTACAAAGGGCCGGCCTATAACGTGTTCTTCAACATGCAGCCGCGCGACACCGAGGCACTCAAGCCCGAAACGTCGGATGCGTACGAAATCGGCTTGAAAAGCACGGCGCTGGATAATCGCCTGACCGCCAACCTGGCCGTATTCCACACCGACTACGACAACTACCAGGCCAACTTCTTCGACACCGTGGCCAACCAGGTGGTAACCCGCCTGGTCAACGCCGGCAAGGTCAAGACCCAGGGTGTGGAGCTGGATGCCAGCTTCCAGGCCACCTCGCGGCTGAAGCTGTCGACAGCCGTGGCCTACACCAAGGCCCGTGTCGACCACTTCAATTGCCCGGCGGGTGCGGCGGCCAACTGCAACATCGATGGCGGTCGCCTGCCGTTCACGCCCGACTGGAAGACCTACCTGCGCGCCGATTACGTGATCCCGCTGGACAACGGCCTGGATGTGGAGCTGAGCAGCGATTACAGCTGGCAGGACGCCGTGCAGTTCAGCCTCGACCAGAACCCGGACACCGTGCAGGGCGCCTATGGCATCTGGAACGCCAGCATTGCCCTGGCCGATTACAACGACGGCTGGCGCGTAGCCCTGTTGGGCAAGAACCTGGGCGACAAATCGTATGCGCAGATGCTGGCCAGTGGCGGCGACTACATCTACCGCTCAGTACCGCGGGATGACGGGCGCTACTTCGGTGTGCAACTGCGCAAGGATTTCTGAGTGGCGGCCGGTGGCCTGTACCGGCCTCATCGCCGGCAAGCCAGCGCCCACAGGTACAGCGCAGCCTGAATGAATTGCGTGCTCCCTTTGGGAGCCGGCTTGCCGGCGATGGGCCGCAAAGCGGCCCCAATCGTGATTTCAAGGAGAACAACATGCCCCGCCAAATGAATCTGGGCGCCTTCCTCATGGCTACCGGTCACCACGTGGCCGCCTGGCGCCACCCGGACGTACCGGCCGACCCGCTGGATTTCGCCACCTACAAGCGCACCGCACAAATCGCCGAAGCCGCGTGCTTCGATGCCTTGTTCGTCGCCGACAGCGTCGCCGCGCCCAGCGACCCGCTGGCCAGCCACAGTGCCCGCTCGGTGTACTTCGAACCACTGACCCTGTTGTCGGCGCTGAGTGCAGTCACCGAACGCATCGGCCTGATCGCCACAGCCACCACCAGTTACAACGAGCCGTACCATGTGGCACGCAAGTTCGCCTCGCTGGATCACCTGTCCGCAGGCCGTGCCGGCTGGAACCTGGTCACCTCCGACGCTGCCGCCGAAGCCGGCAACTTTGGCCGCCAGACGCACATCCCACATGCCGAGCGTTACGCCCGTGCCCGCGAATTCCAGCAGGTGGTGCAAGGGCTTTGGGACAGCTGGGCCGATGATGCGTTCGTGCGCGACAAGGCCAGTGGCCTGTTCCACCACCCGCAGGCGGTGCGTACCCTTGACCATGTGGGCGAGCACTTTCGCGTCAAAGGCCCACTCAATGTGGCCCGCTCCCCACAGGGGCGACCTGTGCTGGTGCAGGCTGGCTCGTCCGAAACCGGCCGCGAGCTGGCTGCACAAAGCGCCGAGGTGGTGTTCACCGCCCAGCCGAGCCTGGCCCGGGCACAAGCTTTTTACGCCGACCTCAAGGGCCGGCTGGCGCGTCATGGGCGGGATGAGCAATCGCTGAAGATCATGCCCGGCGTGTTCGTGGTGGTGGGGCAAAGCCAGGCGCAGGCCGAGGACAAGTACGAACAGTTCCAGGCGCTGGTCGACCCGCGGGTCGGCGTTGGCCTGCTCGGGCGCATGCTCGGTAACTTCGACCTCTCCGGCTACCCGCTGGACAGCCCGCTGCCAGCGTTGCCGCCTACCGAGGATGGCCAGCGCAGCCGCCAGCAACTGCTGACCGAACTGGCCGGTAACGAACAGCTGACCCTGGCCCAGCTGGGCCGGCGCATCGCCGGTGGGCGAGGGCACTACAGCCTGGTCGGCACCCCGACGCAGATCGCCGATGAGCTGCAAGCCTGGTTCGAAGGCGGCGGCGCCGATGGCTTCAACGTGCTGGTGCCGCACCTGCCCCTGGGCCTGGAAGACTTCGCTGTGCAGGTGGTGCCCGAGTTGCAGCGGCGCGGCCTGTTCCGCCGTCAGTACCAGGGCCACACCCTGCGCGAGCACCTGGGCCTGCAGCGCCCAGCCAACCCTTACTTTGCCGAACGAGGCCAACCATGAGCTACACCGCCAACCCCGAGCGCTATGCGCGCATGCCTTACCGTCGTGTCGGTCGCAGCGGCCTGGTGCTGCCGGCCCTGTCCCTGGGCCTGTGGCACAACTTTGGCGATGCCACGCCCATCACCACCCAGCGCGCCTTGCTGCACACGGCGTTCGATGCCGGTATCAACCATTTCGACCTGGCCAACAACTACGGCCCGCCCTATGGCAGTGCCGAGACCAACTTCGGCCGGCTGCTGCGCGAGGACCTGCGCAGCTACCGTGACGAGCTGATCATTTCCAGCAAGGCCGGCTGGGACATGTGGCCGGGACCGTACGGGCAGGGCGGCAGCTCGCGCAAATACCTGATCGCCAGCCTGGACCAGAGCCTGGCGCGCCTGGGCCTGGATTACGTTGACATCTTCTATTCGCACCGTTTCGACGCCGATACCCCGCTGGAAGAAACGGCCATCGCACTGGCCGATATCGTGCGCCAGGGCAAGGCGCTGTACATTGGCATTTCGTCCTACTCGGCCGGAAAGACCGCTGAAATTGCGGCGTTGCTGCAAGCCCTGAAGGTACCACTGCTGATCCACCAGCCGTCGTACAACCTGTTCAACCGCTGGATCGAACGGGACCTGCTCGACACCACCGATGCCTTGGGTGCCGGGGTGATTGTATTCACTGCCCTGGCCCAGGGCCTGCTCAGCGACAAATACCTCAACGGCATCCCGACCGACGCCCGGGTGAACCGTGCGGGTGGTGGCTCGCTGTTGCCCCAGCACTTGTCGCAAGCCAACATCGCCCGCGCACGCGCCCTGAACGACATTGCCCGCCAGCGTGGCCAGAGCCTGGCCCAACTGGCACTTGCCTGGACACTGCGCGACCCAAGGGTGAGCTCTGCGCTGATTGGTGCCAGCCGGCCCGAGCAGATCACCGAGAACGTGGCCGCGCTCGACAACCTGGCCTTCACGGCCGAAGAACTGGCCGCCATCGACCAGTACGCTGTGGAAGGCGGGATCAACTTGTGGGAAAAACCCTCGACCGACTGGAAGGAATGACCCATGCGCTTACTACGCTTTGCCATGCTGCTGATGCTGGCCTTGGCCGGCGCGGCCCAGGCCGCAGACCCGGCCACCTTGCGTATTGGCTATCAGAAGGGCTCGATCAGCCTGGTGCTGGCAAAGCAGCATCGGCTGCTGGAGCAACGCTTTGCCAGCACCCGCGTGCAATGGATCGAGTTTCCCGCGGGCCCGCAGATGCTTGAAGCGTTGAACATCGGCAGCCTTGATATTGGCTCTACCGGTGATATTCCGCCGATCTTCGCCCAGGCCGCCGGCGCCGACCTGTTGTACCTGGGGGCCGAGCCGCCCAAGCCGCAGGCTGAAGTGATCCTGGTGCCGAAAGACAGCCCGATCAGGGCAGTAGGGGAGCTCAAGGGCAAGCGTATTGCCCTGCAGAAGGGTTCCAGCGCCCACAACCTGCTATTGCGTGCCTTGGCCAAGGCCGGGCTGAGCATTGGTGATGTTCAGCCAGTGTGGCTGGCGCCTGCCGATGCCCGGGCGGCATTCGAGCGGGGCAGCGTGGATGCCTGGGCAATCTGGGACCCGTTCTACTCCGCCATCGACCTGGAGGGTAAGGCGCGTCTGCTGGCCGACGGCCAAGGGTTGGGGCTGATTGGGCCGTTCATGCTGGGTTCACGCACCTATGTCGAAGCCAATGGCGCCTTTGTCGGGCAATTGCTGGACGAAATCAGCCGGGCCGAGGCACTTACCCGCAGCGACGAGGCTGGGAGCATCCACGTGCTGGCACAGTTCATGGGTTTGCCAGAAGCGGTGGTGCAGCACAGTTTCAGCCACCGGCCGGCGTCACCCGTGCTGCCGGTGAGTGATGAGATCGTGGCGGCGCAGCAGCGCACGGCACAGTTGTTCTTCGACAACAAGGTACTGCCCAAGCGGGTCGACATTGCCGGGGCAGTGTGGCGGCGGCAGTAACTTTACCTGCCCGGGCCCTATCGCCGGCAAGCCAGCTCCCACAGGATTAGCAGTGCCCTAAAGGGTTATACAGTACCTGTGGGAGCTGGCTTGCCGGCGATAGGGCCGCATCAGCAAGCGTGTCACCCGCGGGCGAATGCCGCCAGCTTCTCGCCATCCAGCCGGTAGCGGACCCACTCATCCTGCGCCTCGGCCCCCAGCTTCTGATAGAAGCCGATCGCCGGCTCGTTCCAGTCCAGCACGCTCCATTCCAGGCGCCCGCAATTGTTCGCCACCGCCTCGCGGGCAATATGTCGCAGCAGTTGCCGGCCAGCACCGTCGCCACGCTGTTCAGGCGTGACATACAGGTCTTCCAGATAAATACCGTTGCGCCCGAGCCAGGTCGAGTAGCTGTAGAAGTACACCGCAAAACCGACTGCCCGGCCATCGCGTTCGCACATCAGGCTACGCACTGTGCTGCCCTCGTCGAACAGGCTGTGCTCGATGTCGGCCAGGGTGGCGACCACCTCGTGGCGGGCACGTTCATACTCGGCCAGCTCAGTAATGAAGGCCAGGATCTGCTCGGCATCGGTGCGAACGGCTGGGCGAATGGTGAGGCTCATGGTGACGGCTTCCTTGATCCGGGTTAGCGGTACAGTGATGTGTATCTGAATAATTTAATATAACTGTATCGGTCGCCAGAGAGGGCGACTCCGTTAGTGTGACAGCACCTATAACGAAAGTGGAATGCCCGCCATGCTTGCCTCTGCCGACCTGTTGATCGCTTTCGTGCTGTTTGCCTTTGTATCGTCCATCACTCCCGGCCCCAACAACACCATGTTACTGGCCTCGGGGGTGAACTTCGGCGTGCGTCGTTCGGTCCCTCATGCCCTGGGTATCAGCATCGGTTTCATGGTCATGGTGCTGGCCGTGGGCTTGGGCCTGGGTGAAGTATTCAAGGCCTGGCCGCCGCTGTACACGGCGCTGCGCTATACCGGCGCCGCCTACCTGCTGTATCTGGCCTGGAAAATAGCCACTTCCGGGCCAGTCGGCACGGCCTCCTCGAGCGCCCGCAAGCCGCTGGGGTTCTGGGGCGCAGCGGCGTTCCAGTGGGTCAACCCCAAGGCCTGGGTCATGGCGGTGGGTGCGATTACCACCTACACACCGGCGCAAGGCTATGTGACCAACGTGATTGTCATCGCCGCCTTGTTTGCCTTGGTCAACCTGCCTAGCGTCGGTGTGTGGGTAATGTTCGGCAGCGCCCTGCGCAACGTATTGCAGAACCCGCGCTGGCTGATGCTGTTCAATGTCCTGATGGCCTTGTTGCTGGTGATTTCACTCTACCCGCTGCTGTTTGTAGAATCGGCGTTTTCTTAGCCCCGCGAGTGAAGCAAGCCGATGCAGTTGATACCCTGGTCCCACGAATGCGCCGAAGGTTTCACCCTGCGTGGCTGGCGAACACCTGTCAGTGGCAAGCCGTTGCTGCATTTTTTGCACGGCAATGGCTTCTGTTGCCTGGCCTACCAACCGTTGCTGATGCGTCTGGGCGAACATTTCGACCTGTGGCTTTGCGACGTTCAGGGGCATGGCGACAGTGACCATGGTGGGGTGTTTCGGGGGTGGAACCGTACTGCCGAGCTGGCAGTGGAAGCCTTTCAGGCCGGGCGTGGCGGGTACGGCGATGTGCCGCGGTTTGCCGTGGGGCACAGCTTTGGCGGCGTGCTTACGGGCCTGATCCTGGCCGCTGAACCTGAGCTGTTCGAGCGTGCGGTGTTGCTAGACCCCGTGTTGTTCAGTCGTCGCATGCTGGGTGTGATGGGCGCAGCAGCACTGGTTGGCCTGCACCAGCGTCATGCATTGGCACGCAAGGCCGCCAGCCGCCGCAGCCACTGGCCTGATCGCGAGGCAGCGCTAGCCTTGCTGCAAGGGCGGGGCATCTTCAAGGGCTGGACCCATGCAGCGCTGCAGGCTTATGTCGAACACGCCATCGGCGATTGTGGCGATGCAGTGGTGCTCAAGTGCCGGCCCAGCCGGGAAGTGGAAATCTTCAGTTCATTCCCCAAACGCATGTGGGCGCGCCTTGCAGCGATCAGCGCGCCGACACGGATTCTGTATGGCGAACAGACGTATCCCTTCGTGCCACATTCGGTGAACCGCCTGGCCACGCTCAACCGGCATGTAACCGCCCGGCAAGTTGCCGGTGGGCACTGTTTCATGCAGGAAGACCCGGCCATGGCGGCCGAGCAGGTACTCGCTTTCTTGCCGGGCTGACTGTTCCATAGGTAGAACGATGTATGCCGAATAACCCGTCTACCGCCTGATTCGTATCATTGATAAGGTTATCCCAGCCAAGAGAGGAGCCTTCTCATGAAAAACATTCTGGGTATCCACCGCAGCCCACACGCCCATTGGGTAGGTGATGGTTTTCCCGTGCGCAGCCTGTTCACTTACGAAAACCTGGCCAGCCGGATCAGCCCGTTCCTGCTGCTGGACTACGCTGGCCCCCATGACTTCACCCCGACCACGGCGCGGCGCGGCGTTGGCCAGCACCCGCACCGCGGCTTCGAGACCGTGACCATCGTCTATCAGGGCGAGCTGGAACACCGTGACTCCACGGGTGCTGGCGGCCTGATCGGACCAGGTGATGTGCAGTGGATGACCGCCGCCAATGGCATCATCCATGAGGAGTTCCATTCCCCGGGCTTTGCCCGCAGTGGCGGTACCCTGGAAATGGTCCAGTTGTGGGTCAACCTGCCCGCGCGTGACAAACGTGCAGCGGCCGGCTACCAGACGCTGCTGGCCAGCGACATCCCGGTGGTAGCGCTGGAGGGCGACGCCGGTAGCTTGCGGGTGATTGCCGGCGACTACAAGGGGCACCCAGGGCCGGCGCGGACCTTTACCGCGATGGATGTGTGGGACCTGCGGCTCAATGCCGGCACGGCCTTGCAGCTGCCGGTTGCTGTCGGTCGCAACGCGGCGCTGGTGGTGTTACGCGGTAACGTGCGCATCAATGGCGAGCGCGACGCTGGCCCGTCCAGCCTGGTACTGCTGGACCGGGACGGGGAGGATGTCACCGTGCAGGCTCTGGAGGGCACCAGTGTGCTGGTGCTCAGCGGCGAGCCGATTGACGAGCCGATCGTCGGTTACGGTCCATTCGTGATGAACAGCCAGGCGGAGATTGCCGAGTCGTTCGACGATTTCCATGCCGGGCGGTTTGGGCAGATGCAGGATGAACGGGAAGGGGCCGGCCATTGAACCGTGGCTGGTGATACCGGCACCGCTCGTCGTTAAGTCAGGCTTTGCATTCGAACCCTCGGCCCGCGAGCGCAATCTTCCACTAAGGTGCTAAGGGATTCCCCGCATCATCATTGCCCCGGCGCATGGACGCCTGCCAGGGCATGGGCAATATCAATTGGCGCCCCGCCCGATAAAGGCGTACTCACTCACAACAGGCCATCGCACAGAGAGGGTCGTACCACGTCGTTGATTGGAGTTTCGATGCTGGAGATGCGGCAGATGATCGAGCAGGCATGCCTGCCCGACCGCTGTGAAGTCAGCTGCCCGGACGGCGCCAACCTGACCATCCGCCTGGGTCAGGGCCAGAGTCTCGAAAAGAGCGTGACCCTCAGTGGGGTTCCGTTGCACAACCTTAACAGTTGCCGTGACCTGGTCCACCTCGTGGGGCAGTTGCATGCGCTGCGCAACAGCCACCCGGCGCCACTCAGGTCGCATGCTTGAGTGCACCTGGTTTGCCCCGGTCAGCCCAGGTTGGCCGGGCGCACGTATTCTGGCATCAGGCCGTTGAACCAGAACAGAACCATCGCCACGAGCAGGGTTACCAAAACCAGAAGCCCCACGCCCCACACGCATGTCGCGAACAGCATTGCCTGTTCCTTTTTAAGCCGCAGGAATGTCTGCAAACCGCCATACAGCAAGACGCTTGCATAGGCCGAAGCGGCCATTAGCGCGACGAAGGCCAACCAGCGAATCGGCAGCAGCCCGACTACCCCGGCGAAGAACCACGGCGTGGCGCAGTAGGCGGCAAAACCGATGCACTGGCTCAGGCTTGGATGTGCGTCGAACCCTCGTGACATCCAGCGGATCATCACCCCCATCAGCATCACGCCCACAACGGTGGTGGCATACAGCAGCCCCGCCAGTTGCGCGGCGCTACCCATGCCAAGGCGTACCCGCTCCTCGGCCGCCAGGCTCCAGCCGAAGGTGGTCGTGCCAATGAACAGGCACACGGCGGGTATCAGTGCCAAGGCCAGCAGCCGCGGCAGGTATTGCTGTGGGTGGTCTTCTTCGGCCCGACGAATATCCAGCCAGGCGTCGGCGGGGTGGGTGAAGAGCTTGAGCAATGGACTGTTCATGGCATTCTCCGGCGGGCAGAGGCCCTTTTGCTATGGAGAGACGCCGCGGTCGGCCGGTTCAGCTGGTTTAGCTGCCGTTGATCGGCTTACTGTAGCTCGAGCAGCAGGTTGAGGCCGCCATCGCCGCACTTGCCTTTGTCGCGAACCACCCCATGATAACTGCGCCCATCCCAGACGAAGGCCACACTGTGGGCACGGTCGACCTTGTCAGGCAGCGGCGGGCAGATATGCAGACGCAGCCCCGCTCGACCTTGAAGGTTGAGATCGGCCAGCTGGCACTGGCATTCCACGCTCTGCGCCACTGGGCCGAAAAGGGTGTCGCGTACGTAATCGAGCTGCAGCGAGGCGTTGGGGGCACGGCCAGGCATCTTCATCGGTAAGTGGCTCCGTGGCAACGGTTTGAGGGGCTAAGTGGGTTCGACATGGCAGGCTCCAGGCAAGGAAGGCGGCTTGATATTTGAAGCTTGCCTGGCCTGGATGTTCAACATGTTTCATGTGAATTCATCTTGTTTTGCGCCGGGTGGTAGAAGCGGGGCCTGTTCAGGGCCCCGCCTTGCGCAATGTCAGGTTGATCCGCCGCTCGCCCATGCGCGGATGCACGCCGGGTTTGATGGGCAGCACGCCGTGAAAGCGCAAGCGGTCCTCGCCGCCCCAGACCAACACATCGCCGTGGCTCAGGGGGATGCGACGGGGCTTGTCGGCGCGCTGCAGGCCGCCGAACAGGAACACTGCCGGTAGGCCCAGCGACACAGACACGATCGGCTGCCCGAAGTCCCGTTCGTCGCGGTCCTGGTGCAGGCTCAAGCGTGTGCCTGGCAGGTAATGGTTGACCAGGCAGGCATCCGGCACGAAGCCCTCGAAGCCGGCCAGCGCCGCAGCGCGGGCGGCGAGCGCGAGCAGAACCGGGGGCAGTGCAGGCCACGGCTTGCCACTGAGCGGATCGTTGGGGCTATAGCGGTAACCCTGTTCGTCACTCACCCAACCCAGCGTGCCGCAGTTGGTCAGGCCTACAGCCATGCGTAGGCCACCGGGCGTGTGCATGTGCCGGAAGGGCGCTGCACGCAGCACCGGGCGCAGCGCATCGAGCAGCGGCTCGGTTTCGGCCAGGGCAAAGCCGGGCAAAAGCACGGTATGGCTGGCCAGGCGTTGTGGCTGGGGGCCGAACAGGTCTAGGTCGGACTGGATCATGGCACCGCACAGGTTCGAGGGAGTGGATATTGTATCCCTGCAATTGCAATCCCCGCAGGAGCATCCTTGTGCGGCGAAGAGGCCGGTATGCCTCCCAACGATGTGCCAGTCCTGCAGGCCCTTTCGCAGCACAAGGCTGATCCTGCAGGGAATGCATATACCGGGCAGAGGGTGTGAGCGAAAAAGGAACCGCGGCACCAGGGAGAGGAGCACCGCGGTTCAAGGGGGAGCGGGTTACTTTTGGGTCACGGTGGCCAGGTTTGCACTGCCCAGCTGAGTGATGGTGGCGGTTTGGGCGATACCACTCTGGTCGACGAACGCCTTGTTGCCCTGGCCTCCCTGGGTCACGTAGGCGACGTTGATGCTGTCAGTCTGTTTGATGGTGGCTTCGTTGCCGCTGCCGTACAGCTGGTTGGTGTAGCTCTGGTTGCTGTAGCCGGATTGGTCCAGGGTAATGGTGTTGCCGGTGCCCTGGCTGTTGCCGTAGGCATAGTTGTCGGTACCGCGCTGGTCGGCGATCAGGATGTTGTCGGTGCCGTTCTGCTCGAAATACAGCTCATTGTTGACGTCGTCCTGCTTGGTCTGCATCTGGTTGCCTTTGCCCGTCTGGGTCAGCGTGGCCACCTGGTCAGCGCCTTTTTGGGTCAGGTTGACGCCGTTGCCGTTGCCGGTCTGGTTGATGGTGGCACTTTGGTTGGTGCCGAACTGGCCACCCATCTTGGCGCCTTTCCAGTTGCTGGCGGTGATGCTGTTGCCATTGCCTTTGGTGTTGATGGTCAGGTTGAGGTTTTCACCATTCTGGTAGGTGAAATGCAGGTTGTTGTTGCCGGTCTGGGTGATGGTGGCGGTCGCGTTATTGGTTTCGAACTGGTCCGACCAACTGGCGTTGGCATTGCCTTGCTGCGTCAGGCTGACCTTGTTGCCGGTGCCGAAGCTCTGGTCGATATAGCCCTCGTTCGTCTGCCCGGTCTGGACCACGGAAGCCTGGCTACCGACCTGGGTGTCCTGCCACACTTCCACCGAGTTGCCGCCACCGTACTGGCCAATGCCAATGGTGCCACCGGTGCCCTCACGCTGGTCGCCGTAGGCCCAGTTGTCGTGGCCATCCTGGTAGACCTGGATGTCGCCATCGACATGGTTCAGGTGCTCGGCGGCTGCATAGTTGTCCTGGCCGGTCTGGTTGACGGTACTGCGGTTGTTGCTGCCACCGAAGGTCTGCTCAAGGAAGGCCTCGTTGCGCTGGCCGGATTGCCAGCTGGCGGCTTTGCTGCCTTCCTGGGTGTCCTGCCACACGGTGGATTTGTTACCGACGCCTTGCTGGGTTTGCAGCGATTCGTTGTTCATCCCTACCGACTGGCTAGCGAAGGCATCGTTGTAGCTGCCCCCGGCAGTTTGGGTAATCTGGCTGCCGTTCTCGAACAGTTGCTCGGCGTAGCCGGCGTTGTACTGGCCGGTGGCGCTCTGCTGGATATCGCTGGTGCTCTCGGTTTGCACCGCCAGGTGGTTGTGACCTTTACCGGTCTGGTTCTGCGTGGCCGAAGCGAAGGATGCCTGGGTCTGGCTGACCTCGGCGATGTTGTCCTTGCCGTCCTGAGTCTGCGATGAGGTGCTGTCAGCAGCCATGGCCTGACCTGCGAGGGCCAGGACGATAGCGGCACTTAAAGGGGCGAGCTTGTACATGGTGGTGCCTCCAGGTCTATCGGTATTGTGTGATCTGCACATGTTGGCCATTGCCGGTCTGGCTCACGGAGCTGCTGAGGCCCGAACCGGACTGCACGATGCTGGCGCTGTTGTCGTTGCCGATCTGCTCGATGGCTGCGCTGTTGCTGCTGCCGCTCTGTCGGATCGACGCACTGTTGCCCTTTCCCTGTTGGCTGATGGTTGCCATCAGGTCACTGCCTTCCTGCAAGATGTACGCTTCCTGCGCACCGCCGGCCTGGACGATGCGGCCCAGCAGGGCCTGACCGTTCTGGTCGAGGGCGGCGCGGTTGCCTGACCCTTGCTGCTCGATCACTGCAGCCTGACCGGCGCCGACCGGTAGCAGGCGGATGATCACCGGTTCACCGAGGTCATTGCCGGGTGCAAGGTCGGCGTTGTCCATCAGGTCATCGGCCCAGCTGGCCTGGCCCGCCAGGGCCAGGCTGAACAGCAGTGGATACAGGCGCTTCATGGCGTTTCCCCGCCTTTACTGCACAACCACGTTGACGGTGCGGGTGGTACCCGGGCTGGTGGTGATGGTTGCCGTCGGCGCGGCGGTCGGGATGATCGTGGTGCTGTTGCTCACTGCCAGTCGCCAGCGGCCGGTCACGGGTACCGTGGTGGTACCCAGCGTTTGCACGCCGGTGGTAGTGGTGACCCGGACGGTGACAACGTTGCCCGTGGTTACCGATGAGGTACCGCTGATGTCCCAGTTGTACCGGTTGTTGGAGCGCGCCGTGACGGTGGCTGCCGTGACTGCGAAGGTTTCGGCGGCAGGCCGTGGCGACACGTTGACGGTGACCGTACCCGGGGTGGATAGCGCCCCCAGCGAGTCACGTGCCTGGTAGGTGAAGGTGGCGGTGAAGGCTGCAGTGACCGTGGCCGGTGGGGTGTAGGTGACGGTGGTGCCGTCGGTGCTGACCGTGCCCCGGCCGGCGGCCGGTTGGGTGACGGCAGCAACGGCCAGCGGCACGTTGCCCTCTGGATCGGTGTCGTTGGCCAGCACGTTGATGGTCAATGGCACGCCCAGGGTGGCGACGGTTTCCGGGTTGGCGGTCGGTGCCCGGTTAGGCGCAACGTTGATCGTGACCGTGGCCGGTTCCGACTTCAGGCCTTTGGAATCCACCGCCCGGTAGCTGAAGGTGGCCACCAGCGGTTGCGTAGCCCCGGCTGGCGGGGTGTAGGTAACCGAGGTGGTACCGTTGAGCACGACGCCGCCAAGGCCGGTACCGGGTTGGGTGAGGTCACTGATGGTCAGTGGCACGTTGCCGTCCGGATCGCTGTCGTTCAGCAGCAGGTTGAGGGTAAGCGGGATACCGACACTGGTGCTTCCGATGTCAGCCTGGGCCAGCGGTGGCTGGTTGGCCGCCTCGACGGGGGCGTTGCCGACCACGAGCACCGGTTCTACGTCAGCACCACCATGGGCAGATTTGACTGTCACGGTGGCTGGCGGTTGCGCCACGTCGTTGATCGTGATGCTTTGCAGCGTGCCCGATTTCGACAGGCGGCCGTAACCCTGGGCGAGCATGTCGGGGATCGCTACCTCATCACTGGACCTGGCCTCGATCAGCAGGCGCTTGTTGGCCCAGTCATATCGCGCGGTACTGACCTTGACCACGTCGGTCAGCTTGCTCGACAACGCGGTCGGCTGGGTGCCGCCGGCACTGTTGCTGGCCGTGACCACTACCACCGCAGGCGGTGCAGTCTGGCCAAGCTGTTGGTGGAAGAACAGGCCGTTGTTGTCTGCCGTCAGGGTGAACTGGCAGGGCGATGGCGGCGTGCCGACCAGTGCCAGGCCATTGCGCATGCACAGGCTGGCCTCTTTCGGCGCTTTGGCGAACACTTCCACACGGGTACCGCTGCCATTGCGTGAGTAGGTGGCGCGCTCCAGGGTGACCGGGGTTTGCGCGCGTGGGTCCAGCACCTTGCCCGAGACCGTGAACAGCGCGGTCTCGATGCGACCGGGCGGGCCGTCGATGCGGATGAAGTTGGTGTTGAACGGGCTGCCGGCCACGGCTTCCGGCCGGTTAGGGTCGCCGATGAAGGTTTCGGTGGCGCCGGTGTCCGGATTGACTTCGGTGTAAGGCCCGCCCACCCCGCGCAGCCATGGCCCGAGAGCGCCATTGAGCGCCCCTGTGAAGTTGCCCGGTGCCCCGATGCCGATGTCGCGGGTGATGTTGATCGCTCGACGACCGGGCGTGGTGACGTTCACGGTCTCGACACCGTAGGGGTGTGTGATGGTGTATACACCGGCACGGGGTACAGACACACGGATACGGATACGGGCGAAGCTCTGCTGGTCGCCGTCTACCGGGTTCTCGGCAGCAAAGGCTGCTTCCAGGCCGGCAACGTAGGCATCCAGTTCGTAGCCGCTGTTACCAACGGCAGGGATGGTGGCTTCGGCCAGGAACCAGAACATTTCTGGCGGCCAGTTGTCGGGGAACACCAGCGGCAATGCATCGTCGTAGATGCCGGGCTCTGGTAGCAGGGTGCACATGTAGGACGGTGCGGCCGGTGTGCCGGGCACCCGGGTACTGGTCGCGCGTGACTGGCACAGTTCCAGGGACTGGTTGAGGCTGTCCTTGTACCACATCGGGTAGCCGCCAGTGGCGAAGGTGTAGGGCCCCGGGTCGACATCAGACAACGCGGCAAAGGCGGCGCTGGTAACGGTGAGGGAAAAACCGGCGGCGAACAGCGCACGGCGCGACCAAGTGTTCATGCGGCCTCCTTGAAGGCTGAGCCTTTGTCTGTTCATGGCACCAGCACCACGTCTTCGGTGTCGCTACCCCCATTGGCACTGGTGACTTGCACCTTGGCCGGTGGGATGGGCGACAGGGTCATGCTCAACGTCTTCACGGCGCCGGTGCCGCCCAGGTTGCCGATCAACGTGCCGTTGCCGGTTTGTGCGGTGAGCACGGGCGGGGTGGTTTCGTCGCTGGTGCTGGCCACCAGGGTCAGCTCGCCGGTGGACAGGCGGTACTGGGCCTGAGTGATGGTGACCAGGTCGGTCAGCGGCATGTTGGTGGTGGTCAGGCTGCTGGTGGGGATCGACACGCTGTTGTCGGCGGTCAGTGTCACGAGGGTGCCGGCCGCCGGGTTCAGGGCCGACTGGGCGTACCAGGCGCCAGTGCCGTTGGCCTCGGTGAGGTTCAGGTTGGGCGTTTGGCTGGTCAGGGTGACGCTGGCTGGCGGCGGCGGGGCCATCACGAAGATGTCTTGCTGGGCGCGCAAGTCGCCGTTTTCGGTGTGCCGGGAGTAGGTGCTGCGCTGTGGCATCAGTGGGGTTGGCAGGGCCACTTCTGAAAGCTTGCCCGAAATGGCGAACAGTTCAGTGCGCAGGTCGATGCCGCCAGGGCCTTCGATGCGCACGAAGTTGGTGTTGAACGGGCTGCCGGTTACCCGTTCCTCAAGGTTCGGGTCACCGATGAAGCGTTCATTTCCTTCGGTGTAGGGGCCGTTGACACTGCGCAGGAAAGGCCCGACGTCGCCCTTCAGCGCGCCGGTGAAGTCGCCTGCGCCGGCGATGCCGATGTCGCGGGTCATGTTGATCGCCCGGCGGCCGGCGGCAGGCACATCGAACACTTCCACGCCGTAGGGGTGGGTGACCACGTAGGTGCCGGCGGTGGGTACATCGACCCGGATGCGCACCCGGGCGAAGCTGACCTGGTCACCCTCAACCGGTTCTTCGGCGGCAAATGCCGCTTCGATCGCCGTGCCGTAGCTGAGGTCGATGCCACGGGCGGCGTCGACGATGGCAGCGTCGGCGGTGAACCAGAATGCTTCGTCAGGGAAGTTGGTGGGGAAGGCGATGGGTTGGGTATCGTCGAACACGCCGGGTGTGGGCAGCAGCGTGCACATGTACGACGGTGCGCCGGGCGCGCCGGCAACCCTGGAGCTGACCGCCTTGGTCAGGCACAGGTCGAGGGTACGACCGTGGCTGTCCTGGTACCAGGCGGGGAAGCCGCCGTTGGCGGGAACGTATGCGCCTGGATCGACAGCATTCAAGGCAGCCTGCGCCGGGAGCTGGAGCATGCCGGCGAAAATCGCCACTGCCAGCGGGTGGGGTATCGGTCGGTGCATGAGTCAATTCCTCCTGCAAACGGGCCCATGGACTTGGGGCGTCTGGGAGGAGATCGGCAAGAGCTGTGCCAATACTTGAATTTTGCGGTGCGGGCCTTGTGGAGCAAGGGGGCGAGCCTTTTCGTGACGTATTCTGGAGGCGGCTGGCAATGGGCTGCGTTGCCCCAAGGTTGGGGATTGGGGCAAGTGATTCAAACCCAGTTTTCGCAGCAAATGTGGTTTTTGCTACATTGCACCGGCGGTCCCTTTCCCCTGCCGAGTCAAGCGATGCAACCCCTCGACCACCTTTCCCTGAGCCTGTTCATCGTCGTCTGCGAAGAAGGCACCATCGCCCGCGCTGGCGAGCGTGCATTCATGGCGCCCTCCGCCGTCAGCAAACGTATTTCTGACATCGAGGTACGTTTTGGCACTATCTTGCTCAAACGCAGCAAGCGCGGCGTTGAGCCTACCCCGGCGGGGCTGGCGCTGCTGCGCCATGCGCGGGAAATGACCCGCGCCATGGAGCGCCTGGACAGCGAGCTGAGCGAGTACGCCGACGGCGCGCGCGGCCATGTGCGGGTGCTGGCCAATGTATCGTCGATCATGGGTTTTCTGCCCGAGGAACTGTCGGCGTTCATGCTGCAAAACCCACTGATCCAGGCCGATATCGAAGAGCGCTTCAGCCCCGATGTCGTTCGTGGCGTGGCCGAGGGCAATGCAGACCTCGGCATCTGCCGCAAATCCATGGCGGCGGGTGACCTGGAGTTCGTACCGTACCGGCAGGATCACCTGGCCGTGATCGTTGCTGCTGATCACCCGTTGGCCGGCCGCAGCCAGATTGCCTTCGAGGAAACCCTGAGTTACGACCACCTGGGTCTTTCGGCCTTCGCTACCTTGAACGCCTTCATGCGTAAAAGCGCCGCACAGGCGGGCAAAGAGTTGTGCTTTCGTTCGTATGTATCGTCGTTCGACGCGGCCTACCGGCTGGTGCAGTTCGGCCTTGGCCTGGCGGTGTTCCCGCAAGAAGCCGTGGCCCGCTATGCGGCGTTGTTCGACCTGCGGGTCATTCCGCTGACTGACGACTGGGCGCTTGGCGAATTCGTCATTTGCATGCGCGCCCGTCACACGCTCTCGCTGTCGGCACGGCGCCTGCTTGACCACCTGCTGCTGCGGGCACCGCCCTGGCAGGTGGCGGGCTGATCCATCGTGGCTGACGATGGATCAGCCCGTGAAACACGTCTTTTCTGCTCGTCATCCAGCTCTTAGTCTGGCGCAACGCTTCAGCCAGAGAGACCGAGATGACAACAATAACAATCAACGAAGTCGGCCTGCGCGATGGCCTGCAGAGCCTGCAGACGACCATGCCAACGGCCGCCAAACGCCGCTGGGTCGACGCCGCGTACGCCGCCGGCGTGCGCCACATGGAGGTCGCTTCCTTCGTACCGGCACGCTTGCTGCCGCAAATGGCCGATGCCCGCGAAGTGGTGGCCCACGCCCTCACATACCCCGACCTGCAGGTGACGGTGTTGGCCCCGAACCTGCGCGGCGCCAGGGACGCACTTGAGTCTGGCGCCCATCGCATCGTCGCGCCGGTATCGGTCAGCATGGCGCACAGCCTGGCCAACGTGCGCCGCACGCCCATGCAAATGGTCGAAGAACTGGGGCGCATGTGCCAGCTGCGTACTGAAATGGCCCTGCATGATGTGCAGATCATTGCCGGCATGTCGGTTGCCTTTGGCTGCACGCGTCAGGGCGATGTCCCGCTGGCCGACCTGTGTGCACTGACTCACCATGTGATCGAAGCCGGTTGCGACCTTGTCTCGCTGGGTGACACCACTGGCTACGCCAACCCGGGCCAGGTGGCGGTGGTGCTTCAGGCCGTGCGGGCGATTGCCGGTGAGCGCCTCAAGGCCGCGCATTTTCATGACACCCGTGGCCTGGCCCTGGCCAACAGCCTCGTCGCGGTGCAGCAGGGCATCCGCGAGCTTGACGCCTCCCTGGCAGGTTTGGGGGGCTGCCCGTTCGCCCCTGGTGCTTCCGGCAATACCGTCACCGAAGACCTGGTGTTCATGCTGCAGAGCATGGGCTACGACACCGGGATCAATTTGCCTGCACTGATCGAGTCGCGCCATGTGCTGAGCGAGGCGCTGCCGGGCGAGCCCCTTTACGGCTGCATCGCCCGCGCCGGGCTACCGCTGAACTTTGCTGACGCCACCGACCCCGCCTGACCCGCCTGAACGAGGAATACCACGATGTCCAGACTTCCCTTGGACGGCATCCGCGTCGTCGAAATTTCGCATATGGTCATGGGCCCGACCTGCGGCATGATCCTCGGTGACCTTGGCGCCGAAGTGATCAAGATCGAACCCGTGCGCGGCGACGGCACGCGCCGTCTGCTGGGCGCGGGGGCGGGTTTCTTTCGCACCTTCAACCGCAACAAGCAATGCATCGCCGTGAATGTCGAAACCCCCGAGGGCCGCGAGGCCGTCCTGCAACTGATCGATACGGCCGACGTGTTCATCGAAAACTTCAAACCCGGTCGCATGCACACGCTGGGCCTGGACTACCCCGCGCTGCGCCAGCGCAACCCACGGCTGATCTACGCCTCGCACAAAGGCTTTCTCAGCGGGCCCTATGACAACCGCCTGGCGCTGGACGAGGTGGTGCAGATGATGGCCGGCCTGGCCTACATGACAGGGCCAGTGGGCCGCCCATTGCGCGCGGGCAGCTCGGTGAACGACATCATGGGCGGCATGTTCGGCGCCATTGGCGTGCTGGCGGCCCTCAACGAGCGCCACACCACCGGCAGCGGCCGAGAGGTGCAAAGTGCCCTCTACGAGAACTGCGTGCTGCTGGCAGCCCAGCACATGCAGCAGTACGTGGTCACCGGCGAGGCAGCAGCGCCGATGCCCAATCGCATCAGTGCCTGGGCCATCTATGACGTGTTCACCTTCGCCGGTGGCGAGCAGATGTTCGTTGCCGCCACCGGTGAAGGGCAATGGCACGCGCTGTGCCAGATGCTGGGGCAGACCACCTTGCTTGATGACCCGACACTGGCCAGTAACAACGACCGTGTGTTGCAACGGCCACGGCTGCTGGCGCACCTGGCCGAGGTGTTCGCGTCACTCGACGCCGGGCAATTGGCCCTGCAACTGGAGGCCAACGGCATACCCTTTGCGCCCATCCGCCGCCCGGAAGAATTATTCGACGACCCGCACCTGCAACAGAGCGGCGGTATGGCAGAGCTGCAACTTGAAGACGGCAGCCACACACCGATGCCGTTGCTACCGCTGTCGCTGGACGGCCAGCGCCTGCAGCCACGCCGGGCGATAGCGCGGATTGGCGAGCACACCCGCCAGGTGATGCGCGAACTGGGTTACAGCGATGAGCACATTGCCGAGCTGTGCGCGGCCGGCGTGCTAAAAACCGACGACGCAGCTTGAGGAGGGTTTGAGATGGCGATTTACCAATACGACACCCTGGCGCCCAACCTGCACCCGGAAACTTTTGTTGCCGAGGACGCCACCGTGATCGGCGACGTAACCCTCGAGCAAGGCGTCAGCGTATGGCCGCAGGCCGTACTGCGGGGCGACAACGAACCGATCCGTATCGGCCAGCGCAGCAACGTGCAGGAAGGTGCGGTGCTGCATGCCGACCCCGGCTTTGCGTTGACGGTGGGGCAGGGCGTGACCATCGGCCATCAGGCGATGTTGCATGGCTGCACCATTGGCGATGGTGCCCTGATCGGCATCCAGGCGGTGGTGCTCAATGGTGCGGTCATCGGCAACAACTGCCTGGTCGGTGCCGGTGCCATTGTCACCGAGGGCAAGGTATTCCCCGATAACTCGCTGATCCTGGGTGCACCTGCCAAGGTGGTGCGCGAGCTGTCGGCCGAGGCCATCGCCAGCATGCAGCGCAACGCCGCCGAGTACGTCGAAAAAGGCCAGAGCTTCAAGGAGAAACTGATCCGCATCCGCTGAAACACCTGCTGGCGGCGCCCCTCGATGCGTCGCTGCTCTCCAATAATTACAAGAATGGAGATCCACCATGGTTGCCATGACCGGCGAACTGGCGCGCGAGCGCAACGACAGTCACATCAATGAACTGCTGCTGTACCGCCGTGTGGCCTGGCGCATCATGCCGCTGGCCATCATCTGCTTCCTGTTCTCGTACTTCGACCGCATCAACATCAGTTTCGCCAAGGCCCAGATGCAGCAAGAGCTGGGCCTCAGCGATGCCGCCTATGGCCTGGCCGCTAGCATGTTCTTCGTCGGCTATGTGCTGTTCGAAGTGCCCAGCAGTCTTGGCCTTAAGCGCTACGGGGCACCGGCGTGGATCTGCCGGATCATGGTGTCGTGGGGCCTGGCAACGGCGGCGCTGGTGTTTGCCTATACCCAGTACACTTTGTATTTCCTGCGCTTTCTGATCGGCGTGATGGAGGCCGGTTTCGGCCCGGCGATCCTGTTCTACCTGGCATGCTGGTTCCCCCGCAAGCACCTGGCGAAGATGAATGGCCTGTGGTTTTTGGCGGTGCCGCTGGCCGGTGCGGTGGGCGGCCCGGCGGCGGGCTTTTTGCTGGGGACCATGGACGGCGTGCTGGGGCTCGCGGGATGGCACTGGTTGTTCCTGATGTCCGGGCTGCCGTGTGTGCTGCTGGGCCTGCTGGTGCTGTGGAAGCTGGACCGTGACATTGAGGCAGCGAAATGGCTGAGCCGCGAGGAGAAGGACCTGCTGGCGGAGAACCTGGCCCAGGACAAACGCGCCGCAAAACCCATCCTCGGCTCGATCTGGCGAGTATTGCTGACCCGCGAAGTGGCGATCATGGCGTTCATCTATTACGTGATCAAAACTGCGTCCTATGGCCTTAACTTCTGGATGCCGCACCTGATCAAGTCGTCAGGTGTGCAGGACATGCTGTGGGTCGGTGTGCTGTCGGCATTGCCTTACGCGGTGGCCTGCATGGGCATGGTGTTGCTGACCCGTCGCTCTGACCGTACCGGCGAGCGCAAGCGCTACCTGGTGTACTGCCTGCTGGCGGCAGCTATCGGTTACTTGCTGGCGTGCCTGTACGCCGACTCGTCGCTGGCGATGATGGCCGCGCTGGTGCTGGCCACCGCGGGTACCTTCATCGCCATCCCGATCTTCTGGACCATCCCCCAATCGACCTTCTCGGGCTTGGCAATTGCCACCGGCACTGCTGCAATCAACTCGGTCGGGCAGCTAAGCGGCATCGTCGCACCGGTGATGGTGGGCAAGATCAATGATCTCACTGGTAGCAACTCCATGGGCATGTTGTCCATCGCCCCGCTGATCCTGATCGCCTGCCTGGTGGTAATGCGCTACGTGCGCAACCCCCGAACCTGATTGGCGCTGAGTCTTCGAACAACAACAAGAACAAGGCACACCCATGATCATTACTTCCCGGCGAGTATCGCTGATGCTCGGGGCAGCTTTGCTGCGCCTGTCAAAACGCGCAGGCCGGCTTCATCGATGGCGCCAGCGGTAGCCTGGAACTGCGTAATTTTTATTTCGACCGCGACTTTCACGGTGACAGCGCCGCGCAATCGCGACGCGGTGAATGGGCCCAGGGGTTCATGCTGCGCTTGCAGTCTGGCTACACCGACGGCCAGGTCGGCTTTGGTCTGGACGCAGCCGGCATGCTGGGCCTCAAGCTGGACTCTACCCCCGACCGTAGTGGTTCCGGCCTGTTGCCGCGGGGTAGCGACAAACGCGCCGCGGACGACTACACAAAGGCTGTGGCTACCTTCAAGGCAAGGCTGGCGCAGAGTGAGTTGAAAGTGGGTGGCCTGAGCCCACAACTGCCGTTGCTGGCGTCCAACAACAGCCGCTTGTTCCCCCAGTGGTTCAACGGTGCGCAACTGGTGAGCAAGGACTTGAACCGGTTTACGCTCACCTTGCTGCAGGTGGATGCCACCAAACTGCGTGACTCCACCGACTACGAGGACCTGACCGCCATGGCGCAGCAAGGGGCCTATTCGTCGACGGTCACCAGTGATCGTCTGCGCTACGCCGGTGTCGATTACCAGCCGCTGGACAACCTGACCCTGAGCGTTCACACCAGCGCGCTCGAAGACCTGTTCCGGCGGGATTTTGCCGGGTTCAAGTTCAAGACCCGTCTCGGGTCGGGGGATGTGTTCACCGAGTGGCGCTGGTTCAATGCACAGGAGCAGGGCCGGGCGTTGCTGGGCGAAGTCGACAACCAGACCCTCAGTACCAACTTCGGGTACAGCGTGCCATACATTCAGCGGGGGGTATCAGAAAGTGCGTGGCGATACGGCATACGCCTACGTGGGTGGCACCGATACTTACCTGTTCAGCGAACAGCAGGTCAGCACCTTTGCCCTGGCCAACGAACGGGCGTGGATGCTGCGCTATGACTACAACTTTGCTGCAGTGGGCATCCCTGGGCTCACGTTCAACGTGCGTTATGTGAAGGGCGACCAGGTCGACCCGCAGCGCATTGCCAGCGTCAAGGGCAGGGCGCTGGCGGCTGGCGACGGAGAAGGGCGGGAGTGGGAGCGGACCACGGACGTCACCTACGTGGTGCAATCGGGGGCGCTCCGGAATGTGTCGCTGCGTTGGCGCAATGCGAGCATGCGCTCGAATTTTGCCGATGCAGCGGATGAGAACCGGGTGATTGTGGGGTACACGTTCGAGTTCTGACGCAATCACTCTGTGGGGTTGGCCGGTTTCTCTCCCGCTTTGGACTTGCGTGGTTTACGTGGCTTTTTCTCAGGCCGTTTGCCGGGTTTGAGCTGCCAGCGGTAGGCATTGGCGAGCAGGCGCTCCTGGATTGCGGGTGGGTAGTCGCTCAGGGTGGTCACGGGTGGTACGGGCTTGCCGGGCAAGCCGGCCTCGCGGATTACTTTCGGCCAGCGCGGTCGCCAGCACAGCAGCAGGCTGAGCCAGTGGCCGGTGCCAACGATGACGAAAGCGGGCCACACGAACAGCAGGATAACTTTGAACAACCAGCTGCTTTTGCGGAAGAAACGCCCGAGCCCCTCGAACTGGGCGCTGAATGCCTGGATGGGTGAGGGGAGTTGTGTGCTCAGGCGGGGGCGGGGGACGGCGTGTGGGCCTTCTTCCATGTAGCGGCGGATGAATTCCCACTCGTCACGCAGTTCGCTGCCGCCTTGGCCTTGCTTGCCGAGTAGGGCCATTTCCATGTGGGGAAGGCCGGTGCGGCTGGGGTGCCAGACTAGCCCTAGTCGCATGCCCAAGCTGAGTGAGTCATCTTCTGGGTCGATGGCTGTGCTTCCGGTTGTTTTCCAGGGGAAAGTGACGATGCCGCCGCAGTATTTCGGTCGATGTAGGTGAACTTGTTGGGTTGCTCGATTGAAGCGAATGAGTAGGTGACGGCTAGTCAGCATTTCTAGTCGGGTTAAGTGAATTCCATACTTTGAATAAAGATACACTAAGGTCGAGGTGACTGAGAGCATTATAAGCGTTGTAAGAATAGTGATTACAGAGCGACCCTCAGGGTCTGTGATGTCCATCCAAATAAACCCGGTGGTGATGTAAAGTCCCACAGCAACGGCCGGGGCGATGGCTCCGAGCGTTGCGAGCGTAATAAGGCCGCGCTTTTCTTCTGAGCCACCACAGCGAATGTCTAAGAAGATGTCGTTAAAAGCGAATACAGGGCCTCTTGCGCGTGGGTTTTCACTAACGGGCTGAAAGTGCATTTCTTCATCCAGCTCGCCCTCATACAAATCTTGACGCTTCTCATTCGGTGTCAGTTCTGCTTCATATGCTTTTCGCGCAGCTTCGGATTCAGTAGCCATTTGCCAAAAACCCCATTCGATCAGATACATCACAATACCTCGCTGAATGCGGTGTGCAGGGTCTTTAGTTCTTCCTGTTCTTCAAACGGTTTTAAGTTCTTTGCAAGGCGGAAACTGCTGCGTTTGCACCACTTTTCCAAAGCGTCGTCTTCAAATATGTAAATTATCACTGTCAGGACCAGGCCGATCCAGAAAGCGCCAAGAATGAGGCGGGCAAGTAATAGCCGAGCGGCTTGCGTTCCGAGCTTTTTTGCAAGCTCTCTCAAGGACGTGGATACCATCCTAGCCAGCTTGGTTTTGGCATTATGAGAAAGGTATTCGAAGAGAGGCTTTGCAATCGCGACTGCTGTTCCTAACTCTGCTAGCGAAAGGGTTATTGTCGCCATTCCTCTTACAAAATACGTAGCAGCCAAGAGTCTAGAGTTTTTTTGAGCCTGCTTGGTAGCGCCACTCTGGCTGCTTTTGAAGTGCTCAACCGAATCTGTGAAATCCCACCACGCCAGTAGTGAACCTCCGATACCAGCCAATCCCGCCCCCCATAGCTTCAACCTTCCCAATGTTGCGGCCGCCCCTTTCCCAGTCACACTGTTAGCGCCGTATCGGGTGACCACTTGGTCTACATAGCTGGCCCCAATTTCAAAACCCGCAGCAGCCGTGGTCATCGCGGCCGCCAAGAGTTCGGTCTTCACCCGCGCATCACTGTCAGGCAGCTCGCGGGCTTTGAAGGCCATCAGCATGCCTTCGATGAGGCATATCAGGCCCGCAGCACGAACTTTATAGAAATCACTTTGCTTGTTATCAGCCTGCATTAGCCCTTCGGCCCAGGCTTGATCCAAGTACCGTGCAATCTGGCCACCGGTGCGTTGCGGATTGATTGGCTGCCCACTTCGTGCAGCTTCACTCACGCGTATTTCGACAGCCGTTTCATGTACCGAAGCAAACAACGCCAGGCGCAGGCCATGGTGCATCGCTCGGTCTGGGCTGCTCGGTGCCCCGGTTCTCAGTACCTGTCGCCCCAGCGCGACGTACCATCCATACAGGCCGATGCTGACGCTGCTGTTCCGCTTCTGCAGTTCTTCATACAGCGTGTTGATGCGTGCAAAGGCATTCGCTGCGGCATGGGCGCGTTTGGCAAGGCCTTCGGCCAGCGTGAAGTTGGATTCTGCGGGTGGTTCGGCCTTGGCTGTTTCCAGCAGCGCCGCAAGCACCTCTCGGAGGTCGTCCTGGTTATAGCTGATGCCGCGTATCGCCAGGTTGCCCCGGTCGGCCACGTCGCTGCGCCACCAGTGGTCCAGCACCTTGGTGCCCCATTCACTCAACTCCATGCCGATCACGCACTGGCCGGTCTGCTCGGCAAAGGCCAGGCCGTTGATCAGGTCGGCGTTATCGTAACGGTCCAGCGCTTGCAGCAAACGTTCGCTGACTACCCAGCGGGCATGGTCCTTGGCGCGGTCTTCTGCCGCTTGCTGGGCTTGTTGCATGGCCTGCTCAAAGGCTTCGAGCTGATCGTGCATGGCCTGACGGTCGACCAGGTGGCCGTATTTCTGGTCGAACTTCTTGCTGAACTCGCCAGCCTCCTGACGGGCCTGGACCTTGGCACGGACGTCGCGCTCGAACTGCGCCAGGTGAGGCTTCATGCGTTCATCATGGGCATCGGCCTGCTGCCTGGCCCGTTCGGAAAACGCGTAGATCTCCGCGTGCACGTAGGGTTGGTTGCGTATGTTTTCAGCCATGACTTCGCGCTTGACGATCTGCTCGGCCATCATCTGCGGGTAGAGCTTTTCGATCTCCAGGAACGACTGCGCGACCAGCAGCTTGCGCTCGTTGTCCACGCCGGGTTCCACGGTGCGTTCCAGCCACTTGGTCTTCACATCCTCGACAGCGGCGTTGCGCCAGGCGTTGAGCTCCTGGGTAATGCCGAGGGCGTCTTCGATGACGATGGCGGCGCCCCGGGGTTTGCTCTGGTTCATTAGCGGCGCCAGCGCTTGCCGTGAGGCGTGCGGCGAGACGATCTGGTCATTGTTGAACGGCTGCAGGTCCAGCAGCGCCTGCAGGTCTGTATCGTGCTGTGCCTTGAAGTCAGCCACCCAATTCAGCTGGTCATGCTTGAGCACGTGGGGCTGGGGTGGGGCGTCGGAGGGCTGGATGAAACGGGCGATATCGATCGCAGGCAGGCTGCTGCGGTATTCGTCGTCAAGCAGGCGGTAATTGTCGAGCATGCGCGGGGTCAGCGGGGAGGGGCTGAACAATGGGCGCAGCTCCTGGATGTCGTCGAGGTCGTACAGGGTGATGGTCCAGCCGAAGCTGCGGATGATGTCATCCAGATTGCCAGTGAGGGGGGCGGGCTCCCACGGTGAGTCGGCGCTGATGTACAGCAGTGAGCCATTTGGCGCGACGCGGTACTGGCTGTGCCACTCGTAGACAGGGGCGCTGTGGCGTTTGATCAGCAGGTAGAGAAAGCCCTCGCGCAGGGGGCGGATGGCGTAGCTGGAGTGGGTCAACTCGCCGACGTCCTGAAAGGGGCTGAGATAGCCCGGTAGTTTCGGCAGGCGGGCACGTTGTGCCGGGTTGCCGCCGATGGCGGCGTAGCGCAGGGGTAACAGTTCGAAGCGGCGGGTGCAGTTGGCGACCGGGCTGTTGCGCAGGGCGGGGCGGTAGCCGGTGGTGATACGCCTGCACAGCTCGAGGGTTTCGCTCAGAGAGTCCATGGTTATTTGCCTCAGTCCTTGGTGCGCAGGCATCGCTGCACATTGTCCATCAGGGATGTCTGTTGCTCGCGGGTGGCGGCAATCGCCTCCTGCCAGGCCGGTGAGTTACTGAGTTGTTCCCCACCGCGAGCCAACATGAGCACATAGCTGATCAGATCGTCCTCACGGTCCAGGCCTTGCTCGCGTGCCTGATCCAGGTAGTGCTGGATCAAGCCAACCCGCGTGCCGTGGCAAGCGGCAGCCAGGGCAGTGCAGGACGGCTCGCCTTTGAGCAACTCGGCAAGCTGATAGCTCAGTGGGTCACCTGCCAATTCGGCCCAACACGCTTCGTTCAGCGTGATGGGCGGGAAGTGCGTGGATTGGGGCTGATCACCACCGGATATCTGCAGCCACACCCGCTTGTTCGGGTGCGCGACGGGCGACCACCAGTGGTGGATGGGCGCCAGCCATTCGCTTACACCGGGCAGTTCACGGTGCGTATCCAGCACTTGCAAGGCTGCAGCGGTGTGAAAGCGCAGGAGGTACGAATGGCCGTCAGCACCCGTGACGATGTTGGCGCGGCTTAAATGCCGCGCAAGCCGGTCGGGGGGTAGGGCGCTGACTATCCAGCCGCATACTGCGCCCGCTGCACCCTGCTCGAGTTGCCATTGAAAATCATACTGGGCCGAGACATCCGAGCCCGGGCGCGAACCAAACAACCAGGGGCCTGCTGTGCGCAGGTTGGTGAACTGGGCTTGCTGCAGCAGTGGCCAGCAGCGGTCGGCGTAGTACCCGGTCAGTCTTTCCTGCACCTCGGGAGCCAGATTGGCCATTTCCACGATGGCGCTCAGGCGGTAACGGTCGGATACTCGCAGCACCTCGACCATCGCTCTGACAAATGGGCTGGGCATCAGCTTGCTCCTTCCATGCGAATCATGTTGTGGCCGTCGGCGATCGCTTTCAGCAGGCAGCTGAGGCAAATAGGTTCGCCGGGCTCAGGTACACCAGAAGTTGAAGTGATGCGATTGCTACCCGTAGCTTGCTGGTTGACCGGCCCTTTGAAGGACAGCGCAAGGCCGTCCAGCGTGATACCGGCGCCATCGATTCGAAGCAGGCCCGCCGGGCTCCTGATCGTCAGGCTTTCGCTGACCTGAATGTCATAGACCTTGGTGGTGTGCCGGATAGCTTCACCCGTTTTCAGGTTGTGGTGACCGGCCACGACCTGTTCCAGATGGCCGCCGATTTCTACCGTGTGGTTGGCCTTGGTGATGTCCTGGCGGTGGTTGCCTACCTGTTCGATTCGATCCTTGCCTGTGGTGATCGTGTGGGTGCGACCAATGCTCAGGCTGTCGTCGTTGGCGATTTCATGTACCCGGTTCTGGCCAATGCCGACGGACTCGTCACGGGCTACTTCTTCGCGACGGTCCTGCCCAATAGAGATTGTCTCGTCCCGTTCCACGCGTTCCGTGCGGTCGTTGCCCACCCGCGTGGTTTCGTCGTGCTTGACGATGTTGTTCTGGTCTCGCTGGGCATGGATGAACACTTCCTCCTTGCCCAGTTCATCCTCGAAACGCAGTTCGTTAAAACCATCGCCCTTATGGGTCTGGCTCTTGATGGTCATCCGCGTCTTGTGCTTGGGCAGGTCATACGGCGGCAGCTGATTGCCACAGTAGGTGCGCCCGGTGATCATCGGCTGGTCCGGGTCGGCGTCGACGTACTGGATGATCACGTCCTGGCCAATGCGCGGAATGGCCATCGAACCCCAGCTGCCGCCGGCCCAGCCTTGCGACACGCGTACCCAGCAGGAACTGAACTCGTTGTCCTGGCTTTCCCGGTCCCAGGGGAAGCTGACCTTCACCCGGCCCCATGGGTCGCAGTAGATCTCCTCGCCCCTGGGCCCCACCACCGTTGCCATCTGCGGGCCGTCGATGCGCGGCTTGGGCAACGGCGCCGGGCGCCATTCGGTTCTGCCGGGCACCAGCACAGCCTTCTGGCAGTAGCGGGTACCTTGCCGGGCACCTGCAGCTTCCTCCTGAAGGCTGGTGAACTGGGTGCCTTCGTGGTGCACGCGGCTTACCCGCCAATGCCTGTTCAGGTCTTCGCGCGGGTGCCCGATCAGGGTGAAGCTCAGCCCCGGTTGCAGGCGCACATCGTCGCCTTCGACCTCGGCCAGGTGGGCGTCATGGCGCCAGGCTGTGATGCGGGTGGCGGTGAAGGGGGCGCCGACGGCCTCGCGCTTGTAGCGACCGGGGTAGTCGAAGCGCTCGTACGTGGTGGACTGGTGCCTGAGGTCGCTGCCCTCGGCACGCTGCTCCTGGCGGTAGGCCGGGTGGGTGAAGGTGTAGTCGCGCTGCACCTGGCGCGCGGTACGTACCTGCTCGCTGTAACGCAGGCGGCGCAGGCACGGCCTGGCCTGATCGCCGCCGCTGTTGGCGTGGTACAGCACCTGGTTGGGGTCGGTGTCGTCCGGCTCGAAAAAGCCTTCGTCCTCGTCATCGTCATCGGGCTTGATGGCGCCCTGGCTGAGCTGCCCCAGCCCCAGCAGCCGGTCGGTGATGAGCAGCTTGTGCAGTTTTGGCGTGTGCTCGAAGCGGTAGATGAAACCCTCTTCGGCGGCCAGGCGGGCGATGAAGTCGAGGTCGGTTTCACCGGCCTGCACGCAGAACTCGCGCACCTCGTGCTTGTCGATGCTTCTCAGCTCGTAGCCGGTGATACCCTGGCGCTTGAGCATGATCTCGAGAATCTGCGGCACGGTTTTCTGCTGGAAGATGCGCCAGTTCGAGCGCAGCCCGGCGCGGGCCAGCACGGGTTCGACCAGGGCGCGATAACGGGTGCGATGGAAGCCCGTTTCACCCTGGCTGAAGGTGCTGACCAGGCCGTGCACGTAGCGCAGCGGGCGCTCGCCGTGCCAGATCGTGAACAGCACCGGCTTGTCGAGCAACTGACCGAAGTCGACATCGTCTTCAAAACTGACCAGTTCCAGCTTCAGCTGGAACGGCGTGCTGATGGCTTCGTCCAGCTCGAACGACACCACTTCGAATTCACTCCGGCCCACCAGCGGCTGGAAGGTAAAGCGCAAATCGGATTGGCTAGGCATGTGGCGTCCCCTGCTACTGCTGCAGAATCGCGTCGAGCGATTCCAGGACTTCGGCGGTGAGCAGGTCGAGGCGGTAGCTGTAGTAGCTGTAAGCGCAGACCATGGCGACGGCCGAGATCACCAGCGGGCTCCACCAGGGCCACTCCCAGCGTCGCGGGCGGTGGGGGCAATGAACGACGTTGGTGTAGGGGTCGCACACCTCTTGCGGCATGGGGCCACGCAGTTCGCGGATGACCGTGTGCATGCGCGAGATCAAGGCGTTGATGATGTCTTCGCACTTGGGGTCGAGGGCGTGCTTGCCCCGCAGGCCCAGGCAGAAGCAGTAGTACAGGAACTCCAGTACATCCTGGAATTCCTTGGGCGCCTGCATGACCCGTTCGAGCAGCACGAAGATCTTTTCGCCGCCCTGGGTTTCGTCGTGGAAGATGCTGAGCAGCGGCTCGTGGCTCCAGCACGAATTGTTGCCCCAGGGGCGGCTCATCACGGCCTCGTCCAGATACAGGCACAGGGCATAGGAATAGACTTCCTGGTGCACGATGGGGTAGCCGTGCTGCTGGATTTCTTCGCGGATGTTGCTGACCTGGTTTTGCACGGTCTTGTGCACATAGGCGATGTTGGGCAGGTCATCCAGCGTACGCAGGCGAATGACCAGACCGAACAGCGGGCTCGCCGCGTCGAGCATCAGGTTTTCGAAGCCGCCACGCAGCTGGAACTCCGGGTCGGCGGGGTAGCCGGGGAGCGCCATTGCGACTTGAGGATCAGCGCCGGGACGGGGCTCTTGGCTTTGCTCCATATCCTCAAGCAGGACTGGCTTTTTCTTGAGCGGCACCGGGTTTTCAGTGCAATCGGACCGTCTGGACATCCTTAATCCTCGTCAATTAGCAGGTCAATTCACGCAATGCCTGCGAACTTCCCTGTGACCGGGCGCAAGCAATTCGCGAAAGCCTGAAGACTAACGAGGAATCAATTTCTATGGGAGATTGAAACTTCCTAAATAGCTGTAGGAAGCTTCGCTTCAAGTTGTTTTGAAATTATTATCAGCAGAGAATGGGTCGACAAGTTTGTATAAGTTACTGTTAATTTTGGGGGCTTGTAAGCCTCTGCTAAGCGGGCTGCGGCGCAGCAGTGACACGTGTGGCAGGGCTGTTTTCAGGCGTCTGCAACGCGACGCGCCCGTAGAAGAACAATGCCGTTGCCCAAGTTGTAAGCCAGACAAAGATCCCGGCCCAGAACGTATGAGACATATAGTGCCAGCCCTGCAGCACGCGGGTAGTTCCGTACACGAACCCGATCAGCAGAATTGCCACCAGCAACTTGCGCGCATGCGCCCAGCGGTGGCGCAGGGCCACGAAATATAGCGCCAACAAAGTAAACCCGCTGGAGGCATGGCCCCCCGGCCAGCAGCGGCCATCACCGGCCTTGCTCCATAACGAGAAGTTTTCGAACCACTCGACCCGGGCCTGCGGGCCGCCATACAGGGTGGTTTCCACAGGGCAATACACGCTGGTATGGCTTTTAAGGTAATGAATCACGGTGGTGCTCAGTGCGAATGCCACCACCACGAATAGCAGGTCGCGGCGATGTTGGGTGGTAAAGCGCAGCACCGGTGCGATACGGGCCTTTTCCAGCATCCGGGTCAGGCCCAGTTGAGGTCGGTTGGCCAGACGCGGCCAGATGAACGACAGCACGCTGCCGATGACGGCGAGCTCACCGGTCCAGTCCGGCAGGATGCGCGGCCATTTGTGGGTGGCTTTCTCGAACCACTGGTTGTGCAGCAGCGGGAACTGGCCGGTGGTCGGGTCGAGCAGCAGGTTGCTGATCCAGCGATCGAGCTCTGTGAGGTCGAATGCAATGAACACGATGGCAGCCAGCAACAGCGGCAGCAGCAGGTTATTGCGGTAAAAAGTGGTGCGAGAGGGTGGCATGTTCAGAGCTCCTTGGCATCAACGAGTTTGCGCCATTCACTGGCTGCTATCTGGCCCAGCAGTTTCGCCTTGCCATCGTTGCCCTGGGTGATGAACAGGGCACTGGCATAGCTGTTCGAGGTCGTGCTGGCAGGTACTTCGAGCGCCTGCTCCAGCCGTTCCATGCAGCCGCTGTGGCTGACCAGCACGAGGTTGTGGCCGTTTCGCTTGAGGGCAAGGGCGTTTTCGGCGAAGTGGCCGTCACATTGATTAAGCCAGCCTTTCGTGGCAATGGTCTTACCAAACATGGCCTGTGCGGTCTGCCGGGTCCGCACCTCCGGGCTGGCCCACACATCGGCTGCGCCCAGACCAAGATGCTGCAGGCCGTGGCCTACATCGGCGGCAACATGGCTGCCCGCGACCGTGATACCGCTGGGGTCACCCAGGCAAGCACTGCTGGAGCGGTCGCAGCGTTCGGCATGGCGCAGCACCACGATCACCGAGCCTTTCGCCCAGGCGGCTTCGAGCCCGCTGTGCTGCAGGTGATGGGCGGTGCCGAGGTCAGCGATGGCCGTGCGGGTATGCGCCCAGGCTGCTGCAACACCCAGAATTGACAGTACGCACAAGACTGCGAATAACGCCTTGCCCCAAGGCAATCGGTGTACCTGCGCATGGCGTGAGGCGGGTGATGGGTCGATAACACTTTGCAGCATATTTGCCACTCCAGTCAGCTCGCTCCATAAGAGAGCGTCGGCACTGTAGGTAGCGGGATGTCGGTAGAGGGTGAGACAGATGTGAAAAAAGCCTTGACCCTTCAGCCATGCGGGTGGCTAACGTGATGATATGTCAAGTATGAAACCGGTTTCATAATATTTCTGAACGCGCTAGATTATTCGGCTGTCTTCTTGATGGCCTATCAAGATCACCTCCCACAGAAAAGCAGATGGCGCTAATCAAGGCCGCCGCACAGCCGATGAGGATTCGCAATGCCTGAGCATGCCCCAGACAACCCGCGCAGGGATTTTCTGCGCAAGACCTTGACCCTGATCCCAGTCGTGACCGTGGCCAGCACAGGGCTTGGCGTGGGCGCCAGCCAGCTGCTTGCGGCCCCGCAACCGCATCAGCCACCACAAGTGCCGGCCACGCCGCCTGCGGGCCACTATCAACCGACGTTCTTCAGCGCCGAAGAATGGGCCTTTGTACAAGCTGCGGTGTCGCGCATCATCCCGGCCGATGAGCTTGGCCCCGGCGCACTCGAAGCCGGCGCCGCCGAGTTTATCGACCGGCAGATGAACACCCCCTACGCCACTGGCGCGCAGTGGTACATGCAAGGCCCGTTCAACGCCGACGCTGCGCCCGAACTGGGCTATCAACTACAGCTCAGCCCGCAACAAATCTACCGTCTGGGCATTGCTGCCGTGGACGGCTGGTGCAAAGCTAATGGTGGGCAGGTTTTTGCTGAACAAGACAGCGCTACCCGCGACCGTATTCTTGGGAAAGTCGAGGCAGGAGAGCTGGTATTCGACACGGTCCCGGCCAAGGTGTTTTTCAGCCTGCTGGTGCAGAACACCCGTGAAGGGTTCTTTTGCGACCCGATCCATGGTGGCAACAAAGGCATGGTCGGCTGGACCCAGATCGGCTTCCCCGGCGCCCGCGCCGATTTCATGGACTGGGTCGAACGCAACGAGCCTTACCCGTTCCCGGCTGTATCGATCCGTGGCGAGAGGGCCTGAGGCATGGCGACTGTGTTGAACAAAGTGGATGCGGTCATCGTTGGCTTTGGCTGGGCTGGCGCGATCATGGCCAAGGAACTGACCGAGGCCGGGTTGCACGTGGTGGCCCTGGAGCGGGGGCCGATGCAGGATACCTACCCGGAAGGCAGCTACCCGCAAGTGATCGATGAGCTGACCTACAGCGTGCGCAAGAAGCTGTTCGTGGATGTGTCGAAAGAAACCGTCACTGTCCGCCACAACGTGAATGACGTCGCGCTGCCCAATCGCCAGCTCGGTGCTTTCCTGCCGGGCAAGGGCGTGGGCGGCGCGGGCCTGCACTGGTCGGGCGTGCACTTCCGGGTCGACCCGGTGGAGTTGCGCTTGCGCAGCCACTACGAAGAGCGCTACGGGCGCAAGTTCATCCCTGAGGGCATGACCATCCAGGACTTCGGCGTCAGTTACGAAGAGCTGGAACCGTATTTCGACTTCGCCGAAAAGGTCTTCGGCACTTCAGGCCAGGCGTGGACCGTCAACGGCCAGGTGGTCGGTGAAGGGAAGGGTGGTAACCCCTATGCGCCGGACCGCTCCAACCCCTTCCCGCTGCCCGCGCAGAAGAACGTGGTGTCGGCCAGGCTGTTCGAAAAAGCTGCCACCAGCTTGGGCTACAAACCCTACAACCTGCCATCGGCAAACACCTCCGGGCCTTACACCAACCCATACGGGGCACAGATGGGGCCATGCAACTTCTGTGGTTTCTGCAGCGGTTACGTGTGCTACATGTACTCCAAGGCCTCGCCCAACGTGAACATTCTGCCGGCGCTGCGCCAGGTGCCCAACTTCGAGCTGCGGCCCAATGCCCATGTGCTGCGGGTAAACCTGGACGACAGCAAGCGCAAAGCCACCGGGGTGACCTACATCGATGCCCAGGGGCGCGAGGTGGAGCAACCGGCGGAGCTGGTGATCCTGGCGGCGTTCCAGTTCAACAACGTGCGCCTGATGCTGCTTTCCGGCATCGGCAAGCCTTATGACCCCGTCAAGAACGAAGGTGTGGTCGGGCGTAACTTTGCCTACCAGAACATGGGCACGGTCAAGGCGTTCTTCGACAAAAACACCTACACCAACAACTTCATCGGCGCGGGTGGCAACGGCATTGCCATTGACGATTTCAATGCCGACAACTTCGACCATGGCCCCCACGGCTTTGTCGGCGGCTCGCCGATGTGGGTGAACCAGGCTGGCAGCCGGCCGATTGCCGGCACTTCCAACCCGCCGGGCACGCCTGCCTGGGGCAGTGCCTGGAAGAAGGCCACAGCCGACTACTACACCCACCAGGTGTCGATGGACGCCCACGGTGCGCACCAGTCCTACCGTGCCAATTACCTGGACCTGGACCCCACCTACCGCGACGCCTACGGCCAGCCGCTGTTGCGCATGACCTTCGACTGGCAGGAAAACGACATCAAGATGAACCAGTTCATGGTCGACAAACTGAGCACGATCGCTCAGGCGATGAACCCCAAGGCCATTGCGGTGCTGGGCAAGCAGGTCAAGGATCACTTCAACACCGCCAGTTACCAGACCACCCACCTGAACGGCGGTGCGATCATGGGCACCGACCCCAAAACCAGCGCCCTGAACCGGTATCTGCAAAGCTGGGACGTGCATAACGTGTTCGTACCGGGGGCTTCGGCGTTCCCGCAGGGCCTGGGTTACAACCCGACCGGGCTGGTGGCCGCGCTGACCTATTGGTCTGCACGTGCCATTCGCGAGCAGTACCTGAAAAACCCTGGCCCGCTGGTCCAGGCTTGAGGAGCGATGAGCATGAAGACAATGTTGATCGCAACCCTGTTGCTGGGTGCCTCCGCGGCCGCGCAGGCCTTGGCTAATGACGATGCACAGGTGCGCCAGGGCGAGTACCTGGCCCGCGCCGGTGACTGCGTGGCCTGCCACACCGCCAAGGGCGGAAAGCCCTTTGCCGGAGGCCTGCCGATGGAAACACCCATAGGCACGGTGTACTCCACCAACATTACCCCGGCGGCCAGCGGCATTGGCCAGTACAGTTTCGACGACTTCGACCAGGCTGTGCGCAAGGGTATCGGCAAGGATGGCAGCACCTTGTACCCGGCCATGCCTTATCCGTCGTACGCACGGGTCAGCGAGCAGGACATGCAGGCGCTGTACGCCTACTTCATGAAAGGCGTGGAGCCGGTCGAACAAACGAACAAGGCCACTGACATTCCCTGGCCGCTGAGCATGCGTTGGCCACTGGCAATCTGGCGCGGCCTGTTCGCGCCAGAGGCCAAGCCTTGGCAGGCATCGGCAGCAGCTGACCCTGTGGTGAACCGTGGAGCCTACCTGGTCGAAGGCCTTGGGCATTGTGGCGCCTGCCATACCCCACGTGCGCTGACCATGCAGGAAAAGGCGCTGAGCCCTGCAGATGGCGATCAGTTCCTGGCCGGCAGCGCACCGCTGGAAGGCTGGGTTGCGAAAAATCTGCGTGGCGACCACAAGGATGGCCTGGGCAGCTGGAGCGAGGCGCAACTGGTGCAGTTTCTGAAGACTGGGCGCAGTGATCGCAGCGCCGTGTTCGGCGGCATGAGCGATGTGGTTGAGCACAGCATGCAGCATATGAGTGACGCCGACCTTACCGCAATCGCCCGCTACCTGAAGACCCTGCCGCCGAGTAACCCGAATGACCAGCCGCACGTCTACGACAAGCAGGTGGCGGATGCGCTGTGGAAGGGCGACGACAGCAAACCCGGGGCGGCGGTGTACATCGACAACTGCGCGGCCTGCCACCGTACCGATGGCCAAGGCTACACCCGCGTGTTCCCCGCGTTGGCTGGCAACCCGGTGGTACAGACTGCAGATGCCACGTCGCTGATTCACGTGGTGCTGGCGGGGGGGACGGTGCCCGCGACGCACACCGCGCCCTCGAACTTCACCATGCCGGCATTCGGCTGGCGCCTCAGCGACCAGGAGGTTGCAGAGGTGGTGAACTTCATCCGCAGCAGTTGGGGTAATCAGGGTAGCGCTGTTACGGCCCGTGATGTGAAGTCGCTTCGCTGACTGCGTCCTCACAGAGCTGTAAACGGCTGATTGCGTTGGCAGGCGCTCTGTGGGAGCCCCTGCCTTGCTCAATATCTCAAAGCTCGATGCGATCACTGTGGGAGCGGGCTTGTCCCGCGAACACGGGCGAAGCCCGTGCCAGCCACCGCGTTGGATTTTTCGAGGGCATGCCCGCGCCCACAGAGCTATCATCTAGTCCATATTTATCAGGAACCTATAAGATATTGTTCAGATAATAACTCAAGATAATCAGACGGTTCCTGACCAACGGCAGGTTGACGAACTGCCGTAGTTTTGCTGTATTGAAACCGGTTTCATCGCTATCACAATAATCATAAGGACAGCCCATGACCGACGCGCCTGCCCATGCCCGCGAACGGGTCACCATCAGCGAAGTGGCGCGTGTCGCTGGTGTTTCCAAAGCCACCGTCTCCCGTTACATCGGTGGCGATCGCCAATTGCTGGCCGAAGCCACGGCCAAGCGCCTGGAAGAGGTCATCGAACGTCTTGGTTACCGCCCCAACCAGATGGCCCGCGGCCTGAAGCGCGGTCAGACGCGACTGATCGGCATGCTGGTGGCGGATATTCTCAACCCCTATTCAGTGGCCGTGATGCATGGCGTGGAAACCGCCTGCCGTCAGCACGGTTACAGCCTGGTGGTGTGCAACACCAACCGCGACGACGAGCAGGAGCGTCACCACCTGGTGGCCCTGCAGAGCTACAACGTCGAAGGGTTGATCGTGAACACGCTCGGCCATCACCCCGGCGAATTGCTCAACCTGCAGCGTGACATCCCCATGGTGCTGGTCGACCGCCAATTGCCTGAGCTGAATGTCGACCTGGTGGGCCTGGACAATGCCGACGCGGTCGAGCAGGCCCTCGACCACCTGCAGGCCCAAGGTTACCGCGATATCCTGGCGGTCAGCGAACCCCTCGATGGCACCAGCTCGCGCCTGGAGCGGGTGCAGGCATTCGGGGCGTCGGTCAGTCGCCGGCCCGGCATGCGTCAGCAGGTGCTGGAAATCAACGCCGGGTTGCCGGACCAACTGGCTGCGTTTCTTGCCGGCCGTGGCCATGGCCCGCAAGCAGTGTTCACCTTCAACGGCGTTGCCACCTTGGCAGTGACCCGCGCCCTGCAGGAGGCTGGGTGCAATCTGTTTGCCGACGTCGGGCTGATTGCCCTCGACGACCTCGACTGGTACCCCTTGGTCGGCAAAGGCATCACGGCACTGGTCCAACCCACCGAGAGTATTGGTGTGGCGGCATTCGAAAGCCTGCTCGATCGCTTGCGCGGCGACAGCGGCGCCGCCCGCCGCATCGACTTCAAGGCCAACCTGATCATCCGCGGCTCAACCCAACCCCAGTAAGCAACGGCAGGCTTGCGCCTGCGGCTGCCGACTAAAAATGAAACCGGTTTCATAAGGATAAAAACAATGCACCCGAACCCCGTTTCCATCAGCCTCTCAAGCTACGGCGCCGACTTTGTGCGGCAACGTGGCCAGGAGCAGTTCCTGGACATGCTGGCAGCCGCTGGCGTCAGCCGAGTGGAGTTGCGCGAAGAATTGTTTGCCAGCGCACCGGACGCGACCGCACTCGGTGCAGTCGTTGCCACACTGGGCCTGGAATGCTTGTACTCGAGCCCCCTTGAATTGTGGACCGCGCAAGGCGTGCCCGATCCGCGACTGGTGCAGAAGCTGGAGACCGCTCGGGCGCTTGGCGCGGTGGCGCTGAAGGTATCGCTGGGGCATTTCGATGAGCACTGCGATGTAATGGCTCTGGCGGCGCTGCTGCCTGCTCATGGGCCGCTGCTGCTGGTGGAAAACGATCAGACTGCACAGGGTGGCAGGATCGAGCCGCTGCTGCAGTTCTTTCTGCGGGCCGACACGCTAGGGCTGCGCCTGGGCATGACTTTCGACATCGGCAACTGGCAGTGGCAGGACGAGCCTGCGCGGCAAGCCGCTCGGCAACTCGGCCGTTGGGTGCGCTATGTACATTGCAAGGCTGTGCAGCGCCGGGCCGATGGCCGTCTGGTTGCCACACCGCCCGAAGCGGCGGACCTACAGGCGTGGGCAGCGCTGATGGCCGAGTTCGCGCCCGGCGTGGTGCGCGCCGTCGAGTACCCTCTGGTTGGTGAAGACCTGTTGGCGCTCACCCGGGCCCAAGTGCGTAGCCTGGCTGCATTGAGCGCCGGCGAGGAGGTGGCCCATGCATGAGCATGATGTGCTGTGCTTCGGCGAAACCATGGCCATGTTCGTTGCCGAGCAGACAGGCGACCTGGCCAGTGTCGGCCAGTTCGGCAAACGCATAGCAGGTGCAGACAGTAACGTGGCCATCGGCTTGGCGAGGCTGGGTTTCAAGGTGCGCTGGCTGAGCCGCGTCGGTAACGATTCACTGGGCCGTTTTGTGCTCGACAGCTTGCGCAGCGAAGGCCTGGACTGTTCCGGTGTCGAGGTGGATGCCTGCTACCCGACGGGTTTTCAGCTCAAGGCCCGCTGCGATGATGGCAGCGACCCGGCAGTGGAGTACTTTCGCCGTGGTTCGGCAGCCAGCAAGCTGTCGCCCACATCGCTAGGCCCGGGCTTGCTGCAGGCACGCCATCTGCACGCCACCGGCATCCCGCCGGCGCTGTCGGAAGGCTGCCGGGCGCTTTCCCACGCGCTGCTGGATGCCATGCGCGCAGCCGGGCGCAGCATCTCGTTCGACCCTAACTTGCGTCCCTCGCTTTGGCCCGATCAAAGCAGCATGGTGCGCGAAATCAATGCCCTGGCCGCCAAGGCCGATTGGGTTTTACCGGGCCTGGAGGAGGGGCGGTTGCTGACTGGCCAGCACACCCCGGCGGACATCGCTGGGTTCTACCTCGACCAAGGGGTGGAACTGGTGGTGATCAAGCTGGGCGACGCCGGCGCCTACTACCGCAGCGCCAAGGGCGAAGGGCAGGTAGCACCGGTGGCGGTCAGCCGTGTGCTGGACACCGTCGGTGCGGGTGATGCCTTTGCTGTCGGCGTGCTCAGCGCGTTGCTTGAGGGACGTGCGGTGGAAGAGGCGGTCGCGCGCGGCAACTGGTGCGGCAGCCGTGCCGTGCAGTCACGCGGCGACATGGAAGGGCTGCCGCAGCGCCATGAACTGGAGGCCCACGACCTGCGCAGAAGCGCGTGAGCCGCCCCGAAAGACCTGTTGCGACAAAAACAACAAGCTCAGGAGAAACAAAACCATGCAAAGCCAAAGCCTGGCACCTCGCCGCTGGTGGTATATCATCCCGATCGTGTTCGTCACCTACAGCCTGGCGTACCTGGACCGCGCCAATTATGGCTTCGCCGCTGCCTCTGGCATGGCCGAAGACCTGCACATCACACCCGTATTGTCTTCCCTGCTGGGCGCGCTGTTCTTTCTCGGTTACTTCTTCTTCCAGGTACCCGGCGCCATTTACGCCGAAAAGCGCAGCGTGAAGAAGCTGATCTTCGTCTGCCTGATCCTGTGGGGCGGCCTTGCCACGCTCACCGGCATGGTCAGCAACGTCTACATGCTGATCGGTATCCGTTTTCTGCTCGGGGTGGTGGAGGCCGCCGTCATGCCGGCAATGCTGGTGTACCTGTGCCATTGGTTCACCCGCGCCGAGCGCTCGCGCGCCAACACCTTCCTGATGCTCGGCAACCCGGTGACCATCCTGTGGATGTCGGTGGTGTCGGGATACCTGATCAAGCATTACGACTGGCGCTGGATGTTCATCATCGAAGGCCTGCCTGCGGTGATCTGGGCATTCTTCTGGTGGCGCCTGGTGGATGACCGCCCAGCCCAGGTGAAGTGGCTGAGCGCTCAGGAAAAGGCCGACCTGGCGCAGGCCCTGGCCGCTGAGCAACAGGGCATCAAGCCGGTAAAGAACTATCGCGAGGCGTTCCGCTCGCGACAGGTGATCATTCTGGCGCTGCAGTACTTCTGCTGGAGCATTGGCGTGTACGGCTTCGTGCTGTGGCTGCCGTCGATTCTGAAGCAGGCGGCCAACGTCGATATCGTGCAGGCCGGCTGGCTGGCCTCGGTGCCTTACCTGGCGGCGGTACTGGCGATGGTGGGCGTGTCCTGGGCGTCCGACCGCCTGCAAAAGCGCAAGCGCTTCGTCTGGCCGCCGCTGCTGGTTGCCGCTGTGGCGTTCTATGGCTCGTACGCGTTGGGCAGCGAACATTTCTGGCTGTCGTACGCGTTGCTGGTGGTCGCAGGCGCCTGCATGTACGCGCCCTATGGCCCGTTCTTCGCAATCGTGCCGGAGATTCTGCCGGCAAACGTCGCAGGCGGGGCCATGGCGCTGATCAACAGCATGGGCGCGTTGGGCTCGTTCGGCGGTTCGTGGTTGGTGGGCTACCTCAATGGCGCTACCGGCGGGCCCGGCGCCTCTTACCTGTTCATGTGCGGCGCGCTGCTGGCAGCTGTGGCGCTGACCGCTGCACTCAATACCCCCCAGACGTCCGGCCGGGCCAAGCGCGACAGCGCGAGGCTGGCCATGAACCCTCAGGAAACCTGAAATGAAGAAGCGAATCGTCCTTTACAAACGCCTGTCCGACGACTTGATGGCACGCCTGCAAAACCACGTTGAGGTGACCTGGGTGGACACCACACAGCCAGATGGCCTGGCCCGGCTGCGCGACGCGTTGCCGGGGGCGCATGGGTTGTTGGGGGCCAGCCTGCGCCTGGATGCCAGCCTGCTTGACTTGGCGCCGCAGCTGGAAGTGGTGTCCAGCGTTTCGGTGGGCGTGGACAACTACGATGTTGCCGAACTCAGCCGGCGTGGCGTGATGCTGACCAACACACCTGACGTGCTGACCGAAACCACTGCCGACACCGGCTTTGCCTTGATGCTTGCTACCGCCAGGCGGGTGGTGGAACTGGCGAACTGGGTGCGTGACGGCCATTGGCAGGCCAACCTGGGGCCGGGGCATTTTGGCAGTGATGTGCACGGCAAGACGCTGGGCATCGTCGGCATGGGCCGCATCGGCGAGGCTTTGGCCCGGCGCGCGGCAGCCGGCTTCGGCATGCGTGTGCTGTATCACAGCCAACGTGCCAAACCGGAGGTGGAGGCGCGCCATGCGGCACGCCAGTGCAGCCTGGATGAGTTGTTGCAGCAGGCAGATTTCGTTTGCCTGACCGTGCCGCTGAGCGTCAGTACCGAAGGCCTGATCGGTGCACGAGAGCTGGCGTTGATGAAGGATGAGGCGATCCTGGTGAACATCTCACGGGGGCGCGTGGTGGATGAGCAGGCGCTGGTCGAAGCGTTGCGGGCCAGGCGCATACGTGGCGCGGGGCTGGATGTGTTTGTGCAGGAGCCGCTATCAGTAGACTCTCCGCTGTTGCAGCTCGATAACGTGGTAGCGACACCGCATATCGGCTCCGCGACCGAGGAAACCCGCCAGGCCATGGCGCGTTGCGCGGTAGACAACCTGCTGAGCGCGCTGGCCGGTGAGCGGCCGGCAAATTTGGTGAATGAGGTGTGCAGAACGTGAGAACAAGGGGCCGCTATGCGGCCCCCGTACAATACAGGTCTATCGGCAGTTACCTGCCTTGCGATAGCCCGCTGCCTGCGCCTCACCCTCGTTAGCGAAGGTCACCTGGTTCTTGGCTGCGACCTGGTTGTAGCCCGGGCAGCCTACAGACAGGTGATATACGTGGCTGTTGCGGTTGCCAAGCACGGCCCCGACTGACTGGACACTGGCCAGGCTCGGCTTGGGCTCTGGCTTGGCGGCTTTCGCCGGCACCGCCTGTACCACGCCACTGCCAACCGGCTTGTAGTCGGCCGTCCACTTGCGCTCGCCGCTCACGAACGGGTTGGCGTGCCCCATGATGGCGGCGATGCGTCGGTCGCGCTCTTTCTCCCAGGCCGACACCGGGTGCTGTTTGTCCCAGGCCATCAGCAGTTGTTGCTGCTGGCGCGACATACTCAGCTGGTAACGGTCGAACATGTAGAACGTGGTGCGAGCCACCAGGCCTTTGACTTCATCGCGCGGTTCGGCGGCACGCTGGACGAAATCGACCTTGGTGGTGCACTGGCCATACTCGCCGGCATTGCCAGCGACCATGCCGTAGTTGAAGTTGCTGCGGTCGCCGTTGACCTCGCCCACGGCCGGGTAGAGGTTGAACAGGTCGGCCTCCATGGCGCGGAACACTGGGTCGTTGTCCACGCAATGCTCGCGGCCGCCGTTCTTCCAGCACTGGCGCTGGTTGCCGAACGTATAGGCGGGCACGATGTGTTCCCACTCGGTGCGTTCGGCACGGTTTTGCTGCTTGCGCGTCTGGTAACCGCACGAAGCGGCATCGATGCGCCCACCCGACTTGCCCACCCAGGTCCATTTGCAACCGCAGTACAGGTCACCCATGGCACTGCTGGCCTGGTCCAGGTACACCTTCTGCTTGGCTACCACCTTGGCCTCGGTAAACGTCGCCGGGGGGTTGGCCAAGGCAGGCAAGGTGAAGGAAAACACTAAGGTTAAGGCGTAAAGCAGTGATTTCATGAGAAAAACATATTTCAGATTGGGGCGCGCATTGTAATGCTTTCCCCGTGGCTGGCCAGCTCGCTGAGCCATACCAGCGGTCGGCCCGGGGCGTCCCCTGCCATACGGCTGAACGTGGCCGAGTCGAGCATGTCCCTGACCTGGGCGCCCATGCGCAACAGGCGCTCGATGAAACCGGCACCGACGTCGCCGTAGTCCTCAAGCGAAACGCCGCTCTGGTTGTGCTGGATCGCCAGGTGGTAATGACTGACCCCCGCGCCATTGCCGCTGCCGCCAAGTACCACCGTGAAGCGGGGGCCGAGCAGCGTGGCCAGGCGTTGCTGGACCAGGTCGAGCAGTGCAAGCGGTACTTCATCGTGCCGCAGCGTGTTGGGGAAGCAAGGGGTGAAGGGAAGCATGGGTGTGTCCTGCTGGCCGGGTTCGAGTGTTGGCCAGCTTAGGCAAGGTGACTGTCAACTTGGGTTAAGCGGGGGTAAAAGCGGGTAATGCTTAACCCTGGCGTGCGCGGCTGTTTGTGGGAGCGGCCTTGTGTCGCGAAAGGGCCGCGAAGCGGCCCCGGCAATGTTGGCGGTGAAGCTGAAAACCTGGGGGCGCTCCGCACCCCTTTCGCGACACAAGGCCGCTCCCACAAGAGCCCTCCCACCGTAAGAAAGGGCTCAGAACGTCTGCCCCAGCGAAAACTGGAAGATCTGGGTCTCGGCGTTATCCGGTTTTTTCAACGGCGCCGCCAGGCTGAAGCTCAGTGGCCCCATGGGGCTGTACCAGGTCACGCCAACCCCTAGCGACACGGCCATCTGCGCCAGGTCGACGCTGCCGCAGCCCTGGGTGGTCGACAGGTAACAGGTGTCGGCATACACGTTACCGGCGTCGACGAACAACGAGCTGCGCAGCTGGCTCTGGTCCTTCACGAACGGCAGCGGGAAGATGTATTCGGCGCCGCCGCTAATCAGGATATTGCCCCCCAGCACATCGGTGTCGCGGTCGGAATAGTAAGCCTGTCCGGCGCTGGCGTAGGTACCGGTGGCCGGGGTGTTGCGCGGGCCGAGGGTGCCATCCTTGAACCCGCGCACCGAGCCTTGGCCACCGGCGGTGTAGCTCTCATAGAACGGCAAGCCGTCGGTGGATCCGTAGCCATTGCCGTAGCCCAGGGTGGTGTGCAGGCGCAGCGAGGTGTTGTTGGTTACCGGCAGGAAGGTCTGGCCGTTGTAATCCAGTTTGTAGAATGACAGGTCGCTGCCAGGGGTGGTGGCCATCAGTGTCAGGCTCTGGGAGTGACCACGGGTGGCCAGCACGCCTTTGTTCAGGGTCGACTCGGACCAGCCGATCGACGCCTTGAGGTTGTTGAAACGCTTGCCCTCACGGGTGATGAAGTCGTAGATCTCGTCGGCGCTGTAGGTGCCTGGCGAAATGTCGTCGTGCTGCAGGGTCAGGCCGTAGGTCAGGCGCGAGGTTTCGTTGATCGGGTAGCCAAAGCTTACCCCGGCGCCGTAGCTATTGATCGCGTAGTACGAAACGCCATCGTCGTAGTAGTCGCTGTAGTCGGTGCTGTTGTAGAACAGGTTGTAGCCCAGGCTGACACCGTCGGCAGTGAAGTAGGGGTCCACGAAACCGAAGTTGTACTTGGTCTGGTACTCGCTGCGGGTCAGCCCGATGGACACCTTGTTACCGGTACCGAGGAAGTTGCTCTGGCTGATCGAACCCCCGAGGATCAGGCCGGCGCTCTGGGCGAAACCGACGCTGGCGGTGATCGAGCCGGAGGCTTGCTCTTCGACGCTGTAGTTGACGTCGACCTGGTCGTCAGTACCTGGTACTGGCGGGGTCTCGACGTTGACTTCCTTGAAGAAGCCCAGGCGCTCCAGACGGGTCTTGGACTGGTCGATCAGGTAGGTCGAAGCCCAGCCACCTTCCATCTGGCGCATTTCGCGGCGCAGCACTTCGTCTTCGGTCTTGGTGTTGCCGCGGTAGTTGATGCGGTTGACGTAGGCACGCTTGCCCGGGTCGACCACGAACATGATGTCGACCGTGTGGTCCTGGTCGTTGGGCTGCGGCACGCCGTTGACGTTGGCGAAGGTGTAGCCTTCGTTACCCAGGCGGCGGGTGATCAGCTCGGACGTGGTGGTCATCACCTTGCGCGAGAACACCTGGCCCGGCTGCACCAGCAACAGCGACTTGACCTGGTCTTCTGGCACTTTCAGGTCACCGGACAGCTTCACGTCGCGAACGGTGTACTTCTCGCCTTCGTTGATGTTGACGGTGATGTAGACGTGTTTCTTGTCCGGCGTGATGGACACCTGGGTGGAGGCGATGTCCATGTTGATGTAGCCGCGGTCCAGGTAGTAGGAACGCAGGCGCTCCAGGTCACCGGACAGTTTTTCGCGGGCATACTTGTCGTCGTTCTTGAAGAACGACAGCCAGTTGGTGGTCTTCAGCTCGAACAACTGGCCCAGGGTTTCATCATCGAACACGTTGTTGCCAACGATGTTGATGTGCTGGATGGCAGCAACGGTGCCTTCGTTGATCTTGATCTTCAGTGCCACACGGTTGCGCGGCTGCGGCACCACTTCGGCGTCAACCTCGGCCGAGTAGCGGCCTTGGGCCACGTACTGGCGCTGCAGCTCGTTACGCACACCTTCGAGGGTGGCGCGCTGGAAGATCTCGCCTTCGGCCAGGCCCGATTGCTTCAGGCCCTTCATCAGGTCGTCGGTGCTGATGGCCTTGTTGCCTTCGATCTCGATGCTTGACACCGACGGGCGCTCCACCACGTTGATGATCAGCACATTGCCATCGCGGTTCAGCTGGATGTCCTGAAAGAAGCCGGTCTTGAACAGGGAACGGGTCGAGTCCACCAGGCGGCGATCATCGGCCTGGTCGCCGACGTTCAGCGGCAAGGCACCGAAAACACTGCCAGCGGACACCCGCTGCAGGCCGTTGACGCGGATGTCGGCGATCCTGAAAGCGCAGGCATGGGCCAGCGAGGCTTTCAGCAACAGGATGGAGAGCAACAGGCGCGGGTAGTTCATCAGGGGTTCCAGACAAGCGGATTCGAAGGGGAGCAAGCGCGGGCAACCCGCTGGCAGCGGGCGATGAGGATACGGGCGGGCTGTGTACGGCGCGGTTAGCCAAGGGTAAAGATGTGTAAAGTCCGACCAGCCGGCGGTGACAGTACTGGCCGGCGGGGCGATCATTACAGCCCCTGAAATTGCGATGTCTGGCCCCGATGATCCCTGTGCTGCTGGTCGACGACGACCGCGAACTGACTGAAATGCTCTCTTTGTACCTGGCGCGCGAAGGCTTCCAGGCCACGGCGGTGGCCACGGGTGAAGAGGGCGAGACCCAGGCATTGTCCGGTCACTTCCAGGTGGTGGTGCTGGACGTGATGCTGCCGGGTATTTCTGGCATCGAAGTGCTGCGGCGCGTGCGTGCGCGCAGCCAGGTGCCGGTGCTGCTGCTGACCGCGCGTGGCGACAATATCGACCGTATTGCCGGCCTTGAGCTTGGGGCTGATGACTATGTTCCCAAGCCCAGCTCCCCGGGTGAACTGGTTGCACGCCTGCGGGCGATACTGCGCCGGGTGCAGCCGCAACCGACAGGCGAGGGCAGTGCGCCCGAACAGGTGCGCACGGGCGCATTGAAGCTGTGGCCAGGACGTCGTGAAGCGCATTGGGGCCAAGCCACGCTGGAGCTGACGGGCTCGGAATTCAGCCTGCTCGAAGCGTTGGCTCGCCAGGCTGGTCAGTTGGTCAGCAAGCAGGACCTGTCCCTCAATGCCCTGGGGCGGCCGTTGACCCGTTATGACCGGCGCATCGACGTGCACGTCAGCAGCATTCGGCAAAAGCTCGGCCCGCGCGCCGATGGCAGCAGCTGGATCCAGAGCGTGCGTGGCATGGGCTACATGCTGATTGTCGAATGATGCGTCGGCGTCTGTTCTGGAAGCTGTTCCTGGCGTTCTGGCTGGCCAACTGCCTGACCTTCCTGGTGGGGGCGGGGGCCTTCATGCTCAATGACTGGCGCGGTGATACCCCGGCGCTGCGTTCGCTGCTGGCCACAGAACTGCAGTTACTGCAGCGTTACGGCGAGCAGGCCGGTCGGCAACTGCTGGAGGTGTCACCGCAGCCGCCGGATGTGCGAGTGGGCCTATATGACAGCCAGGGCCAGCTGCTGGCGGGCAGGGCGGTGCCGGTGTCGCGTTTCGAGCAGGCGTTGAGCGACCGAGAAGGCCGCCCGTTGGTGTTGCGTGCGTCGGTGGCTACGGCGCTAGGCGAGCCGCCGCGCCCGCGTGGCATGGGCCCGTTGGTGACCGGCACGCTGATGAGTGCGTTGTTTGCCTTTCTGTGCAGCCTTTACCTGACTCGCCCATTGGCCTGGTTGCGTGAAGCCATGGGCCAGGTGGCCCAAGGCAGGTTCGATGTGCGTGTAAAACCCAGGTTGGGCAAACGGCGCGACGAGATCGTCGAACTGGCCGAGGACTGCGACCGCATGGCCGGCCAGCTCAAGGCCCTGGTACAGGCGCAGCAGAACCTGCTGCACGATATTTCCCACGAACTGCGTTCTCCGCTGACCCGCATGCATGCCGCCATCGGCCTGATGCGTCAGCAGCCTGACCGACACGACATGCTGCAGCGGGTGGAGCGCGAATCACGGCGCATGGACGACCTGATCGAGCAACTGCTGACCCTGGCCCGCGCCCAGGCTCGGCAGGGCGACGGCGCCTTTGCCAGTGTAGATGTGACAGAGTTGCTGGCGCAGATCGTTGAAGACGCCCGTTTTGAAGCGGGCATGAAGCGGTGCCAGGTAACGTTGCAAGCCCAAGGGGCGTTTCTCATCCTGGGGCATGAAGAGCTGCTGTACCGGGCGTTCGAGAACATCATCCGCAACGCTGTTCGCTATACCGCCGCCGGCACAGAAGTGTTGGTGAGCGCTGTGTTGGCGCCGGGCGGGCAATGGCTTCAGGTCAGTGTCAGCGACCACGGTCCGGGGGTAGACCCGGCCCGTCTGAAGCGTATCTTCGAGCCGTTCGACCGCGGCACCGACAGTAGCGACGATGGTTTTGGCCTGGGCCTGGCGATTGCCCAGCGGGCCATTATCCTGCATGGCGGCAGCATTACCGCGCTGGCCGCAACCAGCGGCGGCCTGCGCGTGCGCATCGAGCTGCCGCAAAACCGCCCTACTTGAAGCCGGTCACGGCGTGGGGAACGTAAGGGGCCTGCAAGCGCGCCACCTCGGTCTCGCTCAGCTGCAGTGACAACGCGCCCAGTGCATCGTCCAGATGGGCGGGCTTCGAGGCCCCGACGATAGGGGCGCTAACGCCGGTCTTGCCCAGTACCCAGGCCAGCGCAACCTGGGCCATCGGCACACCCCGTTCGCCAGCGATCTGTTCGACGACATCGATCACTCGGCCGTCTTCCACCTCGGTCTTTTCATAGAACGACTGGCCGGATACATCGCTGCGGGTGCGTGCTGTCTGCTGCCCGTGCGGCCGGGTCAGGCGCCCGCGGGCCATCGGGCTCCAGGGCATCAGCCCCACCCCCTGGTCCAGGCACAGTGGGATCATCTCGCGCTCTTCCTCGCGGTAGATCAGGTTGAGGTAGTTCTGCATCGACACAAAACGGCTCCAGCCGTTGCTGGCCGCCACCTGCTGTGCCTTGGCGAACTGCCAGGCGTACATCGATGAAGCACCGATGTAGCGTGCCTTGCCGGCCTTGACCACGTCATGCAGGGCTTCCATGGTCTCCTCGATGGGGGTGTGGTAGTCCCAGCGGTGGATCTGGTACAGGTCGACGTAGTCGGTACCCAGGCGGGTGAGGCTGGCGTCGATGCTGGCCATGATCGCCTTGCGCGACAAGCCTTGCTCATTGGGCCGGCTGGCGCCTTCCCACATGTTGGCCGGGAAGAACACCTTGGTGGCGATCACGGTTTCTTCGCGGCGGGTGAATGCCTTCAACAGTTTGCCGACGATGATTTCCGAGGTGCCGGCAGAATAGCTGTTGGCAGTGTCGAAGAAGTTGATGCCTTGCTCTACGGCATGGCGAATGATGGGGCGGCTGGCGGCTTCGCCCAAGGTCCAGGGATGCGTGCCGGCGTCGGGTTCGCCGAAGGTCATGCAGCCCAGACACAGCCTGGAAATGTCCAGCCCGGTGTTACCCAGCTTTACGTATTGCATCGTTTTCTCCTTCGGGGGGCGTTAGTGATGGGGGGAGACTAACGCTGGCCCGCCTGCGCGAAAATTCCGCATTAGTGCACGTGCATTACGCAAAAATTCACAAGCGTAGCAGTGGCCGCACCTGTTGCTGAAGGAAGTCGGTAACGGCCTTGATCCGTGGGGTGGCGCGCACGTCTTCATGGACTGCTTGCCAGATTTCGATGCTCATGGTCTGTTCGGCGCTGCCGGCGTCCTTCAGGCCGTGCTCCTGCGCCATGAACGCCGGCAGGCAGGCGATGCCGATGCCGCCGGCACAGGCCTGAGCCTGGATGCGCAGGTCATTGCTGCGCAGTGCGAACGGCTGCTGGCCGGCCTGGCGGTTCAGCCATTGCTGTTGCGGTGAGTTGGCCTGGGATTCGTCGTAACCGATGTAGCGTCGTGCCGCTGCACTGGCCAAGTAGCCGGGCGAGGCGTACAACCGGTAGTCCAGGTGGCCCAGAAGGCTGGCCACCAGGGTCGGTTCTGTCGGCCTGGCCAGGGTGATGCTGATGTCAGCTTCGCGGCGGGCCAGAGATGCCTTTGATTTGCTGCCCACCAGCTTCAGGCGCAACCGTGGGTAGCGCTGGTACAGCTCGCCCAGGCGTCGGGCGACGATGCTGCCGAGCAGTGCCGGTGGTGCCGACAGCACCACCTCGCCTTCCACCGCCTGTTGGCCGGCGCTGGCGAAATGTTCTAGGGCGAAGGAGGACAGGGTCATTTGCTCGGCAAGTTCGGCAACGCGTCGGCCTTCGTCGGTGAGCACATAGGCGCGGGGGCGCCGGTCAACCAGCTTGAGCTTGAGCGAGGCTTCGAGCGAAGCGATGCGCCGGGCCACGGTGGCGTGGTCGACGCCCAAGGCCTTGGCGGCGGCGGACAGCGAACCGGCCGAGGTGAAGGCAGAGAAATGACGCAGGTCTTCCCAATCGAACATGAAGGGCTCGGCAGTGGCTTGTGTGAAGGGGGTAGGGTAGCGTTTTCGGGGGGCACTGTAGATTGCGGTGGGTTGGAGATTTTGGGGCTGCTTTGCAGCCCCACGTGGCTGGCCTCAGTGGCCGCCTTTCATGCGTCGTGCCACCAGATAGATACCCAGGCCAACCAGCGCAGTCGCCGCGCCGATATAGCCAGTGCTGGTCCAGCCCATGCCCGCGGTAATCGCCATGCCACCCAGCCATGGCCCCAGCGCATTGGCCAGATTGAACGCTGCATGGTTCGACGCAGCTGCCAGGCTAGGCGCTTCATGGGCAATGTCCATCAGGCGGATCTGCAATGGCGCTGCCAGTGCGATCATGGTACCCACCAGGCCGATGCCCAACAGCAGGCTCCACAGTGCCTGGGCGGCAATGGTGAAGAACAGCAGCACGGCGATCGACCACACCAGCACCAGCCCCACGGCGCGGAACTGCAGGCGGTCGAACAGTTTGCCGCCGGCAATGTTGCCGACGATGCCGCCCACCCCGAACGCCGCCAGGCCGAACGGAATCCACTGGGGCGATACCTGGGTCACCTGCAGCATGGTCGGCGCCAGGTAGCTGAATACCGTAAACATGCCGGCAAAGCCGATCGACGCGATGGCCAGCGCCATCCACACCTGCGGGAGGGTAAAGGCTTGCAGTTCCTTGCGTGGGTCGCTGCGCACTTCGTCGTGGCGCTGGGGCACAAAGCGCCATACCAGGGCGATGGTGCACAGCGCGATGGCGCCAACCAGCACGAACGCTGAACGCCAGCCAAAGTACTGGCCCAGATACGTGGCTAGCGGGTTGCCCAGCAGCATGGCCAAGGTCAGGCCCATCATCACCCGTGCAACGGCACCCGCTCGGTGGTCCTTGGCCACCATGCTGGATGCCACCACTGCGGCAATGCCGAAGTAGGCGCCGTGGGGCAGGCCGCTGATAAAACGGAAGGCAACCAGGCTGCTGAACGAAGGGGCGAAAGCGGTAGCCAGGTTGCCAAGGGCGTACAGTGCCATCAGCAGCAGCAACATGTGCTTGCGCAGCAGCCGCGCACCCAGAATCGCGAGTGTCGGGGCGCCAACCATCACCCCCAGTGCGTAGGCACTGATGGCATGCCCCACCTGGGGCTCACTCAATTGCAGGTTGTTGGCAATGTCGGGCATCAGGCCCATGATGGCGAATTCGCCGGTGCCGATGGCAAAGCTGCCCAGCGCCATGGCGGCTTCCATCTTCGCGACGGTGCCTTTACCGGGGAGAGGGGGTATTTGCGGAACTGACATCTGTATCCCTTTTGAAACATGCTGAAACGTTCAAGGCGGGATCATAGTCAATATTTGCCGGCAACGTCGAGGAACCTGAGCAGCTTGTGGGGGCATCGGCGGCCTGGCTGGGGAGCGTTTAAACGGTCAGCTTCTTGCTGAACTTGGTTTCCATGACAATGTGCGAAGCCGTGTGCGTAACCCCCTTGATCATGTTGATGCGGGTCAGCTCGGCATTGAGCTCGCCCAGCGTATGGGTGGTCAGGTGGATAATGAAGTCCATCTCGCCCGACACCGCATACACCGCCTGCACCGCGTCCATTTTGCGCAGGGTGGTCATCACATCGGTGTAGCTCTTGTTGCTGCACGAGGTCATGGTGAAGCAGTTGATCACCTGCTGCAGCTTGTCTTGGTCGATGCGCACACTGTAGCCGGTGATCACCCCGGCGTTTTCCAGGCGGTTGATGCGCTCCTGTACCGCCGAGCGAGACACGCCCAGCTTGCGCGCCAGCGAGGCGGTGGGCTCACGGGCGTTGGCCTGCAGCAGCCCGAGCAATTGCCGGTCCTTCTCAGTCAGTTTGAACAGCGCGCCGGGTGGGAGGGCGTCCATGGTGGTTCCTGGTGTTTGTTCTAGTTGTGGTACTGCGCGCGGGCTTCCTGGAACCTGTCCATCAGCTTCAGCCCGGCATACACCGTTTGCGCCGCAGCGGGTCCGAACGGCCCGCCATTCCATTCCAGGCCATAGGCGTCGAACAGGCGGTAGCGGTCGGTTTCGCCACAGATTGCTTCGCTGACAACCCGGGCGCCCACAGGTGCGGTGTTCATACCATGGCCCCCAAATGAAGTACAAGCCCACAGCCCTGGACCGAGGGGGCCGATGTGCGGCATTTTGTGGCGGGCGTAACCCATCAGCCCGGACCAGGCCTTGGCGATTTTCAAACCCTGCAACTGTGGATACACGCTGAGGATGTCACGGGTCAGCAACTGACCCAGGCGCTGTTCGTCCTGCAGGTTGCGCGTGGTGATATGGCCGCCCCACAGCAGGCGGTCACCCTCGACGATGCGGTAGTAGTCGGAGGCGCGGCGGTTGTCGCCGACTGCGTCCGTGGTACGTACTACGTCACGCAGGCGCTCACCCAGGTGTTCGGTCAGCACCACATAAGTGGCAATCGGCAGGAACGCCCGGCGCAGCTGGCCGAACTCCGGGCCGCCGTAGCCACCGCAGCAGTACACCACATCGGCACAGGTCACCGCGCCGTCGGCGGTGATCACGCGATGACTGCCGGCTCTGCGCTCTACCCGCAGCATCGGCGACTGTTCGTGGATGCGACCACCGGCCAGCTCGACCAGCTCGGCCAGGCCCAGGCAGTAGTTCAGTGGGTGGAAGTGAAAACCATGGCTGTCCCGCAACCCCTGGAAGTAGCGGTCGGTGTTCAGACGGCTGCGCAGTGCCTGTGTGTCCAGGTATTCCAGGTTGAAATCGAAGTCGCGGGCCATACGGTCGCGGGTGCGCTGCAGGTTGTCGGCGTCGTCGTAGCGCACCACGCTCAGCTTGCCGGTGGTGGCGGCGCAGCCTGGCAACTGGTGGCGGGCGATGGTGTCGCGGACGATATCGACGCCCTCCAGCGATAGCCGGAACAAGGCGGCGGCGGTCTGCTTGCCGCAACGCCGCTCGATCGCCGACAGCCCCTCGGACCACCCCTGCAACACAAAGCCGCCATTGCGCCCAGAGGCGCCCCATGCCACCCGTGCCGCCTCCAGCAACACCACCGAGCGCCCACGCGCCAGCAGCTCGCGGGCCACGCTCAGGCCTGCCAGGCCGCCGCCAATCACGCATGCATCTGCCCGGGTCTCACCGGTCAACCCGGCTCGCTGGGGGGCAGGGCGCATGGTCCCGGTATAGTAGTTGTTGCTGTAGCTGGCCATCGGCTGGGTCATCCTTTTACGGGGCGCTGCAGGTTTTGCGGGCATGGGGGGGCCGTACGCCCTTCAAGTCAAGGGCGCAGGCTTGCGGGTAATGGCGTTACTGCACTTGTGTAAGGTCGGCGCCGTACCATTTTTCCGACAGCTGTTTCAGCGTGCCGTCGGCCTTCATGTCGTCGATGGCCTTGGCCAGTTCAGCGTTGAAGGCGTCGTCGCCCTTGTCGGTGGCGATGGCCAGGGGCTCGTAGTAGGCGGGCTTGCCCTGCACCGGGGCAACCGGGTAACCGGCCTTGATCGCGCCCATGATGGTTGGCAGTGCAGACAGGGTGGCATCCAGGCGGGTGCCGTTGCCTATGCGCAGGTCGTCCAGCGGGCCCATGCTGTCGCCGTAGGTTTGCACGTTGCCCGGCTCCACGCTGTAGCTGAACGCGGGCACGTCCGCGGCGTCGATTTTCAGCCGACGGTTGATATAGTCCTCGGACGTGGTGCCAGCTTCAACGCCGATGGTCTTGCCATTGAGGTCGGCCGCGCTGGCGCCGGCGGCGTCCTTGTGCACCGCGAACACATACGGGGTGTAGTAGTAAATGGCCGGAAAGTCGAGCACCCGCCCCCGCTCGGTGGTGGGGGTCATCGAGCCGACTGACAGGTCCCAGCGGCTTGCCCAGCGCCCCGCGGTGATGATGCCGTATTCCGGGGTGACAAACGCCACCTTGGCGCCCAGGCGCTTGCCAATCTCGTTGGCCACATCAATGTCGAAGCCCTTGAGGGTGTTGTCCTCGCCAAGAAATGACTGCGGTGGCCAGTTGGCGGCTGTGGCCACTTTCATGACCTTGCTCTGGTGGATACGATCGAGCGTGGCGCCGGCCCACGCGGCGCCTGTCATCAAGGTCAGGCAGCCGGCAACGGCGGTAAGGGCAAACAAGCGAGCGACTGGGTTCATACGGAAAGTCTCCGGGCATGCAATTGTTGTTGTGGTATTGGCACAGCGGTAGACACAGGCTCAGTGGCTGAGGATTTGCGAGAGAAACTCCCTGGCGCGCGCATGGCCAGGGTTGTCGAAGAACGCGTCGGGCCGGCCTTGTTCGATTACCTGGCCTTGGTCCATGAAGATGATGCGGTCGGCCACCCGGCGGGCGAAGCCCATTTCGTGGGTAACGCAAAGCATGGTGATGCCGTCCTTGGCCAGCTCGCCCATTACGTCGAGCACCTCTTTGACCATTTCCGGGTCCAACGCCGAGGTCGGTTCGTCGAACAGCATGATGCGCGGCTTCATGCACAGCGCACGAGCAATGGCCACACGTTGTTGCTGGCCGCCGGAAAGCTGCCCGGGGAACTTGTCGGCCTGGCTGGCGATACGCACCCGGTGCAGATACTCCAGCGCCAGGGCGCGGGCCTCTGGCGCGCTGAGCTTGCTGACCAGGCGCGGGCCGAGCATCAGGTTTTCCAGCACGGTCAGGTGCGGGAACAGGTTGAACTGCTGGAACACCATGCCCACCTGGCGACGGATGGCGGCGACGCTTGCCGCATCACGGTTCAGTGGGTTGCCGGCGATTTGCACCTGACCTTTCTGGAAGTCTTCCAGCAGGTTCAGGCACCGGATCAACGTGGATTTGCCCGAGCCGGAAGGCCCACAGACCACCACGATTTCGCCGCTGGCGATCTCCAGGTCAATGCCCTTGAGCACATGAAACTCGCCGTACCATTTCTGCAAGCCGCGAATTGACACGGCGGCCTGGCCGGCAGCGGGGGTAAAAGGCTGGTTCATCAGGGGGTTCCTCGATCAACGGTGGGCGCGGTCGAAACGTTTTTCCAGGCGCGATTGCACGGTTTCGAGCAGGATCGACAGCACCCAGTACAAGACGGCAGCGGTGATCAGCATTTCCAAGTGGCGGAACTCCGCACGGCCCTGGGTGCGGGCGAGGAACATCAGCTCCCATACACCGATCACTGACACCAGCGAGCTGTCTTTGAGCATGGAGATGAACTGGTTGCCGGTAGGTGGAATGATCAGCCGCATCGACTGCGGCAGGATCACCCGGGTCATGGCCTGGAAGGGCGTCAGGCCGATCGCCCGCGACGCTTCCCATTGCCCGCGCGGGATGCTGCTGATACCGGCGCGGAAGATTTCCGTCATGTAAGCGCCGTAGCACAGCGACAACGCCAGGATGCCTGCCGGCACGGCGCCCACCACATAGCCGAGCTGGGGGATGCCGAGGTAGATCAGGTAGATCTGGATCAGTAGCGGCACACCGCGGAAGAACGAGGTGTAGAAGCTGGCAATGGCGATGGCGAAACCGTTGGACGACAGCCGGGCAGTAGCCCCCAGCAGCGCCAGAACAAAGGCGATGGCGATGGAGAGGGTGGACACGTAGACGGTGGTGAACACCCCTTGGGTGATCATGAAGCCGACCTTGCTGGCGATGAAACTGTAAGACAGGTCGAAGGTGTCGAAGAACAGCAGGAACAGCAGCAACAGCTCACACCAGACCGTTATCACCTGGGCCCGTAACGGAAAACGGCCAAGGATGAACAGGTTCAGTACCAGGGTCACCGCCAAGGTGCCGGCCACTGCGGCGTTACGCAGCAGCGGTGCCTGCAGGTCGAGTACGATCGGGCCCATCAGCCGGGCGAGGCTACCGTCACCCACGCCACAGAGCAGGGCGGTGGCGAATATCACAGCGGCGACCAAACCCATGAATGCCGGTTTATCGGTCGCACGCGGTTTGACGATGTGGTCTCTGTACATGGGGTCGTGCCTCACGGAGCTGGGCTCGTTTGTTGTTGTGGGGTCATTGTAGGGAGGCGAAGCGCAGGCAAGAACCTGTGGAATCGCAACAAATATCAAATTTGTTTTGGCAATTACGGAGGTTGCACCCTGACATCTGCCAGTGAATGCCCACCAGATTGCTACCGGGCCACAAGCGTGCGTACAAATGTACTCCACCCGTTTTTTAAGCTGTCTACTGCGCGCATAACTGAAATGCCGGGATGTTGTGGCAAGCCATACGCCTGCTCTTTTAGACTGCCACCTGCGTGCGCCGACATCCGGCCCGCTTGGTGGATAAGGCTGCTGTCGTGAATGCTGGCGTACGTTTTCCCGGGCCCTTGGGTATTTTCTGGCTGGGCCTGCTGCAAATCCTGGTGTGGGGTGGTTCGTTCTTCCTCCTGGCGGTGATGGGCAAGCCAATCCTGCACGAGACCGGCTGGGACAGCGGCTGGGTGTATGGGGCGCTGTCGCTGGCCCTGATGGTGTCGGCGTTGTTGGCGCCGCTGTCCAGCCGCCTGGTGGCGCGCTATGGCGGGCGCTGGCAACTGGCCGCCAGCGGCGCGGTAGTGGGGCTGGGCTTGCTGGTGGTTGCCAACTGCCACAGCCTGCAGGTATTCCTGCTGGCCTGGGTGATCATTGGCGCGGGGATGGCAATGGGGCTTTACGAAGCACTATTTGCCACCCTCGGTGCCCTGTATGCCGAACGGGCGGGACGGGCGATTACGGGCATCACCCTGATTTCAGGGTTTGCCACTACCGTGACCTGGCCGGTACTCGCCCTCGCCATCGAGCAACTGGGCTGGCGCACGGCCTGCATGGCTTATGCGTTGGTGCTGATCGTTGCCGTGGCGCCGCTGTACCTCTGGGTGTTGCCGGCAGGCCAGCCCCGGCAGAAGGCCCAGAGCATGACGGCGGTGGCAGATCAGCCCGTGCACCGCCGCCTTTACTGGCTGCTGACCGCAATCTTCGCCATTGGCGCGATCATCATGACTGCCGTTTCAGTGCAACTGGTGGCGGTCCTGCAGGGCCAGGGCCATTCGCTGGCGGCTGCCATTGGCCTGAGTGCCTTGCTTGGGCCAAGTCAAGTGGCCTCGCGGGTGCTGCAGATCATCGCCGGCAAGCGCCACCCGATATGGACTGCGCTGGTATCATCAGTGCTGGTTGCTGTAGGTCTGACGCTGGTGGCCGTGGCGCCGGGGATGACCGCGCTGGGCCTGCTGCTGTATGGCTGTGGCAATGGTCTGCGCGCCATTGTCAGGGGGCTGCTGCCGCTGGCCCTGATGCCGCCTGCCCAGTATGTTGCGCTGATGGGCAAGATGTCGCGCCCATCATTGATTGGCCAGGCACTGACGCCCTTGGTGGGCGGTTATCTGTTCCAGCACTTCGGCGCGACGGGGGTACTGGCAACGCTCTCGGCCCTGGCATTGACCAGTGTCGTGCTGGTGTTGCTGGTGGTGCATGGCCTCCCGCGGCAAACGGCGTGATCAGGCGCCACTCATTTGGCTAGCAAGGACGAAAACGATGTCGGATGCACCACGTAACCCGTTGCTTATCGATGGGCCGGCCGGCCAGATCGAGCTGCTGATCGACTACTCTGCCGGGCCGCCCAAGGGGGTGGTGCTGGTCAGTCACCCACAACCGCTGCTCGGCGGTAGCCCGCGCCATATCGTGCCGCTGACCCTGGCGCGGCAACTGTGCGCAGCCGGTTGGCAGGTGGTGCGGCCGAGTTTCCGTGGGGTAGGGCAGACCCAAGGTGCGCACGACGAGGGTATCGGCGAAGCGCAAGACTGCATCGCGGTCATCCGTCACTTCAGACGGGAGTTGCCTGAGCTACCGGTAGCCCTGGTCGGGTTTTCTTTTGGTGCCTATGTGTTCGCCCGTGTGGCCTGTGCGCTTGAAGGCCATTTGCAGGCAGTGGCGTTGCTGGGGCTGCCGGTAGGTGATGTACCGGGCGGGCGATATTACGAGCCATTGCCGGTGCCTGCGGATTGCCTGCTGCTGCATGGCGAACAGGATGAAATGGCGCCGCTGGCCAACCTGTTGCAATGGGCTGGCCCGGGGCAACGGGCGGTGTCGGTTTATGCAGGTGCCAACCACTTTTTCAAGGGCTGCCTGGGGCGGGCGGCTGAGCAGGTGATCGCCCATCTGGCGTTGAAAACTGCGCTCCCATAGGCACTGGCGCGTCGGTCTGGCACCGGCTTTGCCGGTGTTCGCGGCTAAAGCCGCTCCCACAGGGACTGTGGGTGCCCAACATTTACGCTGTACCTGTGGGAGCGGCTTTAGCCGCGAAAGGGTCGGAACAGGCTAGCCTCACCGCTCCAGGTAATTCATCTGCGCAGCAAAGTCGATGAACCGCTTGCTGGCCAGCGACAGGTATTCCCCCGAGCGCCAACACAATCTGAAGCTCATCAGCTGCGCCGGCCGGAACGGCACCCCGACGATACCCGGCGTGCGCTGCTGGACCGAGCGCAGCAGGGTTGCCACGCCCATGTTGTCCAGCGCGGCCTGCACCACCAGTGAGACGAAGTTGCTCTGCAACGCCACTTGGTAAGTAATCCCGTGTTCGGCGAAGAAGGCGTCCAGTAGGTGACGTTGAACGAACGTGCGGTCGAACACGACCATGTCGGTATTGCGCAGGTCTTGCGCCGTGAGGAAGGCTTTGCCGGCATAAGGGTGGTCGGGGTGCATACACGCCAGCATCTCGTCACTGCCCAGCAGAATCGATTCCTTGTCGGGCGGCACTCGCCTGGACTCCAGCAGTGCCAGGTCGATTTCCCGTTGCTCCAGACGATGGCCAATGTCCTCGGCACTGCCTTCGAATACGGTCATGGCAATGCCTGGATACAGCTGGCGGAAGGCGTTCATCAACCCGGGTACATAGTGCAGGCCGAACATGGGCGGGATGCCCAGGCGCACTTCGCCGCGTTTCAGGTCGGCCATGTCGCGCAGTTCTTGCCGGGCGACATCCATCTCGCGCAACGCCGACGCAATGCGTGGCAGGAACTGTTCGCCCTCGGCGGTAAGGATGACTTTGCGCGTGGTGCGGTTGAACAGGGTCACGCCCAGCTCTTCTTCCAGACGGGTGACGGCCATGCTCAGCGCCGGCTGGGCAATGTGCAAATGCTGCGCAGCCTTGGTGAAGCTGCCCTGGCGTACGATCTCGACGCAGCAGCGCAATGCCTTGAGGTTCATTGAGGGGCTCTACCATTCATAACGAACTGTGATGCTAAGCATCATAACAATATATTTATTATTATTAACCAGAGGGCCTACGATGCGCGCCACTGAGACATCCTGCAACATCTCAGTCACGCAGCGAAATAAAGCTGCAATCCCACAAAGATTTTGAGGTAGTACCCCAAATGGCCAAGGCCGCCGATGTCGTTGTGCAATGCCTGGAAAACGAAGGTGTCGAGTATGTGTTCGGCATTCCCGGTGAGGAAAACCTCGACCTGCTCGAATCCCTGCGCAAGTCGAAGATCAAGCTGGTACTGACCCGCCATGAGCAGTCTGCAGGCTTCATGGCTGCCACCTACGGCCGCCTGACCGGCAAGACCGGCGTCAGCCTGTCCACCCTCGGCCCCGGCGCCACCAACCTGGTCACCGCCAGCGCCTACGCCTACCTGGGCGGCATGCCGATGATGATGATCACCGGCCAGAAGCCGATCAAGAAGTCCAAGCAGGGCCGCTTCCAGATCATTGACGTGTGCGGCATGATGGACCCCATCACCAAGTACACCCACCAGTTTGCCTCGGCCGACAACATCCCGGCCCGCATGCGTGAAGCCTTCCGCCTGGCCGAAGAAGAAAAGCCGGGTGCGGTACACCTGGAACTGCCGGAAGACATCGCCGCCGAGCAGACCGATGCACTGCCGATCCCGCGTAGCCTGCACCGCCGCCCGCTGGCCGAACACGTAGCGATCGAAGCTGCCGTCGAGAAATTGCAGAACGCCCGTAACCCGATCCTGGTGATCGGCGCCGGTGCCAACCGCAAGATGACCGCCAAGGTCCTCAAGCAGCTGATCGACAAGACCGGTATCCCGTTCATCACCACCCAGATGGGTAAAGGCGTGGTCGACGAGCGCCACCCGCGCTTCCTGGGCAACGCTGCGCTGTCGTCGGGTGACTTTGTTCACCGCGCCGTCGAAGCCGCCGACCTGATCATCAACATCGGCCACGACGTGATCGAAAAGCCGCCGTTCTTCATGGTCCGTGGTGGTACCGAAGTCATCCACATCAACTTCCGCTCCGCCGAAGTCGATGCCGTGTACTTCCCGCAGGTCGAAGTGATTGGTGACATCGCCAACGCCGTGTGGCAGATCAGCGAAGCGCTGAACGACACGTCGCACTGGGACTTCACCCGCCTGCTGGCCATCCGTGAAGCCAACGAAGCGCAGATCGCCGAAGGGGCTGACGACAACCGCTTCCCGGTCTACCCGCAGCGCCTGGTAGCCGACATCCGTCGCGTACTGCCGTCCGAAGGCATCGTTGCCCTGGACAACGGCATCTACAAGATCTGGTTCGCCCGTAACTACAAGGCGCACAAACCGAACACCGTGCTGCTGGACAACGCCCTGGCGACCATGGGCGCCGGCCTGCCATCGGCCATGGCGGCACACCTGGTGCACCCTGACCGCCCGGTGATCTCGGTGTGCGGTGACGGCGGCTTCATGATGAACAGCCAGGAGCTGGAAACCGCAGTCCGCCTGGGCATGCACATCACCGTGGTGATCCTGCGTGACGATGGCTACGGCATGATCCGCTGGAAGCAGGCCAACATGGGCTTCACCGATTTTGGCCTGGACTACGGCAACCCGGACTTCGTCAAATACGCCGAAGCCTACGGTGCCAACGGTCACCGCGTGGAAAGTGCCGAAGGCCTGCTGCCACTGCTGGAACACTGCATCAAGACCCCGGGCGTGCACGTGATCGACTGCCCGGTCGATTACAGCGAGAACGACCGCATCCTCAACAGCGAGCTGCGTGAGCGTGCGCTGGCGGTATAAGCCTTAAGGTACGGCGCCAGCTTCAAGGCTGGCGCTGCCCTCCTGCAAGAGCGGTTTCAGCCGCGCACCGGCAAGGCCGGTGTTATCTCCAGGCCTCGCTGGCCACGCAATCTCCGTCGCTTCCGTCAACGATCCAACAGGCCCTGCAGGCTGGCCAGGATGCTGTTGGCGTCGTAAGGCTTGCGCGCTACGGGGGCAGCCTTCAAGTGCTCGGGAATGCTGATACCGTCGCCATAGCCGGTGGCAAAGAGGAAGGGAACCTGACGGCGTAACAGTTCATCGGCCACGGAAATGGATGTGCCGGTACCCAGGTTGACATCCAGTATGGCCACATCCGGTGTGCAACCGGCGAGCAGTTGCATTGCCTCAGCTTCGGAATTGGCGGTGATCACGTGCTTGATTTGAGCATCGGTGAGAATCTGCTCCAAGCCCACTGCAATCACCAGTTGGTCTTCGAGGATCATCACGCACAAGTCCTCCCGCGCTGCAAAGGTATCGCGCACGCGGGCCATGGCCGAGGCCGGGATGACGGGTTCGAAGGTTTCGGCAATGGTAAGGTGCTTGGCCGGGATACTGAAAAAGCCCTGCAGGCCTTCGGGGTAATACTCCACTGTGCTGGTGCCGCCCAGGTCGAACGGGATGCTGCGGTCGATCAGTACCGAGCCGAAGCCACTGCGGCTGGGCGGGCGTACCGTTGGCCCGCCACTTTCACGCCAGCTGATGGCGCAGGCGTTCGCGGCGTCGAGTGCCCAGCTTACCGAAAGCCTGCCGCCGGCCCGCGATAGCGCGCCGTACTTGGCCGCATTGGTAGCCAGTTCGTGCAGCACCAGGGCCATTACCGAGTAGGCGCGCGCATCGAGGATGACGTTAGGGCCCTGCAGCTCGATCATGCCGGCAGCCGTGCGATAGGGCGAAAGCTCGGCCTCCAGCAGCCTCTCCAGGCGACCGCCACCATCACCCCGCACCACTTGATCATGGGCCAGTGACAATGCCTGTATACGACCTTTCAATGTCGTCACATAGTCCTGGAGTGTCTGCCCCTCAGCGGTCGGATGGGCAACCAATGCCCCGATCAGCGACAGGATGTTCTTGACCCTGTGGTTGAGCTCTTCATTGAGGATGCGCTGGCGCACTTCTGCCTTCGATCGCTCGCCGGCGAGCAGCTCGTTGTTGTGCAGCACCACTTCGACGATGGCGGTGCGGATGGCATCACCAAACTGGCGATCCTGCTCGGTCCAGGGCAGCGAATGCTGGTGAACGGTTTCTTTCCAGACGGCGAAGCTTTTGCGCGGTGTCAGACGATCCCCCAGCGCCCCGCTGTCGTAGGTCTTGTTAGGGTCCCCCGCCCAGGCGAGTGTCTCGATGACCTCCTTGCGGAAGAAGATCAGGTAGTCCCTCGGCTGTTGCGATATCGGGATGATCAAAACGCCAGAGACGTCGGTGAAGTAAGCCTGGGCAGAGGGATGCACCATCGACAGGCGGTTGGACGCCCAGGTCCGGCCATCGGTGACCCTGCCTGCCAGGTTCAACAGTTCGGGCACGGCAGCCTTCGGCAATACCAGCCCGGATGATACCCAGCGGCCTTGCAGCGATATGCCGACGCCATCGCAGGGGATCAGCGACATGAGTTGCGGCAGGCGTGAGTGGAAGAACCCATCGAGGTCCACTGACAGGGTGGCATCGCGCACGATGTCGTCCAGTGCGTTGTGAACCCGCACGGCGGCTTCGAGTTTTTGCCGGCTGCGCAGGGTCTCGAGATGCAACGCGAAGAACTCGCCGAACATTTCGGCGGCCACCCGCTGCCCCATGGTCAGTGTACGTGGCGTGTAGTGGTGGCAGGCGATCATCCCCCACAGCTCGCCGTTGACGATCACCGATATCGACATGGAGGCGCCCACGCCCATGTTGCACAGGTACTCGCAATGGACCGGCGACACGCTGCGCAGGTGCGCGTAGGACAGGTCTAGCGGTTCGCCTGACGGGTCAAGGACAGGCTCGATGGCGACTCGTTTGAACTGGGCATCGGAGATCACCCGGATGGGGTTGCGCAGGTAAAGCGCTCGGGCCTGCTGCGGGATGTCGGTGGCGGGGAAATACTGGCCCATGAAGCTTTCGAGGTCGCCGCGCTTGGCTTCCGCTACCACTTGGCCAGCCCCGTCTGCACCGAGCTGGTAGATCATTACACGGTCGTAGCCCAGCACCGCGCGGACAAAGCGGGCAGCGTCGCGGATCAATTTGGTGGTCTGGGCGGTTTCGCGCAGCTGGGTAATCAGGGTGCGGGCCAGTTCGATGGGCTCGGCGATGCTGGCGCCCGCCGGTTCGAACTCCAGGATGGCCGAACCCTTGAACAGGTGGGCGGCGATATCGAAGGCCTGGCCGTTGGGCAGCATCACGCCAAAGCTGAGTGCAGGGCGCGAGGCTTCGCGGGTACGGGCCAACGCGTTACGCAAGGTGTGGGCTACCTCGTCCCCTAAGACTGTGTGCAGCTTCTGCCCGTTGATATCGCCTGCCAGGCCCAGCAAATGCGGGGCATTGAGCGAATGGCGCAGGACCACGGTCGCGGATGCATCGCAGGCCAGCAGGCAGCCGTGGGGCTGGATGCTGCCAGGGATCTGGATCGGTTCGCGGTCGCAGTTGGTCAGGTTTACTTGCGGATCGGAGGTCATTTGGCCCGTGCCTAAGGGTAAAGAGTAGGCTGCCAAAAGGGCCGCCACCGTCAGCCTAGCAGGCATTGTCCGCCTTGGGCATTGCCGAGTGGCTGCCTTTTCAGGTTGACGGGGTATGTGCCCGTTCATCTGTGAAACCCAACTCTCGTATGAACATCGAAAACAGCTCGGGGTGAGACGATATGTTCAGCTTCGCGTACAGATGACGCCGGTTCACCTTTATGGTTTCTGGCGAGATTTCACTGTACTGCTGATCCTGTGCGTGTACCTGGTGGTCGGGATGTGCGCGCTGTTCAGCCGCGTGCTGCGCCGCGACCGTGAGCACCCTTACCGGATGCCGCTGTGGCCACTGCCGGCCTTGGCTGCGGTGACGGGGCCGGGTACCTGTTGACGACCCTGTTAAGTACGGCTTCAGCCCGGGACATTTTCATCATTCTTGGCATTCTGATTACTTCCGTGTTGCTGTACGGCACGTATGGCAAGTTGAGCCCGGCTTTCCAGAAGCTTTGAGCGAGAGACAAGATGCGAGCACGCGATTTCGGTATCACGCTGGGCCTTGGTCGGCCTGGCCCCCACAACGCCATTACCGATGTGCCGGGTGTACGGGTTGGCCACGCCACCCTGAGCAAGCACCATAACGGCAAGCCTGTACGCACCGGTGTCAGTGTCATCGAGCCCCGCGAAGGCCCGGCGCGCCATCAACCGTGCTTTGCCAATATTTCGCCGCTGTTCGCGGCAGCGGCCGATGCGGTAGAAGAGGCCATTGTCAACGCGATCCTGGCAGGCAGGACCCTGCAAACAGAGGACGGGCGAGAAGTGCCAGGCCTGGAGGGTTCGCGGTTGCTGAAGGCCCTTGAGCAAGTGGGTTGGAAAGCTCAGGGTTAACTCAGCAAGCGAATCGCTTGAAGACAAGCCACGATCAATGCTTTCATTCCGCGCTTGAACCAACGGGTATTGAACGATGAACCGCCCGCTGTTTGTTGCCATCGATGGGCCCAAGGGTACTGGCAAGACCACGCTGCTGGAGGCCGTCACTCAAGCCTTGCGGCTGGACGGGAACAAGGTGATCCGCCTCTGCGAAAGAAACAACGACCCTTACCGGGGCGAGACCATGGTCCTGGTCAACCAGCTTGCCAGAAGCCCATGCCCGGACCTGGAGTTCAAGGTGTGCGAGCGCTTTGCAGAGAGCCGCGCCTGGATTTCCCGGCATGTGCTGCCCAGGCAGCCAGCTGACAGCATCATCCTGATTGATCGCTGGTATCCCTCTGATGCTGCTTTTCGTCGCACGGTGCCTTTTGACCAGATCTTGCGCCTGAACCTTGAGCGAAACGTGCAAGTGCCCGATTTGCATGTCGGGGTTGTCACAGCCGCTGAAACCTCATGGGCACGAGCCGCAGCGCGTACGCGTGGGCTTGGCAGTACGGTGATCTACAACCTTGATGAACAGGTGGCCTGTACCGAGGCGTTCGAGCGTGCCGTTGCAGAGTACGGCTGGGTGTTGTGCCGTAATGAGGGGACGATCGACGAGGCGACGCGGCAGGTAGTTGGCGAGATACAGGGCGTGCTTGCACACATGTGAGTTGTGCCAGCAACATGTTCTGGCTGTTACAGCCCGGTTTCCTCAATACAACGCATGAATGGGTTGCCGTGCAAAGTGTTGTGGGTCAAGGACGGCGCAGAGGAAGAGCAGCGGCAACGGCAGCTGCGCCTGCTTGAGCGGGAAAAGAAGCTGCTGGACAAGATTGACGAAGCCCTGGAGCGCATTGCACGGGGTGAGTACGGGTGGTGCAAGGACCCCGGCGAGCCCATCGACCTCAAGCGCTTGCTGCTGCGGCCGACCGCGACACTGAGCATCGAGGCCAAGGAGCGGCAGGAACGCCAGGAGCGGCCTATACGCGAAGCTTGATTCTCTAGGCGTGGATGGCACCGGCTTGGCCGGTGTTCGCGGGGCAAGCCCGCTCCCACAGTGACCGCGCAGGCTTCTGGATTTTGAGTAAGACAGCAGGGCCAAGTTGACTCGCTAGGCATGTATAAACTGCGCTGGCGGCCAATCTGCATACCCTGTGCAGAGCCACTGTCTCGCACAAAGGCTGAAAGCGAGCGCGGTCACTGTGGGAGCGGGCTTGCCCCGCGAACACGGGCGAAGCCCGTGCCATCCACCGTGCTGGATTCTTCGCGGCTAAAGCCGCTCCCACAGTGACCGCGCAGGCTTCTGGATTTTGAGTCAGACAGCAGGGCCAGGTTGACTCGCTAGGCAGGTATAAACTGCGCTGGCGGCCAATCTGCATACCCTGTGCAGAGCCACTGTCTCGCACAAAGGCTAAAAGCGAGCGCGGTCACTGTGGGAGCGGGCTTGCCCCGCGAACACGGGCGAAGCCCGTGCCATCCACCGTGCAGGATTCTTCGCGGCTAAAGCCGCTCCCACAGTGACCGCGCAGGCTTCTGGATTTTGAGTAAGACAGCAGGGCCAAGTTGACTCGCTAGGCAGGTATAAACTGCGCTGGCGGCCAATCTGCATACCCTGTGCAGAGCCACTGTCTCGCACAAAGGCTGAAAGCGAGCGCGGTCACTGTGGGAGCGGGCTTGCCCCGCGAACACGGGCGAAGCCCGTGCCATCCACCGTGCTGTATTCTTCGCGGCTAAAGCCGCTCCCACAGTGACCGCGCAGGCTTCTGGATTTTGAGTCAGACAGCAGGGCCAGGTTGACTCGCTAGGCAGGTATAAACTGCGCTGGCGGCCAATCTGCATACCCTGTGCAGAGCCACTGTCTCGCACAAAGGCTGAAAGCGAGCGCGGTCACTGTGGGAGCGGGCTTGCCCCGCGAACACGGGCGAAGCCCGTGCCATCCTGCAGGTCGTCAGGCACCCTGCCGGTCGATATCACGGCGCAGGACCACCGACGTGGTAATGTCATCCACGGATTCGTGCCGTGCCACGTTGTCGCGTACCTGGTTGAGGTCGTCGATCGTCCGGGTCTCCACTTCAACCACCAGGTCAAGCTGGCCGCTCACCGAGGAAACCCGCCGCACGCGTGCGTCCGTGGCCAACTGGTCGAGCAGCCCCATGGCAGGCGTGCGCTGCAATGTCACCAGCAAGATCGCGCGTATCACATTGGCATCTATTTCGCCGATATCCGCCCGATAACCGCGAATGACCCCGCTGCGTTCAAGGTTGGCGACGCGCTCGGTCGTGGCGCTTCTGGAAAGGCCTATGCGGCCGGCTAATGCCTTCAGCGCAATGCGCGCGTCCTTCGAAAGTACTTCAAGAATCTCACGATCTTTTGCGTCCAGCTCACGCATTGCACCACCTGATTAGCTTGCCGTCATTATGCCGGTCGGAACCGGCATAATGCCTGTTGATCCCGACGGTATGCAGGGTGTCGGTTTCGGTGGTGCATGACAAGCTATTGAAAAACAATTTGCTCGCTCGGAACGTGATGACATGACAGACCTTTCCCACCCGGCACCTCGGTTTTCGGCAAGCGAAGCCGAGGGCCTTGCAAAAGATTTCTTCAATGTCTCTGGCACTGCCACGCCCCTGGATGGGGAGCGTGATCGCAATTACCGGCTGGAGACTGGCCTGGATGCAGGCTGGATACTGAAAATCGTCAATGCCAGCGAACCCAGGGTGGAAAGCGAGTTCCAAACCGCGCTGCTTGATCACCTGGCCGTGCACGGCGCGCATTTGCGCGTGCCTCACTTGCGGGCCAGCATGGCTGGCGACTACCTGCCATCGGTGACCAGTGCCACAGGTGAAACGCACGCGGTACGCCTGGTCAGCTGGTTGGCCGGTACGCCACTTGCCGAGGCCAGGCGCTCATTCGCCCTGATGAAAAACTTCGGTCGGGCACTCGGTGAACTCGACCGCGCACTGCAGGGCTTCATGCACCCGGGTGCCGTCCGCGACCTTGACTGGGATCTGCGCCATGCTGCGCGCTCCCGGTCGCGCCTGCACTTCATCAAGAGCCCTGAACGCCGGGCCATTGTCGAGCGCTTCATCACCCGGTTTGAACAGACCGTACAGCCCAAGCTGGCGTCCCTCCGGGCGCAGGTGATTCACAACGACGCCAACGACTGGAACATCCTGGTCGATGCCGAAACCACCAGTACCGTGACGGGCTTCATCGACTTTGGCGATGCCGTGCATACCGTGCTGATTGCCGAGGTCGCGATTGCCAGCGCGTACGCCATTCTGGACATGGACGACCCGATCGGCGCTGCTGCTGCGCTGGCCGCCGGTTTCCACGAGACATACCCGTTGCAGGCGCAAGAGCTTGATGTGTTGTTCAACCTGATCGCCATGCGCCTGGTCGTCAGCGTCACGTTCTCCGCTTCCCGGCAGGATCAGACAGAGCACAACCCCTACCTGGCGATCAGTGAAGCGCCTGCCTGGCGCCTGCTGGAACAACTCGACTCGATGAACCCACGGCTGGCCACCGGCATACTGCGCAAGGCCTGTGGTTTCGATGCCATCGAAGGCGCGGGTGATGTCCGCCGCTGGATTGCGGACAACCACAAATCCTTCGCCGACCTGGTGCGCCCGTCCGCCGCCATCCTCAACAAGGTGATTGCACCGTTTGGTGACGCCACCCACGAGATGACCATCGCCTCGGCTGAGCAGCGCCCTGCAGATGCAACCCGTTGGTGGGAAGCGTTTTCTGCTGCTCACCAGGTGCCATTGGCCATCGGGCCATGGGGGGAGTTGCGCACCATCTACACTGACAGCGCGTTCGAGTCCCGTTTCATCAAAGGGCAGCGCCGCACACTGCATGTCGGTGTCGACCTGGTGATGCCAGCGGGTACGCCGTTGTACGCACCGGTCGCTGGCACTGTCAGAAGTGTGGAGGTTGAACCAGACCCGCTGGGGTATGGTGGCCTGGTGATGATCGAGCACACGCCACCCGGTTGCCCGCCATTTCTGACCCTGTGGGGGCACATGGCCCATGAAGCGCTCAGCCGCTTGAAAGCCGGTGACAAGCTCGAAGCCGGCGACTTGGTCGGTTACATGGGCACCGATCATGAAAACGGCGGCTGGATTCCCCACCTGCACCTGCAGATGACCACCGATACCCAGCTGAGTGCGAGCGAGGTCATTGGCGTGGGTGAGCCCGAGTACCAGGAGGTATGGGCCGACCTGTTCCCCGATGCCTCGGCCTTGGCGGGTATCCCGCCAGAGACCTACACCCAGCAAGGGATGACCAAGGCCCAGATTATTGCCAAGCGCAAGGATCTGCTGCTACCTAACCTGTCAATTTCGTACACCGACCCGATCAAGTTCGTGCGTGGTGATGGCGTATGGCTGATCGACAACTTCGGGCGCGCCTACCTGGACTGCTTCAACAACGTGTGCCACCTGGGCCATAGCCATCCCGACGTGGTCGAGGCCTTGACCCGCCAGGCTGCGCTACTCAACACCAACACCCGTTACCTGCACGACAACATCGTCGAGTACGCCGAACGCCTGACCGGTACCCTGCCAGAGGGTCTTTGCGTAGCGTCCTTTGGTTGTTCGGGGAGTGAAGCCAACAGCCTGATGCTGCGCATGGCGCGCAACTACACAGGCAGTGACCAGGCGATCGTGCTGGACTGGGCTTACCACGGCACCACGCAAGAACTCATCGACCTTAGCCCTTACAAGTACAAGCGCAAGGCCGGCAAGGGCAGGGCGGCACATGTTCACGAGGCGATGGTCCCGGACAGCTACTACGCGCCCGGGCACTGGCCAGTGGAAGAGCATGGCAAGCGTTTTGCCGAGTCGGTCGCAGAGCAGCTGGATGCCATACGCAAGGCAGGCAAGGGCCCAGGCTTCTTCCTTGCCGAGTCGATCCCCAGCGTGGCGGGGCAGGTGTTCCTGCCTGACAACTACCTCAAGGAGGTCTACGCCATGGTTCGCGCCGAGGGTGGGCTTTGCCTGGCCGATGAGGTACAGGTCGGGTTCGGCCGCGTCGGTAGCCACTGGTGGGCATTCGAGACCCAGGGCGTGGTGCCGGATGCCGTCACCATGGGCAAACCGATTGGTAACGGCCACCCGATGTCGGCGGTTGTCACCACGCGTGAGGTTGCCGATGCCTTCAATAATGGGATGGAGTATTTCAATACCTTCGCCGGCAACCCTGTGTCGTGCGCGGTAGGCCTGGCGGTGCTCAATGCAATCGAGCGCGACCAGTTGAAAGAAAATGCCTTGAGTGTTGGTAACTACCTGCTCGATGGGTTCCGCAAGCTTCAGCAGCAATTCGATGTGATTGGTGATGTGCGCGGGCTTGGGCTTTTCCTCGGCATCGTCCTGGTCACCGACCGCAAGTCGAAGGCGCCGGCCACGTCCCTGGCCCGGAAAGTGGCTGATGGCGCCAGGGAACGCGGCGTATTGATCGGCACTGAAGGCCCGCATGACAACGTGCTGAAAATGCGGCCATCGATGATTTTCAGCCGGGCCAATGCCGACTTCCTCCTCGACGTGCTGAAAGACAGCTTTACCGCAGCACTGAAGTAGCTTTTGTAGACTACGCGGTCTTTGCAGGCGCGACACAAGGCCGCGCCTGCATCACGCCTTCTGCCGGTCTATGTCACGCCGCAGCACTACCGCGGTGGTGATGTCGTCTACAGAGTCGTGGCACGCCACGGCGTCCCGTACACGGTTCAAGTCATCAATCGTCCGTGCTTCGACCTCGACTATCAGGTCGAGCTGCCCGCTGACCGATGAAACCCGTTTCACTTGGGCGTTCTGTGCCAGAAGGTCCAACAGCCCAAGTGCCGGTGTACGTTTCAGCGCTACCAGGATGATTGCCCGTATGACATTGGCATCGATTTCACCGATGTCGGCGCGATATCCGCGAATGACCCCACTACGCTCCAGTTGCAAAACCCGCTCGCTGGTGGCACTTCTTGACAGGCCAACTCTTGCAGCCAGCGCTTTGAGTGCCACACGTGCTTCCTTGGAGAGTATTTCGAGGATTTCCCGATCTTTGACGTCTAATTCGCGCAATGCTGACACTCCCGCCTGATCACCGGTAAATGACCGGCTGCCCCGGTAAAGTGCAGGGGGCAAACCAGCCGAGTACTCGCTTGTTTTTAGTGCATCGCCAGACACTACTCCAGTTATTCCAAAGCCCGAAGTAGCGCCGACACTATGTCGGCCGATTCCGGCAATGTGCCACCCGAACACGCACATTGCAGGGTGATTTCAAGGTTTTAGTGTGCAAAGCTCTCAGTGAAGGTTGGGACTTCAGCGCCCAGGACAATAAGAAATAGAAACTTCCAAGGAGTGCCTCGATGCTGGCAAGAAAAACCAGGATGCTACTGGCTTCCACCGCTGTTGCAGCGGCTGCATTATTTTCTCACGGCATGGCGCACGCCGATGATTTGCAGGCCGTTCAACATTCAAAAGTACTGCGCGTGGCAATGAGTGGCCAATACTCTCCGTTCAGTTTCGCCAATGAAAAGAATGAAATTGTCGGTTTCGACGCCTCCATTGGTGAAGCACTCGCCCAGCGTCTGGGTGTGAATATAAAAATTATCACCACACCGTTTGACGGCATTATCGCCGGGCTGCTGGCCAAGAAGTATGACGCTGTCATTGCCTCGATGACCATTACCCCCGAGCGGCTGAAAGCCGTCGACTTCGTGGGCCCTTATTACCATGCAGGCCGTACCATCGGCGTCAAGGAAGACTCTTCGATCAAGGGGCTTGATGACCTGAAGGATGTCACCGTTGGCGTTACGTTGGGTGACTCGCATGACAAATGGGCGCGTAATCGCGGCAATCTTAAAGTGCGCACCTATAAAGGCTTACCGGAAATGCTGGTGGACCTGGAAGCCGGTCGTATCGACGCGGTAGTGATGGACAGTATTCCGGTCATGGTTGCGGTAAAAGAGACCGGGCAGAAGGTGCGGATCATCAGCCTGCCGGACGAGCAGGGTGGCCGTGAAGGCCTGGGCATTGCCATTCGCAGAAACAACCCTGAACTCAAGGCCCAGTTGCAGAAGGCGCTGGACGAGATTCTGGCCGATGGCACCTATAAAGAAATCTCCATGAAATGGGTGGGTAGCGATATTCGCTGATGCACACCTGGAGTGGCCTGACCGACAGGTTGGGCCGGGTTGGCTGAATTCTGTGAGTGGTTTTTATGGACCTGTCATTGATCCATCGCACCTACCCGTTCTTTCTGGAATCCGCCTGGGTAACTGTGCAGATCTCGTTGCTGTCACTCTTACTGGGTTTACTCCTTGCAATCGTTCTGGTGGCGTGCCGGTTATCGCCATTTATTCTCTTGCGGTGGGCAGCCAAAATCTACGTCAGTGTCTTTCGCGGTACACCCTGCCTGGTGCAGTTATTCATTATCTATTTTGGTGGGCCACAAATAGGTATTGAGCTTGAGCCGTTTGCTGCTGCGGTGATCGGTTTAGGCATGAATATAGCGGCGTATATGTCGGAGTCCATTCGAGGGGCTATCGATAATGTCGACCCGGGCCAGGAGGAGGGCGCACGGTCGATTGGCTTCAGCCGCAGCCAGACGCTGTTGTTCATCATCATTCCCCAGGCAATGAAGCTGATGATCAGGCCGCTTGGCGTAAATGCTATCGGCCTGATCAAGGGTTCTGCCCTGGTGTCGGCCATTTCGGTGGTCGAACTGACTTACACCGCGCAGCGCTTCATCAGTTCAACCTACAAACCGTTCGAGATATTCATGGTGTCGGCGCTGCTTTATATCGTCATGGTCTACGCGGTCAAGTACCTGGTGGAAGTGCTGGACCGGCGCTACGCAACCCAGTGAGGAGTGCCAGTGGAAGGGTTCAACCTGAGTGTCATCACGCCTTACTATGAAATGCTGGCAACCGGTCTGTGGTGGACGGTTGTCATGTTTCTCTGTTCCAGCGTCATCAGCCTGATGGTGGGCGTGTTATTCGCCTTGATCGACCTGTATGCGCCGAAAGCCATGGCACTGCCTGTGCGTTTCGTGACCTGGCTGTTGATGGGCACGCCATTGTTGCTGCAACTGTATCTGATCTATTACGGGCTGGTTCAGGTGGGTATCGATATTCCGGCGCTGGCTGCGGGGATAATCGGGCTAAGCCTGCATTTTGCGGTGTACAACGCCGAGGTGATCAAGTCCGGGATCGAGGCGGTCGACCCAGGCCAGATAGAGGGCGCGCGCTCGATTGGCCTTAGCAAAGCCATGACCCAGCGCTACATCATTGTTCCGCAGGCGCTCAGAAAAACCATTGCGCCACTGGGGAACAACCTCATTGTGTTGCTGAAGGACACTTCACTGGTGTCGATCATCGGTATTGCCGAACTCGTCTACAGCGCCCAATTGGCTGTCAGCGAAACGTATAGCCCCTTTGAGTTCTATATAGCCGTCGCAGTGATCTACTACGTGGCCAATCTGGTACTCGAGGCGGGGTTGCATCTTATTGAAGCCAAGGTCGAGATGTCACGATGAACAACAACGCTATGGTAGAAGTGAAGGGCGCTCGCAAAGCCTACGGCACACTTGAGGTGCTCAAGGGCATCGACCTGTCGGTCTCGCGTGGGCAGATCTTCGCTATCATCGGCCCGAGTGGCTCTGGCAAAAGTACCCTGCTGCGATCGATCAACCATCTCGAAGTGCTCAATGGCGGTGAAATCTGGCTGGATGGTGCTCAGGTCAACCGGCCCTTGAAAGGCCGCGCCTTCGAGCAGCACATCAACCGGGTGCGCCAGCAGATGGGCATGGTGTTTCAACACTTCAATCTGTTCCCGCACCTCACCGTCTGTGAAAACGTCGCGATAGGGCCTGTGAAGCTCAAAGGCTACTCGAAAAGTGCGGCCAGAGCGCTGGCCCTGGAGTACCTGCAAAAGGTCGGGCTGGAAAACAAGATTGACGAATATCCGTCGCGCTTGTCCGGTGGGCAGAAGCAGCGCGTGGCCATTGCCCGGGCGTTGGCCATGCAACCCAAGGTGATGTTGTTCGATGAAGCGACCTCAGCCCTGGACCCGGAGCTTGTGGAAGAGGTGAACCTGGTCATGAAGCAACTGGCGGCCGAGCACATGACCATGTTGATCGTCACGCATGAGATGCGCTTTGCCGGCGAGGTTGCTGACCAGATCGTATTCATGGATGGCGGGGTTGTTGTGGAACAAGGGGCTCCGGGGGACATCCTGAGGAACCCGGTGCAGGATCGTACCCGGGCTTTTTTGAAGAAGCATTTGCAAGCCGACCCTTTGTAAGAGGGCCGGGCTTCTTCAAAAACCAGGCAGGCGGGTCAGGCCAGCTTTTCCAGCTCTGGCACCGCTTCGAACAGGTCAGCGACCAGGCCGTAGTCGGCCACCTGGAAGATCGGCGCTTCTTCGTCCTTGTTGATCGCAACGATCACTTTGGAGTCTTTCATGCCGGCCAGGTGCTGGATCGCGCCGGAGATACCGACGGCGATATACAGCTGTGGCGCAACGATCTTGCCGGTCTGGCCGACCTGCATGTCGTTCGGCACGAAGCCTGCGTCGACCGCAGCACGCGAAGCGCCGACGGCCGCGCCAAGCTTGTCGGCCAGGCTGTACAGGTGCTTGAAGTTGTCACCGTTACCCATGCCGCGGCCGCCGGAAACGACGATCTTGGCAGCGGTCAGTTCCGGGCGGTCGGACTTGGCCAGCTCTTCACCGACAAAGGCCGAGATACCGGCGTTGTGCGCGGCACCCACCGCTTCAACAGCGGCCGAGCCACCTTCGGCGGCGACTGGGTCGAAGCCGGTGGTACGCACGGTGATGACCTTGACCGAAGCGCTCGATTGCACGGTGGCAATGGCGTTACCGGCATAGATCGGGCGCTTGAAGGTGTCGGCGGACTCGACCGAGATGATCTCGGAGATCTGGTCCACATCCAGCAGTGCGGCAACGCGTGGCAGGATGTTCTTGCCGTTGGTGGTGGCCGGGGCCAGCACGTGGCTGTAACCGTTGGCCAACTCGACAATCAGCGGCGCCACGTTCTCCGGCAGGACGTGTGCGTAAGCTGCGTTGTCGGCAACCAGCACTTTCGCCACACCCGCGATCTTGGCAGCAGACTCGGCAATGCCACCGACGTTCTGGCCAGCGACCAGCACGTGCACATCACCACCGATCTTGGCAGCTGCGGCAACAGTGTTCAGGGTAGACGGTGCTACTGCACCGTTCTCAGGACCTTGTAGAAGGTCAGCGACAACCAGGACAGTCATTCAGATCACCTTCGCTTCGTTCTTCAGCTTCTCGACCAGCTCGGCCACCGACTTGACTTTGATACCCGCGCTGCGGGCAGCCGGCGCTTCGACTTTCAGGGTCTTGTTGGTGGAGGCGAGCGAAACGCCCAGATCGTCAGGCTTGACGGTCTCCAGCGGTTTCTTCTTGGCCTTCATGATGTTCGGCAGCGACGCATAGCGTGGCTCGTTCAGGCGCAGGTCGGTGGTGACGATGGCTGGCAGGTTCAGCGATACGGTCTGCAGGCCGCCATCGATTTCACGGGTGACATTCAGGTTGTCGCCGGCGACTTCCACCTTGGAGGCGAAGGTGCCCTGGGCGTAGCCGGTCAGCGCAGCCAGCATCTGGCCGGTCTGGTTGTTGTCGCTGTCGATGGCCTGCTTGCCAAGGATGACCAGCTGAGGCTGCTCCTTGTCGACAACGGCTTTCAGCGCCTTGGCCACCGCCAGGGAGTTCAGCTCGTCAGCGGCTTCTACCAGGATGGCACGGTCGGCACCCAGGGCCAGGGCGGTACGCAGTTGCTCCTGGGCAAAGGTCGGGCCGACGGAAACGACAACGATCTCGGTCGCAACGCCTTTTTCCTTCAGGCGTACGGCCTCTTCCACGGCGATTTCGCAGAAGGGGTTCATGGACATCTTGACGTTAGTAAGGTCGACGCCGGAGTTGTCCGCCTTGACGCGAACCTTGACGTTGTAGTCGACCACTCGTTTGACGCTTACCAGTATCCTCATAAGCTCTCCAGTCATTGATATTGCGAACGCGGGGCAGCGGGTGTCTGACAATGACGGTAACGTAGGGAATGTGCGGGTGGATCGTCCGTTTCAACTAGTTGATCGGCGATTGTGCGCCAGTGCTCAGGTTTCAGGCATACGCAGAAAGGCGCGAAGGGGCGGCCAGGTGTTGATAGGTCCGCCAGAGCAGCACGATCGGTATGACGATGGTAAGGCTGACCAGCAGCAGGGCGTAGCGCAGCGACTCGTCCACCAGCACTGGCATCAGTACATCGCTCAGTAGCCCGGTTGCCAACGGGCCGATACCGACTCCGCACAAGGTCGAGATAATGGTCTGCAGGGCGACGGCAGTCGCCCTGCGGTGGGCGGGCACCAACTGGGTCAACAACGAGAAGCAGGGGCCGACCCACCATACCGAGAAAAAGCTGCCCAGCGCACACCAGAGCATCGCGCTGGGTACCGGAACTGCACCCGCATGCAGCAGGATGTCACGTGGCCAAAGCAGGTAGATGATCAATGCGCAATTGCCGAGCACATGGCCGATGAGCGGAATGCCGATTTGCCAATGCTGGCTCCTGATCACCAGGCGGTCGGTCAGCCATCCACTGAACAACGCCCCTAGCCCGGCAAAGGTGCCGCCTACCAAGCCGGCTAGAAGGCCCGCGTAGTGCAAGGGCAGGTCATGCGATCGCACCAGGAAGCTGGCATTCCACATGGCAAAGGCATAGGCGCTGAAGGTGGTAATGCCGCAAGCCAGCACCAGGCAACGGTAGGCAGGCTGTGCCATGAGTGCCCGCGCACTGCCCAGCAGGCTTTGTATGGGCGGTGCGCCCTGGCTGGCGTGGCTATGGGGGAGGTCGAAGCGACCCCGTACCGGGTCGCGCATCACAAAGGCAAACACCGCGCTGATCAGCAGGGAAGGCAGGGCGACAGCAAAAAAAGCGCTGCGCCAGCCATATTGGTCGACCACCCAGGCGCCGGCACTAAGGGCAACGATGGTCGAAAACGTCGGCGCGGCGGTGTAGCAACTGATGGCAAAAGAACGCCGGTGCGGTGGGTAGATATCGGCAATGATCGACATCGAGGTCGAGGTGCTTGGTGACTCGAAGACTGCTACCGCCATGCGTGCGATCACCAGCATCGCAAAGCTGGTGGACAGGCCGCAGGCCACCGTTGCCAGCGCCCACAACGAGCAGGTAATGGCCAGCAGGCGTGTGCGTGACAGGCGATCGGCCAGGCGCCCGGCTGGCAGGCCCAGCAGCACATAGACGGCAGCGAAGGCCAGGCCCGAAACCAGGCCCATGGCGGTGTCGCTGGCACCGAACTCTTGTTTGAGCGGTTCGATCATCACGGCAATGATCTGCCGCCCGACAAAGTTGTCGGCGTACATCATCGCGAGCACAAACAGCAGACCATGGCTGCGCCAGCCGATGGGTTGAGGGTGCGTACTGCTCATGGATGACTCCCGGTCAAACCGCAGAGATGGGCAATGGCCCAAGCTGTGCCTGGGCCCCGTGAAGCGGTCAGGCGCTGGCTTGGCGTTGCTTGGCCAGGGTCATCGCGGTGTCTTCGATCATGTCTTCCTGGCCGCCGACCATGCCGCGCCGGCCCATTTCGACAAGAATTTCCCGCGCCGGGACGCCGTACTTTTTTTCAGCGCGCTTGGCAAACAGCAGGAACGAGCCGTAGACACCCGCATAGCCCATGGTCAGGGCATCGCGATCGCTGCGGATCGGGAAGTCCATGATCGGCACCACCAGGTCCTCGGCAACGTCCTGGATACCAAACACACTCACGCCAGTTTCAATGCCCATGCGGTCGCAGACGGCCACCAGCACTTCCATGGGGGTATTGCCAGCACCCGCGCCCAAGCCTGCGCACGCGGCATCGATACGGGTGGCGCCAGCGGCAATGGCCGCGATCGAGTTGGATACGCCCATCGACAGGTTGTGATGGCCATGGAAGCCGATTTCAGTCTCGGGCTTGAGCGCTGCACGCAGCGCCGCGACCCGCGCGCTGACGTCGTGGGGCAGCAGGTAGCCGGCCGAGTCGGTGATGTAGATGCAATTGGCCCCGTAGCTCTCCATCAGCTTGCCCTGGGTGGCCAGGCCTTGCGGGCTGTTCATATGGGCCATCATCAGGAACCCGACGCTGTCCATGCCCAGCTTGCGGGCCGCGCCAAGGTGCTGTTCGGACACGTCTGCTTCCGTGCAGTGAGTGGCGACGCGAATCGTGCTGACGCCCAGTTCGTAGGCCATCTGCAGGTGATCGACCGTGCCGATGCCCGGTAGCAGCAGTGCGGAGACCTTGGCGTTTTTCATCAGCGGGATGACCGCCGACAAATACGCCTCGTCGCTGTGCGCCGGAAAACCATAGTTCAACGAACTGCCACCCAGGCCATCGCCATGGGTCACCTCGATCAACGGCACACCGGCGGCGTCGAGGCCACAGGCAATGTCTTTCATTTGCTGCAGGGTGATCTGGTGGCGTTTGGGGTGCATGCCGTCACGCAGGCACATGTCGTGGACGGTGATGGATTTGCCGTGAAGGTCCATGGTGCGCTCCTTAGGCGATGGCAGGTTGTGGGCTGCTGGCACGCAGGGTCAGCTCGCCTTTGAGCATCGCTTCGGCAAACATCTCGGCGGTGCGCGCGGCGGCGGCGGTCATGATGTCGAGGTTGCCGGCATATTTGGGCAGATAGTCGCCCAGGCCTTCGACTTCCATGAAAATCGACACCCGGTTACCGTCGAACACCGGGCCGTTGACCAGCTTGTAGCCGGGCACATAGCGCTGGACTTGCTTGATCATGTCGGCAATCGCGGCGGTGATGGCTGCCTGGTCAGGCTCGGTTTCGGTCAGGCAGTGCACGGTGTCACGCATGATCAGCGGCGGCTCGGCGGGGTTGACGATAATGATTGCCTTGCCCTTTTTTGCGCCGCCAACCTGTTCCACGGCCGCAGCGGTGGTACGGGTGAATTCATCGATGTTCTTGCGTGTGCCTGGGCCGACCGATTTCGAGGCCGCCGTGGCAATGATCTCGGCATAGGCCACCGGCTGCACGCTGGACACCGCGGCCACCAGCGGGATGGTCGCCTGGCCGCCACAGGTCACCATGTTGACGTTCATCGCGCCCAGGCCTAGGTTGTGCTTGAGATTGACCGGTGGCACGCAGTAGGGGCCGATGGCTGCTGGCGTCAGGTCGATCATCAGCACACCCAAGGCATTGAGCTTGCGGCTGTTTTCGGCATGCACATACGCGGAGGTAGCATCGAAGGCGATCTGGATGCCGTCTTCCATTACATGCGGTAGCAGGCCGTCGACGCCCTCGCTGGTGGTCTTCAGGCCCAGCGCGGCGGCGCGGGCCAGGCCTTCGGAGGTGGCGTCGATACCCACCATCCAGACGGGCTCCAGTACTTCACTGCGCTTGAGCTTGTACAGCAGGTCGGTACCGATGTTGCCGGGCCCGATGAGGGCGCATTTTATCTTTTTACTCATGGCATTGTTCTCGATCAGAAGAAGGAACGGCCGCAGGCTCAGGGCACGAAGTTCAGGTGCATCTCGCCCATGCCGCTCAGCGACAGGCTGACGAAGTCACCCGGTGCGACCGGTACCAGTGGCGCAAGGGCACCGGACAGAATGATTTCGCCCTTGCGAAACGGGATGCCCAGTCGGCCCAGGGTGTTGGCCAGCCAGGCCACGGCGGCGCAGGGGTGGCCTTGCACCGCCGAGCCCAGGCCGCTGCCCACCGGCAGGCCGTTTTTGAACAGGTGCAACTGGACCTCGGCCAGGTCCAGTTCACGCGGATCGACGCGCTGCTGGCCCAGGGCGAAAACACCGCATGAAGCGTTGTCGGCAACGGTGTCCTGAATGCGGATCTGCCAGTTCTCGATACGCGAGTCGACAATTTCGAAGCACGGCATAACCCACTCGCTGGCCGCCAGCACATCGTTGGCGGTGATATCGGTACCTTGCAGGTCTTCGCCCAGTACAAAGGCAATCTCGCCTTCGGCCCGTGGCTGCACAAGATGGTGGGCAGCAAAGCTGATGTCGCTGCCATCGGCAACCTGCATACGGTCGGTTAGAAAACCAAAATCGGGCTGATGCACATCGAGCATTTCTTGCACGGCGCGGCTGGTCACCCCGATTTTCTTGCCGATCACTTGCTCGCCCACCGCTTCGCGACGCGCCAGAAATCGCCGGGAGATCTGGTAGGCGTCGTCAAGGCTGATGGCCGGGTAACGTTGGGTCAGCGGGGGCAGGCTCTGGCGTGCGTTCAGGGCATGGAACAGCTCGTCGCCCAGTGTTTCAATCAGTTGCGCATCCATAGGGAGGTCGCTCTGTGGCAAGTGGATAACAGGCCGGGCCAGCTGCAGGCACGCCCGGCAAAAAGGCCTCAACCCGGCCAGACACTGGAATCGGCGCCGCCATCGACATCGATGATCTTGCCGGTGACCCAGGCCGAGGCGGGGCTTGCCAGGTAAAGGGCCGCGGCGGCGATGTCCTCTGGTTGCCCCAGGCATTTGAGCGGGGTGTTGCTTTCCATCGTTTTGCGCATGGCATCGGGCATGACCCCGGCCAGGGCGTCGGTCAGGATTGGCCCTGGCGCCACCGCATTGACCCGGATCTGCGGCGCAAACTCTTGTGCCAGCAGGCGCGTCAGGTGAGTCAGGGCAGCCTTGGCGGTGCCATAGGCGCTGAAATGGCGCTGGGCATAACGGGCGGCGACCGAGGTAATGTTGATGATGTTGCCGCCCCCGGCGTCGCGCATCAGGGGTACGCAGAGCTGTGAAAGGGCATAGGCGGCGCTGACGTTGAAGCTCAACACCTGCTCGAAGTCTTGCGGGCTCATCTTCAGCGGGTCATTGGGGCCGCCGCCCCCGGCATTGTTGACCAGATGGGTGATGCGCCCCAGCTGTTCGGCGGCGTTGGCGACCAAGGCGCAGCGCTGTTCGCTGTCGGTGACATCGCAGCTCAGGGCCAGGGCGCGCCGCCCTCGGCTGCGTACCTCTTCGGCGACGGCCTCGACATCTGCCAGCGAACGGGCGCTGCAGACTACATCAGCGCCAGCATCGGCGTAGGCCAAGGCAATGGCGCGACCGATGCCGCGGCCGCTGCCGGTGACAATGGCGACACTGCCAGTGAGGTTGAAGCGTTGCAGAATGCTCATGGCTGTCCTTATTGTTCTAATGGTTCAGGGAAGACACAGTGCTTAGCGCGGCGCCCACAGGTCCGGCAAGCCCGGGTCGGAGGTGGCGATCAGGCGCTTGAGCAACACCTTGAGTGCCTGGCTATCACCGGCGCCAAGACGGGCAGCGATATCCTCCTCGACGGCTTTGGCCAGGGCCACCTCCTGCAGCGAAGCCTCCCGCCCGTCGGCTGTGAGCACATAGCGGACCTGCTCATTATCAAGCTCACGGGCGACCAGGTTCTGGCGTTCCAGGAAGCGCATGCTGGTGGCGCTGACCACATGGCCGGTGTAGCCGACGAAGGCGTTGATCTCGTCCAGGGTCAGGTTGTCCCGAATGCACAGGGTGGAGAGAATGAAGAACGCGTGTTCATCGAGCTGCTGGTTCTTCAGCAGGCGGCGCAGTGCAAACAGCATCTGGTAGTGCGAGCGCCCGAGCAGGTAGCCGAGCAAGTCTTCGGTGTAACTGCACTCGGGCGGTGGCGGGGTAGTTGCCAGGCGCAGTTCGTTGCGCGGCTTGCGCATCGCCAGAGCGTACTGGCCACTCTGGAAGGCCAGGGGCGCGCGGTCGCTATGGTCGAAAGCGAGCACTTCGCCGACGAAGATGACATGGTCGCCGCCTTCATACTGGAAGGCTGTGCGGCATTGGAAGCGCGCCGTACAGTCTTGCAGCAGCGGTGCCTCGCTGATACCTGTGTCGAGCTGGATTTCGGAGAACTTGTCTTCACCCTGGCGGGCAAAGCGGCCGGACAGCGTTTCCTGCTCCGTCGACAAAACGTGCACGTTCCAGTGGCGACCACCGCTGAACACCGGCAGACTGCGGGCATTCTTGGACAGACTCCAGAGCACCAGAGGTGGGTTGAGCGAGACCGAGTTGAAGCTGTTGGCCGTGATGCCAACGGGCGAGCCGTCTTCGGCCTTGGTAGTGATGATGGTCACTCCCGTGGTAAAGGTGCCGAGCGCGGCGCGAAACGCTTGAGGGTCGAAACAGGCGGGCGTTGCCATGATGGGCCTCATGGAATGAGTGTGCGTGCTGGCAGTATTCCCAGCGTCACGGGGCTTTGCATCGTCTCAACGGACTAACGTTTTTGGCTCGATCGTCCACTTGGACGAGGCGGTCTCCGGGGTCTGGGGCTAGTTTGCGGGGCAGGGCGTCGTGCAACGACGGCCATGGTGGGCACAGAGGCGACATGCTGGCCCTTGTTCAGTTGAGGAGGCACCAATGAGTTGTGCAAATTCTTCCGTCGACATGCTGTCGGCCTTGCTGCGTGAACAAAAGGCTGCGTTCAACGCTCAAGGGGCTGTCACTGCCGTGGCCCGCCGCGCGCGGATCCAGCGGGTGATCGACATGCTGGTGGCGCACCACGAAGCGCTGGCCGAGGCGATGGATGCGGACTTTGGCGGCCGGCCCCAGGGTTTTTCGTTGATGAATGATGTGCTGGGTTCGCTCGGGTCCCTCAAGCACGCGCGCGACCACCTCGAAGGATGGATGCAGGATGAGCCGCGGCCCGTCTTCAGCCCTTACGATCAGCTGGGCGCCGAGGCCTGGGTGATGTATCAGCCCAAGGGTACGGTGGGCATTCTGGGCACCTGGAACGCCCCCCTGTATACCTTGCTCAGCCCCCTGGGTTCGGCGTTGGCGGCGGGTAACCGGGCGATCCTCAAGCCTTCGGAGGTGGTGCCACGTACTGCTGCGCTGGTGGCGAAGCTGTTTGCCGAGGCGTTCGATCCGCTCGAAGTGGCTGTGGTCACCGGTGGCGCGGACCTGGCCCAGGCCTTCACCGCACAGCCGTTCGACCACCTGGTGTTTACCGGCAGTACCGCGGTGGCCAGGTCCGTGATGCGTAACGCGGCCGAACACCTGGTGCCGTTGACGCTGGAACTGGGCGGAAAGTCGCCGGTCATCGTCGCCCGCAGCGCCGACCTGGGCACCGCAGCGTTTCGTATTGCGCTTTCCAAGACCACCAACAGTGGCCAGGTCTGCATCAACCCGGACCTGGTCTACGTGCCACGCGAGCAGCTGGAAACCTTTCTTGAGGCCTTTGCCAGCGCTTACCGCCAGTTCATCCCTGAGGTGAGCGACAACCCGGACGTGGTCGCGGTGGTCAATGCCCAACACCTGTCCCGTGTTGAAAACCTGGTTCAGCAGGCGCTTCAAGCCGGTGCCCGGGTAGTGAGCCTGCCCTACGCGCAAGCGGCTGATGAGCAAAACCGCCGCCGACCGCTGCAACTGGTGATCGACCCGCCGCAAGGCAGCCTGATTCTGCATGAAGAAATCTTCGGCCCGGCAATGGTGGTTCTGCCTTTTGATGAGGTTGATCAGGTCATCGCTCAGATCAACGCCCGCCCGCGGCCTTTGGCCCTTTACTACTTTGGCAGCGACGCCAAGGAGCAGCGCCAGGTGCTGGAGCACACATTGTCCGGCGGTGTCACCCTCAACGATGTGATGATGCATGCCGCCTTGCATGATGCCCCGTTCGGTGGGGTTGGCGGGTCAGGCATGGGCCACTACCACGGTCGCGAAGGCTTTATCGAGTTCAGCCACCTGCGCACAGTACTCAAGGCGCCCGAGCATGATCCGCGCGGTGAATGGGGCCTGCTACCGCCTTACAGCGAACACTTCCTGGCCGCGATGAAAGCGCAGATCACCCCGGACTGATCGGGGACACCGGCGCGCTGAGCGAATCGAACAGACACAATAAAAAACGGAATTCTGCACATGGAAAAAAACGCATTGCCACTGGCCGACACGCTTGCCCCAGCGGGTGCCGACGCCGCTGACGGATGGCCGCGCCGGCAGGTGCTCAAGGCCGGCGCGGTGGCGCTGGGCGTCGGGCTACTGGGGCGCTTTGCCGATGCCCGGGCCGCAGGCGGCTTGTCGGCCAGCGATTACCTGGGCCTGGATGCCTGGGCCATGGCCAAGGGCTTGCAGGCCGGCCACTTCAGTGCCGAAGACTTGCTCGGCGCAGCATTCGCCCGTTGTGACCTGGTCAACCCGAAGATCAACGCAGTCAACATGCGCCATGACGATTATGCCCGCGCGTTGCTGGCGGCCAGGCAGAAGGCCGGCACCCTGACCCAGGGCTCGCTGGCGGGCGTGCCGATCCTGCTCAAGGACCTCAACACCTACTTGCAGGGCACGACCACCAGCAACGGCAGCCGGCTGTTCAAGGACGCGCCCCCTTCGAGCGTTACCAGCACCTTGATCCGCCGTTATGAAGCCGCCGGGGCAGTGCCTTTTGGTAAAGCCACCAGCCCGGAGTTCGGCCTGACCACCACCACCGAGTCGTTGGCATGGGGGCAGACCCGCAACCCCTGGAATCTGGCGTTGAGCTCGGGTGGTTCGTCCGGTGGTTCCGCCGCGGCGGTTGCCGCCGGTATCGTCCCGGTCGCCCATGCCACCGACGGTGGCGGCTCGATCCGGATCCCGGCGTCCTACTGCGGGCTGGTCGGCCTCAAGCCGACACGCTACCGCACGCCGAGCGGGCCGGCCCGCCTGGAAGGCTCGTTTGGCGCCAGTGTCGCCAACATGGTCTCGCACAGCGTGCGCGATACCGCGTTGTTTCTTGATGCCGGTCAGGGTCACGAACCAGGGAGCCCGTACTGGAGCTCACCGCTGGTACGTCCCTACGTCGAGGAGCTGGGCCGTGACCCGGGCCGTTTACGGGTTGCACTGGTGCGGGAATCGCTGACCGGGGCACCGCTGGACCCGGCGATTGCCAAGGTTCTGGAGGACACCATCAAGCAACTGCTGGGCCTTGGCCACGAAGTGGAAGAACTGCGCTTGCCGATTCAGGCCCAGCAGCTGTTCGGCGCCCACGGCGTTGCCATCGGCAACTCCTTGCTGGTCACGGTCAATGACCGGGAGAAAGCCCTGGGCCGCGCGTTGGGGCCGCAGGATCTGGAAAGCATCACCTTTGGTGTGCTGGAGCGTGCAGCGAAAGCCACGGGTGAGGGGGTAGTGCGTGCCCGGCATGCGTTCGAAGACATCAGCATGGCCATGGAACAGCAGTTCGAGCGCTTTGATGTGATCCTTTCGCCGGTCACCGCCAGCCTGACGCCGGCCCTGGGCGAGCTCTCGCTCAACCAGCCTTACGAAAGTTACGCCCGCAAGGCCATGGGCAGTGCCGCGTTTACCGTGCTGGCCAACGTCAGCGGCCAGCCGGCTATTTCCTTGCCGTTGGGCATGAGTGACAGCGGCCTGCCAGTGGGCATGATGTTCACCGCTCGCCTGGGCGGGGAAGACGTGCTGCTGCGCCTGGCCTCGCAGCTGGAGCAGGACCGCCCGTGGGCCGCCAGGCGCGCCGCGATCTGAGCCTGAAAGGCGCCAGGGACGGCGCCGTACCGTGTTTCCCTAGTCCGCTTTGACGATGAATATTCGCCTGCTGCATTCGATCATCAACCAAGACTCGCGCAACCGCGCAACGAGATTGGGAGAACGAACGGATGGACAGCATGCGAGTAAGAACGCCGGAAGAAATCGAACTGCTTGAACACGCCCGGCGCCTGGTGCCCGCCCTCAAAAGCCGCACCGCGCGCGCTGACCGCGAGTTCCGGGTACCGGACGAAACCATCTTCGAATTGCAACAGGCCGGCTTGTTGCGGGCCTTGCAACCACGTGCGTTTGGCGGCTACGAGGTCGATCCGCGGACGTTTTTCGAAATCCAGATGATCCTCGCCGAGGGCTGCATGTCCACAGCGTGGATTTATGGCGTGATGGGCGTACACCCCTGGCAGCTGGCGCGCTACCCGATCGAGGCCCAGCGCGATGTATGGGGCCAGGACCATACCACCCTGATCTCGTCCACCTACATGCCCGTGGCCAAGGTAACCGTGGTCGAAGGCGGTTATCGCATCAGTGGTCGCTGGGGCTTTTCCAGCGGCAGCGAACACTGCCAATGGTGCTTCCTTGGCGGGGTGCTGCCCGCCGATGGCGACCGTGCAGCGGAGCACGGCACCTTCCTGATCCCGCGCAGCGACTACCGTATCGAGCACAACTGGGACGTGCTGGGCCTGCGCGGCACCGGCAGCCACGACATTGTGGTCGAAGATGCCTTCGTGCCGGCACACCGCGTGCAACGCACCAATAACTGCACGCTGGACGCGACGCCAGGACGCCTGGTGAACACCAATCCGATTTATGCCATTCCTTTCGCCCAGGTGTTCACGCGCGCTGTGTCCTCATCGGCCATCGGTGCCTTGCAGGGGGCGATCAACGAATTTCGTGCCAATGCCGCTGCGCACATCGGCAAGCACGGCATGAAAACCGCCGATGACCCGGTGGCGCAAACCACCGTTGCCGAGGCGACGATCATCGTCGACAGCCTGCGGCTGGTACTGGAGCGGAACTACGCGCACCTGATGGCGCTGGCCGAAGCGGGTGAGTACCCGGATGTGGAAACCCGTCTGCTGTACCGCTACCAATCCTCCTATGTCACCAATATCTGCGCCGAGAAGGTCAACGAACTGCTGCGCTGCATGGCCGCTTCCGGGCTTTATAACACCAACCCCGTGGCGCGCCTGTTCCGCGACCTGCACCAGGCACGTGGGCATATCGCCAACAACTACATGGCCTTCAGCCGCAGCCTTGGCGCCGTGCAACTGGGCCTGCCCAACCCTGATCCTTACGTATGAGCCGTGCCCGGGCCTAGCTGCAGGCCCGGGTATGCGCACCCCTGGCCGGCACGCCGGGAAATTTCCGATCACAGCCAAGGCACAACAACAATGACAGCTAAAGCTCAGCCTGTTTCACACTACGACGTGATCGTCGTCGGCTCCGGTGCCGGTGCGATGACCTCGGCGCTGTTTGCTGCCGAGCAGGGTCTATCGGTACTGGTTGTCGAGAAAAGCGACAAGTTCGGCGGTACGTCGGCGATCTCCGGCGGCGGCATCTGGATTCCCAATAACCACTACTTTGCCGCCAAAGGCGGTGGCGACAGTGTGGAGCTGGCCCTGCAGTACCTCAAAGCTGCCACCGGTGAGCATGGCGATGACAAGCGCTTGCGTGCCTACGTCAAGCACGCGCCGCAAATGATCCGGGCCCTGGTGGACAACAGCCATGTGCGTTACGCCGTGGCGGCGAAGTACCCGGACTACTATCCGCAACTGCCAGGCTCGCTGGCCGGGGGGCGCACCCTCGACCCGGAACTGTTCGATACCAGCCTGCTCGGTGATGAACTGGCCAACCTGCGCACACCGTCACCCTCGACACTGCTGATGGGGCGCATCGCCTGGACCGCCCGGCACGCGCACAAGGCCATGTCGCGCTCCTTTGGCTGGCGCCTGCTGATTCTCGGCCTGATGCTGCGCTACAAGCTCGACTTCAAATGGCGCCGCAAAAGCCGGCGCGACCGCCGCGCGGCCTTGGGCAGTGCGCTGGTTGCGTCGCTACGCCGCTCGTTGATGGACCGCAACATCCCACTGTGGTTGAACACCGACTTTCAGAACCTGATCACCGATAACGGCCGGGTCATTGGCATGCAGGTTTGTCGTGACGGGCAGACGCTGCAGCTGCATGCCCGCCATGCGGTGATCTTCGGCTCCGGGGGGTTTGAACAGAACCAGGCTTTGCGCGAGCGCTACCTACCACAGCCCACCCTGCGTGACTGGAGCGCCACGCCACCGGGCAACAACACCGGTGCTGCGTTGCAAGCCGGTATCGAACTGGGTGCGGCGACCGCCCTGATGGATTGGGCCTGGTGGGCGCCGACCATTACCGTGCCCGGCGAAGAAAAACCCCGTGGGATATTTGCCGAGCGGGCGTTCCCTGGTGCCATCGTGGTCAACAGCCTGGGCCGGCGCTTTGTCAATGAGGCAGCGCCGTACCTGGAATTTGTCGACGCCATGTACCGCGACAACCAGCACACCGGCGGCAAGTCGATCCCATCCTGGGTGATCTTCGACGGCCATTTTCGCTTCAACTACGCCATGGGGCCGTTGATGCCGGCCCAGGTCATGCCCGACAGCCGACTGCGCAAGGAATGGCTCAATACCTTGTATTTCAAGGCTGACAGCCTGGCGGCGCTGGCGGCGCAGATCGGCGTCGACCGCGCAGGGCTCGAGCAGACCGTGCAGAAGATGAACGCCTACGCCCGCAGCGGCGTCGATGCCGACTTCGGCCGTGGCGGTAACGTGTTCGACCGTTATTACGGCGACAGCAACGTCAAACCCAACCCGTGCCTGGCGCCCCTGAGCAAGGGGCCGTACTACGCGATGCGCCTGGACGCTGGCGATATCGGCACCAAAGGTGGGCTATTGACCAACGAACACGCCCAGGTTGTGAGCCAGGACGGCGAGGTCATTCCTGGCCTATATGCCATTGGCAACTGCTCGGCGTCGGTCATGGGCACCAGCTATCCCGGTGCGGGCGGCACCCTGGGGCCGGCCATGACGTTCGGCTATATCGCGGCCTATCACATTGCTGCCAACCGTTGAGGAATTGCCATGCCAGCCGCTGTCAAATCGACATGTACCGATATCCAGCCGGCATTGCAGGTGGCCGATGCCGACGCCATGCTCTGGGATGACCACTGTGATGTGCTGGTGATCGGCTGGGGGGCGGCCGGTGCCTGCGCCGCCCTTGAGGCCCGCGCCCAGGGTGCTGACGTGCTGGTCGCCGACCGTTTTACCGGCGGCGGTGCCAGTGCCAAAAGCGGTGGCGTGGTTTACGCCGGCGGTGGCACCCGCCAGCAGCAGGCCGCTGGGTTCAGCGACACGCCCGAAGCGATGTTCGCCTATCTCAAGCACGAAACCCAGGGTGTGGTCGACGATGCTACCTTGCGGCGGTTTTGCCAGGACAGTGCCAGCAACCTGGCCTGGCTGGAGGGGCATGGCGTGCCCTATGCCCACAGCATGCCGCCCGGTGGCAAAACCTCGTATCCAGCCGATGGCCAGTTTCTGTATTACTCCGGCAATGAGCTGGTGCCGTCGCACCGAAGCGAGTTGCCGCCGGCCCCGCGTGGCCATCGCACGGTAGGCAGGGGCCAATGTGGCGCGGTGCTGTACGCGCAGCTGAAGGCGGCTTGCCTGCGCAACGGTGTGCGGCCGCAAGTTCAGTCCGCTGCCCGGCGTCTGGTGAGGGATCACACGGGCAGGGTCGTCGGCGTGGAACTGTGGTGCCTGCCGGCCGGCAGTGCCCAGGCTCGGTTGCATGCCAAATTGGCTGCGCGTGCCGAACGGCTGCAGAACTTTGCCCCGCGCTACTGCGATACCTTGCGCAAACGCGTGCACCAGCTGGAACTCGACTTTGCCCGGCCGCGGCTGGTACGCGCCCGGCGTGGCGTAGTGCTGAGCACCGGTGGCTTCATCTTCAACCGCGAGATGGTCAGCGAGCATGCCCCCAAGTTTCGCCGCAACTTCAAAGTCGGCGCGACCGGCTGCGATGGCAGTGGCGTACGCCTGGGCGTGAGTGTCGGTGGGGTCAGCGACCGACTGCAGCGGGTGTCGGCCTGGCGCTTTATCAACCCACCGTTGTGCTGGCCCAAGGGCATTGTGGTCAACACCCTCGGGCAGCGCTTCGTCAACGAAGAAGTCTACGGCGCCACCCTGGGCCAGCCCCTGTGTGAAGAGCAGGGCGGCAAGGCCTGGCTGGTGCTGGACGCACGCCTGCGCAAGCAGTCGATCAAGCAAGCGCTGTTCGACGGTTACTGGTGGTTCCAGAGCTTGCCGGCATTGCTGCTGATGCTGCGCGGTGTGCGCAAAGGCCAGAGCATCGAGCAGTTGGCCCAGGCCACGGGCATGCGCGCGGATGTATTGCGCAGCGCATTGCAAGCCTACAACACAGCTGCCCGGGGGGACGCCGAGGATGCCTTTGGCAAGTCGCAAAGCAGCCGTCAGGTACTCGACCAGGGCCCTTACTATGCCTGTGACATCTCTGTCAGCAACCCCTTGTTCCCCCTTGGGGCGTTGACCCTGGGCGGCCTCAAGGTCAATGAAGACAGCGGCGCGGTGCTGGGCCCTGAAGGCCTGCCAATACCCGGTTTGTACGCCGCCGGCCGTACCGCCATCGGCATTCCCTGCCATTTGTACGTCAGCGGCCTGTCGCTGGCCGATTGTGTGTTTTCCGGGCGACGTGCCGGACGGTCGTTGACGGCGGCCACGGCTGACATCGAAATCGAACCCAGCGAGCAATTGATATGAGCCTGGATTACCTGTCAGTACGTGTAACCCGCGTGATTGAAGAGACTGCCGACAGCCGCTCCCTGGAGTTCGAGGTGCCAGAAGCGCTTGCCGAGCGCTTGCGCTATCGACCAGGGCAATTCCTGACCTTGCGTGTGCCTCACCAGGGGGGGTGGTTGCCGCGTTGTTACTCTCTGTCGAGCACGCCACTGCTCGATGAGCCATTGCGGGTCACGATCAAGCGGGTGCGCGATGGGCGCGCCTCGAACTGGCTCTGTGACGCCGTGCAGGCGGGCGATACCTTGCAGGTGCTGGCGCCGGCCGGGGTGTTTGTGCCGCGCCAGCTGGACACCGACCTGCTGCTGTTCGGCGGCGGCAGTGGCATCACCCCGGTGCTGTCCATCCTGCGCTCGGCGCTGTTGGCGGGCACTGGGCGTATTCTGCTGATCTACGCCAACCGCGACGAAGCGTCGGTGATATTCCGTGACTCGCTCAAGGCCCTGGCCAGGGCGCACCCACAGCGCCTGCAAGTGATCCACTGGCTCGACTCGGTGCAGGGCATTGCGTCGGTGAGCCAGTTGGCCGAACTGGCGCGCCCGTTCGCGAGTGCCGAGGCGTTCATCTGCGGCCCCGGACCGTTCATGGATGCTGCCGTCGCTGCCCTGCAGACGTTAGGCATGCCGAGTGCGCAGGTCCATGTCGAGCGCTTTGTCTCGCTGCCCGAAGAGGGCGAAGTCGCAGTGCCGGCAGCTGTCGATACCCGCCGCCCGAGCAGCCAGCTTTCGGTGCGCCTGGACGGTGAAGAGTTCGAGGTGCCCTGCGCCGAAGGTGAAACCCTGCTTAACGCCATGCGCCGGGCCGGCCTGAGCCCGCCAAGTTCTTGTCTGGTCGGCTCCTGTGCAACCTGCATGTGCACGGTCGAACGGGGTGAGGTGCAGATGTTGCGCAACGATGCCCTTGACCAGCAGGAGATAGACCAGGGCTGGACGCTGGCTTGCCAGTCCCTGGCCCGCAGCGAGCACCTGCGGGTGCTCTTTCCCGAATAACCCGATGGCGAGTTTGTCACTATGACTGCATGTTCAGCATTACCGGGCAGCGTGCATGCCTGGAACCTGTTGCCTTTGTCGATTCCTGCTTTGTTGTTCGCCAGTGCTGAACGCTTTGCCGGTCGGGCAGCGATCGAGGAAGACGGCATTGCGACCGATTACCGGGATTTGCCCGGGTTGGCACTGGGTGTCTGCCGCAGCCTGATGGCACTGGGGATCAAGGCGGGCGACCGCGTGGCGATCTGGGCACCCAATTGCCGCGACTGGGTGATCGCCGCCTTGGGCGTGCATTGCGCGGGGGCTGTGCTGGTACCGATCAATACCCGCATGAAAGGCGCCGAGGCGGCCGATATTCTGGCGCGCAGCCAGGCGCGGGTGCTGTTGACGCAAGGGGTATTTCTGGGGTTGGACTACCCGGCCATGCTGGCGCCGCTACGTCCGGCCAGCCTGGAACAGCTGGTGGTGTTCGGTACACAGCCGCCTCAGGCGGCCAGCGACCTGGATTGGGCCAGTTTTCTCGCCAGGGGCGAGTCTGTCAGTGAGCTGCAAGCCCGCCAGCGTGCGGTGGCGGTGGGCCCGCGGGACTTGTCCGACTTGCTGTTTACCTCCGGCACCACCGGCAAACCCAAGGGTGTGATGAGTGCCCATGGGCAGAACCTGCGGGCATACAACGAATATGTGCGGGTCATTGGCCTGCAGCCGGGTGATCGTTACCTGATCATCAACCCGTTTTTTCATGCCTTTGGCTACAAGGCCGGTTGGCTAACCTGCATGCTGGCTGGCGCGACTATCCTGCCGCATGCGGTGTTCGATGCCGAAGCGGTGTTCCAGCGCATTGCCGCCGAGCGCATCAGCGTGCTGCCAGGGCCGCCCACGCTGTACTTGTCGATGCTGGCCCACCCGCGCCTGGCCCAGACTGATCTGTCCAGCTTGCGCATCGCTGTGACTGGTTCATCGACGATCCCGCCGGTGCTGATCGAGCGCATGCGGCGGGAGCTCGGAGTCGACGTGGTGACCACCGCCTATGGGCTGACTGAGTGTGGCGGCCTGGCGACCATCTGCAACCCGGATGACCCTGCCGACATCGTTGCCGGCACCAGCGGCCGGGCCATCGATGGCACTGAAGTGTGCATTCGTTCGGCAGATAATCAACCGGTGGCCACGGGCGTGTCAGGAGAAATCTGCCTGCGCGGTTTTCATGTGATGCAGGGGTATTTCAATGACCCGCAAGCGACGGCGCAGGCCATTGATGCCGAGGGCTGGCTACACACGGGCGACATCGGCAATCTGGATGTGCATGGCAACCTGCAAATTACCGACCGCCTCAAGGATATGTTCATTGTCGGCGGCTTCAACTGCTATCCGGCAGAGATCGAGGCGGGTTTGATCGAGCATCCGGCCATCGCGCAGGTGGCGGTGATCGGCGTTGCGGATGAGCGCATGGGGGAGGTGGGGTGTGCCTGCGTGGTATTGCGTGCAGGCCAGCACCTGGATGAGCCGTCTCTGATCGCCTGGGCCAGAGAGCGGATGGCCAACTACAAAGTGCCGCGACAGGTTCGGTTCTTTGAAGCGTTGCCGGTGAATGCCTCGAACAAGGTGGTCAAACCTGAGCTGCGTGCGGCGGTTCTGCAGGGCGAGGGCGGGCTGGCCTGGCGATGAGGCCCCCATTGATCAACCCCGCAGGCCGTAGGAATATCGCGTAGCGACGTAGCAGAGAGGGGGCCCGGAGTGCAGCGTAGGGCCCCTGGAGCGTTCCGTGGTGCTGGGCCGGCCCCATCAGTGCCCTTCAAACCGGGCAGGCCGCTTATCAATGAATGCCTGCATGCCTTCCTTCTGGTCACGTGAGGCAAACAACAACGCATTGGCCTTGCGCTCCAGCGCCAAACCCGCTTCCAGCGGTGCATCCATCCCCGCAAGAATCACCTCTTTGATCTGCTCGGCAGCCAACGGCGGCATTGCCGCAACCATCTGCGCCAATTTCAAGCCGTGGGCGAGCACCTGATCATCGGCCACCACCTCACTGACCAGCCCCGCAATCCAGGCCTCTTCAGCCGTGATCGGCTGGCCGGTCAGCGCCATCCGCATTGCCTTGGCCTTGCCGACCGCCCGCACCAACCGCTGGGTGCCGCCAATCCCGGGCATGATCCCGATCTTGATTTCCGGCTGGCAGAAGCGTGCACTCTGCCCGGCAACAATGATATCGGCGAGCATCGCCAGCTCGCAGCCACCGCCATAGGCGTAACCGCATACCGCCGCGATCACAGGTTTGGGGCAGTGCTGGATCGGCGCCCAGACCCGCTCGGTGTGGCGCTGATAGATATCAATGGGACCCACCCCGGCCAGGCTGTTGATATCGCCCCCGGCGGCGAACACCTTGTCGCCGCCGGTCAGCAGAATGCAGCGCACATCAGCATTGCTCCCCAGCTCAATGAAGTAGTGCGACAGCAGCGCCTGTAGCTCCAGGCTCAGGGCATTGGTGGCGTGCGGGCGGTTGAGCCGCACCAGGGCGACACCTGGGGCCGGGTACTCCAGCAGCACCGACGCGGTAACTGAATCGGACATGATCAACCTCTGGCAGTAGGCACCGCAGAGCGGGCGCCATTGCGCGGATTGTTGCCAGCGCGGCGCCACGCTTCATCGTCCGTTCAGACGACGTGGTCGAGCAGTTTTGTCCCTAGAGTGGCCCTCAACACAAGCATGAGGAGCGTGCCATGAGTGGTCACTCGGGACTGGATTACAACGGCAAGGTGGTACTGGTCACCGGCGGTACCAAAGGCATTGGCGCTGGCATTGCCCGCAGCTATCTGGCCGCCGGGGCCAAGGTGATCGTGTGTGGGCGCAACCTGCCTGAGCAATTGCCGAGCGTGGCTCAGGGCCAGGCGGACTTCATCGCCGCCGACGTGCGCGACCAGGCCTCCTTGCAAGGCCTGTTTGAGAGCATCCGCAGCAAATACGGCCGCCTCGATGTGCTGGTCAACAACGCGGGCGGCAGCCCCTCGGCCGACGCCGCTAGCGCCTCGCCGCGTTTTCATGAGGGGATTATCCGCCTCAACCTGATTGCACCGCTCAATGTCGCCCAGCAAGCCAACCTGCTGATGCAGGCCCAGGCCGACGGCGGTTGCATCGTGTTTATTGGCAGCATCAGCGGCCTGCGTGCCTCGCCCGGCACAGCGGCGTACGGCGCGGCCAAGGCCGGCGTGCTGGCCCTGGTGCAGTCGCTGGCGGCGGAGTGGGCGCCAAAGGTGCGGGTGGTGGCGGTAAGCCCAGGCCTGGTGCGCACCGAGCTTGCCCATCTGCACTATGGCGACGCGCAAGGCATCGCTGCGGTCAGCGCCGGTATCCCGGCCGGGCGCATGGCGGTGCCCGAGGACATCGGCAACGCCTGCCTCTATATCGCTTCACCGCTGGCCACTTACGCCAGCGGTTGCAACCTGTTGCTGCATGGCGGTGGTGAACGCCCGGCTTATCTCGGTGCGGCGCAGGCTACCCCGCACTGATCGACCCACGTCGGCGTTGCGTTGCGGGCGCCGCTTTGAACACGCAGGAGACGAACTTGGCTGATCCAGAATTGCTATCCAAAGTGCGCGCCCTGGTTGGGCGCCAATACGGCCGTGTAAACGCCTGGGACGAGGTCAACGCGCCAATGATTCGCCAGTGGTGCGAAGTCATCGGCCTTGAAAACCCGCTCTACACCGACCCTGTAGCAGCTGCCAACAGCAGCAATGACGGCATCATCGCGCCGCCACCCATGCTGCAGATCTGGTGCATGGAAGGCTTTCACATCAATAACTACGCACCAGGCTCGACCACCGAAAACCCCTATGAAGTGCTCGGTGTGATTGAAAGCTATGGCTACCCGTCGGTGGTGGCGGTGAACTCTGAGCTGACCTTCGAGCGCAACCTGCGCCTGGGCGAAAAGCTCTACTACACCACCCGCCTGGACTCGGTCGGCGAGGAAAAGACCACCGGCCTTGGCACTGGCTTTTTTGTCACCCTGGTCATGAGCTACTTCTCGCAGCAGGCCACGGGCGACGAAAAAGTCGGCGAGCTGTTGTTCCGGGTGTTCAAGTTCCGCCCGGCCAACGCGCACAAGGTCCAGGGGCAGCCCCAGGCCGTGGCCGAGCCGGCGCAGGCGAAGCGTCCGGCGCCCGGCGTCAGCGACGACACGCGGTTTTTCTGGGACGGCTGCAAGGAAGGCAAGCTGTTGATCCAGCGCTGTACGCAGTGCCGCACCTTGCGCCATCCGCCGGCACCGGTGTGCATCGAGTGCCATGGCTTCGACTGGGATACCCAGCAGGCCAGCGGCAAGGGCCGGTTGTACTCCTTCGTAGTGATGCACTACCCGCAGGTGGCACCGTTCGATCATCCCAACCCGATCGGTCTGATCGAACTGGACGAGGGCGTACGCCTGATCGCCGGCCTGGTTGGCGTCAAACGTGAAGACATCAGCATTGACCAGCGTGTGGAGGTCGAGTTTCAGACCTTCGACGACGACCTGGCGCTGCCGATGTTCCGTCCATCGGCACAGTAGGGGGCACCATGGATTTTGAACTCAGCGAAGAGCAGCGTGCCATCGCCGAAATGGCGGGCAGCCTGATGAGCGACTACTGCACCGACGAGCGCCTGCGTGACTGGGACCTCTGCGGGCAAGCCTATATGCAAGACCTGTGGCACAGCTGCGTACAAACCGGCCTGCATGCCCTGGCTATCCCCGAAGCTGCTGGTGGCAGCGGGCTGGGCATGACCGAGCTGGTGCAGATCCTCGATGCCCAGGGCGGTGCCCTGGCGCAAGTGCCGTTGTGGCGTCACCAATTGGCCGCGACCACCCTCGCCGAGTTCGGCGACAAGGCCCTGGCACCATGGGTGGAACAGGCTGTGGCGGGCTCAGGCTTGCTGACCCTGAGCCTCGATGGCCTGAACACGGTGCGCGGCATCGAGCTCGAGGCCAGCGCCGAAGAGGGCGGGTGGCGCCTCGATGGCCGGGTTGCGGCACTCGCGTTGGCCGAGCAGTCGGTGGCAGCGCTGGTACTGGCCCGGGTGATGGGGCAGCCACGGCTGGTTCTGGTAGACCTTGGACAGTCGGGCATCAGCCGGGTAGCGGGGGTCATGACCCACGGCGAAGCCATTGCTGACCTCAGCTTCAGCGGCGTCACCCTGAACAATCTGCAGGTGCTGCCCGCCGCGGCCCTGGATTGGCTGGCACCGCGTGCAATTGCCTCCCTGGCGGCCTTGCAGTTGGGCGTCAGCGCCGAGCAGGTGCACCGCACCGTCGCCTATGTCAGCGAGCGTCAGCAATTCGGCCGCTGTATCGGGAGCTTCCAGGCCGTGCAAATGAGCATGGCCGACACCCATGTGCACCTGGAGGTGTTGCGCAGTGCCCTGTGGCAATTGTGCTACCGCCTCGACGCCGGTCTGCCGGCCCCTTCGCAGGCCTTGGCCACCGCGTACCTGGCGTGCGAAGCCGGGCACCGCATCGGCCACACCGCACAGCATGTGCATGGCGGCATCGGCGTCGACCTGACGTACCCGATCCATCGCTTTCTCTACTGGAGCCGCGCCCTGAGCAGCGCATTGGGAGGGTCGTCGATGATCCTGGAGCGTCTGGGCGACTGGTTGAGCGATAACACTACCTTGGGATGGAAATATGACCTCGATGAACACCAAGCGCTTTGAAGACGTGCGCCCTGGCGAGCAACTGCCCGAGCTGACGATCCCGATCACGGTTGGCCTGATTGCCGGTGGGGCGATAGCCACACGCGACTACTTTCCCGGTCACCATGACCTGGACGCGGCGCGCGAGCTGGGTTCGCCCCATATCTTCATGAACATCCTGACCACCAACGGCCTGGTGCAACGCTTCATCGAGCAGTGGAGCGGCCCGCAGGTTCAGTTCCGTACGCTGAAAATAAAACTGGGCGCGCCAAACTACCCCGGCGACAGCATGACCCTCAGCGGCGAAGTGACCCATCAGGATGCGGCTACGCGCAGCCTGGAAGTGACCCTCAAGGGCAAAAACTCCATGGGCAATCACGTGACCGGCACGGTCGCGCTGGTTCTGCCTTGATCCGCGGGAGACAACACAGATGACGAATTCGTCGATTTCCGGGCGCGCTGCCATTGCAGGGCTGGGCGCGACCGAGTTTTCCAAGAATTCCGGGCGCACCGAACTGCGCCTGGCCATGGAAGCGACCCTGGCAGCGCTCGAGGACGCCGGAATTGACCCTGGCGAAGTGGAGGGTTTCAGTTCCTATTCGGTCGATAAGGTACCGGAGTACGAAATTGCCCGCCTGCTGGGCTGCAAAGACGTCAAGTTCTTCTCCCAGGTGCCCCACGGTGGCGGCGCCGCCTGCGGGCCGGTGATGCATGCGGCGATGGCGGTGGCCACCGGGGTGGCCAAGGTGGTGGTGGTCTATCGGGCGATGAACGAACGCTCCTGGTACCGCTTCGGTACCGGCAGCTATGGCTTTGCCTCGACGCCGACCTTCGAGAACGTGAACTACGGCTGGTACATGCCGCACGGCTTTCACACCCCGGCGGCCTGGGTCGGCATGTTTGCCCAGCGCTACATGCACACCTACGGTGCTACCTCCGAGGACTTTGGCCGGGTGGCGGTGGCAGTGCGCGATTTTGCCGCCACCAACCCCCAGGCATTTTTCTACGGCAAGCCCATCACCCTTGAAGAACACCAGGCCTCGCGCTGGATCTGCGAGCCGTTGCACCTGCTGGACTGTTGCCAGGAGTCCGATGGCGCGGTGGCCATGGTAATCACCTCGGCCGAGCGGGCCAGAGACCTCAAGCAAAAGCCCGTGATCATCAAGGCCGGCTCCCAGGGCATCAGCGCGGGGCAACAAGTGATGACCTCCTACTACCGCGACAACATCACCGGGCTGCCGGAAATGGGTGTGGTCGCCAAAGAGCTCTACAGCCAGTCGGGCCTGGGCCCGGAGGCGTTGCAGACTGCCGTGATCTACGACCACTTCACGCCATTCGTACTGCCGCAACTGGAAGAATTCGGCTTTGCAAGGCGCGGTGAAGCCAAGGAATTCATCCGTGCCGGGCACCACGCCCGTGGCGGCAAACTGCCAATCAACACCCACGGCGGGCAGTTGGGCGAAGCCTACATCCACGGCATGAATGGCATCGCCGAAGCCGTGCGCCAGGTTCGGGGTACGGCGGCCAACCAGGTGGACAGTGTCGAAAACGTGTTGGTGACCGCCGGAACCGGCGTGCCTACCAGCGGCCTGATTCTCGGCGCGGTATAAGGAGCGTCCCATGTTCGTCGATCTCACCCCCGAACAGCATGCCCTGAGGCTAAAGGTCCGGGACTATTTCCAGAACCTGATGACCCCCGAGCTTCGCCAGCAGATGCGCGGCACCGAAGGCGGCGAGCTGTTTCGCCGCACCATCGCCCAGATTGGCCGTGACGGCTGGCTGGCGGTTGGCTGGCCGAAGGCCTATGGCGGCCAGGGTTACGCGGCCACCGAGCAATTGATCTTCTTCGAAGAAGCCAACATCGCTGGCGCACCGCTGCCGTTCGTGACCATCAGCACCGTTGGCCCGGCCCTCATGGCCCACGGCTCGGCGCTGCAAAAAGAAAAATTCCTGCCCGGTATCGCCGCCGGCGAGATCAACTTTGCCATCGGCTACTCCGAAGCCAGTGCCGGCAGCGACCTGGCCGTGCTGAAAACCACCGCGCGCGAAGACGCCGACGGCTTTTTGGTCAACGGCAGCAAACTGTGGACCTCGGGCGCCGACTCGGCCGACTACATCTGGTTGGCGGCACGTACCGACCCGGAGCAGGCGCGGCACAAGGGCATCTCGATCCTGATTCTCGATACCCAGGCCGAAGGCTTCTCCAGTACGCTGATTCCAACCTCCGGCAACCCCACGGCCGCCACGTATTACGATAACGTGCGGGTGCCGAGGGATATGCTGGTGGGCGAACTGCACGGTGGCTGGAAACTCATCACCGCACAGCTCAACCACGAGCGCCTGGGCCTGGGTGCCTGGTCGGACAAGGTCGTCAGCCTGTTCAGCCGGGTGTACCTGTGGGCACGTTGTGCCGATGAGCAAGGCCAGCGTGCTACCGACCACGCCTGGGTGCGCCGCGATCTGGCCGAGTGTTATGCCCGGCTCGAAGCCATGCGCCTGATCAACTTCCGTATTGCCGCCGACCTTGAGCGGGACCGCGTCGATGTCGCGCTGGCCTCGACCACCAAGGTCTACGGCTCGGAATCGGCGATCGAGATCCTGCGCAAGCTGTCGGCCATCGTCGGTGCCAGCGGCTTGACGCGGGCGGGCTCTGCGGCGGCTTATCTGCTCGGCGAGCTGGAGTATGAAGTGCGCGCCTCGGTGAACCTGACCTTCGGCGGTGGTACCAATGAAATCCAGCGCGAGTTGATTGCCCAGTTCGGCCTGGGCATGCCGCGCACGCAACGCTGAGTCACCGTTGTACCCTTGAAGCGAATAACAATAACGTCCCTTTCAGGTGAACGAATGAGCGCAATCGAGCAGTTCAGGCAAGCGACGCGCCAATGGCTGGAGGCCAATTGCCCGCCATCGCTGCGCACGCCCACCCCCGACGGCGAAATCGTCTGGGGTGGCCGTCAAGTAGACTTTCCCAGCGAAGACGCCCGGCTCTGGTTCGAGCGTATGCGTGACAAAGGCTGGTTCTGCCCGCAATGGCCCAGCGAATACGGCGGGGGCGGGTTGAGCGCCGAGTACAACGCGGTGCTGGAAAGCGAGCTGCGCCGGCTAAAGTGTCGGCCCGCGCAGATCAACCTGGGTATCTGGATGCTTGGCCCGGTGCTGTTGGAGTTCGGTAGCGAAGCGCAGAAACAGGCGCTGCTGCCACCGATGTGTCGTGGTGAGGTGCGCTGGTGCCAAGGCTTCTCCGAACCCAATGCTGGTTCCGACCTCGCCAGCCTGAAAACCTCGGCGGTGGCCGATGGCGATGACTTCGTGATCAACGACACCAAGATCTGGACTTCCTATGGCGACAAGTCCGACTGGATGTACGCCTTAGTGCGCACTGATCCGAAAGCGCCCAAGCACCAGGGGATCAGCCTGATCGTGCTGGACATGAAAAGCCCTGGGGTGAGTGTTTCACCGATTGACCTGATCAGCGGCAAATCGGCTTTCTGCCAGGTATTCTTCGATAACGTGCGCGTTCCGCAAAGCCAGTTGATCGGGCCGCTCAACGGTGGCTGGAACCTGGGCAAGAGCCTGCTGCAGCACGAGCGCAAGGCCATGTCCAAGTTCGGCGAGTTCAGCCTGCCCACGCACTTTCACCTGCTGCCGTTGATCGAACGCTACCTGCCCGACAGCCAGGCGCCTGACGACCAGGCCCTGCGTGCTCGGGCCCAGGCCTGCGCGATGAATGAACAGGCCTACAACCTCACCGTGCAGCGCATGGGCGAGGAGGCCCGGGCTGGCCTGGATATCAGCGCGATCATGGCCATCATGAAACTGGTGCATACCGAGCAGGAACGCGACAAGTTCGAGATTCTCCTCGATGCCCTTGGCTACCGCGCGCTGGGCGTTGAAGGCGAGCCGTTCAGCGGCCAGGAACTGGCGATTACCCGAGGCTGGCTCAACAGCTATGCCCTGACCATTTCCGGCGGTTCGTCGGAGGTGCAGTTGAATGTCATCGCAAAGCGGGTCTTGAACCTGCCCAGTGCTTGAGGGGAGTGTGAACATGAGTCTGGTGTATAGCGAAGAGCAACGCCTGTTGGCCGACAGCGCCCGCGAATTTCTCGCGGCGCGCAGCCCGGTGGCGGCGCAGCGGCGCCTGCGCGACGAGGCAAGCGTGCCAGGGTATGACCCGCAGCTGTGGCAAGAAGCCGTGGGTCTGGGCTGGAGTGGCATTCCATTTCCCGAGGCGTTGGGCGGGCTTGAATTCGGCTGCATGGGCCTGGGGCCGATTTTCGAGGCCATGGGCAGAAACCTCTCGGCTTCACCCTTGTTGTCCAGTGTGGTACTCGGTGGCTCGCTGATCCATCTGGCTGGCGGCGCGGCGCAACACGACCAGTGGCTGACGGCGGTGATCAGTGGCGAGCGGCGCCTGGCCCTGGCACTGGATGAAAAACCGCGCCATGCCCCTGAGCACACGGCACTGACGGCGACGGCCGAGGCTGGTGGTTATCGTCTGGATGGCGAGAAATTCTTCGTCATCGATGGCCTGGGCGCCGATGCCTACCTGGTAGCGGCGCGCACCAGTGGCCGCGCGGGTGAGAAGCAGGGCATCAGTGCATTCCTGATCCCGGCGAACACCCCGGGCTTGCAGGTCAGCGCATTGACGCTGATCGACTCGCGCAATTGCGCGCGGCTGCGTCTGAGTGCCGTGCAAGTGGGCAGCGAAGCTTTGCTCGGTACGCTCGGTGGGGCTTGGTCGGTGCTGGACGAGGCGCTGGACCGGGGACGTGCTTGCCTGGCCGCCGAGTTGCTCGGCGCTGCCGAGCAACTGTTTGCCATGACCCTGGAATACCTCAAGACCCGCGTGCAGTTCGATGTCCCCATCGGTTCGTTCCAGGCCCTGCAACATCGGGCCGCGCGCTTGCATGTGGAGTTGCAGCTGGCCCGCAGCGCGGTGATGGCGGCGTTGGCCGCACTCGATGACAACGCGTTGAGCGCGGCCGAGCGCGGGCGGCTGGTGAGCCTGGGCAAATGGAAGGCCGGCGAGGTGGCCGCCCAGGTCAGCAATGAGGCGGTACAGATGCACGGTGGCATCGGTGTCACCGATGAGCTGGACGTCGGCCTTTACCTCAAGCGGATTCGCGTGGCCCAGGCGTGCCTGGGTGACAGTGACTTCCAGTGCGCGCGCTACGCCGCTTTCGCGTCTTTGGAGAGCTAAGAACATGAAGCTGGAACAGTGGCGCAACGCCTGGCAGCAATTGATTGGCCCTGGTTCGCCGTTCGAGGTGGTGTCTTCGCCCAACGACGGCCTGCGGTATTTTCGCCATGCACCTGCGAACTTGCTCGAAGCCATCGATGCGGGCCGTGCGCACGGTGACCGTGAGTTTCTGGTGTGGGAGCAGCAACGGCTGACGTTCGCCGGCTTTTTCGATCAGGTCGACCGCCTGGCTGCGCAACTGGCGCAGCGCTTCGGGGTAAAGCAGGGTGATCCAGTGGCCATTGCCATGCGCAATCAGCCTGCCTGGCTGGTGGCCTTTGTCGCGGTGCAGCGTTGTGGCGCGGTGTGCGTGCCGTTGAACAGCTGGGGCCTGCGTGACGAATTGTTCCATGGCCTGCAAGACAGCGGTGCGCAGGTGCTGGTCTGTGACGAACAACGCCTGCAATTGCTGACCAGCGATCTGCTCGCACAGCGACTGGTCAGCATTGTGGTTGGCATGCCGGCGGGGCAAGCATTATCGGCCAACTGCCAGCGTTTCGAAGATCTGATCCAGGGGCCGCTGCTGGCGCTGCCGGCCATCGAGATCAATCCGGCTGACCCGGCGCTTATCCTCTATACCTCTGGCACCACCAGCCGGGCCAAGGGCGTGCTGTCCAGCCATCGGGCCATTTGCCAGGCACTGGCCGCGCTGGAGTTCCAGTCGGCGTTCTGCGCCGTGAGTTCGCCCGAGCGTATCCAGGCGGTAATCGCCAGCGGCTTGGCGCCGACCAACCTGATGGCGGTGCCGCTGTTCCATGTCAGTGGCCTGCACGCCCAGTTTTTGCTGGGGCTGCGCAGCGGCCGGCGCTTGTTGCTGATGTACAAATGGGACGTGGACAAAGCCTTCGACCTGATTCGCGACGAGCGCTGCACCCAGTTCAACGGCGCACCGGTAATGATGCAGCAATTGCTTGGCTCGCCGCGGTTTGCCAGCACCGACAGCGACAGCCTGTACGGCCTCGGCCTGGGCGGGGCGGTGGCTTCCAGCCGGCTGCTGGCGCACATCAGCAAGCGCAAGCCCCATGCGATTGGCGGCAGTGGCTATGGCTTGACCGAAAGCAACGGCATCGGTGCCGCGGTGGGCGGCGATCAGTTCGTCTACAAGCCCGACTCGGTGGGCTGGCCGCTGCCGATCGTAGATGTATGCATCGGCCCGGACCCGTACTCACCGCTACCCGCGGGGCGCAGCGGTTTGATCTGGCTACGTTCGCCGACCCTGATGAGCGCCTACTGGCTGTTGCCCGAAGCCAGTGCCGAGACCTTGCGCGACGGTTGGCTCGACACCGGTGATATTGGCCATCTGGACGACGAGGGCTTTCTGTACATCACCGACCGTGCCAAGGACCTGATCAACCGGGCGGGCGAGAAGATATCCGCCAGTGAAGTGGAGTCGTGTATCTGCGAAATGCCTGGCGTGACCGAGGCGGCCGCCTTTGCCCTGGACGATGAGGAACTGGGCGAGCGCCTGGCCCTGGTATTGCGCAGCGAACTGCAGCCAGCGCCTACCCCGGAGCAAGTGTGCGCCTTTATCGGCCAGCGCCTGGCGGCCTACAAGGTGCCAGCCGAGGTACACCTGCGCCGCGATCCGCTGCCGCGTAATGCGTCGGGCAAGGTGATCAAGGCGCAACTGAAGGAATCATTGGTCGGCGCCTGACTGATTAGTCTTTCCGGACGATGTACTCCCCCGCAGATCAGGAACAATGGAGGTACCCCAGTAGTCCTGGTCTGCGAAGGAGCCAACCGATGAAAATAACAACAAAAGGCGTGATGTTCGTAGCTGCAGTGGCCGCCAATGTCGGCCTGCAAGGCAACGCACTTGCGCAAGTGTCGCCTGAAGAGGCTGCCAAACTCGGCAAGGAACTGACCTGTGTCGGTGCCGAGAAAGCCGGTAATGCCGAGGGTACCATTCCGCCCTACACCGGCAAGTACCTTGGCGAAGTGCCGGGCTGGAACCATGTGAAGTTCTCTGGCGATCAACCGGTCGACCCTTACGCCAACGAAAAGCCCATCCTGGTGATCACCGCGCAGAACATGGGCCAGTACGAGAGCCATTTGACCGAAGGCCAGAAGGCCCTGCTCAAGCGCTATCCCACCAGCTACAAAATGAACATCTACCCGGGCCATCGGGACTTTCGTTACCCGGACTACGTCTGCGAGCGGGCGATGAAGAACGCCTTGAGCGCCAAGCTGGTCGACGACGGCATGGGCATCGAGGGGATTGGCCAAGTCCCGTTCCCGATTCCGAAAAACGGCATGGAACTGCTGTGGAATCACCAGTTGCCGGCACGGGCCTACACCGAAGAAAAGGTCAGCGACCTGGCTTCGGTGTTGCCAAACGGCAGCATCGGCTGGGGCCGCGCCTATGCGCGCAACCTCTCGCAAGCCAACTCACCGACCGTCGAGCCAAAAACCGAAGGCCAGATACAAGCCATGAGCTGGAACACCACCTTGAAGCCGGTGCGCGACAACGGTGTGGTGAGTATTTCGCAAGAGCCCTATAACTTCCTCGCCAACCCTCGCCAGGCCTGGAGCTACAGCCCGTCTACCCGGCGTGTGCGGCAACTGCCTGGCTACGGGTACGATCAGCCGATGATCGGCACCAACGGGACCATGACGGTTGACGAAGACCGTCTTTACAACGGTTCGCCCGAGCGCTTCAACTGGACGCTGATCGGCAAGCGCGAAGTCTACGTGCCGGCCAACGCCTTCAAACCCAATACCGGTGACATCAAGTACGCCGACATGCTTACCCCCAACCACCCCAACCCCGACTACATGCGCTACGAGCTGCGCCGTGTGTGGGTGCTTGAGGCCAAGCTGAAAGAAGGCTACCGCCATGTATACGGCAAGCGTGTGCTGTTTATTGACGAAGACACCTGGAACGCGGTGGTTTCGGACAACTATGACAGCCGTGGTGCGTTGTGGAAGCACGCGATGATCAACTACTACTACCACCCGGACATGAGCGCCTGGCAGGCCGGTTCGCAGTTCTTCATGGACCTGAACTCGGGCCAGTACACCGGCTACGCCATGACCAACGAATCGAAGAAAGGACCGATTCTCAACGAAGCCAAATTCACCCCGGACATGTACACCGCCGATGCGGCGAGGGCGATGGGGCGGTAACGACAAAGCCAAAAAAACCCCAGGTAGAACCTGGGGTTTTTTTGGCTTCAGGCTTCTCGCCCAGCGCGATTGCCGGCGGCGATGGCGCCTTCGATGTAACCCAGGCTCTGACAGTCACCAATGCTGACGACCTTCAACCCGGCACTGCTCAGTGCATCGCTCAGGCGGGTATCAGGCGTCGCACCACTGGCCAGCACCATCGAATCACCGCGCACCTCGGCAGCTTCACCTTCGGCTGTCTGATAGCGCACGCGGTTACCGTCGATGGCGGTAACGCTCACCCCGGTCAGCAGCTGCCCACCGTGCACACGGATGCCATGCAGCACCCGCCAACGCCGCACAATCGCCAGTTCCCGGCCCAGGTGGCCGCTGTTTTCCAGCACACACACCTGACGCCCACGTGCAATCAGGAACTCCGCCAGTTCCAGCCCCACCAGCCCACCGCCGACAATGATCACGCGTTTGCCCAGGGGCATCCACACGCGTGACAGCTTTTGCATGGCGTCGGTGCTGTCGGTGACGCCGATCAGGTTGCCGGCCTTCATCAGGGTGCGTTGCGTCAGCGACAGCTTGCGCCGGGCGATCTCTTCGGCACGGTCGCCGGTCATCAGCCGGCGCAGTTCATCACCACTCCAGACATGATCCTGCTCGGCGCCTGGGATGCCCGGTGCGGCGCGCTGTGCGCCGGTGGCCACAATCACTTGATCGACGCCCAGGTCGCGCAGCAAGGCTGCATCCACCGTACTGCCCATGCGTACATCGATGGGCAGTTGCCGCACCTGGTACAGCAGGTTGTCGAGCAGGCGTCCGTTTTCGGGGTAGGCGAGGGCAGCAAAGAACAGGGTGCCGCCCAGGCGGTCACTGCGCTCGAGCAGCGTCACGCGATGGCCGCGCAAGGCCGCCACGCGCGCGGCTTCCAGGCCCGCCGGGCCACCGCCGATCACCGCCACATGTTGCGGGGCTGCAACCGGAGTGATGACGCGCTCGCTTTCATGCCCGGTTTGCGGGTTGACCGCGCATTTGACCCGCTCGTTGATAAAGATCTGGCTGACACACACGTAGCAGTAAATGCACGGTCGAATGGCCTGCAGCTCACCGGCCTGCAGTTTGTTGGGCAATTGTGGGTCGGCCAGCAACTTGCGGCCCATGGCGATGAAATCACACTGGCCGGCGGCAATCGCGGCGTCGCCGGTTTCTGGTTCGATACGCCCGACGGCAATCACCGGAATGCTTACGCATTGCTTGATGGCCGCTGTCCATTGGAGAAAAGCCCCGGGCTTTTGCACCAGCGGCGCTTCGGTAAAGGCCACGCCGCTACTGGTCATGGCGTAGGCCGAGACACTGACTGCATCGGCGCCGGCGCCCTCAGCCAGGCGAGCAACCGCCTTGGCATCGTCGAGGGTGATGCCACCGGGGGTCAGCAGTTCTTCGGCATCCAGCCGCAGCCAGACGCCAAAGCCGGTGCCAACCCGCGTGCGTATGGCGGCCAGGACCTCAAGCAGCAAGCGCGCACGGTTTTCCACTGTGCCACCGTATGCGTCTTCACGGCGGTTGTAATACGGCGATAAAAAGCCGGCGATGATGTAGTTGTGCGCGGCATGGATTTCCACACCGTCGAACCCGGCGCGATGTGCACGCTCGGCAGCGGCTGCGAACCATTCGACCATCTGTGCGATGTCGTCCTGGTCCATCACCCGCATCTCGATCCTGCCTTTGCGACCGCGTACGGCGCTGACAAAGGAGGCGAGTTCTTCCGGGGTCAAGACCTGCATCATGTCGGAGGTACTGGCCGGGGGCAACGACGGCACCCACAGTGGCCGGCCCGCAGCCATGTCCCGTATGGCGTTCTTGCCGGCGTGCTGCAGCTGCATGGCGATCTTTGTACCGTGCCTGTGCACGCGTTCAGCCAGTTGGGCAAGGCCCGGGATGAATTCATCAGAAGAGACACCGACCTGGTACGGCTCGGCGGTACCGGCCGGGAAGGCGACGGCGCACACCCCCATGATCAATAGCCCGGCACCGCCTTCGGCACGTGCTTCGTAGTAGGCCTGGATACGTTCGCCACAGTGCCCGTCGGATTCGGCGAAGTTGGAGCCCATGGGCGCCATGATGATGCGATTACGCAGTTGAAGGGGGCCGATGCGGCCAGGCGCAAGCAAGTGGGAGAGTTTTGTCATTGTTATGTCAGCCCTTGGTAGAAGCCAGTCGATACGACAGCGGCCAGGTTGCTGCTGTCGCAAGGTACGTTGCGTACGACGACTAGGCTTGGCGCAGGAACTCGAGGCAGGAACGGTTGAACAACTCACGGTGCTCCACCTGAACCCAATGTCCACAGCGATTGAGCAGAATAAAGCGGGCGTCAGGGGCGTTGTCGAGCACTTTCATCGCGCCACCGACCGGGTTGAAGTTGTCGTTGGTGCCCCAGAACCCCAGAATCGGTACCCGCAGCTCCTCGAGGCGCTCGGTCATGTTCGGCACCATCATGGTCGAGAACAGGCAGTGCGGCTGGTATTTGGCCACGGCAACGCGTTCGGCCAGCAGGCTGTCGGGCAGTTGCGAGGCATCGAACAGCTGCAGGCTCATGATCTGGCGCATTTTGTCGATGTCGAGCGGGCCGGCATTGAACAGCTCGACCATGCGCTGAATACCGATCTTCTTGAAGTAGGTTTCGCGCTCTTCGACACCGCCCGGGGCCATCAGGATCAGCTTGTCGAGCAATTGCGGTTCGGCCAGCCCCAGGCCAATGGCGATGGCGCCACCCAGGGAATTGCCGAGCAGGGTACAACGTTGCACTTCAAGGGCCTTGAGCAAGCCGGACACGGCGTTGACGAAGAAATCCAGGTTGTACTGGACGTTGTCGGGCTTGTCCGAACGGCCGAAGCCGGGCAGGTCGATCACCAGGTTACGAAAGCCGGCCGCAACGAAGTCGGGGTAGTTGCCCTTGAAGTTGCTGTAGCCACTGGCGCCCGGGCCACTGCCATGCAACCACACCACGACGGGGCCGCTCCCTTCGTCGAGGTAATGCAGGCGCAGGCCGTTGTCGAGGGTGACGAAGTGGCCGATAGGCAACGGTAGGTCTTGTTCTGACATCTTCGAATCTCCATTGATCAGGCAGTTACGGCATTTTCAGGGGTGGCAGTCGGTGCAGCCGATCGCTGCAGTTGGGCGCGGTAGCGGGGCAGGGCCATGCCCAGGAATACGGTCGAGAGCATCAGCATCGAAATGGAGGCGGCCAGGGCGTAGCGCAGCGCTTCGGTGCCGAGGGACGGGGCGAGCAGATCGCTGAGTACGCCGATCAACAGCGGGCCAACGCCGACACCCAGCAGGGTCATGGCCATGACGAAGATTGAAGTTGCCTGGGCCAGGCGCGCAGCCGGGAACAAATGTGTGACGGCGCCCAGGCACGGGGTCGCCCACCAGGTACCAAAGAAGGCAAAGCCTGCATAGAAGAGGAATGCGGTCGGCACCGGGGTGCTGCCCAGATGGAACAGAATGCCGGTTGGCCAAAGGAAGTACGCCAATGCGAACGGGATACTGACCAGGGTGGCTAGCAGCGGGACGCCGATCTGCCAGCCGGCATCACGGCGAGCCATGCGGTCGGAGATTATGCCGCAGGCCAGAGTGCCGAAGGTGGCACCGCTGCCGCCCACTACGCCGACCAGAAAACCTGCATCCTGCAGGTTCAAACCGTGGGAGCGGATCAGGAAACTCGGGCTCCAGGTGCCAATCGCATAGCCGGCGATGGCGCTGGACGCGCCGGTCAGCACCAGCCAAAGGAACGATGGGGTTTCCATCAGCTTGGCCACCGTCTTCGCCCAGCCTTCTTGAATGACTTCGACCTTGGTATGCACTTCGCTGGCAATTTTCGGCGCACGGACCGTGAGCCACAGCAGCAGCCCCAGCAGGATGCCCGGTAGACCAATGATCACAAACGCCGAGCGCCAGCCATAATGCTGGGCGATCCAGCCACCAAAACCGAGGCCGAATATGGCGCCGAAGCTTGAGCCAAGCATCAGGATGGACAGCGCAGTGGAGCGATTTTTTGCTGGGTAAAGCTGCGAAATCATCGCCACCGAAGGCGCCGTGCCGCCCGCTTCACCAACGGCTACGCCGATCCGCGCCAACACCAGCAGCCAGAAGCTGGTGGCCAGGCCACAGGCCATGGTCATCACACTCCAGGCAATGCAGCAGGCGGCGATAACCGGTTTCGGCCCGATACGGTCGGAAAGCCGGCCCAGGGGGAAGCCGAACAGGGTATAGAACACCGCAAATGTCACCCCCGAGAGCAGGCCGATGCCCGTGTCGGAAATGCCGAACTCCGCCTTGACCGGCTCGATCAGGATCGCCATCAACTGCCGGTCGATGTAGTTGAAGATGTAAATCACGGCCAGCACGAACAGTGCGTAGTGGCTACGCCAGGTAACGCGGTTGGAAGAGTTCACGACGGGTGCTCCCGGTTTTGTTCTAGTGAGCAGGAGCGTGGCGCCGATCACGCTCGGGCACATCGTCCATTCAGACCACTTGCTTGCGGCACAGCGGGCAAGCGCGGCTGCGTAGTCTTATCGGACGATGTTGCGGTTTTGTACAGGGTTAATGATTTGTCCCGTGCTCGATCATCCAGCGCGTTGTGCCGGTGATCGGGGAAGCCAAGGCTTGCGGGAGATCAACGATGAAGTTAGCGAACAAAGTGGCCCTGATCACGGGCGCCGGGCAAGGCATGGGGCGGGCGATTGCCCAGCGCTTTGCCGAGGCCGGCGCGCGGGTGGTGGCGGTCGACATCAACCTGCAGGCTGCCGAGCAGACGATCGAAGGGCTCGGTGAGCACGCCCTGGCGCTGGCGTGCAACGTCGCCGACAGCGACTCGGTGGCGGCGGCGATGCACAGGCTGGAAGCCCGTTTCGGCGCCCTCGACATCCTGGTGAATAACGCCGGTGTCGGTTCAGTCGACAGCTTTGTCGACACCCCGGACGCGCATTGGCAGCGGGTCATTGGGGTCAACCTCACGGGCACCTTCCTGTGCAGCCGTGAAGCGGTGCGGCTGATGCAAAAGCACGCCATTCAGGGCGTGGTGATCAATATTTCCAGCACCGCCGCGATGACTGGCGAAGGCCCAAGCCATTACTGCGCGGCCAAAGCCGGCGTCATGGGGCTGACCCGCAGCATGGCGCGGGAGCTGGCCGCCAGCGGCATCCGCGTCAACACCTTGGTGCCCGGCCCGACCAACACACCGATGATGGCCGACATCCCCGATGAGTGGCTGCAGGGCATGCTCAAGGCAATCCCCTTAGGCCGTATGGGCGAGGTCGATGAGATCGCCCGCGCCGCCGTGTTTCTGGCCAGTTCCGACGCCAGCTTCATCACCGGTCAGAACCTCGCCGTCAACGGCGGCATGGCCTTCATTTGAACCGGGAGCAGGCAATGAGCACACGACTTCAAGGCAAGATCGCCTTCATTACCGGCGCCAGCTCCGGGATTGGTGCCGCCACCGCCCGACGCTTTGCCCAGGAGGGCGCCACCGTGGTGCTCTGCGGGCGTAATCAGGCGCCATTGGAAGCTGTGGCCAGCACCATTCGCGAAGCAGGTGGCAAGGCCCATTGGCAGGTCGTCGATGTCAGCGACGAGCAAGCCTTTGTCGGCGCAATCGAGGCCGCAGCGCAGCAGCATGGCCGCCTGGACATCCTGGTCAACAACGCCATGGCCTACACCTGGGGTGCCATCGACAGCACCAGCACGGGCGACTGGCACGCCAACTTCCGCACCACCGTGGACGGCACGTTCTGGGGCACGCGCACGGCCATGGCGCTGATGAAAGCCCAAGGCGGCGGCGCCATCGTCAACATCGCCTCGATCTGCGGGTTGTTTGGTACGCCCTGGATGGCCGGCTACTCGGCAGCCAAGGCCGCAGTGATCAACTTCAGCCGAGCTGCAGCCAGCGAAGGGGCGGCCAACAGGATTCGCTGCAACGTGGTGGTCCCGGGCGTCATCGAAACCCCGGCAACCGCGAGCATGCTGGCCGACGCCAAGGCCCGTGGCAACACCGAGAAACTGATCCCGCTGCGCCGTATCGGCCAGGCGCAGGAGGTAGCCAACGCGATTCTGTTCCTGGCAAGCGACGAAGCGTCCTATATCACCGGCGCGTGTGTGCCGGTGGATGGCGGGCGCAGCTCGGAACTCTACACGGTGCTGGAGTGATGAGCATGGAACCGAACACGTTGTTGGCACGCATCGACCGGCTTGAGTCGATTGAGGAAATTCGTCAATTGGCGGCCAAGTACTCGCTGTCGCTGGACATGCGCGACCTCGATGCCCATGTCAATCTGTTTGCCGAAGACATCCGCGTTGGCCGCGAAAAGACTGGCCGTGCGCATCTGAAAGCGTGGGTCGATGCCACCTTGCGCGATCAGTTCAGCGGTACCTCGCATCACCTGGGCCAGCACATCATCGAACTGCTTGACGCCGACAATGCTGTTGGCGTGGTGTATTCCAAGAACGAGCATGAGACCGGCCCCGAGTGGGTGACCATGCAAATGCTTTATTGGGATGACTACCAGCGCATCGATGGCCGCTGGTACTTCCGTCGCCGCCTGCCGTGCTACTGGTACGCCAGCGACCTCAACAAGCCGCCGATCGGCGAGCGAAAGATGCGCTGGCCAGGGCGTGAACCCTATGCCGGCAGCTTCCACGACCTGTTCCCGTCGTGGGCCGAGTTCTGGGCCCGGCGCCCGGACAAGGAGCAACTGCCTGATGTTGCCCCGGCCGCGCCCCTTGAGCACTTTCTAGCCACCCTGCGACGCGGTGCTGCGGCACCGAAGATTCGTGTGCGCTGAGGACTCGCGATGAGCATATTGTTTGAACCCCTGCGCCTGGGTGAGCTGGAGCTGAGCAACCGCATTGTCATGGCGCCGATGACCCGCAGCCGCGCCAGCGTACAGGCCGTGCCGACAGCTGAAATGGTCGACTATTACCGCCAGCGCGCCAGTGCCGGGCTGATCATTGCCGAAGGCACCGCACCGTCAGCCGAGGGGCTGGGCTATTGCCGCACACCGGCCATTTACGACAGCGCGCAGATCGAGGGTTGGCGCCAGATCACCCGCGCGGTGAGCAATGCCGGCGGGCGCATGGTGTTGCAGTTGATGCACGTGGGCCGCGCCGCCAGTTGGCAAAACAAACCGGCGGGGGCACGGACCGTCGCCCCATCGGCGATACGCGCCCGCACCCAGGTGTTCTGCGATGGGGCCGGCCTGGTCGATACCGATGAGCCTCAGGCGTTGAGCCTTGAGGACATTGACCGCGTGATCGAGCAATACCGGCGCGCAGCCCTGAACGCCCGCGAAGCCGGCTTCGAAGGGGTCGAGCTGCATTGCACCAGTGGTTACCTGCCGATGCAGTTCATGGCGTCCGGCAGCAACCAGCGCAGTGATGGCTATGGTGGCGCAGCAGCCAACCGTGTGCGTTTCCCGGCCCAGGTGTTGGCCGCGATGGCGGCGGCAATCGGCTCGGGGCGCGTAGGTTTTCGCTTGTGCCCGGGTAACCCTTACAACGACATCAGCGACGCTGACCCGGCCGGCACTGCACAAGCCTTGTGTGAGCAAGTCGAGCCGCTTGGCCTGGCTTACCTGCACATCATGCGCTCGCCGCTGGCCACACTGGATGCCTTTGCCTTGGCGCGCAGCCATAGCAGCAGCGGGTTGATCCTCAATGACGGTTTCGACGGGCCTTCGGCCGCTGCGGCAATAGAAGCTGGGCAGGGCGCCGCAGTGTCGTTCGCCCGCCACTTTATCGGCAACCCGGACCTGGTCGAACGCCTGCGTGCCGGCCTGCCCCTAGCCGGTTTCGACCGCAAGACACTCTATACGAAAGGATCGCCTGGCTATTCGGATTATCCGACCCACGCCCAGGCGACTGCATGAACAGCCGGTTTTATCGGAGGTAGGGATGAACAATTTCAATAACAACGCAAGCCTGCTGTCCAGTGTTGATCGCGGGGTTGTGCCCCGCGAACAAACCCAGGCCATCCTTGATCGCCGGGCCGAAGCTGCCGCGCGGATCAAACCTGCGGATCGCTATACCCTGGCGGATCGCCTCGAAGAACAGGCGCAACGCCACGGCGAGCGGCCTTTCGTCATTTATGGCGATCAGCGCTTGAGCTACGCCCAGGTCAACGCCCGGGCCGACCAACTGGCTCACGTATTTCATTCCCGTGGCCTGCGCCCCGGCGATGTCTGCGCGCTGGCCATGGAGAACCGCCCGGCGTTTTTCTGCTGCTGGTTTGGCCTGGTCAAGCTCGGTGTGGTGGTGGGCTTCGTCAATACCCAGGTCAGTGGCCGGCCGCTGGTGCACGCGCTGGAGGCAATCGACGCCAAAGCGATGCTCGTCGGCGAGGAAGTGCTGGGCAACGTTCTGGCAACCGAAGGCCTGCCGCCGCTGCCGCTGTTGCTGGTCGAAGAAGCCGAGCAAGCGTGGGCCGGGGCAATGCCTGCACAGGTTGACACCGGCCTGGCCGAAGCATTGGCCAATGCCCCGTGCACGCCATTCCCGCGTGACCTGCGTGCCGACCTGCGCGCCGAGTCGCCGAGCCTGCTGATCTTTACCTCGGGCACCACCGGTTTGCCGAAAGCCGCGCGTTACAGCCATATGCGCTGGATGTCGACGGGCGACATCATGGAAGTCACTCTGCAGACCACGCCCGGCGATGTGTTCTATTGCTGCCTGCCGCTGTACCACGGCGCAGCGGCCACTTCAGTGACGTCAACCGCGCTGAAAACAGGTGCGGCGATCGTGGTGCGGCGCAAGTTCAGCGTCCGCGAATTCTGGAAGGACGTGCGCGAGCACCGCATCAGCGTGTTCCAGTACATCGGCGAGATCTGCCGCTACCTGCTCAACCAGCCCAAGGCGGCCGGCGAACGCGACCATGGCCTGCGCTGCATGCTCGGCGCCGGGTTGACGCGCGAGACCTGGCAGAACTGGGTGCAGCGTTTCGGGCCGATCCAGGTGTTCGAGGGCTGGGGTTCTACCGAGTCCAATACCAACGTGGTCAACGTCGACAACTATGTGGGCGCCTGCGGGCGCATACCGTTCTGGGACAAGAGCAACCTGCGCCTGGTGCGCTATGACGTTGAAACCGACAGCCATCCACGCGACGAGCACGGTTTTTACCAGCTCTGCGAAGTGGGTGAAGTGGGTGAAGCCCTGGGCTTGATCATCGACCACCCGCAGATCGGCGGCGGCCGCTTCGAGGGTTACACCTCGGCCGAGGCAACCGACAGCAAGATCCGCCGCAATGTCTTGCGCCCAGGGGATGCCTATTGGAGTTCGGGCGACCTGCTGCGTTATGACGAAGACGGCTACCTGTACTTCATCGACCGCATCGGTGACACCTTTCGCTGGAAGAGCGAGAACGTCTCCACCCTGGAGGTGGCGGCTGCGCTGGGGGATTTTGCCGGGCTCGAGCTGATCAACATCTACGGTGTGCAGGTGCCCGGGCAAGAGGGGCGCGCCGGCATGGCGGCGGTGCTGATGCAGCCTGGCCAGCCATTTGACCCTGAAGCGTTCTATGCGCTGACCGAGGTGCGTTTGCCACGCTATGCGGCGCCGGTGTTCGTGCGGGTGTCAGCGGCGGCTGACCTGACCAGCACCTTCAAATTGCGCAAGGTCGACCTGCAGCGCCAGGGCTACGCGCCGACGGCGTTCAGCGACCCGCTGTTCATCCGTGACGAAAGCAGCCGCAGCTATGTGCCGTACAGCACCCACGTGCTAAGGCGCATTGGCCTGGCCGCTTTTGCGGGTGACGTCAGTGAGTAGCCTGGATGCCCAGGGGCACGAATGGCGCGCAGGCCTGCGCTTCCCCTGGCCGCAGCCACCAGCCAATGGCGAGGTTCAGCAGGTTGCCGAAGGGCTGTTGTGGCTGCGCATGCCGCTGCCGTTCGGGCTTGACCACATCAACCTGTACCTGCTGCGCCACGGCGAGGGCTGGGTGGCGGTCGATACCGGGCTCAACAACACGCAGACCCGCGACATCTGGGAAGCGCTGTTTGTGACGGTGTTGGGTGGTTTGCCGCTGCTGGCGGTGATCTGCACGCACTTTCACTCGGACCATGTCGGGGTGCTCGGCTGGTTGACCGAGCGCTTCCGCTGCCCGGTGTTCATGAGCGCCAGTGAATATCAGGCGATGCACCAGCTGCGCGCGCCAGGTGACACCAGCACTAGCTGGGCGTTTTACCAGCATTACCAGCGCGCAGGCTTCAACCAGGAACAGACCGCAGCATTGTTCCCGTTGCTGGGCTCCGCGCACTTTCGGCCAGAGGTGCCCACCAGTTTCCGGCGCCTGAGTGAAGGCACACAACTGGTGATAGGCGGGCGCCGTTGGCAGGTCCTGATCGGCCGCGGCCATTCGCCCGAACATGCCTGCCTGTACTGCGCCGAGGACGGCCTGTTGATTTCCGGTGACCAGGTGCTGCCGCGCATCACCTCCAGTGTCTGCGTGCAGGTCACCGAGCCCGATGCCGACCCATTGCGCGACTGGCTGGATTCGGTCGAGCGCTTGCGGGAGGTGCCCGATAGCGTGCTGGTGCTACCGGCGCATGAACGGCCGTTTTACAACCTGCATCTGCGCCTTGATCAACTGCGCGCGCACCACCTGGGGCACTTGCAGCAACTGTTGGCCGCCTGCACCGCGCCGCGCAGTGCCGTGGAGCTGATGGCCGAGCTGTTTCCGAAGGTGAAGGGGCGCTTCGATGAATTGATGGCGATTGGCGAGACCCTGGCGCATGTCAATTACCTGATTGCGCAGGGGCAACTGGTGCGTGAAGAAACAGCCGGCGTGTTCCGCTACGGGCGCACGCCCGAGGGTGTCAACGTTCAGTCGGTGCTAGGGCAGCTGTGAGTGGGCTGAGGCTAACGAGTGGTGTTCTTGCACTTTTGCGCGACCGTCAGGTCGTTAATCGGAGAGGCAGTGTGACTAATAAAAACAACAAATATGGTGCTGGCCCAGCTGTATCGGGTTTCGAATTATCGGGTCTGGTGGTGGCAACCGCATTGGTTTGCACACCCGCATGGTCTGGTGAAACGATCGAGTTCGACAACGGCACGACAATCGACTGGACGGTGACCACCAGCTACGGCCTGGGGGTTCGCCTGTCGAACCCGTCAAGCAAACTGTTGACACCCAACGCCGATGATGGCGATCGCAACTTCGACAAGGGCAGCCTGGTGACCAACCGGATCGGCGCCCTGGCCGAGATGATCGTGCGCAAGGACAACTACGGCGGGGTGCTGCGCGCCAGTACCTTCTACGATGATGTTTACCATCGTTCCAACGACAACGACTCACCGGGCACGGTCAACAAGGCTGGCGACCATAACGAGTTCACCAGCGACACCAAATATTACAGCGGCGGGCGCAGCAAGTTCCTCGATGCTTATGTGTTCAGCGGCTGGCGCTTTGACAATGGTTCGATGCTCGATGTGAAGGCCGGGCGCCATATCGAGTCGTGGGGCGAAAGCTTGTTCTACCCCGGCGTCAGTGGTGTACAGAACCCGTCCGATGCGGTCAAGGCCGCGCAGCCCGGGGTCGAGGTCAAGGAAGTGCTGTTGCCGGTCGGCCAGGTGTCGGCGTCGTATCGCTTGAACCCGCAGTGGACCTTGGGCGCTTACGTGCAATACGAATGGATGGGCACGGAATTGCCGCCGGTGGGCAGCTACCTGTCCACCAGCGATGTGGTCGGGCCAGGACGAGAATTTCTCATCGGGGCCAATGGTACGCGCATCAACTACCAGGGCACCGATGAACCGCGTGACAGCGGTCAGTGGGGGGCTCAGATACGCTTTCGACCCGTGCCCGCCCTGGAACTGTCATTGTTTCATGTCAATTATCATGACAAGAACCCAGCCACTGCCCTGGTGGGTTACCGGGCCGTCCCGGCCGGGCCAGGCGTGTTCTTCGGCACGCCAGATGGCTACCGCATTACCTACTTTGAAGACATTAAGCTGACCGGGATCAGTGCCTCGACCAAAATCGGCGAGACCCAGATCGGTGGCGAGTGGTCGTATCGCGACGGTGCTCCAGTGATGGTCAACACCGGCCTTGGCCCCACGCCTGCGCGTGGCAAGGGCCAGCAAATGCAATTGTCGGCGATCCGTATTCTGGGTGACCGGCCTTGGGCGAGCCAGACCTCGCTTACCGCCGAGATCGTGCATGTGCGTGTCGACAGCGTGGACGAAGCCTCGGCCGCGCCGAACCTGCTGGGTTTAGGCAACAGCCTGATTCCGTCCATGCGGCCGCTGGTGCAACCGTCCGACGACTACACCTACAAGACCTCGACTGGCTGGCGCAGCAAGACTGCCAGTGCCTACACCCTGGGTGCGTCTTTCAGCTACCCGGGCGTGTTCGAAGGCTGGGACCTGGAAGTGCCGGTGAACTTCTCCAACGTGTTCAGTGGTGCCACGCCGATGGCCGGGACCATCTCCGGGTTGCAGGGTGATCGCCGGTTGAGCCTGGGCGCCACCTTCAAGTACCTGGGCAACCTGGAAGTCGCCCTGCGGGTTACCGGCTACCTGGGCGACGCTGACCCGGTCAAGCGCCTGCTGGCAGACCGCGACTACGGTACATTCTCGGTCAAATACAGCTTCTGATTAGCGCGCCGGCGTCAGGTGTGAGTCAACCCTGACGCTGGCCGCTGTTCTAGTCAAAATGGACGATCACTCGCCACGGCACCTGTGGCATGGTCGCAAGACAAAAACCTCAAGCACACAGCCTTCGAGTGGGGGATACATGGGTCTTAAAGGTCATGCGGCGATTGTCGGCGCCGCGCAATACAAACCCGAGAAGTACGCCACAGCGCCGCGAATGTTCCATCTTGAGCAAGTGGCCGACCTGGCAGCGCAGGCGCTGCACGACGCCGGCTTGCGTGCCGACGACCTCGATGGCCTGGTGATCAATGGCCCGCACTTCCACGAAGCTTCGGTGTTCGTGCCGGCCATGGCCGCTGAATACCTGGGTTTGTCTGTTAATTTCGCCGAAGTGGTCGACCTTGGTGGTTGTACCGCAGTGGGTATGGTCTGGCGCGCGGCCGCGGCGATCGAGCTGGGCCTGTGCCAGGCGGTGCTGTGTGTGATGCCGGCGCGCCTGGCGCCGATGGGCCCCGACGAAGATCCCGGGGCAATGGCCCGCGCCATGCGTTACGGCGGTCACAGTACCGCCTTTGGCGCGCCAGAGGCGGAGTTCGATCTGCCTTACGGCCACATGGGCCAGAACACCGGCTACGCCATGATCGCCCAGCGCTACGCCGCGCAGTACGGTTACGACCCGGTGGCCATGGCCAAGATTGCCGTTGATCAACGTACCAATGCCTTGGCCAACCCCCAGGCGATGTTCCATGGCCAGCCGTTGACGATCGAGCAGGTGCTGGCGAGCAAGCGTGTGGCTGATCCTTTGCACGTACTCGAGATTGTCATGCCGGTGGCCGGTGGCGCGGCATTGATCATTGCCTCCAAAGAAGTGGCCGCACGTGCACGCAAGCGCCCGGCATTCATCACAGGCTTCGGTGAGCACCTGGCGTTCAAGTCACCTTCGTATGCCCAGAACATGCTCAACACCCCGATTGGGCCTGCTTCGCGCCGCGCCTTCGAGATGGCCAGGCTCAAACCGGGCGATGTCGATGCGGCGCAGATCTATGACTGTTACACCATTACCGCGTTGCTGACCCTGGAGGACGCCGGCTTCTGTGCCAAGGGTGAGGGCATGCAGTTTGTTCGCGAGCATGACCTGACCTGGCGCGGCGATTTCCCCATGAACACCCACGGTGGCCAGTTGAGTTTCGGCCAGGCCGGCGCTGCCGGGGGCATGTCACAGGTGATCGAGGCTGTCACGCAGATCACCGGTGAGGCGGGGGAGCGCCAGCTTGAACGCTGCGACGCTGTCTACGTGTCCGGCACCGGTGGCGTGATGAGTGAGCAGGCCGCGTTGATACTTCAGGGAGCATGACCCGCATGTCGAACAATAAGCCAATGCCGGTGCCGACTGAAATTTCCGCGCCGTTCTGGGAAGGCCTGAAGGCACAGCGCCTGTTGATACAACAGTGTAATGCTTGTGAACACTGGGTCTTCTACCCGCGCAGGCACTGCCCGCAGTGCCTGGCCCATGACCTGAGCTGGCGCGAAGTCAGTGGTAGCGCCACCCTGTACAGCTTCACCGTGGCACGCATTGCCACGTTGCCGGATTTTGCCGATGAGATGCCACAAAAGCTGGCCGTCATCGAACTGGACGAAGGCGTGCGAATCAACACCACCCTGGTGGGGCTTGCAGAGGATCAGATCCGCATCGGCATGCGGCTCAAACCGGTGTTTGCCGAAGTCGACGCCAAGGGTACGCGTTTACTGCGCTTTACCGGTCCGGACCAGGACAGCACGGCGCTACAGCGCTACAACGGCGTGCCTCAGGCGCAACCGCCGGAGCAGGGTGAAGCAGCATCTGTGCGCTTGGTCGCCATGGATGATGAGGTGGTACTGCAGAGCCTGGTCAATGAAACCTTCAGCCCCTGGAGCAACCAGATTGTCATCGATCAGGCACTGATCGATGCCTTCGCCGCGCTGTCGGGTGATGACTACTGGATTCACACCGATCCGCAGCGTGCACGCAAGGACAGCCCGTTTGGCGGCACCATTGCCCACGGCGCGCTGGTACAGGTGTTGCAGTCGCGGCTCAAGCTGGCGCTGGGTTATGAGATCACCGGTTTCAGCACCATGGTCAACTACGGCTCCGACCGCCTGCGCTTCCCGGCGCCGGTGCCGGCGGGCTCGCGGGTTCATGCACGGGCCAGGGTCAAGCAGGTGGCGCGGGTCAAGCGCGGCACCCAGTTGACCCTGGAGGTGAATACCCACGTCGTCGGCAGTGATCGGCCCTCGGTCATCAACGACCTGGTAATCCTGTACATGTAACCCCTCCGAAGGCGCGAGATTGCCCTGCGATGCGATGCGATGCGTTGTGCCTGCGCATCACTGTCGCGGGGCAAGCCTGTTTCCACCGCCTGCATTTCAGTACTCCCGATAGATCAACTGCTTAGTCTCAACGGACGATGAGCACCAGGCCTGCCCTCAGCACAATGAAGACCAACAACGGTCCAGTCATTGAGGAGCAGGGCATGATGGATATCCGGGGGCTGAGCTACTTTGTCGCTCAAATCGAAAACCTCAGTCAGTGGCAACGTTATGCCGAAGACGTGCTGGGCATGATGGTGGTGCCCGCGCCCAGTGGCGGACTGTACGTGAAGATGGACGATCGGCCGTTTCGCATGCTCATCGTCGAAGGCGCCAAGGCAGGGTACCTGGCCTCAGGCTGGGAGCTGGCCAGCGAGCGGGCATTCAACGCCGCATTGCAGGCACTGGAGCAAAACGGTGTGCGCTGGCAAGCAGGTTCTGCCGCCGAGATCGAGCAGCGTGGCGTACAGGCACTGGTGAGTGTCCTGGACCCCTCCGGCAACCGCCACGAGTTGAGCTGGGGGCACCGTTCCGATTGCCTGCCGTTCATTTCGCCGCAAGGCGTACCGGGTTTTGTCACCGGCGACATGGGCCTGGGCCATACCGTGTTGCCGGCCCCGGACTTTGACGCGACCCTGGCCTTCGTCAAGGACGTGCTGGGCTTCGAGCTGTCGGACATCTTCAACTTTCGCCCCGACCCGGCAGCACCGCCAATCCGCATTCACTTCCTGCATTGCCGCAACAGCCGCCATCACTCGCTGGCGCTGGCGGAGTACGCGGTGCCTTCAGGCTGCGTGCACGTGATGGTGGAAGTGGGTTCGATGACTGAAGTGGGCCGCGCCCATGACCGGCGCCTGGCCCATCACGTGCCGCTGTCGGCGACCCTCGGTCAGCACCTCAATGACCGGATGACCTCGTTTTACATGAAGACCCCGTCCGGCTTCGACCTGGAGTACGGCTACGGCGGCCTGCAAGTGGACTGGGCTGAGCACTCGGCCTTCGAATTTACCCGGGTAAGCCTGTGGGGGCATGACTTTTCCGTCGGCCAACAGCAAGGAGATGTGCAATGAACAAGCAAATGACGGCGGCCGATGCCGTGGCGCACCTGCGCGATGGCATGACCATCGGCTTCGGCGGCTGGGGGCCACGGCGCAAGCCGATGGCGGTTGTGCGCGAGATTCTGCGGTCCCCCGTCAAGGACCTGACCGTGGTCGCCTACGGTGGCCCGGAAGTGGGCATGCTGTGTGCGGCGGGCAAGGTCAAGAAGCTGGTGTTCGGCTTTGCCACCCTCGATGCCATTCCGCTGGAACCCTATTACCGCAAAGCCCGCGAAGCCGGTGGCCTGGAGTTGCTAGAGGTGGATGAAGGCATGTTCCAGTGGGGCCTGCGTGCAGCGGCCATGCGTTTGCCGTTTCTACCGACCCGCTGCGGCCTGGCCACCGATGTCACACGGTTGAACCCTGAACTTAAAACCATCCAGTCGCCGTATGACGACGGTGAAGTGCTGCTGGCCATGCCCGCCCTGAACCTGGACGTGGCGTTTGTCCACGTCAACGTCGCCGACCGCCTGGGCAACACCCTGGTGACCGGCCCAGACCCGTATTTCGACCACCTGTTCGCTCGCGCGGCCCAGCAGTGCTTCGTGTCTTGCGAGCAATTGCACGAACGACTGGAACTGACCACCGAACAGGCACGCTGCAACACCTTTGAGCGGTACCTGGTCAGTGGCGTGATCCATGCACCGTTCGGCGCCCACCCGACCGCCTGCCAGCCCGAGTATGGCTGGGACCTGAGCCACCTCAAACGCTATGCCGCCAGTGCCGGTGAAGAGGGCGGCTGGCAGGCCTATGTTGCGCAGTATGTGGCGGCCGGTGAGCGGGCTTATCAAGAGCAGAACGGCGGTGCCGAACGCATGGGCTCCCTGGCCCTGCCAGTATTCTGAGGAGGATGAAAATGTCGACTACCTGTGAATTCACCCTCGCGGAACTGATGATTGTCGCGGCCAGCGAAGCCTGGCGTGACAACGGCGAGCTGATCGCCTCGGGCCTGGGCGTGATCCCGCGCCTGGGCGCCAGCCTGGCCAAACTCAGCCACAGCCCGCAACTGCTGATGACCGACAGCGAGGCCTACCTGGTCGAAGAACCGATCCCGTTGGGGCCGCGTGGCGATCATGTGCCCAAATATTCGGGCTCGCTGACCTTCGAACGGGTGTTCAAGTGCGTCTGGGGTGGCCGCCGTCACGCCATGATCGGCCCGACGCAGATCGACCGCTGGGGCCAGAGCAACCTTTCTTGCGTGGGCGATTACCACAAGCCCAAGGCCGCAATGCTGGGTGTGCGCGGCTTGCCCGGCAACAGCATCAATCACATCAACTCGTTCTTTGTACCCAACCATAACACCCGCGTGTTCGTCAGCGGCGAAGTGGACATGGTCTCCGGTGTCGGTTTCAAGGCCGACCGCTGGCCAAAAGGCGTACGTCGCGACCTGATGGACATCCGCCTGATCATCACCGACTTGTGTGTGATGGATTTCGACGGCCCGGACCGCGCGGTGCAGGTGCGCAGCCTGCACCCGGGGGTGAGCTTTGAGCAGGTGCAGGAAAACACCGGTTTCCCGCTGCTCAAGTCAGCGTCGCTGAAAGAAACCGTACACCCGACGCCTGAGCAACTGGCGCTGATCCGTCGGCTCGACCCCCATGATCTGCGCAGTTCGGCGATCAAGGGCAACCCGGCTGGCATACGCCTGGCGTAAGGCGAGGGACATGAGCATGAACAGCCCTGACAGTGAATTCGTCGAGCGTGCAGACCACTCGGTGTACGAAACGCAGGAACCGGTGTTGTACAGCGTGGCAGAGGGTATCGCCACGCTGACCATGAACCGGCCAGGCTTCAACAATGCGCAGAACTCGCAGATGACGTATGCGCTGGATGCGGCGCTGCGCCAGGCTGTCAACGATGATGCGGTCAAGGTCATTGTACTGCGCGGGGCGGGCAAGCATTTTTCGGCCGGCCATGACATTGGCACGCCCGGGCGCGATATCAACAAACCGTTCGAGCGTGCACACCTCTGGTGGGATCACACCAACAAGCCCGGCGCCGAGCAGCTGTATGCCCGCGAGCAAGAGGTGTACCTGGGCATGTGCCGGCGCTGGCGTGAGCTGCCCAAGCCGACCATTGCCATGGTCCAGGGTGCGTGTGTGGCCGGTGGGCTGATGCTGGCCTGGGTGTGCGACCTGATCGTGGCCAGCGATGATGCGTTTTTCCAGGACCCCGTGGTACGTATGGGCATTCCGGGGGTGGAGTATTTTGCCCACCCGTATGAACTGAACCCACGCATCGCCAAGGAGTTTCTGTTCACCGGCGATCGCATGAGTGCCGAGCGTGCCTACCAGATGGGCATGGTCAACAGGGTAGTGCCCCGTGAGGAACTGGAGCAGGGCACCTATGCGCTGGCGGCCGGTATTGCCCGGCAGCCGCGAATGGGCCTTGCGCTGACCAAGCAGGCCATTAACCACGTCGAGGATCTGCAGGGTAAACGCACGGCGATGGACGCCGCCTTTGCCTGGCACCACTTCGCCCATGCCCACAACGAACTGCTGTCGGGTGACAAGCTGGGCGGCTTCGATGCCAAGGCCATGGCCCAGGCCAACAAGGCTGCCGCCAGTGGAGAGCAGGCATGAGCCGCTGGTTGTGTACGCCACTGACCGAAGCCTTGGGCTGCCGCTACCCGATCGTGCAGACCGCCATGGGATGGGTGGCAGACGCCAACCTGGTGATTGCCACAACCCGCGCCGGTGGTTTCGGTTTTCTGGCCGGGGCCACGATTGCGGCCGATGCCCTGGAAGGCGAGATCAACAAGGTAATTGCCGCCACCGGTGGCAGCAATTTCGGCCTGAACTTCCATATGTTCCAGGAAAACGCGACCCAATGCGTTGACCTGGCGATTCGCTACCGCTTGCGGGCGGTCAGTTACGGACGTGGCCCGGACAAACAGACCATCGCCCGCTTCAAGGCTGCCGGGGTGCTGTGCATCCCGACGGTGGGTGCACTCAAACACGCCCTGAAGGCGGTGGAGCTGGGCGCGGACATGATCACCATCCAGGGCGGCGAGGGCGGCGGGCATACCGGTGGTGTGCCCAGTTCGATCCTGTTGCCCCAGGTGCTCGCGGCGGTGTCGGTCCCGGTAATCGCCGCAGGTGGTTACTCCACCGGCAGAGGCCTTGCCGGCGCGCTGGCGACCGGCGCTGTGGGTATTGCCATGGGCACGCGCTTTTTGATGACCCGGGACTCGCCTACGCCGTCGAGCACCTTGGTGCATTACCTCGAGGTCAACGACCCGCAACGGGTGCGGGTGACCACGGCGGTAGATGGCATGCGCCACCGCATGATCGAGAACCCGTTTATCAACCGCCTGGAGCAGGCCGGGTCTTTCGGGCGCCTGTGCATCGCGTTGCGCAGCGCCTGGAAATGGAAGCAGCAAACCGGAATGAGCCTGAGCCATCTGTTCGGTGTGCTGCGCCAGGCACTCAAGGAAGACCCCGGCGCGCTGTCGCAAACGCTGATGGCCGCCAACCAGCCGGTACTGCTGCAGCGTTCGATGATCGACGGTGTTCCGGACGAAGGCATTCTGCCCAGCGGCCAGGTAGCCGCCGCCATTGGCGAACTCAAGAGTTGCCAGCAAGTGATCGAAGAAATTGCCCAGGAAGCCGAACGCTGCCTGGAAGCCCTGTTGGCCTGCCGTAGCGAGCATCAGCCTGCCGAACTTTGGAGAACACCCTCATGAGTCAAGCATTTACCACACAGATCGAGGCGGGCATTGCCGAGCTGGTGCTGGCCAAACCGCCGGTCAATGCCCTGGGCAGCCAGGAGTGGATGGACCTGGCCCATCAGGTCGAAGCCCTGGGCGCCAACCCCGACGTCCGGGTAATCGTCATCCGTGCCGAAGGCCGTGGTTTCTGCGCCGGTGTCGACATCAAGGAACTGGACGCCCACCCCGAACGCATCGTAGCGGTCAACGCCGGTAATTATGCGGCGTTCAAGGCGGTGCATCGCAACCCTGTGCCGGTCATCGTCGCCGTGCACGGCTTCGTCCTCGGTGGTGGCGTCGGCATTACCGGTGCTGCCGACATTGTCGTGGCCTCAGAGTGCGCCACCTTTGCCTTGCCCGAAGTTGACCGTGGGGCCATGGGCGGCGGCGCGCACCTGCAGCGTTTGTTCCCGGTGCAGAAGGTTCGTTATCTGTTCTTCACCGGCGACAAGATCGGCGCCGCCGAGGCTGCGCAGTATGGCTTCATCGAGCGCGTGGTGCCCAAAGAGCAGCTGCGCGAAACCGCGCTGGAGATTGCCGCCAGAATCGCTGCCAAGAGCCCGGTGATGATCGGTATCGCCAAGGAAGCCCTGAACGGTATCGAGGACGGCAACCTGGAAGACAAATACCGCTGGGAGCAGGGGCTGACCCTGCAGGCCTACACCAGTCCGGATTCTGCGCAAACCCGCCGCGCCTTCGTCGAAAAACGCGACGCCAAGTTCTGAGAGAGTGCCATGGAACTAGCTTATACCCCCAAACAGAAGGCCTTCCGTGAGGAAGTGCGTGAATGGCTGGCGGCCAATCAGCCGACTACGCCGCTGGCCAACTACGACACCCGGGAAGGATTCGAGCAGCATAGGGCCTGGGAGGCGAAGCTGTTCGAGCAGCGCCTGTCGATGGTCATGTGGCCCAAGGCCTACGGCGGGCGCGGTTGCGACCTGATCGAGTGGCTGATTTTCGAGGAAGAGTACTACGGCGCAGACGCACCGATGCGTATCAACCAGAACGGTCAGCTGCTGCTCGGCCCAACGTTGATGGAGTTCGGTACCGAGGCGCAGAAGCAGCGCTTCCTGCCGCGCATGGCGTCCAGTGTCGACATGTGGGCCCAGGGCTGGTCCGAGCCCAATGCCGGCTCCGACATGGCCGCGATCACCAGCAAGGCCATCCGTGATGGCGATCACTATGTGCTCAACGGGCAGAAAACCTGGTCCAGCCGCGCACTGTTTGCCGACTGGCTGTTTGGCCTGTTCCGCAGCGACCCGGCCTCGACCCGGCACAACGGCTTGTCGTTCGTGATGGTGCCGCTCGATGCCCCGGGCGTGACCATCCGGCCGATCAAGGCGCTGAACGGCAAGAACACCTTTGCCGAAGTGTTTTTCGACGACGTGCGCGTGCCGGTTGAAAACTGCATTGGTGCCGAAGGCCAGGGCTGGCATGTGGCGATGGCCACCGCCGGCTTTGAACGAGGTTTGCTGTTGCGTTCGCCGGCACGCTTCCAGGCCACGGCGCGCAAGTTGATACAGCTGTACAACGCCAACCGCCAGAGCGCCGACCGCGACCCGAGCATCCGCGAAGCGGTTGTCGAGGCCTGGCTGGGCGCTGAAGGCTACGCGCTGTCGTCCTATCACACCGTCGGGCGCTTGAGCCGTGGCGCGCAAATCGGCGCCGAGTCGAGCATCAACAAGATCATCTGGTCGGAGCTCGACTTGAAGATGCACGAAACCGCCATGCGCATCCTGGGTGCGCACGGGGAGTTGTTGAGCAGTGCTGCGCAAGCGGTCGAAGGCGGCTGGCTTGATGGCTTCCTGTTCGCCCAGGCCGGGCCGATCTACGCCGGCACCAACGAAATCCAGCGCAACATCATCGCCGAGCGCATGCTCGGCCTGCCGAAATAGGAGCCGGCCATGGACTTTACCTTTACCGATGATCAGCTCACGTTTCGCGAAGCCATCAGCCGTTTCCTGATGACCGAGGCGGCGCCCGAAATGCTGCGCGAGATCTGGGAAACCGATACAGGCCGCTCCGCTGACTTGCGCAACAAGATAGCCCAACAGGGCCTGACGGCATTGTCGGTGCCCGAACAGTTCGGTGGCCTGGGCATGGACGATGTGGCCTGGGCACTGATGACCCAGGAGCTGGGCTACTACGCCATCCCGGACTCGCTGGCCGACACGGCTTATGTGGTCACCGGGCTGCTCAACGGCCTGCCAGACGACAGCCCGGTCAAAGCCCGCCTGCTGCCGCGCATCGCCGATGGCAGCGTGCGCCTGGCTATCGGCCACCCGATCAACCCGTTGGTGCCTGATGCACCGCTGGCAGAGTGGCTGATCCTTGCCCAGGGCGATGAGGTGCATGCGGTGCCGCGCGCGCAGGTCGATGTGCAGGCCAACGCCAGTATCGATGCCTCCAGGCGCCTGGGCCTGGTGAGCTGGCAGCCAACACGCGACACCTTGCTGATCGGCGGCGAACAGGGGCGGGCCTTGTGGGCCGATACCTTGAACCGCGGCGCCTTGTCGGTTGCCGGGCAACTGCTCGGCCTGGCCCAGCGAATCCTCGACCTGTCGGTGGACTACGTGGCCCAGCGCAAGCAATTTGGTAAGCCGATCGGCAGCTTTCAGGCGGTCAAGCATCACCTGGCCGATATCGCCAGCAAGATCGAATTCGCCAAACCTGTGCTGTATCGCGCGGCCTATGCCTTGGCGCAGGGGGATCGCCGCGCCGATGTCTATGTATCGCAGGCCAGGCTGGCCTGTTGCGACGCCAGCTGGCTGGCGGCGCGCCACGGTATCCAGGTGCACGGTGCCATGGGTTACACCTGGGAGGTCGACCTGCAGATGTTCATGAAGCGCGTGTGGTCGCTGGACCCGTCCTGGGGCGACCGTGCCACCCATAAAACCCGCGTCGCCGCCTATGTGCTCAGCGATGAAGCCCGGCTTGGGCCGGGCGCCACCTTCGAGGACTGAGCCATGCCCCAAGCGTATATCGTCGATGCCCTGCGCAGCCCCACGGGCAAACGCAAAGGCAGTCTGGCCCACGTGCATGCCATTGACCTGGGCGCGCATGTGTTGAAAGCGCTGGTCGAACGCAACGCCATTCCTGCCCACGCGTATGACGACGTGATTTTCGGGTGTGTCGACGCCATCGGCTCGCAGGCGGGTGACATCGCTCGCACCAGCTGGCTGGCTGCCGGCTTGCCGCTGAACGTGCCGGGCACCACGGTCGACCGGCAGTGCGGTTCGTCGCAACAGGCGCTGCATTTTGCCGCGCAAGCGGTGATGAGTGGCATGCAGGAGGTGGTGGCTGTCGGTGGTGTGCAGACCATGACCCAGATCCCGATCTCGTCGGCGATGCTCGCTGGCCAACCGCTGGGCTTCAGTGACCCGTTTTCCGGCAGCAAAGGCTGGCAGGCGCGCTTTGGGCAGCAGCCGGTCAATCAGTTTTACGCCGCACAGCGCATCGCCGATCACTGGCAGATCAGCCGCGAAGACATGGAAGTGTTTGCCCTGGAAAGCCATCGTCGCGCCTTGGCGGCTGCAGAAGCCGGCTATTTCGCCCGCGAGATCGTTGCCTGTGAAGGCCTGGCCTTTGATGAAACGCCGCGGGTCAGCAGCCTGGAGAAAATGGCCAGCCTGGAGCCTGTGAGCGCTGAGTTCCCGTCGATCACAGCCGCCGTATCGAGCCAGACCTGCGATGCGTCCGCGGCCTTGCTAGTGGTATCGGAGGCGGCGCTCAAGCGCTACAACCTGACCCCCAGGGCGCGTATTCATCACCTGTCGGTGCTCGGCGACGACCCGATCTGGCACCTCACGGCACCGATTGCAGCCACCCGTGCGGCGCTCAAGAAGGCTGGCCTGCGCATGGCTGATATCGACCTTGTGGAAATCAACGAAGCGTTTGCCTCGGTGGTCATGGCCTGGGCCAAGGAGCTCGATTACGACCCGGCTCGCACCAACGTCAATGGCGGCGCCATCGCCCTTGGCCACCCGCTGGGCGCTACCGGTGCGCGCTTGATGACCACCTTGCTGCATTCGCTTGAACGCACCGGCGGGCGTTATGGCCTGCAGACCATGTGTGAAGGCGGCGGCCAGGCCAACGTTAGCATCATCGAACGGCTTTGAAGCTACCCACACTCAACAACAGGAAAATATCCTATGGGAATCTGTGCAGGTCGTACTGCGATCATCACCGGTGCCGGTGGCGGGCTGGGCCGCGCGTATGCGTTGGCATTTGCCGCCGAAGGCGCCAATGTGGTGGTCAATGACATTCGTCGCGAGGCCGCCGAGGCAGTGGTCGACGAGATTTGCTCCCAGGGTGGCCGAGCAATCGCCAACGATGGCGACATCACCACCCTGAGCAGCGCTCAAGGCATCGTCGATGCTGCATTGGCGGCGTTCGACGAAGTGCATGTTTTGGTCAACAACGCCGGGGTCTTGCGTGACCGCATGTTCATCAGCCTGTCGGAAGAGGACTGGGACATGGTGATGCGCGTGCACCTGAAGGGGCATTACTGCCTGGCCAACATCCTCGGCCGGCGCTGGCGCGATCAGGCGAAGGCCGGTATCCGGGTGGCGGCGCGTATTATCAATACCAGTTCCGGCGCCGGTTTGCAGGGCTCGATCGGGCAGTCAAACTATGCAGCGGCCAAAGGCGGTATCGCTTCCCTGACCCTGGTGCAGGCGGCGGAACTGGCCCGCTATGGCGTCACCGCCAACGCCCTGGCCCCGGCGGCGCGTACGGCGATGACCGAAAGCGCAATGCCGGACATGGTCAAGAAGCCCGAGGACGACAGCTTCGACGCCTGGGCGCCGGAGAACGTCGCACCTTTGGTGGTATGGCTGGGCAGTGAGGCGTCCGGACATGTCAGTGGCCAGCTGTTCGAGAGCCAGGGCGGCCGGATCTCCCTCGGTGATGGCTGGCGTACCGGCGTCACCCGCGACAAGGGGGCGCGATGGCAGGTCGCTGAACTAGGGGCGGCGGTCGATGCGATCCTCAGCGAAGCACCCAAGGCGCAAAAGGTCTGGGGTACGTGAGCGCAGCTTGATGCACAGGCGTCGGCATTACCGGCGCCTGCCTCTTTTTGCCTTGCCACAACCGACCCCGTCCGTTTTGACGATGTGCCTGCCCCCTGCGGCCTTTATACCTGTCGACAACCTGTTTTCTGTCAGAGGTATACCGCGTGAAACAAGCCCCTCCTTATGTGCCAGGCCACCAGTTGCTGGCTGGCAAATCCGTGCTCATCACTGCCGCCGCTGGCGCTGGCATCGGCTATGCCGTGGCCAAGCGCTGCGCCGAAGAAGGCTGCCGCGCCCTGATGATTTCCGATGTTCATCCCCGGCGCCTGGAGCAGGCGGTGGAACAGCTCAAGGCCGACACCGGCTTGCAGGCCGTGTACGGCCAGCTGTGCAACGTCACTGTCGAAACCGAGGTGCAAGCCCTGGTCGCCGCCGCCGAACAGGCCCTTGGCGGCGTCGACGTGCTGATCAACAACGCAGGCCTTGGTGGTTCCAGGCGGGTCACCGAGATGAGCGACGAGGAATGGCTGCGGGTAATTGATGTGACCCTCACCGGCACCTTCCGCATGACCCGCGCGATGCTGCCGCACATGGAGCGCCGAGGGAGCGGGGCGATCATCAACAACGCTTCGGTACTCGGCTGGCGTGCGCAGAAAGAGCAGGCGCACTACGCCGCCGCCAAGGCCGGGGTCATGGCGCTGACCCGCTGCAGTGCGCTGGAAGCCGCCGAAAGCGGGGTGCGCATCAACGCCGTGTCGCCGTCGATTGCCTTGCACGAATTTCTCAAGAAAGCCAGCAGCGAAGAACTGCTGGCCAAACTGGCCGATCGTGAAGCCTTTGGCCGCGCCGCTGAAGTGTGGGAAGTCGCCAACGTCATGATCCTCCTGGCCAGCGATTACGCCTCCTACATGGTCGGCGAAGTGCTGTCGGTCAGTTCACAACAGGCTTGAGGGCACCCCATGAGCACCCGATTCTGTAGCGCCGAGCAAATGCTCAAGGCCCAGGGCCTGGACCTGGGCGTCACCGACTGGCTGCAGCTGACCCAGGCGCGGGTCAATCTGTTCGCCGAAGCCACTGGCGATCAGCAGTGGATACATGTCGACCCTGAGCGCGCCGCCAATGGCCCGTTCGGGGCGTGCATCGCCCATGGCTACCTGACCCTGGCCCTGGCCAACCTGTTCATGCCGCAGTTGATGAGCATCGACAACATGGCCATGGGGGTGAACTACGGCACCGACCGCGTGCGTTTCCCCGCCGTGGTGAAAGTCGGTGCGCGGGTACGCGGCCGAGGGCAGGTCATCAGTGCCGAGCTGATCGGCAGCGCAGTTCAGCTGGTGGTGCGCATCAGCGTCGAGATCGAGGGCGCCGAACGCCCTGGCTGCGTGGTCGACACCATCAGCCGTTACACCTTCAATCCCGTCACCGAGTGAGGCTGTTCATGGACAAGCAAGACGTTGTAATCGTAGCGACTGCCCGTACTGCAATGAGCAAATCCTTTCGCGGCTCTTTCAACGACACCGAAGCCCCGGTGCTTGGCGGCCATGTGGTACGCGCGGTGGTCGAGCGTGCAGGTATCGAGCCTGGCGCGGTAGATGACGTGATCATGGGCGCTGCAGTACAGCAGGGCACCCAGGGCTACAACATTGGCAGGCTATGCGCCTACACCGGCGGTTTGCCCGACAGCGTGCCGGGCATGGCACTTGACCGGATGTGCGCTTCAGGGCTGATCAGTATCGGCATGGCGGCGAAGAACATTCTGCTCGGTGAAATGAGCATTGCCATCGGCGGCGGTGTCGAGTCGCTGTCGCTGACCCAGAACAAGCACAAGAACACCTACCGCAACCAGTCGGAGGCGGTGCTGGCGTGTATGCCAAGCGCCTACATCCCGATGATCGAAACCGCCGAGATCGTTGCCCAGCGCTACGGCATCAGCCGCGCGGCCCAGGACGACTACTCCCTGCAAAGTCAGCAGCGCACCGCGGTGGCCCAGCGCGATGGCCTGTTCGACGAAGAAATCGTACCGCTGCAAGTGCGCAAGCTGCGCTTTGACAAGGAAGGCCAGCCCGATGGCCATGAGCAGGTGGTTGCCGATCGCGACGAGTGCAACCGTCCTTCAACCCGCTTCGAAGACCTGGCGGCGTTGAAACCCGTGTGGAAGAACGGCCAATGGGTCGAGCAGGGCGAGTTCATCACCGCCGGCAACGCATCACAGTTCTCCGACGGAGCCTCGGCCAGCTTGCTGATGAGCCGCGCCGAGGCCGCCCGGCGTGGCCTGAAGCCGCTGGGGACGTATCGCGGCATCGCCGTGGCCGGCTGCGCGCCGGAAGAAATGGGCATCGGCCCGGTGCTGGCGGTGCCCAAACTGCTCAAACGCTTCGGTTTGAGCGTGGCCGAAATCGGGTTATGGGAAATCAACGAAGCCTTTGCCTGCCAGGTCCTGCATTGCCGCGACGCTCTGGGGATTTCTGCGGAGCGCCTGAACGTCAACGGTGGGGCTATTTCGATTGGTCACCCGTTCGGCATGTCGGGTGCGCGCATGGTCGGTCACGGCCTGCTGGAAGGGCGCCGTCGCGGCGTGCGCTACGTGGTCGTGGCCATGTGCATCGGGGGGGGCATGGGCGCGGCGGGCCTGTTCGAGCTGGACTGACCCGCGGTTCTGTCTATCGGCACCGGGTTAGGCCATTTGGACGATGTCCCGCAGGTCGAGCAGACGGACTATCTACACACCTCAGACACCGCGCCTGGGTGGCGCGGTGATTCACGACTACAAGAACAAGAGGGTGGACCGTATGTCTATTGTCGAGCGCCTGGATGTCGCTGCACGCAGTCGCCCATGCGCCAAGCTTATTGCCTATTTCGTGTGCATTACGGTCGCCGCAATCGTTGCGCTGGCATTTACCCCACGCGGCGCGCTGAACATCGCCCAGACAACGCTGAATACCGAGCGCATGCAGATAAACGGCCTGCTCAATCTGGGCAGCCGTCAGGTGGCGGTGGGTGAGCGCGGAACCATCCTGATCAGCGATGACCGCGGCCGCACCTGGCAGCAAGCCACGGTCGAGCCGCAACGCCAGATTTCCCTGACGGCTTTGACCGCGTTGAACCCCGAGCAATTGGTAGCCGTTGGCCAGGACAGCCTGATTCTGCGCTCCAATGACGCTGGCAGCAGCTGGCAAGAGGTCCAATTTGATGCCGCAGCAGGCGAGCCGTTGCTCGGTGCATGGGCGGCCGGTGGCGAGCAGGTCGTGGTATTCGGCAGCTACGGCAAGTTCTACCAGTCTGAGAATGCCGGACGCAGCTGGCGCGCGGTGGCGCTGGAGGTCGACCGTGCCCATCTCAATGCGCTGGATGGCGGTAGCGATGGCCGACGCATGTTGGTCGGCGAACAGGGCCTGGTCATGCGCAGCGCCGATAACGGGCAGCATTGGCAACAGTTGCCGGCATTCTATAACGGCTCACTGTTTGGCGTGGTTCGCCTGAGCGCCCAGCGTTGGGTGACCTACGGCATGCGCGGCCATGTGTTTGTGACCGACAACTTCGGTGAGCAGTGGCAGGCGATCAAGGTCGGCAATACCCAGCCGCTTTATGGCCATGTTGTGCTGCCAGACCACAGCGGCGTACTGATTGTCGGCGGCGGCAGCTCGATGGTGCGCCTGGACGCACAAGGCCGCTTGATCGGCACCACCCGGCAACCGGGGTTGGGCACCTTGACCTCAGCCATCGTGGTGGGCACCGATCAGTTGCTGGTAGCCGGTGAACGGGGCGTTTTCCAAGGGAACGGTAACAGCGTTGCCTCACTGGGCAAAGGAGAGCAAAGTCATGAAGTACGCTAAAGCGCGGTCCGGGCGCTTGGTCGAGCGTTGCGCCGACCTGCTGTTGGCACGACGCAAACTGCTGTTGACGGTATTCCTTTTGCTGACCCTGGGGCTGGGCTACAGCGCTACCCACACCCAGCTCGACCCCGGCTTCAACAAGCAGATCCCGGTGCGGCATGAGTACATGCTCAACTTCCTCGAATTCAGCCAGTACTTCACCGGCGCTAACCGCTTTCTGGTGAGCGTTAGATGGAAGGGCGAAGGCGACATATACAACCCCGAGTTTCTCGACACGCTGCGCAAGGTGACTGACGATGTGTTCTTCATCAACGGCGTCAGCCGCGCCAGCGTAACCTCGCTGTTCACCGCCAACGTGCGTTACATCGAAATCACCGAAGAAGGCTTTTTTGGTGATGTGGTGGTACCGCCACGCTTCACCGCGAGCGCCGAAGACCTGGCTCAGGTGCGCAGCAACGCCGCGCGCTCCGGGCAGGTCGGGCGGCTGGTGGCCAATGACCTTAAGTCGGCGATGGTCCGTGCCGATTTACAGGACGTTGACCCACAAACAGGCAAATCGGTCAGTTATGTTGAAGTCGCCAAGCGTCTGGAGGACATTCGCGACAAGTACAGCAGCGATCAGATCGAGATCAACATTGTCGGTTTCGCCAAGCTGGTGGGTGATGTTGTCGAAGGGCTGATGACCGTGATCGGCTTTTTTGTCGTCGCCTTCCTGATCACCGGCCTGCTGCTGTGGCTCTATTCACGCTCGTTGCGCCTGACCGTAGTGGCGCTGTTGGTGGCTTTGCTGCCGGTGGTGTGGCTTTTGGGCTTGTTACCGCTGATGGGCCTGGGTATCGACCCGATGTCGATACTGGTGCCGTTCCTGATTTTTTCCATTGGCGTTTCGCACGCCGTGCAGATGACCAATGCCTGGAAACAGGAAGTGCTGGCCGGCAAGGATTCGCTGCAGGCGGCGCAACTGGCCTTTTGCAAGATCTTCATTCCTGGCTCCCTGGCGTTGCTGATGAATGCCTTGGGCTTTGGCGTGATCATGCTGATCGACATCCCTATCGTGCATGAACTGGGGGTCACGGCCTGTATCGGCGTGATGCTGATGATCATCACCAACAAGCTGATGTTGCCGATCATTATTTCCTACCTGCGCCTGGAGCGTAGTGTGCTGAGCAAGGAGTGCGTCCAGCAGCAGGGAAGGCACCCGCTGTGGTGGCGCTTGTCGGCGCTGGCCGAACCGCGCCCGGCCCTGGCGGTGCTGGCGCTCAGCCTGATGTTGCTGAGCGTGGCGGTGCTCAAGGCCCGGCAGCTGGAAGTCGGTGACATCGGTGCTGGCGCGCCAGAGTTGCGCGCCGAGTCACGTTACAACCAGGACAACACGAAAATTGTCAGCAGCTACTCCATCGGCCTGGATGTGCTGGCGGTGTTTGTCCGGGCTCAGGGGCTGGAAGAGGCGTGCCTGTCACCGTCGGTGATGCGTGCGGTGGAAGCCTTCGACTTCCAGATGCGCAGCGTCACCGGCGTGCAGTCGGTGCAGTCGGTGGCCGGCTTTGGCAAGACGGTGATTGCCGGCAACAACGAAGGCAACCCACGTTGGGCGGCCATTCCTGGGTCGGCCCGGGGCTTGAGTCAAGGTGCCCGTGCCTACATGCCCGAGGACGGCCTGGTGACCGATGGCTGCCAGCAGATGCAGATTCTGGTGTTTCTCACCGATCACGATGGCGCCACGGTCTCGCATGTGGTCCAGGAGGCCAAGCGGATCATTGCCCAGGTCCAGGTGCCGGAAATCAGGTTCTTTCTCGGCGGTGGCAATGTGGGGGTAATGGCGGCGTCCAATGATGCGGTCAAGCGCGCCGAAGTGCTGATGCTGGTGGCGTTGTTTGGCTCGGTGCTGTTGTTCTGCTGGTTGACCTTCAAATCGTTGCGCGCGGTGTTGTGCATCCTGGTGCCGCTGGCCATCGTGGCGGTACTGTGCAATGCACTGATGGCCATGCTTGGCATCGGGTTGAAGGTGGCGACCCTGCCGGTGATGGCGCTTGGGGTTGGCGTCGGGGTTGACTACGGCATTTACCTGTATGAGCGGATCCAGCACGAAATGGCCGAGGGCGCCAACCTGCGCCACGCGTTCTACCAGGCCATGTGCCAACGCGGAACAGCGGCCGTTTTCACTGCCCTGACCATGGCGATCGGGGTGTGCACCTGGGCCTTTGCACCGCTGAAATTTCAGGCCGATATGGGGGTCTTGCTATCGTTCATGTTTCTGGTCAATGTACTTGGGGCAATTTTCCTGCTGCCGGCCTTGGCCGCCTGGTTCAACCTCGGCAAACCCCTGGTTGCGGTCAAAGCGAACCGTGCAGCGCGCGCGCACGTGTTTGAATCATAACAATAAAAGCGGGCACGGCCTGGGCTGTGCCCCGCGAGGAGACGGGCGATGGGAAATTCCACCGTGGGGTTTGGAGCGCTGGCAGAAATGGGTATGGAGCTGGCTGAATATGACACGCTCATCGGCGAGTTCTATGACGGCTCGCTGAACCACAAGTTGATGGCCAAGACCTTGCGCCACGTACGCAGCCTGTATCAGGCCAATTACGTCACCTTGATCTTGCGAGTGCCAGAGCAACCTGACCTGGGCCTGATGATTGTCGTCGGTGACATCGAAGGCGAGGGGGAGGTGAGTTACTGGGCCTACCCACAAGCTGTTACCCCCTTCAGCAACCCGCCGATGGACCAGGTGTTCACCGTCGAAGACCTGATGACCGAAGCCGAGTGGGCCAATTCGGTCTACTACAAGACCTACGGTACCGTGCACGACACCTACCACATCATGGGTGCCGACGTTTCAACTCCCGATGGCGGCAAGCTGCGGTTTCGCATTACCCGGCCCAAAGCCGCGCTGAAATTCACCGCCTCCGAGCGCACCCTGTGTGAAATGATCCTGCCGCATTTGCGCCGTGCGATGCACGTGCACAACCTGCTCGATCGCAGCGAGTCGATCAGCGAGCTGTATGCCCAGGCCATCAGCCGCCTGTCAGTGGCCACCATCGTGCTTGACCAGAGTGGCAGCGTGCTGCGCCTCAACCCGGTGGCCAGCGAACTGCTGGAACAGGCGGACGGCCTGAAACTGGTGGGTGGGCGCCTTGAAGCCACCTATCCCAGCGACAACCGCGAACTGCAGCGCCTGGTACGCAATGCCTTCGCGCGTGACGTCAATAGCGAAAAGGTCAGCACTGCGGCCGAAGCGATGTCGGTGGCCAGGCCATCGGGCCAGGTCAACCTGGGGGTAGTGATCGAGGCCATTCCGACCCAGGACTGGGCCGAGGGTAAGAGCAAACCTGCGGTGGTGGTATACATCCGCGACGCGGTTGGCCGCTCTATGGCTAGCGAAACGGTAACCAAGCAACTGTTCAACCTGACCCGGGCCGAAACCGCACTGGCCATGGAGCTGGCTAACGGCCTGTCGCTTGAAGAGGCCGCCGAAGTATTGAATGTGCGCCGCAACACCGCACGGGCGCATTTGCGCTCGATCTTTTCAAAGACGGGTGTGCGCCGCCAGACGGAGTTGGTGCGCATCATTCTCAACAGTGTGGTTGCCTTGGGAAAGCCCAAACTGGCAGCACTGCCAAACGACAAGCCGGAAAAACCGGTGTTGAAGCTGGCCACCCCGGCGCGCAATAGCGCCTGACCTTCGCCCCGCTTACCCGAACGCCCCGGTCCTGTTTGCAAGGCCGGGGCGTTTTAGTCCGTGCGGACGATGTTGTGGGGTTTGCGCGGCACCAATACTAGCCAGCACCACCATTCAACAAGGAGCAACGTTATGCCAGTTACAGCGGTCAGCGGTTCTGCATCCGGTATCGGTGCGGCAGTCTGCCAGGCGCTACGCGCCGCCGGGCACCGCACCATCGGCATCGACCGGGCAAATGCCGAGGTGATTGCCGACCTGTCCAGCGCAAGCGGGCGCCAGGCCGCCATCAGTGAGGTGCTCGAGCACTGCGACGGGGTGCTCGACGGCCTGGTGTGCTGCGCCGGGGTCGGCTCCAGCGCGGAATCCAGTACTATCGTGTCGGTCAACTACTTTGGTGTCTGTGAGCTGCTTGACGGCCTGGCCGATGCACTGGCCAAAGGCGAAAGGCCAGCCGCTGTAGTGATCGGATCGATTGCCGCCACCCATGTGAACCCGGATCAGCAGCCGATGATTGCGGCCATGCTGGCCGGCAACGAAGCGCTGGCGCTGGAACACGCCAATACGTTGGGGCAGTCCCATGTGGCCTATGCCAGTTCCAAATACGCCGTGACCTGCAATGCCCGTAGCAAGGCGGTTGCCTGGGCAAAACAAGGCATACGCCTGAATGTGGTGGCGCCTGGGGCAGTCGAGACACCGTTGCACCAGGCGTCTCTGAACGATCCACGCTTTGCCAAGGCGGTCCGTGAGTTTGTCGCACCGCTGGGGCGCGCCGGCAACCCTGAGGAGATCGCCCAGGTCGTGGCATTCTTGCAGTCGACTCAAGCCAGTTTTGTCCACGGCACTGTGATGTTTGTAGATGGCGGTATGGATGCCATGGTTCGTCCGGCACGTTTCTAGCCTATGTACACGTGAGAACAACAATGACCAAAGTGGCATTCATTACCGGGGCAAGCCGCGGTATCGGGCGCGAGACGGCATTGGCCTTTGCCCGGGCCGGGTTCGATGTGGCGATCAGTGCCCGCACTGTTGAGGAGGGCGCAAGCACAGTGCATCGGCTGTGCGATGCCCAGGGCGTGCCCCTGGCGGGCAGCCTCAACAGTACGGCAGCCGCGATCCGCGCCTTGGGGCGCAAGGCGTTGGTGGTGCCTATGGATCTGCTCGACAGCGCCTCGGTACTGGCCGCCGGGCAGGCAGTACTGGCGGCGCTCGGGCGCATCGATGTGCTGATAAACAACGCCATCTACCAGGGTCACGACCTCAACAGCGCATTCATGTCGCTGCAGCCGCAGACCATGCAGCGGGTATTCCAGGGTTATGTGCTGGCGCCGCTGTTGCTGACCCAGACCGTGTTGCCCGGCATGCTCGAACGGGGCGCCGGGGTGGTGATCAACGTCACCTCCGGTGCCGGTGAAGGCGACCCGCCTGTGGCCGCCGTCGACGGTGGCTGGGGCTATGCGTACGGTGCCGGCAAGGCTGCGGTCTCCAGGGTCTCGGGGGTGCTTGCAGCCGAACTGGGCGAGCAGGGGATTCGCGCCTTCACGCTCAATCCGGGGGTGGTCACCACTGACGCGCTGAAGGCCACGATCGGTGAGAACGGCGTGCTGGCCATGCGCATCGGCACTGCGCCTCCCCAGGTGCCGGCAGAGGTGATGGTGTGGCTGGCCACCCACGATCAGGCCGCGCGCTTTCAACGGCGCACCATCGCCGCGCAGGCGTTTGCGCTGGAGCACGGCATCGTCGCCAACTGGCGATGAACACTGGCTGAAGAAGTACTCGTGGTGCTCATCTAGTCCATGCGGAGGATGAGCACCGGCGGCTGCTCGGTGAAGATTGACCGGGCAAGTTACCGGGGATTTTCACACGAGGAACAATAACAATGACCAAGCTCGCAGCAATCAATGTCGAAACTGCTCTGGCCCCGCGCTTCGGCCGAGGCTGGCACTGCCTGGGTGAAGCGGCCGACTACCGTGATGGCCAGCTGCACACCCTGAATATCTTCGGCACGCGCTTGCTGGCATTTGCGACTTCCAGCGGCCAGATCAGCGTCATTGATGCCCATTGCCCGCATATGGGCGCTGACCTCTCGCGCGGCACCCTGGAAAATGACCGGGTGGTATGCCCCTTTCATCACTGGCAGTACGATGCCAGCGGCAAGTGCGTGGAGATCCCGTACTGCAAACGTATCCCGCCGAAAGCCAAGACCCACAGCTGGCTGACGTGTGAAGAAAACAACCTTCTGTTTGTCTGGAACAACCCGGAAGGCAAGGCGCCGGCAGACGGTGTTGTGATTCCTCATCTGCCGGAACAGGACAGTGACGAATGGCTGCACGACTGGCACATGGACAAGCTGATTATCGAGACCAACCCACGCGAACTGGTCGATAACCTGGCAGATGCCCAGCACTTCGGTCCGGTTCATGGCACGCCAACCAAGTATTTCGCCAACGTCTTCGAAGGCCACATTGCCCAGCAGATTTTCCATGGTGACTCCGAGCGCCTGGGCGGTGATCTGGTGGCCGAGTCGGCGTACTACGGACCAGCCACGCACTTTACCCGGATGCGGGCAGTTTTTGAGGGCATGGAGATCCACTCGATCCTGCTCAACTGCCATGTGCCGATCACCGCCAACAGTTTTGAGCTGCGTTTTGGCTGCATGGTGAAGAAAGTGCCGGGGTGGAGCGAAGAACAAAATCGGGAAATGGCCAAGGACTATGTGATGCGCAACCGCGAATCCTTCTACCAGGACGTGGATATCTGGGCGCACAAGATTCGGGTGAACAACCCGGTCCTGGCCGAAGGCGATGGCCCGGTCTATCAACTGCGTGAATGGTACGAGCAGTTTTTCATGGACGAAACCAGCGTGCCGGCCACCATGGCCGAGCGGCGCGAAATCATTACCGTCGGCCAGCGCTGAAAGCCGCCCGAGCAGGAGAGAGCAATGAACATGAGTGGCCGAAATACACTGGCGATCATGCTGGCCGCCAGCTTCGCTTCGACGATTGGCGGCTTGCCATTCAATACCTTGCCTATCCTGCTCGGGTCGATGGTCGATAGCCTGGGCTTTACTGTCGAACAGATCGGCCTGCTGGGCTCGGTGTGTTTTGCCGGCTACCTGCTCGGCACGCTGTTGGCAGTGGTGCTGATCGATCGCATGAACTGGCGCTGGTTGACCCTGGGGTGTGCGTTTGGCGCTGCGGCGGCATATGGTATGTCGTCCTGGCTGCCGCCTGCGGTCCAGTCGTGGCTGTGGGCGGTGATCGGCTTTTTTGCTGCGCTGATGACTTGCCTGGGTATGCGCATCATGGGTGAAATGGCCAACAAGGAACGCGCCCTGGGCATGCGCCTGGGTATTGAACTGGGCGTGGTAGCCGCAGTGCTGTTTGCCTTGCCGTCGCTGGTAATTGCGTATTTCCATTACACCGGCGCGGCCTTGATGCTGGCTGCGATCATTCTGCTGTTGAGCCTAAGCGCGCTGGCGTTGCCCAGGCGTCAGGAATTCATTCACGAAGCGCAGCAGGGGCAAGCCGATTCGTTGCTGGCACGCTTCAGGTTCCCGCCGGCGGCTTATGCTGCGTTGGCGTTTTTCTTCCTTTTCGGCGCCGGGCAGATAGGCCTATGGGCGTTTCTCGAACGCTTGGGCCATGGCCTGGCGCTGCAGCCAGCGGAACTGGGTATCGTCTTCGCCGTGCTGAAACTGCTGGGCGGCGCAGCGGCGCTTGCCTTGGCCGTGGTGGGTGACCGCCTGGGCGTACGCGTCCCCCATCTGATCGTTCTCGCGGTGCTGGGTACCGGGCTGCTGTTACTGGGCAATGCCGAAGGCTTTTTGATGTATGCCGCCGGCGCCTGGATCTGGGAAGTGGGCTTTACCTGGGGTTGTGTCTATCAGACCGCAGCGATTGCACGCCTGGACCGCAGCGGTCGTTCGATCATGCTGATTCCAGGCGCCTTTGCGCTGAGCTCCATGGCAGGTCCGGCCCTGGCCGGGCAACTGGTCAGTGAGGGCTTCGGCGTACTGTTATGGCTGGCGGCAGGCTGTGCGCTGATCCCGGTGCTGGCCTTTACCTGGCTGCTGGCGCAACGCTTGCAAAACGTGGGCACTGGCTGCGCGGTTGGTGTGCAGGCTTGATGGCGGACCGCTATAAACCCATGACGCTGGCCGATGCCTGCCGGTTCGCGAGGCACGGCGTTTCGGGAGCTCCTAAAATGAAAACAGATCCGGCGAAGGACTTTGCTCGCTATTGCCAGGCATCACGCTCTAGAATCGCATCCATTGGCCTGTCGTTCAGTGCATTAGAAAAGAGGCAATTATGGATCGCGAAGCCGCCGGCTCTTCAGGAGACCTGGATGCTCCCGCATTAACCAATCAGGAGTCTGCTTTTCCAACGACCGCGTTGGAGCGTCTACAGTTGGCGCTTGATGCTGGCGCCATCATTGGAACGTGGGTGTGGGATATTCGGCCCAACCAGGTGACTGCGGATGAGCGATTCTCGCGATCTTTCGGACTGCCTGCAGATAAATGCATGGCGGGTATTCCAATCGAGGAAGCTTTCGCCTCGATTCACCCGGACGATCGAGATCGTGTCTCTGCCGATATCCAGGAGGCGATGGGCCGCGGGGGGGGCTTCCGGTGTGAATACCGTGTCAGGCAGCATGATGGCAGCTACCGCTGGATCGAGGCCAATGGAAGAGCCGAGCTTGACGAGGAAGGTCAGGCTGTGCGGTTCCCCGGCATTCTCATGGACGTTGAGTCACGCCGTTCAGCCGAGGCTGAGCGTGACAGGATGTCAGCCTTGCTTCGGACATTCACGGCGGCCGTTCCCGGTGTTGTCTACGCAAAAGATCGCGAGGGGCGGCTAATCGTTGCGAATGATGGTGTCACCCAACTGGTTGGCAAACCACCAGAGCTTTACCTGGGCAAAACCGACCTGGAGTTTCTGGAAGACAAAGCTCAAGCACGGCAGATAATGGAAACCGATCGGCTCGTCATGCATGGCGGGAAAGCCGTTCAGATCGAAGAGCGCGTCGACATGCCGGACGGCACGGCTACTTACTGGCTTTCTGTCAAAGCGCCACTGTGCGACGAAGCAGGCGAGGTCATGGGGCTGATTGGCTCGTCCATCGATGTCACCGCGCGCAAAAATGCCGAGTCGGAGTTGCTGGAGCTTAACCGCACGCTGGAAGCGAAGATTGAACAAGCCGTGGCCGAGCGAGAGGCGGCGCACGCAGCGCTACGTCAATCGCAGAAAATGGAGGCGGTCGGCCAACTGACCGGGGGTATCGCTCACGACTTCAATAACCTGCTTGCGGGCATCACGGGAAGCCTTGATTTGATCAAGCTTCGCTTGAAGCAGGGCCGTATTGCTGACGTAGAACGTTACCTGACAGTGGCACATGGTGCGGCACAAAGGGCCGCGTCCCTGACCCACCGGCTCTTGGCCTTTTCACGCCGCCAGACGCTGATGCCTGTGCATACCGATGTCAACACCCTGATCAGCGACATGGAGGAGCTGATACGCAGGACGGTCGGGCCAGCGATCCAACTCAAGGTCGAGCTCCAGGCAAAATCAAGCACCTGTCTGGTCGATCCGGCTCAGGTCGAGAACGCACTGCTGAATTTATGCATCAACGCTCGCGACGCATTGGAAGGTGGAGGATCGATCTCCATCAAGACGTACAACGAGGAGCTGGTACAAGGGGACGCGCTCGATCCTGAACTGGCACCCGGCACGTACTTCACCGTCTGTGTAGCCGATGACGGGGTAGGGATGAGCACTGAGACGCTAGCGCGTGCATTCGAGCCATTCTTTACCACCAAACCTGTAGGGGCGGGTACAGGGCTCGGCCTGTCCATGATCTATGGTTTCGCCAAACAGTCAGGCGGGCAGGTTCGGATCGAATCCCAAGTGGGCCGAGGCGCCCGCGTGTATCTGCAGCTACCCAGCCTCAAGGTTGAGGTGGATGCGGCAGGTCGTACCGAGCCATTGCCTGAATCAGAGCTGACCTCCTCAGGCGAAACGGTCCTGGTCGTCGACGATGAACCCTCCGTGCGCATGTTTGTGAGCGAGTCGCTGGGTAGCTGCGGATACATTGTCATTGAGGCCACGGATAGTCTGGCTGGCCTGCAGTTGCTCCGCTCGGATACCCGCATCGATCTGCTTGTCACAGACATCGGCCTGCCAGGAGGCACTGACGGCAGGCAGATGGCCAATACTGGCCGCAGCATCAGGCCTGGCCTGCCAGTCCTGTTCATGACCGGGTATGCGCAGCCAAAGATACTGGACAATGCCCAGCTCGAGCCCAACACGGCTGTGCTGACAAAACCCTTCACACTCGAAACGCTGACGTTGACCGTAAATGCTTTACTCAAGAACTGCTGCTGACAAGTGCCGTATTTCAATGACGCATCAGAGCGTCAGGCGATCTTCAGCCACGACCTGATTACGTCCATTCTGCTTGGCCAGGTACAGGCGTTCGTCGGCACGCTTGAGGATGGCCGTAGCGTTGGGGGTGTGTGCACTGCGACTGGCCACACCGATGGAAATGGTCAACGTGCCGATCTCCGACACAGCGGCAGCGCTGAGCGTGGTGCGGATCCGCTCGGCGACCTCGCAGGCCGTGTTCAGCGCGGTGTTCGGCAGTAGCAGGCAGAACTCTTCGCCACCGGCACGGCACGGCAGGTCCCCGGCCCGGGTACAGTCGCGGATTACTTGGGCCACCCTCTGCAAGGCCAGGTCACCGACATCGTGACCAAAGTTGTCGTTCACCCGCTTGAAATGGTCGACGTCCAACGCCAGTGCCGAATACACCTGTTGGCTTGCGTCCAGCCCCTGAAGGGCCGCGTTCATCGCGCGCCTGTTGGCCAGGCCGGTGAGCGGGTCGGTGTCGGCCGCGGCGTTCAAGCTGCCGATTTTCTGTTGCAGCTGTTGCGACTGTAATACCAGCGCCTGGCGGATCGCCGCGGCCTCGGCATACCAGGCGTTGATGGCTGATAGTTCAGCCGTTGCATTCGGGGTCGAAAGGTCGGTGGCATGGCCGGCCAGCGCGCGCAATGGGCGAGTGATCAGCATCACGCCGAGCAGTATCAGGACCAGACCGATCACCCCAGCCGGGATGATCCTGATCAGCATGTCGCGCATCAGCTTGCCCAGTGGCGCCAGTGCCTGTTCCCGGGGTTGCTGGACAACCACGGCCCAGTTGGAGCCCTGCACGTGAGCGAACCCGGCGAGCATCGGCACCTTATGATAGTTGACCGTCTCCAGCGTGCCGCTGTCACCGACCAAGGCCTTGTCCACCGTTTCGCTCCAGCCGAGCACTTCACCGATTCGTTGCTGATCGGGGTGGTACAGCAACCGGCGGTTGCCATCGGCGACAAAGGCAAACGCGCCATCAAGGTGATGTTCACCAATCAAAGAATGCATCACGCCACGCTGTTGCAAGACCACGGAGCCGCCGACCAGACCGAGATACTCGCCTGTGGGGCTGAAGACAGGCTGGGAGACGAAGACGATCAGCTTGCCGTTGGTTGAGGTAAACGCCTGGCTGACCATGGGGCGACGCACGTTGAGCGCTTCGTGCAGTTCGTCGGAGCTGACCGTCGAACCGATCGGCACCGCAGGCGGGTAAGCCTGCAGCACCCGGCCCGCAGGGTCGGTGATCAGCACGGTGTTCAACTCTGAATCCTGGGCCTGCAGGCGGTGCGCTTCTTCCTCGAGCAACGCTCGATTGGCAAAGTCGCTGCCCAGGCGTTGTGTGCTGTACTTCAGGCGCTCATTGACCGAGTACAGAAACTGATCGATGCTCGAGGCGACCTTGAAGGCATAGGCACGGTTGGCCTCCAATGCCGAATGCACCAGCGCATCGCGTTGCACACTGTAGGCCGTGATCAGGCTGTTGCACAGGGTACTCAGCACGGCGAGCAGGACAAAGCCAAGAACCAGGCCACGCAGGCCGATACGCGATGACAGCACCTTGCCCATGAGTAAACCTCATCCCTCGATAGCTGAAAAGTTCGGCACAAGCGTAGACGGGTATTACCGCGCAGGTGGGCGTCGGAGAGCCGCTGCTCTGGCGTGAGCCATCAGGCCAGAAACTCCGAGTCTGCAGGGCAAGCCGGCTGCTTGTCCTGCTGGATGTTGCTGTACACGGCAACCCCGCACACGGCCGCCAGGCCGACACTGGCAAGCAGGATATCGCCCAGCAACATGCCTGCGACCAACACCAGCACGCTGATGCGAAAGAGGGTTGTCATGACTGCCTCCGATGCAGTTCGATATCAGAACCCTGACCATACCGGCGCAGCCGAAATTGTGCAGCCCACTTGCGCGCCTGCGGCCGTGTTTACCTGTGAAATGGCAGAACGGACCTCTTTGGCAGGATATGGAGTGCTGGTTGGCGGTATCCTGAAAGCCCCAGCCCCAGGTGCACCGATCATGCGCACAATGATGCTTTTATTGGCAATCACGGCAGTTACAGGTTGCCAGTCGCCGCTGCCAAGCGCCAATCCTGAGATGGCCTGGGTCGATTTCTCGGTGCCATTTCCAAATGACAGGTTACTGATGGCCGAACGGCTGGATAAGCAACGGTTGCGCGACGGCCGCTTCTTTCAAGTGAGCCCCGGGCGCCATGAGCTGATCGTCAGGTTTGACTATGAAGTGGGCGGTGGCGGCGGGCTGAGCCTGATGGGCGGCACGACTGTACGCGAATGTTACCTGACAGTCCCTTACGCGAACTTTCAGGCAGGCCAGCGCTATGTGCTGGAAGGAAGGTCGATGGCGCTGACACCTGAGGCGCGCTTGTATGATGCCAAGGGGGAGATGGTTGCAGAGGTTAGCGAGTTCTATTGCCTCTAAGGGGCAGGAAGCCTCAGCCTCTGCGGCTGTCGTTCAGGGCAGCGCATTTGGTCTTTCTGGCTACCTGCGCATTGCTTATGCGCTGGATGACGAGTCGCTGCGTGCGGCGTGCCAAGCCATTCACGGCTTCTGTGAGGACGCACGGTAGCTAAAGGGAGCGCAGCTTTTTGCTTGGCAGAGCCTTCCGCTCGGCGAACGGCTCGGGGGCTCCATTCATGCAATAAGAAAAACAGATACCTGCAAAGGCTTTCATGGAGGCGGGAAGGGATGCCCGCCTTAGCGTCACCTTCGTCCATAAGTCAGGTGGCGCTTCGGGTATCCCACTGGAGAGTACACGGTTGAAGCAAACTCTTCAGAAGGGACAGCTTCTGGGTTGCGGGTTGGTACGTACTTCGAGGGTTTTGTTTGACGGGGTTGTTTGCATTGCGCAGTCCCTTTGGAAAGGACGATCGCCGTTCCCACAGCTAGCGCGTGAAACTGAGGCTTGTGGTTTACAGGTGGGAGCGGGATTGGTTGCAGGAACAACAGAGCCTAGGTGGAGGTATATCTGACATTAATGCCCGCTGCCCAGATACGTAACTGTCAGCTGTTGTTTTTTGCTCTAGAGTTCGAGCGAAAATCTACAAGTAGACAAAACAGAGCCTTAACCGGACCGAGCGCGGAAGCCTTGGAAAAGCGTATTTTTCCGACAGTATTCGAGCGAGTGATTGAACCGTGGATAGCACCGTGTTTGGGGGGGCGAGTAGCGGGCTGGCCGAACGTGCTCAACAGCTTGAGGTCCGCTCCGGGGAAAGGAGTACCCCGTAAAGGCGATGAACGTCTCGCGGGGGTACTGTCACTGGGGCCGGCAGGCTTGAACGCTGCATCTCAGCGTCAAGCAAACGGCTGATACCCAGCGGATTGGCGTTTTCATGCTGGCGCCATTGATGAAGGCTGGGGGATCAGGTGATGGCGCCGATCTGCCACGGCACGAACTCGTTCTGGCCGTAGCCATGCTGTTCGCTCTTGCTGCGCTCGCCCGAGGCGATGCTCAGCATCATCCGGTAGATGTGTTCGCCACGCTCTTCGATGGTCATGCTGCCGTCGGCAATGCCGCCGCAGTTGACGTCCATGTCCTCTTCCTGGGTTTCCCAAAGGCGGGTGTTGGTCGCCAGCTTGATCGACGGCGAGGGCGCGCAGCCGTAGGCCGAGCCGCGGCCAGTGGTAAAGGCGATCAGGTTGGCGCCACCGGCGACCTGGCCCGTGGCGGAGATCGGGTCGTAGCCGGGTGTGTCCATGAACACCAGGCCGTGGGCGCGCACCGGTTCGGCGTACTCGTAAACATCCATCAGGTCACTGGAACCGGCCTTGGCCACGGCACCCAGGGACTTTTCGAGGATGGTGGTGAGGCCGCCGGCCTTGTTGCCCGCCGAGGGGTTGTTGTTCAGCTCGGCGCCCATCCGCTGGCAGTAGGTTTCCCACCACTGGATGCGGGCGATCAGCTTCTCGCCCACCTGCTGGCTGACCGCGCGGCGCGTCAACAGGTGTTCGGCGCCATAGATTTCCGGGGTTTCCGAGAGAATTGCAGTGCCGCCGGCTGCCACCAGGCGGTCGACCGCATTGCCCAGCGCCGGGTTGGCGGTGATCCCCGAATAGCCGTCCGAGCCCCCGCACTGCAGGCCGACCGTGAGGTGGCGGACGCTCACCGGCTGGCGTTCGACCTGGTTGGCTTCGGCCAGCAGCGACTTGACCTGGGCGATGCCGCTGGCAATGGTCTTCGATGTGCCGCCGGTGCCCTGAATGGTGAACGTGCGCAGTGCGTGGCTGCTTTGCAGGCCCTGGGCCGCCAGCAGGTCGGGGATCTGGTTGGTCTCGCAGCCCAGGCCAATCAAAAGTACCGAGGCGAAGTTGGCATGTACCGCATAGCCGCCGAGGGTGCGGCGCAGCATTGCCAGCGCCTCGCCACCGGGGTCGACCGCGCAACCGACGCCGTGGGTCAGGGCAACCACGCCATCGACGTTGGGGTAGGGCGCCAACGCCTCGGGGTGGATATCGCGGCGAAAGTGGTCAGCGATCGCCCGTGCCACCGTGGCCGAGCAGTTCACCGAGGTGAGGATGCCGATGTAGTTGCGCGTGGCTACCCGGCCATCGGCGCGCACGATACCCATGAAGGTATCGTCGTTGGGCGCCTGCTGGCCTTTGGCATCGACGCCGAAGGCGTAGTCGCGGGCAAATTCGCCCATCGCCAGATTGTGCACGTGCACATGTTCGCCTGCGGCGATCGCCTGGCTCGCGAAACCGATGATCTGCCCATAGCGGCGCAGCGGCTGGCCCGCGCTCAGTGCGTGGGCAGCCACCTTGTGGCCCGCCGGGATCGGCTCGCGCACAACGATGCCCTCTTCCAGCAGCAGGCCTTCGGTCAGCGGCTGGCGTGCCACCAGCACATCGTCCAGTGGGTTGAGTCGAATCACGGCGTTGGCAGCGCTTGCACTGCCTGTTGTTGTAATGAGTTGCATGGTGTTCACCTCAATAGGGCGCGTGGCTCAGGCCAGCCCGCGCTCGCGGTAGTCGATCAGGCCAGAGAACAGCATCAGGCCGAAGGCCATGACCACGAAGAAGATCAGGGCCAGGAAATAGGAACCGGTGAACTGCACGATCAGGCCAATGAGGATCGGCACCAGTACGCCCACCATGTTGCCGCAGAAGTTCATGCTGCCGCCAAGTACGCCAGCTTTGGACTTGCCACCGAGGATCGCCGGCAGGCACCAGTACATGCCGCACCAGCGGATGAAGAACAGCGCCACGCACAGCAGGGCGATGACCAGGCCGGCATCCGGGGTATAGGCCACCAGCAGGATGCACAGGGCGGCGACCGCAGCAGAGCCGGCGAACATGCTGCGCATGACGGTATTCGGCTGGCCGCCTTTTGCTTTCCACTTGTCGGAGATCCAGCCGCCAATCAGTTCACCAATGAAACCACACATGAAGATCAGGAAAGTCGCACCGCCCATCGCCTTGATATCGAGGTTGTGGGCCTGGTGCAGGTAGCTGGGCATCCAGGTCAGCAGCCCGTAGAACACGCTGTTGTAGCAGGCATAGCCAGCAAACATGCACAGTACCGAACGGCTCTTGAGCAACGCCTTGAGCACCGCCTTGCGGTTGCCGTTGGCCTTGCTCGCGGCGTCGTTGGCCTGGGTGATGTAAGCCAGTTCAGCGGCGTTGACTTGCGGGTGCTCGCTGGGGTGGTTGCGGATGTACCACCAGGCCCAGATACCGGCAGCCACCGTGCCGACGCCAGCGACGATAAAGGCGATGCGCCAAGAATCGAACCAGGTGATCAGACCCGCGATGATAATTGCGCCGAATGCGGTGCCCAACGGCGCGCCGCCGTCGACCAGCGTGGCACCGCGGCCACGCTCGTTCGGCGTCAGCCAGGCGCCATTGAGCTTTGCGCCGGCGGGCATGATCGGCGACTCTGCCACGCCAAGGCCAATGCGCGTGACCAGCAAGGTGATCCAGTTGTGAGCAAACCCGCCCAAGGCCTGGAAGGCACCCCAGCCGATCGTCGCGACGCCAATGATATTGCGCACCTGGAAGCGGTCGAGTAGCACCCCGGCAGGAATCTGCATCAAGGCGTATGACCAGAAGAACGCGCTCAGGATCAAGCCTTCGAGCGCTGGAGTGAGCGCAAACTCGGCGGAAATCAACGGCAGTGCCACGGACAGCGAAGCGCGGTCGATGTAGTTGATCGCTGCCAGTAGCAGCAGGATCAGGAAGATGCGCCAGCGCACGGTGGTTGGCTTGGCGCTGTCGGTGTTGGCAGTCGCCAGGGCCGGTGCGGGGGCCGGAGGGTAGGGGCTGTTGTTCATGCTCATCTCACTTTTGTGATTGTTATGAAATGCTGCGGTGGCGCGGCCCTGCGCCACCGTCGGGTCAGAGCGTCTTCACCGCGCCGGGTGAGATGGCCGCAGGCGTCTCGCTGATGCCGTTTCGCAGTGGGGCGCCGAACTCCGCCAGGCTGATTTCGAACACATCGCCCTCAACGGCCTTGACCTGGTCGGCAAACGACAGCGTTGCAGTACCGAAGAAGTGGACGTGCACATCACCGGGGCGCAAAAACTGGCTGTACTTGAAATGGTGGTACTCGAGATTCTCCAACGAGTGGCACATGTTGTCCTCACCGCTGAGGAAATCCTTTTCCCAGATCACCTGGTCACCGCGCAGTATCCGGCTGGTGCCCTGCAGATGGCGTGGCAACTCGCCGACACGCAGTTCGGGGCCGAATGAGCAATTACGCAGCTTGGAATGTGCCAGGTACAGGTAGCTGCGCCGCTCCATCACGTGGTCGGAAAACTCGTTGCCGATGGCAAAGCCCAGCCGGTAGGGCAGGCCATCATCACCGATCACATACAGGCCAGCCAGTTCCGGTTCTTCACCAGCATCCTCGGCAAAGGCGGGGGGCTGCAAGGCTTGCCCTGGGCGGACGACGATCGAGCCATCGCCCTTGTAGAACCACTCTGGCTGCGCACCGGCGCTACCTGCGGGGGGACGGCCACCTTCAATGCCCCACTGGAACATGCGCGCGGTGTCGGTGAGCGCCGCCCCGTCATCGATTTTTTGTTGGTGCATCTTGTCGCGGGTGGAGGCACTGCCCAGGTGCGTGAGCCCGGTTCCGCTGATCAGACAGTGTGCCGGGTCTTCGTGGTCGAGCGGTGGAAGGACCCGGCATTCGTTCAAGGCATCGCTGTAGCGCTGGTCGGTGCTGTCCAGACCGCGTTCGAGCACTTCAGCGGCGAGGCTGCGCTGGTTGCGGATGGCAGCGAGGGCCAGTTCTCGCAGATGCGTGGTGTGGCGTACAACCTGAATCAGGTCGCCTTCCACTACGCCGACATGGCGCTGGGCGGGTGCAGTTTCAAATTGGATCAGGCGCATGCTGGCTCCGGTTTGTTGTTGTGGGGAAGCACTTGCCAGCCACTTTAAATTTCCATGGCATTGCTGCCTAATGAGAGCTGCGGACTGCCCGATAACTTTTAGTGATCCCCTATGCTGCCATCATTAAGCTCCATGGCTTCGCGCCTTCGTTTACGCCAACTGCGCCTTTTGATCAGCCTTGACGAACTGGGCTCGATACACAAAGCCGCAGAGGCGATGTCGATCACCCAGCCTGGCGCCACCAAGGCGCTTAATGAAATTGAGTCTACCCTTGGCGCAGTACTGTTCGAGCGGACCAGCAAAGGGCTCGAAGCCAATGACCTGGGCCGCTGTGTGGTGCGTTATGCGCGCTTGATTGGCAATGACCTTGCGCATCTGCGTGAAGAGATGCTGGGCATTCTCCAAGGACATGGGGGACGTTTGTCGGTGGGCACCATCATGGGCGCCGTGCCGATCATGGTGGAAGGCCTGGCACGTTTGCGCGAGAACCAACCGGACCTATCGGTATCGGTGGTAGAGGACACCAGTGACCGCTTGCTCAACCTGCTCGACCAAGGCCGTGTGGATGTGGTGATTTGCCGAACCAGCGTCAGCCCGAGACCTACAGCCTATGAAAGCCGCGTTAAACATCAGGAGCAGTTGGTGCTGGTGGCAAACCCGGCGCATCCGCTGGCAGCCTGCGCAGCGTTGACGCTTGAGCAATTGGCGCACTCGCGCTGGGTGGTGTTCCCGGTAAACATGCCCATGCGGCTTACCCTCGAGCGTGAGTTTCGCGAGGCCGGCTTGAGCTTTCCGCAGTACCCCATTGAAACCTCATCGACTTTCACGACGCTATCGATGCTTATGCAAGATCGCGATCTGCTCGCGGTGATGCCGTGGGATGTCGCCAGGATGGCCCTGGACCACGGCATGCTGGTGCGTTTGCCGCTGCAACTCAAGTCGCGCAGCGAGCCCTACGAGGTGGTGACACGGGTTGGTGTCGAGCTGAGCAAGCCTGCGCAGGTGCTCGTAGACATTTTGATGGACCAAACCCCTTCGAGTGCCCGCGAGGCCCAATGAGAGTCAGAGCTTCATTACACAGACCGGACAGTTTGGTGCAAGTCGATGAGAAATCGCGGACAAAAGAAAGCCCGCTGCTAGGCGTAATGCTGTTCACTTAGGGCTGCTGCGCAGCCCATCGCGGCACAAGGCCGCTCCTACCACGACCGCGTAAGCCAATATTCACGGGGCTCACGCGGATACTGTAGGAGCGGCCTTGTGCCGCGAAAGGGCCGCAGAGCGGCCCCGGCGATCTTAAGTGAACAGCATTACGCTGCTAGGTGGGCAAGGTCTATCACATGTAGGGATAGCGATTCGGCTCACTGGCTGCAGCCGCTGTCATTTCAGCCAATTTCCCGCCTCTTCTAAAAAGTGCATGACAGCTCGCGAGCGCTCGTCCACGCGTGTAATGAGCGACAATTCGCTCTGCATGTCTGGCTGTTTCAGCTGAAGCGTACGGATGCCCGGCATGCTCAGCTGCGTAAGGGTTTCCGGGAGGATGCTAATCCCGATGCCGGCGGCTATCAGGCCGGGAATACTCATCAGCGACGGTACGTACATGATGTTGGCGGGATGCAGCTGGTACTGCCGGCATAATTGCAAGATGTGCGAGGTGAGGCCGATCCCCGCCGGGTCTTCCAGAAAGATGAACTTCTCTTGCCGAAGGGATGCCAGATCGCCGTTGAAATCCCGCGCCAGCGCATGGTTGTCCGGGGTTAGAAGGACTAACCTGGAGAGGCTGAAACAGTGGGTGCGTAGTCGGTCGGGCAAATGGTCTTTGAAGATACGGGCAAAGCCGATATCGATTTTCCCTTCAAGCAATAAATCGAATTGGGCCTGAATCCGCGCATCCAGCAACGTTACCTTAACCTCGGGATAGGCGCCGAAGTAATGCCGCATCAGTTGAGGGAGGTTAGCTTCGAGCAACGCCGAGTGGTAACCGATCGTGATCTCTCCAATTTCCCCCCGCCTAGCCCGCCGAGCAGCGGCTACCGCCAGGTCACTGGAATAGAGCGCATCCTTGGCGTGGGGTAGGAACGCTGCGCCGGCAGCAGTCAGTTCCACCCCGCGGTTGGCACGTCGAAACAGCGCTACCCCCAATTCGCTCTCCAGGGTTTTGATCAGCTGACTCAGGGCCGGCTGGGCGATCTCAAGCTGCTCCGCGGCCTTGCTGAAATGCTGGAATGTTGCGGCGCAGACAAACGCACGTAGATGACGTAGCTCCATCAAAGCCCCTCTATAAGCTTACCTTATGGAAATCTCCAGAATTCGATAATTATTTTGCAGGCAAAAGCTTCTAAAGTCGACTCAGTACCAGCCCACACCCAGATCGGGCGTATCCCATAACAATAACGACTGAGACCCTCATGAAAACTACAGAGCCCTCTGTTGCAGACAGTCAGATGTCAAAAAAGGCGGTGACAGCCGCCACCATTGGTACAGCGTTGGAGTGGTTCGATTTCACCCTGTACGGTGCTGTTTCCGCGACCGTGCTACCGAAACTGTTCTTTCCCGCAATGGAGCCGACTTCAGGGCTGCTCGCTTCCTTGGCGACCTTCGGCGTAGGTCTGGCAGCGCGGCCATTAGGGGCGATCACATGTGGTTACCTCGGTGACAAACTCGGGCGCCGCAACCTCATGCTCGCGACAGTGACGCTGATGGGCTTGGCTTCGGTGTTGATGGGGCTGCTGCCGACCTACGCACAGGTGGGCATCTGGGCGCCCATCATGTTGGTGATTTTGCGAATCCTTCAGGGTTTTGCTTTGGGTGGGGAGTCCACGGGCGCCCAGCTGATGGCGTTGGAGCATGCACGGCCAGACCGACGTGGACGTTATTCTGGGTTTCTGGGCCTTTGTTCACCAATGAGCCAAATCTTGGCAAACGGCGCGTTGTTAGGGCTGGCGGGATTCCTGAGCGCAGAACAATTTGAGTCTTTCGGTTGGCGGATTCCCTTCCTCTTGAGCTTCGTGCTCGTGGTGGTGGCGATCTTCATTCGGCTCAAGGTCAGCGAGACACCAGCCTTTGTCGCTTTGAAGCAGGACGAAACACCCCACGTTGGAAGCCCTTTGAAAGATGTGCTGAGGATCCATTCTCGTACCATCTTGCGGCTGATGTTCTTTTTCTGCTCACCCGCTGCTCTGTTTTACCTGATCGTGATTTTCACACTCAGCTACCTGGTCAAGCAACTCGGTATGCCGCAGTCCATGGGGTTCATGTCCCTGATGGTGGCTAACGTCTGCGCGATTTTTGGCGCGCTGGCTGGCGGGTACCTCAGTGACCGGTGGGGACGCAAGAAAGCGCTCGCCTTCGGCTCATGCATGACCCTCGGGATTCTGCTGGTGTACTTCCCAATGCTGAACACGCAGCAACCCGCCATGATCATGGCCGCCATGGGACTGTTCCTTGGATTCACCCAGTTCCAGAGCGGGATCCAACCCGTTGCATTCGCCGAAGCATTCCCCACCAACGTGCGCTACACCGGCTCGGCCCTGGCTTATACCGGCGCCAACCTGCTGATTGGCGGCCCGATGCCTATCCTCGCCGTGTGGCTGATGAGTCAGACCGGCAATTCGCCATGGTTGCTCGTCGCGATATGCGCTGCGATCAACCTGGTGTCGCTTGCGATGATCCTGATAGGGCCAGAAACCCGCGGAATCGATCTCAGCAAGTCCGAACCAGCAGAGAACGTAACCTTCAGCAACTCCCCTCAATACCTCAAGTGAAAGCGGAGCCATACCATGAGTCGCGCAGTTTTTGTCCTGAATGGCCCCAACCTGAACATGTTGGGTCGCCGCGAGCCGGAAATTTACGGCACAACGACCCTGCAGCAGGTTCAGCAAAGCTGTGAGCAGCTTGCAAACGAGCTGGATCTGGTTTGCGAGTTTCGTCAAACGAACAGCGAAGCGGTGATGGTTGACTGGATCCAGGAGGCATTCGACAAGAACGCCGCAGTGATCATCAATCCGGCTGGCCTTTCGTTTAATTCAATCCCGGTGCTCGATGCGCTGAAATTGATCAAGGCGCCACTGGTGGAAGTCCACATTTCGAACATTCATGCCCGCGATGAGCTCCATCGACACTCGATCATGTCCACCGTGGCTAATGGCGTGATTGCAGGATTGGGGGTGGAGGGATATCTGCTGGCGCTTAGAGCAGTGTGTACACGGCTATCCGAACGATGGCCAACAAGCCTTGCTGCCTCGGCCTCGCGCTGAAATCAAGCGTGTGACTGAAGCGCAAGACATCCATAGGAGCTCTTGAAATAACCGTTGTTAAATCAGAGCTCCTTTCGGTCATCAGCGGGACATCCAGCCTATCGTAGCCGCGAGGTCTTCGTCGCTACAGTCACTGCAGAGTCCACGTGGTGGCATGACACTCAATCCATTCACTACGTTTTTGAGCAGTACGTCTTGCCCTTGAGCCAGGCGTGGTTGCCATGCAGCGACATCACCTTTCTTAGGCGCGTTGGGGAGTTGACCGTTGTGGCACATGGCGCAGGTTTTCGCGAATACGGCCTCAGGCTCTTGGCCTGCCTGGGCAGAAGCAATCATGAAGGCTGTAGCGGCAATCAGCAGTGTTTTTCTCATGGATGATCTTCTTCTTGTTGTTCAAAAATTGTCTTTCCACTTGCGCATGGCAGCAAAGCATTCTTCGGCGGTTGTGATGGCCAAGCCCGCTTGGCGTTGGACAACCTCAACGATCTTCGCTTCCCGCACACGGAGGAACGGGTTAATTGCGCGTTCAACGCTAATGTAGGTAGGCAAAGTGCACTGCCCGCGATTGCGGATTTCGCTGACCTCAGCCAAGCGCTCGGCGATTTGCTGATTGCCTGGGTCGACAGCCAAAGCAAAGGGCAGGTTGGAGAGGGTGTACTCATGTGCGCAGTACACCCGCGTCTGCTCTGGGAGCACGGCAAGGCGTTCGAGCGACGTCAGCATCTGCAGCGGCGTACCCTCGAAGAGGCGCCCACAGCCGGCGCTGAACAGCGTGTCCCCGCTAAACAGCACATCCTCATCAACCAGGTGATAGGCCAGGTGCCCGCAAGTATGGCCAGGCACCCCGATCACGCGAATGGTTCGCCCCAGTACCTGGATTGAATCACCGTCCTTCAGTGGCCGATCCCTGGCAGGGATCGGCTCGTTTGCAGGGCCATGCACGCGGAGATCGAACGCAGACTTCAGTTTCTCGACACCGCCCACATGGTCGCTATGATGGTGAGTGATCAGCACATCGGTGAGCGCCCAGCCGGGATGCTCAGCCAACCAGGCTTGAACTGGCCCGGCATCACCTGGATCTACAACCGCACAGGCCTGGTTTGAGTGATCGAGCAGAAGCCAGATGTAGTTGTCGGTAAACGCCGTGATTGCGCAAATCTCCAGGCGGTTGTCGGCGATGGTAGTCATGCCGCATGCGTCCTCAGAGCATCGGCAATGTACTCCGCCTGACGAATCGCCAGGCTGACGATCGTCAGGGTAGGGTTCTCGGCTGCGCTGGTGGTGAACTGACTGCCATCTGAAATGAACAGATTTGGAACTTCATGGCTTTGCCCGTATTTGTTGCAAACACCATCGGCTTCCTTGTGGCTCATACGACAAGTGCCCATGTTATGAGTCGAGGGGTAGGGTGGTACGCGGTGGGTCTTCAGTGCACCGACGGCCTCATAGACCGCGCTACCTTGCTGATAGGCGTGCTCGCGCATTGCAATATCGTTGGGGTGGTCGTCGTAGTGCACGTTGGCCACAGGAATGCCAAAGCGGTCTTTGACGTTATCGCTCAGGGTAATGCGATTGGATTCCCGGGGCATGTCCTCACCGACCAGCCACATGCCAGCCAGATGCGTGTAGTTGTCCATGACGCGGGTGAAGTCGCGTCCCCAGGCGCCGGGGTTGAAGAACGCAGCCATGAAGGAAGGGCCAAGCGAGATGGTTTCCATTTCGTAGCCTCCGACAAAGCCCCTGTCGGGATTGAAGTGCACCTCGTCACCGATCAGGCCGGCCATGATGGTGCCGCGATAGAAATGCACAGGGTCCTTGAACTCTGCGAACACAGATCCGGTGGTATGGCGCATGTAGTGTTTACCGACCATCCCGGAGCCGTTGCCAATACCATGAGGGAACAATGTGCTGGTCGAATTAAGCAGTAGGCGAGGGGTTTCAATGGCATTGCCTGCGACCGCAACAAGTCGCGCTTTTTGGCGTTGCAGACGCCCTTGCGCATCTGCGTAGACCACACCGGTGGCTCGCCCTTTTGCATCGTGCTCGATCTTTACTGCGTGCGCCTGCGTACGGAGCTCGAGCTTGCCTGTGGCCTCCGCTGCCGGGATCTCGGTGTACAGCGTTGACCACTTTGCCCCCATCTTGCAGCCCTGGAAGCAAAAGCCAAGTTGCATGCACTGAGCGCGTCCTGCGCGGGCACGGCTGTTGATCGCCATGTGGCCGGTACTGCACTTTTTGTAGCCAAGCTTGCGAGCACCGTTGTACATCACCTGAAAATTGTTGTTCCCCGGTAGCCCAGGAATGTCGTTGGTGCGCGTCACGCCCATCTTGTCTTCGGCCCTTGCATAGAAGGGCTCCAGATCAGCGAGCGTCAATGGCCAGTCGAGCAGGTTCGCATCCTTGATGTCGCCATAGGTCTGCCGCGCTCGGAATTCATGCTCCTGGAATCGAAGGCTGGCACCTGCCCAGTGAGTGGTAGTTCCACCCACCGTTTTGCAGATCCAGGCGGGGAGGTTCGGGAAGTCCTTGGCGATCTGCCAAGAGCCCGAGGTAGTACGGGTATCGCCCCAGGACAATTGCTCGAACGAGGGCCATTCGTCATTGATGAAAGTGGCAGAGGACTGGCGCTGGCCAGCCTCCAGCAGGACGACTGGAATACCCTTCTGGCACAGTTCATTGGCCAGTGTTCCACCACCCGCACCAGAGCCGATGATCACCACTACCGAGTCATCGTCGAAATTGAATGTGGTCATGTACGCATCCTCAGGAAAAGGCGGATGGGCTGGCTTCGGTAGGGGCGGCAGGTAGCCACTTCAAGTCGTTGAAGCCGCGCATCAGGTAACCGCCTTTGGGGAAAGAGGCACCTTCGTAGCCGAAGTGCTGGTAGGCGAGTTCGTTGCTGTACAGGGCATTGACCGAGACTGACCTGACCAAAGTGAAAAACGGGGTGGTCTGGATGGACTCGAGCACGGCCAATTGGCGCGGCTCATCCAGATTCAGCCAGGCGCCATCAGCTGACTTGTCCAGCTCGTTCAGACCTTGTTCAAGCAGGGGAAGAATGGATGGGTCTGTCACGGCGCGGTCGTCCAAGGCTTTGATCGCAAAGGCGTACACAGCGTCTTCCATCTGATCGTGAGGGTAGATCCGGCGCACTATAACCATCAGTCGTGCGGCTTGATCGTTGTTCAGCATTTTCATCTCAAGCGCCCAGGTTGTACTGGGGGCGAGCAGGGCGATGGGGCCGGAGGTGAAAAGCAACGTGCCCAAGAGAATTCCGCCGCTGCCTTTCAGAAAGCTACGGCGGCTGGCTTGTATATCCTGCATGCTGTTCTCCTTGTTGTTTTTATTAGGAGCCTGACATCACGGGTGCTGCTTTGTTGGGGATTGGCGTTTGCCGCGCAATATTGATAGACGACGCCCAGGCGTCTGATGCGTGTGGCTGCGTTACTGATAGTGGCCGGCGCGCTGCAACACCTCGATCTTGTAGCCATCCGGGTCCTGGATGAAGAAGAAGCGAGCGAGCAGCGCTTCACCACGCTTGAATTCCTTGATGGCGGCAGGAGAGAGCCCCATTTCGCTCAAGCGAGCGTGATGGTGATCGAGATCTTCTACTGCGAAGGCGACATGGCCATACCCACTGCCGTGGGTGTAGCCGTCTTGGCCCTTGTTCCAGGTCAGTTCGATTTCGGCGCCGCTTTGCCGGTCGCGTAGGTAGACGAGCGAGAAGTCGTCGAACTCAAGGCGGTGGGATTCCTGCAGGTCGAATGCTTGTCCGTAGAAACGCATGGAGGCATCCAGGTCACCTACACGGATCATGGTGTGAAGGAATTTCGGCATGATCAGGCTTTCCTGTGGTGTTGTTATGCACTCAGGATGGCAGTATGAGAAATTGATGGGTAATAAGTGGCTATTACGTGCGCCCCAAAAGCACAATGGACATGTGTAATAGCGGTGTATTACCCATATGCTGCTTTGGGGCGGTACCTTCAGGCGTGGGCGTATGCCCTCGACGTGACTTAGCCAGGTAAAGCCAGCGGAGGCACCATGTGTGAGCTGTATGTGAAGGCAGACCCGATCCTTTATGAATCGCGCTCGCGCTCCTTGCGCATCCGGGGCGTGGTCACCACCCTGCGTCTGGAAAACCAGTTCTGGGACATCCTGACCGAGATTGCTGCAGCGGACAGTGTCAGCACCAATCAGCTCATCGCCAAGCTGTACGAGGAGGTCATGGACTACCGCGGAGAAGTGGTGAATTTTGCCTCGTTCCTGAGGGTAAGCTGCACCCGCTACCTCAGCCAAAGGCAGGTGACCAATAGGGTGGTGCCACTTTCAATCGCAGCGGGGTAAGCCTGTTGCCCTGTGGAGCTGTGCTGCCATGTTTCCATCGCCGGTAACCGAATGGCCACAGCACATAAACTGATATTGAAATCGGTAGGCTGATCTACCTATCCGCAACGGCGTCTTCGGGCGCCGTTTTCTTCGCCCTCATTCTTGGTTCCTCAATTCAGGCCTAGCTCATAGGATCCATCCTTTCTGGTTGCATTTGCAACTAGCTTGGATTATCCCTATTGCACACCGCATGAGGAGTTTCATGGATGGACAACCTTCGCTTACAGCGTACCCCTGACACCATATCGGCCGCACAGGCCTGCATTCGCCACATCGAACGAGGCTACAGAGAAAGGGAAGGGGCGCCGGGCTCACCCCTGGGAACTGCTGTCGATATTCTCAAGCGACTTGAGACCGGCTCCAGCACCCGCGGGCAGTTTGGTTTGATCAATGATCGGATAAGCGAGCAGTTGAGCACCACGGCGATCAGCGCCTGGCCCCTTTGGTTTAGCGAGCAGTCACGTGCCGCCGAGCGCCCGCTGTTTTACATGACTCAGTCACCGACATCCGCCCAAATGTCGATGCTAACCGCCCAGGTTGCTGAGCGAGGCATCATCCTCAACGACATCGAGTCTTCGCAGTCCCGTTGGGCGAAAGGAGCGCATCCCTGGTTACCCTTGTGGTTGGCATCCAATCGCCGATGCATACCTTTCGACCCCGCGTGTGGAGATGAAGTCAAAGCTATTTGTATTGGGGCGTTGCAAGCGTTGTACGTGGAAGGAGCTCCTGGTTTTTGCTACATGACTTTGCATGACGAACCAGGGGAAGGGCGGGTATGTGATCGCTCGCAGGCTTACCTGGGAATGTATCGTTTGTCTGAGGGTGTCGACGAAGAAGTATCTGTTCGGCTGCTAGGTGCTGGGTCGATGCTTAGCGAGGTATGTGCAGCCGCCGAGCTGCTGCGAGCGGAGTGGGGGATCAAAGCCGAGGTATGGAGTTGCCCGAGCTATACCAGACTTGCCCGGGACGCAGAAAGGCGAGCTCGTCTTCAACGGTTGCGTAGAGAAGAGAACCTGCCCAACTGCCATCTTCAACTCTGTCTTGGCACGGCAGACACGCCTGTCATCGCGGTGACGGGGTACGATGAATTCGTGGCTGCGCAACTTGCTGCACATGTCACTGCGCCGTTCACGGCTTTGGGTGCGGATAGTCTGGAGCCTAGCCAACGCCTCAATCGTCATTGGGTAGTGTTGACCGCACTGCGCGCCTTGGTTCGCCGGGGCGTCGCCGACAGTTCTTGGGTAAGCGGGGCAGTCAGGCGTTACCGACTGGACTAATTAGCACGCCTGTTAGTGCGGGCGCTACGGCTCGCACTTTCCAGGGCTAGCGCAAACGACCTCTGTTGCTCATCACTGAACTCCGCCAGAAAAAGCTCCTCGACGGACTGTTTGTAAACCGTCCACATCCGCTTGCGAAGATCGCGACCGCTGTCGGTGATGCGAGCGATCGCACCTCGGCCGTCATCTGCCGCTTTTTTCCGCACTACCAGTCCATCCTTTTCCAGGCGATCAACCAGGCGGGTAAGGTTGTAACGCTCGATGGCCATCACGTCGGCCAGTTCATGCATGCGACGGGCACCATCCTCCCCACTTTCGATTCCCCACAGCGCGTCGTACCAGGCATAGGGCGGCAGGTTCTCTTCAGCCAGGCGACGTTCGATTTCCCGGATGAGGCAGCGATGCGCACGAATGAAGTTGTACCAGAGGTCTGGCGTGGGGGTGGTCATGACGTCTCCAGAACGAGGTTGTTATTGCAGTTGCAATCATAGCTCGATTGACGATAGATTCAATTGCAAATGCAACAAGGTGCTGGTTGAACAACGACCAGCCGAGCCACACAAGGAGAGTTATCGATGGCGCACAGCTACCCGCTTCGCGATGAAGATCCACAAGAGACCCGCGAATGGATTGACTCGATTGCTTCGGTCGTTGAAGTGGAGGGGCGGCCCCGGGCGCACTTCCTGATCGACCAGCTTCTCGACTTTGACGTTTCTGTACACGGAGATTTCCATGGTCGAGTGACCACGCCTTACGTGAATAGCATTGCACCGGAGCGCGAGTTGCCCTACCCGGGAGATCTCGACATTGAGAAGCGCCTCAATGCCTATATCCGCTGGAACGCACTCACCATGGTACTCCGCGCAGGCAAGCATTCAGGCGTGGGTGGGCACATCGCGACCTATGCCTCGGCGGCGGTACTCTATGACGTTGGCTTTGACCATTTCTTCCGAGGGCGTACCGAGCGCTTCGCGGGCGATATGGTATACATCCAGGGGCATTCGGCGCCCGGCATTTATGGCCGTGCTTACACCGAGGGCCGGCTGACCGAAGAACAGCTGGACAACTTCCGTCGTGAAACTGATCGTGACGGCGTCTCTTCTTACCCTCATCCGCGCCTGATGCCAGAGTTCTGGCAGTTCCCCACGGTCTCTATGGGCCTGGGGCCCATTACGGCCGCCTATCAGGCGCGCTTTATGCGATACCTTGAAAACCGTGGACTGAAGGAACATCAGGGCCGTAAAGTCTGGGCGTTCCTGGGCGATGGCGAGATGGATCAACCCGAATCGCTGGCGGCGATCTCCCTGGCCGGGCGGGAGAAGCTCGACAACATTATCTTCGTGGTCAACTGCAACCTGCAGCGTCTGGATGGGCCTGTTCGCGGTAACGGAAAGGTGATCCAGGAGTTTGAGAGCCTTTATCGCGCCGCTGGATGGAACGTCATCAAGGTGATCTGGGGAAGTGGCTGGGACGCCTTGCTGGCCAAGGACAAGACCGGGCTGCTTCGTCAGCGCATGATGGAGTGCGTCGACGGTGAGTATCAGACCTACAAGTCCCAGAACGGTGCTTATGTGCGTGAGCACTTTTTCGGCAAGTACCCGGAGCTGCTGGACCTGGTCAGCGACATCAGCGACGAGCAGATCTGGAAGCTTGCACGTGGTGGCCATGATCCAGTCAAGGTCTATAACGCTTACGCAGCAGCAACCCGCCAAAAGGGTCGTCCCACTGTCATCCTGGCCAAAACGGTCAAAGGCTTCGGGATGGGTGAAGCGGGTGAAGGGCAGAACATCAATCACCAACTCAAGAAGATGGGCGCAGAGGCAGTCAAAGCCTTCAGTGATCGCTTCGGCCTGGCGTTGAGTGACGATCAGCTCGGCGAGTTGCCCTACTTGCGGCCCGACGAAGCAAGTGCGGAAGCGCGGTATCTGAAAGGGCGCCGCGAAAGTTTGGGTGGTTATGTTCCGGCTCGTTATGCACAGGTTGAGTCGTTGCAGATTCCGCCGCTGTCCGCATTAGAAGGACAGCTCAAAGGCACCGGCGACCGTTCCATTTCAACGACCATGGCGTTCGTGCGGATCCTCAGCACGCTGCTGAAAGATCCGAACATCGGCAAGCTGGTCGTCCCCATCGTGCCCGACGAATCACGCACCTTCGGTATGGAGAGTCTGTTCCGGCAGATTGGTATCCACTCTCATGTCGGTCAGCTCTACATACCTCAGGATGCCGGCACGTTGTCCTACTACAAGGAGAGTGCGGACGGGCAGATCATGCAGGAGGGCTTGAACGAATCCGGTGCCACTTCATCCTGGATAGCGGCTAGTACCTCGTACGCCAACCACGGTGTGATGACCCTACCGTTCTATATCTTCTACTCGATGTTCGGCTTCCAGCGCGTGGGCGACTTGCTGTGGGCGGCCGGCGATGCCCGTGCACGAGGTTTCTTGCTTGGTGCAACTTCAGGGCGCACCACGCTGATGGGCGAGGGCCTTCAACACGACGATGGCCACAGCCATGTGATGTCGGCTACTGTGCCGTGCTGTATTTCCTACGACCCGACATACGCCTACGAGCTGGCTGTGATCGTGCATGACGGCATGCGCCGCATGTATGTCGAGCAGGAAGACATCTATTACTACATCACCGTACTCAACGAGAACTACCCTCATCCCGACATGCCGGAAGGTGTGGAGGAGGGGATTCTCAAAGGGCTGTATCGACTGCCACTTGAGCGAGAGGTCAAGAAGGATCTGCATGTCCAGCTCATGGGCAGCGGTGCTCTCTTGCCGGAGGTCATCGCCGCTGCGCAGATCCTGGAGCGTGATTATGGCGTGAGCAGCGAAGTCTGGAGTGCCACCAGCCTGACCGAAGTGCGTCGTGAGGCACAGCAGGTTGAGCGTTGGAATCTTCTGCACCCCATGGAAGATCCGAAAGTTCCTTACCTGACCCAATTGCTGGACGGTCACGCTGGGCCGGTAGTGGTCTCCACCGACTATATGAAAATCCACGCCGACCAAATCCGCCCCTGGGTCGGAAATCGCCGCTTCGTCGCACTGGGCACCGATGGCTTCGGACAATCAGATACCCGCGAGGCGCTGCGTCGACATTTTGAAGTTGATCGGCAGTTCGTCGCGTTGGCTGCATTGAAGGCCCTGGCCGACGACGGTGTGCTTGGTCGTGATGTCGTGGCTAAAGCGCTAGCTGAGATGCAGATTGATGGTGAGAAGGTAGATCCAATCAGCGTCTGACCCGAGCGGACAAGGAGGTGATTGGCATCAGCTCCTTGTCTAGTTTTTTAACGAAGATGTGATAGCGAATTGAGTGGAAAGCCCCAAAGCCCCGTATTTCCTAGGCAAAACCGAAACGGTTAAATAGCCTTGGCTAATCCTACAGCCGCTTCTCCATTATGATGGTGCGCTCCGCCACATGAAACGCGTCGCGGATTTTCTGATAACCCAACGCGGTATAAAACTTTTCAGCTGTAATCGACGATGGCACACGTACAGCTTCAATTCCGGCGCTGGCAGCGGTTGTATGAATTACATCCATCAAGTGCCGCCCGATACCGCCTTTCTGGTGAGCTGGGTCAACAAAAACACTTCTGACGACATCACCGTCGAGACCGGCAGTGCCAATAATGTTTTCGCCCAATAAGGCAACGAAGACCCTACGCTTCGTAAGCTGCGTGGTGATGGCTTCAGGAGAAAAGCTCTGCTCAACCTGAGCGATCACGTCAAGTGCATAGTCCTTTGAATTTGACTCACGCAGGGCGGCTATAACTACGCGGCTTATTGCTGCGGCATCTCTGCTCGTAGCGGGACGAACGTGGCATTCCATGCTGAGGCCTCAATCCTGAAATGGATTACAGCTTAGCGCATCGCAATGTGCCTTTCCCGGACGCTTACTGATAAAGGCTTGCTGCACCGTTAGTGGAGCAATAAGGCACACGCATCAATGAGGTATGAGTGATTTAACATAATATGCATTATCCGAACATCCGTATTTCGTCACTGCGCCGTGAGTGCCCAGATGTTGAGCTGCACAAATCCCTGATTCATCGAAACCGGTCCTTCCGTTGATCCAGGTTAAGGTTGGTTCAAGTCGCCTTGGTTAAAATGCGGGCTCCGCACCCTCACGGGGAATCTGGCATGACCATCATCGTAACCGGTGCTGCAGGATTCATCGGCAGCAATCTCGTTCAAGCGCTCAACCAGCGCAACGAAACCGACATCATCGCCGTCGACGACCTGACCGATGGCGACAAATTCCGTAACCTGGCCGACAGTGAAATTGCCGATTACCTGGACAAAGACGATTTTCTCGATCGCTTTGCTCGCGGTGAGTTTGGCAAGGTGCGTGCTGTGCTGCACCAAGGCGCGTGTTCAAGCACCGTCGAGGCTGATGGTCGTTTCATGATGGACAACAACTACCGGTTCAGCCGTGAGTTGCTGGCGTCTGCTCAGCAGCAACAGGTCCCGCTTTTATATGCATCATCGGCAGCTGTCTATGGCGCCGGGCAGGATTTTCGCGAACAACGTGAGTGTGAGCGCCCGCTAAACGTCTATGGCTATTCCAAGTACCTGTTCGATCAACAGGTACGCCGGCATTTGATGACAGCGCGCAGCCAGGTCGTCGGGTTGCGTTATTTCAACGTGTACGGCCCACATGAACAGCACAAAGGTGCGATGGCGTCAGTCGCCCTGCATTGCTTCAATCAGTATCAGTCCCATGGAAAAGTCAGCCTGTTCGGCAGTTATGGGGACTATCCCAGCGGTGGCCATCTGCGTGATTTCGTTGCGGTGGATGATGTGGTCAAGGTCAACATGTTCTTCCTTGATCACCCACAGTTGAGCGGTATCTTCAATGTCGGTAGCGGGCGCGCCCAGTCGTTTAATGACGTCGCCCTGACGGTGATCAATCGGCTGCGCGGGTACCAGCATCAACCCCCATTGTCCTTGGAGATCGCCTTGCTGGAAGGCATTCTGGAATACGGCGAATTCCCTGAGCATTTGCGTGGCAAGTACCAGTGTTACACCTGTGCCGATCTGGAACGCTTGCGCGCTGCAGGCTACGAGGCGGCGACATTGACCGTCGAACAAGGTGTGGGCCTTTACTGTGACAGGTTGCAAGGCACTCAGGCCCCGGCACTTGACCTAGCCAGGCAGGCGACGGCTACTTGATGCGCCCTTTTATTCACCTCGCCACCTGCCTCTTTGGTTGCTTCTGAATATAACTACGCTAAATGTTCATTTAGTTTAGTTATATTCAGACCGTGCTGAACATGGCCTGCAAGATCACCATCGGTGGGTATAACTCGCTGTGATTACGGCACCGGGCGCTGGCAAGTGGCTGGTATTGTTGCTGTTCCGCATCAGCTGGCTATAGAGCGGATAATAGTACCGATTGAACAGGTTCTGTACGCCTACGCTGATCTGATCCCCTTCACTCAGTTGGTACTGGCTGATGACGTCCACCGTGGTGTAAACCTCCACCCTGCGTCTGCCAAAACTCTCTACGCCATTGAGGCGGTAGTCCTCTGCGCCAAAGTAAGTCGCCTGCACGCGGTGGGTCCAGTCTTCGTCAGGTTTGTATTGAAGATAAGCCGTCAGCTTCAGCGGTGGAATACGGTAGCCCGTCATGTCTTGCCAATCGCCTCCGTCCGGTTGCTCGCGCCCTTTCATCCAGGTGAAGCTCCCCCCTGCCCCCCAATGCTCGTGGCGGGTCAGCCAGTCGGCACTGCCCTCAACACCGTAGATCCGTTCCTGGGTGCGCGTGAGGATCAGGCCATTGTTGAAGCTTTGCACATCCCCCAATTTGGAAGTGGTATAGAAAATGGCCAGCGATGCCAGGGTCTGCTCGCCCAGGTCGCCGCGCCAGCCGAGTTCGTAGTTGTTGGTCTTGACCGGTTCCAGATTGGAAGATCCGACCTCGAAGTCCCGCCGCGCATTACGCAATTGCACGCCAATGTCGGGCAGTTGGAAGCCTTGGCTGAAGGCGGCATATATCGCCTGTCCGCTGACCGGCGAGTAAGTCAGGCTGATATTGGAAAGCAGCGCATCGTAATGCACCTTGCCGCCTTCCACCGTGGCTGGGCTCGCTGCAGTCGATTCGGACAGCGGCACGAAGTCCCCGTATTTAGCAGTGGCATATTCATAACGCACGCCGCCCTCCATTGACCACTGCTCGGTGAAGCGGTGCTGCAACTGTGCAAATGCGCCTACGCTGCGGGACGTCAGGTCTGGCATGTACGTCAACTTGCCGATCTTGTTGAACACCGCCCCACCGCTCGCATCGAATTCCTGCGGGTCGAAGATATCGATGGGCATGTCGCTGCGCTCCTGGTTGAAGTCGCCACCCCATAACACCTCGGTATCCGAGCCGCCTAACGGGGTTCGCAGCGTGATGCGGCTACCAAAGACTTCACTGTTTTGCATGACTTGATCGACATTGCGCCCGCGGGTGGCCACGCCTCGCGCATCGAATGGTGTGAAGCGGGTGAAATAGTCGCGATAGTAAAGCTGGGTGTCGAGTGTGCCTCCGAGCACCTCTGTGTGGGCATACTGAAGATTCACTAATGTGTTCTTGATCTGGTTTTGCTCGTCGAGTGACAACCCGGACAACGGTTGCGCAGGGACTGAACCCGGCGGCAACCGGCTGACCGAGGGGTCGGCGGTATAGTCACTGTCCTGCTCGGCGGTGTAGTGGCTAAGCGAAAGCTGAACGCGCTGTTGCTCATCAATGCGCCAGCCGAATTTGCCGCCAATGTTGTAAGTGTTGGAATCAAACAGGTCGCCTTGGCTCGGCTCGGGCGCAATACGATGCCCTTTGGCGTCGTAAGAGGCGCCGATATGGCGTGCACCGAAATCAAGCGCGTAATCCAAGGCCCCTTGTGAGCCGGCAACATGGTGCTGTAACTGCCCTCCCAGGCCATCGCTGTCCATCTGGCTCAAGGGCGACACGCCGGTCAACGTAGTTTCGGCCATTGCTTCACCGCCGGCTGGCCGCGTGGTGATAGAGATGATCCCGCCCGTTGCACCGGCGCCGTAGATAGCACTGCTGCCGCGAATCACCTCGATGCGCTCGATCAATGCCGGGTCGATGTTGGCCAGGTTACGCGAGGAGTCACGGTTGGTGTTCAGGGGCACGCCATCGACCAGGACCAGCATCGTACGTCCACGCAGGGTTTGCCCATAATCGGTGATGGTTCGGCTTGAATCGGCCATCCCCGGGATGCTCTTGGCCAGTAACGTCGCCAAACCATCAGAGCCTTGGCGCAGTTGCTTCAGTTGCTCTCGCTCGATGACATTTACCTGGCGAGCCTGCGCTACCACGTTGCTGGAAAGCCGAGAGGACGTGATCTCCACGTTGGCCAGCTCCACCGTACTGCTGGTTGAAGCCAGCCCCCTGCCCATCATGGCATCGTTTGGCGGCACAACAATGAAGGTACGCTCGTCACGCGCCTTGCCGACCAGCCCGCTGTGCTCAAGCACATGCTCCAGCGCCTGCTCCAGTGTGTAACGCCCTTGCAGCGCCGGCGCCTGCTTCCCCGCAGTCAGTTCACTGGAAAACAGCACCTGGGCGCCCGCCTGGCGAGCCACGGCATTCAATGAGCGCTCCAGTGTTGATGCGGGAACATTGAATTCAACCACCACCAACGCTTGTGCGTGCGACCATTGGCTGGCCATCAGGGTGCTGGTCAAGACCGATACGTGCCAAGGTGCACGCAGGAAGAGCTGACTCACTTTTATTCTCCAAGAGATGGGTACAAAGTGATAGCCGCCTCCCAGCGGTCGCAACCCTACCTCGTTGGCGAATTATTTTTTGCCCCTTTGGGGTGAATGCGCAGGTTTGCGCCTTCCCTGGTGACCTTTACCGGAAGAATTTCAGGCAGCAGCGCCAGCAAGGTTTCGGCTTGGTCGCTGTTGAAAACACCTGAAACCGGCAAGCGCCCTACTTCAGGCCCCACCAGCTCGACCGGCTGGGCGTAGTAACGTTGCAGTGCGGCAACGACCTCAACCAGTGGTGTGCCTTCGAACACCCATCGGCTTTGCTGCCATGCAATCGCGTCTTCGACACTGCTCTTGACCACGTCAGCGGGGATGCCGTTGTGGACGAGCAACTGCTGCCCGGCCAGCAGCTGCGAGGTACGGTCCAAGGCCCGCCCTTTGACTTCCACCTGGCCTTGGGCAACAGTCACCCGGACATCATCCGAGTATCTATTGACGTTGAATCGGGTGCCGACCACACGTATAGCGGCAGTGCCTGCATCGACCAGAAACGGCCGATACAGCATGGGCGAAACGGCGAACAGTGCCTGGCCCCGTACCAACTCAATGTTCCGACTACGCAAATGCCAGCTCACGCGCACCTCGCTGCCACCGTCCAGCTTGATCTGGCTGCCATCGGCCAACTGCACCGACTGGCGTTGCCCCACCTGGGTGACATAGTGCTCGTTGCGGTACGCAGGGTTCTGCCACACAGCACCTGCCACCAGGGCCAACACCAGCAACGAGACTGCCTTGGTGCTTTTGCGAGGCTTTCTGGCAGGTGGCGGGCTGGGTAGAGGGAAACGCAGCTTCAAGTCCTCGCGACACGTGGCCAGCGCATCATCGACTGCGGCATCGTTTTTATCGCGTAGACGGCTCACGGTGCCCCCTCGCTTTGCAGATATTCACGGCAAGCGATCATACCAAGGCGCAAATGCTTTTCTACCGTTTTCAGGGAAATGCCCAGGCGCTCTGCGACCTCGGCCTGCGGTATCTGGTGCAACTTGTGCATGATGAATACTGCCTGGCAGCGAGGAGGCAATCGGGAAATGGCGGCAACCAGTTTGTCCAGTGTCTTCGCGGCATCGACCTGGCGCTCCTGTGGTGGTGCACTGCAGGCGACTTCAGGCAGCTCGGCCAGTGTGATGATCACGTTGCCCCGCCGGCGCTCGCGACGACAATGCGAAACCGCATTGTCATGGGCGATCTTGCATAACAGCGCCAAGGGCTGCCGCACCCCTTCTCGCTCGTCATCCTCCAGCAACTGCACGCAAAGGTCATGAACGACTTCACGCGCGAAGACCCGTTCACCGAAGCGCCGGCGCACATGGTCGACCAAGTCGTCGTAATGACGGATCAAGGTGGCGAGCAATGATGGCTTTGGAGGATCTGCCTGCACGATAGCGTTGAACACAAAGGAAATGAGATGCAAGTATAAATGGGAATGCATGTCATTCAAAAGCGAAAGACGCTCGCTCAGCTGAGCATCCGCACCGCACTCGCCGCCTCACACGCCATGCGCAAATCTTCCCCCGCAAGCAACTGCTGGTAATGCGCCTTCAACGCCTGCTCCCACCCCGCCACTTCTTCCAGTAGCTGCTCGGCCTGCTCCCGCGTCAGGGCAAAGTGAGCGTGGTGACTGAGCAGGTTTGCGCGGCTGATCTGGCGGCCTTCACGGCCAACAGCCATGGCCAAGGTCTGGGCCGGCCCTTCCTCGAGCATCGGCAGTACGTCGTACATCGGTGACAGACGCCACCCGCCGGCCACCCAGATCACCGCATGGTTGCGTGGATGGTCGTCAGAGTTCCCCACCAGGGCGTTGTAGCACATGCGCTTGAACAGCTCCTGCAGATCAGCGTCGGGCACACCCCGCCGGCGCATTTCATCGGCTACTGCGGCGTAGCGCCAATCCCGGTGGTGTGCGCCGTTCCATTCCGAGTTCAGCAGGGTCAATGCGCTGAGCATGGGAATGCGCCGGGCGCCCTGTGCAATCGGCGTGCGGTCGAAGCGCTCGATCAGCAAGGTTGAAGGGTTTTCGGCATGCAACGCGGTTTTTGCGACGTTCAAGCCTTGCCCTGCTGCAAAGGTCATGCAGGCATATTCGATCGAGGGCAGGTCGTAGTGATCGAAGCGATCACGGGGCTTGGCCAGAATCAGCATACCGTTGTCCTGCAGCGTACGTTTTGGGCGCGCGCCGCCCAGGGCGGAACGCTGCTGGCGTACGTTGAGGGTTGCCACCGACTCGGCGTCGAGCTGGCCGTCGTACACCGCTTCGCACGCGGCGACGAATTTCGCCAGGCCTTTCAAGGTGGGTACCGCACCATCGCCCAGGCCAGGTGCGGGCGTGGTTGCGCCGCCGGCCATCAGGTTGCCGACGCGGTCGTTGTTCGGTGACTTAAGCAAGAAATCGAGCGTGCCCAGTTCCTGGCCGTACGCCCGATGCAGCAGCCGCTCACCCCAGCCATCAGGCATGGCGTCATTGATGAAGCCGGGTATGCCGCGGTTCTTGGCGATCCCCGTATAGGGCTCGGCACGCAGGGGGTAATTGATCGGGTCGGGTACCCAGCCACCTCGCGCCACATGGTCAGGCGCATAGAGGAACTCACCGACCTTGTCTTTTAGGGTCAGCCGGCCAAGGGTGATGACCTCAGCTGTGTCGGGGTGCTCCATATAGATGTAGGCACGGGACATCAGAATTCCTCAGGCTTGGGTTTTGCCAGCCGCACGCGGCGGGATGCGAGGCGCTGGTGGGCATCGTCGTCATCACTGAAACGGGTGATCTGGGAGGTTTTTTCAATGCCTTCCAGCGAGGCGAAGACCGTGTCGCTGATACCCAGGCGCCATAACACCAGCATGAACGAACGCAGGTCCACGCGCGCGGAGCCGCCTTCGATCTTGCGAAGGTTATGCGCGGAGACGCCGATTGCTACCGTGAGGTCTGTTTGGCGTAAACCGAGCGACAAACGCTTTGCCTTGACCAGAAGCCCTATTTTATTAAGGGTATCGGCGCAGGCGACGGGAAAAAAGTCATCCATAAAGTCAACCAGCACTAATATTAAGTTGTATAAGGTAAACCATAGCACGCTTTAAAGGTTTTCACGATAAAGATAACACGCACCACCATAAGCCTTAAGTGTCATAAAGATCGTTATGGTTAACCTTATATTTGGGTATTTACGGCCTGGTTACCCGTGTACGCGATGCTGGGCAGGCCAGAAACCCGACTATGCTGGAAGCAGCCCAACCTCGGGTCGCAGGGGAGCGAAGCATGAGGATCATGCGTGGATGCAGGCAAGCGTGTTGGCTGGCTCTGGCGCTACAGATGCTGTGCTCAACCCTCCTACATGCAGAGGGCCTGGAGCCTTCAGCGACGCCAGCCGGTGCTGCAACGCCTGAACCTGCAGCGCTGCAAATCATCAACCGCACGGTATTTGTCTTTCGTGCCACCTTGCTGGGTGAAACACCACAGGTTCGAGCCCTTCGGGCCAAGTCGGCCATTGAAGAGGCGTTGCAGGATGAAGATGACCAGGGCATTAGAATCGACTCTATCCTGAACAGTTACCTGGTACTGCTGGGCGATCGCCGCGCGTTCATCGTCACACCGCAGGACGCCGCCGCCAACGATATCACCGCGCGCGAAGCCGCCGAGCTGGCCGCAGAGAACCTGCGCCTGGTGGTCGAGGAAACACGCCAGGCGCGCAGCGTGCGCTTTCTGCTCAATGCTGTCGGCTATTCGGCGGCGGCCACCTTGCTGTTCATGCTTCTGGCCAAGGGCGCGCGAGGTGTGCGGCGCAAGCTTTTGGGGCTGTTGCCCAGACTGATGGGCAAGCACTCCGAGCGTTTCAGGGTGGGTCAAACACCCCTGTTCGACCTGCAGAACCTCTACTACCTGGCCGATCGTTCGCTGTGGCTGGTGTACTGGCTGGTGCTGCTATTGCTCTGCTACCAATGGCTGGGCTTCGTACTGTCGCAGTTCCCCTATACCCGGGCGTGGGGTGAAAGCCTGAATGTCTACCTGATGGCGCTGCTCGGCTACCTGGTCAGCGGTATCCTTCACGCCATCCCTGGGCTTGCCGTTGCCCTGTCGATTTTCTTCATTGCCCGCGGTATCAGCGCGTTTTCCAAACGGGTGCTGCGGCGCATGGCACGGCCGGGCACGTTGAAGTGGCTTACCGAAGAAACCCTGCAGCCCACCATGCGGCTGACGTCATTGGCGATCTGGCTGTTCGCCCTGGTGATGGCCTACCCGTACCTGCCTGGCTCAGGTACCGATGCGTTCAAGGGCCTGTCGGTACTGCTCGGGCTGATGATCTCGCTCGGGGCCACCAGTGTCGTCGGCCAGGCTGCGGCCGGGCTGATTCTCACCTATACAAGGACGCTGCGCGCCGGTGAGTTCGTGCGCGTGGGCGACTACGAAGGCACGGTGACCGAGGTGGGCATATTCACCACCACCATCCGCACCGGCCTTGGCGAGGTGCTCACGCTGCCCAATTCCATGATCACGGGCACCGTGACGAAAAACTACTCACGCATCGTCGAGGGGCCAGGCTATGTGGTCGATACGGTGGTGACCATCGGCTACGACACGCCGTGGCGGCAGGTCGAAGCCATGTTGCTGGAGGCGGCCCGGCGTACCGATGGCGTACTGGCAAAACCCGAACCCCAGGTGTTCCAGACGGCGCTGTCGGATTTTTATCCGGAGTACCGCCTGGTGGCCCAGGCCATTCCGTCGCTGCCCAGGCCACGCGCCCTCCTGCTCAGCCTGCTGCACGCCAATATCCAGGACGTTTTCAACGAGTACGGCGTGCAGATCATGTCGCCCCACTACCTCGGCGACCCGCTGCAGGCCAAGTGGGTGCCAAGGGAGCAGTGGTACGCCGACCCTGCCAAGCCAGAACATCCGCAACCACCCAGCAAGCCTTGAAAGGGAATATCGCCGGCTTCAGCCCAAACCACCAAACCGCTTGTAGAAGCTCTCGTTGACATCCGGCAGCGGCCCATCCGCCGTCTCCAGCGCGGTCCCCAGCCACGCTTCGGCCTTGTCCCACACCAGCCGATAGAGGTTACGGCACAACTGGCGAGCAGCCCTGCCTTCCCAGTCCCCAGGCAGCAGCTCATCCGGCAACTGCGGGTCACGCAGCAGCAGCCGGCGGTACTCGTGGATCAACAAGGTCCGTGCCAGGAAGCAGTCCTGGGCATCGAGCTCTTTCTGCTCCTTGAGCGCCTGCCACAGCGGCCGGAACAAGCGGATGAATTCGCTGTAGTGCTCGCCCAGTTCCTGGATCCGCCAGCTCTCCCGCACCTGGGCGCGCATGGCCTTGGAGGCCAGTACTTGCTGGGTGTGGGTTTCGAAGACGATGCTGTCGTCAGTGGCGTCCAGCTCGCGCAAGGTGGTCGCCAGGTCGGCACGATCAGCGCGCGGGCAGCCGAGTACGTTCGGGGCGATGGCGCCGTAGCCTTGCCACTCCAGTTCTTCGCGCACGGCCTTGCGCTTGCTGGCCTCCAGCTGCGACAGCAACACCAGCGTCCAGGCGCCGTCCCAGGCGGGCAGGCTCGCACTGTAAACGCGCTTGAAGGCTTTTTCGAAACGGCGCCGGCCCGTGCCGGTGAGGCTGTAATAGCTGCGCCGGCCGACTTTTTCGGCGGTCAGCCAGCCTTCCTTGGTCAGGCGAAAGATCGACGTGCGGATCAACCGCTCGTTGATACCTATCGGCTCCAGCAGGTTGATCAGGCTACCCAGCCAGACGGTCCCGCCGTGAGGCTCGATGGCATCGCCGTACAGCGTGATGATCAGCGAGCTGGCGCGGATTGGCGTCTGCTCCTGAAAGCGGGTGATCAAATGGTTCAGTGGTGCAAGATTGCTCATGGGCGAACTGTGCGCGGATAAAGCACCGACTATACCTGTGCGGCGGGCCGCCTGGCCAATGCGGGTGGCTGTCAGGCTCATGCGCTTGCCTGGCCTTTGGGCCTGAAGCCGGTGTCTTCCATACGCGGGCGCCCCACTTCTGCCTCGGCCAGCGGCGGGCATTCGACCATGCTGGTCATGCAGCGCTGCGTCAGTTCCTGGTACTGCGCAGTGCCGGCCTGCTTCCAGGCCAGCTCCTGATCGGTCAACGGGCGCTTTACCAGCGCTGGCGAACCCATCACCAGGCTCTGAGCCGCACATTCGAAGCCGGCCTTGACGAAAGCGGTGGCCGCAACGATGCAGCCTGGCGCTACGTGGGCGCCATCCATGACCACTGCGTTCATGCCGATCAAGGCGTCTTCGCCCACGCGGCATCCGTGCAGCACGGCGCCATGGCCGATGTGCCCGTTGCGCTCTACTACGGTGTCACCACCCGGGAAGCCATGCATCACGCAGGTGTCCTGAAGGTTGGCGCCCTCCTCTAGCACGATGCGGCCGAAGTCGCCCCTGAGCGATGCCAAGGGGCCTATGTAGCAACGAGGGCCGACGATGACATCGCCGATCAGTACTGCACTTGGGTGCACGTAGGCGGTCGGGTGAACCACGGGCGTCAGGCCGTCCAGTCGATAGCAAGGCATGCGAACTCCAGAAATGATTTGAAATGGCACCTGATCTTGTATCACAAGGAAATTTCTCGTCAAACGCCATCGCTGTGTATCACTTTATATCTGCTTGGATCGGCAGGCGAAAACACTCGATAATCAGTTAAAAATCGACATTATACGGTTTAAAAGTCCTTAATCGTAACGATTGAAATAGTTAAAGATCTCATTAAAGAGATACGATATGGCATTTTTGATGTTGATTTCGTGTATCGCATAATGCATATACTGGGCTCACCTGTTCGTGACCCAGCATCACGACCCTGCAAACAATTCCAAGAAATGCCGGCCCCACGATGTGCCGTGCGTGCAGCCAGAGGACCCCGACATGCCGCGATATCTCAATGTGCAGGCGCCGGAAAACGGCGTTCAGCTCATCACCTTGCAACGGCCAGAGGCTCTCAACGCCCTGTGTACCGAGCTACTGGCAGAGCTGGCCACTGCACTGGATACAGCCGCCCAAGATGATCAGACCGCTGCGGTGGTGGTCACTGGCAACCGCAAGGCATTCGCCGCAGGCGCTGACATCCGCGAAATGGCCGAGCGCGACCTGGTCGGCATCCTCAACGATCCTCGGGTAGCCCACTGGCAGCGCATCGCCGGCTTTGCCAAGCCGCTGATTGCGGCAGTCAATGGCTATGCCTTGGGCGGTGGTTGCGAGCTGGTGATGTGCGCTGACATCGTCATCGCCGGTACCGACGCCCGTTTCGGCCAGCCGGAGATCAACCTCGGCATCATCCCCGGCGCTGGCGGCACCCAGCGCCTGTTGCGCGCCGTTGGCAAGCCATTGGCCATGCAGATGGTGCTGACCGGCGAAGCCATTAGCGCCCGTCACGCCCAGCAGGCAGGCCTGGTCAGTGAAGTGACCCAGCCCGAATTCACCGTAGAACGCGCCCTGCATGTGGCCCGCAGCATCGCCGCCAAGGCGCCGCTGGCCGTGCGCCTGGCAAAAGAGGCGCTGCTGAAGGCCGGCGATACAGACCTGGCCAGTGGCCTGCGCTTCGAACGCCATGCATTCACCCTGCTGGCCGGCACCGCCGACCGCGACGAAGGTATCCGGGCCTTCCAGGAAAAGCGCCAGGCCCGTTTCCAAGGCCGCTGATCACCTTTCCCTCGACTGACGGAGCGAGTCTGTCATGACTTTCCAGCACATCCTGTTTTCCATTGAGGACGGCGTCGCCCTCCTCTCCTTGAACCGCCCCGAGCAGCTGAACAGCTTCAACACCGCCATGCACCTGGAAGTACGCGAAGCACTCAAGCAAGTGCGCCAGAGCAGCGATGCGCGGGTGCTGTTGCTGACGGCTGAAGGCCGCGGCTTCTGCGCAGGCCAGGACCTGTCCGACCGTAACGTTGCCCCAGGCGCTGAAATGCCAGACCTGGGCGCTTCAATCGACACGTACTACAACCCGCTGGTACGCACCCTGCGCGACCTGCCACTGCCGGTAATCTGTGCGGTAAACGGTGTTGCCGCCGGGGCCGGCGCGAATATTCCGCTGGCCTGCGACCTGGTACTGGCCGCCCGCTCGGCAAGCTTCATCCAGGCATTTTGCAAAATTGGCCTGGTGCCAGACTCTGGCGGGACCTGGCTGCTGCCGCGCCTGGTCGGCATGGCACGGGCCAAAGCCTTGGCCATGCTGGGCGAACGCCTTGGCGCCGAACAGGCACAGCAATGGGGGCTGATCCATCGCGTGGTTGACGATGCTGCACTGCGTGACGAAGCCCTCACACTGGCCCGCCAGCTCGCCACCCAGCCTACCTACGGCCTGGCGTTGATCAAGCGCAGCCTCAATGCCAGTTTCGACAACGGCTTCGATGAACAACTGGAGCTTGAGCGCGACCTGCAACGCCTGGCCGGGCGCAGCGAGGACTACCGTGAAGGCGTCAGCGCCTTCATCAACAAGCGTACTCCCGCATTCAAGGGGCGCTGAACATGGGCGCACTCGCAAGCAATGTGCCCGTAGCGGTGATCGGTGCTGGTGCCATGGGGGCCGGCATCGCCCAGGTGGCGGCTCAGGCCGGCCACCCGGTAAAGCTTTACGACAACCGCCCAGGGGCCGCTGCCCAGGCAGTGGCCGGTATTGATCGCCAGCTCGCCCGGCTCGTGGAAAAAGGCAAATTGCAGGCTGTCGAGCGTGAAATGATCAGCATCCGCCTGTGCCCGGTCGACACGCTCGACGCGCTGGCCGATGCCGGCTTGGTGATCGAAGCCATCGTCGAGAACCTGCAGGTCAAGCAGGCGCTGTTCAATCAGTTAGAAGCCCTGTGCACAGCAGATTGCATTATTGCCAGCAACACTTCATCGCTGTCCATCACCAGCCTTGCTGCCGGCCTTGAACGCCCGCAGCAGGTGGTGGGGATGCACTTCTTCAACCCCGCACCGCTGATGGCGCTGGTCGAGGTGGTGTCGGGCCTGGCAACTGAGCCGGCCGTGGCCGCGTGCATCTACGACACCGCCCAAGCCTGGGGCAAACAGCCGGTGCACACGCGCTCGACACCGGGCTTTATCGTCAACCGTGTGGCGCGGCCTTTCTATGCCGAAAGCCTGCGCCTGTTACAGGAAGGAGCGGCCGATTGCGCCAGCCTTGATGCGCTGCTGCGTGATGCCGGTGGTTTCCGTATGGGTGCGTTCGAGCTTACCGACCTGATCGGCCACGACGTCAACTACGCCGTGACCTGCTCGGTGTTCGACGCATTTTATGGGGACTTCCGCTTCCAGCCTTCACTGGTGCAAAAAGAGCTGGTGGATGCCGGTCGCCTCGGCCGCAAGACAGGCCAAGGCTTCTATAGCTACGCTGAAGGCGCGCAGCGCCCAGTGCCGGCCGAACTGCACAGCCCCGCCAGTGTTGATGCCTGTGTTGTCGAGGGGCATCTGGGGGTGCTGCAGCCACTGGCAGAACGCCTGCGCGATAACGGCATTGCCATCACCCAGCGTGCTGGCAGCGGCGTGATCCAGGTCGGTGATGCCACCCTGGCACTGTCCGATGGCCGCCTCGCCAGCCAGCGCGCCCGTGAAGATGGCCTGCGCAACCTGGTGCTGCTTGATCTTGCGCTGGACTACAGCACCGCCTCACGTATTGCCATCAGCTGGTCGGCCGACACCATCGCAAGCGCTCGTGACCAGGCTGTGACCCTGCTGCAGCGGGCCGGCCTCAAGGTTACTGCTGTCGCCGACCTGCCCGGCCTGGTGGTGCTGCGCACAGTGGCAATGCTCGCCAACGAAGCTGCCGATGCCGTGTTGCAGGGCGTCGGCAGCGCCGCTGACATCGACCTGGCGATGCGCGCCGGTGTCAATTACCCCTGTGGCCCGCTGGCCTGGGCTGCGCACATCGGCATCGCCCACACCTTGCGCGTGCTCGACAACCTGCAGCGCAGCTACGGCGAGAGCCGCTACCGCCCTTCTCTGCTGTTACGCCGTTGCGAGGCCAAAGGAGGCACCCTGCATGACTGAACTCGAACTGGCACAAGCCTGTGCCGACGCCATGTATGCCCGAGATCTGGCCACCCAGGGCCTGGGCATCAGCCTGCTGGATGCCGGCCCGGGCCGGGCAAGCCTGGGCATGCCGGTACGCGCCGACATGATCCAGGGCCACGGCACCTGCCATGGCGGTTTCCTCTTCGCCCTGGCCGACTCGGCGTTTGCCTTCGCCTGTAACAGCTACGACCAGGCCACCGTGGCCCTGGGTTGCAGCATCGACTATCTGGCACCGGCGCTGCGCGATGACGTGCTCACCGCCGACGCCAGCGAGGTCAGCCGCAAAGGCCGCACCGGCCTGTACGACGTGCGCATCCACAACCAGCGCGGTGAGCTGGTGGCGATGTTCCATGGCAAATCCTACAAAGTGCGCGGCACCGTGCTGGCGCAGGAGACGCAAGATGACTGAACACACCCTCGCCGATGCCCTGATCATCGACGCCGTGCGCACCCCCATAGGGCGCTATGCCGGGGCTTTGAGCGGCGTACGTGCCGATGACCTCGCCGCCATTCCGCTGAAGGCCTTGATCCAGCGCCACCCCGAGCTGGACTGGAAAGCGGTCGACGACGTGATCTTCGGCTGTGCCAACCAGGCCGGCGAAGACAATCGCAACGTGGCCCACATGGCCACCCTGTTGGCCGGGCTGCCCCCCGAAATACCGGGGACCACGATCAACCGCCTGTGCGGCTCCGGCCTGGACGCCATCGGCAATGCTGCCCGCGCCCTGCGTTGCGGCGAAGCCGGGCTGATGCTGGCTGGCGGCGTTGAGTCGATGTCGCGCGCGCCCTTCGTCATGGGCAAGTCGGAGCAGGCCTTCGGCCGCGCAGCCGAGTTGTTCGACACCACCATCGGTTGGCGCTTCGTCAATCCGCTGATGAAGGCTGCCTACGGCACCGATTCGATGCCGGAAACCGCTGAAAACGTCGCTGAACAGTTTGCTATCTCCCGCGCCGACCAAGATGGCTTCGCGCTGCGCAGCCAGCACAAGGCGGCCGCTGCTCAGGCCCGCGGCCGCCTTGCGCAAGAAATCGTGCCGGTCGAAATCCCCCAGCGCAAAGGCCCGGCCAAAGTGGTCGAGCACGATGAGCATCCGCGCGGCGACACCACGCTGGAACAACTCGCCCGTCTCGGCACCCCGTTCCGTGAAGGGGGTAGCGTCACCGCCGGCAATGCCTCCGGTGTCAACGACGGCGCTTGCGCCCTGTTGCTGGCCAGCAGCACCGCTGCCCGCCGCCATGGCCTGAAGCCCCGCGGCCGTATCGTCGGCATGGCCGTGGCCGGGGTTGAGCCACGGCTGATGGGCATCGGCCCGGTGCCGGCAACCCGAAAGGTACTTGAGCTCACGGGATTGTCACTGGCCGACCTGGACGTCATCGAGCTTAACGAAGCCTTCGCCGCCCAAGGCTTGGCGGTGCTACGCGAGCTAGGCCTGGCCGACGACGACCCCCGGGTCAACCGCAACGGCGGAGCCATTGCGCTGGGCCATCCGCTCGGCATGAGCGGTGCACGCCTGGTAACCACCGCGCTGCACGAACTGGAGGAAACTGCCGGCCGCTATGCCCTGTGCACCATGTGCATTGGCGTTGGCCAGGGCATCGCCATGGTCATAGAACGCCTCTGAGCGGGTCACGCCTTCAGCCTGTTACCGAACCGAACGCAGCCGTATATGCTGCGCTCATGACACTCACCGCGCGGCCCGTAACCGGCCCCGCACGGCGTACAAGAACAATTCGAGTGAAGCCATGAACATGTACCATGATGCCGACCGTGCCTTGTTGGACCCGATGGAAACCGCCAGCGTCGATTCCCTGCGCCAGCACCAGCTGGAGCGCCTGCGCTGGAGCCTGAAGCACGCCTACGACAATGTACCGTTGTACCGCCAGCGCTTTGCCGAATGCGGCACCCACCCCGATGACCTCAAGTGCCTGGCAGACCTGGCGAAGTTCCCCTTCACCGGCAAGAACGATCTGCGCGACAACTACCCCTACGGCATGTTTGCCGTACCCCAGGAGGAAGTGGTACGCCTGCATGCTTCCAGCGGTACCACCGGCAAGCCTACGGTGGTCGGTTATACGCAGAACGACATTCATACCTGGGCCAATGTGGTCGCCCGCTCGATCCGCGCTGCGGGTGGGCGCAAAGGCGACAAGGTGCATGTTTCCTACGGCTACGGCCTGTTCACCGGCGGGCTGGGTGCGCATTACGGCGCCGAGCGCCTGGGCTGTACGGTAATCCCGATGTCGGGTGGTCAGACCGAGAAGCAGGTGCAGCTGATCCGCGACTTCCAGCCCGACATCATCATGGTGACGCCGTCCTATATGCTCAACCTGGCCGACGAGATCGAGCGCCAGGGCATCGACCCCCATGACCTCAAGCTGCGCCTGGGTATTTTCGGTGCCGAGCCGTGGACAGACGAGCTGCGCCGTTCGATCGAGCAGCGTTTGGGCATCAATGCCCTCGACATCTATGGCCTGTCGGAAATCATGGGGCCCGGGGTGGCGATGGAATGTATCGAGACCAAAGACGGCCCGACCATCTGGGAAGACCACTTCTATCCCGAGATCATCGACCCGGTCACCGGTGAGGTGTTGCCGGACGGCCAACTGGGCGAACTGGTGTTCACCTCGCTAAGCAAAGAGGCGCTGCCGATGATCCGTTACCGCACCCGCGACCTTACCCGCCTTTTGCCCGGCACAGCCAGGCCCATGCGGCGGATAGGCAAGATCACCGGGCGCAGCGACGACATGCTGATCATTCGCGGCGTCAACGTGTTCCCGACCCAGATCGAAGAACAGGTATTGAAAATAAAACAGCTTTCCGAGCTGTATGAGATTCACCTGTATCGCAATGGCAACCTGGACAGTGTCGAAGTGCATGTTGAATTGCGTGCGGAGTGCCAGCACCTCGATGAAGGCCAGCGCAAGCGGGTGACCGGGGAGTTGAGCAAACAGATCAAGACCTACATCGGCATCAGCACCCAGGTGCACCTGCAGCCTTGCGGCACGCTCAAACGCTCCGAGGGCAAGGCTTGCCACGTGTATGACAAACGGTTGGCCAGCTGAGTCATTCATCTGCCTGTGCAGCCCCGGCACTGTCCGGGGTTTTTTTTTGCGTGTTATTCGCGCTCACAGGTACCGCGCGCCCCTGTGGGAGCGGGTTTACCCGCGATGGGACCCCAAAGCGATACACAAATCTTATTTGATACATATAAAACTGTTTGACGTTATGTTTTGTATCGCTTACAAATGACTCATGCCTTAGCAGGAGTCGCCGCACATGTACGCACAGCTAGTGGAAACCGGAGTCAAGCGCGTCAAATCGCTGGAAGAAATGTCCGCCGCGGAACGCAACTTCCAGGAAAAGATCGACGCCGAAATCAAGATCGAAGCCAAGAACTGGATGCCAGAGGCCTACCGCCAGACCCTGATCCGGCAGATCTCCCAACATGCCCATTCGGAAATCGTCGGCATGTTGCCCGAAGGCAACTGGGTCACCCGCGCGCCTAGCCTCAAGCGCAAGCTGCAACTGATGGCCAAGATCCAGGACGAAGCCGGCCACGGCCTGTACCTGTACAGCGCCATGGAGACCCTGGGCGCCGACCGCGACGAAGAAATCGCCAAGCTGCACAGCGGCAAGGCCAAGTACTCGAGCATCTTCAACTACCCCACCCTCAGCTGGGCCGACATGGGCGCAGTGGGCTGGCTGGTCGATGGCGCTGCAATCGTCAACCAGGTGGTACTGCAGCGCACCTCCTATGGCCCCTACTCCCGCGCGATGATCCGTATCTGCAAGGAAGAGAGCTTCCATCAGCGCCAGGGCTACGAAATGCTCCTGACCATGATGCGTCACGGCACCCAGGCACAGCGCGACATGGTCCAGGACGCAATCAATCGCCTGTGGTGGCCATCGCTGATGATGTTCGGCCCCAGCGACGAACATTCTCCAAACAGCGCTCAGTCCATGGCCTGGAAGATCAAGCGCCAGACCAACGATGAACTGCGCCAGCGTTTCATTGACCAGACCGTGCCGCAGCTCGAACTGCTCGGCTGCACGGCCCCCGACCCTGAACTGAAGTGGAACGCCGAGCGCGGTCACTACGACTTCGGCGAAATTCAGTGGGACGAATTTTACGAAGTGATCAAGGGCAACGGCCCGTGCAACCAGGAACGTGTCGCCACCCGCCGCCAGGCCATCGAGGGCGGCGCCTGGGTTCGCGAGGCCGCCGTGGCCTACGCGCGCAAGCAACAGAACAAGAACGCCGCCTGAGCGGCGATTGATGCGGAGATCGAAAATGTCTGTCTGGACCCTCTACGAAGTGTTCGTGCGCAGCAAGCACGGCCTTAACCACAAGCATGTCGGCAGCGTGCATGCCGCCGACGCCGCCATGGCCATCGAAAATGCCCGCGAGCTGTACACCCGACGCAGCGAGGGCGTCAGCCTGTGGGTGGTGCCTTCGGCGCTGATCACCGCCTCCTCCCCTGACGAGAAAGACCCGCTGTTCGCCCCTTCGGACGACAAGGTCTACCGCCATGCCAGCTTCTACGAGCTGCCCGATGAAGTCGGACACATGTGAGGTTGGCCATGCACAACGAAGCCCTTATCCCCTACCTGCTGCTGCTTGGCGACAGCGCCCTGGTACAAGGCCAGCGCCTCTGTGAATGGTGTGGTCACGCCCCGGCCATCGAAGAAGAACTGGCCCTGATGAACGTTGGCCTGGACCTGGTCGGCCAGGCGCGCAACTGGCTGGAATACGCAGCCGAGCGGCTGGACGACGGCCGCGACGCCGATGCCCTGGCCTTCCGCCGAGACGAGCGGGCCTATCGCAACCTGCTGCTGGTCGAGCAACCCAACGGCGACTTTGCCGTGACCATGACCAAGCAATTCCTCTACGACGCCTGGCACTTTGCCGTGTTACAGGGCCTGGCCGGCTCAAGCGATGAGCGTATCGCCGGTATCGCCGCCAAGGCACTCAAGGAAGTCACCTACCACCTGCGCCGCTCCAGCGAGTGGGTACAGCGCCTGGGTGGCGGCACAGAAGAGAGCCGTCAGCGCATGCTTGCCGCCATTCCTGCACTGTGGCGCTTTACCGTCGAACTGACGGCCGCCAGCGATAACGAGGTGCAGTTGGCCCAGGCAGGTATCGCTGCCGACCCCGACACCGCTGGTGCTGCCTGGCTGAAACAGGTGAGCGAGACCTTCGCGTCGGTCGAGCTGCCGCTGCCCAAGGCTGCCAGTCACTTCTACCTGGACAGCCGCAAAGGCCTGCACACCGAGCACCTGGGCCTGCTACTGGCCGAAATGCAGTTCCTGCCAAGGGCTTACCCCGATGCAACCTGGTGAGCTGATTGCCGGCGACCGTGGCGCGCGGGCGCCACGCGGCGAGGACCTGGCCCGGGCCTGGGAGGTGCTGGGCCAGGTCATGGACCCGGAAGTGCCCGTGGTGAGTGTGGTCGACCTGGGCATCGTTCGCGACCTCGACTGGCGCGCCGGCCACCTGCACCTGGTGGTGACACCGACCTACTCCGGCTGCCCGGCGACCGAGGTGATCGAAGGCGATATCCGCCAGGCGCTGGAGCAGGCGGGTTTCCCCGCGCCGGACCTTGAGCGTCGGCTGACCCCGGCCTGGAGCACCGACTGGATCAGCGAGCTGGGCCGCGAGCGCCTGCGCACCTACGGCATCGCCCCGCCGCAGGGCAGCGCCAGCAAGCGCAGCCTGCTCGGTGAAGCCCCCCAGGTGTGCTGCCCGCAGTGCGGCAGTAACCGCACCGAAATGCTCAGCCAGTTCGGCTCTACCGCCTGCAAGGCGCTGTACCGCTGCCGCGAGTGCCTGGAGCCGTTCGATTACTTCAAATGCATTTGAGCCGTGGAGAACGCCATGAGCCAGTTTCACAGCCTGACCATCAAGCAAGTGCGCAACGAAACCCGTGATGCGGTTTCGATTGCCTTCGACGTGCCCGAGCGCCTGCAGGCACAGTTCCGTTTCACCCAGGGCCAGTACCTGGTCATGCGTACTCAACTGGACAACGAAGAGGTCCGCCGCTCTTACTCTATTTGCAGCGCCGTGCAGGACGGCGAGCTGCGCGTGGCTGTCAAGCGCGTGCCAGGCGGGCGTTTCTCGGCGTTTGCCAATGAAGTGCTCAAGGCCGGCCAGCAACTGGACGTGATGCCGCCATCGGGCAGCTTCTTCGTGCCGCTGGACCCTGCCCGTCAGGGCAATTACCTGGCCGTCGCGGCCGGCAGTGGCATTACTCCGATCCTGTCGATCATCGGCACCACCCTCGACAGTGAGCCGCACAGCCGCTTCACCTTGCTGTACGGCAACCGTTCCAGCTCTGGCGCGCTGTTCCGCGACAAGCTCGAAGACCTGAAAAATCGGTACCTCGACCGCCTGAACCTGATTTTTGTGTTCAGCCGCGAGCAACAGGATGTTGACCTGTACAACGGCCGCATTGACGCCGACAAGTGCGGCCAACTGTTCTCCCGCTGGCTGGACGTTCCAGGCCTGGACGCGGCTTTCATCTGCGGGCCTCAGGCAATGACCGAAACCGTACGTGACAGCCTGCAGGCCAATGGCCTGGACAAAGAGCGCATTCATTTCGAGCTGTTCGCCGCCGCCGGTAACGAGACCCGTCGCGAGGCCCGTGAAGCAGCGCGCCAGGTGGATTCGGCGCTCAGCCACATCACCGTGATCAGCGACGGCCGCGCCCTTACCTTCGACTTGCCACGCAACACCCAGAACGTGCTGGACGCCGGCAATGCCATCGGCGCCGAGCTGCCCTACTCGTGCAAGGCCGGTGTGTGCTCGACCTGCAAATGCCGGGTGGTCGAGGGGGAAGTGGAAATGGACAGCAACCATGCCCTGGAAGACTACGAAGTGGCAGCCGGGTACGTGCTGTCGTGCCAGACCTACCCGGTGAGCGACAAGGTGGTGCTCGACTTCGACCAGCTTTAAGACCGCGCCGCCTGCTTCGCGGGCGCGCCCGCTCCCACAAGCACCGCACAAGGGCTGAGGGTAACACCCTCCCTGTGGGAGCGGGCATGCCCGCGAAGAGGCCCTTTTGCAATACCGCAACACCCGCGTGACCTCAACAAAACAATTACAAAACCAAGAGATCGCTTGCCATGACACCCGAACGCATAGAAAGCATCGCCAACCACCCCGACTTCCAGCACCTGGTGCAGCGCAAACGCCGCCTCAACGGCAGCCTGACCTTGGCCATGCTGGTGATCTACTACGGCTTCGTCCTGCTGGTGGCGTTTTCGCCCAGCACCCTTGGCCAGTCGCTCAGCGGCGGTGTGACCACCGTCGGCATGCTGGTGGGTGTGCTGATGGTGCTGCTGTCCTTTGCCCTGACCGGCATCTATGTGCACCGCGCCAACAATGTGCTCGACCCGCTCAATGAAAAGGTCAAGCAGGAGTGCGCACAATGAACTGGACAGCCATTTCGATGTTCATGGTGTTCGTCTGCTTCACCTTGCTGATCACCCGCTGGGCGGCTTTGCGCACCCGCTCGGCCAGCGACTTCTATACCGCCGGCGGGGGCCTGACCGGCATGCAGAACGGCCTGGCGATCGCAGGCGACATGATCAGCGCCGCCTCCTTCCTGGGCATCTCCGCGATGATGTTCCTGAACGGCTATGACGGCCTGTTGTACGCCCTGGGCGTGCTGGCCGGCTGGCCGATCATTCTGTTCCTGATCGCCGAACGGCTGCGCAACCTGGGCAAGTACACCTTTGCCGACGTGGTCAGCTACCGCCTGGCACAAACCCCGGTACGCCTGACCTCGGCGTTCGGCACCCTGGTCGTGGCACTGATGTACCTGGTGGCACAGATGGTCGGTGCCGGCAAGCTGATCGAGCTGCTGTTCGGCATCAGCTACCTGTATGCGGTGATGCTGGTCGGTGTGCTGATGGTCGCTTATGTAACGTTCGGCGGCATGCTCGCTACCACCTGGGTGCAGATTATCAAGGCAGTGATGCTGCTGTCGGGCACCAGCTTCATGGCGTTCATGGTGCTCAAGCACTTCGGCTTCAGCACCGAAGCCATGTTCGCCAGCGCGGTGGCCGTGCATGCCAAGGGCCAGGCGATCATGGCCCCGGGTGGCCTGCTGTCCAATCCGGTGGATGCCATTTCCCTGGGCTTGGGCATGATGTTCGGCACCGCCGGCCTGCCGCATATCCTGATGCGCTTCTTCACCGTCAGTGATGCCAAGGAAGCACGCAAGAGCGTGTTCTATGCCACCGGTTTCATCGGTTACTTCTACCTGCTGCTGATCGTCATCGGCTTTGGCGCCATCGTCATGGTCGGCACCGAGCCGTCCTACCGCGACGCCACCGGTGCAATCATTGGCGGCGGCAACATGATCGCCGTGCACCTGGCCCAGGCTGTCGGTGGCAATTTGTTCCTTGGCTTCATCTCTGCTGTGGCCTTCGCCACCATCCTTGCCGTGGTCGCCGGCCTTGCGCTGTCCGGCGCATCGGCGGTATCCCACGACCTGTATGCCTGCGTGATCCGCCAAGGCAAGGCCACCGAGCAGGAGGAAATGCGCGTATCGCGTGTCGCCACCCTGCTGATCGGCCTGCTGGCGGTCATGCTCGGCCTGATGTTCGAGTCGCAGAACATCGCCTTCCTCTCCGGCCTGGTGCTGGCGGTGGCTGCCTCCGTCAACTTCCCGGTGCTGCTGCTTTCGATGTTCTGGAAAGGCCTGACCACCCGCGGCGCAGTGTGCGGCAGCATGGCCGGCCTGGCCTCGGCGGTGCTGCTGGTGGTACTGGGCCCGGCAGTGTGGGTCAACGTGCTGCATCACGATAAAGCGCTGTTCCCTTACAGCAACCCGGCCTTGTTCTCCATGAGCCTGGCGTTCCTGAGTGCCTGGGCGTTCTCGGTCACCGACAGCTCCGAACGTGCCAGTGAGGAGCGTGGCCGCTACCTGGCCCAGTTCATCCGCTCCATGACCGGTATCGGCGCCGCTGGCGCCAGCAAGCACTGACTTCAAGGAAGAACCACCATGTCGGGTAAAACAACAACAATGAACCGCACGCACATCATGTCAGCTGCCTGGCTGGCCACGCTCGCCTTGCCATTGCCGGCGCTGGCAGACTTTATCGGCGACAGCCACGCACGCCTGGAGCTGCGCAACCATTACATCAACCGCGACTTCCGCCAAAGCAACGCACCACAGGCCAAGGCAGAAGAATGGGGCCAGGGCTTTACCGCCAAGCTGGAGTCCGGCTTCACCGAGGGCCCGGTCGGCTTTGGCGTTGACGCCATGGGCCAGCTGGGTATCAAGCTCGACTCCAGCCGCGACCGCCGCAATACCGGGCTGCTGCCCTTCGGCCCGAACAGCCACGAACCGGTTGATGATTACAGCGAACTGGGCCTGACCGGCAAAATCCGCGTGTCCAAAAGCACCCTGCGCCTGGGCACGCTGCAACCGATCCTGCCGGTGGTGGTATACAACGACACCCGCCTGCTGGCGTCCACCTTCCAGGGCGGCCTGCTGACCAGCCAGGATCTCGATGGCCTTACCGTCAACGCCGGCCGCCTGACCAAGGCCAACCTGCGCGACTCCTCGGGCCGCGACGACATCGGCTATGGCGCTGCCAGCAGTGACCACCTGGACTTTGGCGGTGGCAGCTACGCCATCACCCCGCAAACCAGCGTCAGCTACTACTACGCCAAGCTCGAGGACATCTACCGCCAGCAGTTCGTCGGCCTGATCGACACCCGCCCCTTGAGCGAAGGCGTGAGCCTGCGCAGCGACCTGCGCTACTTCGACAGCCGCAACGACGGCGCCGAACGTGCTGGCAACATCGACAACCGCAACTTCAACGCCATGTTCACCCTCGGCGTGCGGGCACACAAGTTCACGGCGACCTGGCAACAGATGTCCGGCGACAGTGCCTTCCCGTTCGTCAACGGCGGCGACCCGTTTACCGTCAACCTGGTGACCTACAACACCTTCACCCGCGCCGGGCTGGACTCCTGGCAAGTGCGCTATGACTACGACTTTGTAGCGATGGGCATCCCCGGCCTGAGTTTCATGACGCGCTACACCGACGGCCGCCACGCCGAAACCGCCACTGTCAGCAATGGCCGCGAGCGTGAACGCGACACCGACATCACCTACGTCATCCAGAGCGGCCCATTCAAGGACGTCAGCCTGCGCTGGCGCAACGTCACCTTCCGGTCCGGCAATGGCCTGACCAACGCCGTGGACGAAAACCGCCTGATCATCGGCTACACCCTGGCGCTGTGGTAACAGCGCCCACTACATTCGAACAGTATGGAGAACAGCATGTCTGCCGCCCCTACCCTGCAAAGCTTCATCGCCGGCCGCTGGCTCGGCCAGCACGGCGCGCAAGCCCTGCGCAGCGCCCTTGATGGCCACGTACTTGCCTACAGCCACGAAGAACGCCCGGACTTCGCCGAAGCCGTGGACTTCGCCCGTGCGCGTGGCCTGGCCAGCCTCATGGCCATGGACTTCCAGCAGCGTGCTGCACGCCTGAAAGCGCTGGCCCTGTACCTGGCCGAGCGCAAGGAACAGCTTTACGCCCTGTCGCACCATAGCGGCGCCACCCGTGCCGACAGCTGGATCGACATCGAAGGCGGCAACGCCACATTGTTCTCCTATGCCGGCATCGGCAGCCGCGAGCTGCCGTCGGGCAACCTGGTGCACGAGGGCCCGGCCATCGCGCTGGGCAAGCAAGGTCATTTCGCCGGCAGCCACATTCTGGTGCCGCGCGCAGGCGTGGCGGTGCACATCAACGCCTTCAACTTCCCTATCTGGGGCATGCTGGAGAAGTTCGCCCCGACGTTCCTGGCGGGCATGCCGTGCATCGTCAAACCGGCGACTTCCACCAGCTACCTGACCGAAGCCGTCGTCCGCCTGATGAACGCCTCCGGCCTGCTGCCGGAGGGCAGCTTGCAACTGGTGATTGGCAGCACCGGCGACCTGCTCGACCGCCTTCAAGGCCAGGACGTGGTGACCTTCACCGGGTCAGCCGATACCGCCGCAAAATTGCGCGTCACGCCGAACCTGGTGCGCAATTCGGTACCGTTCACCGCCGAAGCCGACTCGCTGAACTGCGCCATTCTTGGCCCGGATGTGACCCCGGACAGCGAAGAGTTTGACCTGTACATCAAGGAGGTGGTGCGTGAAATGACCACCAAGGCCGGGCAGAAGTGCACCGCCATCCGCCGCGCCATCGTGCCGGCCAAGCACATTGATGCGGTTGCCACGCGCTTGCGCGAGCGGCTGAGCAAGGTGGTTGTGGGTGACCCGTCGCTGGAGGGCGTACGCATGGGGGCTCTGGCTTCCCACGACCAGCAGCACGACGTGACCGAGCGGGTGCGCAGCCTGCTGCAAAGCTGTGACCAGCTGTTCGGCGCCAGCGACGGCTTCGCCCCGCGTGGCGATGGCGTGGCCGAGGGCGCATTCTTTGCCCCGACCCTGCTACAGGCCCGCGACCCGCACGCCGACGGCGGCGCCCACGATATCGAAGCGTTCGGCCCGGTCAGCACACTGATGGCCTACCACGACCTTGACGAAGCCTTGATACTGGCCGCCCGAGGCAAAGGCAGCCTGGTGGCGACCTTGGTCACCGCCGACCGCAGTATTGCGGCCAAGGCCATACCGGTGGCGGCTGCCTGGCATGGCCGCCTGCTGGTGCTCGACAGCGAGGCCGCCAAGGAATCCACCGGCCACGGCTCGCCGTTGCCACAACTCAAGCACGGCGGGCCGGGCCGGGCCGGCGGCGGTGAAGAACTGGGTGGCTTGCGCGCGGTCAAGCACTACCTGCAACGCGCCGCAGTACAAGGTTCGCCGAGCATGCTCACGGCGGTCACCGGCGAATACGTGCGCGGTGGCGAAGTGATCGAGACCGAAGTGCACCCGTTCCGCCGATACTTCGAGCAGTTGCGCATCGGCGAGTCGTTGCTCACCCACCGCCGCACCGTGACCGAAGCCGACCTGGTCAACTTCGGCTGCCTGTCGGGGGACCATTTCTACATGCACTTCGACGAAATCGCGGCCAAAGAATCGCAGTTCGGTAAACGTATCGCCCACGGCTACTTCGTCCTCTCGGCGGCGGCCGGGCTGTTCGTGTCGCCCGGTGCCGGGCCGGTGTTGGCCAACTATGGCCTGGATACGCTGCGCTTCATCAACCCGGTGGGCATTGGCGATACCATCCAGGCACGGCTGACCTGCAAGCGCAAGATCGACCAGGGCAAAACCAGCCCGCTGGGCCAGCCGCAAGGGGTGGTGGCGTGGGATGTGGAGGTAACCAACCAGCTGGGTGAGCTGGTGGCCAGCTATGACATTCTGACCCTGGTGTTGAAACAGCCGGCGTGATTTGTTCACCTTGCGGGCCCCTTCGCGGGTAAACCTCGAAAGGGCCCGCACAAGTGTCCCGACACGGTGCCACCGTTGGTCAGCGACTGCCGCTATCCAGATGACTTTTAAGACAGGTCTTTCGCTCCTAACCATGAGGATCACAGACGAGGATTGCGCGATGGATTACTTACTGCGGATGGGTGGTGGCAATGTGCAGGATGACTGGCCGGAGCTTGAGCCGGATCGCCGCAACGACCAAGTGGATGACCCGGATGCCGACCCCAATGTGACTGACGACGAGGAAAATCGCCCCGGCGTCCCGGCCAGTGACCCCGAGTCCGGCGCCTGACAAAGGGTTTATCCAGGCACCATGCTGCAGCCGGGGACCCCGTTGCAGCATGGTTATGTGTCAGGCTGAGGTGGTATTACATCATCGCCGCCGGGTCTCCCACCGACTGGCTCGGCTTGCTCCCCGAAATCCGCCAGCTTACGCCGGTAATCCCGTAACGCTCGGCCATCGGCCGGCTGATCTTCTTGATCTTCTCACGCCCGAACTTGGGAATAATGCCGATACCCGCATCGCAACTTGCCCAATGCCAGGCCTCGGCATTGTCCAGGCGTTCCAGGCGAATGATGAAACTGCGCGGTTGGCCATGCAGTTGGTAATCGATGATGTACAGCTGTGGGCTAGGCATCGCAGGGGCCTCCTCTTCTCCATGGATGACACCCTGATTGATCGGGCCATGGCCAGAAGATTCAAAATTTTGTCGAACATTCGGCACAAGCGGCCGTTTCAGCGCACTGCGGCACCCTGACCGCGTGGGTCCGGGGCCGCACCGGGCACCAGAATCACCTTGCGACACTGATCCTGCTGTCCATTGAACAGTTCGTAGGCACGCGGGGCATCTTCCAGCGCCATGCGGTGGGTGACGATGGCCTGCGGGTCCAGCCGGCCTGCTTCGATATGCGCCAGCAACTCAGGCAGGTAGCGCTGCACATGGGTCTGCCCCATGCGAAAGGTCAGGCCCTTGTCGAAGGCGTCGCCAAACAGAAAACCATGGATAAACCCCGCATACACCCCCGGCACACTGACCACCCCACCCCTGCGCACGGCCGCGATACTCTGGCGCAGGGCCTTGCCGCTACTGCCTTCGAGCTTAAGCGCGGTGAGCACCGTTTCCGTTGTGCTGCCCTTGGCTTCGAAACCCACCGCATCGATTACCGCATCCACACCACGCATGCCGGCGGTATGGCGCACGATGCTATCGGCTGGGTCATCATCATAGGCAAAATTGACAGGAATCACTCCGTAGGCCTGATGAGCATAATCCAGCCGGTAGGCACATTCATCGACCATGAAGATCTGCTCCACCCCCAGCATGCGTGCGCAAGCAGCAGACAGCAGCCCGACCGGGCCGGCGCCATAGATTGCCAGTGACGAACCCTGGCCAACTTCGGCATTGAGCACTGCCTGCCAGGCTGTAGGGAGAATGTCCGAGAGAAACAATACCTGATCGTCGGCCAGGTGCCCCGGCACCTTGAACGGCCCTACATTGCCCTTGGGCACCCGCACATAATCGGCCTGCCCGCCAGGTATGCCGCCATACAGGTGGCTGTAGCCGAACAGCGCTGCGCCAGACGGTATGGTCTTCTTGTTCAGCAGTGCGCCTCGCCCCGTGTTGGTCGTTTCGCAGGCGGCAAACAAGTCGTGTTGGCAAAAAAAGCAGTCACCGCAGGCGATGACAAACGGGATCACTACCCGGTCACCCGGGCGCACCGCGGTTACCGCGCTGCCCACCTCTTCGACGATGCCCATGAATTCGTGGCCAAGAATATCGCCTTGCTCGACCATGGGGATCTTGCCCCGGTACAGGTGCAGGTCGGAGCCGCAAATGGCTGTGGCCGTTACCCGCAGCAAGATATCGTCGTCTTCCTGCAGACCGGGCTCTGCAACGGTGTCGACGCGGACATCCCCTGCGCCGTGATAGGTCAATGCGCGCATGCTCGTTTCTCCTGACGAAGTCATGGCGCGATTCCGGATTCGCAAACCCGAAATCGCTGCCGGGCACCACATGTGTTCCTGGACATTCAGCGAGCGGTTGCCCTCACGGGTTGCGCCCCCCGCCGTGGCTGTTCTGGCCACCCTTGCGGCCAGCTTCCGATGCACGCTGTCGGTCGTTGGCGAAATTGCCGCCAGATGCCTGCCCCCCCTTGTGGCCCGCGCGCGAAGCACGCTCCCGGTCATTGGCAAAATTGCCCGGGTTGGTTTCCTTGGTGCCGCCGCGCTGGCTTGTCCGCTCTTGATCCTGCGCCATGTGGGTTCTCCTTGCGATGGATAGGCTGGTGACACGAATCTGTGCCATGCCTAGTTTCCGAGCCACTGTTGCCCGGCTCTGCTCAATGCTTTTGCTGGCAACTGACCAGTGGCACAAATCTTACGCCAGCAAAATGTTTGCGTGGCGGGCGAAAGCCGTGGGTGGCACGTTACGTGCTTTGACCGTTCGTCGGGTTAAACGCAACGTTTATTGCCGCCAACGGCCATATCTTCATGCAATAAGCGCATCACCAAGGAGCATGAATGAAGCTGAACAAGGATCGCGCCACCATCATCTGCCGGCACGGCAAGCAAACACAAAAATGGTTATGGGTGCGAAAATCCAACGGTGCCTGGACCCTCCCCGGCGGCAAGATCGAGCCTGGCGAGACGCCAGCGCAAGCTGCAGAGCGTGAGTTGCTGGAAGAAACCGGGCTGCAGGCAGCGTCACTGACCTTGCTGATGCGTCACGAGGCCCCCGCGCGTATGCATTACGTGTTCGAAGCAGAGTTTGCCGACGCGCCGCAGCCCAAGGCGCAGCATGAAATTACCGACTGCCGCTTTGCCCATCTGGACCAGGCGCCTGGGCTCAAGGGTGAGATCAAGTTGCTGATCCGCTCGCTGCTGGCCTGTGACAGAGCCACCGCCGCGTCAGTTCGGTAAGCCCGGTTACTCGGTGCGTGCCTTCGCGCAACTGTGAAGAGGCACGCACAGCCACACCCTAGGCATGCACACTCCACTGAACCGACTGCGCCTCGATTGGCATTTCGTCGATGGCATGAATCATCCCGTTATCCAGCGCCTCACGTGGCCCCAGAATCCGCGGATAGGCCATCAGGTACCGCGGCACGTCCAGTACCTCCGTTGCCCCCTGGGTTCGTTCGGCGACAATCTGCGCATACAACTTCAAATCATAATCCAGGCTCATGGCGTACTCAGCCATGCGCGAATGATCCACCGAACCGTGCAAGGTCCAGTGAAACGGGTGGAACAGGAACTTGCTGAAACTGCACGCCGTGCGCCGTTCCCCTGCCAGGAACAGGATATTGCCCATGGACTCCACCGTGCCCAGGTTGTGGGTATGCACCTCGACCGGTAACGCCCGCAGGAAGTTGTACAGGGTGAAGCCATAACTGCACTCGCCGCCCATGGTAGCGATGTTCAGTTGCAGGATACCGGCGCCCTGTTGCAGCGCCCGCGAACAGGTGTTGATCAGGTTGCCACAGGTCGACGAGTTGATCGGCCCGGTGAAATGGATGATATGTCTGGCCATGCTTGCCTCGATTTTATCCTGACACCCTTCCACGAAGCGGGTATCCGGTGGAAACGCCAAGCGCCGCAAAGTTCAACCTGGTATCAGCCTTTCCCGTTGGTCAAACGTGCTGAACCCTGGCCTGTCTTTATCGGTCGCACTTTGGAGCGACCGAAATAGAACCGGCAATGAGGACGGCAGCGTGAGCGATATCCGCATCGGTATCTCCGGGTGGCGCTATGGCCCCTGGCGCAAGGACTTTTACCCCAAGGGGCTGAGGCAGGACGACGAACTGGCCTTCGCTTCGCGGGCGGTGAACAGCATCGAAATCAATGGCTCGTTCTACAGCCTGCAAACGCCTGAACGTTACCAGGGCTGGCGTGACGAGACGCCGGACGACTTCGTGTTCGCGGTGAAGGGGCCGCGGTATATCACGCACGTACGGCGGCTTAGGGACATCGAAGAACCGGTGGCGAACTTTTTCGCCTCAGGCCCACTGTTGCTGGGCAAGAAGCTTGGCCCGATCCTGTGGCAATTTCCACCGAACATGAAGTTCGATGAAGAGCGTTTTGCCCGGTTTCTCGAACTGCTGCCGCGTAACCATAAAGCGGCTCGTGAATGTGCCAAACACTGCGCGGCACGCTTGCAGGGCAACGGCAGCTTGGGCATACACGGCAATGCACGGTTGCGTCATGCCGTGGAGATCCGTAACGAGAGTTTCCTCTGTGAGACCTTCATCAAGCTGTTGCGCAAGCACCGGGTCGCTTTGGTAGTTGCCGACAGCGCCGGCAAATGGCCGTATGTGGAAGACGTTACCGCCGACTTTGTGTACATGCGCCTGCATGGCGATGTCGAGCTCTACAGCAGTGGGTATACGGCCAACGCACTGAGGCGCTGGAAGCAGCGCATCCAGCGCTGGAGCCAGGGTAGCCAGGCTGAGGATGCGCAATTGGTCGTCCAGGGCTCGCCGCCGCGTCGGGCGACCCGCGATGTCTACTGCTATTTCGACAACGACCAGAAGGTTCACGCCCCCTACGATGCGCGACGCCTGCTGCAGAAGCTGTCGCTGGACCATGAGCTCATGACCGAGCCTGGCGTCCTGCCGGAGGTGGCCTTGTGAACAAGACCCTGCCCGCCCCACGCAGCATCATCGACAAGGTCACTGCGGTACGCCGGCTCAATGTGCTGACACTGAACGTGCACAAGGGCTTCACCTTTTTCAATCGGCGCTTCATCCTGCCGGAATTGCGCGAGGCCGTGCGTGCCACGGGCGCCGACCTGGTGTTTCTCCAGGAGGTGCACGGCAGCCATCAGCAGCATGCCCTGCGCCATGCGGCCTGGCCAGAAATGCCGCAGTACGAGTTTCTTGCCGACAGCATGTGGCCGCAGTTCGCCTACGGGCGCAATGCCGTATACCCGCATGGCGATCACGGTAACGCGCTGCTGTCGAAATTCCCCATTACTCACTTCAACAACCTCGATGTGTCAGTACAGGGCAATGAGCAGCGCGGCCTGCTGCACTGCCAGCTGGACGTGCCAGGCCACGACCAGGTGCATGCGGTGTGCGTGCACCTGGGCCTGCGCGAAGCCCACCGGCAGCGCCAGGTGAAGCTGATGCTCGACCTGCTGGCCAGTCTGCCGCCTGAAGCGCCGGTCATTATCGCCGGCGATTTCAACGACTGGCGCCTGAAAGCAGATGCCGTGCTGTGCGAACACCTGATAGAGGCTTTCGGCGAGCACTTCGGCACCCCGGCGCGCAGTTTCCCCGCGCGCCTGCCGTTGTTGCGGCTGGACCGCATCTATTTGCGCAACGCCATGCCCGGCACTGCCCAAGTGCTCTCGACATACCCGTGGTCGCACCTGTCCGACCACGCCCCATTGGCTGCGGAGATCAACCTGTGAATCGACCTTGGGTGGACGGCAACAGCGTGCAGTTGCTGATCAATGGCGAGCAATACTACCCCCGCGTCTTCGAGGCCATGGCCCAGGCGCGGGAAGAAATTCTGCTGGAAACCTTCATCATCTTCGACGACAAGGTCGGCCAGCAGTTACAACAGGTGCTGATCGACGCTGCCCAGCGCGGTGTGCGGGTGGAGGTAGCGGTGGATGGCTACGGCACTGCCGACCTGCCCACCGAATTCATTTCGGCCATGACCGATGCCGGCGTGAGCTTTCACGCTTTCGACCCACAGCCCCGGCTGGTGGGCATGCGCACCAACCTGTTCCGGCGCCTGCACCGCAAGATCGTGGTAGTCGACGGTGAGCGGGCATTTATCGGCGGTATCAACTACAGCGCCGATCATCTTGGCGACTTTGGTGCCATGGCCAAGCAGGATTATGCGGTGGAGGTCACCGGCCCGGTGGTAGCGCAGGTGCATGCTGCCAGCAAGCGCCTGATGTCGCCGGTGCTGCAGCCACCCAGCGCGGTACGCCCGGTAACCGAGCCGGCCGGGGCCAGCAGCGCCGTGCTGGTCGAACGCGACAACGGGCTGCGCAGTACCGATATCGAAACCCACTACCTGCAGGCTTTTCGTGGTGCAAAGCAGCGCATCGTGGTTGCCAACGCGTATTTCTTCCCGGGTTATCGATTGATGCGGGAGCTGCGCAACGCCGCCCGGCGTGGCGTGGATGTGCGCTTGATTCTGCAGGGCCAGCCTGACATGCGCTGGGTCCGTGCACTTTCGAGGCTGCTGTACAACTATCTGCTGCGCGACGGCGTGGCCATCCACGAATACTGCCAGCGGCCTCTGCACGGCAAGGTTGCACTGGTTGACGATGAGTGGTCCACCGTTGGCTCCAGCAACCTTGATCCGTTGAGCCTGTCATTCAACCTGGAGGCCAATCTTTTCATCCGTGATCGAGCCTTCAACCAGCAACTGAACCAGCATCTACAGGCCCTGGCCAGCGAGCAATGCAAGCCGGTCACCCTGGAGCGCATGATTCGCGGTTACTGGTGGCGGGCACCGCTGATCTTCGTGTGCTTCCACGTGATCCGCCATTTTCCGCGCATTGCTGGCTGGTTCCCGGCACACCGCCAGCGTTTGCGCTCGGTGCAGCCGGAAGTCGAGGCTCAGGGTAACCTGCACGAGGGCAATACCTGATGGCGCGCAAAGGCTGGCAAACCTGGGTGAAACGCCTGTTCACGCTGGCGTTCCTCATTCTCATACCTGTTCTGCTGTTTATGCTGGCACGCAATCTGGACTGGAATGAAGTGCGCCAGTCGTTGCTGGCCTACAAGCCCGGCACCCTGGCCATCGGCCTTGCGCTGGCGCTGTGCAGCTACCTGACATTTGCCAGTTACGACCTGCTGGCACGGGCCTACACCGGCCACCAGTTGCCCGCCCGGCAGGTGCTGCCAGTCGCCTTCGTGTGCTACGCCTTCAATCTCAACTTCACGACCTGGGTAGGCGGCGTTGCATTGCGCTACCGGTTATATGGCCGCCTGGGCCTGGATACCCCGACCATTACGCGCATCCTCACCTTGGGCCTGTTGACCAACTGGATGGGCTACATGCTGCTGGCCGGCACCGTATTCGCCCTCGGCTTCGTGGAGCTGCCCAGCAGCTGGGCGGTGGGCGCTACAGGTCTGCGCCTGATCGGCTTGCTGCTGTTGGCGATCGCGGGTGGGTACCTGCTGGCCTGTGGTTTTGCAACCAAGCGCACGTGGTCCTGGCGCAACCACGAAGTGACGCTACCGTCGCTGCGTTTGGCACTGTGCCAGGTTGCGCTGGGTGCCAGCAACTGGGCGCTGATGGCGCTGCTGATCTTCTGGTTGCTGCCGGGCGAGGCTTTTTACCCGTCCATTCTCGGCATCCTGCTGATCAGTTGCGTGGCTGGCGTGGTTGCGCATATCCCTGCGGGGCTGGGCGTACTTGAGGCAGTGTTTCTGGCCTTGCTGCACGGGCAGATGGCCCAAGGCACGCTTGTGGCTGCCTTGCTCGGGTATCGCACACTGTACTACCTGATTCCACTGCTACTGGCAGTGGTTACCTACCTGGTCCTGGAAAAACGCGCCAAGGCCATGCGCCAAGGCGACAAGCCCGCCCAGACCTGACGAGGGCCGCTGGCCCTGGAGGTGGCAAATGCGTGTACGGATCTTGACGCTGATGGTCGTCAGCCTGGTCTGCGGCCAGGCCGTGGCCGAGGGCTGCAACGTACTGACCCGCTCATCCAGCGATGCCGTAACACCCGTGGAGCGGCACACCTGCTACAGCTACAGCAACCTGCCCGCCGAAGCGATCAACTGGTCGTGTAGCAACGAGAGCAAGGACATGCTCAACAGCGAAAAGAGCAAGGTAGCGCGCTGTGCGGATGGCAGCGTGGGCAGCTGCATCGCGCCTTTGACTCAGGAAGCGCTGGCCAACCCCAAATCCGTAGGAGGGGACAAACCAGCGTTGCCCAAAGATGCGCGGGTAATCACCTATTATTACGACACCCCCAGCCTCGGCCAGGCCCGCACCGATTGCGAACGAAACAACGGCATCTGGCAAACCCACTAACCCGCCACGCCTACCGCCGCTTCCACAGAAAGGGGCTCTGTGGGAGCGGGCTCGTCCCGCGAACACCGGCAAAGCCGGTGCCAGGCACCGCATGCCCCCAATTCGCGGGACAAGCCCGCTCCCACAGCCTAAGCCCGAAGGACTGAGCAATCGCCAGTTAGAACAGCTCACATACCGGCGTATCCAAGACGCAGGAACAGTGCGCGCAGGTACAGCGGGGTTCGTTCACGGCTTGCCCTCCTCGTCTTCGATCACGTCATCAGTCCACGGTTTACCATCCAGCGGCGCTGATCGGGCCAGTTCGGCCTCATCCAGGCCTATGCCACCGCCGATCTCGTCGGCGTCCACGTGCCGCAGGCTCTGGTCTGCCGGGCCGCCACTACCACCCGGTTCGTGCGGGTCACGGGCACCGGTTTCATCCAGCAACGTGTCCGGGCTCAAGTCGTCATAGGTAACATTGTCCTCATGCAAGCTGTCGCTCAGGGCCTCGCCGCCGGTCATGCCGCTTTCGGCCACGCGCCGAGGCGGAAACTCCCGGGCGACTTCATCGGCCGGTCGCTCATCGCCCACACGCCCTTCACGTTCATCAAGGCGGTCATCAAAGTCCAGCTCACGGACGCTGCCCATGCGGTCTTCGGTGTCGTCGATCTCTGGAGGGGTATACGGCTTTGGTTCATCTGTGCGTGCCATGTGCGTTCTCCGTCAGGTGGCTTCATTAAGTCGACTGCACCTGCGTGTGGAAGATTCAGAGTTTTTTGAACTACCACCCTACGCGGCGCCTCCCACCTTAGAGACTGCGAACTGCCCGGAAACCGCCATGGCCAAGCCCCTGCAGGAATATGCGCGCAAGCGCGACTTCAATGCCACGCCCGAGCCCAGCGGCAAGCGCAGCCGTGGCAAGCGGGTGCAGGCGCTGCAGTTCTGCATCCAGAAACATGACGCCAGCCACCTGCACTACGACTTCCGCCTGGAGCTGGATGGCACCCTGAAAAGCTGGGCGATCCCCAAAGGCCCGTCGCTCGACCCCAAAGTGCGCCGCCTGGCCGTGCACGTCGAGGACCACCCGCTGGATTACGCCGACTTCGAGGGGCATATCCCCGAAGGCCACTATGGTGCAGGTGATGTGATTGTCTGGGATCGCGGTGTATGGGAGCCCGAAGGCGATGCGCATGAAGCCTACGCCAAAGGCAAGCTGCGTTTCCGCCTGCAAGGCGAAAAGCTCAGCGGTGTGTGGAACCTGTTTCGCACCCGCCTGGATGGCAAGAAAGAGCAATGGATGCTGGTGAAATCACACGACGACCAGGCTCGCAGCGAGGCCGACTACAGCGTCGTGCAGGCTCAGCCCGATAGCGTGCTTAGCGACCGCACCCTGGTACCGCGCAAAGCCGCTGCGAAAAAAGCCGCCGCACCGCGCGCCAGCCGCAAGCGCACCGTCAAAGGCCCGAAGGTGCCCCTGCCTGCACAGCTGAGTCCGCAGTTGGCAACCTTGGTCGACTCGCCCCCCAGCGGGGACTGGCGCTACGAGGTCAAATTCGACGGTTACCGGATTCTGGCCCGTATCGAGGGTGATGACATCCGCCTGTTCACCCGCAACGGCCATGACTGGAGCAGCAAGATGCCCCGCCAGATCGCCGCACTGCGCGAGCTGGGCCTCGATGCAGCCTGGCTCGATGGTGAAATGGTGGTGGCTGACGAAAATGGCGCAGCCGATTTCCAGGCGTTGCAGAACGCCTTCGACACCGAGCACGATGAAGCCATTACCTACTACCTGTTCGACCTGCCGTTCCTCGGTGGCCAGGACCTGCGCCAGGTAGCGCTGCAGGGCCGGCGCGACACCTTGCGCCAACTGCTTGAGCGCGATGAGTCCGGTGTACTCAAGTTCTCTGCCGACTTCGACGAGCCCGTGCAATCTTTGCTCGACAGCGCCTGCCGGCTTGAGCTGGAGGGTTTGATCGGCAAGCGTGCCGACAGCCCGTACAGCGGCCGTCGCAGCCCGGACTGGGTCAAGCTCAAGTGCAAGCAACGCCAGGAGTTCGTGGTCGTCGGTTATACCGACCCCAAAGGTAGCCGCAGCGGCTTCGGGGCCCTGTTGCTGGCCCTGCATGACGACGACAGCGGTCAGTTGCACTACGCCGGCAAGGTTGGCACCGGCTTCAGCACGGCGACCCTGGCCAGCATCCATGCTCGGCTCAAACCCCTGCAAATCGCCAAGCCAGCGTTGGCCAAGCCGCCTACCGGTGCCGAAGCGCGGGGTGTGCACTGGCTGCAACCGCAATTGTTGGCCGAAGTCGCCTATGCCCAGATGACCCGAGACGGCATCGTGCGCCACTCGGTGTTCCATGGCCTGCGCGATGACAAGGCGGCCACCGCCATCGACCTGGAGCGCGCCATGCCTACCCAGACCGTGCCCAAACGCAACAAGCAGGCGAAGGCGCCTGAAAACCTGGGTGAACTGCGCCTGACCCACCCCGACCGGGTGATCGACGCCACCACCGGCGTGACCAAGCGCGAGGTCGCCGAGTACTACGCCAGCGTCAGCCAGTGGATCCTGCCCCAGCTCAAGCAACGCCCGGTGGCGCTGGTGCGCGCCCCGGACGGCCTGGCCGGGGAGCTGTTCTTCCAGAAAAACGCAGGCCAGCTGCACATACCTAACGTCATCAGCTATGAAAAGGCCGAGGCCGGCCAGGCGGCGATGGTCATCAACCGCCCGGACACCCTGCTAGGTGCTGTGCAGATGAACATGCTCGAACTGCACACCTGGAACGCCACGGACAAGGACTTCGACAAACCGGACCGCTTCGTACTTGACCTGGACCCCGACCCCGCGCTGCCCTGGAAGGCCATGCTGGAGGCCACCCAGCTCACCCTCACCCTGCTCGACGAACTGGGCCTGAAGGTGTTCCTGAAAACCAGTGGCGGCAAGGGTATTCACCTGGTCGTGCCCTTGACCCGGCGGTCGGGCTGGGACGAGGTCAAGGACTTTAGCCACGCCATCGTCGATTACCTGGCCAAGCTGTTCCCGGATCGCCTCAGTGCAGTGTCGGGGCCGAAAAACCGCGTGGGGCGGATCTTCATCGACTATCTGCGCAACGGCAAGGGCGCCACCACAGCCTGTGCCTACTCCTTGCGTGCCCGTGAGGGGTTACCTGTGTCGGTACCGATCTGGCGCGAGGAACTGGCGCACATCAAGGCTGCCAACCAATGGAACATTGCCAACCTGCACGAGCGGCTGGCAGAAGTTGATGACCCATGGGCGGAGATGGGCAAGGTACGCCAGTCCATCACCGCACACATGCGCAAGCAACTGGGGCTGAAATGATGGGGCAACGGCGATTGGACATGAACCTGGAGACACAATGATGAGCATCGTTCAGGACTTCAACCTGACCACCCTCGACCGCCTGTTACGTACCTTTGGCGAGCGCCAGCAACCCCTTAACCTCGATACGCAACTGCCGCAGCTGATCCAGGCGCTGCACGCCGACCATCTCGACCTGTTGCCATTGCCGGGCCAAGGCAACACACTGCGCCGCTGGCAGACCCTGGCCCGTGTGGCCGGTTGCGACCTGGCGCTGGCCAAGCTCTATGAAGGCCACACCGATGCCCTGGCCATCCTTGCTGAATGCGGCGCCGCCCACCACGCCGTAGACGGCATCTGGGGCGTGTGGGCCGCTGAGCCGCCCGATGCACGTGCGCAGGTGACGGCGCGCCAAGGTGACCAGGTGCGCCTGCAAGGCCGCAAGGCCTGGTGTTCAGGGGCCTTGCAGATCGACCGGGCGCTGATCACTGCCTGGGATGAGGCGGACCAGCCGCAACTGGTGGCGATCGAGCTTTCACAGCCGAACCAGGGGCTGTGCATCGAACATTGGCAAGCAGTCGGCATGGCCACAACTGCCAGCGTCGAGGTGACATTCAACGACACCCCCGGCACGCTCATCGGCACGCCGGGCCAATACCTGGCACGCCCTGGCTTTTGGCATGGCGGTGCGGGCATCGCTGCCTGCTGGTACGGCGCGGCCGAGGCACTGGCAGACTACCTGCGCGAACATTGCCGCAAGCCCCGCCCCGACCCCCATGCCGATGCGCACCTGGGGGCAGTGGATGCTGCGTTGTACGGTGCCCGCGCGGCGCTGCGCGAATGTGCTGCCTGGATCGACCGGCAACCTGGCGCAGATGCCAGCTTCGAAGTGCGCCGCACGCGTGCCCAGGTGGAACACGCCGTGGAACGTGTGATCAGCCACGTTGGGCGAGCGCTGGGAGCCACGCCATTCTGCCGCAGCAGCCATTTTGCCCGGCTGAGCGCTGACCTACCGGTATTCATGCGCCAGAGCCATGCCGAGCGCGATCTGGCGGTGCTGGGCCATCAGCTCACCCAACTACCGGCCGGGGTGTGGCAGCTATGAGCCAGAACCTTATTCAGTCCGCCAACGGCACGCCTTGGGCAGCCTGGCAGCAAGGTGCGCATCTTGCGCGCGCTACATGGCTCGATCCAATGCAGCTGTGCCCACCTGGGCGCCGGCTGGTGTTGATCGCGCCGCATCCGGATGACGAAATCCTCATGGCAGGTGGTCTGCTGGCGGGTTTCAAGGGACGCGAGGATGAACTGGTGCTGATTTCCGCCACCGACGGTGAAGGCAGCCACCCCGGCTCCAGCCACTGGACCGAGCACCGTTTGCGTCGACAGCGGCCGCAAGAGAGCCGCCAGGCCCTGCTGCAGCTGGACCTGGACCTTACCCATCTGGACTGGCGCAGGCTGCACCTGAAGGACGGCCAGTTACCGCGCGAAGAGGCATTCCTGGTCAGTCACCTCACCCAGTTGCTGCGGCCAGATGACCTGTTGATGGCCACCTGGCGTAATGATGGGCACTGCGATCACGAGGCCGTAGGCCGAGCTGCGGCACACGCGGCGGCCGCCCGCGGGGTGCAATTGGCAGAGGTGCCGGTGTGGGCGTGGCACTGGGCTGAGCCCGATGACCCGCGCCTGCCATGGCCGCGTGCGCACCGCCTGCAGCTCGATGAAAGCCGCCTGGCCCGCAAGCGCAAGGCCTTGGCCGCCCACGTCAGCCAGCTGGAGCCGGACGCCGAGCAGCCGCCGGTGCTGCCACCCCGCTTGATGGAATGTCTGCTGCAACCTTTCGAACTGGTGTTCCTGTGAATGGAGCTGTCATGAGCCTGGATCCGCAATATTTCGCCGAGCTGTACGCCACCAATGAAGACCCTTGGGCTTTTCGCACCCGCTGGTACGAGAAGCGCAAACGCGAGCTGGTAATGGCCAGCCTGCCCCGCCAGTGCTATCAGCGCGTATTCGAGCCAGCCTGTGCCAATGGTGAGCTCAGTGCGTTGCTGGCCGATCGCTGCGCCGACTTGCTGTGCCAGGACCTTGATCCAACGGCCGTAGGCCTGGCCCGCGAACGCCTCGTCGATGTGCCCAACGCCTCGGTGGAAATGGCCCGGCTACCAGCGGACTGGCCGGGCGGGCGCTTCGACCTGATCGTGCTCAGCGAAGTCGGTTACTACCTTGATCCTACAGACTGGCTGCAGGTCATCGAGCAATCGGTGGCCAGCCTGACCTACGACGGCGCCCTGCTCGCCTGTCACTGGAAACACCCCATCGTGGGTTGCCCACAGGATGGACGGGAAGTGCATCGCATGCTGGCCCAGCACCTGCCTCTGCATCACCAGTTCCGGCATGAAGAGGCAGACTTCGTACTGGAATACTGGTCCTGCCAGCCCAGCGTGGTTGACCTGGACGAGACCTGCCCATGATTGCCGTGGTCATTCCGGCGCACAACGAAGCCCGCCGCCTTGGGCGCTGCCTGCGGGCGGTGTTGGTCGCTGCCATGCAAGCGCAACAGGCGGGGCACCGGGTAGACGTGTTGGTGGTGCTGGACCGTTGCAGCGACGGTAGTGGCGCGGTGGCGCGGCGCTTCGGTGTGCGGGTTTTGGAGGTGGATGCCGGTAATGTCGGCATGGCGCGCCGGGTGGGCGCGGCGCACATGGTCGAGCGTGGTGCGCAGTGGCTGGCGTGCACCGACGCCGATAGCCAGGTGCCGTCGCACTGGCTGGTGTCGCAGCTGGCCTGCAGCGCCGAGGTGGTGTGCGGTACCGTGCATGTCGAGTATTGGCAGCCCTGGCAGAAAGCTGCCCTGCGCAAGCTGTACCAGAGCCGCTATGAAGCGCGCGAAGGCCATCGCCATGTGCACGGCGCGAACCTGGGTGTGTGCGCCGCTGCCTATCAACGCGTGGGTGGCTTCCAGCCCCTCGCGGCGCATGAAGATGTGCAGCTGGTCAGCGACCTTCAGGCCAGCGGCGCGCAGATTGTCTGGACCGCCAGGCACAGCGTGGCCACCAGCAGCCGCCTCGACAGCCGCGCCCGGGAAGGGTTTGGTGACTATCTGGCGGGTTTGCAGGCGCAGGTGTGATGAGGCTTGGTCACACCTGGCTGAACAGCACCCGCTTGAACGCCTCGGCCGCCAGGTGAACCTGCACCGCCCAATCCCCTGCTGCATCGCTGCCGGCATCATCGGAAATGTATTTCAGGCACACAAACGGAATGCCTTCACCGCGTGCGATCAACGCCAGCACATAGGCTTCCATGTCGACCACGTCATAAGGCGCGTCGCCATGGTTGATCTCGAAACTGTCACCGCTGCCACAGGTTTCCAACGGTAGCCCGGGGATTGCTGCGCCATGCTCCAGGACTACCGGGATATCCGACAAGGGTGTCTCGTATCGGGCAAAGCCCAGCGGTGTGACGTCCATGTCACGTTGTACGAAACGGTTGCAGCACACCACCTGGCCTTTGCCGTGGCGCTGGCTGCCAGCCGATCCAAGGTTGACGACAAGTCTGGGCCTGCGTGTGGCAATCGCCTTGGTCAGTGCAATCGCCGCATTGACTTTGCCAATGCCGGTAAACACGGTGTTCACCTCGGTGAAGACTTCTCCCGCCTCGGCCTCGAGGGCAAAGACGAACAGCGTGTCATCCAGGGAAATGTCGGGGAATTGCTTGATCAGCATCATGGAGCAGGTGTTTCCGCGTGGCTGCAAGGGGCGCGGCCATTGTCGGCCAACGCCGGCTAATTGCAAGTCCCGGCGGCCACCACCGCTTGCAGCGCCTGTGCCTTGCCGACCCCGCTCGCGATAGCCTGTGTCAGGCAGTGCAACTGCTGGTCGGCATGAGTGCCCTCGCGCAGCAGGTGCCGTGCATGCTGGCAAGCACGCTCGGCATCCACGCTGTCGACCGGCACCAGCGCCTGCAACTGACCAAGCCAGCCCTCAGCCGTGACTGGCTGTTGTTCGTGCATACCAATGAACCGTGCATGACGCCCATAGCGCATGGCGCGCCAGTAGTTCTCCTGAGCGATCCAGCGAAGCTCACGGTTGCAGGGCAACAGGTCATGGCGACCGGTAACCTTGTGCTCTACCAAATGGCGAAACAGCGCGGCGATACACAGGGTATCTTCCAGTCGCGGGCAACCATCGCAGATACGCAACTCCACCGTCGGGAAGCGCCGCGAAGGCCGAATGGCCCACCAGAAGTCGCCATCCACAGCCAATGCACCGGTCCGCTGCAACAAGGCGCGGTAGCGTTCATAGGCAGCCCAGTCCGGCAAGGCTTCGGGCAAACCCATGTGCGGCCATTCCCCGCAAATCACTCGGCGATAGCTCATGTAGCCGGTCTGCTGACCCGCCCACATAGGCGATGAGGTGCTCAGCACCAGTAATAACGGCAGCCAGACCAGCAAGCGGTTGATCAGTTGCATGCGGTCACAACCTGGCGGAACGCCAACGTGCACGTGCAGACCATTGAGCAGGCTTCGCTGGGCTACATGCCGGTAGTCATCGAACAGTTGCTGGTAATGTGCCGGGGCAGCGGCCTTCTGCCGCAGCCAGGCGGTACTTGGGTGGCTCGCCGCGCCGTACAGCCCAATTCCCTCCTCTGCCAGCGCAAGACTCAGCCGCTGCCGCCGCAGTTGGAAGAACTCATGGGCTTCATGAAGGTGGGTGAACACCGGCGAGGCCAACTCAATCTGGCTGCGGAACATTTCCTGCACAAAATATTGGCCCAGCGCTTCGCGGCAACGCCCGATTACCGCAGACGATGGTGCTGCCGGGACCTGTCCCGAGCCCAGCCTTACCAGCAGGTATTCTTCCTCGATGCCGAATGTGCAGGCCCGGGCCATATTGCTTCAGCGATGACGGGTTACGGTGAGCGCCACGGCGGCGATCCGTTCGACTTGCTCATAGCCCGGCTCGGCCAGTTGCTCGCCAAACACGTCAGGGTCGATCTCCCGGTACACCCAGGCCCATTGTGGCCCTGCGAGGCGCAGGCGGATGGCTTCGAGCAACGCATCGCGGCCATCGACAATGGCTACGCCGGTGTAGAGCAGCAAGGTACCGTGGCGGCTCAGGCGTTCGCATCCTTGTTCAACGATGCGCAGCGACAGTTCGGCGCCCAGGGCGCCGCCGCCGTGGCGGTAGGTGCGGGCGCTACGGTCGAGCATGTACGGCGGGTTGGCGACAATCAGGTCGAACGTACCGGTAAGGGCGTCCAGCAGGTCGCTGGCCACTACGGACACATTGCTCACCCCCGCCAGCGCCGCGTTGATCGTAGCGTAGCGCAACGCCAAGGGGTTGATGTCGACGGCGCTGACCTGGGCATGCTGGGCCGCACGCGCGATCAGCAACGCGCCCACCCCGCTGCCACAGCCGATATCGACTGCGTGCTCCACCGGCATGGGGTTATGCTGCAGGTGCTCGTGAATGACCTGGGCAAAACGGTAGCTGTCCGGGCCGAAGAACACCGCATCGCTGCCATCGGTGGGGAACGCCGAATGCACCAGCAGCAGGTCGTCCAGGCTGGACCAGCGCACTGAGCTGCCGAGTAAGTCACCCTTCGGGACCAGCACCTGGGCGCGTTCGAGCAACTGCAATTCATCCGTTGATAGCAGGCCCGGGGCGAAGGGCCGACTCCAGCCGAACACGTCGCGCAGGTTGCTGGCCTGCCCGGAACCCTCACGGGCGTTGACGCGGGTGTGGGTCGCAGGTGTCACACTGGTAAATCGGTAGCCGTCGGCGCGTAGCCGCTGGCCCAGCTGCAGCAATGCCTGATCGGCTTCGAACTGTCTGGCGGTCAGCCTCATCAGCGGGGTTCCTCCTGAAGCAGCCCGGTGGTGCGAATGTATGCCCGGGTCGCCGCCAGGCCCTCGGGTGTGGCGTGGCGGTTGCCGGCCATGCGCTCGATCAACGTTGCGGGTCGGTCACCCGACATTTCGCTGTGTGCTTCGTCCGGGGATTCGGGCAGGCCCCAGCTACCGGGTGCTACACGGCGGATCGGGGGGCGCCAGGTGTCGGCAATCCAGTCGTGCCACAGTTGTTTCTCATAACTGTTGAATACGCCGAACATTGCCGCTGCAGGCCCTTCGATCAGCTTCCACCAGCGGCTCTGGGCCGGGTCCTGGCCTCGCTGAATCCAGCCTTGGGCCTGTAGCGCGGCAACGAACGCGGGCATGGCGCCAGGGGTGGCCAGCCATTGGTTGACGGTGCGCTGTTCAAGGCGGCAACGGTCGGCATGCATGAATTGGCCATAAACCCGTTTGCGCTCCAAGGCGGCGAACAATTCATCCTGCAGGTCGAACTGGCGGATAAGGTCAGCCGCAGCAGTACCTAGCTCGTTCAGGCGATAACCGTTGCGAACCCTCGCGTAGAACGACTTCTGGTCATGCTGAGGGCAGAGCTGGCGCAGCGCCTGCAGCGATAGTTGAGCGTGGCCACTGGCAGCATTGTCAATCGTCACATGCAACTGGAAGTAGTGGCCGTCGATGCCCAGTTCTGCCAGTTCGCTGGTGGTAATCAGCAAGTGCAGCGGCGGTTGTTCATAGCCGAGGTTGTAACCAATGACCTCAGGCAGGTGGGTGTCGCAACAGTGCCCCAAGGCCAGTTGCAGGCAACCCTGTAAGTAGCGTGCTTCGTCAAGCGGCATTGCCTCGACACACCCGAGGCGGCCCAGCAGGCGCTGATAGATCAACACATGGTTGCTACGCGGGTCGCCGTTGCCGAGCTCTTCCAGGTAAGTTCGGATCAACCCGTGAAAACGTGGGTCGCGCCAGTGGCACAGCGTGCCGTGCAGCCACGCACCGTCCACCGCTTTGGTCGGGGCGACCTGCTGCAGAAACCACAGCGCGTGAGCGCGATTGACAAAGAAACGGCGTGGAGCGCCTTGCCGGCGTTGTTCCAGGTAGTCGGCGTAGCCGGCGGCGACATCGGCAGCACACCTGGCGCTCCAGGCAGGCAAATCCGAAGGTGAGTCTGGCAGGTCATCCGGCAAGCGTTCAGCACGTGCAAGTTGCTCGTCGAGCCACAGGGCGCTGGCGTCATCTTCGCCGGCCAGCATTGCCTCATAGCGCTGTTGCAGGCTGGACCGCCCAGCGATCATTGACGAAGCTAAAGCGTTGTCGCGGTTCATCACCCTCATGCCGTGCTCCTTATTGCGCCTTACTGGCTCGGTTTCTGACCAGGCATCGGCTCAGGGTCGGGCGCGGGCTGCGGTGCCGGTTTACTGTCGGGTTGTTGCATCTGCAGCGATGGCTTGCTGAGGTCGCCATCCTTGCCAGGGTGATCGTTGTCGCGGTCGAAACAGCCGCCGAGCATCGTCAGCGAGCCCATCAGGATGATGAGTGGAGTCAGTCGCATGGGGCCTCCCCCTCTGGTTGATTGCAGTGCCAGGCAGTCCCGGCACTGCAAGTCGGTCATTTACGAACGGCCGCCCTTGCGGCCCGACTCGCGATCGCTGGGCGTGTGGCTGCCCGAGGACTGCCCGCCTTTGCGCCCGGCTTCAGACGCTTTTTCGCGGTCGTTGGCGAAGTTGCCTGGGTTTTTGTTACCGCCCTGGCTGCCTGTTTGATTGCCGGTACGGCTGTTGTCTTTAGTGGCCATGGTCTTCAAACCTCGTATGACTTCGAAATGCACGGCAGGCTGCCGTACACAAGTTCGGAGTTCGGCGATATGCGGGGATTCGTTTTATTGCGAAGGGTTCGGACCGGTGGCGTTAAATAAGCGGCAATGCCATATTTGGCGCCCCTGTCAGTCGTGCGGCGGGTTATCCATGCGGGCCTGCTGCCGACCCAGCCAGCCCCCCGTCACGGCCCAGCCCACGGCAATGATTGCGCCGATCAGCATCGCCAGCTGTGGGTGCTCGCCCATCACGTCCAGCGCGCGCTTGAGCCAGCCGCTCAGGGCATCGCCGCCACGGTAGATCACGGTATCGATAAAATTCTTGGCTTTGTACTTGTCCTCGGCGGACAGCACGGTGAACAGCATCTCCCGCCCTGGCCGCACCAACGCGTATTCGCCGGCGCGGCGCACTACCATTACCACCACGAATACCGCGAACACCGGTGCCAGTGCCAGCCACAGGAACCCTGCTGCCATCACCAGCGGTACAGCTACCAGCAACACCCCGACGCCCAAGCGCCGGGCCAGGCGCCCGGTCAGCAATACCTGGGTGAGGATTGCCAGGGCCTGCACCACGGTGTCGATCAGGCCGAATACCTGGGTTTGCCGGGTGCGGTCGGTGAAGGTTTCGCTGACGATGCGCGCCTGCTCGAAGTACAGGAAGGTGCTGACGCTGGCCAGCAACACCACGAACAGAGCAATGCCTAGCAGATAGGGCGAACGCAGCACGGCGGTAGCGCCGGTAAACGGGTTGCCACCCAAGGGGCGCGAGCCCGGGGACTCGGCCTGTTGCGGTAGTGGGTGGCGCACTCGCCAGCGTTGCAGGAACAGGGCCGCACCCATACTGCCTAGCAAAAGCGCTGCCGCCAGTATCAGCAGCCCGCAATGGCCCAACGGTGCGACAAGCAAGGTGCCGAGAATGGGGCCGCTTAGCCCGCCCAAGCTGGCCCCGGCTGCCAGCAGGCCGAACAGCCGCTTGCCTTGTGCGGTGGAAAACAGGTCAGCGAGCACGCTCCAGGCCAGCGAGATGGTCAGCAAATTGAACACCGATAACCAGACGTAAAAGGCCCTGGCTGTCCAAAGATTGTCCGAATTACCGGCAAACAGTGCCGCGAACATCAACAGGTTGCTGACAAAGAAACCGTAGGTCCAAGGCAGGATATGCCGGCGTTGCACCCTTGATGCCAGCCAGCCGAACAGCGGCAGGCACGCCAAGGTGGCGATGAAGGTGCCGGTGAACAGCCATTGCAGGTTGTCCACGCCGCCCGCAACACCCATAGTTTCGCGCACCGGCCGCAGCATGAAGTAACCGGTGAACAGCAGGTAGAACAGCAGCAAGCCGGCGATTACCGCCGGCCCCTCGCCGGGCTGCATGTTCAGCCCTTGGACAAGGCGCCGCCGCCAGGCTTGCATGATGTCAGGCAAACTGCTGGATCAGCGCCTGTTGCTGCGCCTGGGTGAGCATGGGTTCATGCCCGGCCTTGAGCTGGTCGAGCTGGCGATCAGGCCGGCCGGTGGCGGGGATGACCGTGGTCACTGCCGGGTGGCTGATGGCGAATTTGAGAAACAACTGCGCCCAACTGCCGATGCCCGCTTCGCTGGCCCAGCCCGGCAAGGCCTGGTCCTTGACCTTGGCAAACAGGCGGCCATCGTCGAAGGCACGGTTGATCAGCACCGCAACGCCCCTGTCCTGGCACAGCGGCAGCAGTTCGCGGGCGGCGTCGGGGGCATTGACGGAGTAGTTGATCTGGATGAAGTCCAGCGGCTCGCTGCGCACGATTCGGGCAACGTCGTCCTGGCCACTGTTCAGATAATGAGTGATGCCGACATAACGGGTCAGGCCTTGCTGCTTCAGTTCGCGCGCATAGGGCAGTTGGGTCTGCCAGTCACGCAGGTTGTGGATTTGCAGCAGATCGACTTTGTCGGTACGCAGGCTCCTCAGGCTGCCGGCCCATTGCGCTTCGGCGTCGGCCCGGCTGTCGGCGGCGATCTTGGTGGCAATAAAGCACTGCCGGTGCCAGCCGCCCTCTTCCAGCAACTGGCCAAGAATGCTGTCGGCACCGCCATAGTTGGGCGAGGTGTCGATTACCCGGCCGCCCCCTTCGAAAAACGCCTTGAGTACCGCTTTCAATTGCTGATACTGGGCCGAGCCGGTTTCTACTTCGAAACTGCCGGAGGTACCGGCACCAATCACCGGCAACGCTTCACCGGTGGACGGTATTTTGCGCGTCAGCAAGCCCGCCGGGGCGGCGGCGTGCAGCCAGGGGCTGGCGGCGGCCAGCAACCCCAGCGTGGCACCTGCGCGTAGGACGTCACGACGTGCGTACATGGAAAGCTCCCGTCATGAAGCGGAAACTTTCAAGGCTAGCCGCTCCATACCGGGCCGGCAGGTGTTTCTGTATCTGGATGTTAAGTGATCAGACTCGTAGCAGCTGGCTCAGGTCCACACCCGTCTCGCCCATGGGCGGGCACCAGTAATAGCCGCCCGTCAGTGGCCGGCTGAAGCGGTACAGACCGTCGATGATACCGTCCTCCAGGCCACTCATGCGCCGCAACTGCACTTCGAACGCATCGAAGCTGTGGCCCAGGGCAACGAAGGCCAAGCCGGCGCCACGCGGGTCAGCCCAGGCTACCGAGCGACGGACCATGAACGCCTCCGGCGCAAAGCTTTCCTGGGCGGTGCGCTTGACGTGTGCGGACTCGGGGGCATCGTCCAGCTCTTCGTTATCGCTCAGCCGGCGGCCCATGATGTTGTCCTGGTCAGCCTGGGGCAGCGACTTGAAGTACTCCAGGTCGTGTTTCCACAGCTGGAACGCGGCAAAGCTGGAACCATCGGCAGCAATGGCCGCCTGCACGGCGTCTTCGTCCACCGGGTTCTCGGTGCCGTCTTCGTAGCCTGTCAGGTCATGGCCGCCGCGGTGCAGGAAGCCATCGACACTGTCGGCCAGGCGCAGGGCCGGGGCCAATAGATGTTCCAGGGCCTGGGCCCGCAGCAGCAGGTCGCCGCGCTCGTTACCACGCAGCCACAGCCACAGGGCATGTTGGGTGCTCGGGTTCTCCACAGCAGCGTCCAGCACCGGAAAAGCACGCAGGCCTGGCACTGCACGGCCCAGGGCCTTGGCCAGCGGGGCGCCGACCCCCAGGATCAGTTGGTCGCCATCGACCTGTTGCAGCAAGGCATCCAGAGCGGCAGGCAACGCCTCGGGCGACTGCAGGGTGAAAAACAGGTGACGGGCATGGGCCGGCACCGGGGTGGCAAGCAGCCCTTTCTGGAACGGCATGACAGGCTAATCCTCGGACAAAAGCGGAATGCTACTGCGCCTGCAGGCCCGCTGCAATGCGGCATGGAGCCTCGCTGATCGCTGCGGTTGGTAACAAACGGTTACCAAGAGCTGGCCCTTTGCAATTAGCTATCAATCAACGCCAGCCTACACTCCTCGAGATCCTTCGCCCGAGAGACCGCTCATGACCGCCTCGCCCCTGTTAACCGCCTTCCTGCCGCTCGCGTTGGGCATCATCATGCTCGGCCTTGGGCTGTCGCTGACCCTGGCCGATTTCGCGCGCGTGGTGAAATACCCCAAACCGGTGGTGGTAGGCCTGGCCTGCCAGATCTTGCTGTTGCCACTGGTGTGCTTCCTGATCGCCAATGGCTTTGGCCTGGAGTCGGCCCTGGCGGTGGGGCTGATGCTGCTGGCAGCTTCGCCGGGCGGCACCACGGCCAACCTGTTCAGCCACCTGGCCCATGGCGATGTGGCGCTGAACATCACGCTCACGGCGGTGAACTCGCTGATCGCGATTCTGACCATGCCGTTGCTGGTGAACCTGTCGCTGAGCTGGTTCATGGCCTCGGACCAGGCCATTCCACTGCAATTTGCCAAGGTCTTGCAGGTATTTGCCATTGTCCTGTTGCCGGTCGCACTGGGTATGCTGATCGGCCGTTACGCCCCTGGTTTTGCCGCACGCATGCAGAAACCGATGAAACTGGTGGCGGCGCTGTTCCTGGCCTTTACCATTGTCCTGGCGCTGGCCAAGGACTGGCAGACCGTGGTCGAGTACGCGCCGGTGGTGGGCCTGGCTGCCCTGCTGTTCAACCTGCTTAGCCTGGCCGTGGGCTACTGGGTGCCGCGCCTGTTGAACATTCCCAAGCGGCAGGCAATTGCCATTGGCATGGAAATCGGCATTCACAACGGCACGCTGGCGATTGCCTTGGCGCTCAGCCCTTCATTGCTGAACAACGCAACCATGGCGGTGCCCGCGGCGCTGTACAGCCTGATCATGTTCTTCACGGCGGCAGGTTTTGGCTGGTGGGTCAGCCGCGGGCACGTGGCGGCAGCGCCCAAAGGGGAAACAGTGAATTGAAGCAGTGACTGGTATGGGAGCGGGCTTGTCCCGCGAAGCAGGCAACGCGGTGTATGGCATCGGCTTTGCCGGTGTTCGCGGGACACGCCCGCTCCCACAAGAGGCAAATCCAGGTTGTCACTGCTGGCTGCGCTTGCTGCGCAATTGCTGCTTCAACACTTTCAAAGGCGGCGCATAAAAAAAACCGAACGACACACTCCCGGTGCGCCCTTTCACTGCATGGTGCAAACGGTGCGCACGATACAGTCGCTTGAGGTAGCGGTTGACCGGCCGTGGTTTGCGCGGCCAATGCCGGTGAAAGAACCCGTCATGGGCCAGGACATACAACATGCCGTACCCTGCCACGCCGCCGCCAACCCATTGCAAGGGTGCATAACCAGCCTTGCCCAAGGCGACCAACCCCGTGGCGATGAGCCCCAACGCCAGCAGGTACAGGTCGTTGGTCTCGAGCATGCCCAAGTGTGGCTCATGGTGCGAGCGGTGCAGCCACCAGCCCCAGCCATGCATGATGTACTTGTGAGCCAGCGTGCCAACGCCCTCCATGGCCACCAAGGTGCCGAACAATACGGCGAGATTGAACAGCATGAAACAGTCCGGGTGATGGCAACGGGAGGCGCAAGGGTACCGTCAACCCAGGTTTTTTTCCATGCAGGGATGACCGTTGCAAACCATTCACCCATGAAGCCATTGTCATGTTTTCGCCCTTGACCTGCTCTGCCACGCGGCGTATGGTCCGCAGCGCAATTTTGCTTTGCTCAACAGGAGACCTGCCTTGGACAGTAGCCCCAGTCGCTTGCGACAGGCCCACGTGGTGCGCTAGCCCGGCAGTGTCCTGCGCTGTCTGGCCGCCCTGGCAAGACGGTGGTTTCCTTTAACCCCGCTTCTCCTCCTCTCCTCGTGGTCCTGCGCATTTTTCTGGTTTTTCAACCACGCCAACAGATGGCGTTCATGCGGGTGTTTGCCCGCGGAAGAGGTTTGCTATGGATTGGAAAGTTTTTTTGCTGCGCGTCAGCATTGCCCTGCTGCTGGGGGCACTGATCGGTGCCGAACGGCAATTGCGTCAACGCCTGACCGGGCTGCGCACCAATGCGCTGGTGAGTACCGGTGCCTGTCTGTTCGTGCTGATGACCCAGGCAGTGCCAGGCATGGCGCCTGCCGATGCCTCGCGCGTTGCCGCCTATGTAGTGTCGGGCATCGGCTTTCTCGGTGGTGGCGTGATCATGCGCGATGGCTTTAACGTGCGCGGCCTGAACACGGCGGCTACCTTGTGGTGCACGGCTGCGGTCGGTGTGCTGTGCAGCCTTGGGCTGGTGCTGGAGGCGGCACTGGGCAGCCTGGTGGTGCTGTGCGCCAATATCCTCTTGCGGGACATCGCCCAGCGCCTGGACCGTCAAGACGTAGTGCCTGCCAGCGAGGTGGAGCAACACTTCGAGGTGCGCATCGTCTGCCGCGCCGAGGACGAAATCCAGGTGCGCAGCCTGATGCTGCATAGCCTGGGTGATCCGCAGCTGCGGTTACAGTCGCTGCAAAGCGCAGACCTGGACAGCCCTGCACGCCTGGAAGTGCGCGCCGAGCTGCTGGGTACCGCACAGGCACCGGCTCAACTGGAGCGGCTGGTCAGCCGGGTCAGCCTGGAAAAAGGCGTCAGCTCGGTGCGCTGGCAATTACAGCCGCACGTGTTGGCGGCCGACTAGCACGACAGGAGTGCTTCATGCTTATCCGCCCTACCCTTGAGCACGATATCCAATACCTGCCGGACGTGGAGCGTTCGGCAGCCCAGGCTTTTGCTGGCTGGCCGGCGCTGGCCTGGCTGGCCCAAGCCGATGTGATGGACTGTGCTGCGCACAGGGCTTTCGCCGCGGGCGGTGGTAGCTGGGTTGCTGAAAACCCGATCGGGCAGATTGTAGGGTTTGCGTGCGTGCGGCGTGCGGGCCAGGCATTGCACCTTCATGAGATATCGGTGCGTCAGGATGCCCAAGGGCAAGGCGTCGGTAGCCGATTGCTGCAGCAGATCATCGATGTAGCGCGTTGCGCAGATGTCCGCGAGCTGACGTTGACCACCTTTGTCGATGTGCCCTGGAATGCGCCGTTTTATGCACGGTTCGGGTTTGAGGTGATCGATGAGGAGCGGCTGGGCGAACGACTCCTGCGTATGCTGGCCAGTGAGCACGCTCAGGGCCTGAAGGGGCGCTGTGCCATGCGTCTTTGCATGACCCATTGACCGTTGGGGTGCAGAGCGCTCGGCCATACCGTGTTCGCCGGTTTTCACTGCGTTGGCGCGTGGTGCGGTCGAAACCGGTGGCGAAAAAAATTAAACCTTTGCCTCACTCTCACCCTCAACCGTACGCGACACTGAGGTCGCCCCACGGTTTAAGGAGTGAAGCATGAGCAATCTCTTCATCAAGCGCGTTGGTTTCTCCATGGTTTTGGGCCTGGCATCGGCGCACGCACTGGCGGCGAGCTCCGATGACTTCGTCGATGCGGCCACCGAGGCCGGCATCGCCGAAGTGGTCACCGGCAACCTGGCTAAGGAAAAAAGCCAGAATGACGAGATAAAGACATTCGCCCAGCAAATGGTCACTGACCACACCCAGGCGAACCAGAAGCTCGGCGACATCGCCCGCAAGTTGGATATTTCCGTTCCGGATGACGCGGCCATGACGGACAAGGTCAAGAAGATGATCCTGGAATGGCGTGATGAATCATTCGACAAGTCGTACATCAACAACCAGGTTGATGCTCACGAAAAAGCGGTCGAACTGTTCAAGAAAGAGGCTGCATCGTCCGACAAGGCCGAGCTGAAGGCCTTCGCCAGCGAAACCCTGCCAAAACTCGAACAGCACCTGGAGCATGCCAAGGCGCTTCAGGCCAAGCACGCCAAGTGAGGCCCTCGATGAGCAACGATGCACTGAAAACAGAAGTCCTTACCCGCCTGCTGCATTCGCATCCGCAAGGGCTGGGCAAGGAAGTGCTGGACAACTACCGCGGTGAGAAGGCGGTGGCTGACGTACTGAAGACGCTGCAGGAGGCCGGCTTGATTCACGACGGCAGCGTGGTCGTGGGCAGTGACCAGCAGGTCAGCGTGCACTACCCGATCAAGCTGTCGGCAGCGGGTGTCGAAGCCGCGCGACAAGCCGAATCCTGAATACCGGCCGTCGGGCCAAAAGGCCGCTCTCATGGAGCCCCTGCTAGCTCATTGAGCTAGCAGGGGCTCTGTTTGAGTGGGCGGGCCAACACCCTCACGTGTTCTTTTCGATGTCTCCAGGCGCCTTGGCCGGCCCTTGCGGATCCACCTGCGGGTCGTCAAGATCTGGGGAATCAGGGTCGAAACCAAGATCGTCCGGTTTGTCGGCCTGCTCCGTCGAGTGAGGCCCTTCTTTGCGTTCTGGCTCAGATGGCTGCATGGCGTTTTCTCCCGTGAGTGTCAAAGGAAGAACGCGCCAGCCACAGAAAGTTTGATTAATCTGCGGCGGGAGCCAGTTGCGCGCGACAGTGCGCCAGCGCCTGATCACGCTCCTTCAGCTGCTCCTCATACCGCTGCAACTGCCGCGCCTGTTCAGCGCACACATCGCGCCTGTGCTCCAGGCTCTGCGCTTGCACATCCAGCTGCCGGCGCATTTCCTCACTGGCGCCCTGGGCCTGGGCCAGAATCGTGCGCAAGCCCTGAATCTGCGCATCGCGTTGTTCCAGCAACTCTTCCTGCGCCCGGCACTCACTGGCAGCCTGGCGGTGCTCACCCAGCAACCGCTCGTTGTCCCGGTGCAGGCGGGTGAGTTCGTCCTGTTTGACGATCATGCCCTGTTGCAGCTGCCGCACCTCCACCTGCATCTGCTGCAACTGCGCTTCGTGGCGGCGCTGTTCCTGCTCGCGCTGTTCACGGCTGGCATTGCGATAGTGTTCCAGCGCATCACGGGCATGGCGGTGCTTGTCTTCCAGCGACTTGACCTGTTCGTCCTTGTCAGCCAGGCGCACCTGCAATTCACCCAGCGACTGGTTGAGGCTGGCACTGCGTAGCTGTTCGGCCTGCAGCGTGCTTTGTGTGGACAGCAGTTTTTCTGTCTCGGCGGCCAAGGCCGCTGCATCGATCTTGTGTTGCTGATGCGCTGCAGCCAGGGCTTGCTGGGCAATTTCAAGCTGCGCCTCAAGTTTTTCCCGCTGTTGCGTGAACGTGCTCTCGGCCTGCTCGATCTTCAGGTCGGCCTCGTCCTGTAACTGCGTTGCCAATTGCCCGACCAGGCGGCTCAACACATCACTGAGCGCCACGCCACCTTCAGAAGCCACCGGCTGCTGGCCGTTCAACTCCTTCAGGTAACGGTGAATTGTGGTTTTGGAGCCGGTATTGCCCAGCTCGATACGTATGGCATCGATGCTGGGGTTCTCCCCCCGGGCAATCAGCGCCTGACGCGCCTGCTGCACTACCACCTTGTTGATACCGCCCCGGGCCATGCTTGCTCCTACGATTTTGTACTGTGTTATGTAACATGTAATTACGTACCAATTATGGCGATAACAGACCACGCCTGCAAACATTTCCTCAGGTGGAATAATCACGGCTTATCGCATGTGATAGGCAAAATATGGGGTTCTGGCGGTGTGGCGCCCTCAACCAAATGTTGCGTGCAGTCGCGGCGCGTCATCGACCGGCTGCTCGAGGCAGAACGCACAACCGACAATTGCGCCCGCTCGCAAGAACAAATGATGCACAACGCGCCGCAGTACGTTTGGCCCACAGCGGCATGACTCTGCAGGTGCCAGCTGATCGCAGCGTCTCTGAAGTGCTGGAGGACGCCGGAGTGTGCGTGCCCCTTGCCTGTGAACAGGGTATCTGCGGCACCTGTTTTACCGGCGAGATAGATGGCGAGCCGGAACACCTTGAGAGTTTCCTGACTGCACAAGAGCGTGCACGCAACGATCAGTTCACGCCCTGCTGCTCTCGCTCGCGCAGCGCCTGCCTGGTGCTCGACCGTTGACCCATAGCGCCCTCTGCCATGAGCCTACACCGGCTTAGCAGGGGGCGCCTTTGTGAAGGCTTGTCAGGAAAACCGGTAGTGCGCTCCAAATGGGAAATACGTGATGGGTTTACACAGCTACCCGGCGATCTCCAGGTCTACCTGACCGAGGCGCTCACTGAACAGCCAATGGCCTTTGACCAGACGCAGTTTATCCCTGAAGGTGCCAATCAGATGGGGCGGGGATGCCATTGGGGCCTCCCCTTGCGCTGCCGATGCATAAGCCAGGTTCTCGTAGTCCCCCGCATCGTTAAGTAATGCAAAACGTTTGATCAGGCGAGTGCAGGCATGCTCAATCCGCATCTCATTCATCAATTCGGCTTCGTTCATCCCAACTCTCTCAAGGGCGATATCGCCCTAAACAATATCGTTCGTTCGGACAGTAACCTGCCCCGAAGCACTTCGAAGCTAGTCTTGAAGCTAGTCTTGTAGCCAAACCCGCAAGGCCGCATTGACAGCCTCCGGTGCCTCAAAAGGGGCCATGTGGCCGCAGCGTTCAAAAATCACCAACCGCGCATGAGGTACTTGCTGGGCCATCACCTGATGCTGCGCAAGCGAACTCCAGGCATCCTCTCGACCCACCCCGATCAACACTGGACATTGAATCGTGCGCAAATGCTCGCCAGCATCCGGTCGCTCCAGCAACGCCTTGATCTGGCCTGACAGCGTATCGAAACTCATGCGTTCGACCATCGCCAGCAGTGGGCTCATGATGCCCGGGTCATCGACATGCGCCGGGTGCAGCATCGGCGCGAGCCAGCGTTGCGCCACTGCCGCCATGCCATGCTCGCGAGCCAGGTCAATCAGCACCTGCCGTGACTTCGCTTCCCCCCTCGCGGGCCGGGTGAGTCCCCGTATCGAGCAACGCCAGGCGGTCGACCCGATGCGGCGCCAACCGATGGACCTCCAGCGCTACCCGCGCGCCCATGGAATGGCCAGCCAGCGCGAACCTGTCCGGCGCGTCATTCAGTACCCGCTGCGCCATCGCCGTAATACTGTGGTAACCCTTGAAGTCGAGGGCATGTACATCCGCCCGCTCTTGCAGCGCGTCGATCGGGGCACGCCAGACAACCTCGTCACACAACAGGCCGGATAACAAATACAGACTTTGCTTCATTTTCGGTTTCCCAATCAGAGGGCAATAAGCATCTCATTTGCCAGGCAGCGCCCATGGTGCGTCTTCGCCTTTCGAAGCCGCGGGCATCTCAATAATCAGCGGAGTGTTCGCTTTCCTGTTTCGCGGTCAGTCCGATACCGGGATCAGCGCATATCGGGAACGCGACGGGTGTTGAGAAAGTCTTCATAGGACTCGCCACGCATGATCGCGTAAACCTGCATATTGCTCATCTTGGCAACCCGGGCGAACTTTTCGACGACGAAAAAGTTTGCACCATACTGGACCAACCCCAGCCAGTCACGACGGCGTACCAAGTCTTTCTCACACGCGTCGAGACCGGCCTCAGTCATCAGGCTCTCGGCGTCCTGCAGATAACGCGCTCGCCACTCTGTGCCGATCATTTTCCAAAAGAAGCGATTCAACTTGAGCGCCTTGTTGCTGACCCGAAGATCAAACACATAGGTGCCACCAATCTCTTCCATGCCAACGACCTGTGGATTCATGTGATAGCTCCTAGTTGTCTTTAGCTGAAGGTTCCAGCGTTTCATAGAGCACCGCGGTCATGGCCGTGGTCGTTGCGAGATAGTAGTTCTGATGCACTTTACGAAGGGGCCCCTCAGCGGCACCTCGCATCGCCAGCCACATGATCTGTTCAACGCTTTCGGCCCCACCCAGTCGCACATATTCGGCATGCGTCATACGTGTCAGAACCTGCGGATCGTGCTCAAGCGTGGTGGACTGGCTGGAAACCCGCGCGGATGTCGATGCCAATCGTATCGGCATGGAAGGCGTTTCGTTGGGCGGGTACTACTGCCCGCGCGCCGTCGCCTTCGAGCCACGTTTCGCCTGTGGTGTGTCGTGGGGCGCCAACCACGACTGGCGCGACGTGCAGAAGCGTCGCCTGGAAAAAGAGGGCGACTTCCCGGTACCGCACTATTGGGCGCATGTGCGCTGGGTCTGGGGCGCCAAGGACATGGACGAATTCATGACCATCGCCGAGAACGTCCATCTAGATGGCGTGCTGGACCGAATCAAGGTGCCTTTCCTGGTCACCCACGGCGAGAAGGACTCACAGATTCCGCTCAAGTGGGCGCACCGTACTTATGAGCAGCTGGTAAACAGTCCCAAGCGTGAGCTGAAAATCTTCACGGAGCGCGAAGGCGGCGTGCAGCACGCGAGCTTCGACAACAGCATGAATGCCGGCCAATACATTGCAGACTGGGTCGCTGAGACCCTCGGCGGCCGAGTAGCCTGAATGTCTCGGTAACGAGGTCGATCACGCCAACGGCAGGCACGTCAGCCTGCCGTTTTCAATACAGCATTCAGTTACTCCCGCTTGCCACCCAATCAAACGCAGCATCGTTGCTATGTCAGTCACTGCTCCAAGCTCCCTTCTCGCATTCCCAGTCGCAGAGAGCATATGGAAAAATTGCATCACCGCTATGCACTATCAAGGCGCAACTTCAGAAATTTAGTGTCTGAGACCTTCCTGGCGGCCTACCCCCCTTCTGGATGAAAACTGAATCTGTGAAACGTTAAGCGCCAAAATTCCAAGCTCTTGTTTTTATTGAAAGTTTATGCCAACTGCTTTCAGGCTTTCAGTTTCGAGGGCTTTGTCAACGTACGCACGCTGCAAGAGCGCCACCTTGTGCCGGTTACGCTTTGCCGCCACCATGGGCGTCCAGCACTGATCACCGACAAAAAATGACCCTGGAAAACTACAAAGCAATCGCCGACAGCATCGCCCTGCTGCTGTATCCGCACGCTGAAGTCATCGTCCATGAGCTGCGCAGTCAGACCGTCGTGCACATCGCCAACAACTTCTCCCAACGCAAGCTGGGCGATGATTCGGCGATTGATCACGAACTGGGCGATTTGCTCGAGGGCGCCAACCTGGGCCCCTACGAGAAGCTGAACTGGAACGGCCAGAAGGTCCGCTCCATCAGCACCGTGCTACGCAACGCACAAGGCGAAGCCCAGCACCTGATGTGCATCAATCTGAACGTGTCGGTATTGGAGCAAGCCCGCGTAGCGCTCGATGCGTTCTTCCAGATGAGCCGGCTGGTACCGCAACCTGACGCGTTGTTCCGCAACGACTGGCAGGAACGTATCAACACCTTCCTGCATGCGTGGCTACAAGCGCGCAACCTTTCGCTACAGACACTGCAGATGAAAGACAAGCGCAGCCTGGTGCAGGCGCTGCATGCCGAAGGCGCATTCGAGGGGCGAAGTGGGGCTGACTATGTGGCCAACGTGCTGAGCATGGGCCGGGCCACCGTTTACAAGTACCTGAAAGAACTCAAGACCTAGCGGCGCGCTGCCACCGGCAAGAAGCTGCAAGTGGCTGCGCTCAGGGACTTGTCTATCGTGGATAATTATTCTACCGTGGACATATATTCCATAAGGAGCGCAGCATGCCAGCCTCTACTGCTTCACCGACTGCCGCCAATGCCGTTGACCTCGATGCACTGTACACGTCCATTGAGGAAGCCCACAGCGCACTGCGCCCCGCCGTCAGCATCACACCCCTCAGTCACAGCGCGCGGTTGTCGGCACTGACCGGCTGCGAAGTCCTGCTCAAATGCGAGCACCTGCAACACACCGGCTCGTTCAAGTTCCGCGGCGCCAGCAACAAGATCCGCCTGCTGCCGGTTGATGTGCGCAAGCATGGGGTTATCGCTGCCTCGTCCGGCAACCATGGGCAGGCGCTCGCACTAGCCGGCAAAACGGCAGGTGTGCCAGTGACTGTGTACACCGCCACTTCGGCTTCGCCATACAAAATCGAGGCGATGCGCACCCTGGGTGCCGAAGTGCTTTGCCTGCCTACGGACCCACTGGGTGCAGAGCTGGAAGCCGCCAGGCAAGCCGAGGCTCAGGGTGTACCGTTCGTGTCGCCCTACAACGACCTGCAAGTCATTGCCGGTCAAGGCACCATCGGCATGGAATTGTTCGAGCAGGCACCAGACCTGGACGCAGTGTTCGTCGCCGTAGGCGGTGGCGGGATGATTGCCGGCATCGGTGCCGCCCTGCGCAAGCTCAACCCGGGCACCGAGATCATTGGCTGCTGGCCGGCCAATGACCCTGCCCTGGCGCAGTCCATCAAGGCCGGTGAAATTGTCGAGGTCGACGCCCTGGAAACGCTGTCGGACGGCACGGCTGGCGGCGTCGAGCCGGGCGCCATCACCTTGCCGCTGTGCCAGGCGCTGGTCACCGATACCGTGCTGGTCAGCGAGGACGAAATCCGCGCCGCCATGCGCGATATCGCCAGCAGTGAACGCTGGATCATCGAAGGTGCTGCAGCCGTCGCGGTTGCCGGCATGCAAAAGCTCGCCAAGCGCTACCAGGGCAAGCGTGTCGCCGTGATCCTGTGCGGCCGTAACATCCTGCTGGAAAAGTTCCTGGAGGCCGTTCGATGAAGGTTTTCAGCAAGGCGCAGATCGTCGCCAGCTTCAACCCGGCGCTGGCGGTAAGCAGGCTGGAGGAAGGCTTTATCGCCTACTCCGAAGGCACGGTACAGGTGCCGCCCGTGCAGGCCTTTGCATTTACAGGGGCGAACGGTGACTGCTGTGTGAAATCGGCCTATATCGAGGGCAGCCCGACCTTCACGGTCAAGCTTTCAACCGGTTTTTATGACAACCCTGCCAAAGGCCTGCCGAGCAACGATGGCCTGATGCTGGTGCTGTCTGCGCTCACTGGGCAACCGCTGGCGCTGCTGCAGGACCAAGGCTGGCTGACCGGCATGCGCACCGCCCTGGCCGGGCGTATTGCTGCCAGGCTGCTGGCGCCGGACCAGGTCAAGGCCATTGGCATCCTCGGTACCGGCATGCAGGCGCAGATGCAGCTTGAACAGCTGCGCGCCGTTACCGATTGCCGCCAGGTCGTTGTCTGGGGCCGTCATGAAAGCGGGCTTGCGGCCTATGCGACATTTGCCCGTGAACTGGGCTTCGAGGTTCGCAGCACGCAGGATGCGGCAGAAGTTGCGGGCGCTGCAAACCTGATTGTCTGCACCACCCCTTCCCGCCAGCCGCTGTTACACAGCGAGTGGGTCCAGCCGGGCACGCATATCACTGCCATCGGCGCCGATGCACCTGGCAAGCAGGAACTGGACCCGGCACTGGTGGCCAGGGCGGACCGTATCATCGTCGACTCGGTCGCCCAGTGCAGCCAGTACGGCGAAGTGGCCCACGCGCTCGACAGTGGCCGGATAAAGGCGAACCAGCTGATCGAACTGGGGGCACTGCTGGCCGGGCGTGCCAAGGGGCGCGAGCACGACGGCCAGATCACCCTGGCAGACCTGACCGGCGTGGCAGTGCAGGACACGCAAGTCGCAAGCTGCGCCCTCGCTGCATTGGGCACCTGAGGCGACAGCGAAGTCAGAGCAGACGCTGCACCTGGGCCGGCGTACGCTGCATCAGCATCTTGCCATTGCGTACCGACACCAGGGCATGTCCCTGGGTGCGCACCATTTCGTAGTCGTCAGGCGCCGACAGCAGCAGCAGGTTCGCCGGCCGCCCCACTTCGATGCCGTAGCGCTCGCCCAGGTTCAAGGTGCGGGCGCTGTTATCGGTGATCAGGTCAAGGCAACGCTGAAGGTCTTCGTAACCAAGCATGTGGCAGATGTGCAGGCCGGCCTCAAGAATGCGCAGGATGTTGCCGTTGCCCAGCGGGTACCACGGGTCGACGATGGAGTCCTGGCCAAAGCACACGTTCATGCCGGCACGGTCAAGTTCGGCAACACGGGTGACACCCCGGCGCTTGGGGTAGTTGTCAAAGCGTCCCTGCAGGTGAATGCTTTCGGTCGGGCACGACACGAAGTTGATACCCGACAACTTGAGCAGGCGGAACAGCTTGTAGCAGTAGGCATTGTCATACGAGCCCATGGCCACGGTATGGCTGGCCGTCACCCGGGCCCCCATGCCGCGCACCCGGGCCTCTTCGGCCAGCACTTCGAGGAAGCGTGACTGCGGGTCGTCGGTCTCATCGCAGTGCACGTCCACCAGGCAACCGGTGCGCTCGGCCAGGTCCATCAAAAACTTCACCGACGTCACGCCCTGGTCGCGGGTGTTCTCGAAATGGGGAATGCCGCCGACCACATCGGCGCCAATCGCCACTGCTTCGGTCATCAGCGCCCGGCCGTTGGCGTAGGACTCGATGCCTTCCTGCGGGAAGGCCACAATCTGCAAGTCGACCAGCTCGCGTACTTCGTCACGCACCTCGACCATGGCCTTGAGTGCGGTAAGTTGCGGGTCGGTGACATCGACATGGGTGCGCACATGCTGGATACCGTGGTCCACCAGCATGCCGATGGTTTTTTTCGCACGGGTCTTGATGTCATCGTGGGTGGTGAGCTCCTTGCGCTCGGCCCAGCACTCGATGCCTTCGAACAGGGTGCCGCTCATGTTCCACCTGGGTTCGCCGGCCGTTAGGGTCGCGTCCAGGTGGATGTGCGGCTCGACAAAAGGGGCCACCACCAGATTTTGCCCAGCGTCCAGGTCATCGCCAGCGCCAGGCGCTTGCACCCCGCCCTGGGGCGTGATGGCGGCAATGCGCTCACCATTCAGTTCGATGCGGAACAGGCCAGGCTTGCCGCGCAGGCGTGCGTTGAGGATGTTCATGCTGTTACTCCTTGCCGTGGGCTTCGCTCATGCGCCATACCAGCATGGCGACCGAAGCATTCATGCGAAAAAGCGGGTCGTCGATGGACTGCCCGCTCAGTTGTTCGATGCGCTGGATGCGCTGATTAATGGTGTTGCGGTGCAGCCCCAGGCGCTGCGCGGCCTTGAGCCCGTTGCCGTTCTCCATGAGCAAGGCGTCGAGGGTGTGCACCAGGGCGTTGGCCTGCTTGCGCCCAGGGGCGATCAACGGGCCGAGCGTACGGCTGACGAAGTCGTCGATCAGCGAGCGGTCGACGATGCCTTGCAGCAGGCGCAGCACCCCCAGTTCGCTGAAGTTGCAATAGCCGTTGGCCGGGCGCAAGTGCTGCGCTACGTCCAAGGCCTGGCGCGCCTCATTGAGGGCTTGACGGTAGTGCGCACAGTCGTCGGCGAGGCTCGACAAGCCCATGTGCAGGCTCAGTTCACCCGTCACTGCCTGCAACTGCCGATAAAGCCCAGCCAAGGTCTCGGGCAAGTCGTGCGCATCGGCCAGCAGTACCACGAACAGATCACCCGGCAGCTGTGCCATCACGCTCCCTGCCCGTTGGCGGCACCAGGCTTGCAGCTGATCTTCCAATGCCTGGCGGGTAGCTTGCCAGGTCCGCTCGCCGTGGCTCAGCCCGTGGCGCTCGAACAAACCATCCACGCCCGCCAGGCGCAAAGCCAGCAAGCGCCGCGGCTCATCCAGTGTCAGTTGCAGATGCGTTGCCCGTTGCCGGGCAATGGCCAGGCTCGGGTAGTCGCCAGTCAGCAGCTGGCCGAGGATATCGTGACGCGAGCGACGTACCTGGCTCATCTGCACCAAGGCCGTGCCGATCAGGTGGGTGACCACGACCATCTTCAGCGCATAGGGCTGCTCGATCAGCGGCAGGCCAAGTTGTTCGGCACGCGCGATGACAGCCGCAGGGACGCACTGGATAAAGCTGCCGCCAGTGAGGATAACCATGCCGGCGATGCCCACTGCGGCACCATCTTCCACCAGGCTGAGGAGGTTGGCCTCGCCGCGCGGGTGGTTGATGCCAGTGACGAACACCAGCTCACCGCCCATTACCCATTCGGCGATACCTTCGTTTTCCGCCACATAGGGCCAGCGTACCCGCCGTTGCAGGTTGCGCGCCCCGGCCAGCACGCGCATATCGTGCAGGCCGGGCAAATGCAGAATCTCGTCCAGCGCCAGGCTCACGGCTCGACACCCGCCTGACCCGGAGCCCGGCGGCGTGCGCCAAGTTCGAGGATGACGATGTAGCACAGGGCCGAGGCGCCGATACCCACCAGTGGAGCGACCCACGGCGAGGCGTACGCCAGTACCGCGCCCACGGCATAGGCAAACAGCCCGGTGAGGTTGTAACGTGGCAGGCTTGCCATGCCCAGTGCCGGGTACTTGCCGCGGTGGCGATACCAGAAATCAGCCATGATCACCCCGCCCACCGGTGGAATGATCGAGCCCAGCAGCACCAGGAACGGGATCAGCATTTCGTACATGCCACCCATCGCCAGCACAATGCCAACCCCCGCCGCCACCAGCGTTGCCGTGCGCCGGCGCTCGCTGCGCAACAAATGGCAGGCGGCCGCGGACACGTTGTAGATGGTCGGCCCCTGGATGGTCCACAGGTTCAGGCATAGCATCACCACCGCTGCGAACGACAAACCCTGCAGCATCATTACCTCGACGATATCGGCCTGTTGGTAAACCATCGCGCACCAGGCACCGGCCACCACCATCAGGCCGTTGCCAAGGAGAAATGCCACCACGCTGGCGGTCACCGCCACCCGGCCGCTGCGCGACAGCCGTGTCCAGTTGGTGGCCTGGGTGGCACCACTGGCGAAGGTGCCGAAGACCATGGTCACCGCTGCCGAAAAGGTCATGGTTTCGTGCGGCACCACTGCGGCCAGGCCGGCAAAGCCGCCAACATCGCGGGTGGCAATGTACATCGACACCAGCAGCAGCACGAACATCAATGGCACCGATACTCGCGACAGCACGTCCAGCCCCTTGAAGCCGATGATGGCAGTAATGCTGAAGCCCAGGCCAAACAGCACCATCAACGGTACGCTGAAACCTTCCGCCAACCCCAACAGTTTGACCAGCACGATGGCCACGGTGGCTGTGCCCCAGGCGTACCAGCCAAGTTCAGCGAAACCCAGCAGAAAGTCCGAAAGCCGACTGCCAGCTTCGCCAAAACAGAAACGCCCCATCAACACGGTGTTCAGCCCGCTGCGCGAGGCGATGAATGCCAACGCAGCGGCATACAAGGCCAGCAGGCTGTTGCCGAGGGCGGCTACCCACAACATGTCGACAAAATTGAAGGCCATGCCCAGCTTGCCGCCGGCGAACATCGTGCCGGTGAAAAAGGTAAAGCTGAACAGGACCATGGCAATCGGCAGCAGGCCTTTGCGGGCAGACTGCGGGGCTTCGCTGAGGGGGAATTCGCTGGGTGAGCTCATTGCACGGGGCTCCGGGTAGTAGTTGGGAGCTGGAAGAGCAATATGCGGGCCGCTTTTTCGAGCCCCGATACCCGTGATCAAATCGGGCAAGCAGCCCAGACATCAATGTGCACTGTGAACAGTAAAGTCGCTTTTATGCGCTGTGAAAGTGTGCCGGACGACTTATTTTGAGGCATTCATGCACCAAAGCGGGCTTGGGCTGGGTAGGATTCACCCAGTCGACCAAGCACTTTTGGGCTGCTGCGCAGCCCATCGCCGGCAAGCCAGGCTTCCACAGGTACGGTACAACCCTTCGAGCATTGCGCGGTCTCTGTGGGAGCCCGGCTTGCCGGCGATGGGGCGCAAAGCGGCCCCGGGGGGCTACGCCACCCCGTCCAGCCCCATCTGCCAGAAGTCCGCCTCCAGGCTGGACGCCTGGCCAAAAATTCCCACCAACTCGGCAAACCGCTGCTCGGTCATGCTCCGCGCCGCCAGCTCATCCAGGTGTTTGCGCGCTGCCGCCGCCACCCCCTGGTAGCCTTCCCCGGCATACTCGCCAATCCACTCGCGGTACGGGTGGTTGCTCAAATCACCAATCTGCTCGGCCAGGGTCCGGCCTATTTCGGCATAGCCAATCACGCAAGGTGCCAGTGCCACGTGCAGCTCCAGCAGGTCGCCGGCAGCGCCGCAGTCCAGCACGTAGCGGGTGTATGCCACCGTGGCCTGGTGTTCTGGCGCGGCCTCAATGTCGGCTTGGGTCAGCCCCCAGCGGGCGCACAGGCGCACATGCAGTTCGGTTTCATCCAGAATTGCCGCCAACCCGGCCTGCGCGGCGCGGATGTCGTCCGGCCGGCGGCTCTTGTAGGCCGCCAGCGCCCAGGCGCGGGCGAACTGGATCAGGAACAGGTAATCCTGCACCAGGTACGTCCGGAACGCGGCCTCGCTCAGCGTGCCCTCTCCCATCTGCCGCACGAAATCATGGTCTACGTAACGGCGCCACTGTTGCGTGGCTGCGGCCTTGAGGCGATCGAAGATATCCATGCTCATTTGCTCTGCGGGTAGATGGCATCGAAGAAGGCCAGTTCCAACGCAACCGTGCGCTGGTAGAAGTCACTGGCCAGTGCGGCGTGCTGCGGGCCGACACGGTCCAGTTCGGCCTGCAGGAAGGCAACGAAGGCCTGGAATGCCGGGTTGTCGTGCAGGGTGATCCATTCGGCATGGACGAAGTTCTGCGGCATGGGTTTCGGCGCTTTCAGCGCCCAGTCCAGGTACAGGCCTTCGGCAACATTGAGTACCGCCAGCGCTGCTGCATAGGAGCGGGTGGCTGCCGCTTCGCGCATGATGGCCTTGAACCCTGCAGTCGGCGCCGTATCGGCCGGCTCACTACGTTGCGCCGGGCTTACATCCAGCGCCTCGAAGGCCCGCAGGAAGTAGGTGTTTTCATCGCTGGAAATCATCCCGGCAAAGCGGCCGAAGCGCAGGCGCGCCTCGAATGTATCGGCGGTGGCGATGGCTGCGCCCAGCAGGGTCAGGAAGCTGTCGAGAAAGCGATGGTCCTGCACCAGATAGTCGACCATGATCGGGTCCGGCAGGCTGCCGTCGCACAATTGGGTCACGAAACGGTGGCCAACGGCCGCCGACCAGGTTGGTTCGCTCTGGCGGCGCAGTGACTGGCTGAAACGTTCGGTCATGATGCTGTCCTTGATGAAGGTGACAGCGAGACCTTGGCAGTTGACATGGACGGGCCTCGCAGTGAGGCCGGCAAAAAGGCAGGTTACAAGCCCCATCCCTTCGCCGGCATGATCCGGATCAGGTTCGAAGGGTCACCGCGCTGCAGCGTTCAGCGGTTTCTCAGCCCTTTGCCGGGCTCCCCTTGGTAGCCCACACATATACCGCAGCGCGCCGGGTGTGTCACGCCCCAATCCACCCATCCAGTGGGCATTGGGTCCCCGCTAGTGGGGACTTATACCCATTCTTGACGCCCCGTCATTTAGCGCACCTCAGGTGCCACAAGGATTTGTTTAACAAAGCATTACTGAAACAGTTGTTGGCACAGCCGTTGCTCAGGGCCTTTTATCGGGCAAAACGCCATTGATGGCTTAGAGCCATGCAGCCGCGAGCGAGGCACAAGGCAATGAGAACACATGCCGTGATCCACCCTGTTAGGTACGCATTCCAGCTTTCTTCAGTCACTGCGCTGATGGTCAGCCTCGGGCTGATCACGGTCATGGCCTCGCCCCTTGACGACAACAGTCAGCCGCCGCCGACCGACCCGTCGGCCTACACCGAGCAACCGGCTGACCCGACCCCGGCCTTGCTCAACCTCAGTACCTTGCCCGAAGCCAACGAAGGCGCGCTGGAGCTGGTCGATGGCGCGCACGGCGACCGCGATACAGTGCGTATCGACAACGTGCTGCCGCCTGCACTGCAAACCTCGGACAGGTACCCCACCAACGGCAAACCCAGCCCACTGTTCGGAGCCCAACCCTTCACCCAGCAATTGTTGCTGTTCGAAGAATTCGGGCCAGAGAAGCTCGACCCGACCACGCCGGCGCCGGAGCTTACCTTTCCCGCCCCCACCCTCGGCGCGGCCCCGGCGCAGGACCCCAACGTCGTCGCGCGCAGCGGGCCAAGTGGTACGGCCCTGGAAGCGTTCCTCAAGCAGCCCGGCCTGTATCCGTACCCGAGCCAGTACGCCAATGTGCTGGACCGCAACCCCTGGAAGGCGCAGATCGAAATGTTCCTCAACCGCCAGCCGGTCGGCTCGCCTGCTGAAGGCCGGCCACCAGGAAAAGCCTGGTCGCACCAGCGTTGGAACGAGTTCTACCCGCAGGCGGCGTTCAAGACCGCCCAGGCCGGGGCGCGTATCAACCTCGGTCTGCGTGATCGCAAACAGCTGCATAACTATGCGTCTGGCGAGTTTGCACCCGGCGGCCTGTACTACCAGACCTCCGACATCCCCACTACGCTGGGCACCACCAAGGGCATTGACACGCGCTTTCACCCGAATATGCCCTTGCAGAACCACAAATCACTGTGGACATTCGACGGCACCTTCCCGCCCAAACTGCTGATGGTGCGTTACGGCCAGCCGATCCTGATGCGCCATTACAACGCCTTGCCCATCGACCCCTCGGCCAACGGTGGCTTTGGCCTGCACACCATCTCGACGCACGAGCACAATGGCCACTCCCCGGCAGAGAGCGATGGCTTCGCCAACGCCTACTTCTTCCCGGGGCAGTACTACGACTACCGCTGGCCAGTGCAACTGGCCGGCTACGACACCATCAACACCCGTGCCCAGGATCCGCGGGCAGCCTTCCCCTGCTCACCGGGCGAAACCCTGTTCGTCAACGACGGCACGCCGGGCCTGAAAGCCTGCCAGAACGGCAGCATCAAGATTCGCGGCGACTGGCGTGAAACCATGAGCACCCACTGGTTCCACGACCACATGATGGATTTCACGGCACAGAACGTCTACAAGGGCAACGCCGTGATGATGAACTACTACAGCGCCCTGGACCGCGGTAACGAGGCGCTGCAGGATGGCGTCAACCTGCGCTTCCCCAGTGGCTCCGGCATGCCATGGGGTAACCGTGACTACGACGTCAACCTGGTGATTGCCGACAAGGCCTGGGATGCCAACGGCCAGCTGTGGTTCAACCCGTTCAACACCGATGGCTTCCTCGGTGACCAGATTCTGGTCAACTGGCAGTACCAGCCCAGGCTCAAGGTGCGGGCGCGCAGCTACCGCTTCCGCATCCTCAACGGCTCGGTGTCGCGCTATTTCAAGTTTGCCGTGGTGCGGGAAATTGCCGGTACCAGTGGGGAGTTCAAAGGCCCCTCCGGCTCCAACCTGTCGTATGCCCGGGTGCCGTTCCACATGATCGCCAACGACGGCAACATCATGGAACACGCCGTGCCCTTCGACGGGACCATGGACCTGAACGGCGACGGCAACCTGCAGGACAACCATGGCATCCTGCCGCTGCAAGGCATCGCCGAGCGCTACGACATCATCATCAACTTTGCCAAGAATGGCATCAAGGCAGGCGACAAGCTGTACTTCGTCAACCTGGAAGAGCATCGCACCGGCAAGGGCCCGGAAGGTACGATTTCGCTGGCCGACGTGCTGTCGGAAAAGTACAAAGCCGTGATCAAGCAGACCAACAAAGGCCCGCAGTGGGACAAAGGCGACCCAGCAGTCGGCAAGTTTCTGCAACTGCTGGTGCAGCCCTACACCGGCCAGGACCTGAGCATGGACCCGGTGGCCTACGAGCCCGCCAAGCCAGGCAAGGCCGCAGGCCTGAAAATGCTGCCACTGCCCATTGACCGCAGCGCCGCGACCGACCAGGCCAGACTCAAGGATGCCCGCCACCGCGCGTTCATCTTTGGCCGCTCCGACGGTACCGACACCAGCCCGTGGACCATCAAGACCGATGGCGGCTTTGGTTACAGCATGGACCCACGACGCATCAGTGCGGCACCGCAACTGGCCAACCAGTCCACCGACGGTGGGTTCAGCGGCGACGGCACCCTGGAGGTGTGGAAAATCGTCAACGGCGGCAATGGCTGGAGCCACCCGGTGCACGTGCATTTCGAGGAAGGCGTGATTCTTAGCCGCGACGGCAAGGCGCCACCGGAATGGGAAAAATGGGCGCGCAAAGACGTGTACCGGATCGGGCCAGAAGCCGATTCTTCGGGAGAGGTGGAAATGGCCATCCGCTTCCGCGAGTTCGCCGGCACCTACATGGAGCACTGCCACAACACCCAGCATGAGGACTCGTCCATGCTACTGCGCTGGGACATTGAGCACCCGGGGCAGTTCCAGGTGATGCCAACCCCGCTGCCAGGCTGGGATGGCGTGCAATACATGGCTTCGGTCGGCCTGCCGACCTTCCGTACCAAAGGCCATGACGACACCGATGACCCGGCCAACAAGCCCCCCGTCGCAGCCAATGACAGTGCAGCGACTACCGCTGGCAAACCTATCACCCTGAACGTGCTCGCCAACGACTCCGACCCGGACGGCAACGTACCGCTGACCGTGACCGGTCTCACCCAGCCGGACTCCGGTCAGGGTACCGTCAGCACCGACGGCACCCTGGTGAATTACACCCCACCTGCCACGTTCGCCACACCGTTCACTGCCAGCTTCAACTACACGGCGCGCGATGCCAAGGGGGCCGAGTCGTTGACCCCGGCCACAGTCAGCATCGCTGTGACTGCGGCGGCGGCGGTCGACCAGATCCAGGTCAGCAGTGCCACGGTGCAGGTGCGCAGTGGCAACCGCTTCACCTGGGATGTGCAGGGGACGACCACGGTCGCCACGGGCAACAGCATCAGTGTGACTGCGGCAACCACCGGCGGCCCGGTAAGCCTGGGCAACGCCACGCTGACGGCCGCGACTACGGGCGCCCGCTGGCGGGTGTCTGTGACCACTACCGGCTTTGGCCCGGCCACACCCGCGACAGTTACCGTGAAATCGACGCTGGGGCAAACGGTGACAGCGCCAGTCAAATACCAGTGAGTGCAATGCAGGGGTCGCTGTGCGGCCCCTTTTACCCAACAACGAGGATCGCATCATGCCCGGCTCATGGCGTTTCCTGCTGGTGCTCGCGGTATTTGCCGCCAGCATTCCGTTATGGCCACTGCAGCCGCAACAACCGTTGGCCGAAGAAACCGCAAGCCCTTGGGGCGCCGGCTACTTCCCGAATATCCCGCTGCTTACCCAGGACGGCGAGAAGGTGCATTTCTTCGACGACCTGATCAAGGACAAGGTAGTCGCCATCAACTTCATCTTCACCGGCTGCTCCGACTCCTGCCCGGTGGAAACCGCGCGCTTGCGCCAGGTGCAGAAGATTCTGGGTGACCGGGTCGGCAAGGACATTTACTTCTATTCCATCAGCATCGACCCCTACAACGACACCCCAGCTACCCTCAAGCGCTACGCCGAAAAATTCGGCATCGGCCCTGGCTGGACGCTGCTCACCGGCGAGCCCGACGACATCGAGCAATTGCGCCGTAGCCTGGGGCTGTGGATCGAAGGCCTGGAAAACGGCCGTTCCAGAGACCACAACCTGAGCCTTATCATCGGCAACCAGGCCACCGGCCGCTGGATGAAAGCCTCGCCCTTCGAAAGCCCGTACATTCTCGCGGACCGGCTGGGCAACAGCCTGCACAACTGGAAGCAGGCCAGCGCCATGAGCAATGACTACGCCCAGGCCCCCGAGATACGGCCACCCAGCAGTGGTGAGCAAATCTTCCGCACCCGCTGCTCCTCCTGCCACACCCTGGGTAACACCGAGCCAGGGCAGCCCGGTATTGGCCCGGACCTGCTGGGGGTGACCCGACAGCGTGACGCCAGCTGGCTGATCCGCTGGTTGAAGGCGCCCGACCAGATGCTCGCAGAGAAAGACCCCTTGGCCATGCTGCTGTACGAGCAGTACAACCGGCTGGCCATGCCCAACATGCGCCTGGGCGATGCCGAAATCAGCGCACTGATGAGCTACATCGAGGAAGAAACCGCACGCCTGCAGGCGCCCCTGGCACATACAGGAAACCCTTAAAGGCAATTAGCCATTAGTCATCAACCTGTCACCTCCTTGTCGTATTTTTTGAGCATCACCCAGGGTCGGGAACTATCAGCAGTGATACGCCGTTCGCTTTCCTCCGCCAGCCTCCTGCGACTGCTGATCTTGATGCTGTGTGCCGCCACCCTCGCCTTTCTGTGGGGGCTGCACATGACGCAGAAAGCCGCTGCCCGCCAGGACGCGTTGTCGGCCAAGGCCGCCGAGCACTTGAACCTGGCCAGTATCGTGGGCGAAAGCCTGCGCCAGTTGGTCGACCGCGCCCAGGCCGTTGGCCGGGTCACCCAGGACGACATGAAAGTGCTGCGCCAGGGCAATTTCAGCCTGGCGCGGATACTGGCCGAAGACCCGGTGTTCAAGCGCATGAGCCTTTACGACCGGCAAGGCCGGCTGTTGTCAGCCAGCCATACCGACGAAGCCACCGCGCTGCCCGAGGATTGGTTACGCCAGCTGCAAAGGCACGTAGCCCGTTATGGATTCAAGCCCTTTCTACCCAACGTGCAGCCGCCGGGCCAGCAGGCCGCCCTGCCCGACTGGCGGCTGCCCTTTCTGCTGCCGTTGACCGACCTGCCTGGCCGCGAAATCGAAAACATCCTGGTTGTACAACTGGACATCGGCTACCTGGCGGTGCTGTTTCAGCATATCGATCTGGGGAGCAGCGGGCTGGTGCGCCTGCTGCAGGATGACGGCCTGGAGCGGCTGCGCATAGACACCAGCGGCGTGGTGGGCGCCGGCGATGTGTTGCTGCCAGAACTGCCAGATACCGGTAGCAACACTGGCCTGCTCACCCAATACGCGGCCGGCGGTGCGTACCAGAGCCTCTACCGACATGTGCCAGAGCGCGGGTTCAGCGTAGTGGTCAGCCAGCGCCAGGAGGACATCCTCGCACCTTCGGCCCTGGCCTATTCCCGACAATTCTGGTTGAACCTGAGCATGACGCTGATGATCATCGCCAGCTTGCTATGGACCTTGCGCCTTTTGCGCAAGCGCCAGGAGGCCTTCAGCGCACTGGAGCATGCCCAGCAGGTAAACCAGCAACTTATCGGCCGTCTTGAGGACGAACACCGGCGCAGCAGCCATGCCGCCGCCACCGACCACCTCAGCGGGCTGCACAACCGCCGCCAGTTCGTCGAGGTGGCCGGCCAGGCGCTGACCCGCCAGCGTGGCAAGCGCCAGTTGATGGCGATCCTGTTCATCGACATGGACCGCTTCAAGTCGATCAACGATTCGCTCGGGCACAAGATCGGCGACCTCCTGCTACAGGCCGTGGCCGGGCGCATCCAGCGTTTGCTGGAGCCCGGCGACGAGGCTTCGCGCTTTGGCGGCGACGAATTTGTGGTGTTGCTGGCGGGCGAACGCACCGAAGACCAGATCAATGCCTGGGTCCGTGAGCTGGTCCAGCGGTTGTCGGCCACCTATGCCCTTGACGGCCAGGAGGTCAACACCAGCCCAAGCGTGGGCGTGAGCATCTGCCCGCGCGATGGCCAGGACATCGACAGCTTGATCCGCAGTGCCGACGCCGCGATGTATTCAGCCAAACAGGCCGGTCGGGCCCAGTACCGCTTCTTCGACGCCTCGCTGAACCTGGCCGACATCCAGGCCTTCACCCTCGAACAGGCGTTCGGCAGCGCCTTGGCCGAGCGCCGATTCGTGCTGCACTACCAGCCGCAAATCCGCCTCGACACCCAACAGGTACTGGGCTATGAAGCGCTGGTGCGTTGGGACCACCCCGAATTTGGCCTGCTGTACCCGGACCGCTTCATCGACCTGGCAGAGCGCAGCGGCTTTATTGTCGAGCTGGGCTGGGAGGTGTTGCGCCTGGCCTGTGAGGCTTTGGCGGGCTGGGACGCCCAAGGCCGGGGAACACGACTGGCCGTCAATGTATCTGCCCTGCAACTGCGCCAAGGCGATTTCGCTTCGCGGCTGCTGAGCGAACTGCAACGGTATGCCATTGCCCCGCAGCGGCTGGAGCTGGAAATTACCGAAACCACCATTCTCGACCCCGAAGGGACGGCCGTGGCGCACCTTCACAGACTGCGCGGCGCGGGCCTGGGCATCAGCCTGGATGACTTCGGCCGCGGCTACGCCGGCTTCGCCCATCTGCATTCGCTGCCATTGAGCAAGCTGAAGATCGATCGATCGCTGATCGCGCCACTGTCCAACAGCCCTGATGACAGCCCGATCGTGTCCTCCACCATCATCCTGGCCAAGCGCCTGGGCCTGGAAGTGGTCGCCGAAGGCGTGGAAACCCGCGAACAGGTGGTGTGCCTCAAGCTCGCCGGTTGTGATATCGCCCAGGGTTACCACTTCAGTCGGCCACTGTCGCCGGCGCAGTTGCACGAATATCCGCCTTTCAATGGCGTCGAGGAGAAAGCATGCGTGTAATGCGCACACCGGCGCTGACCCGCGGTGCTGGCCAGGCCGACTATGGTTGCCCCACTGACCCCAGCTGACGCGTTGCGCCTACAGAAACCGCGCTGGCATGCAATATCCCTTGATTCGGTTTATCGTGTACCCATCACCCACCGACACCCGCACCATGACCGATATCGAGCGCTACCTTCGCGCCGCCACCCGTGACAACACCCGGCGCAGCTACCAGGCTGCCATCGAACACTTTGAATCCCACTGGGGCGGTTTTCTGCCGGCCACCGCCGAGAGTATTGCCCGCTACCTGGTCGACCACGCCGACCAGCATGCTGTCAGCACCCTGCGCCAGCGCCTGGCTGCGCTCAGCCAATGGCACGTCGCCCAAGGCTTCCCCGACCCGACCAAGGCGCCGCTGGTGCGCCAGGTGCTCCGCGGTATCCGCACCCTGCACCCGACGCCGCCCAAGCAGGCAGCCCCGCTGTTGTTGCAGCACCTGCAAACTGCGGTGAGCTGTTTCGAAGAGGAGGCCCGCCAGGCACGTGAACATCACGACCTGGCCGCCCTGCGCCGGGCCCGCCGTGACAGTGCGCTGCTGTTGCTGGGTTTCTGGCGTGGCTTTCGTGGTGATGAACTGGCGCGCCTGCGCATCGAGCATATCCAGGCTGAAGCCGGTGTCGGTATCACGTTGTTCCTGCCGCGCAGCAAGGGCGACCGAGAAGCCCTGGGCGTGCAACATCGCACCCCTGCCCTGAAAGCCTTGTGCCCGGTCACGGCCTACCTGCAATGGCTGGAGGTCGCCGGTATTGCCCATGGGCCGGTGTTCCGCAAGCTCGACCGCTGGGGCAACCTCGGTGACAGCGCGCTCAACAGCAACAGCCTGGTCGGCCTGCTGCGGCGCATGCTGGAGCGTGCCGGGGTTCCGGCGGCGTTGTATACCGGCCACTCGTTACGGCGTGGCTTCGCCACCTGGGCAACCGCCAATGGCTGGGAACTGAAGTCGCTGATGAGCTATGTGGGTTGGAAAGACGCCAAGTCGGCCTTGCGCTATATCGACTCGGCCCAGCGCTTTGGCGAATTGGCCGTTTTACCGGCCAGCCAGACGCCACGGCTTATTCCTTGAAGCTGTGCCGGGCAACGCCGCCAGTTTCCGGGCGAATGGCATACAGGTCGCCCGCATCGGGATAATGGTGCAGTTCTTCGGGGTTCATGTCGAATCGCGCGGTACTGATGTACAAGGTGTTCAAACCGGGCCCGCCAAAGCAGCAACTGGTGGGGCATGGCACCGGCATCAACACCTGGTCGGTCAGGTGGCCGTGGCGGTCATAACGCAGCAGGCAGCTGCCATGGTACTGGCACACCCACAGCCCGCCTTCGCGGTCCAGGGCCAGACCATCCGGCCGCCCCAGTTCGGCCGGGGTTTCGGCAAACAGCGTGACCGCGCCAAGCCGGCCTTCGACGAGGTACTCGGCGCGGTAGATGGCACGCGCCGCCGAATCGACGAAGTACACCGTATGGCCGTCCTGCGACCAGGCCAGGCCAGTGGGCAACGCCATGTCGTCATGGATCACCTGGTCGCTCAACTGCCCGTCGAAGCGGAACAGTGCCCCGGTATTGCCGCTGGGTACTTCGTCCATCAGGCCAGTTACGAAGCGGCCTTGCGGGTCGCAAGCACCGTCGTTGAAACGGTAGGTCGAGCGCGGATGGACTGATGCCGAATGCTGGCTCACCTTGCGCGCCGGCACGTCGAAGATAGCCACACTGGCGTCTTCGGTAAAAATCAGGTTACCCCGGTCGGTCAACGCCAGCGCGCCAATGCGCGCGGCTGACGCGTAAAGGGTGTGGACGTCGCCATCGGCTGTCAGGCAGTTGATGCGCCCGCCAGAAATATCGACGAAGTACAACGCGCCGGTGCGCTCATCCCAGACCAGGCTTTCGCCCAGGTCCGCGCACGTGTTGGCGACTTTGACCGGCACGTAGTTGCATTCCTTGATGCGGTTCCAGCGTTCGGCCACTTGCGCGAGGTCAGCGGCCTGCACACGGCCCAGGTCCCGGGGGTAGCTGACGCCGCTGTTTTCGTTGAAGCGGGTGGCGGTGAACTGGCCGTTGCTGGCGCGCAAGATGTAGCCGGTGTCATGGCACAGCGCACTGGCCAGGTACAGCACGCCGGGCGTGACCCACTCGGGTTTCAGTTCTTCTGGCGGTTGGCTGATGCCCCACATGCGGGTTTTCGCGACCGGTGAAATGGCATTGACCAGGATGCCGTGCTCCTGGCCCTCCATGCTCAGGGCGTTCATGATGCCGACCTGGGCCATCTTGCCGGCGGCATAGGCCACCAGGCCAGGCTGCGCATAGCGCTGGTACATGGCCCGGTCCGAGGTCGTCAGCACTACCCGCGGCGCTGCGGAGCGCTTGAGGTGCGGCCAGGCATGCTTGGCCAGCCACACGGGCGCCTGCACATTGATGCCCAGCGCTCGTTGCAGAAAGGCGGCTTCCTGATCCTCGATACGCTGGTAGTCGACCCAGCCGGCATTGTGAATGAGGATATCCAGCGCACCGAAATGCTCGATAGCCAGCTCGATCAGTTGCTTGCAGGTGCCCTCGTTCTCCAGTTGGCCGGCGTGTCCAACCACAGCAAAACCTTTGCCTCGCATGGCCGTCAGTGCATGTTCGAGCGCCGAGGCGTCCTGGCCTTGCCCGGATCTGTCGGTGCCCAAATCGCTGATGACTACACGCGCGCCGCGCTCGGCCAACGCCATGGCATAGGCAAGGCCAAGGCCTTGTGCGGCACCGGTGATGACCGCAACTTTGTTATGGAAAGGCTTTGTGACGGGCATTTCAGACTACCTTCAATTCTCCTTTTTACGATATCAACAATCAAATCTATGACTTAATATTAAAAGCATGCACGTTTGATATCTCCTGGATATCACCGCCAACTGGCCATGCTGCAGGAATGCTGAATGATCGAAACACGTTTGCTCAGGCAGTTCATCGCTGTGGCCGAAGAATTGCACTTTCACAAGGCCGCCGAGCGCCTGCACATGGCGCAGCCGCCGCTGAGCCAGGCCATCAACCGCCTTGAAGAAAAACTGGGTTTCAGCCTGCTGCTGCGTAACAAGCGCGGGGTGCGCCTGACCGCCGCGGGTGCAGCGTTTCTCGACGCGTCTTACCGCACGCTGGCTGAGCTGGAAAAGGGGATCGAGTACGCCCGTAATGTATCTGCAGGGGTCAGCGGCAAGCTGACCATCACGGCCATTTCCATCGCCTATTACGACTCGCTACTTGGCAGCTTGCGCCGTTTTCGCGAGACTTACCCGAACGTGCAGTTGACGATTCGCGAGATGCCATCCGCGTCGCAGGCCAAGGCTTTGCTGGCCGGTGAGGCGGATATCGGCTTCATGCGCAGGCTGCCGCTGCCGGCTGGCACCCTTGAAGCACGGTTGTTGCTTGATGAGCAGATCGTCATGGCCATGCCCGCCAGCCACGCCAAGGCGCAACAGGGGGAAGTCGACCTGCGCGAGTTTGCCGATGAGGATTTCGTATTCACCCCGCAAGCCTTGGGCGGTGGCTATCACGCGCAGTTGATCGCGCTGTGCGAGGCGGCGGGTTTTTATCCCAAGGTCGTGCAGGAGGCGGCGCAGATCCATACACTGCTGGGCCTGGTGGCATGCGGTTTTGGCGTGGCCCTTGTACCGGCCTCGTTCGTTGGCTCAACCCCGCGCGAACGCGTGCAGTTTTGCCCGATCCGCCCTATCGATGAGCAACCCGCCCCCGGGATCGGCCTGTACATGAAATGGAACGCCCAGAACGCTTCGCCAGCACTGGCCAACTTCATTGCCATGTTCGAGACGCAGGAGTGAAGCTTTTGCAGGAGCGGCCTAGTGTCGCTCCTACACGATGTTCATGTTCGCTTTGCAACGTGCCACAGCCGACCAATGTCACAAGCCCGCGCCTGCAGCAGCTGCGCAGCATCGGCACACGCCTGCTCCAGGCTCATCGGCCCGCTGGCCAACGCAAATGCAGCATCGACCCCATGGGCATACAACTGCTGATAACCCTCACCCAAGGTCCCGGCCAGCACCACCACCGGCACGCCATGACGCTTGGCTACCCGGGCCACCCCCATCGGCGTCTTGCCTCGCAGTGTCTGGGCATCGAAACGGCCTTCACCAGTCACCACCAGATCTGCCCCCTGCACCAATGCATCGAGGCCGGCCAGCTCGGCCACTACCTCCACCCCAGGGCGGAACTGTGCGCCCATGAAGGCCCGCGCCGCGAAGCCCATGCCACCGGCGGCGCCACACCCTGGGTAATCGCGCACGTCCTCACCCAGTAGCTGTGCGCAATGGTCGGCAAAATGGCCCAGCGCCTGGTCCAGCGCCTGCACCTGCTGCGGGTTGGCCCCCTTCTGCGGGCCGAAGATCGCCGAAGCACCATTGGCGCCACACAGCGGGTTATCGACGTCGGCCGCCACTTCAAATTGCACTTCGGCGAGCCGTGGGTCGAGGTCGCTGGCGTCGATGCGGGCCAGCTTGGCCAGGGCCAGGCCGCCCTCGTCCAGCGCTTGCCCATCCGCGTCCAGCAGGCGCAGGCCGAGTGCACGCAACATACCGCTGCCGGCATCGTTGGTGGCACTGCCGCCGATGGCCAGCACTACCCGTTGCGCACCGGCGGCAAGGGCTGCGGCAATCAGCTCGCCGGTGCCCCATGTGCTGCTGCGGCAAGCATCGCGCTGGCCGGTTGGTACCAGTTGCAGGCCACTGGCCTGGGCCATTTCAATGATTGCCGTGCGGCTTTCTGGCAACCATCCCCAGCCGGCCTCCACGGTTTGCCCCAGTGGCCCGCGCACAGCCTGGCGGCGCAGTTCGCCGTGGCTGGCGGCCAGGATTGCCTCCATGGTGCCCTCGCCGCCGTCGGCCATCGGGCACTCAACCAGTTCAGCGCCCGGCCATGCTGCACGCAGGCCTGCGGCGATGGCGCGGGCGACACCGGCAGCGTCGAGGCTGTCCTTGAACGAGTCGGGGGCGATGACGATCTTCATGGGGATTCTCCTGTCCTGATGAGCGGCATGCTGACAGCTGTTCGGCAAAGGGGCCTCGGTCAAATGCACAAAACGCCGGACGGGTTGTTTGGGCGGATGCCTTCGTAACTGCTTTCCGGCCTTGTAGGAGCAGCCTTGTGCTGCGAAGAGGCCCGCATGGTCGGAGCGGTTTTTCGCCCTGAGCGGCCCTTTCGCAGCACAAGGCTGCGCCTACGGGAATCGCGTCAATCTGCTGGCAACAGCTGCAACCCCAGATACAAACTAAGCATCCCTTCCATGCGTAGCGGGTCGACCTCGCCCAGCTCGGCAATCCGCTCCAGGCGGTAGCGCAGGCTGTTGCGGTGGATACCCAGGGCATCGGCACAGGCCTGGCTCTGACCGTCGTGGGCACACCAGGCACGCAGGGTGGTGAGCAACTGCCCGCTGTTGTCCCTGGCGCGAATGCGCTGCAGCGGCTCCAGCAGCTCATCCAGCGCGTCATCGTTGCGGTGGCGCCACAACAGCGCCGGCAGCCTGTAGCGCTGCAGGCTGAGCAAGCGCTCGGTGGGCAACACCTCGCGGCCATAGGCCAGCAAGTCACGTACCCGGCGGTAGCCCCGGCGCAGCTGCTCCAGGCTTTGCGCGGCACTGCCCAAGGCCAGCCGCTCCACGTCCCAGCCATGGCGTTGCAGGCGCTCCAGCAGGCGCGACTCATCCAGTGCCACACCGGCTGGCCGGCACCATAGCAATGACTGGCGGGCCGGGCTGACACACCAGCTGTCCGGGTACCGGCTCATCAACCACGCCGACAACGCCTCGGCAGGGGGCCCCGAGGCCAGCTCGAACAGGCCCGGCACCCGTGGCAGTTGAGGCTTCAGGCCCAACTGCCGGGCTTCGTCGAGCAGCCGAGGTGAATCACCGCTGCCACCCAGCAACAACGCCAGCAGATCATCGCAGCGCTGCCGTCGCCATTGTTGGTCAGCCTGTAAGTGGCGCTGGGCCAACAGCATCTCGGCGGTCATGCGTACCAGCTCCCCATAGGTGCGCACCTGCTGCGGGTCACCGGTCAGGCCCAGTACGCCCATCAGCCGGCCATCGAGCATCAGTGGCAAGTTCACCCCGGGCTGCACGCCCTTCAGGCATTTGGCAGCGTCGGTATCCAGTTCGACAATTCGGCCGTTGGCCAAAACCAGTTGCGCCCCTTCGTGGCGGGTGTTGATGCGCTCCGGTTCGCCGCTGCCCAGGATCAAGCCCTGGCTGTCCATGACATTGACGTTGCACGGCAAGATGGCCATCGCCCGGTCAACGATATCCTGCGCCAGGTCATGGTCGAGTTCGAACATTGCGTGGTCCTTTAGGGGTTAGGCTTTTGGGCTCGGGCACAGCAGCCTGAACCAGGCACTGTGCAAAAGCACAAAGACAGGCTAGCCGCAGTCCCCGAGACTCGTCAGAGCGAGCGCCGGAACAGGCGACGCGGCAAAAACCATAACAACAGAGAACCCGATCATGGCACACAGCCCAGCCCCTGACCAAGGCACGGACATCACCCGCAACGCGCTGTACCGGCGCATCACCCTGCGGCTGATTCCGTTCATTTTCATCTGCTACCTGTTCAACTACCTGGACCGCGTCAACGTCGGCTTTGCCAAGCTGCAAATGCTCGACGCCCTGAAATTTAGCGAAACAGTGTACGGCCTTGGCGCCGGCATCTTCTTCATTGGTTATGTGCTCTGCGGCCTGCCAAGCAACCTGGCACTCAACCGCTTTGGCCCGCGGCGCTGGATTGCGCTGATGATGATTGCCTGGGGCAGCCTGTCCACCTGCCTGCTGTTCGTCACTACCCCGACCGAATTCTACGCCCTGCGGCTACTGACCGGCGCTGCCGAAGCAGGCTTCTTCCCGGGCGTGGTGCTGTACCTTTCGCGCTGGTTCCCGGCCGCCCGTCGCGGACGCATCATGGCCCTGTTCATGTCGGCGATCCCGGTGTCGGGCCTGCTCGGCGGGCCGTTTTCCGGCTGGATCCTCCAGCACTTCGCCGCCGGCCAGCATGGCTTGGCCGGCTGGCAATGGATGTTCCTGATCCAGGGCCTGCCCACTGTTGCCCTCGGGGTGCTGGCCGTGTTCCTGCTCAGCGATAGCTACCAGAAAGCTGCCTGGCTAAGCCCGGCCGAACGCCAGATGATCGCCACCGACCTGGAGGCCGACGCAGCAAGCAAGCCCGCCACCACCGGCGAGGGTGTGCTCGCGGTGCTGACCCACCCACTGATCTGGACCTTTGGTTTTATCTACTTCTGTATCCAGAGTGGTGTCTACGCGATCAACTTCTGGCTGCCGTCGATCATCAAGAGCATGGGCTTCGACAACCCGCTGCTGATCGGCTGGCTCAGCGCGATCCCGTACCTGTTGGCCGGTGTGTTCATGATCCTTTGCGGCCGCTCGGCGGACCTGCGCAACGAGCGCCGCTGGCACCTGGTGGTGCCGATGCTGATGGGTGCCGTTGGCCTGCTGATTGCGGTGAACTTCGCCGGCAACCCGGCCATTGCCATTCTAGGCCTGTCCATCGCCACCATGGGCGCGCTGACCGGCCTGCCGATGTTCTGGCCCATGCCTACCACGCTGCTCAGCGCCGGCACAGCAGTCGCTGGCCTGGCGATCATCAACTCCGTGGGCCAGATGGCAGGCTTCCTCAGCCCGTACCTGGTGGGGTTTATCAAGGATCAGACCGGCTCCACCGACGCCGCACTGTACTCGCTGGCAGCGCTGATCGTGCTGGGTAGCCTGGTGGCCCTGCGTGTCACACGGGCAGGTGCGCTGAGTTCTGCACGGGCCAGTTGAACCTGTTCTCATAGAACAACGTAGTGATTTGGCGTCAACTTGTGGGAGCAACTGTCTTCTTGTGGAAGCTGGCCTTGCCGGCGATGGGGCGCGTAGCGCCCCAAGCCCGGCTCTGCCGGTCGTCAGATCAACGCATCCCCTCCCCACCCCAAGCGTCAAATGGTTCCAAAGGCCCCTTTGGAGAACCCCATGACCCAGCACGCCGTGGCCAGCCTGGCCCAACTCGACGAACACCGCCCCTTGCGCGTCCAGGCCGGCAATGAAGAGCTCATCCTCATCCGCCAGGGCAATCAGGTTCATGCCTATCAGGGCAACTGCCCCCACGCAGGTGCCCCGCTTGACGAAGGCGTAGTCTGCGGCGGCCTGCTGGTCTGCCCTTGGCACAAGGCTGCATTCGCCGTCGATGACGGGGTGGTCTGCGAACCCCCTGCGCTGGCTGACCTGCGCCGCTACAAGGCTTGGGTGAAGGACGATGCAGTCTGGGTCGATGACCAACCGCTGCCCGTCATCGACCCACCCAGGCACAGCGACGCCCGCTGCTTCGTTGTGATAGGTGCCGGTGCCGCCGGCAGCGCCGCAGTTGCCACTCTGCTGGCCCATGGCTTCGCTGGCCGGTTGCTGTGGATCGATCAGGAACGCCAGCCGGCCTACGACCGTACCGCGCTGAGCAAATTCGTGATTGCCGGGCAGATGGCACCCGATGAAGTGCCAGCGTTGCTCGAAGCCGACGCCCTGCGCAAGGGCCAGCTGGAGCGTAAGCACGGTAAGGTGCGCAGCTTGAACAGCCAGAAACGCCAACTGATGATGGCCGACGGCCAGCAAATCACTTACGACGCCTGCCTGCTGGCCAGCGGCGGCAAGGCACTGCGCCCCGACATCCCCGGCGTTGACTTGCCGGGCGTGTTTACCTTGCGCTCGCGGGAGGATGCCGCACAGGTGCTCGATGCAGCTGAGCCCGGCCAGCCGGCGGTGATCGTAGGGGATGGCTTCATCGGCCTGGAGGCGGCCTCAGCCCTGCACGAGTACGGCGTGCAGGTGCATGTAGTGACTCGCCACGAGGTCCCGCTTGCCAAGCAGCTAGGCGATCGCATCGGGCGCAGCATCCGCGAACTGCATGAGCGCAGAGGCGTCACCTTCCATGGCCCCACGCAGGTCCAGCGGTTCGAAGGCCGGGACAAAATCGAGGCGGTGCTGTTGGCCAACGGTGAACGCTTGCAAACGCCAGTGGTATTGCTTGGCACCGGCGTGCAACCGGCCACCGCCTTCCTTCAGGGCGTGCCGCTGAGCGAGGACAAGTCGTTGCGGGTCGATGCCGAACTGCGCGCCGCCGACGGTTTGTGGGCCGCCGGTGACATCGCCACGTTCCCGCTCTCGGGGCGCCCGGTGCGCATCGAACACTGGCGCCTGGCCCAGCAACACGGGGTGATCGCCGCCGCAAACATGCTCGGCGAGCAGCGCCGCTACGCCGATGTACCCTTCTTCTGGACCTACCAGCACGGTCGTACCTATGAAGTGCTCGGCCATGCGCGGGAGTGGAACCGGATCGAGTTCGTCGGTGGGCCGGAACAAGGCGATTTCATTGCCTTGCAGTGTGTGGATGACAGGGTCGAGGCGGTTATCGCCCAAGGGTATTCCGATGCCATGGCGACGCTTTCGCAGCGCCTGAAGCGCCCGTTGAGCCTGCAGGAGGCGTTAGCGCTGATCGGCTGAATGCTGCCTTTCAATGCCCGGCGGATGTGTGTAAAACAGCGGGATCAGCCGACTGCAAAAGGACTCACGCGCATGATCTACCGCCCCCTCGGCCACAGTGGCCTGCAGGTTTCCGCCCTTACCCTGGGCAGCATGATGTTCGGCGAGCAGACCAGCACCGAAGACGCCCTGCGTATCATCGACAAGGCCTGGGGCCAGGGCATCAACTTCATCGACACCGCCGACGTGTACAACGCCGGGCGTTCGGAAGAGATCGTCGGTGAAGCAGTGGCGCGCCATCGCCATGACTGGATCGTCGCCAGCAAGGTCGGTTTCGGCCCGGCCGAGGGCCTGCCAAACCGCAGCGGCCTGTCACGCAAGCACATCTTCAACGCGCTGGAAGCCACGCTGACGCGCATGGGCATGGACTATCTGGACATCTACTACCTGCACCGCGAAGACCACAAGGTGCCACTGGAAGAGACCGTACAGGCGATGGGCGACCTGCTGCGCCAAGGCAAGATCCGCTACTGGGGGGTGTCCAACTTCCGTGGCTGGCGCATTGCCGAGGTCTGCCACATTGCCGAGCGACTGGGTGTGCCGAAGCCCGTGGTAAGCCAGCCGCTGTACAACATCGTCAACCGCCAGGCCGAGCCAGAGCAGCTGGCTGCAGCCGCCGCCCACGGGCTGGGCGTTGTACCATTCAGCCCCTTGGCCCGGGGCGTACTCAGTGGCAAGTATGCACCGGGTGCTGTGCCCGATGCCGGCAGCCGCGCCGGCCGCCAGGACAAACGCATCATGGAGGTGGAGTGGCGCCAGGAGTCGCTGGCCATCGCTCGGCAGCTTCAGGCCTATGTAGCGGCCAAGGGCGTGGGGATTGTCGAATTTGCCATCGCCTGGGTGCTGAACAACCAATCGGTGAGCTCGGCGGTTGTCGGGCCGCGTACCGAGGAGCAGTGGGATACCTATGGTGGTGCGTTGGCGGTGAAGATCACGGCAGAGGACGAAGCGTTCATCGATTCGCTGGTGACGCCGGGGCATGCGTCCACGCCGGGGTTCAATGATGTGGCGCACTATGTAAGCGGGCGGCTGGCCCGTAGCTGATCGCCCGCTTGTACCCGCGAAGAGGCCGGTACTGACAACACCATTGGGGAGCCCTGCGCCGGGCTTCCGGTCCCCCCTTTCCCCAATCATCCCGGTATCGTGCGCACCATTGGTTTTCACCTCTGGAGCTGCAATGAGACTCTTCCAACCCCTGCAAGTCGGCCCGCTCACCTTGGCCAATCGAGTGTTCATGGCACCCCTCACCCGTTTGCGCAGCCTTGAGCCGGGTGATGTGCCAACCACCATGATGGCTGAGTATTATCGCCAGCGTGCCAGCGCCGGGCTGATCATCACCGAGGCCACCCAGATCTCTTTCCAGGCCAAAGGCTATTCCGGCTCGCCCGGCATTCACAGTGCCGAGCAGATCGCCGCCTGGAGGCACATCAACGCAGGCATTCACGCCGAAGGCGGGCACAGCGCCGTGCAGGTGTGGCACACCGGCCGGGTATCGCATACCTCGTTGCAACCCGGTGGCGAAGCGCCTGTCGCACCCTCGGCGCTACCGGCCGACGCCCGCACCACCCTGCGCGACGAGCAAGGCAACCTGGTACGCGTTGAAACCTCCGCACCGCGTGCACTGAGCGAGAACGAAATCGCTGGCATCGTGGCCGACTTCGGCCAGGCAGCGGTCAACGCCCGCGAAGCCGGCTTCGACTTCATCGAACTGCACGCTGCCCACGGCTACTTGCTACACCAGTTCCTTACCCCGAGCGCCAACCAGCGCGAGGACCGCTACGGCGGTAGCATCGAAAACAGGGCGCGCATCGTGCTTGAAGCGGTGGACGCGGCGATTGCCAACTGGAGCGCCGAGCGCGTGGGTATCCGCGTGTTCCCGCTGGGCGGGTTCAATGGCGTGGACAATGGCGAAGACCAAGAGGCCGCAGGGCTATACCTGATCCGGGAACTGGCCAAGCGCAACCTCGCCTACCTGCACCTCTCCGAGCCGGACTGGGCCGGTGGCAAGCCGCTGCGTGACGAGTTCCGCCAGGCGATCCGCGCTGCCTATCCGGGCGTTATCATTGCTGCGGGTGCCTACACTGCTGAGAAAGGCGAAGACTTGATTGGGCGTGGTTTGATCGATGCCGTAGCGTTCGGGCGCAGCTACATTGCCAACCCGGACCTGGTAGAGCGGCTGCGGGCGCATGCGCCTCTGAACGAACATCGGGCACAGTTCGACTATGCCAATGGGCCCGAAGGCTATACAGATTATCCGTTTCTGCACCAGGCCATGGGCGCTGGCGAAGGTTGCGCTTACCGATAATACGAAAAACGGAGCCCTCCACGGGCTCCGTCTTCCTGCGGCCGGGCACGCCTGGGCGTACCGGACACTCGGGCAACTTACTCGGCGCGCACTTGCGCAGCCTGCATGCCCTTCTGTCCCTTCTCGGCAACAAAAGACACCTTCTGGCCCTCTTTCAGCGACTTGAAGCCCTCCGATTCAATGGCTTTGAAGTGGACGAAAAGGTCGTCGCCACCGCCCTCGGGAGTGATGAAGCCGAACCCCTTCTCATCGTTGAACCACTTGACCGTTCCGTTTTGTCTGTTGGACATACTCTAAACCCTCGAATGCTGGCTGGTGCGTTTACCGGGATGGTTGAGCCGCCAGTCGATCGACTGGCATCTTCACGCTCCATCTTGGGCGATCTGAAGCCAACTGGCCACTCACACTTTTATCAGTACGCAAAAATAGTCGCTGAAAACACACGCACACTACACCAGGTCAGTGCTCCCAGGGCCCGCCCGATTCCCAGCTGGCGACCAACAAGTCAATGAAACCGCGTACCCGAGGGGACAGGTGGCGCTTGCTCGGGTACACGATACGAATCGGGTCCGCCGGTGGCCGGTAGGCGTGCAGGACTTCGACCAGGGTGCCGGCGCGCAGGTCGTCACCGGTGATGTAGGTGGGCAGGTGAATCAGCCCGAAGCCGGCCCGGGCGCCGTCGAGCATCGCCTCCGAGCTGTCGATGTTCAACCGCCCAGGGTCTTCGCACAGGTGCAGGCCTGCTTCAGTGTCAAAGCGCCAAGGCATGGCTTTCTCGCCCGCGAGGAAGGCGATCTTGTCGTGGCCATAAAGGTCGGCAGGCACCAAGGGAACGCCTCGCGCTTCGAGGTACGCGGGCGAAGCGCAGGTGACGAACTGCTGCCAGGCCACCGTGCGGGTCAACAGCTGCGAGTCTTCCTTGGGTGCGCCAATGCGCACCGCAACGTCTACGCCCTCCTCGACCAGGTCGACGAAGCGGTCTGTGAAGCGGATGTCTGCGCGCAGTTCCGGCCATTGCTTGAGGTACTGGTCCAGCACCGGCAGCACATGGCGCTGGCCGAGCGACAGCGGCGCAGTCAGGCGCAAGGTGCCTGTAGGCTTACCGCGGCGCTGGGCCATGGCGCTTTCCACCTCGTCCAGGTCATCCAGTATCTGCCGCCAGCGTTCGAATGCCACCAGGCCCTCGTCGGTCAGGCTCAGCTTGCGCGTGGTGCGATTGAGCAAACGCACCGCCATGCGGGCCTCCAGGCGAGCAATGCTCTTGCCTACCGCCGACCGGGTCAGGCCCAGGCTGGCAGCGGCGGCAGTGAAGCTGCCGGCCTTCGCGGCGCTGACGAAGGCGGCAATATCGCCGAAGCGGTTGGGTTCCATGACAGGTTCCTGAGTGTGGTGCGGCCGGTTTAGATGGGTATGGATCTGGGAATTGCAAGCGGCGACGCTGCAGCGCTTGGCGAGCGGCCGCGCCCCAGGTACAGCGCAGGTGTTATCCGCCAGGAACGCTAAGCCTCAAGACAAGCTTTTGATCACCAGCAGGTGCACGGGATAGAACAGGTAGCCCCAACGCCCTACGGCAGGTATCCGCCAGGCATCATGACGCAACAACAGCCACCCGACAGGAACTGCCAGCGCAGCGGCAGCCAGCGTCAGCAGGGTAATGGGCGCCAGAAGATGCTCGCGCAACCAGGTGTTGGTCAGGTTGCCGCCAATGGCCATCAGGCAAGGCAGCAACCAGGCTACCCCACCCTGCCTGCGTGCCATCAGCCAGGCGCCAGGTAGTAACACCCCCGGCAGCCCGTACATCAATTGCTCGCTGAACAACCACCCTGCCAGCAGGCCCGCAAGGCCAAGTACGCGCGCCGGCCACAGTGGGTGCTGGACACCCCAGGCAACCAGTAACCCCAGTACCAGTGTCGGCATTACACTGAACGTCTGTGAACCACTGTCCAGCCAGCGATAGGCGGGCTCCGAGAGCACCGCGAACAGCAGCATCAGCGACAGGTAGCGTAGGTTGGCGCGGGTATGGAGCACCTTTGCCCTGGCACGCCCCACATTCACCGCAATGGCCAGGCAAAACAGCGGAAACGCCAGCCGGCCAATCACGAACAAGCCATCGGCCTCAGGCCATATGAAGCGCAGGTGGTCGGTGACCATGGTCAGCATCGCTGTCCATTTGACCAGGTCCAGCCCGGCCGAACGCATGCCTCAGCGCCCGCGTTCGACCGCACCTGCCCCCAGGTACCGGTCGGTCCAGGCCTCCAGCGGCAAAGGCGGCTGCTGGTCGACGATACGACGCCAGATCAGCGCCAGGTCGTGGCTGTTGAACATTGACCCAGGCCCGGCACCCTCCCACACCGAAGGCACATCGGCAATCCAGTTGCCCTGGTTGTCGCGGTGGGCCATGTTGAAACGGAAGGTGTAGTTGCCCGGGATGCCCATGCGCAGGTCGGTGACCACCAACGCATTGCCTATCTGGTCGTACCGCAACCAGTCGCCGGTGAACCAGCGCAAGCGTTGATGCAAAGGGTCGCCTGCCAGCGCTTTTGCCAGTTCCAGGTTGCGCGGCAAGCGCTGCATTTCTGGCGCTTGCTGGTCGAAGCTGCTGCTGATGCCTTCGTAGTAATCGCCATCCTGGGTCTTGGCCATTACGCGCCAGACCAGGCTGTTGAATGCGATGGGCACGGCGCGTACCTCGCTCACGACGATACCTTGCTGGTCCAGTGCCGCCTGGAAGCGTTGCTCGGCTGCCATGCGCCCGGCAAGGCCGAAGCCCAGGTAGGCGGTACTGAACACCAGTGACAGGGTCAGCAAGCGTGTAGCCCTGCCGGTAACGCCCTTGAAGCTTGCGTAGATGACCGCCGCCAGCAGCGGCAAGGTATAGACCGGATCGATGATGAACACAGCGGCCCAGCTTTGGGGGATAGGCTGCAGTGGCCAGAACAGTTGCGTGCCATATACCGTGAAGGCATCCAGCAACGGGTGGGTGACAAGTACCAGCCAGAAGGCGAGGAACAGCCTGGGTAACGTGTACCCCTTGCCGGGCCAGCATTTGTTGACTAACCAGGCCAGCAGCAGGGCCAGCCCGGTGAGCACGAACAACGAGTGCGAGAAGCCGCGATGGTAAGTCATCTGCGACACCGGGTCGGCGTAGCGGATGATCACATCCAGGTCCGGCAGCGTACCCAGTGCTGCGCCATACAGCAGCGAGCGACGGCCCTGGATGCGCCCCAGGAGGGTACCTTGCAGCGCCGCGCCGAGTACAGCTTGGGTGATGGAGTCCAAGGGTAGCATCCCTGAAAAGTGGTTTCTGAAAGCTACCCTCAACCTATGCCGATACGCAATTCCCGTGTAGGAACGGCCCTGTGTCGCGATGGGCTGCGCAGCAGCCCCGGCTGTCTCGAACCACAAGGGTTATGGGGCTGCTGTGCAGCCATCGCGACACAAGGCCGCTCCTATAGCGATCTGCGAAATGCTCGACATTTTGTGTACGCCTGTCAGAACAGCTGCCAGGTGTACACCAGCGTCAAACGATTTTCATCGATATCACTGCGGTAGTTGGAGCGTGCCATGGCATTGCGCACCCGAATCCCCAGCCCCTTCAGCATCCCGCTCTGCACTGCATAACCGATATCCAGATCGCGCTCACGATCACGGCCTTCATAGCCCAGCCCGGTATCAACATTGTTACCGGTGATGTAGCGTACGGTCGCTGTCAGCCCCGGCACCCCCATGGCGGCGAAGTTGTAGTCGTAACGCACCTGGTACGAACGCTCGTCTGTGTAAGCGAATTCATAGGTCGGCACCTCGTTACCCAGCGGCGAAATGTTGGCGAACACCCGTGGGAACGCGCTGTCGCCATAGATGCCCTGGTAGCCTGCATGGAAACTGTGCCCACCATGTCGGGCGGTGAACATCGAGAAGAACGCCTGGTTGTCGATGTTGCCCAGCAAGGCATCGCCATCCTCACGCGCGGTGAAGTAGCCCAGATTGGCACTGAGCACCCAGTCGCCCACAGGCTTGCTGTGCTTGAGGCCGACAAAACCCTGTTCGTAGATGTCCTCCAATTGCCCGTACCACAGGCTGACGCTGCTCTGGTTGGCATTGAACGCATAATCCCCGCCCACATAGTTGAAGGCATCGCTCTGGGCCTGACGCATCGGCACATGGCCAAGCATCGCGTTCATCTTGCCGTCGCCACCTTCGTTGCGCAGGTGGGTGCTTTTCAGGTGCCCGGCCTGCACGGTCAGCCCGTCGATGTCCGACGAACTCAAGCTGGCGCCCTGATAGGTCGGCGGCAGCAGGCGGATGTCGCTGAAGGTCAGTACCGGAAGGTTGGGTTGCAGTTCGCCCACGCGCAGTTCGGTCTTCGACAGGCGGGCCTTGAAGGTGGGCGCCAGGCGGCTGTACTCGTCGGCAGCACGGCCGTCGCCATGCACCGGCAGCAGGCCGGTATTGGCGCGGTCCGGGCTGCTGTCCAGCTTGATGCCCAGCAGGCCCAGTGCATCGACGCCAAAGCCGACCGTACCCGGTGTGTAGCCGCTTTTGAAGTCGAGGATGAAGCCCTGGGCCCACTCCTCGGCCTTGGACTGCTTGTTGGCCCCGACAATATCGGAGAAATCGCGGCTGAAGTAGTAGTTGCGGGCACTCAGGGTAGCCTTCGAATCTTCGAAGAAACCGCCGTCGGCAGCCAGCAATGGTTGGCTGAGCAAAGTCAGGCCCAAGGCAACGCAAGGGGTGTGATTCATTCCGAAGCTCTCTTGATCTTGTTTTTATGGATAAAGCGTTGGGAACACGGCAGCTCATGGGGTGCGGCGCAGCACCTCCCGTGCACGTGGCTGGCGCAGCCTGAGCAGCGCGTGGGCCAGCAGGCCAAACAGCAGCCCCCAGAACGCCGCCGACAGGCCAAGGAATGCCACCCCCGAAGCCGTGACCAGGAAAGTGAACAATCCCGCATCCCGCTCGGCCGGCTCTGCCAGGCTGCGGGCCAGGGCTTCGCTGATGGCGCCATACAGGGCCAGCCCGGCCAGCGCAGCGATCAGCGCCGAGGGAAAGGCGGTGAACAGCGACATCAACGTGGCGCCGGCGATGCCCAGCAGCAGGTACAGGGTGCTGCCAGCAACAGCCGCCACATAGCGCCGCCGTGGGTTTTCATGGGCTTCATGGCCTGTGCACAGGCTGGCGGTAACCGCCGCCAGGTTCAGCCCGTGGCAGCCGAATGGCGCCAGCACGATACCGGCCAGGGCACTGGCACTGATCAACGGGCTGGCCGGTGTGGGGTAACCCGCATTGCGCAGCACCGCCATGCCCGGCATGAACTGCCCGGTCAGCGCCACCAGCACCATCGGCAACGCCAGGCTGAACACCGCCGGCAGGCTGAACTGCGGTGTGATCCACTGCGGTGAAGCCAGCTCCAGCACCAGCGCCTCGCTGCGAAACGCACCGCTGGCCACCGTCACCAGGGTGCCCACGCACAGCACCGCAGCCACCGCATAACGGGGCTGTAGCCGGCGCATCAGCACATAAGTGACGAACATCGCCATTACCAGCAACGGCTGCACGGGCAAGGCGCGGAACACTTCGATACCGAAACTGAACAGGATGCCGGCCTGCATACCCGCCGCGATGGACCCCGGCAGGCGCGCGATGATGCGATCGAAGGTGCCGCTGAGGCCGATCAGCAGCAGCACCAGGTTGGCCACCAGGTAGGCACCTACGGCCTGTTCCAGGCCGAGTTGCGGCAACGCGGTGACCAGCAGCGCTGAGCCCGGGATCGACCAGGCGATCACTACCGGCACGCGGTAGCGCAGGCTGAGCAGCGCACCGAGCACAGCACTGCCCATGGACACGGCCCAGACCCAGGATGACAACTGCTTGTGGGACAGCCCGGCAGCTTCGGCGGCGTGGAAAATGATCACCAGCGGGCCGGCGTAAGAGATCATCGTGGCGATGCAGCCCGCGACGATGGCGGACAGCGAACTGTCCTTGATCAGGGTTTTCATGGCGCATCTCGCAAGGCAGTGGCCGGCCTTTGTGGCTGGCTCTTGTTCTGGTGTTGGCTTCTTCGCGGGCTTGCCCGCTCCCACAGGTCCAGTGCACTGCCCCGGATTCCCGCGCCCCCTGTGGGAGCGGGCAAGCCCGCGAAGAAGCCAACTCGGTGTATCAGGCCTCTTGCAAAGCCCGCGGCCGGCTGCTGCGCTGCTCATTCGCACTGCCCTGGGCCTGCTGCAACTGGAAGTCGAACTTCAGCTGCGCATGCCGCCCCGCCGGGCCATCGACGAACACCACCTCCCCCACCAGCCCATCCCGCGTGGCATAGGCAAAGTCATCCCACAGGTATTTGTCCCCGGAGAGGTTGATCTGCGTGGTCAGGTGGCGATGCCCAGCTGCCGAGATAAAGAAATGCACGTGCGCCGGGCGCTGACCATGGCGGCCCAGCAGGTCCAGGCATTCCTGGGTTGGCCCCTGCGGGTCGCATCCGTACCCCGACGGCACGATGGAGCGAGCGCGGTAACGCCCTTCTGCGTCGGTGACAATGCGACGGCGCAGGTTGTAGGCGGACTGGCTCTGGTCGAAGAACGAATAGGTTCCACGGGTATTGGCATGCCACAGGTCGACGGTGGCACCCGCCAGCGGTTGCCCTTGGGGGTCGAATACCTGGCCTTGCAGATACATCACCGTGGCCACGCCATCTTCACTGCCGTCGTCCATGCGCACTTCACCGTGAGCGATGGGCGCGCCTGCAACATACAGCGGGCCTTCGATGGTGCGGGGTGTACCGCCGGTAAACCCTGCCTGTTCGTCCTTGGCATCCTGCAACAAGTCGAGAAAGTGCTCGATGCCCAGGCCCGCCACCAGCAGCCCGGCCTCGCCGCGCCCGCCCAGGCGGTTGAGGTAGTCGACGGCATGCCAGAACTCGTCTTCGCTGACTTCCAGGTCTTCGATCAACCGTGCGGTGTCTTGCAGCACGCGTTGCACGATACGTTTCAGGCGTGGGCTGCCTTCATCGTTGCCAATGCCCGCGGCCTCCTCGAAGAACCGCTGCACTTCGGCAGTGTGGGCAATTTTCACGGTCATTTTGGGTTACCTCATCTTGTTATTTTCGGGTCATGCCTGCGCCACCACGGCCTGGGCTTGCCGACGGCCGCTGGCCAGGTGCACGGCCATGGCCAGCGCGGCAATGGCGCCAGGGATGGCGAAGGCGATGAAGTTGAGTTGCAGGGGCAGGTTGATGCCCATCAGCGCACCGCCCAGCAAGGGGCCGACGATGGCGCCGTTGCGGCCAATACCCGAGGCCCAGCCAAGCCCCGTGGAACGCACCGACAGCCCATACATTTGCGCGGCACCGGCATACAGCAGGATCTGCGTTCCAATGGTGGTGGCGCCGGCAATGAAGATCAGCAGGTACAACACCGGCATCGGGCTGTTGACACCCAGCAGGCTGATCGACAGTGCGGCGGCAATGAAGAACGCCACCTTGACCTTGACCAGGTTGTAGCGGTCGCCCAGCCAGCCGCCGAGAATTGCCCCGGCCATGCCGCCGAAGTTCAACGCCAGCAGGAACGACAGGCTGGAACCCAGGCTGTAGCCAGCGTTGGCCATCAGTTTCGGCAACCAGGAGCTGAGTGCGTAAACCATCAACAGGCAGCAGAAGAACGCCAGCCACAACGCCAGGGTGCGCACGGCCAGGCCGTTGCGGAACAGCGCCAGTACCGAGGCCCCGCTGCCTTTGCGGTCAGCCGCCTCCAATACGTCATCAGCCTGCACATCGCACCCTGGGTCCAACCGCTTGAGCAGCTTGCGCGCTTCATCGTTGCGGCCCTGGCGCACCAGGAAGCCGATGGATTCCGGCAGGTAGTAGAGGATCACCGGCAACAGTAACAGGGGTACTGCAGCCGCGAAGAACATCGACTCCCAACCGAAGCGCGGCAACATGAAGATGCCCACGCCCGCCGAAAGCATGCCGCCCAGCGAATAGCCACTGAACATGATTGCCACCAGCGTGCTGCGCAGCCGTTTGGGTGCGTACTCGTTCATCAATGCCACGGCGTTGGGCATCAGGCCGCCACAGCCCAAGCCGGCAATGAAGCGGTAGATGCCAAACTCGCTCGGGCTGCTGGCGAAGCCATTGAGGATGGTTGCCCCCGAGAACAAGGCGAAACAGATGGCAATGCCCTTCTTGCGCCCGATGCGGTCGGCCAGGCTGCCGAAAGCCAGGGCGCCGAACATCATGCCGAACAGCGCGTAGCTGCCCAGCGCACCAGCCTGCAACGGGGTCAGGCCCCACTCTTTCATGATCACCGGCAGTACCACGCCGTAGATGAACAAGTCATAGCCGTCGAAAATCAGCAGCAGGCCGCACCAGGCCATGACCATCCAGTGAAACGGGGTGAAACGCGCGTTGTCGATGATCGGGTGTACGTCAAGGGTTCGCATGGCATCTGTCGCTCTTGTTTTTGTTGTGGAGGAAAGCTGTTGCCTTGAGGTTGCTGCTTAGCCGAGGTCGCCGCCCCCTACCGGCAGGGTCACGCCGGTGATGTACGAGGCTTCGTCCGACGCCAGAAACAGGATCGCGCCCACTTGCTCGTCGATGCTGCCGTAACGGTGCATCAGGCTGCTGTCGAGGGTCTGGTCGACGATCTGCTGGTACCAGTGTTTTTCCTGCTCGCTCTGCTCTGCACTGTTGCGCGGTACCCGCCGCGGCGGTGCTTCGGTGCCGCCGGGTGCGGTGGCGTTGACACGAATGCCACGGCCAGCAGTTTCAAAGGCCAGGCACGCGGTAAGTGCATTGACGCCGCCTTTGGCCGCGCCATAGGGCACACGGTTGACACCACGGGTAGCGATGGACGAAACGTTGACGATGGCGCCGCTGCCGCGTTCAAGCATGTAGGGCAGCGCGGCATGGCAGCACCACAAGGTGGGAAACAGCGAACGGCGCACTTCGGCCTCGATCTGCTCGACCTCGTAGTGCTCGAAAGGCTTGGCCCAGATGGTGCCGCCGACGTTGTTGACCAGGATGTCGATGCGGCCAAAGGTTTCCACCGCGCTGGCCATGACCCGGGCGCAGTCGGTGTGTTGTTCCAGGTCGGCAGTGAGGGTGAGCACGCCCTCGCCAGCCAGCTCGTGGACCAGTTCGGAACGGTCTACCGCCACCACTTGCGCGCCTTCGGCCTTGAGCCGCCAGCACACGCCCCGGCCGATGCCTTGGGCGGCACCGGTGACCAGGGCGACCTTGCCTTGGAATCTGTTGTTCATATGTTTTTCCTGCATGACCCGGTTAATGGCAATTGGGAGGGCCGCAGCGCGGCCCCGGCGATCTGTCAGGCCGCCGCCGCGAACTTCTCGTAGTAGAAGTTGGCCGGGGTAATGCCCTGCTCGCGCACGTACTGGCTGACCGCCTCGACCATCGGCGGCGGCCCGCACAGGTACACATCCACGTCGCCGTCGTTGAGGTGGCGGGGCTCGATGTGCTGGGTCACGTAGCCCTTTTGCGGGTACTGGCTGTCCGGATTGGCCACGCAGGCGCTGTAGGTGAAGTTGGGGATGCGTGCCGCCAGCGCTTGCAGGCGGTCGAGTTCGACCAGGTCAAAGTCGTTGGTTACGCCATAGATCAGGTGCAGCGGGTGTTCACTGCCCTGCTCGGCGATCTTCTCCAGCATGGCGGTGAACGGTGCCAGGCCGGTACCGCCGGCCAACAGCAACAGCGGGCGCAGGATCGGGCGCAGGTAGAAGCTGCCCAGCGGCCCGGTCAGGCTCATGCTGTCGCCGGCTTTGGCCAGGCTGGTCAGGAAGCTGCTCATCAACCCGCCCGGTACATTGCGGATCAGGAAGCTGACTTCGCCGCCCTTTTGCAATGAACTGAACGAATAGGCGCGGCTCTGCTCGCTGCCCGGCACCTTGAGGTTGACGTACTGCCCCGGCAGGAAGGCCAGGCGGCTTAGCGCGTCACCCTTGATCGACAGGGCAATCGTGCTGGCCGACAGCTGGCGCACGTCGCTGATGGCAGCCTCGAAGCTGGCCTGCTCGGTCTTGCACAGCTGCGACGAGGCCGGGATGCGGATAACGCAGTCACTTTCGGCGCGCATCTGGCACGTCAGTACGTAGCCTTCGGCAATTTCGTCTTCGCTCAGGGCATCTTCGATGAAGTTGTCGCCCAGGTCGTAGCGGCCGGATTCGGCCTTGCACTTGCAGGTACCGCAGGCGCCGTCGCGGCAATCCAGCGGGATGTTGATGCCCTGGCGGTAGGCAGCGTCAGCCACGGTTTCATGGCCAGTAGCCTCGATGAAACGGGTTACGCCGTCTTCGAAATTCAATGCGATCTGGTAGCTCATGTTGCACCTCGCAGGCGAGCCAGCCCACGGCGCGTCGCATGACGCACCGGGCAGTGCTCGCAAAACCCTGTATCAGATGTGGTAGATGTCGAGGACCTGGCGCACGTAATCGTTCTTCAGCACCACCTTCTTGGCCTTGATCAACGGCTGTTCGCCGCGCAGGTCGAGGGTGTAGAAACTGGTGCCGAAGTAGCTGTCCGTGGTCTTGTAGCGGAAGCTCAGGGTGTGCCAGTTGAAACGCACCTGGCAGCTGCCCTCGCCCTGCTCGACGATCTCGATGTTGCTGATGTTGTGCGAAGTGCGGGTGTCGGGCACGGTCGCACTGGAGCGCTCGGTCTTGATGCGGAACACACGGTCTTCCAGGCCGCCACGGTTGCCGTACCAGATCAGCGAGATTTCGCTTTGTGGGTCTTCGGTGAGGGTGTCGTCATCGTCCCAACTCGGCATCCAGAAGCTGGCGTCGCTGGCGTACAGCTCCAGCCACTGGTCCCACTGGGCGTCGTCCAGGTAGCGCGCTTCGCGGTAGAGGAAGTCGCGCACAGTCTCATAAAGGCTCATTGCACGGCCTCCACGGGGATCAGTTGCTGGTCGTCCTTCAGGGCCTGGATCATGGTGTCCTGCCAGTACTTGTGCTGCAGCACGAACAGGCCTTCGTCTTCGGTGCGCACGCCGGACAACAGCGGCTTGAGGTCGATTTCCCTGGCCGCTTCATCGGCGCCGTCCACCCAGTGGGCTGCACCACGGGACATGTCGTTCCAGCCGGTACCACCGCCGTAGCCGGTCTGGCAGGAGCGGAACTCTTCCAGGTCGTCGGGGGTGGCCATGCCGCTGACATTGAAGAAGTCTTCGTACTGGCGGATGCGCTTGGCGCGGGCATCGGCGCTCTCGCCTTTGGGCGCGATGCAGTAGATGGTGATTTCGGTCTTGTTCACCGAAATCGGCCGGGCAACGCGGATCTGCGAGCTGAACTGGTCCATCAGGTACACGTTCGGGTACAGGCACAGGTTGCGCGAGTTCTCGATCATCCAGTCGGCACGCGCCTGGCCGAAGTCAGCGGCCAGTTGATCACGGCGCTCATAGGCTGGGCGGTCTTCCGGGTTGGCCCAGCGGGTCCACAGCAGCAGGTGGCCGTGGTCGAAGGAGTAGAAGCCGCCGCCCTGCTTGGCCCAGGCACCGGCGCTCATGGTCTTGATCTCGTCGCCCGCCTCGCGCTGCTTGCGCTGGTTCTGGGTAGCGGCGTAGTTCCAGTGCACGGAGCTGACGTGGTAGCCGTCGGCGCCGTTCTCGGCAGTGAGTTTCCAGTTGCCTTCGTAGATGTACGAGCTGGCACCGCGCAGCACTTCCAGGCCTTCCGGCGACTGGTCAACGATCATGTCGATGATCTTGGCCGATTCGCCCAGGTGCTCCACCAGGGGTTTCACATCGGCATTCAGGCTGCCGAACAAAAAGCCCCGGTATGACTCGAAGCGCGCCACCTTGGTCAGGTCGTGGGAGCCGTCGCAGTTGAAGCTGGCGGGGTAGCCGGCGTTGCTCGGGTCTTTCACCTTCAGCAGTTTGCCGCTGTTGTTGAACGTCCAGCCGTGGAACGGGCAGGTGTAGCTGGAGCGGTTACCGCGCTTGTGCCGGCACAGCATGGCGCCGCGGTGGCTGCAGGCGTTGAGGAAGGCATTGAGCTCACCGTCCTTGTTGCGCGCGATGAAAATCGGCTGGCGCCCCATGGTCAGGGTGAGGAAGTCGTTCTTCTCGGGGATCTGGCTTTCGTGGGCCAGATAAATCCAGTTGCCCTCGAAGATGTGTTTCATTTCCAGGTCGAACAGGCGTGGGTCAGTGAACATCTCGCGCTTGCAGCGGTAGATGCCCTTTTCACGGTCGTCCTCGAGCATGGCATTGAGGTAGTCGAATCCCAGGGACATGGCCAGGGTCTCCATTGTTATTGTTAAGACCTGGTCAGGTTAGGGAGACGACTGGCGGGGGACTATCCGGATTGTGCAGAGTGCTATCCAGTTCTGCCGGGATCTCGTACTTTTGGGACCATACGTCCGGGATCATGGAGCCAGCTGATGGCACTAGGAGTATCTTTGGCTAGTTTCATCTTTTCGTAGAGCGGAACGAGCACGCCGATCGCCTCGCTTAGTCGATCCTGCGAACTGATGGGTGCTGCAGCTTGGATGACTGTCAAACCAGCTTCCCGTTTCAAGTTCTCTCCATAGTTGCTGATCAGTTTCTGTGTTGCACCTTCCACGAGTAATAACTGCGGACCAGTCCAATCCGCCGATGTCATTATTCGGTTCAACTGGCTCCCGTAATTACGACCTAGTTCATTAACCGTTCCCACGACACGCTCTGTTACAGCTGGAGAAACCGTATTTTCCCCTTTAAAGCCTGGATTTCGCATGTGAAACCCTGCCTTAGGGCGAATGCTCTGCAACCTCACTTGGGGAAGCTTCATGTGCCCGCTTGGGTCAGTGTTGTTAACGGGATCCCCGCCGCAGTAGGCGTAACAATTTAATCCTCCAGCACCCATAGGGCTCATGCTGTCAGGGCGATGGAATCTCATCAAAACCGGATTGAACGCACGGTATCCATTCCCCAGCAAGTAGTGCCCTGTGGCCGACTCTTTTCTCTGACCGCTGTAGCGCAGCAGGGATGCGCTTTGCTCGCCCCCATCACGCCCATAAACGGTGTACTGGAGTGCACAAGATGAAATCTGCGATGTCGACATGGTTCCCACCCTTTACCCGAAATAAGGCAAATGGTGGGCTGTGCATGAAATGCCAACAACTGGCAGAACTATCAGGTGGCCTCGCTAGCGCGCCTCACCCCGGCACTTGAACGTCTGCGAAGGCAGCTCGCCAAATTGCTGCCGATACACTTCGGAAAACCGGCCTAGGTGAAGGAAGCCGTAATCCAGGGCAAGCTCGGTCACACTGCGCACACCGCAAGTCGGGTCGCTCAGGCACGCATGCACCCGTTCCAGTTTGCGCTGGCGCACGTAATGCTTGGGTGTGGTGCCCAGGTGCTGGTCGAACAACGCATACAGCGAACGCACACTCATGCAGGCCTGCTCTGCCAGCACTTCAGCCGACAGCTCCAGTTTCAGGTTGCGCTCGATGTAATCAAGAATGCGCTCAAGGCCCGCCTGCGGTGCGCTCAGGCATTCGCGGCGGATATTGGTGCTCATCAGGGTCAACAACTTGCTGGCGACAATCTGGCTGTAGTGCCCCTGCACCCTGGGCAGCGAATCGCTCACTTCTGCTTCATGGCAAACCATGGCCAGCAGGTTGACGAAGCCGTCCAGTTCATCCAGCCGATAATGGTTGCGCAAGAACCGCACGCCGCCATCGGGCCGCTGCCAACGCTGTTCGTCGCAGATTGAATCCAGCAGCCGGGTTGGCACTTTAAGGATGAACTTCTCGCAGTCTTCCGAGTAGGTCAGGTCAACCGGGTCATCCGGGTTGATCAGCAGCAGCTCGCCCGGCACCAGATGCTGCTCGCGCTTGTGCCCACGCCACAGGCAGTTGCCGTTGAGCAACACTTGCAGGTGATAAATGGTTTCCAGCGCTGGCGAAGTCACGCGAACGCTGCCCCCGTAGCTGATGCGGCACAGGTCGAGTTCGGCGAACTTGCGATGGCTGAGGCTGGCCTGGGGATGGGTGGTACGGGACAGACCGATGCAATGCTGGCCTACATGCTGGTTCACATAATCGGACACAGCATAAGGGTCGGCGTGGTGAAACACGCTACTGCGCTCGCTCAGCAGGCGGCTTTCCATAGGCAAGGCACTCGGTATCGTTATTCTTCTGGTCGCCGCTTCCTACGGCCTTGTGGGCGGTGGTTGCGGTCGTCACGGTCATTCTATCGGCCCGGTTGCGGGTTGCGGGGGCAGGCGACAACCGGTGGATGGGCACACTACAGCAAAAAGGCGGGGGTTGGGCAATGCGGCGATGGGATTGGATGGGCGGATAGCGGACAAGCCAGATGCAGCTGGCGTTCGTTTACCGAACAGAGTGTTCCTGTCACGGCCGCTTCGGGAGTAAACCCGCGCGAGGCCGGTCATATTTCATTTCATCCAGAAACAGCTTGCAACCAAACCACCCTGCCATTCGGTCACTTTTTCAACATCCGGCGCAGTGCTTCTGCTAGAAATCGCACATGCCTACCCTCTTCCTTACCCACCTGCGCCGCCGCTGGCTCACCTGGCTGTGCGCCACCTTGCTGGTCATAGGCCTACCCTCTGGCTGCGCCATGCTGCAGCACAAGGAGCGTGAACTGGTGTTTCGCATAGAGCCTGGCCAGGCCAGCTGGTTTCGCGGTTTACCCAGCGACGTGCAGGAACTCGACCTACGCCCGCGCAGCTTCAGGGATAACCAGAGCCTGCATGCCTGGTGGTGGCCGGCCAAACGCGCCAATGCCCCGGCGGTTCTGTACCTGCACGGCGTGCGCTGGAACCTGACCGGCCAATTGTTCCGCATCGAGCAACTGCATGCCATGGGCTACTCGGTGCTGGCCGTGGATTATCGTGGCTTTGGCCAAAGCCGGGGCGATCTGCCATCCGAGGCCACGGTGTACGAAGATGCCCGGGTTGCTTGGGAGCGCTTTGTCCAGTTACAGCCCGATGCTGGCAAGCGCCTGATCTTCGGTCACTCGCTGGGCGGTGCGGTAGCGGTGGAACTGGCCAGTGAATTGGCACGTGAGGCGCAAAAAGACGGTGTCGGGGCGCCGGCACGCGGATTGATCCTTGAGTCGACCTTCACCTCCTTGGGCGATGTCGCGGCAGCGGTGGCCGATACCTCCCTGCCGGTACGCTGGTTGATGTCGCAGAAGTTCGACTCGCTGGACAAGATCGGCAACATCGGCCTGCCAGTGCTGCTGGTGCATGGCACGGATGACCGTTTTGTACCCCCGCGCTTCAGCCAGCAGCTGTTCGACGCAGCCCGGCAGCCCAAGACATTGCTGCTGGTGCCGGGCGCCACCCATAACAACAGCATGAGCCTGGCCGGGCAGCGTTACAGGCAGGCAATACAGGCGCTGCTCTGAACCGTCCAATGGCCTTTGGTAGCCGAAATCCTGGGGCCGCTGCGCGCCCCTTTCGCGACACAAGGCCGCTCCTGCAAGGGCCTGCGCAACGGCTGCGGTTCACTGCACAGGCAAAAAGTTCATCAGCAGCAGGCTTTGGGCGTAATTCAAACCAATCCGGCGATAGCGCTCATCCAGCAACTCGGCTAACAGGTCCAGCCGCGCAACGATCTTGCCGAACTCCACGGCAAAACTCAGGTTACTGCCCTCTTCCGAAATCTCGTTGGAAAACAGCAGCAACACACCATTGGCGTCCTGCCGTTGGCTAAGCATCCAGGTGGCCTTTTCGATGTTGCGCGCCGCGTTGTTGATGAACAGCGGATCGAGTGTATCGGTCATGTAGAACTCGGTGCGCCCGCCGTGCGCGGTGATCAACATGCTGCCGATGGCGTAGATGAAAGCACCCACCCGATCTCCGCGAAACTCCGGGCTCAGGGCGTAGCTCAACGCAGCCAGGTCACGGCGGTTGCCCAGTTGCGGCAGTGGCTGGCGTTGTTCGATGGCCATACGGATCTGCCGCTCAGCGGTGGCGGCATCCACGTAGCCCGACATCTTCCACTGGTTGGGGTTGCGCAGGTACAGCTTGTTCATCAGCAGGTACAGGCTTTGCAGGTTGTCGCGCATCGACAGCGAGGCCAGGCGGTCGACGCTGGTCTGGAACAGTTCACTGGGCTTGCCGTTGCCGAACTGGCTGACAATATCGCGGCCTTGCTCCTGGGTGCAGGCGCACAGGCATGTGAGGGCGCCTGCCAGCAGCAGGCGTGGGAGGAAATTCGGGTAGCTTGCAACCATCGGCACCGGGTCGATATTCGGCGGCCGCACCGGGGGTCAGTGCAGCCTGGCCAAGCATAGAACCCGGAAATCGTAAAAAGTGCAGTGATCGGGGATAGGTGGCTCACATGGCGTGGCGCAACATCTCTACCATCTGCGCATGCAGCGCCGGGTCACCACAGGCCACTACGCACCCGCCATTCTGTGCGCTGCTGCCATCCCAGGCCGTGATCACCCCGCCCGCCCCTTCGATGATCGGCATCAGCGCCTGTACGTCATACGGCTGCAGGCTCGCCTCGACAATCACATCTACAAACCCCGATGCCAGCATGCAGTAGGCATAGCAATCGCCGCCGTAGCGCATCAAGCGCGCCTTGCCAGCAACGGCCTCGAACGCAGCTTTACGCTCGGCGGTATCGAACATGTCCGGTGTGGTGCACATCAGCGTGGCTGAAGCCAGGTCGGCACAGGCACGGGTTTTCAGTGGCGTACCGCTGCACCACGCACCCTCCGGGGTGCCGACAAAACGTTCGCCAGTGAATGGCTGATTCATCACGCCTACCACCGGGCGCGTGCCATCGTTCAGGGCAATCAACGTGCCCCACAACGGCAGGCCGGTGATGAAGGCACGGGTACCGTCGATCGGGTCGAGCACCCAGGTCAACGGGCTGCTGCCAATGGCCACGCCTGCCTCTTCACCCAGAATACCGTGGTCAGGGTAGCGTGCCTGAATCCGCTCGCGCATGGCGTCCTCGGCCGCCTTGTCAGCCACCGTGACAGGGTCGTAAAGGCGCCCGCCCTTGTCCTCGACATCCAGGCTGGCGCGGAAGTACGGCTTGATCGCCACTGCGGCAGCATCGGCCAACTGCTCGGCGAAGGCGCGATATTCGCCGATCTGTTCAGCACTCAGGGACATGGGACAGGCCTCGTGACAATGATAGGGCGCGCATCATACCCGACACGCGGCGCCAGCCACACCCGGGCATGCGCCTGGTGAAAAACGGGCATGGTTCTATCAGGTGCACACCGGTCTAGACTCAACAGAACCAGCTAACCGGGGGGGCTGCCACACGTGGAGGTGTGAGATGAGCCAATTCAAGCGCTTGTTTGTCATGCTCGGCCCGCAGATGCGCCATACGCCAGCGCTGCAACGCGCAGCTGCGCTGGCGGATTCCAGCGGTGCACTGCTGGATATCAACGTATTCGTCGACGATGTCGACACCTTTGGCTTGATGGGCGATGGCCGCGAGCGTGAGCGGCTGCTCAGTGACAACCGCCAGTGGCTGGCAGATGAGGCCGATCAGTTGGGCAATGCGGGCCTGGACGTTTCAACCGAACTGTTGTTGACCCGCGACCCCCTGGGCAGTGTGCTGGAGCGGGTCGAACGGCAAGGCTGTGACCTGCTGGTCAAGGATGTGCAGCACGAACCGGTGCTCAAACGCCTGCTGGTCACGCCACTGGATTGGCAGTTGCTCAAGGACAGCCCGGTTGCCGTGCACCTGGTCAGCGACATCCGCCTGCCCCTGCCCCGGCAAATTGCCGCGGCCGTGGACCTCAACAGCCACGGTGCTGGCGAGCACCTGGATGAGCAGGTGATTCACTGCGCACGCGCCTTGGCCCTGCAGTGCAACGCCGAGCTGCACCTGCTGCATGTGTGCGATGCAGCCAAAACCCATATCGCCGACTTCGGTGCCGGCACCGTGACCATGCCCGGCTTCGATGGCAGCGTGCGGACTGCGCAGCGGGCTGCGTTCAACCGCCTGGGCGACCATCACCAGATCCCGCTGGAACGGCGGCACTTCCTGGAAGGCGCAGCGATCAGGGCCATTGCCCAGTTTGTCAGCCACAGCCGGGCGGATGTGATCGTGATGGGCAGCCACCGGCATGACGCCATGCAGACCTACCTGGGCGGAACCACGGCCCATGTGCTGGAACACCCGCTGTGCAATGTGTTGGCGATCAAGGCCGTTCGCTGAGTGCTGATATGCCCTGACCGGCCTCTTCGCGCTTTGACCCGCGAAGAGACCGGCACAGATTTCACGTGTTGGTATCTGGCACACCAGTGCCACTTAAAAAGAATGCATTTGATAATGATTCGTAGTAGTTTCTCGGCGCTTGCCCACCCTCCCTTCAGCGCCCTATTCCAGGATCGTATCGTCGATGCGTCGCACATTCGTTTCGCTTTGTGTGCTCCATGCTGTCTCCCCACTGGCGTTTGCCGAGCCTGAAACGCTCGGCGCCCCCGCCCAGATCGAACTCCAGGCCCTCAGCATCACCGGCACCGCCGACAGCGAACGCGCCGATGGTCCGGTCCAAGGCTACAAAGCCAGCCGCTCAGCCAGTGCCACCCGCACCGACACGGCGCTGCACGAAACGCCGCAATCGGTCAGCGTGGTGCCCAAGGATGTGCTGCAAGACACCGGCGCCACGCGCCTGCAGGACGGCCTGGACTACGCCGGCGGTGTCGGCCGCGCCAACAACTTCGGCGGCCAGGGCCTGACTACCTTTACCGTGCGTGGCTTCACTACCGGCGAGTTCTATCGCAATGGCTTCCCGATCAACCGCGGCTACCCCAACGCCCCGGACGCCAATACCGTCGAGCGGCTGGAAGTGATCCGTGGCCCGGCCACCAGCCTGTATGGCCGCGGCGACCCCGGCGGCACGTTCAACGTGGTCAGCAAACAGCCACTGCTGGAATCCAGGGTCACTCTGGGCAGTCAGTTCGATGACCAGGGCATGCACCGGGCAACCCTGGATGCGACCGGGCCTTTGAACCAGGACGGCTCGCTGGCTTACCGCCTGAACATGCTGGGTGAAGGAGGCGACAGCTTCCGCGATGATGTGGAAAGCGAACGGTATGATGTCGCACCGGTCATCAGCTGGCAGGTCAATGACGCCACGAAGCTCATCTTCGAAGGCGACTTCATGCGTAACAACCACCCGCTGGACCGCGGCCTGACACGGCTGCCCGGCCAGCTCGGCACAGCCTCGCGCGACACCAACATCTGGGAAAAAGGCAGCGACAACCTGCTGCACAACGACAACAACATGGCCCAGCTACGCTTCGAGCACCTGCTCAACGACAACTGGACCCTGGGCGGCGGCATGCAGTGGCTGGACGGCTCGCTCAAAGGCAATGCCGTGGAGGCTAATGGCTTGCAGCCCGACGGCCGCACCCTTGGGCGCAACTTCAACTACCGTAAGCTGGAGTGGACCGACCGCGATTACCAGCTCAACCTTACCGGCCACTTCGACACCGGCGGCTTCGCCCACACGCTGCTGACCGGTATCGAGTACGAAGACTACGACTACAACTCGATTATCCAGCGCTCCGCTGCAGGCGCCACCGCCTACCCGATCGATATCTTCGACCCGGTGCTGGGCCAGGCACGTCCGGCCCTGACCCGTACCACCACCCACGACAAGGAAAACCTCAAGACCTGGGCACTCTTCGTTCAGGACCAGGTAGCCCTTACAGAGCGGCTCAAGGCCTTGGCAGGTGTGCGTTTCGAGCGCTTTGAGCACGACTACGTCAACAAACTCAGCGCAGCGGGTGACTTCAACAAGGGCGAGAACGGCGTCACTCCACGTTTCGGCCTGCTCTATGAGCTGACCGACACCGTGGCGGTCTATGCCAACACCGCACGTTCGTTCAAACCCAACAGCGGTGCGCCTGCAGGTGCGACGGGGCGCGGTTTCGACCCCGAGAAAGGCAAATCCTACGAACTGGGCGTGAAATGGGAAGCGCTCGATCGCCAGCTGAGCGTCGACGCGGCGATTTACCACATCGTCAAGGAAAACGTGCTGACGCGCGACCCGGCAGACCCCAACTACAGCGTGGCCGCCGGCCAGGTGCGCAGCCGCGGCCTGGACATCAACATCGCGGGCAACATCACGCCGCAGTGGCGGGTGATCGGCGGCTACGCCTATGTCGACGCCGAAGTTACCAAGGACAACCGCTTGCCCACCGGCACCCGCCTGGCAAACATTCCACGTAACAGCTTCAGCCTGCTCAACACCTATGAATTCCAGGACGGCTTGGCCAAAGGTCTGGGCCTGGGGATCGGCGTGAAGTACGTGGATGACCGTAATGGTCAGACCGAGGCGGTCACCTACAATATGGGCCAGTACACCGTGGTTGACCTGCTGGGCTTCTACCAGCTCAATGAGCACGTACGCCTGAACCTGGACGTGAAAAACGTGTTCAACAAGGAATATGACGAAGGTGCATTCAATACCTACGCCTACCCGGGAGCACCTCGGACGGTGCAGGCTGGGGTCTCCTACACATTCTGAATGGCTGGGGCTGCGTTGCAGCCCCCTGCTTCAGAAACCTTTGCTGTAGAACAGCGAGTAGGACTCAATCCCGTCGTTAGGCTGCTTGATCCCCGCATTGGAATAATGCATCGCGCGGATCCCGACCTTCTGCTCCCCAGGCAGCTTCAGGCCGAAACCGATGCGGTCTTCGAAGTTGAACGCCGACCCCATGCGCTGGTCACCCACATCGGTCTTGGAAAATGCCGCCAGGCCAATACCGGCCTCGATGTACGGCGTGTAGGTAAAACCGCTGAATTCATAGGTGAACACTGGGCTGAAGGACAGCGAGTGCGCACCGCTGGCGTCACCACCCTCCCAGTAGGTGTAGGCGGCATCCCAGTAACCACTCACATAGCCGGTACTGCTTTCCAGCCATTTCTTGTCCCAGTCGAATGACAGGCCGATACGGTAGGTCATGTCACCTTGGCTAGTGGCGCCCACGGCACCGGACACCTGTGCGGCCTGGGCCAGGTTGGCCCCTGCAAAGGCCAGCACTGCAGCAGCCAGCGAAGCTGCAAGACGGGTTTTCATCAACGACTCTCCTGATGGTCTACACGGCAAGCGGGGGCTTTTGCCCCTCGATCTTTATGAGGTGACCGGCACATCCAGACGGTCACACGAAGTAATAGTTTTGTGATTATTGTCCAAATAATCAGAAAGTTGAAAGTGAATTGCCACTAATGGCGTAATGACTTCGTCAAGATGTGCCTTGCCGAGCAGCGTGTTTCTTCATGTATTCAGGCTCTGCGCTATGGCGGGAGCACATCTGTACTCCCGCCCCTTCTCCCATCAGCGCCAGTTCAGGTTCACGGTGGTGGGGGCCTTGCCGTTCACCGTCACCCATTGCTGCGTCGTCGCACCCTGGGCGGTGCCAGTGACCTTGTATTTGCCGGCTGGCAACTGCACATACAGCAACGGCCCGGCATCCATGACGCTGAGTACGGGCTGGCCCTGTGCATTCTGGATGTCGACTGTGGCACCGCTCTGGAACTTGCCTTGCGGCCCAGTCGAAAGCTCTACATGCAGGTCATAACCGGTGGTCTTGCGCAGCGCATTGGCTTCGTCCTGGCCAATTCCGCCTTGCACGTAGCGCACGCCGTTCTGTTCCTGCGGTTGCAACTGCACGGCCTGCATGTCGATGGGTGCATTGAGGTCGGCGGCGGCAGCCAAGGTCCATGGCATGGCCAGGGTAATCAGCAACGCTGCGCCGAGCGCATAGTGGTGGTTTCGCATGGTACGACCCTCCTTCAGAGGATGGCTTACCTAGTATCTGATCCTCGTGGGGTACGGGTGTTCTGGCTGATGCGTAGCCGTCACAGCAACAGGTGGCAATCAATCATCAATTCTTGTTATTTATTATTTATCTATCAATTAGTTGAGCGACCTTCTTCAAGTAGCTTCACGAACATGCTCAGGCTGCGCGATACGGTGCCACGTCGCCACACCAGCCAGGTTTTCAGGTAGCGGAAATCCTCCGACATCGGCCAGGCGCTGACCGTGCTGCAGCCGGGCATATTGTCCAGCATGCTGCGCGGCATCATGGCCAGGCCGGCGCCAGCGCTCACGCAGGCCAACATGCCGTGATAAGACTCCATCTCGTGGATCTTTCCTGGCACTGCCTGGTCCTTGACGAACCAGTTTTCAAAGTGATGGCGATACGAACAGTTGGCGCGGAAGGCGTAGATGCTTTCACCGTTCACATCCTGGGCGCGGGTGACGGGCGCGTGGTTGAGCGGTGCAATGACCATCATCTCTTCCTCGAACACCGGTATGCCTTCCAGTGTCGGGTGCAGCACCGGGCCGTCGACGAAAGCCGCCACCAGGCGGCCAGACAGCACGCCTTCGAGCATGGTCCCCGAAGGCCCGGTGGACAGGTCCAGGTCGACCTTGGGGTAGCGCTGGTTGTATGCCGCCAGCAAAGCCGGAATGCGCACCGCTGCCGTGCTTTCCAGCGAACCAAGCGCGAAGGTGCCCTGCGGGTCTTCGCCGGCCACGGTCAGCCGCGCCTCGTGCACCAGGTCGAGGATGCGCCGGGTGTATTCGAGAAAATTCCAGCCCGCAGGCGAGAGGCGCAGGCGGCTCTTCTCGCGAATGAACAGTTCCACGCCCAAATCTTCTTCCAGTTGCTTGATGCGCGTGGTCAGGTTGGACGGCACCCGATGAATGTGCTGCGCGGCGGCACTGATGCTGCCCTGTTCTGCCACGGCCTTGAAGATCTCCAGTTGCACCAGGTCCACAGCCTTTCTCCAAACGTGAATGTTTCGCTCATTATTATTCAGTTTTCATTAAACCCATAGCCCACTAGTCTGGCGTCACTGATTAACAACAACGAGAGTGTCCGCCATGAGCGCGATCAGCAGCCTGACCCACGCCATCTCCCTCGATCCGTACACCGGCGAGCAGATCGGCGCCTACCCGTTCGACACCGACGCCGCACTGGAAGCGGCGCTGCAACGTGCCAAGGTTGGTTACCGCCAGTGGCGCCACGTGTCGCTGGGTCAGCGCAGCGAGTACCTGCTGGCGCTGGCCAGCACCCTCGAAGCCAAGGCCGAAGCCTTTGCCCAGATGATCAGCCGCGAAATCGGCAAGCCGATTGCCCAGGCCCGTGGCGAGGTCAGCAAGTGCGTGGGCCTGTGCCGCTGGTACGCCGAACACGGCCCGGCCATGCTTGCGCCGGAACCGACCCAGGTTGAAAAAGCCCGAATCGAATACCGCCCACTCGGCCCGATCCTGGCTGTGATGCCGTGGAACTTCCCTGTCTGGCAGGTGCTGCGCGGCGCCGTGCCGGCGATCCTGGCAGGTAACACCTACGTGCTCAAGCATGCGCCGAACGTGATGGGCAGCGCGTACCTGCTGGGCGAGCTGTTCAAGGATGCCGGCCTGCCGGCGGGCGTGTTCGAAGTGCTGAACGTGACCCCGGACGGCGTCACCCGCGCCATCAATGATGCGCGTATCGCCGCCGTGACCCTGACCGGCAGCGTGCGTGCCGGCATGGCGATTGGTGCCCAGGCCGGTGCCGCGCTGAAGAAGTGTGTACTGGAGCTCGGTGGCTCCGACCCGTTCATCGTGCTGGCCGACGCCGACCTGGATGCCGCCGTCAAGGCTGCGGTCATTGGCCGTTACCAGAACACCGGCCAGGTTTGCGCTGCGGCCAAGCGCCTGATCGTGGAAGACAGCATCGCCGAGGCGTTTACCCGCAAGTTCGTTGAGGCTACTCGCGAGCTGAAAGTCGGCAACCCACTGGATGACAGCACCTATATCGGCCCGATGGCCCGTTACGACCTGCGCGACGAGCTGGATGGCCAGGTTCAGGCGACCCTCGCCGAAGGCGCTACCCTGCTGCTGGGCGGTCACAAGGTCGAAGGTGCAGCCAACTTCTACGCGCCGACCGTGTTCGCCAACGTCACCCCGCAAATGACCGCATTCAAGCAAGAGCTGTTCGGGCCGGTAGCCGCCATCATCACTGCACGTGATGCCGACCATGCCGTAGAGTTGGCCAACGACAGCGAGTTTGGCCTGGCCGCGACCATCTATACCGCCGACTATGCACTGGCCGAGCGCATGACTGCGGCACTGGATACCGGTGGCGTGTTCATCAACGGCTACTGCGCTTCCGACCCCCGTGTGGCGTTTGGTGGCGTGAAGAAAAGCGGGTTCGGGCGTGAGCTGTCGCACTTCGGTGTGCGCGAGTTCACCAATGCCCAGACAGTGTGGCTAGACCGTAACTGATCGGCAATGCTGGGGCTGCGTTGCAGCCCTTTCGCGACACAAGGCCGCTCCTACAGGAAATTGCGTGCTCCTGCGGGAACGGCTTCAATCGCGGACCTGGTCCTTGACCCAGTCCAGCATCCCCCCCGGCACGATCAGTTCATGCCGCGCCCGCGAACAGGCGGTATACAGCCCCGCCAGCATCCGCGCCCGCTCATTGCGGTTGCCCGCCACCTGCGGCGCCACCATCAGCTCCGGCGACACCATTACCCGGGCGAACTCCATGTTTTTCACATCCCGTACCCGCGCCAGGAACAACTTGGGCGCCTTGTCCCAGCGGTAACGGCTCTTGGCTTTGGCAAAGTGCTCGGGTGTATAGCCTTTGCGCAGCATGTTGGCCACGGCAATGAACGCCTTGTCATCGCCCTTGTCCTGCTCCAGGGCCTGCCAGCTGGCATAGCGGAACAACATCGGGTGACGCGGTCGAGTGTCGTAGCGGTACAGCTCGATGCAGTCCTCGACGAACAGTTCGAAGTCCTTGCGCGCGCTTTTGAGCAATACGAACGGCACCCCCTGGTGCGTCAGGCGCTGAAACCAGCCAAACAGGCCCCATTCGTCATCGACGATCAGCGCCGTAGGCTGCTCCGGCACCGTCACCTGATCGAAGAAACTGACCCGGGTGTAATGCTCGGCGCTGCCACTGAAGGCCCCCTGGATGGCCGCCGGGTGCGCCTGGATCAGCGGGTTGAGCACATTGTCCATCGCCGGCCCGGCACGTAACGAATGGTCGATGCAGCGTTGGCGGATGAAGCTGCCATGGTGCGGGCTGAGGCCGTTGAGGTTCTGCAACTCGTCGCCCAGGGTAATGATCGACTGCGGGCTGCGATCGAGCACGGCAAGCATCGGTGCCGACAGCTCGTGGGCCTCATCGACGATCACGTGGGTGTAGCGGCTATCGATCACATAACCGGTCAACGACAGCAGCTTGACCCGGTGGTAGTCGCGCACCGGCAACTGAACGTCCCGCGCGGACGGGCGAATCAGCTCTTGCCAGTACAGGCGGGCTTTTTCCAACAGCACCTCCTGATCAAGCGGTGAAGTGCCAGGCCCGGCCCAGGGCAAGTGGTGCAGCTGAAGCTGGGTGTCGGCACTGTGGCAGAAGGTGCGCACGGCCCGGACGCACAAGGCAACCACATCGCGCGCGGTGAGCGGACCGATGTCAGGGATGGCCAACCAGCGCACCACCTGCGCGTCCTGCGGGCGCCATGACAGTTTGGTGCGATAAGGGTCACGCAGGCGCCAGCCGTTGCTGGTGAGGTCGCTGTTGAGGAGCTCGTCTGCCAGCTGGCCGAAGGTCAGCGCGGTGTAGGCGGCGGCGTCCTTTACCCGCGCCTGCAGGGCGCGCAACTGTCCTTCGGTCAAGGCCAGCAGCAACGTGCGCTGTGGTTCCAGCAGGCGGGCAAACTGTTGAATCAGGAAGGTCTTGCCGGTGCCAGCGAAGCCCTGCACCGCTACTGACTCATCGATACCACCAAGAAACTCGCGCAACAGGCGGTTCTGCTGGTCGCTGAGCATCAGGTCGCTGGCCAGGGACGGCAGGTACACCGGATGCAGCGGTGTGGCCCGCTGGCGGTAGGTGTCGGCAAACTGGAAATTCCACTGGCCTTCGGTATCCAGCAGTTCATCTGCGGTGTACTTCACCTCGGCGGACAGCAGCGCGATGCCATTTTCGCCCAGCATGCCCAGGCCCATCGCAAAGGCTTCGCGATCAAAATGTTGCGCTACCTGGCTTTGGAAGCGCCCCGGTGCGGCGCTTTCGACCTGGTTGGCGATGCGCACGATTTCGGCGAAGCGGCGTTCTTGCGCATCGGCCGAGGCGGTAGCCGGCTGGCGAGGCAGGTTTTGCACGAACAGCACAGCGGCAGCGTCCAGGACGCTGGCAATAGTGAAGAAGTCGGTGTTGGGCTCGCTGGCGAGGCGGTCGGCCTGGTCGCTGGGCAAAGGCAGGTAGAACATCGGCACCTCGGGTTGGATCAGGGCGGCACGATAGCAACTTTCGGCGTGGGATGCTGAGTTCAGTGTCGCCTGCTGCCCCAGAATCCAGATCAGGAAGTTACTTGATGATGTTTCGGTAACTAAATGAAATTAAACAAAAAAACAGTGTGGATTCGAAGGTCACACCTTAACCCCTGCCCCGCCGCAAGGTCTCGCTCGGGAACTCCTTGAACAATTGACGGTAACTCTCTGAAAACCTTCCCAAATGCCAGAATGACCAGCGCATCGCGACCTCGGCCACGGTCGCCCTGCCATCGCGTAACAAATCGCGCCGTGCGCCGTTCAGCCGGCGCAAGCGCAGCCACTGCGCTGGCGGCATGCCGGTAAATGCCTTGAACGCTTGCTGCAGCTGGCGCAGCGATACCCCTGCAACATCCGCCAGCTCCACCAGGTTCAACGTCTCCTCGGGGCAATCAGCCGCCCACTCGCTGACCCGCCGCATGATCGCCCGCTCTTCGTCGCGGCGCCCCAAGGCTACGCCCTGAAGTCGCTGGCTGGCGTTATCAAGGATGAACAGGCAATCCTCCAGCAGTTGTTCCGCCAGTGCCTGCCCCTGCACTGGGCAGTCAGCCTGCCCGAGGCGGGTCAGCGTGGCGCTTAGCCAACTGCCAAACAACGCGTTCTGCCCACTGCCCAACGGCACCATGAACAACCCTTCGAGGCGTTGCGGGTCCAGCCCATGGCGGGCGAGGAAGGCCTGGTCGAACACCACTGCCACTTCCTGATAGTTCTCCGGGGTTATCCAGATATTGCGGCTTTGTTCGTTCAGCAAGTACAGGCTGTTTTCGCTGCGGTCAAAGCAAAACGCCAGTGAACCGCTCGGTGCGCGGAAAAACTGCTCCACCCGGGTATTCAGACGCTCCTCGTATACCTCCACGCCATCCATCCCCAGCCAGCGCAACTCTCCGCTGAAATTGCCCGGCGACATCTGCCGGTATTGCTGCTGCCAGCCGGGGGTCGTGCGCACTTGCTCAGAGACATCGGTGGTATGAAAGGCCTGAACTTGCAGCGCATTGGGCGTTGTCACGCGAGATCCTAGTTGCACTCTTTTGGTGCATTGCTTGCCGAAGAAAATGGATAGATCGGCCCCGGGGGCTGCGACCAAGATAGTCTCCAGTGCGTCACCTGGGAAGTGCACACCTTGCAAAGCCATACTGCGGCTTTCGTCAAAAGCGTCGCTCCCACACTAAAACCCAACCAAGAGGTCTGTATGAACGCCCCCTTCGATCAGCTGTACACCTGGCTGAAAGAACACCGCATCACCGAAGTCGAATGCGTGATCAGCGACCTGACCGGCATCGCCCGCGGCAAGATCGCGCCCACCGCCAAGTTCCTCCACGAGCGTGGCATGCGCCTGCCCGAAAGCGTGCTGCTGCAGACGGTCACCGGCGACTACGTTGACGATGACATCTACTACAACCTGCTCGATGCCGCCGACATCGACATGGTCTGCCGGCCCGACCCCTGCGCCGTGTACCAGATCCCGTGGGCGATCGAGCCAACTGCGATCGTGATCCACGACACCTTCGACAAGCAAGGCAACCCCATCGAACTGTCGCCGCGCAACGTGCTGAAGAAAGTGCTCAAGCTCTACGCCGACAAGGGCTGGCAGCCGATCGTCGCGCCCGAGATGGAGTTCTACCTCACCAAGCGCTGTGAAGACCCGGACTTGCCACTGCAGGTGCCGCTGGGGCGTTCTGGTCGTGCCGAAAGCGGTCGCCAGTCGTTCTCGATCGATGCCGCCAACGAATTCGACCCGCTGTTCGAGGACGTCTACGACTGGTGCGAGATCCAGGGCCTGGACCTGGATACGCTGATCCACGAAGACGGCCCGGCGCAGATGGAAATCAACTTCCGCCACGGCGACGCGCTGGACCTGGCCGACCAGATCACCGTGTTCAAGCGCACCATGCGCGAAGCGGCGCTCAAGCACAACGTGGCCGCCACTTTCATGGCCAAACCGATCACGGACGAGCCTGGCAGTGCCATGCACTTGCACCAGAGCGTGGTCGACATCGCCACCGGCAAGCCAATCTTTGCCAATGATGACGGCAGCATGAGCCAGCTGTTCCTGCACCACATCGGCGGTTTGCAAAAGTACATCCCCAAGCTGTTGCCGATGTTCGCGCCCAACGTCAACTCGTTCCGTCGCTTTTTGCCGGACACCTCGGCGCCGGTCAACGTCGAATGGGGTGAAGAAAACCGTACCGCCGGGCTGCGCGTACCCACCTCCAGCCCAGAGGCAATGCGCGTGGAAAACCGCCTGCCGGGCGCCGATGCCAACCCTTACCTGGCCATCGCTGCAAGCCTGCTGTGCGGCTATCTGGGCATGGTCGAACAGCTCGATCCAAGCGCACCTGTGCAGGGCCGCGCCTACGAACGGCGCAACCTGCGCCTGCCGATCACCATCGAAGACGCCCTGCAGCACATGGAAGACTGCGAAACCGTGCAGCAGTACCTGGGCAAGCAGTTTGTCCAGGGCTATGTGGCGGTCAAACGTGCCGAGCATGAGAACTACAAGCGGGTCATCAGCTCCTGGGAGCGTGAGTTCCTGATGATGAGCGTCTGACCCACCCGGGGCGCTGTGCGCCCCCAGTACACCAAACTCAAAGAACAAGACCAACGAGGTGTCCCCATGCGTCATTTGCAAGCCCTGATCCCCGCTGCGTTCGCCCTGCTGTTCGCCACCACCACCCAGGCCACCCCCTCGGTCAGTGTGTACAACTGGACCGACTACATCGGTGACACCACCCTGGCTGACTTCCAGGCCAGCAGCGGGATCAAGGTGGTTTATGACGTGTTTGACTCCAACGAAACCCTCGAAGGCAAGCTGCTGGCCGGGCGCACCGGTTACGACGTGGTGGTGCCGTCCAACCACTTCCTCGCCCGCCAGGCCCAGGCCGGCGCCTTCCTGCCGCTGGACCGCAGCAAGCTGCCGAACTGGCAACACCTGGACCCCAAGCTGCTCAAGCAGCTTGAACAGAACGACCCCGGCAACCAGTACGCTGTGCCCTACCTGTGGGGCACCAACGGCATCGGCTACAACGTCGATAAGGTCAAGGCAGCCTTGGGCATCGACCATATCGACTCGTGGGCGGTGCTGTTCGAGCCCGAAAACCTGAAAAAGCTCAAGCAATGCGGCGTGGCCTTCATGGATTCGCCCGACGAACTGTTCCCGGCGATGCTCAACTACCTGGGCCTTGACCCACGCAGCGAAAAACCGGCCGACTACGCCAAGGCTGAAGCACGCTTGCTCGAACTGCGGCCCTACATCACTTACTTCCATTCATCCAAATACGTGTCCGACCTGGCCAATGGCGATGTCTGCGTGGCCTTCGGCTATTCCGGTGACGTGTTCCAGGCCGCCAACCGCGCCGTGGAGGCCAAGAACGGCGTAAAAGTCGCCTACAGCATCCCCAAGGAAGGCAGCAACCTGTGGTTCGACCTGCTGGCCATTCCCAAGGACGCCAGCAACCCCGAGCAGGCGCTGGCCTTCATCAATTACCTGCTCGACCCGAAAGTGATCGCCAACGTCAGTGCCACGGTCGGTTATGCCAACGCCAACTCCGACGCCAAGGCCTACATGGATGCATCGCTGGTGCACAACCCTGAGATCTATCCTCCCCAGGACGTGCTGGACAAGCTCTACATCTCCAGCACCCCGAGCCCGAAGATCATGCGCGTCATGACCCGCTCCTGGAGCAAGATCAAGTCCAACCGCTGAGCCGAGAACGCCCATGTCTTTCGATTCCCAACACACTGCTTCGTACTACGCTGCCACGGCACGCAACGCGGCGCCCTACCCAACCCTGGACGGCGAACTGACGGCTGATGTGTGCGTGGTCGGCGGCGGGCTGACCGGCGTCAACACCGCCCTGGAACTGGCTGAACGTGGCTTGTCGGTGGTGCTGCTGGAAGGCCGGCGCATTGGCTGGGGCGCCAGCGGGCGCAATGGCGGCCAGCTGATTCGCGGCATCGGCCATGACGTCAGCGGTTTCACCCGGCATGTCGGTCAGGATGGGGTGCGCTACCTCAAGCAGGCCGGCATCGATTCGGTGGCGCTGGTGGCCAGCCGCATCGCCCAGTACGGCATTGCCTGCGACCTGCGCTGGGGTTTCTGCGAACTGGCCAACACGCCTGAGCAGTTCGCCGCCTTCAAGGACGAGCAGGATGACCTGGCAGCGCTTGGCTATCGCCCTGAAACCCGCCTTGTAGGCCCTGGGCAGTTGCATGAAATTGTCGCCAGCGACCAGTACGCCGGCGGCCTGGTCGACATGGGTTCGGGCCACCTGCACCCGCTCGACCTGGTCCAGGGCGAAGCCCGTGCCGCCCATAGCCTGGGCGTGCGCATTTTCGAGCAAAGCCCCGTGCTGCGTATCGAGCACGGCCCGCGCGTGACCTTGCACACGGCCCGTGGCAAGGTGCGGGCAAGCAGCCTGGTGCTGGGCTGCAACGCTCACCTCGATGAACTGGAGCCGCGGCTGAGCGGCAAGGTGCTGCCAGCCGGCAGTTACGTGGTGGCCACCGAACCGTTGCCCGAACCGCTGGCGACCACACTGATCCCGCAGAACATGGCGCTGTGCGACCAGAAGGTCGGCCTGGACTACTACCGCCTCACGGCAGACCGCCGCCTGCTGTTCGGCGGGGCCTGCCACTACTCCGGCCGCGACCCCAAAGACATCGCCGCCTACATGCGGCCCAAAGTGCTGAAGGTGTTCCCGCAACTGGCCAACGTGCGCATTGACTACCAGTGGGGCGGCATGATCGGCATCACCGCCAACCGCTTCCCCCAGGTCGGGCGCCTGAGCCAGCACCCTAATGTGTATTACGCCCAGGGTTATTCCGGGCACGGGCTGAACGTGACGCACTGGACGGCAAAACTGCTGGCCGAAAGCATCGCCCTCGGCCACAGCCAGGGCCTGGATGTGTTCAGCGCCGTGCCCCACCTGACGTTCCCTGGCGGCAAGGCGCTGCGCTCGCCGCTACTGGCACTGGGCATGCTGTGGTACCGGTTGCGCGAAGCGCTGGGTTGAGTGCGCTGCAAAGGACGCGGTGCCCGAGAGAAGGGGCGCCGCCACTTTTTCCGCTTTCCACAGGGGATTGAACTCGCCCACTGGCCAACTGTCGCGCACCTGCTAGCGTTGTTCTGGCCGACCTCTCATGGATGCGCCTTCATCATGAAATCACTGCCTCGCATTACCCTGTTGTGCGCCGCACTGCTTGCCGTGGCCGCCTGCTCCAGCAATCGCGTGGACCCCAAGGATTATTCCGGCTTCCTCAAGGACTACAGCCGGTTGCAAGAAGCCAAGAGCCCGTCGGGTGACCCGGTGATGCGCTGGATCGACCCCAAGGTCAATATCAACCAGTACAGCCAGGTGTTCATCGAGCCCAGCCAGTTCTACCCCAAGCCGCAGCCGACAGCGGTTATCTCGCAGCAGACGCTGCAGGAAATCACCCGCTACTTCAATGAAGCGCTGCGCCGTGAACTCGGTAGCGTGATGCCCTTGGCCAAGGGGCCCGGCCCGGGCGTGATCGTGGTGCGCCCGGCAATCACGGCGGTGTCCACCAGCAATGAAGGCCTCAAGCCCTATGAAGTGATCCCCATTGCGCTCATTTCGGCAGGTGTGAACACCGCCATGGGTGGACGTGACCAGGACGTGGATGTCGGCGTGGAGGCGGCGTTCCTGGACGGTGCCAGCCAGAAAGTGCTGGCCCAGGTGGTACGCAAAGGCGCGGGTCAGGAACTGGAAAACGATACCCAGAAGCTGACCTTGAATGACGTCAAGCCGGTACTCGATGGCTGGGCCAAGGACATGCGGGCGAGCTTCATTGAAGCCAGGCAGAAAGCCCGCTAAGGGCCGCCCGCACACAATACTTGTGGGAGCGGCCTCGCGTCGCGAAAGGGCTGCGAGGCAGCCACAGGATTCAAGCCCTGATATACAAAGTGCTGGGGCCGCTTTGCGGCCCTTTCGCGACGCAAGGCCGCTCCCACATAAGACTGCATCGGCCGGTGAGTTTTCCTAGCACTCGACAAAGGCGACTGCCAGGCCGCCGCGCGAGGTCTCCTTGTAGTTGGCATGCATGTCCGCCCCGGTATCACGCATGGTGCGGATGACCCGGTCGAGCGAAATAAAGTGCTCGCCATCGCCGCGCAACGCCATCTGCACCGCGTTGATCGCCTTCACCGCAGCAATCGCATTGCGCTCGATGCACGGCACCTGCACCAGGCCGCCAACCGGGTCGCACGTGAGCCCCAGGTTGTGTTCCAGGGCAATCTCGGCCGCGTTTTCCAGCTGCGGCGGCGTGGCACTCAACACCTGTGCAAGGCCGGCAGCGGCCATCGAACACGCCGAGCCCACCTCACCCTGGCAGCCGACCTCGGCACCGGAAATCGACGCGTTTTTCTTGCACAGTATGCCCACGGCCGCTGCCGCCAGCAGGAAGTCCACTACATCCGCATCGCAGGCGACCGGGTTGAATTTCATGTAATAGTGCAACACCGCCGGGATGATACCGGCCGCGCCGTTGGTGGGCGCGGTGACCATGCGCCCGCCGGCGGCATTCTCCTCATTCACCGCCAGGGCGAACAGGTTGACCCATTCCATGGCGCTGAGCGTCGAACCAATCACGTTGGGCTTGCCCAGTTCCTGCAGGCTGCGGTGCAGCCGCGCGGCGCGGCGCTTGACGTGCAGCCCGCCAGGCAGGATGCCTTCGTTGCGCAGCCCGTTGTCAACGCACTCTTGCATCGCCGCCCAGATGCGCAGCAGGCCTTCACGTACTTGCGCCTCCGGGCGCCAGGCACATTCGTTGGCCATCATCAGCTGCGCCACGCTCAAGCCGTGGGCTTTGCACAAGGCCAGCAACTGGGCAGCACTGTCGAACTCATAAGGCAGCACAACAGTATGGGTTTCGCCTGCCGGGGCATCCAGTTCGCCCTGTTCAACAATGAAGCCGCCACCTACCGAATAGTAGGTCTGCAGCAGCAGGCTGCTCTCCCCGTCCAGTGCTTCCAGGCTCATGGCATTGGGGTGGTAAGGCAGGCTCTCGTCGAGCAGCAGCAGGTCGCGGCCATACTCGAAAGCCACCGGGTGGCTGCCATCCAACATCAGGCAATGCTCCTGCAGCACCTGACCAACGCGCGACTCGATGGTGGCCGGGTCTATGCGGTCCGGCCACTGGCCCATCAGGCCAAGCAGGCAGGCGCGATCGGTAGCGTGGCCAACCCCGGTGGCCGACAGCGAGCCATACAACCGCACTTCGACGCGCGACACCTGTGCCAGCAGCCCCTGCTCACGCAGGGCCTGGGCAAACGTCGCCGCTGCCCGCATCGGGCCGACGGTGTGGGAACTGGACGGCCCGATGCCGATTTTGAAAAGGTCGAAAACACTGATAGCCATGCTAATGCCTGACCGTACCCTGATTTGAATCCACAGCACGGTTTAGTGAATGAAATTGAGCGGTATTGCGATTTTGCGCGATACTGACGCGCTGGCTCACGGATGACCAACGAATCTTTCTAAGCAAGCCTTTAGTGGTGCTAAACGATGCGACGACAACTCAATGGCCAGGTGTTTGTCTGGCTGCATGTATTCGCCTGTGCAGCCCGGCACCTGTCCTTTACCCGCTGCGCCGAAGAGCTGCACATCACCCCTGGCGCGGTCAGCCAGCAGATGCGCCAGCTGGAAGAACGCCTGGGTTACCGGCTGTTTCTGCGCCGCGCGCGCGGCGTGGAACTGAGTGCCGAAGGGCAACGCCTGGCCCAGACGGTGGCCGAGGCTTACGGCAGTATCGAGGCTGAACTGCTGCGCCTGGACGCCGGTGAAATACGCGGCACCTTGCGCGTGCGCTCGATTCCGTCATTTCTGGCCAAATGGCTTACCCCGCGCCTGCCACGCTTTCAGCAGCGGTATCCGGACATCGAGCTGCGCCTGGTGGCCGAAGACAGCGCCCAGGCATTGACACCAGGCGATTTCGACCTGGCTATCGACCTGAATGATGGCAGCTACCCGGGGATGCTCTCGACACCGCTGCTGGACGAACAGATTTTCCCGGTGTGCTCACCCACCCTGCTGCGCGGGCGCCCCCCCCTGCATGGGCCGGCGGACCTGGTGCACTACCCGCTGCTGCACGACATTACCGCCTGGCGGGGCAGCTCGGAGTATGCGGAGTGGGAGTTCTACCTGGACGGGATTGGCGCCGCCGGCCTGGATGTGCGGCGTGGACATACCTTCAACCGCAACCACCTCACCATCGAGGCGGCAATTGCCGGTATTGGTGTAGCGATCGCCCGGCGCACACTGCTCAATGACGAACTGGAGCGCGGCGCGCTGATCGTGCCGTTTGGCGTGCCGATCGCCAACCACAAACGCTACGTGGTGCATTACCCGCCAGGCGGGTTGAACCAGCCGGGCGCGCGGGCGGTGCATGACTGGCTGGTGGAAGAGGCGCGAGGGTTCAGGGAGTTGCATCCGCTGAACAAGGAATAGAGGCTCTGTGGGAGCGGGCTTGCCCCGCGAACACCGGCCAAGCCGGTGCCATGCACCGCGTGCCTGCTATTGGCGGGACAAGCCCGCGCCCACAACACTGCTGCCGGGATTGCACTTTAATTAATATGCCTGCTTACCGGTAAACGCATTCAACGTGCGTACCAGAATCACAAAATCCAGCCACAGCGACCAGTTGTTGATGTACTCGATGTCCGAGTCCACCCGCTGGATCATCTGCTCAATGTCCTTGGTCTCCCCCCTGAAACCGCGCACTTGCGCCAGGCCGGTCATGCCCGGCTTGATGTTGTGGCGGGCAAAGTAATCGACGATGTCCTGGGAATACAACGTGTCATGTTGCAACGCATGTGGCCGTGGCCCAACCAGCGACATTTCCCCGGTCAGCACGTTGAACAACTGTGGCAGTTCATCAAGGCTGGTACGGCGGATGAAGGCGCCAATTTTAGTCAGCCGCGGGTCATTCTTCTGCGCCTGTTTAACCACGCCATTGTCCGGCTGGTGAACGTGCATGCTTCTGAACTTCCAGATACGGAACGACTCGCCCGTCCAGCCCGTGCGTTCCTGGCGGAAGAACACCGGCCCGCGACTGGTGAGTTTGATGGCCAGCGCAACGCCCAGCAATACAGGCGATGCACACAACAGTATCAATGCCGCCAACACGCGGTCCTCGATATTTTTCAAGAACAGGCTCATGCCCGTCAACGGCGTTTCAGAAAGGGTCAGCACAGGAATGCCGGCGATTTCCCGCACGCTGTGATTGATAAGGCGCAACGAAAATATATCCGGTACCCAGTTCACAGCGATGCATTTGTCGAGCAACTTGAAGTACACATCGTTGATGACCTCTGAGCCCCCCAGCGGGGTCACCAGGTAGACGGTGCGAATGCCATGCCGGGCAACGATTTCATCCAGCTCTGCAATGTGCCCAAGCACGGGCAGGCGTTGCTTGCCCTCGGCACTTTCCTGCCCCTGTTCGCCGGCTTTGTCAGTCAGCACACACCCCAGCACCCGTTCGCCAAACCAGGGGTTGTTGCTGATCTTCTGGTAAAGAAAATTGGCCAGATCGCCGTTGCCGATAATCAGGGCGTTGTCCAGGCGCGCATGCGCGGTAAAGCGTTTTTGCAGTTCACGAACCGCAAAATGCAAGAACAACTGGGCAATATAACCAATGATAAACAACTGCACGACCAACAACCGGGAGTAGGTTTCACTCTGTTTGGTCAAAAACGCCATGACCACAAGAAAACAGAACGTCGCCGACCACGCCTTGAACAGGCGGAACGCCTTGATCGAAAGGCCAACGTTGGTACGGTAGATTGCATAATGGTCGTAGATGACCGCCAGTGCGCCAATCAGCAACAGCAGCATGATTACATAATCGGAGGTAATGTAACCAAACTGGTCATAGATGAGGTACCAGGCAATACCGGTGACTGCAATACCATCAAGCCCCGCCTGAATGGCGTTACTGACGCTGCTTCTTCTCTGGAGTAAGGAACGACTGCTTCTGGGTTCGAAAACCATTTCAGACCTCATCTATTTGAGCGTAGCAAGTGCCGTCCATCAAACATCAAGCCTTGAAAACAGCTTATTCAACGCCAGTGAAGCAGGATCGTGCAGCCCCCAAGCCACTGATCTCACTGTAGCAGCCACCCGCCATCAGCGCGGATTTTGGCCGATTCATAGGGTTCCACTGGCCGAATCGGCTGTCTTGCGGCACAGCAGGGTGCGCAGCAAGAACAATGGGTTACCCACCACATAACGCATGAACAGGCGCTTCGGCTCGCGTAACAGCCGGTAGGCCCACTCGCCCCCCAAATGCCGCAGCCACTGCGGTGCCCGGCTGACCTTGCCACCCAGGAAATCCAGAATCGCCCCGCCGCACACAATCAGGCATGGCCCGCCGACAGCTGCCAACCTGGCCGCCACCGCTTCCTGCTTGGGCATGCCCATCCCCAGCACGATGAGCTCCGGTTGGCGCTCACGGACCAGTTGCAGGTAGGTGTCGATGCTGGCAAAGCCATCGTGGACCGATACCGGCACCACGCCAAACAACGCTTCGCTGCGTTGCACAGCCTGGTTCAGGTACGGTTGCTGCGTGCCCCAGAATGCTACCCGTCGTCCGCGGTATGCCTCCATGAGGCTGGGAATGAAGTCGGTGCCATTCATGTTGAGCCCAGGCTCCAGGCCCAACCGGCGATAAAGGATCGCCATGCCAGAGCCGTCGCGCAACAGCACATCGGCCGCCGACAACGCCTGGCAATACGCGCCGTCGCGCACCACCAGGTTCATTGCGTGGGCATTGACGAAGCCCAGTACGGTTGCAGAGTCCGGGGTGGCAAGCCTGTCGAGCAGGCGTTGCGCTGCGGCGCTGTCAGGCACCACCTCCAGCGTGTCGATAATACCCCGCCAGCGTTTCTGCCATTGCCACTGAGCCATCAGTCATCATCCCGTTTGGAGCGCACCCATTCGACCTGGCGCTTGATCAGGAACCCCAGGTACAGGGGGATTTTCCTTGCGGCGTAAAAAGGCGCGTACAGCAGCACGGAAAACGGGATCAGCTCACGGCAGAAGCGTGCCCACGCCAGCACAACGGCAAGGCCGAGCATGACCAGCGCAGCCAGTGCGATCCACGCAGGCGCCGCATGGCCTGACAGCAGGTAGGCCAGCCAGGTCACCAGGTTGAGCCCCAGCAACGCCAGCACCAGTAGCGCCAGCGGTGGCACCAGCAGGTCCAGGGTCATGGCCAGCAGGCTACCGTTGCGCTGGCGGATGGCGGCCAGCGCACGCTTGGGCGCATCCGCCAGCATCAAGCCCAGGTGGCCATGCTCCCAGCGGGTGCGCTGGCTGTTCATGCCTTGCTGGCTTGCAGGGAACTGGCTGGTGACCAACGCCTCGGGGCAGAACACCGGCGGCTTGCCCTGCTGGCACAGGTCCAGGCCCAGCTTTACATCCTCCACCAAGTGCCCATTGGCCAGGTTGATGAGGGCCAGGTCGTGCCAACCGAATGCCATGCCTGCCCCCATCAATTGGCACGGTAGCCCCAGCCGGGCCCAGCCACGCGGCCGTACCAGGTTCTTGACCCGCCAGGCAAACTCGGCCACCTGTACCTTCAGCCCGCTACCGGCGGGTGCGCGCATCAGGTAAAGCGCCTGCACCGGGCGTTGGGCCTGGTGATAACGACGCGCCAGGCAGTCAATCGCCCCCTCGCCTACCTGGCAGTCGGCGTCCACCACAATTACCACCTCGGGCGGCTGTTCGGCCAGGTGGCGTACGCCGAAGTCCAGCGCGTAGCCTTTGCCACGTAGCAACGTATCAAAGCGCTCCACCACCTCGGCGCCGGCCTCACGGGCCAGCCGCGCCGTGTCGTCCGTGCAGTTGTCGGCCACCACCAGCAAGCGGTCGCCTGGCAGCAACTGCGGGGTTACGCTCGCCAGCGTTGCACGAATGATCGCAGCCTCATCATGGGCCGGTACCAACACTGCCACCCGCGGACGCACGCTGACGCCCAAGGGCCGCGTGCGCGGCGGCAGGCAAGCCAGCAGCATCTGCAAGAAAAACACAGACACAGGCACAAAGGCGATCACCGCCAGCAGGCCCAGTAACCAACTCAATACACTCATCATGCGGATGCCTTGAAATAGCCGGCCAGCTTGGCCGCCTCGGTGTCGATATCATGCCGTTGCAGCACGCGCTGGTAAGCCGCCTCGCCCATGCGCTGCAGCGCTTCGGCGGGTTGCGCAAGGCACTCGGCCATGGCCTGGGCCAGTTCCTCCACGGCGCCAGCGGGGAACAGCCAGCCGTTTTCGCCGGGGCGCACCAGCTCCGGGATACCCGCTACATAGGTGGTCAATACGGGTCGGCGCAAGGCCATGGCCTCCATGATCACCACCGGCAGGCCCTCGGCGAAGCTGGGCAATACCAGCGCACGTGCGGCAAGAATTTCCTCGCGCACCTGTGCGCTGCTGATCCAGCCGGTGATGCGCACGTGCTGCTGCAAGCCATGACGGGTAATCAGAGCCTCGATTTGCTCGCGCATCTCGCCGTCACCCGCCAGGACCAGTTCGAAGGCAATCGACTGCTGCGCAAGCTGACGCGCCGCCTCAAGCAGCAACAGCTGGCCTTTCTGTTCACAGAGCCGGCCGACGCACACCAGCTGCGGCACCGCCGGCACGTTGACCGGCGCCACCTCATGGAAACCTCGCTCCAGGCCACAATGCACCACTTTCACTTTGGCCCAGTGCTCGTGCGCCACCCAGCGAAACAGCTGGCTGCGCCCGTAGGAACTTACCGCTGCCACAAAAGCAGCACGCCGCACCTTCTCGCCCATGTGCAAGAACTGCGGCTTGTCGAACTCCTCCGGCCCGTGCACGGTAAAGCTGTAGACGGGACCGCCCAGCAGGTGGGCCAGCATGACCACCTCGGTAGAGTTGGTGCCAAAATGGGCATGCACGTGCCTGGCCTCATCGGCCTGCAGCCACTGCAACAGCTGGCAGGCCTCAGCCAGGTACACCAGGTGGTACGGCCACGGGCGGTCAGCACGCCGGCCAAGGCGCATGGCCAGCCTCAAGGCCTGGAAAAAGCGCCGCGGTTGCGCGCGCAGCACCTGCAACGCAGGCGTCAGCAACCCTTTTATGCCGCCTTGCAATACATAACGGGTCCTGGCCCGCTCGGCCGTGTCCTCGGCATCCTGCAACTCGGCATCCCACCCCCGCAAGGCAAAGCGTCGTACCTCTACGCCCTGGCGCTCCAGCGCCAGTATCTCGCGGCGGATGAAACTGTGGCTGACCTTCGGGTACTGATTGATGAAGTAAGCGATGCGCATACGAATCCAGATCCAAACCCGCTTGATGACCTACCTTCCCTGCCAACCCTCACTTCAGGCTGTCGACTACGGGCGGTTTGTCCACTGCCGATGCACTCACAGCAAATGCATCCCCCTGTTTTCCTTGTAGTCCAAGGTTGTGACTGCTGCTCGGCAATGCTGCCTGCAAGCGTGAGAAAACATCGTCGAGCATCGCCTGACGGCGGCGGTACATCGCCCGCTTCTTTGCTGGAATGTCGCTTTCTGCCCGCTGCGCCGGGGCCAGCGGTACGGTGAAGAAGTCCGCCTGGTTCGAGGCGCTGGCGCCGTGTTCCTGCCAGATGACGTCATAGTTGGCCGCAAGGTCCTGGCCTTTGTCGCTGCCAAAATAAGCGTGCCGGTGGTGCCGGCAGGCATCGCTGACCGCATACAGGTGCGCGACACCCAACGCCCGGGCCAGGCACTTCAGCGCTTCGAGCACCAGGCTGCGCGGGCGCAGGCCCTCGAAGTCCTTGGTCAGGTCACGATAGATGGTCAGCGAGGTTTCACTGTCGATGCCCTTGTGGATGCCCTGCACGGCCCCGATGAACAGGTACAGCTCACCGTGGCTGCGGCTCAGGGTGAACGCCAGTGAAGCCACCCGCAGGTCGCCCTGAAACAGGTTCAGCACCAACTCGCCTTCTCGCTTGAACCAGATCGGCCGGTCCAGCACCAGGCTGCAGCCTGGCGAATGGCTGGACAGCTCGCACAGCGTCAGGCTTTCGTCCCGCCCCAGCAGTAACAGCGTCGGAAACTGACCGGCCATTACTTCAAAGTGCGAAGCGATCACCGCCAGGCGCTGCGGGGCTTCCCAGGATTTGCTGAGGTAAGGCCACTGCACCACACCGATGCAGTCCACGCCCAAGCGCTGTACACCTTGCTCACCCAACGCCGCCGTCATGCGCTGCATGAAGCCATGCAGCTCAGGCCATTGCCTGGCAATCTGCAGCATCAACTTGTACTTGTTGTTCAACGCCCGCAACGAGTAGCCCGGTTGCAAGGTAAACACGCTTTTCACGAGGGTGCCGAGCATCATGGTCATCTCTCACTTGTACTCGATCAAAGCCGATTTGCCGGCCGCGAAGCGGTGGCGCAAGAACTTCACCTGTCCGAGCATTTCCGGGAACTTGCCCAGCACCAGGAACACTGCCTGGAGCCAGTTTTCGCGCGCCGACTTACTACCACGGCGCGCCAGGCGCACGGCCTGCAGCGGGTAGATCAACAGCAAAAGCAGGCCCCAGCCACCCAGCAGCAGGCAGGCCAGCACGATTACCAAGGGTACGCCCAGGCCCCATAACCAGGCCCGCCGCGACTCGCGCAACCAGTGTTGCTCGGGCGGCTGACCATGCAGGTAGGCCCCTTCGGCATAGGCATGGCCAGCACGCAGGCTGCGCCGCCACCACTGGCTGAAACGGGTCATGGCGGCGTCGTGCAAGGTCATCTCGGCGGCCAGGCGCCAGACTTTCCAGCCCTTGGCCCGCAAACGCACGCACAGCTCAGGCTCCTCACCGGCGATCAGCTCGGCGCGAAAGCCCCCGACAGCAGCAAACGCGTCTGCCCGCATCAGCGCATCACCACCGCACGCCTTGGCCTCACCGATGGGGGTGTCCCACTCGAGGTCGCACAGCAGGTTGTACACCGAGCGTTCCGGGAAGCGCTCCCGCCGGCGACCGCACACCACCGCCACCTCGGGATGCTGGTCGAGAAACAGCTGCGCCGTGGCCAGCCAGTGGGCATCCACCTCGCAATCGCCATCAACAAACTGCACCAGTTGCATCGACGGCAGCAGCCGCTGCAAGGCGCTGAAACCTTCATTGCGCGCGCGGGCGGCGGTGAACGGGATGGCCATGTCCAGCGCCAATACCTCCACACCCAGGCTGCGGGCCAGCTGCAGCGAACTGTCGGTGGAGCCCGAGTCGACATACATGACCTTCCCAGCACCGTTTACCAGCGAGCGCAGGCAGCGCTCCAGGCGCGGGCCCTCGTTGCGGCCGATGACCACCACACCGATTGCAGCCGCCATGGGCGTCACTCGACGGGCGCCGTGGCAACTGGCTGCCTGGCCTTGATGGTGGCCGGCACCCCTACCGCCAGGCAATTGTCCGGCACATCGGCCAGCACCACGGCATTGGCGCCGATGATCACGTTGTTGCCAATACGAATGCTGCCCAGCACCTTGGCCCCGGTACCAATATCGACGTTGTTGCCAAACACCGGGGCAATCGGTTCATCGACATTCTTCAAGCCCACTACCACGCCGTTGCGGATACGGCAGTCATCGCCAAACCGGGCATAACCACTGATGACGATGCCGCCAAAATGGTCGATGACGAAGTTGCGGCCAATCACCACTTCGCAGGGCAGTTCGATACCGGTGATGATCTGCACGAACTTGAACAGCACCTTGTAGATCAGCGAGAAGAGTTTGCGCAGCAGTGCCGGGCGCACGGTGTAGCGCCAGCGGCCGAAGCGATACACCAGCAGTACCCAGAAGCCCTGCGCCCCCCAATCCCCGCCATGGGCGCGCAGGTCGGCACGAATATTCTCGAACATGGCTTTACCTACCTTGTCGGTTGGCTGGCGTACCGGGTCTTGAACAACAGTGACCAGGTCGCCCGGCAATGACGCCAGCAGGCCTGAATCGCGCCCCAGCCGCGTCGCTTCAACAGCGCCTTGAGTGCCAGCACCAGGTCACCCAGGGTGACCAGCGCCATGTGCAGGGCAAGGCCCGCCACCCCGTGATGCTTGCGGAAATACAACAGCTCGCTTTCGATCTGGTAGGACGAGATCTGCCGGCTGGCCGCCTCCAGCTCTGCCACCGACTTGGAGCTTTCGCCCCCGATGTGCACCACGGTGGTATGCGGGTAGAACACGACTTTCCAGCCGGCTGCCTTCACCCGCTTGCAGTGGTCCACCTCTTCGTAATAAAGAAAATAACGCGGGTCGAACAGGCCCACCTTGTCCAGCACTTCGCGGCGCACCAGATAGAAGCAACCCGGTAACCAGTCACACTCGCGCACCGAGGCGTGGTCCCAGGTCATTTCATCGACCATCTTCAGCCCCGGGAAGAACCGCCCCAGCCCGGTACGCCCGACAAACACGTTGAGCGGCGTTGGGAAGTAGCGACAACTGGGCTGCAGATCGCCGTCGCGGCCTTCCAGGCGCACCCCTAGCACGCCGCACTCCGGGTGGGCGTCCATGTAGTCGAGGGTTTTTTGCAGGGAGTCGGCGGCAACGAAGGCATCGGTATTGAGCAGCAAGGCGTACTTGCCCTTCAGGTGCGCCAGCAACTGGTTATTGGCCCGGCCGAAGCCCACGTTCTGCTTGTTGCTCAGCAGCAGTGCCTCGGGGCACACCTGGGCCATGCGCTGCACCGAGTCATCGCGCGATGCGTTGTCTACTACCAGGTAACTGGCCAGCCGCTCGCTGTCGGCCCGGCGCAGCGCATCGAACATCGGCTGCAGCAGCCCGGCGGTATTGAAGTTGACCACCATGACATCCACTGGTTTGCTAGCCATTGTTGCCGTCCCCAAAGAAGTATTGCCGCCTTTGCGCCATCAACAGCGGTTCAACTTCCGGGTCGTAAGCGCCGTTGCGCTGTTTTACCAGTTCTATCCACGGGTAGCTTTCGCAACGCGCCTCGACCCGTTTGATCAGCTGCTCGGTGGTGCAGATGAACTGGGCCGGGTTGCCACCAAATACGGTGCCTGGCGGCACGTCCTTGGTCACCACCGCGCCGGCAGCCACGATCGATTCCGGGCCGATGGTCACGCGGGGCATGATGATCGCACCATGGCCGATGAAACAGTTGTCCTTGATATCAATGAAACCGACCGAATCCAGGTGCTTGCCAAAGCGATGTTCGATCAGCAAAACCACCCCGTCATGACCGATCAACGTACAGTCGGACAGGCCCACGCTGTTACCGATACGTACCAGCGAAGGGTCAAGGAATTTACAGCCTGTATTGACGAAGAAATTGCTGCCAACTGAGTGAAAGTTACCCCATCGGGCGAGATAGGCCCCCCATTCAAGACCAGAAGGGTTGCAGAACCTCCTGTAGAACTTGCCCCCGCGCCCGGTTGCATGGGCATAGTGCGCCACTGCCTTGCGTATCCATCCCTTCATACTGCCTGGCCTCGCGATCTGAACAATCTGGAGTGTCCTGAGGCGTTCCGGTCTCGTTCTTCTAGGTGCTGACCGCAGCGCACTCAACCCGTGTACAACCTGCTTCACGCAGCGGCGCCGCTGGCCGCTCTCATCTTGGTATCGAGGTGGTCGGCCAGCCGCACGGCAAACTGCAACAGGGGCATGGTCGGGTTTGAGGCGCCACCTTTGGCAAAGATACTGCTGCCGGCGACATAAAGATTCTCGGTACCGAACACCTTGCAATTGGCATCCACAACGCCGAACTGCGGCGAGGCAGCCATGCGTGTGGTGCCCATGTGGTGGGCGTGCGGTGCCATCTTCAGTGGTATCGAAGTGTCGTAGACAAAGTCGTTAAGCTTGACGAAGCCCAGGTCCATGTCGGCGAACTGCTTGGCCAGTTCGCTGCCAATGCACTTGATGGTGTGTCGGTCATCGGCGCTCAGCGCCCAGTTGACATTGACCTTGGCCACCCCCAGTGCGTCCTGCTCGTCAAGCAGCGAGATGCGACTGTGCAGGTTGGGGAACTGCTCGATCATGGTGCTGATCACGCCGTCGCCGGGGCAGCTGAACTTGGCGACGAAGGCGATCTTGCCGGCAACCCCCATGTCACAGGCCAGGTTCTCCAGAAAATGCTTGACCTCGGCAGTGCGGCCATACGTCTGCACATCGGCCAGCAACGCGGCAGTGACATTGCCTTTACCGGCCTTGTACTCGTCGACAAAGGCATCGGTGGTGTAGTACTGGCGCGGCTCCGGGTCCTGCCCGGACCTCAGGATGAACGTGCCCAGGTCGATGTTGAGGTGCTCCATGAAACACCCGCCGACCAGCCCTTCCTTGTTCACCACGCCTGCCGCCACCAGCGTGTGGCTGTTGAGCAACTGCCGGGCATTTTCGATGGCACCGGTGGCCAGAATGAAGTTTCTGGCCACCAGGCGCTGACGATTGCGCTCGTAGTCGGATAGCACCACCGCAGTCAGATGGCCAGAGCCTTTGTCGAATTCCAGGTCTACGCAGTTGCAGTTGATGAAAACGTCCAGGCCTTTGGTCTGCTCCAGTGCCGTGGCGTACTTTTGCGCAAAGCGTGTGGGCGTGCTGAGCAGAAAGCGGTCCGCCTCGAAGTCACCGCCATCCAGGCCGGTGTTCATCGCACGAAAATCCGCGCCGGGTGGCAGGTCGACGATGTCCATGGCTGCCGGCAGGTAGCCCTCGATCTCCGCATAAGGAATAGGCCAACCCGGCAAGTCACCTGGCGGGCCCACGGTAAAGTCCGACGGGGTGAATGGCCGGCAACGGCCAGCCCAGTGGTTGGAGGTGCCCCCCAGATAACGCAGGCGGGTCTCCTCGGCATACAGCTCCAGGCCCGTAGATGCGCACGCGTACAACCCTTGCGAGTGCGGCGCATACTCGCGCCCCCCGCCTTCGGCGAGCAATACGTTCCAGCCGGCGGCGGCCAGGCGCAAGCCCAACGTGATACCCGCCGGGCCGGCACCGATGATGCAAAAATCGTAGTCGTCGCGCAGCGCCTTCTGCTGCTGAAAGTCCTTGATCATGCTGGCTCGTTCCGGAAATAACGGGAAGGCAATACCCAACCGTTGATCACCACGAACCCAGGCTGCTCGACAGGTTTGCCTGCAACGGACGCCGAGACGCCAAACACCGCGCCACCCACACCGAGCAAGACACAACTCTGGAGAAAGCCTCTACGGCCCAACTGCGCAGTACAAAAAGTGAGCTTCCCCATGATCCCGTGACCCGTACCCATGAAAGTTGCACCCAGCACGCTGCTTCAAAGCCAGTTGAAAAAGGCCGTGAGCAACGCTCCGCACAGCGCCCCGACCAGCAGCATCGGCAGCACCACCAGCTCACGCTTGAGGCTGAACATACCCAGTTTGCAGTTCACATACACGACCAGCACCAGTGTCGGCACGGCATGCAGGGCAACCCCCCAGATCGCCCACTCCACACCACCAATCGCCAGCAATAGCGGTAGCAGCCCCCACAGCGAGACCAGGCGGATGATGTTGTCCATGGCCTGGTACTTGGTCAGGCCAAGGGCAATCCACACCTGATGAGCCAATGTATAGCGCATTACGATGAACGACAGCGAAAGAATTGCCAGCATAGGGCCAGCTTCACGGTAGCGATCGTCGTACATCCAGCCAATCAGCAGCGGGCTGGCGGTCAGGAAACCACCACAGATGAACAGCACCAGCAGGTCGACCAGCAGGCGAAAGCGGTGATAAAGCGCTGTCAGGCGTTCCTTGTCGTCGGCCCGGGCTGCTTCACTGAAAGCGGGCAGCGCCACCGCCCCGACAATTTTCATCAGCGCGGTCTGCACCGCGCCAAGGATCAGCACGGCAATCGAATACACCCCCAGTTGCGCCGCCGACATGCTGGCGCCAAACCAGATGCGGTCGCCGTACATGGCCAGCACGCCGACCATCGACGACAACAGGATCCAGCGGCCAAACACGATCAACTCAGTCAGCGCCGTACGGTCCCAGCGCAGGTGATTGTTCGGCCCCTCCAGGGCGGTATGCCCCAGCACGGTCCAGGCTACGGCCGACACCAGGCCGGAGATCACCAGGGCCCAGATCGAATGGGTCAGCAAGCCCAGCACCAGCATCACCACCAGGCCGGCCACCTGCGAGGCCAGGTCGACCAGCACCACGCGCTTCTGTTGGAAAGTTCTTACAGCCACATCTATCTTGGTGGACTGGAAACCCCAGATGGCCGCCGACAGCCCGGTTACCGCCAGCACCATCGGCAGTACCGGGGCGGCGTAGGTAGAGTCCGCCGGCCACAGTTCCGCCAGTTGGGCCAACCAGGCGCCCAGGGCCAGCAGCAGGGTCAGGGCAAACAACAGGAAGCCGCGAATGATCTGCACGGTCCAGGCGGTGTTGAGAAAATCCGGGTCGTCACCACGGTGACTCTGGATGATGTTCTGGCGCAGGCCGACATCGGAAAGCAGATGCAGGAGTACCGAAACGGTGGTGGCGATGACCATCACCCCGAACATTTCCGGCAGCAGCAAGCGGGCCATGATCAGATTGCCGCCCAGGCGCATCACCTGAGAAGCCACCTGCGAGACCAGGTTCCACGACCCGGCCCTCAGGGCCCGGTTGCGCAGGCTCGCAGCGGCTGACACATCAATCGACGGCATGACTTCAATCTCTGACTGATTGGCTAAAAGTCACTATAGTTTCAATTAGCCACGATGCTAGCCGTTGCCCACCAAGGGAAAGGTGTACATAGCCGATGCCTGAACATTTTCGTGCGTTGATCGTCATCCTGTTTTTGGCGAGCGTGGTCTTCCTGATGGCGCGGCGGCCTGCCACCGACCTCATTGCGCTCAGCGATTACAAGCGCAGGCGCAATCTTTGGTTTGTGCTGACGGTGCTGGCCTTTGTCTCGCACAGCTTCTGGCTGTATCTGGGGGCGGGCGCGGTCATCCTGTTGCTTGCCGGGCGCCGTGAGCACAACCCCATGGCGCTGTTCTACATGCTGCTGTTCCTGATTCCGCCGGCATCGGTGCAGGTGCCCGGGTTCGGCGTGGTCAACTATCTGGTTGACCTGAACCATATCCGCCTGCTCACCCTCTGCGTGCTGCTGCCGGCCGCGCTGCAACTGCGGCGGCAAGCTGACACGTTGCGGTTCGGCCGCACCTGGGCCGACAGGCTGCTGGCCGCCGGCCTGGTGTTGATGAGCGTGCTGTACCTTCGCGAAACCACCCTCACCGACACCCTGCGCCAGGCGCTGTACCTGTACGTCGACGTATTCCTGCCGTATTACGTGGCCAGCCGTGGGCTGCGCCAGATCAGCGACTTCAAGGACACCCTGTTGGCCTTCGTGCTAACCGCTTTCGTCATGGCGCTGATCGCCGTGGCCGAATATGTGCGCCACTGGCTGCTGTACAGCGCCCTGATCGACGCCATGGGCGTGCCATGGAGCATGTCCGGTTACCTCAGCCGCGGCGGCGCGCTGCGGGCCAGCGTCACCACCGGCCAGGCGATTGCCCTGGGTTATGTGATGAGCGTGGCCATCGGCCTGTTCCTGTTCGTGCAGGGTTATGTGCAACGCCCGCTGCACAAGGCCATGGGCGCCCTGCTGCTGGCCGCCGGGCTGTTCGCGCCGTTGTCACGTGGGCCGTGGATCGGGGTCGTGGTCATCGTGGTGGTGTTCATTGCCATGGGCAAAGGCGCGGTCAGGCGCCTGGCGCTGCTCGGCGCGGCTGGCATGCTGGCGCTGCCCTTGCTGACCGTCGTGCCGGGCGGCGACAAGGTGCTGGACCTGCTGCCTTACATCGGCAACATCGAAAAAGAGAACATCACTTACCGCGAGCGGCTGATGGACAACTCCTGGATCGTCATCCAGCGCAACCCGCTGTTCGGCTCGTTCGACTTCCGCAACACCCCGGAAATGCAGTCGATGATCCAGGGCGAAGGCATCATCGACATCGTCAACACCTACATCAACCTGGCGCTGCGGGTCGGGCTGGTCGGGCTCGGTCTGTTCGTCGCCTTCTTTGCCGTGGTGTTGAGGGGCATCCGCAGGGCCATGCTCAGTTTTCCCGACAAGGATGACGAACGACGACAGCTGGGGCGGGTGCTGCTGGCAACGCTGATCGGCATTCTGGTGATCATCTTCACCGTCAGCAGCATCACCTTCATCCCGGTGGTGTACTGGTCAATCGCAGGGCTGGGCGTGGCCTACATCCAGATGGTCCGCCGGCTGAACAGCAGCCCGGTCATGGAACTGGCCGAACCCGACCTACAACCCAGGTAATGTCAATGAACGTGCTCACCCTGCGTCATTTCGTGCGCCTTACGGCCATTTCCGGCCTGGCCCTGCTGCCGTTGACCGGCTGGGGGTCAGACTGGCAGGTCAGTGTCGATGAGCAAAATGGCTTGCCTACCGTGACACGCGGCGGCGGCCCGGTGATGAAAGCCAAGTTCGACTTCTGGGCAGCCAACTGGAGCTGGACCGGCTTTTACACCGACTTCAAGGTCAATGGCCCCTACCAGTACACACTGTTGGGCAAGAACAAGGAGCTGGACTTTGACCTGAAGGCGGATATCCGCAAGGAACAGGCACAAACCCTGAGCTGGGCATTCGACCTCAACGCCCACAGCCGCCAGGCCGGGGTGATGGGCGGCGGCATGGTGTTCCAGTTCGACCCGGCGCAGATTGCGGGCGACATGGGCGCCCCGCAACTGCTGCCCGACAACCGCGGCTGGTCGTGGGGCAAGGCCGACCAGGGCCGGCGTGTCGAGATGCGCTTCGATCCGCCACTGGCCAAGGTCTATTTCGAGCGCGGCAACCCGTCCGAGCTGCGTGCGTTTCTCTACAAAGACCCGATAAGCGCCGGCCGCCAGCAGCTCAAGGCGGTGCTCAACGTTACCGGCGACATCGAACTGGGTCCTACGCCCACCGAGCGTTTCGGCCTGGCCGACCCCGCCACCTGGCCCGATGACCAGCTGGACTGGCGCACCTCGCCAGTGGACCTGTCGTTCCTCAATGCGGCAGAAAAGCCCGCCGGCAAGCGCGGCTTCGTCAAGGCAGTCGGCGAACAGTTGATGTTTGAAGACAACACCCCGGTGCGCTTCTGGGGTACCAACCTGTCTGCCTACTCGCTGTTCAAGAGCCCCGACGACGAAATTCGCCAACAGGCCAAGCGCCTGTCGGCATTGGGCTTCAACCTGGTGCGCCTGCACCACCACGATTCGCCGTGGGTGAGCCCGAACGTATTTGGCGACGGCACCCTGGTGCGCGATACCCAGCAACTTAGCGCCGAGTCGCTGCGCAAGCTCGACCTGTGGATCAAGGCACTCAAGGACGAAGGCATCTACATCTGGCTGGACATGCACGTGCAACGTGCGTTTACCGCCAACGACAACATTGATGACTTCGGTGAGCTGCCCGAGAAGGAAGGTCGCGTCGACCTGAAGGGTTACGCCTACGTGAACGACAGTATCCAGAAAGCGATGAAGCGGTTCGCCGAGCAGTACCTGACCCATGTGAATGAATACACCGGCCTGGCTTACAAAGACGACCCCGCCATCGCCGCCGTGCTGATCACCAACGAAAACGATCTCACCCAGCACTACGGTAACGCACTGATGCCGAACAAGGATGTACCGCGCCACAGCGAACGCTACATGGCCGCAGCCAAAGCGTTCGCCAGGCAGCATGACCTTCCCGCCGACCTTACCTGGCGCGCCTGGGAGCATGGCCCGTCGAAGCTGTTCCTGAACGACCTGGAGCAGCGCTTCAACGCCGACATGATCGCCCACCTGCGCGGCCTGGGCGTGAAAGTGCCGATCGCCACCACCAGCACCTGGGGCGGCAATGGCCTGAGTGCACTGCCGGCGCTGACCGCAGGCGATGTCGTCGATGCCCACAGCTACGGCGCCATTGGCCAGCTGGAGAAGAACCCGTTGACCAGCGACGGCATGATCGACTGGATCGCCGCCGCCCAGGTGGTCGGCAAACCGCTAACCGTCACCGAGTGGAACGCCGAACCGTTCCCGCTGCCCGACCGCCATTCTTTGCCGCTGTATGTAGCCGGCACCGCCAGCCATCAAGGCTGGGACGCCATGATGCAGTACGCGTACAGCCAGCAAGGGTTCAACCCGGGCTGGCGCACGGCGGACAACTGGCACGCGTACAACGACCCGGCGATGATCGCCACCCTGCCCGCTGCCGCCCTGCTCTACCGCCGTGCGGACGTCAAGCCGGCAACTACCCGCTACGTATTCGCACCAACGCCCGCCACCCTCTACAACCAGGAGATCACCCCGCGCAGTTCGGTACTGTTGCGCACAGCCATGGAAAAGGGCCAACTGCAGATTGCCCTGCCGCCAACACCAGAACTGCCGTGGCTGAAACCTGCCGCCATCCCCTCTGGCGCGCAAGTGCTTCAGGACCCGGGGCAATCGCTACTGGCCGCCGATGCCACTGAATCGGTCACCGACACCGGCGAGCTCAAGCGCAACTGGCAACAAGGCATCTACACCATCGATACGCCACTGACCCAGGCCGCCACCGGCTGGCTGGGTGGCCGCTCGATCAGCCTGGGGGCCGTTCAGCTACAGACAAAAACGCCTTACGCCAGCGTCGCGGTACAGAGCCTGGACGGCAAGCCCTTGGGCCAGTCGCGTGAGCTGCTGCTGTCACTGGGGACACGTGCCATGCCCAAGGCCGATGACAAGACGCCGTTCAACGTCGAACCGCTTGAAGGCAGCGTGATCATCAAGGCACCTGCCGGCCTCAAACTGTTCGCCCGCGATGCACAGGCGCAGCTGAAGACACTGCCGGTGGCGTACAAGGATGGGCATTACAGCATTACCTTCGACAGCAACTACATGTCCAACTGGCTGTTCTTGAAATAGGGCATAGGGCCATCTACGCTCAGGTCACCTGTAGCTGATCATCCCACCTGCACGTTTCAGGGACGGTTCACTGCGTCTGTAAACAGCAGATTCCAGGAGGTGCGGATGAAATTTCTGGTAGTGGGTGGCGCGGGCTACATTGGCTCGCACATGGTCAAGCACCTGCTCGGTGCCGGCCATGAGGTAGTGGTGGCGGACCTGGTTTGGCCTGGCCCCGGCATCCAGTGGGCCAAGCTCGATATCGCCGACGAAGCGGCCCTGGACGTGCTGTTCGGCGTTTGTCATTTCGACGCCGTGTTCCACTTCGCCTCGTTCATCCAGGTGGGCGAGTCGGTCAGCGCACCCGGCAAGTACTACCAGAACAACGTTGCAGCCACCCTGGCCTTGCTGCAGGCCATGGTGAATGCGGGTATCAGGCATCTGGTGTTTTCTTCCAGTGCCGCCGTTTACGGCAACCCGCAGTACGTGCCGATTGATGAAGCGCACGTCAAAGGGCCGATCAACCCCTACGGGCTGAGCAAATGGATGGTCGAGCAGATTCTCGAGGACTTCGACCGGGCGTATGGCTTGAAGTCGGTATGCCTGCGTTACTTCAATGCCGCCGGTGCCGACCCGGATGGCCAGCTGGGTGAACGCCACGAGCCGGAAACCCACCTGATCCCGCTGATCCTGCAGGCCGCCTCTGGCCGGCATGAGGCGGTAACGGTATTTGGCCGGGATTACGATACCCCGGATGGCACCTGTATCCGCGACTACGTGCATGTGGCCGATCTGGCATCGGCGCATGCGTTGGCGGTGGACTATTTACTGGCGGGTGGCGAGCGCACTGCTTTCAACCTGGGCAATGGCCTGGGCTTTTCGGTGCAGCAGGTGATCGATACAGCCCGGGCGGTGACCGGGCGGCACATCAATGCCCTTGACGCGCCGCGCCGTGCCGGCGACCCGCCACGGCTGGTGGCGGATGCAAGCAAGGCGCTGCAGGTGCTGGGCTGGCGGCCGGAGTTTGCTTCGCTGGAGCAGATTGTGCGGCATGCGTGGCAGTGGGAGTTGCAGTATCCCTGGAGCCTGCATCAGCGCTGAGATCTATGGGGGCTGCAAAGCAGCCCCAAAATTTCGAACCTTAATAATAGGTTCGCGGCTGCTCGTCAGCCTTGTTCAGTACCGTCCCGATCAGGTTCACCGTGGCCAGGTGATGCAGGCAGTCCTCGATTTCCTTCTTGTTGTTCATCCCGTTGGCCACCACCAGCAGCACACAATCAAACTTGGGTATCACGGTGATCGCATCGTCAGAGCTGAGCAACGGCGGCAAATCGAAAATGCAGATGCGCGACTCGTAGCGGTTGCGCAAATCGCTGATCAGGTTGTTCACCTTGGGCGACGACAGCATCTCGGTCGACATCGGCACCGGCACCCGCGTCGGCAGCACCACGAAGCGTGGCAAAGTCGGGTTGACCAGGCACTCCTGCAGCTCGGCCTTGTCCGTCAGGAACTCGTTCAGCGCCTGCTCCATGGGCAGGCCCAGACAGCTGCCGACCTTGGGCCGGCGCAGGTCGAAATCCACCAGCAAGGCAGTTTTGGTGGTGTGGTGAGCGATACTCATGGCCAGGTTGATCGCCAGCACGGTCTTGCCGGCCTCAGGCGTTGGCGAGGTGATGGCCAGGGTCCGCCAGCCATTCTCCTCCATGGCCCTGAGCACCTGCGTGCGCAGCAGGTCGATGGGCCCGTTCATGTTGGAGTTCTTGTTGTACGCCACGATGCGGTGGCGCTCAAGGTGGTCAGCCCGCAGCGGCACGACTTTGGTATTCACATAGTCGAACTGCCCAGGCACCTCCGCCAGAGCCGTGCCGGGGGGAGGTGATAAAGCCTGAGGGGTACCCGGGGTAACCTGGTGAATATTGTTGCCAACAGCCGGCTTGGTCCTGTCCATCACTGCTTTCCCTATGCAAACCGAGATATGACCTTGAACAACAGCACATCCAGTGGCATGTAGAAGACGTGCACCAGCACTACCATGATAGCTACCAACGCCAGTGCCGCCAGGATCAGCCAGTTCCGCCAGCGTTTGCGCCTGGCCACGTCCGCTCTGGTATCGATGTAGGACACTGCCACCAGTACCCGTTTGCCCAGCAGGTTTTCCAGCGCACCGACGCCGCGCACGCGCTGGTTGAGCATTTCCAGCAGCATCACCAAGGCACCACCGCCTGCCGGTGCCAGCACCAGGCCCAGCGCCGCGATCTTCTTGCGGTTAGGCTTGATCGGTTTTTCAGGCATCAGCGGTGGCTCCAGCAGTACAAAGCGCTCGGCCTTGTTCTCCTGCTCCAGGCTTTCGGTAATTTTAGCGCCCATTTCCTTGGCGCGGATTTCTTCGTATTTCTTGCGCGCGTTATCGTGGTCACGCATCAACGTCACCAAGCCACGCTCGACTTGCGGCGCCTCGAGGATCTCGGCCTCGTAGCCTTCCATCTTTCGGGTCAGCTCGCGCTTCTGATCGGCCAGCGAGCTGATACGTTCCTGGGCCGCGCTCATCTTGGCCCGGACGCGCGCCACGTCGAGGCTGACCGTGGACGTCGTGGCCGTACGCCCACCACTGGCTTCCAACGCCTGGATCTTGCGCTTGATCGCCACCACATCCGGGTGGGCATCCTTGTAGCGGGTCAGCAACCGGGCGTACTCGGCTTTAAGGCTCGGCAGGTCCTGAGCCTGGTCAGCACTGGCTGGCTTGCTGCCCTCGGTAACCTTGGTAGCAAGGCCAGCATTGGCCGCAGACAGTTCCAGCTCCAGGTAGCGCAGTTCTTCCTGGGCAGCCTTGTAGTCACGGTCAACTTCGCGGAACTCCAGCTCCGAACGCGAGAGCATGTTCATGCGCAGGGTCTGGTGCTCTGGCAAGGCATTGGCGTGGGCCTGCTTGAAGTCGGCCAGCTGGTTTTCCAGGCTGGCCAGTTCCGCGCCCAGCTTGTTAGCCTCCTGGGTAAGAAACTCGGTGGTTTCGTTGGCCCGCTCGGTGCGCTGCTTGAGGTTTTCGTTGAGGAACAGCGTGACCAGTTCGTCGGCCACTTCCTTGGCGACTTGCGCCTGCTTGTGTTCGAAGGACACATTGAACGCAACCGTCGCCTCGCCCCGCCCGCGCACGAACGTGGTGAGGGTTTCGACCACGATGGCATTGCGCATCTGGTCGATCTTGTCGGACTCGCTCAAGCGCTTGTCGGCGAACAGGTTGTACTTGTCGATGATGCGCAGCAGGTTCTCGCGCGTCATCACCCGCTGGCGAATCACCTCGATGCGCTCATCGGCAAAGCTGGTGGTGTTGGTCGATACCAGCTCAGGGGAAATCTGTTGCGATTCCACGAGAATGGTGCCGGTCGACTGGTAAATCGGCGGCACCATCAACGCGACAGCCACGGTCGCGGCAAGTATGACTACGGCACTCACCCCTAACACCAGGGCCCTGTCCTTGATAATGGCGATGTAATCTCTGATGGAGAGTTCGTAGTCAGACTTCATTGGGCCACCTGCCTGAAGTTCAGATGTCGGGGTACCTGTACGTCAACGTCAAACCAACGATCGTCGCGGTTGCATCGGGCGCTCGGTCCTGTTGCCGTTCCTTGTACATGAGCGACAGGCGCAAGTCCCAGTACGGTGAAAACTGGCGGCTGGCCCAAACGCTGTAAGTCTGCAGTGTGTTAGGGCTCTGCCCTTTGCTGTCTTGCCAGGCCGCGTCAGCGCCCACCCGCGCCAGTTCGGTAACGGCATAACTCCACACGCCACGCACCTGGTCCAGCTCGGCGAAACCGCCTTCGGCACTGGCCACCGTGCTGCGCTCGGCGGTCAGGCTGGCGTCGGCGCGCGTGCCGGTGTACAGCAATGCCACCCCACCCTCCCCGCGTCGGCCGCCGCCGTCGCCAGACACCTGGTTGACGCCAATGTGGGCATCGGCACTCAGGCCTTCGGCAAGCTGGTACTTGATACCGACTGCCGGGGTGTAGCTGTTGGAGGCGGTCGCGGTAAGGTCCTGCTCGGGCTCATAGCGGCGGGCACCGAAACGGGAATACACATCGGCCCGTTCGCTCCAGGCGTAGGTCCAGGTGAATACGTTTGCCAGTTCGTCGTAGCCCGTCAGCGAGCTGATGTCATAACGGGCACGGTTGTACGTGGTTTCGTTGCTCAGGGTGCTACGCTCGGTCACCGCCTGGCTCCAGTTGCCGGTCAGGGTGTAGAGCTTTTGCGTACCGTCAGTGGTGATGACCCCGGTATCCAGCACCGTCCCCGACAGCGTCGAGCTTTCGTTGTAACGTGCCACCAGCCCGAAACGCCCACGCTCGGTGGTGCGCTGCCAGCCCAGGCTGATATCGGGGTCCTCACGGTCATCTACCACATCCGTGTCGGACGAGCGCAACACATGCATGCCCAGCCCCAACCTCAGTTCATCCTGATCGAAGGTACCGATCAGGGTGTAATCCGGCGCGATGATCGTGCGCGTTACACCCTTTTCCCCCGATGTCAGCAACAAAGGGTTGCTGTCATATTCAACGGATGTCGGTACCACCACCGTAGACTGCCAATTTGCCGCCAGTACCACGTCCGTAAACGGCAAGACAATGATTGCCGTTGCAATTCTTGTTGTTCTGAGAAGAGGCATTAAGTGTTCTTATTAAAGGCAAGATCAAGGAACGACCAGCGTGTCGCCAGCCTGAAGTTGGATGTTGGTGGACATGTCCCGCCCAGACACCAGGTCCTTATATCGCACGGGCAGGATCTTTTGGGAAGCGCCAGTGCCGCGGACCACCTTGATATCGCTTTCGTCAGCAAACTTGTCCAGCCCGCCCGACATGCTCAGCGCCTGAAGCACTGCGGTAGGGCCCGCCATTTGCACGGGGCCCGGCTTGATCACTTTGCCTTGTACATAGACCAGGTTGCCGGCGATGCTCTTGACGACAACGCTGACGTTTGGGTCGGGGAGGAATTTGTCGAGTTTGGCAGCCACTTGCTTTTCAACTGCCGTTACATCCAGGCCGGCAACATTGATGCGCCCGGCCAAGGGGAAGGTGATGCTGCCATCGGGGAGTACGGTGGCTTCTTGACGCAGGCTGTCTTCCTGCCACACCGAAACCATTACCACATCACCAGGGCTGAGCAGGTAAGCCGTACCACTCTGATCGGCGTTGCCAGCACTGGACCACACGGCCAGCACGCAGAATGCGGCAATCAATGAACGCATCATGAGGGTCCCTCCGGCCAAATGGCCCGAAAAAGAGCACTGAATGAGAACAGCACACCAACTCTCGCTCCGCTTCGCGGCTTGAACCCACCGCGATGGCCTCGACCTTCCTGGAGGCCCCAACCTTGACGCCGTACATGTGGGCTGCAGTGCCCTGCAACCAAGGCCTTTGAAGGGCTACTGGGAATATAGCAACGGTTGGGAAATTCACAAGCCAGCCCCCGGCTTGCAACAACCTGCGCTCGCTTTGACAGGGAGCGGGTCAGGCTCAGATTTTTCTTCTGTTGGCGACCAGTACAAAGCCGACAACAGCGAAGGCCAATAACCAGCCGGCGGTTGAAACAGGAATGATACTGTTTTGATTCACATACGAATCTGCCGCACGCGCAGCCCCACTCAGCAACACCAGCAAGAACATCGATTTGATAATCAGAGTCGTGCGCATACGCCCCTCCTGAAATGAGGAAAATCAATTAGTTATTTGCACAGTATGGCGGGAGTTGTTTCGCTGTTGACTTGAGCTTATGGGCACAATGACACTACGTCAATGATCCGACACCATAATAAAATTCAATGGGCGATGGCGGTATTCGTCAAAATACCGACATGCAAAAGATGCAAAGGCGGGCTGATGCGATGGCGGCTGCGTTTCACGGATGAGAACACAGGTAGGGCGTGCCCTGCCCCGTGGTTTTATTCGTCTGCGTGGTGAACCACGACCAGCAATTGCGCCGGCTGGGCACCTACCGAGCGCAGTCGATGCGGTGTCTGGGCGTTGAAATGCAAGGCATCACCCTGCTCCAGCAGCACCCGTTCGTTCATGAAATCCACCTCCACCTGGCCGGCGTGCACGAACAGGAATTCCTCGCCTTGGTGTTCCTTGAACGTGGGGTCGCTGAACTCGGACGGCGGCTGGATCAGGAACGGCAACAGGCTGCGCTGCCCGACCTGGCTGGTCAGGGCTGCATAGCCAGGCCCTTGCCCGTCGCCTACCAGGGCCTGGCGTTCGCCGTGGCGCACCAGGCTGTAGCGGCTCGGGCCAGCCTGCTCTTCGGCGAACAACTCTTCGACATTCACGTTCAACGCCCGGGCCAGCTTTAGCGCGGCAGCAATCGAGGGTGTATTCAGGCCGCGCTCGACCTTGGACAGATAGCTTTTGGTCATGCCGGTCTTTTCGGCCAGCATTTCCAGGGTCATTCCCAGTTTCTTACGCAGCAGTTTCAATCGGATAGACATGTGACGCGGGTTTCCCAGGCTGAGTCAGCCTGACCATGATACGTGGACTGCCGGCGAAATGCTGGGGCTGCTTTGCAGCCCATCGCGGGCAAGCCAGGTTCCACACATACAGCGTCAGCCGGGCCTGTGGGAGCTGGCTTGCCGGCGATGGGCCGCACAGCGGCCCTGCCTTCATGGCATCACAGGCGGTACGTATTGCAGCGTCGTACCCAGCGCCCACAGCAACACCAGCACCAACGGCACATGCACCAGCAACTGCACGAACGAGAAGCCGATCAGGTCACGCGCCTTGAGCCCCAGTACGCCCAGCAGCGGCAGCATGTAGAACGGGTTGATCAGGTTCGGCAAGGCTTCGGCAGCGTTATAGATCTGCACCGCCCAGCCCAGGTGGTACTGCAGGTCGTTGGCCACCAGCATCACGTACGGTGCTTCGATGATCCACTTGCCACCGCCCGAAGGGATGAAGAAGCCCAAAACGGCCGAGTACACTCCCATCAGCACGGCATAGGTGTCGTGGGTGGCAATCTGGGTGAAAAACAGCGAAATATGGTGGGCCAGCGTCTGTTCATCGACGCCCTTCACCTGGGTGAGAATGGCAGCGATGGACCCGTACAACGGGAACTGGATCAGCACACCCGTGGTGGTCGGTACGGCGCGCGCCACAGCGTCCAGAAAGCTGCGTGGGCGCCAGTGCAGCAAGGCGCCGAGCATGATGAACAACAGGTTGTAGGTGTTCAGCCCGGAGATCGCGGTAATCGCCGGCTTGGTGGCGAACTCCTGGTAGAGCCAACCAGCGGCCAGGGCCACCAGCAGCAAGATCAGGATCGGGCTGTGCTCCAGCCACTCACCCGGGCGCGTGCGCTGCGGTGCAGGTGGCGCTGTGAAGCTGGGGTCGACGCCGCAGTCTTCGGCACTGCGCGCGCTGTTCGGGCCAGGGGCCGTGGCATAGGCGATTACCAGCGAGACCAGCACCAACGCCAACAGCATCACGCCGGACTGCCAGAGGAAGATGGTTTCAGTGAACGGGATTACCCCGGTAATCGACAGGATGGACGGTGGCAGGCTGGCCGGGTTGGCCTGCAGTTGCGCTGCCGACGATGACAAGCCCAGCGCCCACACTGCACCCAGGCCCAGGTAGGCGGCCGCGCCAGCGGCGCGGTAGTCCATCTTGAGTTCGGTGCGCCGCGCCAGGGCGCGTACCAGCAGGCCCCCGAACACCAGCGACAGGCCCCAGTTGAGCAAGGAAGCCAGCATCGAAATCAGGGCTACCCAGCACACTGCCGAGCGACCATTGCCGGGGATACGCGCCAGGCGATCAATCAGCCGCGCGGCCGGAGGCGAGCTGGCCACGACATAACCGCCAATGACCACGAAGGCCATCTGCATGGTAAACGGGATCAGGCTCCAGAAACCGTCACCAAAGGCCTTGGCAGTGTCGGTCGGTTTGGCGCCCATGGCCAGGGCACCGATACACACCAGCAGCACCGCCAGGGCGGCGAACACCCAGGAATCGGGGAACCAGCGTTCGGCCCAGTTGGAGCAGCGCAAGGCAAAGCGCGCAGAACGGCTGTCTTGGATTTCAGCGGCCACAGTTGAATTCCTTTTATTGGTTTTATCGGATAAATCAGCCAAAACACAAAACCCCTGTAGGAGCAGCCTTGTGCTGCGAAGCGGCCAGTACAGACAAACATTACATGAATGCCTGCACTGGCCCCTTCGCAGCCCAAGGCTGCTCCTACAGGGGAATGTATGAAGCCCGTTGAATCAGAAGGTCATTTCCTTCACGTCATCCGGCACGATCAACTTGCCGGCGGTTTTCGCGATGATCTCTTCAACGCTTACCCCCGGCGCGGTTTCGCGCAGGATGAAGGCGCCGTCTTCGATTTCCAGGTAGGCCAGGTCGGTCAGCACCTTGCGGATGCAGCCGGCGCCGGTCAGCGGCAGGCTGCAGTGTGGCAGCAGTTTGGACTCACCGTCCTTGGAGGCATGGGTCATGGTGACGATGATGTTCTCGGCGCCAGCCACCAGGTCCATTGCACCGCCCATGCCCTTCACCAGCTTGCCCGGGATCATCCACGAGGCGATGTTGCCTTGCACGTCGACCTCGAAGGCACCCAGCACGGTGAGGTCGACGTGGCCACCCCGGATCATGGCGAACGACTGTGCCGAATCGAAGATCGAGGCGCCGCGGCGGGCGGTGACGGTTTGCTTGCCGGCGTTGATCATGTCGGCATCGAGGGTGCTTTCGGTCGGGAATTCGCCCATGCCGAGCAGGCCGTTTTCTGATTGCAGCATCACATCCATATCGGCGGGTACGTAGTTCGCTACCAGGGTAGGAATGCCAATGCCCAGGTTGACGTAGTAGCCGTCCTTCAGTTCACGTGCGACGCGTTGCGCCATCTGTTCGCGGGTCAGTGCCATGGTCAGGGTCTCTTTGTTGTTCTGGTGGATGGCGCTCAGGCCTTGACGGTGCGCTTTTCGATGCGTTTTTCGAAGGTGCCGACGATGACACGGTCCACATAGATGCCCGGGGTGTGAATTTCGCTGGGCAACAGCACGCCGGGTTCGACGATCTCTTCCACTTCGACCACAGTGATCTTGCCGGCGGTGGCCGCCAGCGGATTGAAGTTTTGCGCAGTATTGCGGTACACCACATTGCCGTAGTGGTCAGCCTTCCAGCCCTTGACGATGGCGAAGTCACCGGTAATGGCTTCTTCGAGGATGTACTTGCGGCCCTTGAACTCGCGCACTTCCTTGCCCTCTGCAACCGGGGTGCCGTAGCCGGTGGCGGTGTAGAACGCCGGGATCCCGGCGCCGCCGGCACGCATCTTCTCAGCCAGGGTGCCCTGCGGGGTCAGCTCCACGTCCAGCTCACCACTGAGCAGCTGGCGTTCGAATTCGGCGTTCTCGCCCACATAGGAGGCAATCATCTTGCGAATCTGACGATCTTCCAGCAACACGCCCAGGCCAAAGCCGTCAACGCCGCAGTTGTTCGACACCACGGTCAAGCCTTTGACGCCGCGTCGCTTGATTTCGCTGATGAGGTTTTCCGGGATGCCGCACAGGCCAAAACCACCGGCCAGTACTGTCATGTTGTCGGTCAGGCCTTCAAGGGCCTGTTCATAGGTTGCAACGCGCTTGTCCAGTCCGGCCATGCTGATCCGCCTTTTGTAGTTGTAGAACCGACGAGGCTGTCGGTGAGCGTGTGCAGACATCTTCACCGCACGCGACTGATTTGTTAATTTTGTTTTCGTCATCGATTGATAACTTTTACAAAACAGACAATAGGCCTGTCATGAACGTCAAGCAACTGCGTGCCTTTGTCGCCGTGGCCAAGTACCAGAGCTTTGCCCAGGCCGGGGAACACCTGCATATCTCGCAACCCGCCCTGAGCCTGACCATCAAGGCCCTGGAAGAGAACCTCGGCGGCGCCCTGCTCAGCCGCACCACGCGCAGCGTCAGCCTGACCGCCGAGGGCGAAGTGTTGCTGCCGCTGGCGCGGCGCCTGCTGGCAGACTGGGACGACACGGAAGAGATGCTGCGCCAACGCTTCACCTTGCAACTGGGCCGTGTGTCGGTGGCGGCCATGCCGGCCTTCGCCGGCAACCTGCTGCCCCACTCGCTCAAGGTATTTCGCCAGTGCTACCCCAAGGTCAATGTCACGGTGCATGACGTGATCAACGAACAGGTGCTGGAACTGGTACGCCATCGCCGCGTCGAATTGGGCATCGGCTTCGAGCCGGACAACATCGACGGGCTGGACTTCCACCCGTTGTACCTGGACCGCTTTGTCGCGGTGGTACCCGCAGACTCGCCTTTGGCGCTGCTGCCACAGGTCAGTTGGGCACAGCTGATGGCCGAGGACTTCGTGGCGCTGCAACGCCCTTCGGCGGTACGCCTGCTGATGGAGCAGAATGTGGCCGCCCACCACGGCAAACTGGCCGTGGCTTTCGAGAGCCACCAACTGGCAACCATCGGCCGGATGGTCGCCAGCGGCCTGGGGGTCAGTGCCGTACCGGCGCTGTGCATCAACCAGATGCAGGAACTCGGCGCCCGCTGCGTCACCCTGGTGGAGCCCACGGTCGAGCGGCGCATCGGCGTGATTGCCCTCAGCGAACACAAGCTTTCCACTGCAGCGCAAGCGCTGCTTGAGGTTGTGCTTTCCAATACCCGCATCCGGGAGGTGACATGCGTTACGTGAAACTGGCAGGTTCGAGCGTTCCGGCCATCGGCCAGGGCACTTGGTACATGGGCGAGGACCCTGGCCGCAAAGCCGCCGAGGTGGCGGCGTTGCAACAGGGCATTGAGTTGGGCCTGAGCCTGATCGACACCGCTGAGATGTACGCCGAAGGTGGGGCGGAAGACGTGGTTGGCCAAGCCATTGCCGGGCGCCGCGACCAAGTGTTTCTGGTCAGCAAGGTGTACCCGCACAATGCCGGCCGACGCAGTATGGCGGCCGCCTGCGAGCGCAGCCTCACACGCCTGGGTACCGACTGCATCGACCTGTACCTGCTGCACTGGCGTGGCCAGCACCCGCTGGAAGAAACCGTCGAAGCCTTCGAGCATTTGCGCGAACAAGGCAAGATCAAGCGCTGGGGCGTGTCCAACTTCGACCTCGACGACCTGCGCGAACTGCACAACCCTGACTGCGCCACCAACCAGGTGCTGTACAACCCGGCTCAGCGTGGCATCGAGTTCGACTTGCTGCCGTGGTGCGAAAAGCGCGCGTTGCCGACCATGGCCTACTGCCCGCTGGCCCAGGCCGGGCGCTTGCTGCAGCACCCGGTGCTGGCAGAAATCGCCGAGCGCCATGGCGCCACGCCAGCCCAGGTCAGCCTGGCCTGGGTGACCCGTAATGACGGAGTGATCGCCATCCCCAAGGCCGTGGCGCCCGAGCATGTGCGGCTGAATGCAGCCGCAGGTGCGCTGACCTTGAACAGCGAAGACCTTCGGGCAATCGACCGGGCGTTCCCGGCACCGACGCGCAAGCAGCGGTTGGCGATGGTGTAACTGGCGAGCGGTGAATCGTCTTTATCTTGCCAATCTGAAAGCGTGAGCGGCCCCTGTGGGAGCGGGTTTACCCGCGAAGAAGGCAACACGGTGGATGGCACGGGCTTCGCCCGTGTTCGCGGGTGAACCCGCTCCCACAAGGAATACGCGAGCATCACGGCTTTTGGTAGGGCCGGGGGTTAGTGGAAATCCCGGCTGCGCACATCCAGCCCTTGCAGCAACGGGGTCACATCCTCCAGCCGCCGTGCTATCAGGTGCCGCACGCCGTTCTCCTGCTCCAGCCGCCCACTCACCTTGAGCAGCTGCGCCCCCACCAGCGCCCGCCGCTGCCGTTCGGCAATGTCCCGCCACACCACCACGTTGACCATCCCGTGCTCGTCTTCCAGGGTGACGAAGGTCACTCCGCTGGCTGTCTGGGGCCGTTGCCGCCCCACCACCAACCCGGCCACGGCAATGTTGTCGCCATGCTCGACACCCTGCAGCTCGCTGGAGCTGCGACACCCCAGCGCCCTCAGGCGTGAGCGCAACAGTGCCAGCGGATGCGGCCCCAGCGTTGTGCCCAGCGCCTGGTAATCGGCCATCAGGTCTTCGCCTACGGTGGGCACAGGCAAGTCCACTGGCGTTTCAGGCACCGCTTGCACATCAGTGAACAGCGGCAGCTGCGGCTGCACCGCCGCCACCTGCCAGCGTGCCTGGTGACGATCGCTGGCCAAGGCTCGCAGCGCCCCGCCATCGGCCAGCCGGGCTCGGGCCCGTGCGTCGAGCCCGGCACGCAGGCACAGGTCCTCGACATCGCGCCATGGCCGTTGAGCCCTCGCCTGCTCCAGCCGCCTGGCATCAGCCTCAGCCAACCCGCGCACCAGGCGCAAACCCATGCGAATGGCCAATGTGCCTTGAGCATCAGGCTCGAGGGTACAGTCCCATTCGCTGTGGCAGACATCTACCGGCCGCACCTCGATACCCTGGCGCCGGGCCTCTTGCAGCAACTGGTCAGGGCTATAGAAGCCCATGGGCCAGCTGTTGACCAGCGCGCAGGTGAAGATCGCCGGTTCATGGCACTTCAGCCAACTGCTGGCATAACACAGCAAGGCAAAGCTGGCCGCGTGCGACTCCGGGAAGCCATAGCTGCCAAAACCCTTGATCTGCTCGAAAATGCGTTCGGCAAACGCCAGTTCGTATCCATTGCGCAGCATGCCTCGCACCAGCCGCTCGCGGTGCGGGTCCAGGCCCCCGTGGCGTTTCCAGGCCGCCATGCTGCGCCGAAGCTGGTCGGCCTCGCCCGGTGTGTAGTCGGCGGCAACCATGGCCAGCTCCATTACCTGCTCCTGGAACAGCGGCACGCCCAAGGTCCGCTCAAAGACTTCCTTGAGCTGCGGTGAGGGATAAGTGACGGGCTCCTGCTTCAGCCGCCGGCGCAGGTACGGGTGCACCATGTCACCCTGGATCGGCCCAGGGCGCACAATCGCCACTTCGATGACCAGGTCATAGAAGGTCTTGGGCTGCAGCCGAGGCAGCATGGCCATTTGCGCACGCGACTCGATCTGGAACACCCCCATGGTCTCGGCACGGCTGATCATCGCGTAGGTGGCCGGGTCTTCGCTGGGGATGGTGGCAAGGGTCAGGTGCTGGCCCCGATGGCGCTGCAGCAAGTCGAAGCAGCGGCGCAAGGCACTGAGCATGCCCAGCGCCAGCACATCGACCTTGAGCAGGCCGACCATGTCCAGGTCGTCCTTGTCCCACTGGATGACCGTGCGCTCCGCCATCGCGGCATTCTCCACCGGCACCAGCTGGTCGAGCGGTTGCTGGGAGATGACAAAGCCGCCCGGGTGCTGCGACAGGTGCCGGGGGAAGCCGATCAGCTCGCCCGCCAGCACCAGTACCCGCCGCAGTGAAGGGCTGCTGGCCTCAAAGCCGGCTTCGGCCAAGCGCTGGTCATCGGGAATACGGTCGCTCCAGCGACCACAGCATTTTGCCAAGGCATCCACCTGGTCCACCGGCAAACCCAATACCCGCGCCACATCGCGCACAGCCCCGGCGGCGTGGTAGGTGTTGACCACCGCCGTCAGCGCCGCACGATGCCGGCCATAGCGTCGAAACACATACTGGATCACTTCTTCGCGCCGATCGTGCTCGAAGTCCACGTCAATATCCGGCGGCTCGTTGCGTTCACGCGACAGGAAGCGCTCGAACAGCAGGCGATGCTGCAGGGGGTCGAGCTCGGTAATGCCCAGCACGAAACACACCACCGAATTGGCCGCCGAGCCGCGGCCCTGACACAGAATGCCTTGGCTGCGGGCGAAGGCGACAATGTCATGCACGGTCAGAAAGTAGCTTTCGTAACCGAGTTCCTCGATCAGCGCCAACTCCGTGGCGAGCACTTCGCGCACCTTGTCACCCGGCCCGTCTGGCCAGCGTAACGGCAACCCCTGTTCGCACAGTTCACGCAACCAGCCTGCCGGGGTATGGCCCTGGGGCACCAGTTCGCGCGGGTACTGGTATTGCAGCTGGCTCAGGTCAAACTGGCAGCGCCCGGCAATGGCCAGGGTCTCGGCCAGCAGGTCGGCAGGATAGAGTTCGCCCAGCTGTGCCTGGCTGCGCAGGTGCCGCTCGCCATTGGCAAACAGAAAACGCCCGGCCTCGGCTACCTGGCAATGCTGGCGGATGGCAGTCATGCAATCCTGCAAGGCACGCCGACCGCGCACATGCATGTGCACATCGCCACAGGCCACGGCGCGGATACCCAGTTCAGCGGCCAGGCCACGCAAGTGCTGCAGACGCTGGGTATCGTCACTGCCTCGATGCAGGTGCACCGCCAGCCACAAGCGCTCGCTGAACACACTGCGTAACCACTCCCCGGTGGCCATATCGGCGCAGTCATCGGCCACCCATAGCGCCAGCAAGCCTTGATGGTGCTGCTGCAGGTCGTCGCGAAACAGCTGGTACTCGCCCTTTTGCGCCCGCCGCCGGGCCCGGGTGATCAACGCGCACAAGCTCTGGTAACCGGCCAGGTTCTCGACCAGCAGCACCAGCTTGGGGCCTTCTTGCAGCCGCACCTCACTGCCTACGATCAGCCGCAGCTGATGGGCCTTGGCGGCCTGCCAGGCCCTGACGATGCCGGCCAGGGTGCACTCGTCAGTGACAGCCAGGGCCTGGTAGCCTTGTTCGCGTGCACGCCTGAACAGCTCGTCAGCGCTCGACGCCCCGCGCTGGAAGCTGAAGTTGGACAAGCAATGCAACTCGGCATAACCCGGCGTGCTCATGCGAACCAGCCCTGCAGCCACAGCGGGCCGGCCTGGCCGAGGTCGCGGTAGGCCCAGCCGCGCAGGCCGTCACGGGTTTCGATGCGGTAGTAGTCCCGGCGCACGTCGCCGCCATCCCACCAGCCCGACTCGATGCGTTCGGCCTGGCCCTGTACCTGGTAGCTGCTGGCGTCCAGCGCCATCGGGGCTGGCAGCAGCCAGCCCGGGCGACTGCCCGGAGCCACCGTCATACTGCCTTGGGCGCCTTGCTCGGTCAGCTGCCAGGCGCACTCGGGGCGGTGATCGGCTGCCGCGCTCAGCCCCTTGACGGCCTCATCCCCCAGGCGAGCGCGCAGCCGCTCGCGCAATTGTTCCCAGGGTTGTGCCTGCTGCGCGCGTGGGTCGAACAACGCCTGATGCTGCGGTACAAAGGGCGGCAGGTCTTCGGCAACCAGCCGCAGGTTGCGTACAGGGGCGGGAATGCGCAGCGGCTCCAGGCGCCCACGGGCCAGTTCGAACAGCATGGCGGCATCGCGTTCGGCCGCCAGCAGGCCTACCTGCAGCAGGGTATCAGGCCCTTCGGCATGTTCCAGGTGCAGGCAAAAACGCTGCACGCCACAGTCGCGCCCGGCGAGGAAAGCGGCAAGGTCGTTGAGCATACGCCGCAGCGGAAACAACAACGCCTGGTGCGACTCAACGTCGAAGTTCAGCTCCAGCCGGGTTTCGAAGCGGTCCGGTGGCTGGTAGAAGTCCAGCCCCGCATTGCGCAGGCCAAGCAACTGGTCGAGGTGCAACTGCACCTGGGCCGAAAAGCGCCGGGCCACTGTATCGCGCGGCAAGGCCAGTACCTGGCCCAACTGCCGCAGGCCCATGCGGGCAAACGCCTCGGCGGCATCTGCCGGCAGGCCGATACGGGTGATGGGCATGCCCAGCAGTGCCGCACGGGTGGCGTCGGCGTCGCTCAAGGCCAAGCCATCATGACCATTGGCAAGCATGCGCGCCGCTACCGGGTTACTGGCCAGGACGATGCGTTGACGCAGCCCCAAATCTGCCAGCTCCTGGCGCAGGCGTGCCTCGAACAACGGCCAGGGGCCGAACAGTTGCAGGCTGGACCCCACTTCCAGGAGCAAAGCCCGCGGGTAATGCAGGCTGACCTGGGCACTGAAGCGATAGGCCCAGGCTGCCAGCAATTGCTGAACCTGCTCGATGCGCCTGGGGTCGGCTTCGACGCAAGTAAAACCCTCTGCCAGGGCACGTGCCGCCGTAAGGGTCTGCCCTGCCCGCAACCCGAGTGCAGCCGCTGCGGGGCTGACCGCTTGCAATACCCGACGTTGGCTAGGCCCGCCAACCAGCACCAAGGGTGTGTCGGGGTCGTCACGCTCCCGCAGGACGGTGTCCAGCGCCAGCTGCGGGAGCAGGATGCAGGCCCAAAGCATGGGGCATCAGCCCCGCCCAGGGCAGGCGATGGGCAGCGCCGGTGGCATGCCGCCCCGGCTTTTCAGCACACGCCACTGTGCCGGACGGGTGTCGACGGCAACGCGCAGTGCTGCTGGCGAGGGGTTGTGTGCTGCCTGATGCGGCCGGCAGGCGAATGCCAGCGCCTGGCCGGTTTCTGCGGCCACCTGCAAACGCCGCAAGGCACGGTCATCGGCACGTTCAGGCCAGCACAGCACCGCCGCGCAACTGCCCGAGCGCAGGCACTGTTCGGCGGCCCACAGGGCATCGGCGGGGGCGGCGTCCACCTGCACCAGCCAGCGCAGGTCCACCCCCGCTGCCTGCCAGGCCGGTGCGTAAGGAATGAAGGGCGGCGCCACCAGCACCACCCGGCTGCCGTCGGCGCTAAGCCGCGCCAGTGTGGGCCATAGCAGTTGCAACTCGCCGCAACCGGGGTTGGCCAGCAGCAACTCGCTGAGTGCCGCCGCCGGCCAGCCACCTTCAGGCAGGCGCGCGTCGAGGGCAGCATGACCGGTCGGCTGCAACCCCAGTGGCCGTGCCTGGGCCTGCCGCCCGCGCCAGACACGGCGCTGGTCGAGCAGCCTGTCGAGGTCGACCACCGCGCCCATCAGTCACGCCTCAGCAAGCCGCAGAACACGCCTTCGATGAAAAACGCCTGGTCGGGTTTCACATCGATGGGTGCATAGGCCGGGTTGCGTGGCAACAGCCGGTACCCGCTGCCCAGGCGTTGCAGGCGCTTGATGGTCACTTCGCCGTCCAGGCGCGCCACCACGATCTGGCCATCGCGGGCGTCGGCCTGTTGAAGGATGCCGACCAGATCACCGTCGAAGATGCCGTCGTCGATCATCGAATCGCCACGCACTTTAAGCAGGTAGTCAGGGGTGCGACGGAACAGGCTGGGGTCGAGCAGGAGCTGTTCGTGGATATCCAGGTCCGGACCAATGGGGGCACCTGCCGCCACTTGGCCCAGTACCGGCACTTCCAGGATTTCCGGCCGGCGCAGCGGTTCGGCCAGGCGAATGCCCCGCGCCTGGTTGGGCGTGACATCAATGTAACCGGCCTGGCACAGGGCGGTAATGTGCTTGCGCGCGACGCTGCGCGAGGCAAAACCGAAGCGCGTGGCGATATCGGCCAGGCTCGGTGGCTGGCTGTGCTCGGCAATGCGCTCGCGGATGAATTCGAAAATGGCGCGGCGTTTGGGGGTAAGAGTGTCCATGGAGCACATTTGTACTCTTTTCGGAGCACGCTGAACAGCCCCCTTTGTCGCCAGCATTGGTTATGATCCCAAGGCTTGTGTTTTCTTGATCTGGATACCCCATGCTCACCGCCCTGTTGTTCGACCTCGACGGAACCCTCACCGACACCGATACCCTGCACCTGCAGGCCTTTCGCCAACTGCTGCGTGAGCATGACGGCCGCGAACTGAGCCAGGCGCAGTTCGATGCCCAGGTCAGTGGCCGCGCCAACGGCGAGTTGTTCGCCGAGCTGTTCAGCGGCGCGAGCGTCGAACAGTGCCGGGCACTGGCCGATCGCAAGGAGGCGCTGTTTCGCGACTTGTCGCCATGTCTTGACCCGATGCCAGGCCTTTTGCGCCTGCTTGCGCATGCCAAGGCCTATGACATCGGCATGTGCGTGGTGACCAACGCACCGCGGCTGAACGCCGAACACATGCTGAATGCCATGGGCCTTGGGCAGCATTTCGAGCATGTGCTGGTAGCCGAGGAGCTGGCGCGGCCCAAGCCAGACCCGCTGCCCTACCTCACCGGCCTGCAGCAACTGGGCGCCGAGGCCGGCCAGGCGCTGGCCTTCGAGGATTCATTGCCGGGGGTTGCGGCCGCCAGTGGCGCGGGGATATTTACCGTGGGCGTGGCGACGACACAGACGCCGCAGCGGTTGCTGGAGGCGGGTGCCAGGCTGGTCGTGAATGATTTCAATGACCCGGCATTGTGGGCGTTGATCGAGCGTATGGCTTGAGGTGTGGGGTGTGTTTGAGATCGAGCGCCGCCCGCGCGGCGCATCGCGAGCTGCGCCCGCTCCTACGTTTGTTTCGGGCCAGTAACACCTGCGCCAACGCGCGCGACCGCCCTGTTCGTACGACACGATATCGAGCCATGCACCAACGCGTTCGCGCGCAAATCCCACAGGATTAATTGGCCCGGAACAAACGTAGGCGCGAGCGCAGCTCGCGATGCGCCGCGCGGGCGGCGCTCGATCTCAAACACCCCATAACTCTATCGCCATACTCACCCAGGCCCCCATGCTCATCGACGAAGAACTGACCCTCAAAAAGCTGGAAACCTTTCTTGCCTTCATGCGCACGGGCAACCTCGGCCGCGCGGCGGTTGAGTTGTCCACCAGCGCCGTGAGCGTGCACCGGGCCATCCACTCACTGGAAAGCGCCTTGCGCTGCCCGTTGTTCAAGCACGAAGGCCGCCAGCTGATCCCGCTGGAAAGCGCCTACGTGCTGGAAAAGAAAGCCCGGCAATTGATCCTGGACGCCGAGCAGATGGTCCGCCAGACCCGTGAAGCCGCCGGCTTCTACGCCGAGCGTTTCCGCCTGGGCGCACTCTACTCGCTGACGGTGAAGACCGTGCCCAAACTGGTCATGGGGCTGAAACTGCGCCGCAGCGAGCTGAACATCGACCTTACCCTGGGCTCCAACGTCGACCTGCTGCAGCGCCTGAAAAACCACGAGCTGGAAGCTATCCTTGTGTCGCTCGACGACAGCATCAGCGACCCGGCATGCGAGCAACTGCCGCTGTTCTCCGATGATATCTTCCTTGCTGTGCCCACCGACTCGCCTTTCGCCGGGCAGGCCGAGGTGGACCTGGCCGACCTCGCCGACTCCACCTTCATCACCCTGACCCAGGGCTTCGCCACCCACCGCGATGGCGCGCGGGTGTTCCAGCAGGCCGGCTTCGAGCCCAAGGTGGCCATGCAGGTGAACGACATCTTCACCCTGCTGAGCATGGTCAGCTCGGGCGTGGGCTTTGCCCTGCTGCCCGGGCGCATTGCGGCGGTGTACGAAAACCGCGTCAGGCTGATTGCCTTGAAGCCGCAATACCGCTTGCAGCAACATATAGGCGTGGTGTTCCTGAAGGCTAGGGAGCGGGAGCCGAACCTGCTGGCGCTGCTGGCGGAGTGCCGGATGTACAGCCTTGAGCGTTAAACCGTAGCGCAGCATTGCGCCCCTGCAGCCATACCGCCAATGCCGCCAGCCCGGCAGGGATCAGCAATGATGCAAACACTTGCGCAAAGCTCCAGCCCAATGCCAGCATCTGAGCCCCGGCGAAGGCGCTGAGCACGGCACCAATGCGCCCAATGCCGCTCATCCAGCTGGCCCCGGTTGCCCGTGCCTCAGTGGGGTAAAAAGCTGCGGCCAATGCATTCATGCCAACGCTTGCGCCATTCAGCCCAAAGCCCACGGCGCAGGCAATGGCGCACAGCCAGGCGAAATCCCCCACCACCTGGCCAATCGTGAAAATCACCGCACCACTGAACAGAAAAGTCAGCATCAATACGCGCTGAGGGTTACAGCGGTCCATGGCCCAGCCTACTGAAATCGCCCCTGCCGGCCCGCCAATCTGGAAGCAGGCCGTGACAATGGCTGCTTCGGACACCGAAAAACCACCGCCCTCCTTCACCAGCGTCGGCAGCCAGCCGCTGAACAGGTAGACCAGGAACAGCGCCAGCACATAGCCAGCCCAGAGCATGCAGGTACCAAAACGATAGCGCTGCGAGAGGATGGTGCCAATCGCACCGTCAGTGCCCTGGCGCTTGGCGGGCATGACGAACGTACTGTCGGCGTTGACATGGTCGGGGGCCAGGCGGCGGACAATGGCCAGAATGCGCTGGCGATCTGCGCCCTTGCTGACCAGGAAGGTGACCGACTCTGGCAGGCGCCAGTACAGCAGCGGCAAGACCAGCAGCGGCAACACCCCGCCCAGCACCAGCACACTGCGCCAACCCAGGTTGGGTATCATCCAGGCGCTGACGAAACCACCCATCGCTGCCCCCAGGGAGAACCCGCAGAACGCCAGTGTGATCAGCAGCGAGCGGCTGCGCGCCGGGGCGTACTCGCTGACCAGGGTGCTGGCATTGGGCATTGCAGCCCCCAGGCCCAGGCCAGTAAGAAAGCGCAGCACGACCAAGGTTTCCAGGTTCGGGGAAAAAGCCGAGGCCAGGGTCCAGATGCCGAACAGCAGCACGCTGTACAGCAATACTGCCTTGCGTCCGTAGCGGTCAGCCAAGGGGCCGGCGATCAAAGCGCCAAGGGCCAGGCCGATCAGCGCTGCGCTCAAAACCGGGCCCAGGCTTTGCGCGCCCAGGCCCCAGTCGCTTTTCAGTTGGGGGGCAATGAAGCCGATGATGGCCACATCCAGGCCGTCCAGGGCGATGATCAGAAAGCCGAGGAACACCACCCATTTCTGGTAACGGCCGATGGGTTGCTGGTCGATCAGTTGGCGCACGTCGAGTGTGTTGTTCATGGGTATCACCTGTTGTTGTTTTTATGACGGTGTTTCGGGGCCGCGTTGCGGCCCAATCGCCGGCACAGCCAACATCACTGCCTGTCGAGACTATGTAGAGAGACAGGCCTTAGGATCCGGGTTTCCTGCGCCAACACCAGGTCACGGGTGGCATGCAGATAAGCGGCAAAATCCGGGTCGGCATCCCGCGCCGCGCTGCGCTTTTCAAAGTCATCCAGGCTGTCATAACCCCACAGGTGCACCACCTGGTTCAGCGGCCCGATGCTGCTGGTGTAGAACGCCAGCGGTGCGCCGAGGTGGCGCAGCAAGATCGGCATCGCCAACTGGTCGAAGGCTTCGATAAAGGCCGCCATGCAGCGCGGGCGAATGGTGTAGATGCGGTGATCGACCACAGCCTTGTCCATCACGCTACCTCCCGCGCATTGCTCGCTGCCGCCAGCCCCTGCTCGACACCTGCCAGGTGGCGGCCGGTGATGTAGCCAAAGGTCATGATCGGCCCCAAGGTAATGCCGGCACCGGGGTAGTTGCCGCCCATGATGCTGGCGCGGTCATTACCCACCGCATACAGCCCTTCGATGGCTTGCCCGTCGGCGGCCAGCACTTCGCCGACCACGCTGGTGCGCAGCCCGTCGAAGGTGCCCAGATCGCCCATGATGACCTTCACGGCAAAGTAAGGCCCCTCGCCCACCGGCGCCACGCACGGATTGGGCTGTTGCTGAGGGTCGGCCAGGTAGCGGTTGAAGCTGTTACTGCCGCGGCCGTATTGGCGGTCCTCGCCCTGCACTGCGCCTAGGTTGTAATCGCGCACGGTCCGCTCCAGCCCTTGCGCATCGATGCCGGCCTTGCCTGCCAGCTCGGCCAAGGTCTTGCCCTTGAGCAGGTAACCGTTACGCAGCAATGGCCCCAGTGGCATTGGTGCAGGTTTGGCAAAGCCCAGGCCGTACTTGGCCAGCGTACGGCGGTCGCACACCAGCCACATGGCGGTTTCTGCCTGGCCGGCGCAGGCTTCGATCAGCGCTGCGCCCACGTCGTGGTAGGAGTTGGACTCGTTGGTGAAACGCCGGCCAGAGCGCAATACACCGATCACGCCCGGCTTGTAGCGGTCCAGCAGATGCGGAAAGGCGATGTATCGCCCGCCACCCACCGGCACCTTCGACACCGGCATCCAGGCAGCTGGCGCTTGCAGGCGTATATCGACCTTGGCACCCAACGCCTCCGCCATGCGGGCACCATCGCCGGTATTACCCGCTGGCACCGGGGAAAAATGCTCACCGCCACGGCGCACATGCGGGTAGGCCTGGCGCAACCGCTGCAAGTCATGGGAGAACCCGCCACAGGCCAGCACCACCCCGCGGCGTGCCTGAATACGCAGTTCGCTGTCGCCTTGCCCGGCCAGTACCCCCACCACCCGCCCACCGTCGCGCAGCAGCTGCCGCGCCGGGGTGCCGGTGAGAATCGGGATGCCAAGGTCCAGCGCCGAGCGCACCAGGCGCGCCGCCAAGGCATTGCCGCTGGTCACCTGGGTACCGCGGCGATACAGGGCCAGCTCCTTCAGGTGGGTGAGCAGGCGCCTGGCCACGTACACGAACGAGGTCAACGAGCGGGTGACGTTGAAGAAGTGCTTGAGGTCGGCATTCGACGAGTTGAACATCATGCCGATGAAGGTGATGGTCTTCAGCGGCGGGCGCAGGCGTGCCATGTCCGGCCCCAGGCCACGGATGTCGTAAGGTGCGGCCAGTATCGAACGGCCCACATCGACGCCCCCTTCGACTTGTGGGTGATAGTCGGGGTACAGCGTGGGCACGAACTTCACGGCGGTTTCCCGCTCGAAAAAGTCCACCATCTGCGGCCCGTAGCGCAAGAACGCCTCGACCCCGGCCGCGTCAAAGCAGGCCCCGGTTTCGTTGCGCAGGTAGGTCATGGCCGCCTCGGGGCTGTCGTTGCCAGCGTGCCGGTTGCCAGGCACCCACAACACACCGCCGGAAAACGCCGTGGTACCGCCAAAGCAGTCGTCCTTTTCGATGACGATAACGTCAAGGCCCTGCTTCTTTGCAGTAATGGCAGTCGCCAGGCCACCCGCACCCGCCCCGACCACCAGCACATCGCAGTTACGTGTGGTCATGCGCGTACCCCCTCAAAGCCTGGCCGCGGGATCAGCGCCATGGGCATGCTCTCGAGCCCCCCATCCACGGTCAGCTCTGCACCATTGATGTAGTCGGCGCGCTGGCTGGCCAGGAACAGCACAGCGTCGGCGATATCCTGTGGTTCACCAATACGCTGGTTGGCCGTCATGGCGCTGCGCTGGCGTTCGATTTGCGGGTCGGCATAAAACGCGGCAGACAAGGGAGTGCGGATCAACCCTGGGCAGACTGCGTTGCTGCGCACACCTCGTGGCCCCCATTCCACGGCAATCTGGCGCGACAGCATGCTGACCCCGGCCTTGGCCGCACTGTAGGCACCGCTATTGGGTTGCGGGTAATGCGCGGCGATCGAGGCCACGTGCACCATACGGCCTCGGCCACGGGCCAGCATCGAACGGCCGAAGGCCTGGGCACACACCAGGTAGCCCGTGAGGTTGACCGCCAGCACCTGGTTCCATTGCTCCAGGCTCAGCACGTCCAGCGCGCCGGGGCGCAGCACGCTGGCATTGTTGACCAGTACATCGCAGCGCCCGTGCAGCGCCTGAACCTGGGCTGCGGCCTGCTCCACGCTGGCCGGGTCGGCGATGTCGCAGCCCAAGGCGCTGACCTCTCCGACACTGTGTTCGCCCAAGGTGGCGGCCAGTTCACGGCATTTGTCCAGGTCCCGGTCCAGCAGCACCACATGGGCCTGCTGTGCGACCAGGGCGCCGGCCAGCGCCGCGCCAATACCACCGGCGGCACCGGTTACCACGCATACGGCCGAATCCAGGCCCAGCCATTGAGAGGGGATCTTGTTGTTGTGCATGCTGCTCTCCAGAGTGTCGCTTCATCTGGGCCACAGCCTAGGGCCGGCAGGCACACCGGCAGAATGGACAAAACCTGCAACCAGCCCCACATTCCCGACAAAATTCGTCCTGCCGCCTGAAGCCTGCAGGCAGCTGTGGCACAGTAACCAGGTACCGAACAGAACAATTACAACAACATGAACAAGATCCCCAACTACGCCCTGTATGGTGAAACCGCCCGACCGGTGTGGCACGAAGCCCTGCATGTGGAACAGATCTCCCAACGTTCTGGCGCACATAACTGGGAAATTGCCGCGCACCGTCATGAAGGCTTGCTGCAACTGCTGTACCTGCAGAGCGGCGGCGGTGAGGTGCTGTTCGACAGTGACCGGCTCCAGGTGCAGGCACCCTGCGTGGTGTATGTACCGGCGCAAGTGGTGCATGGTTTCCATTGGGCCGGCCAGGTCGAGGGCCTGGTGATCACCGCCGCCCAGCACCCACTGGAAAGCATTGCCCAGGTGCTGGCACCCAACCTGCTGGCGCAGGTGCGCAAACCTCAGGTGATCGCACTGCCTTCGTGGGCAGCCGACGAAGACCCGTTGCTGCCGCTGTGCATGGCCTTGCGCGAGGAGTACCACAACCGCGCCCGTGAGCATGTGGCCTGCAGCATGGCCCTGCTGCTGACGCTGCTGATCCAGGTACTGCGCCATGAACCGCACATGCCCGAGGGTGGGCACCGCCCAGTGTCAAGGCGCAGCCAGCAGCTGACCGCTTTGCGTGAATTGGTGGACATGCACTACCGCGCGCACTGGCCACTGGCGGACTACGCTGCCGAGCTCGGCATGACCCTGGCGACACTGGGGCGGTTGTGTCAGGAGCACCTGGGCATGACGCCCATGAACGTGATCAATGCCCGGCTGGTACTGGAAGCCAAGCGCATGCTGGGGCATTCAAGCCTGAGCGTGAAAGAGATCGCCCATGAGCTGGGGTTTGCCGATGTAGGGTATTTCAGCCGGTTCTTTCGCAAGCATGCGGGGGTGAGCCCTAGCGGGTTTCGGGAGGGCCAGTGACATCTGCCGGCTTTTGCTGTGGCCTGCACTGGCCTCTTCGCAGCACAGGTCAGCACTAGCCCGCCAAGGCCCGCTGCACATCGTCTACCGTGGTCGCCAGGCTGCTCAGGTGCAAATTCATTACTCGTTCCACCGGTGCCTGATCCAGCGGCCAGTGCAAGGCAATGCTCCCGGCCAGGCGCCCTTCGGCGTGCACCGGCAGCGCAATGGCGCGGATCAGGAACGGCAAACGCACCGGGTACTCCCAGTACCCTTCGGTGCGCTGGCCAAAGCCCTTGTGCGCGTCTTCTTCGATGTTGCGCAGCACCGTGTCATCGCGCAGCCGCTCATGGGCCGCCAGGCGTTGCACTTCATCGACCGCCAGCTCACCCAGGCAGGCCCGCCCCATTGCCGAGTGAAACAGGCTGGCATGGTGCCCGACGATCTGGCAGGTATGCGGGTACCGCTTGCGCAATACCTGAGGGATGGCGCTTTCCATCACCTCCAGCCGCTCGCCGTCGAAACACGACAGGTCCACCACCAGCCCGGTGCGCTCGCTCAGGTCCAGCAGCAGCGGTGCAGCACTTTCCACCAGCCGCCGCTTGAAGCGCATCTGCCGGTCACCGAACAGCCGCCGTGCGCACAGGCGATAACGCCGGTCGCTGAGGCCACGGTAGACCCAGCCCTGCTCCTGCAAGGTGGCGAGCATGCGCGAGGCCGTGGCCTTGGGCAGGCCGGTGAGGTAATGCAATTCTTCCAGGCCCAGTGCCTGATGCTCGCCCAGCAGGTCGACGATGGCCAGTGCGCGCTCCACCGAACGCACACCGCCACTGTCTGCCGTAATGCCCATGGGTATGACCTCCCTGTAGCTGGATGGTCAGCATAGCCAGCAAGAACCGCGCCTGCCCAGTGCTTTCATCAGGCCAGCAGGCACGGTGGCGGGCGCCGCTCAACCCACCGGGTCAGCTGTTCATGGGCGTACGCCAGTTGCAACACCGCATGGTCGGCCTGGGCCGGGCCTATGATTTGCAGGCCCATGGGCAAACCGTCGCTGTTGAAACCGACCGGTACGCTGATGCTGGGTAAACCGGCCAGGGTCGGCCCGATCACCACCTCCATCCAGCGATGGTAGGTGTCCATCGCCCGGCCCCCAACGGCCGTCGGCCACGCCAGTTTTGCATCGAAAGGGAACACCTGGGCGGACGGCAACAGCAGGTAGTCGTAACGTTCGAACAGGTGTGCCAAGGCGCGGTACCAGTCACTGCGGTCCAGCGACGCCTGGTACAGCGAGGCCGCGCTCAGTTGCAAGGCGCCCTCTACCTCCCACTGTGCTTCGGGCTTGAGCAAGGCGCGCCTGGCTGGGTCGGCATAGGCCGCGCCAAGGTTGCCGTGCACCAGGAAGTGGCGGTGGGTGAGCCAGCATTGCCACAAGCGCGCCGGGTCGAATGCCGGTTGGCAAGCCTCCACCCGGCAACCCAGTTCGGCGAAATCGGCCAACGCTGCTTCACACAGGCCCATCACCCCGCCATCCATCGGCAGGTAACCGTTGTAGTCACCCAGCCAGCCAACCCGCACACCCCGAAAATCGCGCTGCAGCCCTGCAGCGAAATCGCGGCGGCCCTCGCTCAGCGACAGCGGCACCCGTGCATCAACGCCTGCCTGGGTCGACAACAGCCGCGCCACATCCACCACGCTGCGCCCCATCGGCCCTTCGGTAGCCAGCTGCTGCACGAACAGTTCGGGTGCCGGACCATGGGGCACACGGCCCTGCGAAGGGCGCAGGCCGAACACATTGTTGAACGCCGCCGGGTTGCGCAGCGAGCCCATCATGTCGCTGCCGTCAGCCACCGGCAGCAGGCGCATGGCCAGCGCCGCTGCCGCCCCGCCACTGCTGCCGCCGGCCACCCGCTGCGGGTCGTAGGCATTGGTGGTGGTACCGAACAGGGTGTTATAGGTTTGCGAACCGAGACCGAACTCTGGCACGTTACTTTTGCCAACGATCAGCGCCCCGCTCGCCCGCACCCGCGCCACACTGATGGCGTCATGCTCAGGTATCTGTTCGGCGAATAAGGGCGAGCCCAGGGTGGTGCGCAGCCCGGCAGTGGCAGCCAGGTCCTTGATCGCTTGTGGCATGCCGTGCATCCAGCCGCGGGAATGGCCCCGCTTCAGCTCGCAGTCACGTTCATCGGCCTCAGCCAACACTGCCTCGGCCGGGCGCAGCGACACCAGTGCGTTAACCTGCGGGTTGCAGCGCTCGATGTGCGCGAGATAAGCCTGCATCACCTCCCGGCACGATACCTGGCGGGCATGGATGGCCTGGGACAAGGCTTCGGCATCGAGGGCAACGATGGGGTCGATGGCTAACGGCTTCACGGTTTTACTCCAAGGTTGAAAGTGGTGGGCTTGCCTGCCCGGGGTGCTTCTTTCAGGCAATAGGTACCCAACAGCGTCAGCAGGCAGGCGAACAGCACGTAGAACGACGGTGCGACCGGGGTACCGAGTACCTTGGTAAGCCAGGTGACGATCAACGGGGCAAAGCCACCGAACACCATCACCGCCACGTTATAGGCCACCGATACCCCGGTGGAGCGCACCTCGACCGGGAACTGCTCGGCCAGGGCGGTCGGCGCCGGGCCAAAGAAGCCGCCGATGGCGGTGCACAACAGCAGCTGCATCACCAGCAGCCGCTCCACGGATGGCGCGGCGGCCACCCACACATACAGCGGGTAGACCATTATGAAGAACGCCAGGGTAAAGGCCATCAGCACGGGGCGGCGCCCCAGGCGGTCAGACAACGCGCCGGACAGCGGAATGACCACGGTCATCAGCCCCACGGCCAGCATCTGCACCAAAAGCACCTGGTCCAGTGGCAGCCCGAGGTTCTTGTGGGCGAAGGTCGGCATGTTCACCAGCACCACGTAGAACGACACCGTAGCGCCACAGGCCAGGCCCATCGATACCAGCAGGCTGCGCCGATGCTCACGCAGTACTTGCCACAGGCTGGGCGACTGGCCCTTGGCCTGGCGGCGCGCCTCGACGAACTCCTCGGGCTCTTCCATATGCTTGCGAATCCACAGCCCCACCGGGCCGATCAGCAGGCCGAGCACGAACGGGATCCGCCAGCCCCAGCTGTCCAGCGCCTCAGGCGAACACCAGTGCGTCACCAGGGCCACCATCGCCGCCCCGGAAAACACCGCCAGGCACTGCCCTACCAATTGCCACGAGCCATACAGGCCCTTGCGGTGGGCCGGCGCGCTTTCCACCAGGAACGCCGTGGCACTGGCGTACTCGCCACCGGTGGCAAACCCTTGCAGCATGCGCGCCACCACGATCAGCAGCGGCGCGGCCATGCCGATGGCCAGGTAGTCGGGGGCAAAGGCGATCATGGCAATCGACACGGTCATCAGGCGGATGATCATCTGCATGGCCGCCTTGCGGCCCTTGCGATCGGAATACATGCCCAGCAACACGCCGCCCACCGGGCGCATGAAAAAGCCCACGCCAAAGGTGGCCAGGGCCATCAGCAGCGAGGCGTACTCGTCGTCGGACGGGAAAAACTGCCGGGCAATGATGCTGGCCAGAAAGCCGTACACGATAAAGTCGTACCACTCCAGGGCGTTGCCGATAACGGCGGCCACCACTTGCCGGGTACGCGACACGCCAGTGCTCGAAGTCTGCATAGGAAACACTCCACACAATGATTGGGTGATCGCCCAGGCGCGATCGCGCCCGGGTTCCAGCGGCAGTCGTCAAAAGGCAGTCAGGCGGGCGCGAGCCATCGCTCTGCCAGCGCGCCCCAGTAGGCGGCACCGGTCAGCAGGATCTCGTCGTTGAAGTCGTAGGCCGGGTTGTGCACCATCGGCCGCGATACACCATTGCCGATGAACAGGTAGGCACCTGGGCAGCGCTGCAGCATCCAGGCGAAGTCCTCGCTGCCCATGAGCTTGCGGGTGTTGCCATCCACCGCCTCGGCACCGAGCAACTCCACCCCCACCTGGGTGGCAAAGGCATTTTCTGCGGCATGGTTGACCAGCACCGGGTAGGCCGGGCGGTGTTCGATGCTGGCACGGCAGCCAAAGCTTTCGGCCTGACTGACGATGATCGCCCGCACCCGCTCCAGGGTCTGCGCCCGCACCTCGGCGTTCAGCGCACGCAGGCTAAGGCGTAGCAGCGCCTGTTGGGGAATCACGTTGGCCGCTTCGCCGGCCTGCAAGGCACCGACGGTGACCACCGCAGCCTCCTGCGCATCGATGTTGCGCGCCACCACGGTTTGCAGCGCCATTACCACACTGGCCGCTGCCACCAGCGGGTCTACGGTCAGGTGCGGCATCGAGCCATGGCCGCCCACCCCGTCGAGGGTCACCGTGAGCAGGTCTTGCGAGGCCATCATCGGCCCCTCGCGAAAACCAAGATGCCCGGCCGGCAGCCCGGGCATGTTGTGCATGCCGAACAGCGCATCGCAGGGGAAGCGTTCCAGCAGGCCGTCCGCCAGCATCGCCTCGGCACCGCCCTGGCCCTCCTCGGCCGGCTGGAAGATCAGCGTCAGCGTGCCGTCGAACTGCCGGGTTGCCGCCAGGTAGCGCGCCGCCCCCAGCAGCATGGTGGTGTGCCCGTCATGGCCACAGGCGTGCATGCAACCTTGGTGCTGGCTGCTGTAGGCCGCGCCCGTTGCTTCGTGTATGGGCAGCGCGTCCATGTCGGCGCGCAAGCCCAGCCGGCGTGGGCTGCTGCCATTGCGCAGCACACCGACCACACCGGTCTTGCCGATGCCGGTGTGCACTTCATAGCCCCACTGCGCCAGCAGACGGGCGACCAGCGCCGAGGTGCGGCTCTCTTCAAAACCCAGTTCCGGGTGGGCGTGGATATCGTGACGGATCGTGTGCAGGTCGCTGGCCACGTCGTCAAGCCAGGCCAGGATGTGCTGATGTCGGGACATGTAGAGTCTCCTCGCGCGGGTGGTTTCCCGTTCTTGTTGTTTGCCTTGAGGTCACGACGGCTAAGGCAGGTCGTGCTTGGCTGACAGATAAGCGCGAGGCGGGATGAAGCACAATCGAATCTGGTTTCACACCGTGGAACCGAAAGGGTCGAAATTGCTGTTACCTTGGGGCTCACTGCTCAGCCACAGCCAAGGACTGCGTCATGCCTTCACGCCCAACCTCCCCCAGCGGCTTCGTCCGCGTACGCGGTGCCCGCGAGCACAACCTGAAGAACATCGATGTGGATGTTCCACGCGATGCCTTGGTGGTATTCACTGGCGTCTCCGGCTCGGGCAAGTCCTCGCTGGCCTTTTCCACGCTTTATGCCGAAGCCCAGCGCCGCTACTTCGAGTCGGTGGCGCCCTATGCCCGGCGCCTTATCGATCAGGTTGGCGTGCCCGACGTCGATGCCATCGACGGCCTGCCGCCGGCGGTAGCCCTGCAGCAGCAACGCGGCACGCCAAGCGCACGTTCCTCGGTGGGCAGCGTAACCACCTTGTCCAGCTCGATCCGTATGCTGTACTCGCGCGCCGGCCACTACCCGGACGGGCAAGCGATGCTGTACGCCGAGGACTTTTCGCCGAATACGCCCCAGGGCGCCTGCCCAGAGTGCCATGGCTTGGGCCGGGTCTACGAGGTGACCGAAGCAACCATGGTCCCCGACCCGTCGCTGACCATCCGCGAGCGTGCGGTGGCGGCGTGGCCCATGGCCTGGCAAGGCCAGAACCAGCGCGACATCCTGGTGACGTTGGGTTATGACGTTGACATTCCCTGGCGCGACCTGCCGCAGGCGCAGCGCGACTGGATCCTGTTCACCGAGGACACGCCCACCGCCCCCGTTTATGCCGGCCTGACCCCGGCGCAAACCCGTGAAGCGCTAAAGCGCAAACAGGAGCCCAGCTACCAGGGCACGTTCATGGGCGCCCGACGGTACGTGCTGCATACCTTCATGCACTCGCAAAGCGCACAGATGCGCAAGCGCGTGGCTCAATACATGCGCCCCAGCCCCTGCCCGCTGTGCCAGGGCAAACGCCTGAAACGCGAAGCGCTGGGCGTGACCTTTGCCGGGCTGGATATCGCCGAGCTGTCGCACCTGTCATTGCAAGCGCTGGCCGAGGTATTTCGCAAGGTGGCAGCAGCGGGCTACCTGACACACCAGCAAGACGAGCTGACCCTGGAAAAGCGCCTGGCAGCCCAACGCATCGCAAACGAGTTGCTCGAACGCATCGATACCCTGCTCGACCTTGGCCTCGGCTACCTGGCCCTGGAGCGCAGCACCCCGACCTTGTCTTCTGGTGAACTGCAACGCCTGCGCCTGGCCACCCAGCTGAATTCGCAGCTGTTCGGCGTGATCTACGTACTCGACGAGCCTTCGGCCGGCTTGCACCCTGCCGACAGCGAAGCGCTGTTCGAAGCCCTGCAGCGCCTGAAGCACGCGGGCAACTCGGTGTATGTGGTGGAGCACGACCTGGACACCATGCGCCGCGCCGACTGGCTGGTGGATGTAGGGCCAGCTGCCGGCGAGCATGGCGGCACCATTCTCTACAGCGGCCCGCCCGCAGGCCTGGCCGAGGTCGAGCCGTCGCGCACCCGCGCCTACCTGTTCAGTGCCCCGGCCCGGACCACGCGTGAACCCCGGCAGGCCCGCGACTGGCTGAAGCTTGAAGGCATCACCCGCAACAACCTGCACAACGTCAGCGCCGCCTTCCCGCTTGGCTGCTTTACCGCCGTCACCGGTATTTCCGGCTCGGGCAAGTCCAGCCTGGTCAGCCAGGCCCTGCTGGAACTGGTGGGCGCGCACCTGGGCCATGCCGAGCAGCGCAGCGAAGCCGAAGAGCAAAGCCTGGAAGACGCACCTGAACTGGCCAGCAGCGGCCATGTGAGTGCGGGCCTTGGCAGCATCAAGCGCCTGGTGCAGGTCGACCAGAAACCGATCGGCCGCACGCCACGCTCCAACCTGGCTACCTACACGGGCCTGTTCGACCATGTGCGCAAGCTGTTCGCTGCCACAGACCAGGCCAAGGCCAAGGGCTTCGACGCCGGGCGCTTTTCCTTCAATGTTGCCAAGGGCCGTTGCGCCAACTGCGAGGGCGAAGGTTTCGTCAGCGTCGAGCTGCTGTTCATGCCCAGTGTCTACGCACCTTGCCCCACCTGTCATGGCGCCCGCTACAACCCCGAAACCCTGGCGGTGAGCTGGCAAGGCATGAACATCGCCCAAGTGCTGCAACTGACGGTCGACCAGGCCCTGCAGGTATTTGCCGAACAGCCCCCGGCGCGCCGGTGCTTGCAAGTGCTTCAGGATATCGGCTTGGGCTACCTGCGCCTGGGCCAACCGGCCACCGAACTGTCCGGTGGCGAAGCGCAGCGCATCAAGCTGGCCACCGAACTGCAGCGCACGGCCCGTGGGGCAACCCTGTACGTGCTGGATGAGCCCACCAATGGCTTGCACCCGCAAGACATCGACCGGCTGCTGGTGCAATTGAACCGCCTGGTCGAAGCCGGGCACAGCGTGGTGGTGGTCGAACATGACATGCGCGTGGTGGCGCAGAGCGACTGGGTGATCGACATCGGGCCAGGGGCCGGAGACGCCGGGGGCAAAGTAGTGGTCAGCGGGCCGCCCAAGGTTGTGGCCGCGTGTGCCGACAGCCGCACAGCGGCGTTCTTGGCCAAAGCCTTGTAGCACCTGCGCATCGCCATCACAAAAACCAAAGGATGCACCTAGCAGCACCAACCGCCGCTCAAGTACAGTCTGTCCCATGGACAAATACGCCCCTCGCCAGTGGCTCCCCCACGAAAAACCCAGCCTGCCGGGCTCGCCCTCCACGCCTCTGCATTCGCCAGCCAAGCGCCTGGCCTACGGCGTGGTTGGCCTGCTGGTGGCAATTACCGGTGGCCTGGGCAACGCGCTGGTCACCGCCAACCTGGTGTTCCTGCAGGGCGCCCTGGGTGCGACCACGGCAGAAATGGCCTGGCTACCGGCCGCCTACGTCATGACCAACGTGTCCATGAACCTGCTGTTGGTGAAATTCCGCCAGCAGTTCGGCCTGCGCGCGTTCACCGAAGTGTTCCTGGTGCTGTATGCCTTGGTCACTTTCGCCCACCTGCTGGTCAACGATCTCAGCTCGGCCATTGCCGTGCGTGCGGCCCACGGCATGGTCGGCGCAGCGCTCAGCTCGCTGGGGCTGTACTACATGATTCAGGCGTTCCCCGCCAAATGGCGGCTGAAGGCCATGGTACTGGGCCTGGGCGCCTCGCAGCTGGCGCTGCCGCTGGCGCGGATTTTTTCCGAAGACTTGCTGCAGATCGCCGAATGGCGTGGCCTGTACCTGTTCGAACTGGGCCTGGCGCTGACTGCGCTGGGGTGCGTACTGATGCTCAAGCTGCCGCCCGGTGACCGCTTCAAGACGTTCGAACCACTGGATTTTCTCACCTTTACACTGATGGCCAGCGGCACCGCCCTGCTCTGCGCGGCGCTGTCGCTGGGGCGCATAGACTGGTGGCTGGAGGCGCCGTGGATCGGCGTGGCACTGGCGGCATCGATCGCGCTGATCTTCACAGGCCTGGCCATCGAGCACAACCGCCGCAACCCGTTGCTGATGACCCACTGGCTGGGCAGCGGTGCAATCATTCGCCTGGCCCTGTGTGTGGTACTGATCCGCATGGTCACGTCCGAACAGTCCACCGGTGCGGTCGGTTTCCTGCAGGTACTCAACATGGGCAGCGAGCAGATGCGCACGCTGTACTGGATCATGCTGCTGGGTGCGGTGGCTGGCCTGGCCAGCAGTGCCCTGACCATCAACCCCAACCACTTGGTGATCCCGCTGTTCGTCTCGCTACTGGCCATGGCCACAGGCGCGTTCATGGACAGCAGCTCCAGCAACCTCACCCGCCCGGCACAAATGTACTTCAGCCAGTTCCTGCTGGCGTTCGGCAGCACCTTTTTCCTCGGCCCTTCGATGGCACTGGGCATCAGCCATGTGCGCGCCAACCCGCGCAATCTGGTGAGCTTTTCGGTGCTGTTTGGCATCTGCAACAACCTCGGCGGCCTGATTGGCGCGGCACTGCTGGGCACCTTCCAGACCTGGCGCGAAAAGTTTCATTCAAGCCACCTGATGGACCGCCTCAGCTACCTTGAACCGTTGGTGACCAGCCGCGTTCAAAGCGGTGGCGCCGGCTACGGCGGCTTGCTCGCCGACCCGGCCATGCGCAACGAAGCTGGCATGCGTGTGCTGGCCAATGCCGCCACCCGCGAGGCGAATGTCATGGCCTATAACGATGTGTTCGTGCTGATCGGCAGCATCGCTATCCTGACCATGGTCTGGATCTGCATCCGCAGCACCTGGCTCTGGTACGCAAGGCGCCAGACCACTTCCACCGACTCCACCCCCGGCACGCCCATCCGATGACCGACGACACCCGCACCACGACCACCAACGCCATCGCCGAAACCCCGGAAGGCACCACACCGCCCAGCGAGCCCACCAGCCCGACGCGTTCGCGGCGGGTGCGCATCCTGTCGACGATCAGCTTCGCCTGCGTGGCCTTGGCCGGCATCCTGCTGGTGCTGTATGCCTGGCGCCTGCCGCCGTTCGGCAGCGCCATCGAAAGTACCGAAAATGCCTTGGTGCGCGGCCAGGTGACCATCATTGGCCCGCAGCTCAGTGGTTACATCGTCGATGTGCCGGTGCACGACTTTCAGTTCGTCAAGACCGGTGACTTGCTGGTGCAACTGGACGACCGCATCTACACGCAGCGCCTGGCCCAGGCCATCGCCCAACTGCAGCAACAGCAGGCGGCCCTGGCCAACAACCTGCAGCAGCGTAACAGCGCCGAAGCCACCATCGCCCAGCGTCAGGCGGCCATCGGCGATGCGGCGGCCCAGGCAGCCAAGGCCAAAGCCGACCTTGGCCGCAACCAGGCGCTGGTCAATGACGGCTCTGTGTCGCGCCGTGACCTGGACCTGGCCCGTGCCAGCGAAGCCGCTGCCGTCGCCAGCCTGGCCCAGGCCAAGGCGGCGCTGGAAATCGCTCGCCAAGACCGGGAAACGGTGGTGGTCAACCGGGCCGCGTTACAAGCTTCGGTAGAGAATGCCAAGGCGGCGGTGGAGCTGGCGCGCATCGACCTCGACAACACCCGGGTCACCGCCCCGCGCGACGGCCAGCTGGGGCAGATCGGCACGCGCCTGGGGGCTTATGTGAATTCCGGCGCGCAGTTGATGGCCCTGGTACCCGACACCCTGTGGGTGATTGCCAACATGAAGGAAACCCAGATGGCCAATGTACGCATCGGCCAACCGGTGAGCTTCACCGTGGATGCGCTCAACCACCTGAAGCTACAGGGGCATGTACAGCAGATCTCGCCAGCAACCGGCTCGGAGTTCGCCTTGCTGCAAGCGGACAATGCCACCGGCAACTTCGTCAAGATTGCCCAGCGTATTCCGGTGCGCATTACCGTGGATGCCGACCAGCCGGAAGCCAGGCACCTGCGGCCGGGGATGTCGGTAGTGGTCAGTATCGATACCCGTAGCCAGGATTGATGTGTTCGCGGCCGGCCTCTTCGCGGGGCAAGCCCGCTCCCACAGAGACTGCACAGCTTTCAAAGGCTGCGCTGGACCTGTGGGAGCGGGCTTGCCCCGCGAAGAGGCCAGAACAGGCTTACATCCACCAGGCCAGCACCACCGGCAACCAGACAAACGAAAGCACCGTCGAACACATCACCAGGTTCGCCACCTGCTCCGGCTCACGATTGGCCCGCACCGCCATCAGGTAGTTGAACACAGCAACCGGCATCGCCGACTGTACCACCAGTACCGCGTGCTCAAGGTTGTCCATGCCTAGCGCCGCCCCCACTGCCCAGCCCATCGCAGCCCCCAGGCCAATGCGCAAGCCGCCCAGCAACAGGCCGCTGCCCACGTGACGCAGGCGAATGCTGGCCAGCGACACCCCCAGGGTCAGCAACATCAGCGGAATGGTCATGCCGCCGAGCAAATCTGCAGTGTTTGCCAGCCAGCGCGGTAGCTCGAAATCGAGAAAGATGATGGGCATGGCGCCGGCCAGGCTGATGACAATAGGGTTGCGCAGCAGCGCCTTGAGCGAAGCCGCTGTGCCAGAGATGGCCATGCCGATGGTGAACTGCACGATCGACAAGGTCAGGAAAAACGCCACGGCCAGTGCCAGGCCGTGCTCACCGAAGGCATACAAGCTGATCGGCAGGCCCATATTGCCCGTATTAGGAAACATGAACGCCGGCAGCAGTACCCGCCAATGCATGCCCGAAGCACGACACACCAGCAAGGCGACCAAGGCCATGCCCAGGGTGCACAGCAGGCAAGCCAAGGCCATGCTGGTGAAGGCGTCAGGGTTCAGCTCGGTGCGACTGAGGGTGGACAGCACCAGCGACGGGGTACCGACAGTCATCACGACCCGGGCGATGAAATCGGTGGGGTAGTCCAGGCCCTTGCGGGCCCAGGCAAAGCCGATGCCGGCGACGATGAAGACCGGGGCCAGGACTGCGAACAGCGACGCGAACATGATGGGCCTTCCTTGGGGTGGGTTCAGCATTATGCAGCAGTCCGTGAGATGGCCGGGGCTGCACAGCGGCGCCAAGATGTCTGCCCAAGACACGTTCATGTCGCCCTTGGACTGCGGCGTCTCGTCGCATACCCGTGCCCCTTGGGCAAAAGCTTCCAAGCCCGTAGAATCCCGCTTCCTTTTCGCCCGTCGCCTTGAACGGTGGCAACCCGCAGCAATGACAGAGTCCGTGCCTGAACACATGAACGCACATGTGAAATAGGCTCAACCCTCCCCGCCCGGCCCATTCCCAAAGGGTCCAGCGGTTGAGTCTTGCCCAGGTCGCATCCGTGTCGCCACTCGCCCCTTATCGGGTCGAGCCGGTGTGCGCGTCCGAGAAGGCGCTCATTCCGCTCATCCAACTAGAGGTTTGTATGTCTCCGCGTTTGCTGGCCATGGCGCTGGCGCCCCTGCTCGGGCTGTTCATCATTGCCTTGGGCAACGGCTTCATGTCTTCCCTGACTACCCTGCGCCTGGGCGCTGCCGGTGAGTCGGCCACCACCATCGGCGTCGTCTCGTCCACCTACTTCCTAGGCCTGACCCTGGGCGCCATCTTCAACGACCGGCTGATCTTGCGCATCGGCCATATCCGCGCCTACACAAGCTTCGCTTCGCTGATCGGCGCGACCATCCTGCTGCAGGGGCTGTTCTACGACGTCACCTGGTGGTCGGTGCTGCGCCTGATCAACGGGTGGGCGGCAGTCGGCGTGTTCCTGGTGATCGAAAGCTGGCTGCTGCTGGCCGGCGATGCAAAAATCCGCGGCCGCCTGCTGGCGCTGTACATGATCGCCTTCTACGGCGCCGGGGTGATTGCCCAGGCAGGCCTTGGCGAAATCACCCAGCTTGGCGACACCGCACCCTTCATGCTGGCTGGGGTACTGGCTGCCCTGTCGGTACTGCCCATCGTGATCCTCCCGCGGGTATCGCCACTGCTGGACCAGGTCGAACCCCTCAAACCCCGCCAATTGTTGGGTGTGGCACCGTCTGGCCTGGTTGGCTGCTTTGGTTCGGGGGTGGCGATTGCCGGCATTTATGCCCTGCTGCCGCTGTACCTGCAGCGCATCGGCCTGGCCGTGGGCGAGGTCGGCAACATGATGGCCTGGGTGATCCTCGGCGCCATGCTGCTGCAATACCCGGTGGGCCGCTGGTCCGACCGCAAGGATCGCCAGGATGTGCTGATTGCCCTGGCTGCACTGTGCGTGGTGTTGTCGCTGGTCACAGTATTCCTGCCGTCGGACTCGTTCCTGCTGCCGGCCATGCTGTTCCTGCTGGGTGGTGGCGTGTTCACGCTGTACCCGGTGGCGGTCAGCCATGCGGCCGACCGCGCGCCTTCCGACGCGCTGGTACCGATGATTCAAGGCTTGTTGTTGATCAACTCACTGGGTTCGGCCATGGCGCCGGTGGCCATTTCGCCCATGATGACCGAGTTTGGCGAGGCCGGGTTGTTCTGGGCCTTTGCCGTGGTCAACCTGGCCATGGTGTGCTTTTTCATGTGGCGACGCGGCAAGCGCCCGGCCGCAGAGCACCCGGCACCGTTCACCGCTTCGACCACCTTCTCGCCAACCGGCGCCGAGCTGCGGGTAACCGAAGACCTGATGCATGCGGCGCAGGAGCATCCGCCGCTGGATCCCGTGGAAAGCCCGGCGCAACGCTCAGAGCCTGTCTGAATCCGTTGCCGACTCCTTGTGGGAGGCCACTCATCCCTTATAGGTTGTGCTGTCACGCAGAGAACAGTGGCTGGTGTGGGGGCGGGCTTGTCCCGCGAAGCAGGCAACGCTGTGTATGGCACCGGCTTTGCCGGTGTTCCCGGGGCAAGCCCGCTCCCACAGAGTGACCACTCGTCGCCCGAAAGGCACACCTGCCCTGACGCGCAGCCAAACGAATGACAGATCATCCGCCAAGGAGACCCTCCATGATCCGCATTCGCTCTCTCTCCCTGTGCCTGGCGCTCGCGCTGGCCAGCCTCACCGGTACCACCTTTGCTGCCACCGACACCAACACCGACAGCCGTCCGCAAACCGACCAGTCTGGCGGCAAGACCGCCGGTGACGACAGCAGCGTCAACAGCCCCGGCAGTGGCCAGGACAACGACAGCAGCGACACCGGCAGCAACAGCGATGCCGCCGACGGGGCCAGCGGCGGTTCGAACAGCACGGGCGAGGCGACAGGCTCTGGCGCCGGGCACACCGGCGGCACCGCCGAGGACCAGGACAGCCACTGAGGCACGCCTCGGCTACACTGCGCCCAAAGCCCTGCCAAGGATTCGCCATGAACGTCAAACCCTGGCTGCTCGCCGCCCTGCTGCCCTGCACAGCCTTGGCAAGCAGTAGCAACCAAGGGGCGCTGTCGATCAGTTCCTCGTCATTCACTGATGGGGGCGTGATCGCCCTGCAGCAGGTCGGGCAGGACCCGGCCTGCGGCGCAGGCGAGGAGCGCACCCCGCAACTGAGTTGGAACAACCTGCCCGCAGGTACCCAGTCGCTCGCGCTGATCATGTTCGACCCGGACGGCGGCAAGGGTATCGGCGTGGTGCACTGGGTCGCGTACAACATTGACCCGGAGCACGATGGGCTCAAGGAAGGCATGGCCGGGCTCAGTGGGCAATACGTGACTGTGGGGCGCAACTCGCGGGGCACCCTCAGCTACCGAGGCCCCTGCCCACCCGCTGGCGACAACCCGCACCATTACGCACTGACGCTCATTGCCACAGACCTGCCCTTGGGCACGCTTCCCGAGGGACTGGACCGCAGCGGTCTGTTGCAGTTGCTGCAAGGCCACGCATTAGGGGCGCAGAGCCTGATCGGGCGCTACGGCCATTGAACCATCCAGTACAAAAACAAATGATCGAGCTCATAGCATTTATCCATTGAATGGCCCGGTGAAACTGAAGTAAGCTCGGGCTCATTCACTGGAGAGCAACATGCCAAATCACACCCGCAACCACGCCAACCACACCGGTCGCAAACTGCGCCCTGTGCTGGCCGTTGCCGGCTGCGTGGCACCTGCCAGCTATTACTTCGGGTATTGGTTTAGCCACTAGGCGCCGATACCCACACGGCGCCCACCTTCGAGGGGCCGCCGAACATGAGAATACTCAAACCCCCGGTCGGCTCCCCGACCGGGGGTTTTGCTTTTCAGGCCTTTGAACAACACCGATTCACATTGAGGACAGATTCATGAACTACGCCACTTATTACGACGCAAACACCTATGCCTGGCGATTTAGCCAATCCCGTTCGGGCCAGCCTGCCGCCTCCGATCGGTCCTCAACAGGTGGCAATGCAGCAGCCAATACGAATTCAACGATCTGTCGAACACCTCGATAGGGCCGACAGCGCGGGCCTGAACCCGCCGTCCGCCCAGGGAAAAACGCCATGCAAGCTTCCAACCTCGCCCTGCCCCTGACTCAGCCGCAAGCAGCCAACACCACGGTCAGCAAGCGCCTGCCCAGCCCGCACCTGCTCAAGCAACAGATGCCGCTGTCCAGTGAACTGGCCCAGCAAGTCCAGGCCCACCGCCAGGCCATCCGCAACATCCTCGAAGGCCGCGACGAGCGCCTGCTGGTAATCGTCGGCCCGTGCTCGATCCACGACCCACGCTCGGCGCTGGAATACGCCGACCGCCTGGCCGCCCTCAGCCGCGAAGTCGGTGACAAGCTGCTGCTGGTGATGCGCGCCTACGTCGAAAAACCGCGTACTACCGTCGGCTGGAAAGGTCTGGCCTACGACCCACACCTGGATGGCAGCGACGACATGCACTCGGGTATTGCCTTGTCCCGCGGGCTGATGCTGAGCATGATCGAACGTGGCCTGCCGGTGGCCACCGAGCTGCTGCAACCGATGGCCGCCGGCTACTTCGACGACCTGCTGGCCTGGGCCGCAATTGGCGCACGCACTACCGAATCGCAAATTCACCGCGAAATGGTCAGTGGCCTGGAACTGCCGGTCGGGTTCAAGAACGGCACCGACGGCGGCATTTCCATCGCCACCGACGCCATGCGCAGCGCAGCCCACCCGCACCGCCACTTCGGCATGGATGCGCAGGGCCACCCGGCAATCATCGAAACCCTGGGCAACCCGGACACGCACTTGGTACTGCGCGGTGGCCACAAAGGGCCCAACTACGATGCCAACAGCATCGCCATGGCCCGTCAGGCATTGGCCAAGGTTGGCGTTCAGGCGCGCATCATGGTCGATTGCAGCCACGCCAACAGCGGCAAGGACCCGGCTCGTCAGCCGGCGGTGTTCAACGATGTGCTGGAGCAACGCCTGGCAGGCGATCGCTCGATCGTTGGCGTGATGATCGAGGGGCACCTGTTCGACGGCTGCCAGGCGCTGGGCAAGGGTGCACTGAAGTACGGCGTTTCGATCACCGACGGCTGCCTGGGCTGGGCCTCGACCGAAACCTTGTTGCGTGAGGCTGCACTAAAACTGTGAGCCGAAGGTTGCGAGCCTGGCGAGACATACCCCAAGCAAGTGCGCTAGGCTTGCGTTTTTACCCCAAGGAGCAGTACCCATGGCCCGTGCAACCGCCCGCCACATCCTGGTCAGCAGCGAAGAGAAATGCAACGAACTGAAAACCCAGATCGAAGCAGGCGCCGACTTCGCTGAAATCGCCAAAGCCAACTCGACCTGCCCGTCCAGCCGTCAGGGCGGTGACCTGGGCTCGTTCGGCCCAGGCCAGATGGTCAAGGAGTTCGACACCGTGGTGTTCAGCGCCCCGGTCAACACCGTGCAAGGCCCGGTGAAGACCCAGTTCGGCTACCACCTGCTGGAAGTGACCAGCCGCCAGGACTGATTCTCCCTCCCGGTGATCAGACCCCCTGTGGGAGCGGGTTTACCCGCGAAGAGGCCAGACCAGACAACCTCGTTGCCTGCTCCGACGCATTCGCGGGTAAACCCGCTCCCACAAGTATTGTGGGGGCTTGTGTTTTCGTGCATGGGCTTTACCGTCCATGCCGCTCCCAGCCACGCCCTCACCGTCTACGACGAAGCCCCCCGCTACGCCCCCAACTTCCAGCATTTCGACTACGTAAACCCCGACGCCCCCAAGGGCGGCATCCTGCGCCGCTCGGCCATCGAGATCGGCCAGTTCGACCATATTTTGCCGTACATCGACAAAGGCATCGGCGTCAGCGAGGTCGACGGCCTGCTGTACGCGCCACTGGCCGTACGCTCGTTCGATGAACCCTATACCGTCTATGGCCTGATTGCCCGCAGCATGGAGCGTGGCCCGGCGGATGCCTGGCTGCGTTTCGAGATAGACCCGCTTGCCACCTTCGCCGATGGAAAGCCGGTGCGCGCCGAGGACGTACGTTTCACCTTCGAGCTGTTGATGAGCAAGGGCAGCCTCAAGTACCGCACGCAGTTCGCCGATGTCACCGGCGTAACCGTGGAAGGCCCGCAGCACGTGCGCTTCGACTTCAAGCCCGACCACGGCCGAACCCTGGCGCTGGACCTCGCCAGCTTGCCAGTGCTACCCGAACATGACTGGCAGCAGCGCGACTTCGCCAATGGTGCGGGTTTCGACAAGCCAGTTGGCAGCGGGCCATACCGCATCGGGCGCATCGACAACGGCCGCAGCATCACCTTCGAACGAGACCCGACCTGGTGGGCACGCAACCGGCCGGCCAGCCGGGGCCGCTACAATTTTGACCAGCTGCGCATCGAGTACTTCGGTGACACCGAGGTGGCGCGGCAGGTGCTCAAAGGCGGTGGCTACGACTATAACCGCGAGTTTTCCGCCACCGCCTACACCCTGGGCTACAACGGCGCACAACTGGACGATGGCCGCTTGCAACGCGCGCACCTGGGCCCGGCCAAACCGCAGGTTGCCCAGGGTTTCGTATTCAACCTCGACCAGCCGCAGTTCAAGGACCGCCGCGTGCGCCAGGCGCTGGGCATGCTGTGGGACTACGAGTGGAGCAACCGGCAGATGATGCGCAACCTGTACATCCGCCAGCAAAGCGTGTTCTCCAACACACCGCTGGCGGCTCGCAAGCTGCCGGATGCCGACGAACTGAAGCTGCTCGATCCGTTGCGCGGCAAAATACCGGACGAAGTCTTCACCACTGTGTTCACCGCTCCGGTAACCGATGGTTCGGGGATTGTCCGCAAGCAGCAGTTGCAGGCCCTGGACCTGCTTGAACAAGCCGGCTGGCACCCCGAAGGGGACCGCCTGGTGAACAGCCAGGGCACACCGCTGGCATTCACCTTCCTCAACGGCCAGTCAGGCATGGAGCGCCTGCTGCTGCCATGGAAGCGTAACCTGGCACAGATCGGCGTCACCCTGAACATCCGCAATGTCGATTCGGCCCAGTACGTCAACCGCCTGATGGCACGGGACTACGACATGATCGTCACCGGCTACCCGGTCAGCCTGTCGCCCGGTGCCGAGCTGTACAACTACTTTGGCTCGGCAGCCGCGCACGACCCCGGCTCGAACAACCTGATGGTGCTGCAGGACCCGGCCGTGGACCACCTGATCGACGGTCTGGTGCGCGCCGGCACACAGGCCGACATGCTGCACCACGCCCATGCCCTGGACCGTGTGCTGCAATGGAACTACTACTGGATCCCCAACTACTACCCGCCGGGCAGCTCCACCGCCTGGTGGAACCGCTTTGGCCTGCCCAAGGTCCAGGCCACCTATGACGAAGGCCTGGATACCTGGTGGGAGGTAAGCCCCACCCCGTTGACCAACGCGCAAATGGCCGAACGCCGGAAGCTATCACCATGACCGCCTACATTCTGCGCCGTCTGCTGCTGATCCTCCCGACGCTACTGGCAATCCTGCTGGTCAACTTCGCCATCGTCCAGGCCGCGCCGGGTGGCCCGGTGGAGCAGGCCGTGGCGCGTCTGCAAGGCCTGGGCGGCGGTGCACCCGGCGCACGCGCCGAGGTGGTACATGGCGAGTCGCGTGCCACCCGCGGTCTGGACCCGAAACTGATCGAAGAAATCAAGCGCCAGTACGGCTTTGACAAGTCGGCCCCCGAACGGCTGTGGTTGATGCTCGGCCAGTATGCCCGGCTGGACTTTGGCAGCAGCTTCTTCCGCGGGGCCAAAGTCACTGACCTGATCCTGGACAAGTTACCGGTGACCCTGTCGCTGGGCTTGTGGGCCACGCTGATCACCTACCTGGTGTCGATCCCGCTGGGCATCCGCAAGGCGGTACGCCACGGCAGCCGCTTCGATGCCTGGAGCAGCGCGCTGATTGTGGTCGGCTACGCACTGCCCTCGTTCCTGTTCGCGCTGCTGCTGATCGTGCTGTTCGCCGGTGGCACCTCGCTCAACTGGTTCCCGGTACGCGGGCTGGTCTCGGAAAACTTCGCCGAGCTCAGCCTGCTGGGCAAGGTCGCCGACTACTTCTGGCACCTGGTGCTGCCGGTCGGGGCCTTGGTGATCGGCGGTTTCGCAACCCTTACGTTGCTGACCAAGAACGCCTTCCTCGACGAGATTTCCCGCCAGTACGTGGTCACCGCCCGGGCCAAGGGCCTGAGTGAGCGCCGGGTGCTGTACGGCCATGTGCTGCGCAATGCCATGCTGCTGGTGGTGGCCGGGTTGCCGCAGGCACTGATCACGATGTTTTTCGCCGGTTCGTTACTGATCGAGGTGATCTTCTCCCTCGATGGCCTCGGCCGCCTGAGCTACGAGGCCGCCGTGTCGCGAGATTACCCGGTGGTGTTCGGTACCCTGTTCATCTTCACCCTGGCAGGCCTGTTGATCCGCCTGATCGGTGACCTGTCGTACACCCTGCTCGATCCGCGTATCGACTTCGACACGAGGGCGCACTGATGCTGTCCCCCGTCTCGCGCCGCCGCCTGCAACGCTTTCGCCGCAACCGCCTGGGCTGGGTCTCGCTGTGGCTGTTCGCCGGCCTGCTGCTGCTGTGCCTTGGCGCTGAGCTGGTGGCCAACGACAAGCCGCTGCTTCTAAGTTACAAGGGCGAGCTGTATGTGCCGGCGCTCAAGCGCTACAGCGAGCAGGAATTCGGCGGCCAGCTGCCATTTCAGCCCGACTATCGCAGTGCCTATGTACGGCAATTGATCGCAGACCAGGGCGGCTGGATGCTGTTCGCGCCCATCCCGTTCAGCGCCGATACGCCCAACTACGACCTGCTGGTACCCACCCCCAGCCCGCCCAGCACGAGCAACTGGCTAGGCACCGACGACCAGGGCCGCGACGTGCTGGCTCGGGTGTTGTATGGCACGCGGGTATCGCTGCTGTTCGCCTTCGCTCTGACTGTGGTCAGCGTGTTCATCGGTGTAGTGGCCGGCGCGCTGCAGGGCTACCACGGCGGTTGGGTCGACCTGATTGGCCAACGCCTGCTGGAGGTGTGGTCGGGGTTGCCTGTGCTCTACCTGCTGATCATCCTCAGCGGCTTTGTCGAGCCGGATTTCTGGTGGCTGCTGGGGATCATGGCACTGTTTTCCTGGCTGACCCTCGTCGATGTGGTGCGCGCCGAGTTCCTGCGTGGGCGCAACCTGGAGTACGTGAAAGCCGCTCGCGCGCTGGGGTTGGCGGACAGCCAGGTGATGCTGCGGCATATCTTGCCCAATGCAATGAACGCCACGCTGACCTATGTACCGTTCATGCTGACCGGGGCAATCACCACCCTGACTGCGCTGGACTTTCTCGGCTTCGGCATGCCGGCCGGGAGTGCCTCGCTGGGTGAGCTGGTGACCCAAGGCAAGCAACACCTTGAGGCCCCATGGCTGGGCTTTACCGCGTTCTTTGCGCTGGCGGTGATCTTGTCGCTGCTGGTGTTCATCGGCGATGCCTTGCGCGAAGCGTTCGACCCCAGAAAATGAGTCTTCACGCCCGGCCTTTACTTGAAAAGGAGCTTTGCATGACCCTGACAGGCAAGACTGCACTCGTTACCGGTTCCACCAGCGGCATCGGCTTGGGTATCGCCCAGGTGCTGGCACGCGCCGGCGCCAATATCGTGCTCAACGGCTTTGGCGACCCGGCACCGGCCATAGCCGAAATCGCCCGCCATGGAGTGAAGGTGGTTCACCATCCGGCCGATCTGTCGGACGTGGCCCAGATTGAAGCGTTGTTCGCCCTGGCCGAGCGCGAATTCAGCGGCGTCGACATCCTGGTCAACAACGCCGGCATCCAGCATGTCGCGCCGGTGGAGCAGTTTCCGCTGGAAAGCTGGGACAAGATCATTGCCCTGAACCTGTCAGCTGTGTTCCATGGCACGCGCCTGGCCCTGCCGGGCATGCGCACGCGCAACTGGGGGCGCATCATCAACATTGCCTCGGTGCATGGCCTGGTCGGCTCGACCGGCAAGGCGGCCTATGTGGCAGCCAAGCATGGTGTGGTCGGCTTGACCAAGGTGGTGGGCCTGGAAACCGCCACCAGCAATGTCACCTGCAACGCCATCTGCCCAGGCTGGGTACTGACCCCGCTTGTGCAAAAGCAGATCGACGATCGTGCTGCCAACGGTGGCGATCCGCTGCAAGCACAGCATGATCTGCTGGCCGAAAAGCAACCGTCGCTGGCGTTTGTCACCCCCGAGCACCTGGGTGAACTGGTACTATTCCTGTGCAGCGAGGCCGCAAGCCAGGTTCGCGGCGCCGCCTGGAACGTCGACGGTGGCTGGTTGGCCCAGTGACGGGCGGCCTGGGCCTGGCGGCGGGTTCGCATTCGTTTACCTGCAAGGAGGCCCTATGCGCCCTACCCCGATGACCGCAATTCTGGCCCTCACCCTGGCTGCCGCCACGCCTGCGATGGCGGCAAGCCTGAAGGACGTCGCGCCTTACCCAGAGGCGGAAAAAGGCTTTACCCGGCAGGTCATCCACCTGCCGGCACAGGCCGATGAATCGGCCTACAAACTGGAGATCCTCGCCGGCAAAACGTTGCAAGTCGACTGCAATCGCCAGCACTTGGGGGGTAGCCTTGAAGAACGCACCCTGGAAGGCTGGGGCTACAACTACTACCGCCTGGACAAAGTCAGCGGCCCGGCCAGCACCCTGATGGCCTGCCCGGATGGCAAGAAGACCGAGGCCTTCGTGCCAGTGATCGGTGACGGCTTCCTGCTGCGCTACAACAGCAAGCTGCCGGTGGTGGTGTATGTGCCCAAGGATGTCGAGGTGCGCTACCGCATCTGGTCGGCGTCGCAGGACGTGCAAAAGGCTAAAGTCGAATAACTACCGCGGCCCCTGCAGGAGCGGCCTTGTGCCGCTCCTGCAAGGCGAGTCTATCAGGCATAATGCGCCCCTTTTTTCGCCCCGAAGCACAGGTACCCCATGAAAGCCCAAGCCCGCCACATCCTGGTCAAAACCGCTGACGAAGCCGAGAAGCTTAAACAGCGCATCGCCAACGGCGAGGCTTTCGACGTGCTGGCCAAAAAGTTTTCGGTCTGCCCTTCTGGCAAGCGCGGCGGCGACCTGGGCGAAGTCCGCCCGGGCCAGATGGTCGGCGCCATCGACCAGGTGATTTTCAAGAAGCCTTTGCGTGTAGTGCACGGGCCGATCAAGAGCAAGTTCGGCTACCACCTGGTGCAAACGTTCTATCGCGATTGATGGCAGCGGGCCACCTGACATTTTTGCCAGTTGTCCCCTCGCCAAACATTACATACAACTCCGGCAGGGCCGAAGCCACCCCGTTGGCGTCGCTTCAGGTAGTGGACCCTTCAATGGACCCGGAGACCTGCCTATGCGATGCCCCCGCTCGCTGCTGCCCTTACCCCTGCTGGCACTGCCATTGCTGGCTCATTCCCAATCCCTGACGGTTACACCCGGTGAGACCCTCGGCGCCGTCGTGCAAACCGATGCCGCTGATGAGTTCACCCTCAGCGGCGGGACGGTGCAGTCATTGCAACAAGGCAATGGCGAGGACACCTTCACGATGTCTGGCGGCACGCTAGGGTCGTTGAACCAGGGCGGTGACATGGACACGTTCACCATGACCGGCGGCATCATCACGGGCGCTTTTGAAGACGGTGACACCGCATGGTTCAAAGGCGGCAGCATTGGCCGAATCGATCTCAAGCTCGCTGACAACTTCCTCGAAATTTCCCAGGGGCTCGGGGTCGAAACCGTTGTTGTTGGCAACGTTGTCAGTGGGCTTGGCAACGACACGATCATCATGACAGGCGGCACCGTCGGCGGTGATATCAGTACCAGTAGCGGCGTTGACAAGATAACCATCAGCGGCGGCACGCTCAAAGGCGAAATACGCACTGGCAACGGCAAGGATGAATTTACCTGGACGGGCGGCCAGATCGGTAAGCGGGTCATTATGGAGAATGACGATGACACCGCCATCGTCCGCGCCCTCGACCTCGGTAACTCTGCCGTTATTCTGGACGGCGGTACCGGCACGGACACACTGACGTTCGAGCAGAGTCAGGTCGGCCAAGGGGCGTCGTACATCAACTGGGAGTCCATCAACCTCCAGCAAGGCAGCCAGCTCACCCTCAACGACACCCTCACGCTGGGAGACCTCGGCAGCGATCAGCCACGCGTGATCCCCGCCACTGGGACAGGCACCCTTCTGATCGATGCAAGCAGCTCGCTGATCAGCCGCCAGGGCAGCATCGTCAGCATCCAGAGTGACAGCAAGGTATCGTTAGTCAACGCCGGCACCCTCGACCTGAGTCGTGGCAACGACGCTCAGGGCCGCCTGACTGTTCAGGGCGATTACACCGGTAACAACGGCACACTGCGCCTCAATAGCGTACTGGCAGGCGATGGCGCTGCCTCCGACCGCCTGGTGGTCAGCCGCGGCGCCATCAGCGGCTCTACGCGATTGTTCGTCAACAACCTCAATGGCGCGGGTGCAACAACCGCACAAAACGGCATCCAGCTCGTCGAAGCCCGTGACGGCGCCACCAGCTCTGCCACTGCATTCGTGCAAACGCAAACGCTATCGGTAGGTGCCTATGACTACCGGTTGTTCAAGGGCGGTGTAACCGCTGGCAGCCAAAACAGCTGGTACCTGCGCTCGACGCTAGTCGCGCCACCCGCTCCAGCACCGGGCCCCGAGCCCGAACAACCCACACAACCTTCACAGCCGGGCAGGCCGCCGGTAATAGCACCGGCCCAGACGCCACCTGTTGCCGCTCTGGCACCTGGCCAGGTCGACCTGCCCGCCCCCGTGCAAGGCGAAAGCCTGCCGCTGTATCGCCCGGAAGTCCCGGTTTACGCTGCCGCCCCAAGAGGCGCTGCGATCATCGCGCGCCAGGCCTTGGGCACCTTCCATCAACGCCAGGGCGACCAACAGTTGCTCAAAGGCGAAGGCGCCCTGCCTGCCAGTTGGGGACAAGCCTACGGCGGCACGCTTCGCCAGCAATGGAGCGGTACGGTCAGCCCGAGCCTGGAGGGCGACCTGTACGGTTTCAAGGTGGGCCAGGACTTGTATGCCAAGACGGGCGATGGCGGTTATCGCCACCATGTCGGCTTTTACGTCAGCCACAGCCGCCTGGATGCCGACGTCAAAGGTTTCGCCCTGGCCGAGCAAGACCGCAGCGTTGGCGACCTGAAACTTGATGGCGACAGTGTTGGCACTTACTGGGCGTTGGTCGGGCCGCAAGGCGCGTACCTGGATGCAGTGTTGCAGTACACCCGTCTCGATGGGCGGGCCCGCTCGCAGCGCGGCGATAAGCTGGACATCGACGGCCATGCCTGGGCGGCGTCGCTCGAATCCGGCTACCCCATCGCCCTGTCCGAACGCTGGACGCTGGAGCCACAAGCCCAGCTGATTGCACAAAAAGTTTCGCTCGACAGCGCAAGCGATAGTGTCTCGCGCATCAGCCATGACGCCCAGGTAGAGCTGACCGGCCGCTTGGGTGTGCGCCTGGAAGGTGCGTTCACGGGGAGCAGCGGGCGCCTGTTGCAACCCTATGCGCAGGTCAACCTGTGGCACGGCGACGGTGGCCGCGACACCCTGACCTTCGATGATGTCGACAAGATCAAGACCGACTACCGCTATACCTCGGTGCAACTGGAAAGCGGCGTGGTGGCGCAGGTCAGCGAAGCGCTGAGCCTGCATGGCGGCGTGCAGTACACCGCCAACCTGGACAGCCGCCAGCAGGAAGCCAGCGGCATCAACCTGGGGGTGCGCTGGCAGTTCTAGCGGCGCGCCGCCAACAAGCCGAGGCCGGCGCAGCCCAGCAGGGAGGCGCTGACCCGGTTGAACAAACGGCGCGGGCCGGGTTGGCTGAACCAGCGCTGCATGTAGGCGCCAAGGCCTGCGTAGAGGGCTATGGCCGCCCATTCCAGCAGCAGGAACAACAGCCCCAACCACAGGAACTGCTCGCTTACCGGGGTGGTGCTGCCGACCGAGACGAATTGCGGCAGGAAGGCGGTGAAGATCAGGATGGCCTTGGGGTTGCCAGCTGCCACCCAAAACTCCTGCCGCGTCAGGCGCCAGGTGCCACGCGGGTGATCGGCTGCCACCACGGCCTCGCCTACCGGTGCGCGCCACAGCTGCCAGGCGATGTAGAACAGGTACGCCGCCCCCACTACCTTGATGGCCAGGAACAGGTATTCACTGGTGTGCAGCACCACGGCCAGGCCCATGGCCGCCAAGGCGATCATGCCGCTGAAGGCAACGATGCGACCACCACCGGCCACGCAGGCCGTGCGCAGGCCGTAGCGGCTGGCGTTGTGCAGCGACAGCAGGTTGTTCGGCCCGGGCGCCATGTTCAGGGCGAAGCAGGCGGGGATGAAAAGCAGCAGGCTTGAAAGGTCCATTGTTGTTTTCCTTGGGCAACAAGCGTCTATTTCGGCGTGTGCCGGGCCTTGCGGTCAAGTTACAGCCAGCGATAAAAACTGTACGGGTACGCGGCACCTGTTACGCTGCGGGCGAAATAGAGGACCTTGTGATGCCCCGCTCCCACGCCGAGCTGTGGCGCGACCCGGCACTCCCGCATGTGGAAAGCCGCCGCGCCTGTCATAGCCGCGCCTGTTACAAGGCCCACAGCCACCCGACGTTCTCCATCGGTGCGGTGGATGCTGGCCACAGCCATTTCAGCGGCGCCGCACATGGGCAGGAACGGCTGACACCCGGCACGCTGGTATTGGTGCCAGCCCACCGCGTACATGCCTGCAACCCCCAACCCGGGCAAGCCTGGAGCTACCAGATGCTGCATGTGGATGCCGACTGGCTGACCCAGGTGCGGCTGGAGTCGGGACTGGCCGGCGCCGGGCCCGGTGAGCCGGCGCGTATCTGCCGGGTGCCAGCGGTGTATGGGCAGTTCTGCGAGCTGAACAGGTTGCTGTTCTCCAGCGCCAGCAACAGTGAGAAGGATGCGGCGCTGATTGCCTTTGTGGGTGACCTGGACTTTTCCGCCCAAGCCCCGCTGGCAGCAGCCCCCGCCTTGGGGGCAACTGCGTTGAGCGGTTTGATCGCACGCCTCGAAGGCCAGGACCCCGCGCAACTGAGCCTGGAGGTGCTGGCCCGCGAGGCCGGCCTTGGGCGCTACCAGTTGATCCGCGCATTCCGCACGGCCACAGGGTTGACGCCGCATGCCTATCTGCTCAATGCCCGGGTCAATCGCGGGCGGCAGTTGCTGGGCGAAGGGCTGGCGTTGGCGGAGGTGGCCTACCGCCTCGGGTTTGCCGATCAAAGCCATTTCCAACGGGTATTCAAAGCCCATGTGGGTGTGACGCCGGGGCAGTATCGGGGCGATTAGAGGCCTGTGCGCTCCTGCACAGGGACAGTGCCCCGCTTTGTTTGCAATATTGTTCAATACGCTGGGGCAGGCCCGGCAGCAGACTGCGGTTTTTCCCGCAGAGCCGCGCCGCCCATGCAACCGTTCCTGATCATTGCCCTCGCCCACTTCCTCGCCCTGCTCTCACCCGGCCCGGACTTCTTCCTGGTCGCACGCAGTTCGATCAACAGCGGCTGGCGCATCGCCAGCGGCGCCTGCCTGGGCATTGCCCTGGCCAATGGCGCGTTCATCGCCATGGCCTTCACCGGCCTGTCTGTGCTGCAGGAAGGCAGCCTGCTGTTCACTGCACTGCAACTGGCCGGCGCCAGCTACCTGCTTTACATCGGCATTCTGTTCCTGCGCCACGCCGGGCAAACCCGCCTGGGCGCAGTCGCAGGCAACCCGAGGGTTCAAGGCTGGTGGCGCAATCTGGGCATGGGCTTGTTGTCCGGTATCCTCAACCCCAAGAACGCGCTGTTCTATGCCAGCCTCGCCAGCATGGTCGCCAGCGCCAGCGCCGGCTGGAAATCGGCCTACGCGCTGTGGATGTTCAGCATCGTCCTGCTCTGGGACCTGCTGGTCGCCGTGGCCATCGGCAACCAACGAGTACTGCGGCATTTCGCTCGCAGCCTGCCGTGGCTTGAGCGGGCCTCAGGGATCATGCTGGTGATCCTGGCCGCCGCGCTGTTGATGCATCTGGCGCAGGGCTGACCAGTTGCAGGGTACGCATGTCCATCAAGGTGAAATGGCCGCTAGCCCACCCCCCTGTATCCAGGTGCCAGACATTGCCCAGCAGCTTTGCCTCCAGCACCGGTGTGTGGCCGACCAGCAATGCACGCAGGCCCTGCACCTGCTGCGTATCACCTTGTTTCAGGCGCCGCCGCGACCACTGGCATACCTGGCGTACTTCAGGGTCGTCATCCAGCTGCAGACAGGAACGTAGCGCTGCCCAATCTGCAAACGGGCTGTCTGCATGCAGCAGCCCGACCAGGCCGGCCGCGCTTTCCACTTCGATGGCAATCGGCAATTGCTCGAAGCGTTCCACGAAACGCAATTGCGCCTTGCGCGGCAGGTCCAGGAACCAGCTTCCACCCGCTGCGCGGTACATCTCCAGGTCAAGCCGCCCCCCTCGCACGCGGGTAATTGCCAGCGCCTCATGGTTACCTTGCACCGCATGGAACCAGGGTCGCGCGAGCCACTCCAGCGCGGCCTCGCTGTGCGGCCCACGGTCGACCAGGTCACCCACACTGAACAGGCGGTCTATGGCCGGATCAAAACCCACCGCATCCAGGCACTGCTCCAGGCGCTGGAAGTGGCCATGGATATCACCCACTGCCAAGTCACGTCCCCGGATATTGGCGAGTAACCGCCGAAACCGTCCCATTGCAATCTCCCTCTGCAGGCGCTGCCATGGCGGGCGTAAAATGCAGGCTGCCCCCGGTGTGTGCCGGGCCCATGGCGCTTCACTGGATAGCATGGCACACGGCGCGCCAGCCGCGCACGCCGACGTGCTCGGCAACCTGAATAACCCTTCACTGGCACAGCCATTGATGCCAATAGTATGCTCGACCCTTCAACCTGAACCAGGGAAGGGTTTTTCATGAAACTGTGCGCCGTGCAACTGGCGTCGCTCAAGGGCGATTTGCCAGGCAACCTCCAGCGTCATCTGGCCTGCATCGAGCAAGCTGCGGCCTTTGGCGCCGAGCTGGTGGTTTTCCCCGAACTGTCGCTGACCGGCTATGAGCCAAGCCGTGCGCGCCAGGCCGCCTTGCCGGTCAGCTCTGAACGGCTGGGCCCGCTGCAGGCAGCCAGTGACCGCTTGGGTCTCACCGTTGCCGTAGGCCTGCCGTTGCCGACACCCGACGGCATTCGCATCGGCATGCCGATCTTCAGCCCCGGGGCACCGCGCCAGGCCTATGCCAAACGGCGCCTGCATGATGACGAGCTGCCCTACTTCACCCCAGGCGATCAGGCACTGCTGCTGCAGGCAGGCAACCATCGGGTGGCACCGGCGATCTGCTACGAATCGATGTTCATGGCGCATGCGGCCGCCGCCCGCGAGCACGGCGCCGACCTGTATCTGGTCAGTGTGGCGAAAACCGCCAAGGGCATCCGCGAGGGCTACGCGCATTACCCCGAGGTGGCACGTGAACTGTCAATGCCGGTGTTGATGGCCAACTGCGTGGGGCCGGCCGATACCTTCATCGGTGCCGGCGGGTCGGCAGCGTGGGACAGCCAGGGGCGCTTGCTGGCCAGCCTGGATGATCACAGTGAGGGGCTGATCATGCTGGACACTGGCAATGCCAGCGCAATGGCCCTGCCTTTGCACCTGCACGCGCCATGATTTACCTGTTTCTGGCGTTGCTGAGTTACGCCTGCACCTACTATCTGGTCGGTTTGCTGATCCGGGGCCAGCTTGCCGACGTGGCCGAGGGTTTGCGCCATCGGCCCGATGCACCCACTCCCGGCGAGTACCTGCGTACGGTAAAAGCCCATGCCCGCCGGGCCCATCGGCAGTACACCCTGATGGCAGGCTCGGTGCTTGCGATATTGGTTTGCCTGCTCGCCAGTTGGTTCAGGTGACGCCTACAAGTCCAATGCCAGGCTTTGCCGACCTTCCAGCGCCAGCAGATACTGCTTGGCCGCCAGGCCACCGGCAAAGCCTGTCAGGCTGCCCGAGGCACCGATCACACGGTGGCACGGGGCGATGATCGAGATCGGGTTGCGGCCGTTGGCAGCGCCTACCGCTCGCACCGCGCTGGGGTTGCCGATCTGCCGGGCGATGTCGCCGTAGCTGCGGGTTTCACCAAAGGGTATTGCCAGCAGCGCGGCCCACACCTGGCGCTGAAACTCGGTACCGGCAAAATCCAGTGCCAGCTCGAAGCGCTGGCGCTTGCCGGCAAAATACTCGCCAAGCTGCCGCGCGGTGTCCAGTAGCACCGGGCACTGGTCGTCACGGTGCAAGGCACCGAGCCGCACGCGGTTTTCCCGTTCCTCTTCCCACAGTACGGCTGCCAGGCACTCGCCGCGGGCCACCAGGGTCAGGGTGCCGACGGGCGATTGCATGAACGTGAAAGCGCTGGACATAGCGGGCTCCGCAGATGGCGATCAACCTACTGTACGCATCCACAGTTCCTCATGCACCCGCTTTCTTGCTCAGGTAATTGCACAGCCGGCAATGTGCCGCGCCTGGCTGAGGTTGACCTTGGGGATCAGGTCGGCAGGAATGCGCGACCTCGCCGACAGGTTGTAGACATGGAAATGCTCGTTGAGCACTTCCCTTGCCATCAGCGCCAACGACGGCAGGATACGGCTCTCCCAATGCTGGTCGAGCCCGCACGGCGAACACTGCCCCTGGCCGTTCTCGTAGAAGCGCCCAACGCGCTGATCGAGATCTACCCCGACCAGCAACACTTCTTCAAAGCCAAGGTGATAAGCCAGCTGCAACGCCACATACGCCACTGTGCGGGCATCGAAAAAACCATGGCCCAGGTCTTTGCTGAAGGCAATCGAGCGGCTGCGTTTGCTCCACAGTGCGCGGTTGCAAACGCAGCTGTCACCATGGCCACGCAAACCGTCCAGCAGGCCCGGCGTGTCGGCTTTGCGCAAGGCGTAACACTCGGTGTCGGCGGGCACATCGGCCCCGGCATACTGCTCGGGCCAGAGCGCCAGGCGCTCGCTGTCACGCAACGCCGTGGCGAACAAGCCCGGCTGTTGCTTGGGGAAGCTTTTGTCGGTACATACATAGAAAAAAGGCCGGATACCGTGCTCGGCGGTCATCGAAACTGAACCGTTCATGGCAATGATGGGCAGATGTGCGAATTCGCCCAGCGGAAAATGCTTGGCAGAAGCGCCGGAGGCAAGGATCACCACGGGGCCCTGCCGGGAGTTGCGACACGCCTCAAAACTGGAGAACGCCCCGCGTTCAGCACTTGGCTGCGACGGAAGTGTGTTCATCAATGTCATCTTTAACTGGACAGTACAAACCACAATACTGGTCCGTGTATAGGCCGTGGCCGCATTTACCCAACTTTACCTAACTGAACCTAATCGGCCGCCACGTCCCTGTGTCGCGGTTGCGAGAGGCTACACAGTGCCCGGACAGTAACGGCTTAATGGCGCCGGGTCCCGCTGCAGCCTTCACAGCAGACCACCTTGGCCCGGTGATTGTTCCCCCACGGTGAATCAGCAAACCCGATGGGGCCGCCCAGCGGCCCCCGATAGTGGTGTGGGTCAGCCGTCAGCCCAGGAACAGCTTGTACGCCGGGTTGTCAGTCTCATCCCAATACCGATACCCCATCTCATTCAGCGCCAACGGCAAGCCCGCCAACTCATCGCCCGGCACCTCCAGCGCAGCAAATACCCGGGCCTCCGCCGCCCCGTGGTTGCGGTAATGGAACAGGCTGATGTTCCAGCGCTTGCCCAGCCGTTCCAGAAAGCCCAGCAGCGCCCCTGGCCGCTCGGGAAACTCGAAGCGCAGCACCCGCTCATCAGCACCTGGCGCTGCGTGGCCACCCACGGTATGACGCACATGCAGTTTGGCCAGCTCGTTGTCGGTCAGGTCCAGCACGCTGTAACCCTGCTCGCGCAGGTTGGCCAGCAGCTGGTCACGCGGGTCGTGCACAGGGTGGGTCTGTACCCCGACGAACAGCCGCGCTTCCTTGCCGGGGTAATAGCGGTAGTTGAATTCGGTGATTTGCCGCTTGCCCAGTGCCTGGCAGAAGGCGCGGAAGCTGCCTGGCTGCTCAGGGATGGTGACCGCAATGATCGCCTCGCGCTGCTCGCCCAATTCAGCCCGTTCGGCCACGTGGCGCAGGCGGTCGAAATTCACATTCGCCCCGGAGTCAATGGCCACCAGTGTCTGCCCCTGCACTCCATCACGTGCCACGTACTTCTTGATCCCGGCCACGGCCAGGGCACCGGACGGCTCAGTGATAGAGCGGGTATCGTCGTAGATGTCCTTGATTGCCGCGCACAGCTCGTCACTGCTGACGGTTACCACTTCGTCGACAAAATGCCGGCACAGCTCGAAGCAGTGGGCGCCGATCTGCGCCACCGCTACACCGTCGGCAAAGGTGCCGACCTGCGGCAGGATCACCCGTTCCCCGGCGGCCAGGGCGGCCTGCAGGCAGTTGGAGTCCTCCGGCTCGACGCCGATCACCTTCACCTCTGGGCGCAGGTACTTCACGTAGGCGGCGATACCAGCGATCAGCCCACCACCGCCCACCGGTACAAAAATGGCGTCCAGCGCGCCCGGGTGCTGACGCAGGATTTCCATGGCCACGGTGCCTTGCCCGGCGATCACGTCCGGGTCATCGAAGGGCGGCACAAAAGTAGCGCCTTCGCTATCGGCCAGCTTCAGCGCGTGGGCCAAAGCGTGTGGGAAGCTCTCACCGTGCAGCACCACATGCCCGCCGCGCGAACGCACCCCTTCCACCTTCAGTGACGGCGTGGTGGTCGGCATGACGATGGTCGCCTTCATGCCAAGGTGCGACGCTGCCAGAGCCACGCCCTGGGCATGGTTGCCCGCCGAGGCGGTGATTACCCCACGCTCACGCTGCACAGCACTGAGGCGCGACAGGCGGGTATAGGCGCCGCGGATCTTGAACGAGAAGGTAGGCTGCAGGTCTTCGCGCTTGAGCAACACTTGGTTACCCAGGCTGGCAGATAGCGCAGGCGCCGCTTGCAGGGGCGTTTCGATGGCCAGGTCGTACACCGGCGCGGCCAGAATGCGCCGCACCTGCTCCGACAGCAGTTGCTGGGGGGTGACGGTAGTACGAGGGACGCTGAAACTGGTCATCAATGACTCCTTGGCTGTTTTCACGTTGCCCAGGAGTCAGAGAGAAAAAACCCGCCTCCAGGGCGGGTCAGGTGCACGTACGCGCTAGCCCGCCAAGCTGATAATGGCGGTAATAATAATGGCGTTCACATGCGGGAAGGTATTCATGGGGTAGGAACTTAGCCGGTAGTGCGGCACAAAGTCAACACTTGGCCTGCTGCGCCGAAAGCGGCACATCGAACACCTTGTCGAAGCCCCACTGGAAGGCAAAGGCATAAACGAAGAAGAACACGAACAGCGCCAGGTTGGTCAGCAGCGCCGCCCACAGGCTCACATCCAGCCAGTACGCCACCAGTGGCAGCAGGATCACCACCAACCCGCCCTCGAAGCCCAAGGCATGCAGCAAGCGCCGCATGAAGGTGCGCTCACGCTGGCGCTGGCGCGCTTCCCAGCGTTCGAATACCCAGTTGTAGCCCATGTTCCAGCTCATCGCGATGCCTGACATCAGCACCGACAGTACCGCCGACTGCGCCATGCCGGCGCCAAACGCCAGCTCCAGCGCAGGCGCCACGCAGGCGACGGCGATGGCTTCGTAAAGAATGGCCTGGACGATCTTGCGGGCCTTGCCTTGCATGTTCAGCTCCCTGGGTAAACGACCTGTAAAACTACAAGATGTGGCCCACAAGAAAAAGCCCGAAATTTGGACAACAGCGCGTTCGGCTGCTTGTATTTACCCCGTACAAATAGCGTCATTTTGTACAACTTCGTCGAGGGAACCGAGCGAGGATAAGGACGATGGCCCACTCTGCCGTGCCGGTGACTGCCCCATGAGCCTGGCATTCATCGATTTTCTCACCTATGTGCTATTCGGTCTGAAGATCCTGGCGATCATGCTTGCCTCGTTGATGTTCCTGCTCGGCCTGGACGACCTGTTCATCGACCTGTGCTACTGGGGGCGCAAGTTGATACGGCGTTTTCGCATATACGACAAGCATCAAAGGGCCGACGAGAAGCGCTTGTTCGAAGTCCCGGAAAAACCTTTGGCCATCATGGTCCCGGCCTGGAACGAAGTCGGCGTAGTGGGTGAAATGGCTCGCCTGGCAGCCTCGACCATCGACTACGAGAACTACCAGATCTTCGTCGGCACCTACCCCAACGACCCACAAACCCAGGCCGATGTGGACGCGGTGTGCCTGCATTACCCCAACGTGCACAAAGTGGTGTGCGCTCGCCCTGGCCCCACCAGCAAGGCTGACTGCCTGAACAACATCATCGACGCCTTGCTGCGCTTCCAGCAGGACGCTGGCATCGAGTTTGCCGGTTTCATCCTGCATGACGCCGAAGACGTGATCTCGCCCATGGAGCTGCGGCTGTTCAACTACCTGCTGCCGAACAAGGACATGATCCAGATCCCGGTCTATCCCTACGCACCGGAATGGAAAGGCTTTACCGCCGGCCACTATGTCGACGAATTTGCCGAAAACCACGGCAAGGACGTCATCGTCCGCGAAGCACTGACCGGTCAGGTGCCCAGCGCCGGCGTCGGCACCTGCTTCAGCCGCCGGGCCATCGGCGCGCTGCTGGAGGACGGCGACGGCATTGCCTTCGACGTCCAGAGCCTTACTGAAGACTACGACATTGGCTTTCGGCTGAAGCAAAAGGGCATGAAGTGCATTTTTGCCCGCTATTCCATCACCGACCCGGCACTGACCCTGAGGCAGGAATGGCGTCCGGGCATGAGCCGGGCGTTTTCGCAGGTGATCTGCGTGCGCGAGCACTTCCCGCGTGACTGGCAGCATGCCATCCGGCAGAAGTCGCGCTGGATCGTGGGTATCGTGTTCCAAGGCACCAGCAACCTCGGCTGGAGCCGCACAGGGGCGCTCAACTACTTCCTCTGGCGCGACCGCCGTGGGCTGTTCGCCTATCTGCTGAGCTTTTTGGTCAACTTGTTGTTGCTGGTGTTGCTGGCCATGTGGCTGGTGACGGTGATTGCGCCGGATGCATGGCGCTTCATGTCAATCCTCAGCGACAGCTGGCTGCTGTCCACCTTGCTGTGGCTGAACGGGCTGCTGCTGTTGAACCGCCTGTTCCAGCGGGGCTGGTTCGTCACCCGTTTCTACGGCATCGGCGAAGGTTTGCTGTCGGCACCGCGGATGATGTGGAGCAACTTCGTCAACTTCTTCGCCAACCTGCGGGCCCTGCGCCAGGTGATGGAAATGGGTGACTCGCGCCGCGTGGCCTGGGACAAGACCACCCATGAATTTCCCGCCATCGCCGCCCCTGCCCGCACGCCGCTGGGCCAGCGTCTGGTGGCCAAGGGGCTGATCAATGACGAACAGCTGCAACAGGCACTCACCAGCCCGGTACGCCGGCGCCTGGGACGCGAACTGCTGCTGCGTGGCTGGGTAACCAGCGAGCAACTGGTGGCCACCCTGGCCGAGCAGCTGGACTTGCCCTGGGCGCCCTTGAACCCGTTCAAGCTCGACCCGCAATTGATCGCCAAACTGCCGCGCAAGCTGGCCACCCACTATGCGGTGCTGCCGGTAGACGAAGACGGTGACACGCTGATCCTGGCCAGCGAGAGCCCTGTCAGCCAAGTCTCGCTGGGGGTGATCAGCCGCCACCTTAAACGCCCGGTCACAGCACGCCTGGCGCCTCAGGGCCGTGTGACACTGGGCCTGCGCTATCACTACCCCAGTCCCTGGCAGAAGCCAGAAACCCGCGCCATGCTGGCCGTGCTTGAACGCCACCAGGACAATGAGGCGCTGCTGGAACGGGTTAGCCATCACCAGGTCATGCTCGGCGCGCTGCTGCAGGTGCGCGGCATGGTCCCTGTGACCCTGTTCAACCAGGCTTTGATCGACTTTGACCCCGAACACCAAAGCCTCGGCGAGCACCTGATTGCCCGCGGCATCATCACCGAGCAGGTGCTGGAACAGGCCCTGATCGAACAGGCCAGTGAACAGCAGGCCGCCATTGATCTGACCCGGGAGGTGGCATGAAGCCGCGCGTTTCCCTCACCTTTACTGGCCTGTTGCTGTGCGCCGCCGCCCTGCCTGTTGCGGCTTCGACGCCGATGACCGACTTCCAGCGGTTCACCAGTTTCCCGTTCATGGACCGCAGCTATCGCGAAGCCAGGAAAGACAACTGGGCCGAGGTGGAGCGCCTGACCCGCCACGTGCTGGGGCGAGTGCCCAACAACGACGAGGCCCGCGCACTGCTGGTAGAGGCCCTGGCCCATCAACGCCGCTACAAGGAAGCCCAAGCGCAGGCCGAACAGCTGGGCGGCAGCCCCGAATACGCGGACGCCCTGCTGGAACTGCGCCTGACCTGGATCGAACAGGCCCCACCGCCCGCCAGCCAGGTGGAACAATGGCTGGCGGCCAGTGAGGGTAATCAGCGCGTGCGCCTGTGGCAGGCCTACAGCCTGAGCCTGGCCAAATTCGGCGGTGCGGGTAAGGCGCTGGACTGGCTCAGCCAGTTGCCCCCCAGGGGTGACGGCCAGGTATTGCGCCTGGCTCGGGCCAACTTCGCCGAACAACTACGCAACTGGCAGGAAACCATCGAGCAACTGCAGCCGCTCGCCGACAAGGGCCAGTTGCCCGCCGAAGCCTGGCAACGCCTGGCCAATGCCTATGTCCAGCAGGTGAACGAAAAAGGGCTGAGCAAGCTGCTGGCCAGCGTGCCCTCCCCTCAAGCGGCGGATCAGGCGCGCCTGGCCATGGCCAACCGCGCTATCGCCGTGGGTCACAACCAGCAAGCCCAGCGCTGGTTGCAGTCGCTGTCGCCCGATCAGCTGAATCAGCCCGACCAGCGTCAACAGCTGTGGGAGCTGGCCCGCGAAGGTGATGATGCGGCACTGGTGCGCCGCCTGAGCAACGACCTGCAGCGCCCCTGCCTGGACACCGTCGACTGGCTGTCACGCCATGACCCGAACCTGGCCCGCGAACAGTTCAAAGGCTGCACACCCACTACCGACACACGCGCCTACGCCGTGCTCAAGCAACGCCTGTATGGCGACCCGCCGCAACCCCCACAACCGCGCACAGCCAGCGAATGGGAAAACCGCTACCGGCAAAGTGGCGACCTGGCCGCACTGGAGCAAGCTACGTTTCTGCTGGTGGAACAGGGCCAGGCCGGACACGCCCGGCAACTGCTGGAACAGGCCTACGATCGCCGTCAGGGCCGCCTCAGCCCATCGCTGTTGCAGCGCTTGGGCAACCTGTTTGCCCGCAACGATGGGCCGCTGGACAGCCACCGCATGCTCGGCCTGATCCCCCGGGTCGATGCCAGTACCCGTGCCCAGTTGCTCGGCCGTCTGGCCGAGGCCGGCCAGTGCGACGCCGTTCGCCAGGCGGTGCCGGCCACCCCCCGCGAGCCCGGCCAGTACCGCGCCCTGGGCCGCTGCGCCATGCCCGACCAACCCGGTGAAGCGGTGGTCTACTACCAGGCCGGCGAACGCCTGGGCGACGCCGGCAACCGCCTGGCGTTGGCCTATGCACTTGAAGCGGCCGGCGATTCCGAAGCCGCGCTGCCTATCTGGCGCAGCCTGCCGGACAGCGCCTGGACCGACAACGCCCGCCTCACGGCCGCCGGTGGCGCGCTAGACGCAGGCGACGCTGACGCGGCCCGCCGCTATTGGGACGCTGCCGCACACCACAGCGCCGATGACTGGGCACTGGGCGCAGCCATTGCCCAGCGCCAAGGCGATTACCAGGCTGCCTTGGGGTGTCAGCGCCAGGCACTGGCAAGCAGCCCACGAGCCGACCACTACTACGCCGCGGCCAGCACCGCGCAGCTGGCCGGCGACAGCGCCCAGAGCATGGCCTGGCTCGCCGAAGCCGTGCGCCTGGCCCCCGATCAGCCGCGTTACCGCGCCGACTACGGCATGCGCCTGGCCGGCTCGACAGACAAGGCCCAGCGCCGCCAGTCGATCCCCTACCTGACGCGTGCCACCCACGACTTCCCCGAGGACTATCGCCTCGGCGAAACCCTGGCCTTGCGCTACGACGAAGCTGAAGACAGCGCCTCAGCCCGCAGCGAACTGCGCCGCATCCTCGATGTGGAGCAGAACCTGGTCGCCGGTGACGATGAATACGGCAGCCTGGAAGCCCGCAAATACCGCCAGCGCCGTGCCCACGAAAGCCTGTCACGGCGTGACACCATCACCCTGGCCAGCACCTGGTCACCCGCCGGCACCTCGACCAACGACAAGTTTCTCGACAACGGCCAGCGCAGCGGCAGCTCACGCCGTGCCCAATCGCAGAACGTGCAGTTAGCCATGTGGGACCATGCCCTGGGCGAAGAACCCAGCCGCAACGGCAGCACGCTGTCGGTGTATGGCCGGGTACTGTTCGGTGGCCAGAGCCGCACCGACTATGCGCAAAGCATGGGCACCGGGGTCGGCCTGCGTTACAAGCCGCTCGGCCAGGCCAACCTCAACCTGTACGCCGAGCTGTACCACCAGCGGCAGATCGACGAAGCGCACTACCGCGGCCTGAGCCTTGGCCAGTTGCTGAGCCCGGCCAAGGTCGGCGGCAACTGGGGCGATCTGCGCCACAATGCCGAATCGAGCAACGACCTGCTGCTACGCGCCACCGCCTCGTTCCTCGACCAGGGCGACTGGCGCAATGACTGGCGTGTGGATGAAGACGACTGGAACGAGCGCTTCCTCTACCTCGACGCGGCCTGGTGGACCCGCGCCGGGGACCACGCCTGGCTGTCACGCTACCAGCAAGGCCACGCCTGGAAGTTGCCCGGCAGCTCCCCGCAAACCCTCATGCCCTATGGCTTTGTCGAATTTTCCAGCCAGGATCCGAGCAACGACTGGCGTCAGGACACCCGGGCCGGGGTTGGCGTGCGCTGGCAATGGTGGTTTGATGACGATCGCTATAACGCCTACCGTGGCTCACTGAAAGTGCGTGCCGAGTACCAGCAGTCGCTGGGCGGCAACCTTTACCAGCGCGCCAACGGCGTGCTGGTCGGTGCGGAGATGACCTTCTGATGCGTACGCTCCTCGCCATCTGCCTGTTTGCCGTGTGCCTGCCTGCCACCGCCGATCAGCGCCTGTTCTACCAACCGCTCAACCGCGATGCCACTGTCACCCCCGCCCAGTGGCAACAACTGTGGCATGACACCGTGGCCCAGGGCGGCAACACCCTGATCGTGCAATGGAGCGCCTATGGCGACAGCGACTTCGGCGGCGCCCAAGGCTGGCTGGCCAGCAGCCTGCGCAGCGCCCGTGCACAAGGCTTGCGGTTGGTGCTGGGCCTCTACATGGACCCCGCCTACTACAAACGCCTGGATGAGCTGGACGGCGAGGGCCTGAACAGCTATTGGAAAGCGCAGCTGGGGCGCTCACTCAGCCAGTACCAGCAACTGCGTCAGGCCTGGCAATTGCCGGTGGAGGGCTGGTACCTGCCCATGGAACTGGACGACCAGCATTTTCGCGACCCCGCGCGTCGCGAAGCGCTGTACAGCCAGTTACAGGCCTTCAACCGCCAACTGGACAAGCCTCTGCACATCAGTGCCTTCAGCGCAGGCAAGCTGTCGCCCCGGGTCAATGGCGCCTGGCTGGATCAACTGGCAGGCCTGGGCTTGACTGTGTGGTGGCAGGATGGCGCCGGCACCGGGCGATTACCGCCGTTGGTGCGCCAGGGTTACGAACAGGCCTTGCCGTGCCGAATAGGTGTAGTGCGCGAGGCGTTTCGCCAGGTGAGTGTGCCAGGTCAGGCATTCAGGGCTGAGCCTGCCGAGCCGACGCTGGTTGGCGGGTGCCATCTCGAGGCGGTGTTTGACTTGCGCTACCGGCCCTGGGCCCGGGGTGTTTTGCCACAGAATTGAGTCGCCAGGGCTGGCCCTGGCAAAGCAGTACCCCCAGGAGCTCCTCCATGCTCAAGACCATCGAGGAACACGTACGCAAACAGGTCGCCCCCGCCGCCCTGCGCGCCGAGTTCCGCCAGCACGAATTCGAGTCCATGCGCCCGTTCTGCCTGTTGGTGTTCTGCATCAGTCTCCTGATCTGGCTGGTCTTCGACCTTATCGTCAGCTTCCTCGGTGGCCAAGGTTTCACCTGGCTGTCATGCGTGTTCATTGCCTTGCTCGGCAGCCTGACCGTGGTGCTGCGTTTCACACACCGCAGCCACCACTTTGATGTACTTAACCTGCTGTTCATCACCGTCATCACCCTGGGCATGCGCCTGGTGATCGAAGGCCTCCCGGTGGCCCTGCGCCCGGTGTGGCTGATCCTCGGGGTCTCCACCGTGTTGTATGCCATGTCGGTGCTGCCGGTGCGGCGCTGGTCATTTTTCTGCGCCATGGCCATCACCTGGGTGATGCTCAGCCCGTTCTACCACACCCGCATGGAGCCGGACGCGGTCGAAGGCGCCATGTTGATCAGCTACGCAGTGTTTCTCAGCGGCCTGGTCAGCTACAGCTACCTGCAAATCCGCCAAGCCAAGCTGCACAACTTCTACCTGTCCAAGGTGCTGCTGGAGCAGGCCTACATAGACGCCCTGACCGACATTCCCAACCGCCGGTCGTTCATGGCCCAGGCCGACCGTCAGCTGCGCATGGCCTCGTCCGGGCAATACCTGGCGATGATCGATATCGACAACTTCAAGCGGGTCAATGACCTCTTCGGTCATGACGTCGGCGACGAGGTACTCAAACGCGTGGCCCTGCATATCAAGGCGAGCATGGCCGGTCATGCATTTGCCCGACTGGGCGGTGAAGAGTTCGCGATCTTCCTGCAAGGGCTGGACCAGCAGGGTGCCGAGCAGCAGGTGGCGGCGCTGTGCCAACGGGTGCGCGAGGACAAGGGCGAGCATCCGGTAACCATCAGCATAGGCCTGGCCCGGGTGGACCGGAGCGACAGCCTGACCACAGCGCTGGTCCGCGCCGACCAGGCGTTGTATGAAGCCAAGCACACCGGCAAAGACCGGGTCGTGCTGTGGACTACACAGTTGGCGGAACAGGGTTAGCAGGCCCGGCCTCTTCGCGGGTGAACCCGCTCCCACAGGGACCGCACAGATTTTGAACGCTGTGGCGTACCTGTGGGAGCGGGTTTACCCGCGAAGAGGCCGGTACAGCCACCCATCACCCCGCAGGCAAGCGAATCCTGAACTGCGCCCCGCCCAGCGCCGACTGCGCCACCGTCAAGGTGCCGCCCTGGCCTTCGATCGCTCGCCGGCTGATCGCCAGCCCCAGGCCAAACCCGCCGGTGTTGCGGTCGCGGCTGCGATCCAGCCGGTAGAACGGCTGGAAAATCCGCTCCCGCTCCTCCACCGGTATGCCGATCCCGTCATCTTCAACCGTGAGCAAACAGGCGCCATCGTCCTCCAGCCGCAAGCGCAACAACAGGCTTTCGTCGCAATAGCGCATGGCATTGCGCACCAGGTTCTGCACCGCCCGCGCCGTCAGCCGTGGGTCCAGCACAAACCGGGGCAAATTGCCCTCGGCCCGTACTTCCCACTGGATACCTCGGCCATCAAGCTCTTCGGCAAAACCGCCGAGTACGCTGTCGACCAGTTCCAGCAACGACACTTCGACCCGCTCGCGGGCCTGGTCGGCGTTATACAGGCGGCTGTAGGACAGCAGCTCCAGCACCAGCTCATCCAGCTCACGCACATGCCCCACCAGTTCCAGCAGGCGCTTGCGGCTGGCCGGCGGCACTTCGTCGAACAGCAGCACCAGGCCGAAGTCCAGGCGGGTCAGCGGCGTGCGCAGCTCATGGGACACCGCATTGAGCAACTCGCGCTGCTGGTTGACATGGCGCTCCAGGTCACTGGCCATGGTGTCGAACACCCCGGCCAACTCGCCAATGTTGGAATGCGGCGAAATGTGTGTGCGCTCGGCCATCTGCCCCTGGCCCAGGCGCCGGGCGGTTTCCTTCAGGCGCTCAAGGTCGCGCCAGTGCGGCCACACCCACAACAGCAGGCAGCCCAGCATGGCCGCACCGATCAGCACGGTCACGCCCCACGACAACACATTGATGTCCAGCGGGTCTGGCGGTGCATGCAGGCGCACCAGCCACTGCTTGTCCAGCGGTGCCAGCACCGTTTCGTAGTAGCCCCACTCGGCAATGCGCACGGCGTACTGGCCGTGTTCCAGGCGCGCCTGCTCATCCGCGCTCAGTTCGGCCTGGTCCATGCGCAGCAGCTTCACTTCCAGCGGGGCGAACGCACGGGCCAGGTCCTGCTCCACGGCCGGCCACTGCTCGCGCGGGGCCTGGTGGAACTGGCGCACGATCAACGATTGCACGCCTTTGGCCTGGTCCAGGTTGTAGGCCATGAAGCGCTCCTGGAACAGGCCGACGATGGTGTCAGGAATGAGCAGCAGCGCACCGGCGTAGGCGACAATGATCACCAGGTACAACCGCACCAGGATCTTGAGCATGGCCGGTCAGCACTCCCACTCGACGCGGCTGAACAGGTAGCCCTTGCCCCACACAGTCTTGATCTTGCGCGCTTCGCCGGCGTTATCGTCAAACTTGCGCCGCAGCTTGGAAATGGCCACGTCTACCGAACGGTCAGTGCCGTTGAACTCGATACCGCGCAGCTGCTGCAAGATGCGGTCGCGATTCAGCACTTCTCCGGCATTGCGCGCCAGTACCACCAGCAGGTTGTATTCGCCGCTGGACAACTCCACCTCTTCGCCGCGCCAGCTGACCGTGCGCTCGGCCAGGTCGATGCGCAGGCCTCCAATCAGGATCAGGTCGTTATCCAGCCGCGGCTCGTTGACGCTGCTGCGCCGCAGCAGCGTGCGCACGCGGGCCAGCAGCACGCGCGGCTCGCAGGGTTTGGTCACATAGTCGTCGGCGCCCATTTCCAGGCCCAGTACCTGATCATGGCTGTCGTCGCGGGCGGTGAGCATCAGGATCGGCAGGTTCTGCGACTCCTGGCGCAGCAGGCGGCACAGTTGCAAACCATCGATACCCGGCAGCATCAGGTCGAGGATGACCAGGTCGGGCTTTTGCCGACGATATTCGTCCAGCACATGGTCGCCCCGGGCGATCACCTGGACATGGAAGTCGTTGCGTTGCAGGTAGCTGGCGATCAGCTCGGACAGGGCGCTGTCGTCTTCGACCAGGAAAATATTCGGCATAGGTGCTTGGGATCTAGGTTGTGGTAGACCTCACTGGTCTCTTCGCGGGCTTGCCCGCTCCCACAGGGGCCGCACAGAGTCTGAAACCTGTGCAATACCTGTGGGAGCGGGCAAGCCCGCGAAGAGGCCAGTACAGGTATGCGCAGAATATAGAACCCAACCGCTCGAAAGGATTGTTCTTCACACTTTTTCACACTCGCCCTACAGGTATTAACAGCCGCACGGGCTACACCTGCCGTACCATTGCCCCGGTCATCATCGGAAGATCCGTATGCCTACTACCCTCCCCCCACGCCTGCGCCCTGTGGCGCTCATGGCGTTTCTGAGCCTGTCCCTGGCCGGCTGTGGCGACAGCGCCGAGCAAGACGAGCAAGCCCCCACCCCGCAAGTGCGGGTAGAAACCCTGCAACTGCAGCCACTGGCCATCAGCAGCGAACTCAGCGGCCGCATCCTGGCGCCGCGCACCGCCGAAGTGCGCGCGCGTGTCGCGGGTGTGGTACTCAAGCGGGTGTATCGTGAAGGCAGTGACGTCAAGCAGGGCGATGTGCTGTTCCTGATCGACCCGGCGCCGTTCAAGGCCGACCATGACAGCGCCCGCGCCACCCTGGCCAAGGCCAAGGCCACCCTGTACCAGGCACGTCTGCAGGAGCAGCGCTACCGCGAGCTGGTCGACGACAAGGCCGTCAGCCGCCAGGAATACGACAACGCCCAGGCCAGCTTCCTGCAAGCCGACGCCGAAGTGGCCGCCGCCAAGGCGGCCCTGGAGCGTGCCCGCCTGGACCTTGGCTACGCCACCGTGACAGCGCCCATTTCTGGCCGCATCGGCCGTGCCCAGGTCACGGAAGGCGCACTGGTCGGCCAGAACGAGACCACCCCGCTGGCGACCATCCAGCAGTTGGACCCGATCCACGCCGACGTCACCCAGTCTACCCGCGAGCTCAATGCCCTGCGCCGCGCCTTGCGCGCAGGCGAATTGCAGCAGGTGGGCGACGGCCAGGCCCGCGCCACGCTGATCCAGGACGACGGCAGCGCCTATCCGCTGCCAGGCAAGCTGCTGTTCTCCGACATCAGCGTCGATCCCACGACCAACCAGATCACCCTGCGCAGCGAGTTCCCCAACCCGGACCTCGACCTGTTGCCCGGCAGCTACGTGCGCGTGCGCCTGGAACAGGCGGTGCAACCCAAGGGCCTGAGCGTGCCGCAGCGCGCCATCCTGCGCGACAGCGCCGGTGTCCCCAAAGTGCTGGTGGTCGACCAGCAGGCCCGGGTCAGCGACCGCCAGGTAGTGCTCGGCAGCGCCCAAGGCGACCGCTGGATTGTCAGCGAGGGCCTGGCCGCTGGCGAGCGGGTGGTGGTCGAGGGCCTGCAGCATGTCAAGGCCGGTGACCACGTGCAGGTTGAAACAACCCCCGGCGTAGCACCCATCGCTCAGCATACCGGCCAGTGAGGGCCTGATTCATGCCGCAATTCTTCATCGACCGCCCGGTATTCGCCTGGGTGGTCGCGCTGTTCATTCTGCTGGCCGGGGCGCTGGCCATTCCGCAGCTGCCCGTGGCCCAGTACCCCAACGTGGCTCCGCCGCAGGTGGAAATCTACGCCGTGTACCCGGGCGCTTCTGCGGCGACCATGGACGAAAGCGTGGTGAGCCTGATCGAGCAGGAACTCAACGGCGCCGACAACCTGCTGTACTTCGAATCGCAGAGCAGCCTGGGCAGCGCCACCATCACCGCCACCTTCGCCCCGGGTACCCACCCGGACCTGGCCCAGGTCGACGTGCAGAACCGCCTGAAGGTGGTCGAGTCGCGCCTGCCGCGGCCGGTCACCCAACAGGGCCTGCAGGTGGAAAAAGTGTCCACCGGTTTCCTGCTGCTGGGCACCCTCACCTCCGAAGACGGCAAGCTCGACGAGACTGCACTGTCGGATATTCTGGCGCGCAACGTGATGGACGAAATCCGCCGCCTCAAGGGCGTGGGCAAAGCCCAGCTGTACGGCTCGGAGCGCGCCATGCGCATCTGGATCGACCCCGGCAAGCTGATCGGCTTCAACCTCACGCCCAACGACGTGGCCGAGGCCATCGCGGCGCAGAACGCCCAGGTGGCGCCTGGCAGTATCGGCGACCTGCCCAGCCGCGACACCCAGGAAATCACCGCCAACGTGGTGGTCAAGGGCCAGCTGAGCACCCCCGAAGAATTTGCCGCCATTGTCCTGCGCGCCAACCTGGATGGCTCCACGGTCACCGTCGGTGATGTCGCCCGGGTCGAGATCGGCGCTCAGGAATACCAGTACGGCACACGGCTGAACGGCAAGCCGGCCACTGCGTTCAGCGTGCAGCTCTCGCCGGGTGCCAACGCCATGGAAACCGCCACCCTGGTGCGGGCGAAAATGCAGGACCTGGCGCGTTACTTCCCGGAAGGCGTCAAGTACGACATCCCTTATGACACCTCGCCGTTCGTCAAGGTGTCGATCGAGCAGGTCATTACCACCCTGTTCGAAGCCATGTTGCTGGTGTTCGCGGTGATGTTCCTGTTCCTGCAGAACCTGCGCTACACCCTGATCCCCACCCTGGTGGTGCCGGTGGCGCTGATGGGCACCTTCGCGGTCATGCTGGCCATGGGCTTCTCGGTCAACGTGCTGACCCTGTTCGGCATGGTGCTGGCCATCGGCATTCTGGTCGACGATGCCATCGTGGTGGTGGAAAACGTCGAGCGCATCATGGCCGAGGAAGGCCTGCCGCCCAAGGAAGCCACCCGCAAGGCCATGGGCCAGATCAGCGGAGCGATCGTCGGCATCACCCTGGTGCTGGTGGCGGTGTTCCTGCCAATGGCCTTCATGCAAGGCTCGGTGGGGGTGATCTACCAGCAGTTCTCGCTGTCGATGGCGGTGTCGATCCTGTTCTCGGCATTCCTGGCCCTCAGCCTCACCCCGGCATTGTGCGCCACGCTGCTTAAACCGGTGGCCAAGGGTGAGCACCATGAACGCAAGGGCTTCTTCGGCTGGTTCAACCGCCGTTTTGAAAACCTGAGCAACGGCTATCAGCGCTGGGTGGTACAGGCGCTCAAGCGCAGCGGCCGCTACCTGCTGCTGTACGCGGTACTAATGGCGGTGCTGGGCTATGGCTTCAGCCAGTTGCCCACGGCGTTCTTGCCCACCGAAGACCAGGGCTACACCATCACCGACATCCAGCTGCCACCAGGGGCCAGCCGCATGCGCACTGAACAGGTGGCTGCGCAAATCGAGGCACACAACGCCGAAGAACCCGGCGTAGGCAACACCACCGTGATCCTCGGCTTCAGCTTCTCCGGTAGCGGGCAAAACGCGGCACTGACCTTCACAACCCTCAAAGACTGGTCCGAGCGCGGTGCCGACGACAGCGCCCAGTCGATTGCCGACCGTGCCAGCGCGGCCTTCTCCCAGCTCAAGGACGCCGTGGCGTTTTCGGTCCTGCCGCCGCCTATCGACGGCCTGGGCGAGTCGACCGGCTTCGAGTTCCGCCTGCAGGACCGTGGCGGTATGGGCCACGCTGCGCTGATGGCTGCCCGCGACACGCTGCTGGCCAATGCGGGCAACAGCAAGGTACTGACCAACGTGCGCGAAGCGTCGCTGGCCGAAAGCCCGCAAGTGCAGCTGGAAATCGACCGCCGCCAGGCCAATGCCCTGGGGGTGTCGTTTGCCGATATCGGCTCGGTGCTGGACGTGGCGGTGGGCTCCAGCTACGTCAACGACTTCCCCAACCAAGGCCGCATGCAGCGGGTGGTGGTGCAGGCCGAGGGCGACCAGCGCAGCCAGGTCGAAGATTTGCTGAAAATCCACGTGCGCAACAACAGCGGCAAGATGGTGCCACTGGGCGCATTCGTGCAGGCCAGGTGGGTCAGCGGCCCGGTGCAGTTGACCCGTTACAACGGCTACCCGGCGGTGTCGATCTCCGGTGAGCCGGCAGCCGGCCACAGTTCGGGCGAAGCCATGGCCGAAATCGAACGCCTGGTGGCTCAGCTGCCGCCCGGCGCCGGCCTGGAGTGGACCGGCCTGTCGCTGCAAGAGCGCTTGTCCGGCAGCCAGGCACCGATGCTGATGGCATTGTCGTTACTGATCGTGTTCCTGTGCCTGACAGCGCTGTACGAAAGCTGGTCGATCCCGACTGCCGTGCTGCTGGTGGTACCGCTCGGCATGCTCGGTGCAGTGCTGGCCGTGACCCTGCGCGGCATGCCCAACGACGTGTTCTTCAAGGTTGGCCTGATTACCCTGATCGGCCTGTCGGCAAAGAACGCCATCTTGATCATCGAGTTCGCCAAGCACCTGGTCGACCAGGGCATGGACGCCGCAGACGCCGCCGTGCAGGCCGCCCGCCTGCGCCTGCGGCCGATCGTGATGACCTCGCTGGCGTTCATCCTCGGCGTGGTACCCCTGGCCATCGCCAGCGGCGCCAGTTCGGCCAGCCAGCAAGCTATTGGTACCGGGGTGATTGGCGGCATGCTGAGCGCCACGTTGGCGGTGGTGTTCGTGCCGGTGTTCTTCGTGGTGGTGATGCGCCTTGCGGGACGGCGTCAGGCGCGTGACGCCAACGCACAAGGCGGGGTCAGCGAAAGCTGACTGGACAAGCCCCGTGTGAAATGGGAGGGTTCCCGGCAGTGACTGCCCGGAGCCCTTTTTCATGCCTGATGCACTGCCCCCCTGCTCCATCCTCATTCTCGCCGGCGGCCGTGGCCAACGCATGGGCGGCCGTGACAAAGGCCTGGTCGCGTGGCAGGGCGAACCGCTTGTTGCGCATGTACAGCGGGTGGTGCGACCGCTAAGCGATGACCTGGTGATTTCCTGCAACCGTAACCAGGAGGCTTACCGTATGTACGCTGACCAGCTGGTGAGCGATGCCGAAGCGGACTTCCCCGGGCCGTTGGCGGGGGTGATTGCCGGGCTCAAGGTGGCACGGCATGAGTGGATGGTGGTACTGGCCTGCGATGCACCACGGGTTGACCGCGATTTGATCGAGACGCTGTTAAGGCTGGCGGTGGCCAGTGACAGTGCGGCAATGGTACGTCAGGGTGGGTTTTGGCAGCCCATGTTCAGCGTGCTACCACGGCGGTTACTGCCAATGCTGGAGCAGGCCTGGGCGACGGGAGAGCGGAGTTTGCAGAAGGCCTTGCTGCGCGAGGCGGTGCAGGGGTTGGAGTGTGCCGATGATGATCGCCGGTTGAGCAACTTCAACAGCCCGGAACTGCTGCAAGGCTGAGGCTCTCTGCTGCCTGTTCCGGCCTCTTCGCGGGTAAACCCGCTCCCACAGGGACCGCACCGAATTTGAACACTGTGATGAACCCGGGGGAGCGGGTTTACCCGCGAAAAGGCCGGAACAGGTGATGCATCATCTAGCAGACAACTCCTCGACACTGATCTCGCGCATCCTGAACTTCTGCACCTTGCCGGTCACCGTCATCGGGAACTCGTCGACAAAGCGGAAGTACCGAGGCACCTTGAAGTGCGCAATCCGCGCCCTCGCCCACTCACGCAGCGCCTCTTCACTGGCGGTATGCCCCGGGTGCAGGCGCACCCAGGCCACGATCTCTTCGCCGTACTTGCTGCACGGCACGCCAATCACTTGCACATCCGCCACCGCCGGGTGGGTGAAGAAGAACTCTTCCAGCTCGCGCGGGTAGATGTTCTCACCGCCGCGAATGATCATGTCCTTGCTGCGCCCCACGATACGCACATAGCCCTGTTCATCCATTACCGCCAGGTCGCCGGTGTGCATCCAGCCGTCTTCATCGATGCTCTCGGCCGTGGCCTTGGGGTTGTTCCAGTAGCCAAGCATTACGCTGTAGCCGCGGGTGCACAGTTCGCCTATCTCCCCACGCGGTACGGTATTGCCGTCGGCGTCCAGCACTTTGTTCTCCAGCCGTGGCTGGGTGCGGCCGACACTGGTCACCCGGCGTTCCAGGTCATCGTCGGGCCCGGTCTGCAGCGACACCGGGCTGGTCTCGGTCATGCCATAAGCAATCTGCACCTCGGCCATGTGCATTTCGCCGATCACCCGGCGCATCACCTCGATCGGGCAGGTGGCGCCGGCCATGATCCCGGTGCGCAGGCTCGACAGGTCGAACTCCCTGCGTTGCGGGTGGTCCAGCTCGGCAATGAACATGGTCGGCACGCCATACAACGCGGTAGCCTTTTCCTCGGCCACCGCACGCAGCGTGGCCAGCGGGTCGAAGGCATCGCTGGGGTAGATCAGGGTGCTGCCGTGGGTCATGCAGCCAAGGTTGGCCATGACCATGCCGAAACAGTGATACAGCGGCACCGGCACCACCAGCCTGTCGTGCTCGGTCAGGCCCAGGCTTTCACCCACCATGTAGCCGTTGTTGAGGATATTGCTGTGGCTGAGGGTGGCGCCCTTGGGAAAACCGGTTGTGCCGGAGGTGTACTGGATGTTGATCGGGTCGTCGCAGCGCAGCTGCGCCTGGCGTTCGACCAAGGCCTGGCAGCTGACGGACTCGGCACGCGCCTGCAAGGCGTGCCAAGCCAGAAAGCCCGGTGGTGGCGAGGCAGCCAGGCTGACCACGCCGCGTAACTCGGGGAAGCGCTCGCAGGTCAGCGCGCCCGGTTGGCTGCTGGCCAGGCCAGGGACCAGGCCCTGCAGCATCGCATGGTAATCGGAAGTCTTGAACGCGTCGGCACAGATCACCCAGCGGCAGCCGGCCTGGCCGAGGGCGTAGTCCAGTTCGCTGGAGCGATAGGCCGGGTTGATGTTGACCAGGATCGCGCCCACCTTGGCGCTGGCGAACTGGGTGATGCACCACTCGGCGCAGTTGGGTGCCCAGATACCCAGCCGGTCACCGGGTTGCACGCCCAGTGCCATCAGCGCGCGGGCGTGCTGGTCGACGGCCTCGGCCAGTTGCTGCCAGGTGTAGCGCAGGGCCTGGTGGCGCACCACCAGCGCCTCGCGGTCGGGAAAGCGGGCGACGGTGGCGTCGAAGGCATCGCCAATGCATTGGGTAAGCAGGGCTTTGTCTGGATTGCCCTGGGAGTAGCTTGGCTGGGGCATGGGCACTCTCTTGTTGTTTTTGTGGGGTCTGGGCCGGCCTCTTCGCAGCACAAGGCTGCTCCTACACGGGAACGCGGTGACCTGTAGGAGCAGCCTTGTGCTGCGAAGAGGCCAGTAAATCCACCCTGGCTCTAGCGGATGAACACCTGTGGCGTAGTGGTGGACATGTCGCCACCCGGCAATTTGATGTTCTTCACCTTTTCCAGCGTATCCGGGTTGAACACCGCCAGGTCATTGAAGGTGCCGCCCAGGTACAGCTTGTCGCCCTTCTTGTCGAAGGTGACGCAGTAGTAAGTGTGCTCAAGGTTAGCCGCCTTGATCAGCTTGCGCTGCTTGATGTCGTACTTGGCCAGGCGGTTGAGCACGCCGTAGATCTGGTTCGGGTCCTTGGGCGAACGCAGGCCGGTGAAGTACAGCTCGGTCAGGTCGGCAAATTCCTGGGTGTGGGTCTTGCCGGTCTTGAGGTCGACGCTCAGGTAGCCATACAGTGGCTCGGCGGTGGCCGGGTCCTGCTTGTCATCCTTGAACCTGGCAATGGTGTACAGCATGGTGAACTCGTGACGCGGGCTCTGGTGCGGCCAGAAGTACAGCACGTCCGGGGCGCTGTAGCCTTTGCGGTTCCAGTTGCGCAGCGGCAAGGCCACCGTGTACTTGCCGGTTTTCACATCCATCTTGTAGATGTCCGGCCCTGCGACAAACAGGCTGCCATCATCGGCGGCACGCATCAGGTACACCTGGCGCGGCATCGGGAAGGTGCGCACCGGCTTGGCCTGCAGCCCATCAGTGGTGCTGAACACCTCCAGCCGCGGCGGCTTGACCACGTAGTGGTCATTCAGCATCTGGGTCGGGTTGACCGTGGCGTACACCTCCTTGCCATCGGGGCTGATGGCAAACGAGTACATCGACCGGCCCACTTCTCCCGCCACGCTGGACAGGTTGGCCCGGAAGGTATTCTTGCAGGTGTCCAGGTCGATGCCGTAGATGTCGCCGTAATGGTTGTTGAGCACGTAGGCGGTTCGGTTGTCCGGCGCCATCATCGCGGTGCCAGGGCCGAACTTGTCGGGCATCTGGCAGCTTTTGTACACCGTGTCACTGGCCACATCGACCACATGCAGGTTGTTCGGGTAGTTGGTCACGATCATGTATTCGTGGCCAGCCTTCAGCGCAGGCCCGGTGTCGTCAGCCTGAGCCAGCCCGGCGCAGGCCGTGGCGGCGAGGGTGAGCGCGAGTTGCGCGCAGCGTCCAGCTTTCATGCGGTTTCCCCTTGTCATTCTTGTTGGGCCGGTCACTTGTCTTTCGGGAACACAGTGCCGAGGTTGCGCCAGTCTTCCGCCGAGTTGGTCGCCTGGGCGTTCCAGTCCTGGTAGGTGCTCATCATGTCCGGCACCTGGGCCGGCCACCAGCAAGGGTCGGAGCAACCATACAGGTCGGCCTCCATCGGCTGGCACAGCGAGCTCACGCCACCAAAGGCATCCACTTCCCAACCCGGGTCGGTGGTGGCCGTGCAGCCGGCCACCGCACTCATGGCCATGACTTCTTCGATGCGGTCTTCGGCAGCGGCCTGTTCAAGGATGCGCGCCTTGTTGTTCAGGGGCTTCAAGTGCTTCATGTCAGTGCGCCTTCCGCGGGGTGATGTAGCGGTCGATGAAGGCCGGGTTGGCGGCCATGATGCGGCTGTAGACTTCGATGCCGAAGTCGACCCAGTCGCGCATCAGTTCGCAGTAGTGGTAAGTCGGGTGCTGCGGGTCGCCGTAGCGGGCGTAGCTTTCGTGGTAGCAGCCGCCAGAGCACAGGTTGCGGATGCGGCAGCTTTCGCAGCCGGTGTTGCTGCGGTCCAGACGCTGCGACAGGAAGTCGTTCAGCTCCACCTGCTTGACGCCCTGGTGCACGTTGCCGAAGGTCGGCAGGCTGGAACCGGTGAAGCGGTGGCACAGGTTCAGCTCGCCTTCATGGTCCACTGCCAGCATTTTCAGCCCGGCACCGCATGGCAGGGCCTTCTTGTGGCCCTCGTGGATGTCGGTGATCAGCTGGTGCAGGTTGGAAAAACCGATATTGCGGTGTTCCAGCGCGGCGTCCAGGTAGCGGCGCCCCAGCGCCTTCATGTTGGCGAAGACCTCAACCAGTTCTTCGCCGGTGAGGTTGAAGTCCGCCATGTCGCCGGAAGTGACCGGGGCAAAGCCGACTTCGGCAAAGCCCATTTCGTTGAACAGATGGTTCCAGATCGTCTCGATATCGGTGATGCCGCGGGTCAAGGTCACCCGCGCCCCCACCGGCCGACTGTTGTAACGCGACAGCAGCATGTCGGCCTTGCGCCGCACGACGTCATAGGTGCCCTGCCCGCCCACCGTGATGCGGTTGCGGTCGTGCACGGTCTTGGGGCCGTCGATGCTGATCGACAGGCCGAACCGATGGGCGTTGAGCCAATCGACGATCTCTTCGGTCAGCAACGTGGCATTGGTGGTCATGATGAATTCCACCTGCTTGCCCGCCTCGGCGAAACGCCGCTCGCAGTAGCCCACCATGTGTTCGATCAGTGGCCGGTTGGACAAGGGCTCGCCACCGAAGAACACCACGCTGTAGCGCTCCTCGTCGGGCGATTCCTTGAGCAGCATTTCCACCGAAGCTTCGGCGGTGGCGGTGCTCATCTTCTTGCCGGCAGATGGCTTGTCCAGGTCTTCCTTGTAGCAATAAGTGCAGCTGAGGTTGCAGCCAGTGTTGACGTTGAGCACCACGGTATTCAGCGCGGTGCGCTCGACCCGCTTGACGCCGATTTCCGCGGTCAGCGGCGAGCCGTCGCTGACCAGCTCCAGGGCGATCAGCTCGCGCAGGGTGTCCTGGATATCGTTGCCGGCAAACTGCTGGCCCAGGCGCTGCATCAGCTCCTCGGCCGAACAGCCTTGCTGGCGCAAGGTGTCGATGATGCCCCCGGTCACCGCGTCGGCGGTGAACAGCGAACTGCTGGGGATGTGGAACAGCATGCGGTCGGCATCTACCTGCACTTCATGCAGGTTGCGTTCGACCAGGTTCAGTAGTGCGCCCATGGCGACCTCCCGGTAATCGATCCGTTGGAAAACCGTTGCACCCTGCCGTTACGGCAGCGGTGGGTTGTTCCAGCGCTGAACGGTGACGATCATGTGCCCTTCGCCCGTCTGGCCACCGTCGGCCAGCGTGGCGATGACCTTCAGGTTGCCCGCGTTGTTGGTCATCATCTTGCGTTCAGGGTTAGGGCCAGCGCCGCCTGGCACGAACACGCCATCGGCCTGCATCTGCCCGGCGAACTTGACGTCTTCGTCCTCGACCGCACGTTCATTGAATGGCTCGACCTTCCAGGTGGCCGGCAGATAGCCGATGCGCAGCGGCTGGCCACTGGCGTCCTTACCCCAGGCTTCGGCCTCGAAGCGGCCCTGCACCTTGGGCACCGAAGCGCCGTTTTCACCGATGCGGGCAATGGAGAACGCCGGCACGACTTTCACTTCCTCGACCTTGTCGTACACCGCCAGGCTCACGCCCTTGAGCGCCCCCACCGCAACCTCGCGCTGGCCAGGCTTGGCGCCGGCTGCAGCGCGGGCCTTGACCCGTACCAGGGTCGGGGTCTGCTCCAGTACTTCGGTCACTTCCACCCCGGCACCCAGGTCAGGCTTGCCCTCCAGGCCGCTGCCCACCAGGGTGATCTCGCTTTCGCCACCCGCCTTGATGAAGGCCGGTTGCACCGCCAGCAGCCGCGCCTTGCCTTCCTTGGCAGCCGTGAAGTCCAGGCCACGCTCGTCGTGTTCGGCCTCGAACATGCGGCCTTTCATTTCGCCATCCAGCGCCGCGAATACCTGGCGCAGGTGGGTGTCGCCAACCTTGACGTTGCCGCGCCATTCATAGCCGTTGTACAGGATCGCCGAGCCGCTACCGTTGAAAGGTGTACCGTCGGCATAGGCGCCTTTGACCTCGACCTTGAAGGTGTCGCCCTCCCCGGCCGAAACGCTCATCACACCGCGCACATCGCCCTTGGCCAGCATATGGCCGCTGAACGCCCACTGCCCCGGCAGCACGTCGGCCTTCGGTTTTGCCTGCTGCCATTCAGCCCAGGCCGGGTTGTCCAGCGGGTAGCGCTTGGCAAGTTCCGGCACCACCTGTTGCAGGGCAATCGGCAGCCAGTCGCGGTCCCGCGCCTGGGCCTGGTATTCGAGGGACGGCCACTGGCCAAGGTGGAAGTTGACCAGGTGCTCCCACTCCTTGGCCGGGCGGCGCTGCAAGGCGACGCGAGCCCCAGAGTGGCAACGGCCACAGGTTTCGCTGAGCTGGGTGTCGAAATGCTCGACCGTGTTCAGCCGGCGCTCCATGGCGTAGCGCACGCCATCGGTTTCGCTGGGCGCCAGGCCCTGCTTGTCGGCCAGGTACTTGACCAGCGTGCGACGGTCGTCGTCGCTGATCTGCAGGCCGTGCATCACCTGCATGCGGGCGATACTCATCAGCCAGCCTTCTGGCGTTTTACGCTGGTGGCTGATGCGGCTGTAGGTATCGTTGCCTTCGGGGATATGGCACCCCATGCACTTGTTCTGCAACAGGCTCGGGCCCTGCTCGGCCGCCATGGCCTGGGTGCTCAGCAGCGCGGCGGCGACCAGCGCCAGTTTGCCCGCATGCCGCCGGAGTCGAGTCGTCTTCAAGGTCAGACCTCCACGGTTGTTGTTCTTATCGTTTTTCGCACGCTTTGGTACAGCAGGTGTGCATGTGACAGAGGTGATACAGGAACTGTGCCAGTTGCAGTAAACGCTTGGCCTTTCAACCCCTTAGGCAGTTTGCTGGGGTTGGCCAGCAGCAAGGATGGCCAATTGCAGCGTGCCATTTCGCGACAGAGTGTTTCATCCTGAGACAGGGGCCTGCCATGCAGGCCTTCGCGGGCATGCCCGCTCCCACAGGTTAACCATTGCCTTGAAGACCTGCGCTGTACCTGCAGGCGCTGGCTTGCCGGCGATTGGCCCTTGAAACCACTGTTTCACCACGGTCTCACACCGTCTCAATGTGCAACAACGCACGCCTGCAATCCGAGCCTTGCATCACGGCAAAACCCAGTCAACTCAATGCCTTGCTGGCATCTGCCCACCTTGGCACGCCCATTGCGCCAGTGCCCTTCACACCCAATGACAAGAGGCACAGCCCCATGCTTTGTGAACTGCCCATCCTGCCCGCCACCCGCGCCTTTCTCGAACGCAAACTGAAGATGCGCATTGGCGCCGACTGGCAGGATGCCGCCAGCGGTCGCACCCTGTCGTTCCGCAACCCGGCCACCGGCGAAGTGCTGGGTGAAGTGCCCGCCGCCGACGCCGAGGATGTCGACCGCGCCGTGCGCGCGGCACGCCAGGCCTTCGACGATTCGCCGTGGAGCCGCCTGCGCCCACGCGAGCGTCAGAACCTGCTGTGGCGCCTGGCCGACCTGATGGAGCGCGACGCTCGCCAGCTGGCCGAACTGGAATGCCTGAACAACGGCAAGAGCGCCGCGGTAGCGCAGGTGATGGACGTGCAACTGGCCATCGACTTTCTGCGCTACATGGCCGGCTGGGCTACCAAGATCGAGGGTAGCACCGTCGAAGCCTCCATGCCGCTGATGCCTAACGACCAGTTCCACGGCTTCGTGCGCCGTGAGGCGGTCGGCGTGGTCGGTGCCATCGTCGCCTGGAACTTCCCGCTGCTGCTGGCCTGCTGGAAGCTTGGTCCGGCCCTGGCCACCGGCTGTACCCTCGTGCTAAAGCCCGCAGACGAAACCCCACTGAGTGTGCTGAAGCTGGCGGAACTGGTAGATGAAGCCGGCTACCCGGCAGGCGTATTCAACGTGGTCACCGGCACCGGCCTGAATGCCGGCGCAGCCCTCAGCCGCCATCCCGGCGTAGACAAGCTGACCTTCACCGGCTCTACCGAGGTCGGCAAGCTGATCGGCAAGGCGGCCATGGACAACATGACCCGCGTCACCCTGGAGCTGGGCGGCAAGTCGCCGACCATCGTGATGCCGGACGCCAACCTGCAGGAAGCCGCTGCCGGCGCTGCCACGGCGATCTTCTTCAACCAGGGCCAGGTGTGCTGCGCGGGTTCGCGGCTGTACGTGCACCGCAAGCACTTTGACAACGTGGTGGCCGACATCGCCGGCATCGCCAACGGCATGAAGCTGGGCAACGGGCTGGACCCGGCCGTGCAGATGGGGCCGTTGATTTCGGCCAAGCAGCAGGACCGCGTCACCGGCTATATCGAACTTGGTCGCGAGCTGGGTGCGACCATTGCCTGTGGCGGCGAAGGCTTTGGGCCGGGCTACTTCGTCAAACCAACAGTGATCGTCGATGTCGACCAGCGCCACCGCCTGGTGCAGGAAGAAATCTTCGGGCCTGTGCTGGTAGCGATGCCATTCGACGATATCGACCAAGTGATCGGCATGGCCAACGACAACCCCTACGGCCTGGGTGCGAGCATCTGGTCCAACGACCTGGCTGCTGTGCACCGCATGATCCCGCGTATCAAGTCGGGGTCAGTGTGGGTCAACTGCCACAGCGCGCTGGACCCGGCGCTGCCGTTTGGTGGCTACAAGATGTCTGGCGTGGGTCGTGAGATGGGCGCAGCGGCCATCGAGCACTACACCGAGCTGAAGTCGGTGTTGATCAAGCTCTGATCTTCTGCCTGTACCGGCCTCTTCGCAGCACAAGGCTGCGCCTACAAGCGCACCCGGTCCCTGTAGGCGCAGCCTTGTGCTGCGAAGAGGCCACCCCAGGCAACCCAAAACAACAACAAAAAACCATGGAGCACCCCATGAGGCACTCACTCGCCTGCACGTTGGCCCTGCTGCTCGCCGCACCCGCCAGCCAGGCCCACGCGCTGTACAACCAGAACGGCACCACCCTCAACGCCGACCTCGAAGCCCTGTTCGGCGCCTTCCACAGCGACGAAAGCTTCAATCAGGCCGGCAACCGCCAACCAGGCAGCACCGCCTGGCAGGAGGGTTACGTCAAGTACGGCCTCAGCGCCAGCCAGGCTTTGGCCGATAGCGGCACCCTCTACGGCGCCTTCAACCTGCTAAGTTCCGCCACCTGGGGCGATGGCGACGCCGCCGGCCTGACCTTGGGCGATGAGCGCCGCACCGCCATCGAAGACCTGTACCTGGGCTGGCGCTCGGCCAACCTGTTCCCGGCCCTGGGCGAAGACGGGGTAGACATCTCCGGTGGCCGCCAGGTGGTGACATTGGGTGACGGCTTCCTGATCCAGGGCGACCCGGTGAACCTGGGCAAGGCCGACCTGGGCGCCAACTTCGACCGCGGTGGTGCCTACTACCTGGCCGCACGCAAAGCCTTCGACCGCACCGCCGTGCTGCGCCTGGGCGGCAAACAGGGTTGGCGCGGCGACCTGATGTGGCTGAAGTCCGATAACCATTACCAGGCCGACACCTCCCTTGCGGTAGCCAACCTGGAACACGTCACCGCTGCCGGCACGGTGGGTTTGAGCTGGATCCGCGGCCTGGACGTGGACCATCGTTACGCGCAGATCATGGGCCTGCAACACCGCGACGGCATGGACACCGCCAGCCTGCGCGGGCGGGGCAACCTGGGCGTGAAAGACCTGGAGCTGGCGGGCGAATACGTGACCCAGGACAAGACCGGCGGGCGCGAGAATGCCTGGTACCTGGAGGGCAACTGGACCTTCTCCGAGCTACCATGGACCCCCACCGCCACCTACCGCTACAGCCGCTTCTCGGAAGGCTTCGACCCACTGTTCTACGGCCTGAGCCGGGGCTATGGCACCTGGTTCCAGGGTGAGGTGGCAGCCAACTATGCCGGGCCGTTCAACAAGAACAGCCAGGTGCACCACGTGGCGCTGAAAGGCAAGCCACGGGACAACCTGACCGTCGGCGCGCTGTACTTCGACTTCGATACGCTGGACACCGACCAGGGCAACCTCGGCGGGCGGGAGCTGGACCTGTATGTCGAATGGATGGTCAACGACCATCTGCTGATCAGCCCGCTGGTGGGGTTCTACAAGCCTGAGCGCAGTGCGGCCAATGGCGGTACGCAGCTGGGTGGGACGGACACCGGGACCTATATGCAACTGGTGGTCGGGACCTTCTTCTGATTCAAGATTCTGGGGCTGCTTTGCAGCCCCGGCAATCTCAAGCCAAGCCCTGCTCCATCAGCCACCGCCGCACCATCCTCTGCTGTGCACCCGCAAGCCCCGACAACACTGTCTCAACAGGCCGGCCACTACGTATTTCCCGCAGTACAGGCGCCAACTCCACGCCCTGCAAATGCCACACCCCCAACGGCTGATCCGGCGTTACCACCACCTCGGCCGCCTCCACCAGACCGTCCCGCAGCACCGGCCGCCGCTCAACCCGTACGGCCTGCCGGTCAGCCGCCTGATGCAGTGGCTGCGCATCCGGCCAGCTTTGGCGCCTGGCCCAGAACGAGTGCCCCGCCCGCTCCTGCTCCTGCCCGTAGAAATCCCGCCCGATACGGGCAAAGCGCAAGAACAGCTGCTCGACCCGCTGCTGGTGAAACTGGCACGCCAACTCGGCCCGTTCAGGCCTGCGCAGCAACGTATTGATTACCACCGGTGCTTGTAACGCCGAAGACAGCGACTGGAAGATCCCATTGCCCGACAGCGGGTCAACCGCCATCGCCGCATCACCCACCCGTATCCAGTCCTGCCCGACACATTCGCCCGCCAAAATCGCCGTACTGCTGCGCGCATGCACCTGTACTGGCGCCCGCGCCCTCTCATCGAACAGCTCGGCCACCAGCGTGCTGCTGGCACGCCGCGCCGCGCAGTAATCTGCCAATCCGAGCTTGCCCGGCAGCCCACCGGCGTCCAGGGTGGCTTGCCAGTAGCAGCGGCCATCTTCCAGGCGGGCCATCCAGGCCCAGCCATCCTCCAGGCTTTCCACTGCCGACGCAGGCGCCCCAGGGCTACCCTGCCAGACGTTGAGCAGGCTGACCGTTTCCGGCCCGCGCAGGCGGTCCGCAGCCAGCGGTGCCTGACGCCCTCGAGCCTCGACGAGAAAATCAGCGATCAGGACTTGCCCATCATCCAGACGGACTTGATGATTGCCCTCATGCGTGACCTCGCGCACCCGCCCCTCAACCACGCTTACACCTGCACGCTGAAGGTCGTCGCGCAGCGCCCGGTCAAACCGTTGCCGATCCAGCAAAAATTCCTGGTTCATTTGCAGGTGCTGGCCGTTCCAGTGCACCTGCCGGGTGGCCGGCATGGCTGCCTGGCTCAAGGCGCCGCCCAGGCCTGCGTGGCGCAAGCCCTCCAATACCCGCACAGAAACACCTTCGACCGCGGCGAACCGGCGCCACTGCGACACCACAGTGACCGCATAGCCCAGGCGCCGCAAGCCGATGGCCGTGGCGGCCCCCGCAGGGCCGGCGCCCAGTACCACAATGCGCGATTCAGTCATGGCTGGCACCTCGTCGCTCCGGGCCGGTGAATGCGGCATTGCTGCGCAACCAGTCGTGCACCCGCTGACAGTTCATACCCGGCTCCTCACGCATCAGCGCCGCGATCCTGCCGCTCAAGGCTGCACAGCCCAAACTCGCGCCTGCCCTGCTACCAGCCCCGACGTAACCGCCAAAGTCCGCCTGCCGGGTGCCAAGCCAGGACCACTGGCCGGGCGCGCAACGGGCATCACCGGTAACCCGGAGCACCCCGGGGTAGCTGGCCGGGTACACCGGCCCACCCTGTGCCGGGCTGGATGCACACAACAGCACACCCGCAGCCAAGGCCTCAGCGCAAGCCTGGTGCAGTACAGGCCGGTCCTGCTGCAAGCCGAGGCTGAGGTTGACCAGCGTTGCCCCCGACTCCACCAGCCACAGCAGTGCGGCCGCCACCTGCAAGGCACTGGTGCTGGCCTGATCGCTGAACACCTGCGCCACCAGCAACGGCACGGGGCCAGCTTCGCGTCGCAGGCCTGCAAGTACTGCACTGCCATGCCCTAGCAGGTCGGGCAGCCTCTCGCCTTCACGCAGCTGGCCGTCTTCCAGCCAGAAACGCCGGGAGCCAAGCAAACCGCTGGCCTGCTCCGGCGAGCAGCCACTGTCGATGATGCCAACGCGCACGTCAGTGGCCATGTTTGACCGCCTCCTGCGCCAGCACCTGTAGCTGGCCATCATGCAGTTGCAAGTGCAGGTCGGCATCGGCCAGTGTCGACGCACGGTGGCTGATCAGGATCCGCGTGCGGCCGACGAACAATTGGTCAATGGCCGCGATCACCTCGCGCTCGGTGGCTTCGTCCACCGCCGAGGTGGCCTCGTCCAGCACCAGAATCGCCGGGGCCTGCAGCACTGCGCGGGCAATGGCAATGCGTTGCTTTTGCCCACCAGACAACTGCTGGCCACGCTCGCCCAACAGGCCGTCCAGGCCCAACGGCAGGCTTTCGACCAGGCTATCCAGTCGCGCCAGGCGCACTACGCGCTCCAGTTCTGCACGGCTGGCTTCGGGCACACCGTAGGCCAGGTTTTGCGCCAGGGTGCCACGGAACAGCACGATGTCCTGGCTGACCACCGCGATGCGTCGACGCAGCGCAGCCAGGTCCAGGTCGCGCAAGTCGATGCCATCCAGCAGGATACGCCCGGCGTCCGGGTCATAAAAACGTTGCAGCAGGTCGATCAGGGTCGACTTACCCACCCCCGAAGCCCCCCTGATGGCCACCTTGAGCCCGCCCGGCACGCACACCTGCACATTGCTCAGCACGGCGCCCTGGCGCCCTTCATGGGCAAAGCTCAGCGCCTCCAGGCGCAATTCGCCAGGCCCGTCGGGCATGGGCTGCGGGTGGGCGGCCGGGCGCACGGCCACGGCCTCGCGCTTGAGCTCCATCACCCGCCCCAGGCTCACCGCCATGCGCTGCACCGCCACGTACAGGCCAAGCAGGCTCTGCACCGGGCCGACTGCCATGCCCATGTAGGTGGAAAAGGCGATCAGCGCGCCCAATTGCCAGGTCCCCTGAATCACCCACCAGCCGCCAACCAGAAACGCGCAAGCGCGGCACCAGGAGGTAAGCGTGCCGGGGATGGCCTGGGTGAAGAATTCGGTCACCTGCACTTTCAGCAGCTGACGCATGTAGCCCTGGCCAAGTGCGTCCAGGCGCCCTGCCTCGCGGCTTTGCTGGCCGGCCGCCTGGATGAACTTCATCGCCGGCAAGGTCTCGACCAAAAACGACGACACATCCGCCGAACGCTCGCGCAGGCTGCGCACCTCGCGCTCAACCTTGCGCCGCATCCAGCGCAGCCACAGCACCTCGATCGGCACCAGCAGCGCCAGCAACAGCGACAGCTGCCATGACAGCATCAGCATCAACGCCACCGCGCCCACCAGGCCAATGACGGCGGATACAGCCGAGAACAGCGAATCCACGGCAAAGCGCTGGATCTCTGCCACATCGCCATCCAGCCGCGAAAGAATGTCGCCCATGCGCCGCCGCCCATAGAACGTCGGCGACAACTGCTGCAGGTGCCGGTACAGGTCATCACGCAGGGCAAACAGGATGCGCCCGGACAGCCGCGTGTGCAGGTAGCGGTTGACCCCGGCCAGCACCGTGCCCAACAGGCCCGCGCCGATCATGATCGCCGCCATGTGCCAGAGGGTCTGGTAATCCTTGGCCAGCAGCCCCTCGTCAATCAGCGTCTTGACCAGCCAGGGCTGTGCCAGCGCCAGCAGCGAGGCGCCCAGCGACAAGCCGAGCAACAGGCCGATGGCACGTTGATGCGGGCGCACGAAACCATACAGCCAGGCCAACGCCTGGCGCATGAGTGCAGGGTCACTGGAGTCCACCAGCCTTGCGAACAAGGGGCCCATGGTCAGCCGCGCAACTGTTTGAGCTTGCGGTACAGCGTCGCCCGGCTGATCCCCAGTGCCTCGGCCGCGGCAGAAACGTTCCCCTGGTGGCGCGCCAAGGCGCCGCGAATCAATTCCAGTTCGTTGTCCTTCAGGCTGCCGGAGGGCGCCGTGCCGCTGGCCAGTTCGTCCAGCAGGCAATCGGTGAGGTGGTCCAGGGTCAGCACCTGCTCGCCGTCCTCGCGCATGGCCAGCGCCGTGCGCACTACCATTTCCAGCTGGCGAATGTTACCCGGCCAGTCGAAGCCTTCGAGCAACGCGGCCAGTGCCGGGTCCAGGGTTACGCCACGGGCATCGGCCTTGTCCAGCAGGCCCTGGATGATCTGCGCCAGGTCATCACGCTCGCGTAGCGCCGGCAAGCGCAGTGATACGCCGTTGACCCGGTAGTACAGGTCTTCGCGGAAGTGCTGCTCCTGTACCAGGCGTTTGAGGTCGCGGTGGGTGGCGCAGATCAGCGCCACATCAATGTCCTGCTCGTCGCCGGCCCCCAGCGGCGCCACCCGGCGTTCCTGCAATACCCGCAGCAGGCGCGCCTGCAAGGCCAGCGGCATGTCGCCGATTTCGTCAAGGAACAGCGTGCCACCATGAGCCTGCATCAACCGCCCGACCATGCCGCCCCGCCGGGAGCCTGTGAAGGCGCCCTCGCGGTAGCCGAACAGCTCGGACTCGATCAACCCTTCGGGGATGGCGGCGCAATTCACGGCCACAAACGGTTTGTCAGCGCGCGGGCTGGCCTGGTGCAGGGCCCGGGCGACCACTTCCTTGCCGGTACCGGTCTCGCCCAGCAGCAACACCGGCAGGCCATTGCCCAGCCCCTGGCGAGCCATGCGCAGGTTGCGCGCCAACCGTGGGTCACCACCGGCCAGGGCGTCGAGTGCCGGCGACTGCTTGCCCAGCGTCGGCTTGCTGGCCGGCGTGCTGCCATTGACCCGGCCATGGCGCGGCAACTGCAGGGCACGGAAGTAGAACTCGCCCTTGGCCGTTTGCACACTGCTCACCCCGCCCTGCCACAGGCGCGCAATAAACGCGGGTGAGCGTTCGCCGAGCAGGTCCGTACTGCGCCGGCCAATCAGCTCGGGGCGCGGCACCTGCAACAACTGGCAGGCACTGTCGTTGGCAGCCAGCACCTCGCCATCAAGGCTCAGTGCCAGCAGGCCATGCCAGGCACTGTTGAGGTATTGCGGGCGGCTGTGGAAGGCCAGCACCAGTTGCTCTGGGTGGCACAAACCGAACAGGCGGCTCTCGATATTGCCGGCGGCCAGCATCAGTGTCGACAGGCTGTCCTGCGGTTGCGCCATTACCCCTTCGCGCGTGATGTCGAGCACGCCGATCACCTCACCACGCGGGTCACGCAGGGGGACCGAGGTGCAGGAAAACGGGCTGAGGCGGTCAAGGTAGTGTTCGCCGCAGTTGATCAGCGTCGGGCGGCCTTCTACAACGGCCGTGCCGATGGCATTGGTGCCGCGCAGCGACTCGCTCCAGCAACTGCCCGGGTGCAGGTCGCGCAGGCCCTCGCGTTGCAGCACATGCTTCTGCCCTTCGATGGCCAGCACATTGGCCTGGGCGTCGCCGAGGATGACGATACCGGCCTTGCCCTGACGCGCGACCAGGTAATCCAGTTCCGGGGTAACGGCGTCGACCAGCAAGCGGTTGCGCTCCAGCAGCATACGCAGGTCGTGGCCCTGCGCCAGGCCCAGGCCGACCTGTTCACCCTGGAGGCAATCCAGGCCATGGCCCAGGCTGCGGCGCCACGACGCGTCGATCTCGTCGCGCAGCATGCCCAGCGGCAGCTCGCCTTCGCTGGCCAGCTTCAGCCGGGCCTGGCGGGATTCATGCAGCGGGTCGTGGGCGTTTGTTATTAGTTGTCGCGCCATTTTCTTCTCCGGCTGTGCCCTGCAAGGTGGCGGGGTACGGGCTTGGGAATTTTCCGCAGTGTGCGGGAGAAAAAGCTGGGCGTCATCTGGTTGATGGGTTGAGGGGGGGTGCCCTTGTGTCGCAATCGGGCTGCAAAGCAGCCCCGGAATGTCTGCCATGATGCACATATCGCCGGGGCTGCTCTGCAGCCCGTTCGCGACACGAGGCCGCTCAGAGACCGCGTGATCTTAAGAGCGGCGCTTTACCGCTTAAAGTGGGCTTGCCCTCAACCCCTTCACGGTCAACTGTTGCCCCTCTACCCCATCCAGCAGCGCCTCCACCACCGCCTTGGCCGAATCCAGCCCATGGTCGTTGCTCAACAGCAGATCACGACAGGTCCCCTTGGCCAATTCCAACGCCTTGAGGTTTGTCGCAAACGCCCCTTTCAGCAACGTGGACAGGTGCACTAGCGCATCTTCGTAGTCCACCCCAGAACGCACGGCAAACAACGGCGGATGGCTGCATTCGCAAGTCGAGAAGCTGGAAGACGCCGTGGTGGCGCGGGCGGGGGGATCAGGTAAGCCTTTTGTCATTGTGTCGCTCCTTGATTCACTGGAGCCGCCACAAATCGCTACCAAACGAAAGGGTGACGGCTGTACGCAGGTTGGTAGACCGGGAATCAAGGAAACCGGCGCGCACGAAGGCGCCCTACGCACAGCCGCCATAAAACGAAACAGCCGGGCACAAAAAAGCGCCAACTGTATCGCAGAGCGGGCGCTTGTGCGCCTTGATTGATCGCGGGCTACCAAACCCGGCTGCTGGATTGACAGCAGCGGGCAAAGACTACCGGGGTCAGGGAAGGGTTTCAAGCTTAGGGCATGTGTAGTAACACTTCTGTTGGCCGCACCGGCTGCTTCGCGGTCTTTCCCACGGTGCGACCAACATAAAGGCTGTTATCGCGCTTGCGCCTGCGTGACTTTCAGGTTGTCTATGACCATTCTCGGGTTCTCGCCATCTTCAACCATATAAAGGTGCAGGATTTCAGGGCCGTCGACCGTAAGTTCATCCGATCCATAATGCATACCTTCACGGTCATTCAGCAGCCTGTGGTTGTCGGTAAACGAGAGATCTCTTGTGCATACATCACGGCAGCCCCAGTCGTAACTGACGCGGCGACGCCCGTTACCAGGCAGTAAAATCTCGGTTGAACCTTCAAACTTGAGATGTTTTGCGCTTATCGAGCTTCCACCGCCCCCGTGCGAGTCATCGCTGACTTCCCCCGTGCCATGCAATATGAATGTCGATCCGTCAACTTTGAATTCTTTTCGCTCACCGATCTGCTCGGATTCAAAATCAACGTCAGAGGTGACGATGGGTCTTCCCACCGCCTGGTCTTCCTCATCGTAGGTAAACTGCATGACCTGGTCCTTTGCCGTAGGAAGCTTGATTCGGATGACAGGAACCGCCTGGCCATAAGCTGCGTGATAACGGACCTGGTCAAATTGCGCCAGCAATCCCGCTTGCGTTTGCCCCTCCACATAGAAAAATGCATACAAAGGCAAGTCTGCGCCCACGCCAACTTTCCATACGGGGAGCAAAATCTCGTTGTAGCCCATCCATGCGTCTGCGCTCAACCCCGCCCTGACTTTTATCGGCATCTCGAACCACTGCGCCTTCATGTTAGCGGGGGCTTCGCGCAGGTCCCATCCGCAGACTCTGGACTTCACAATGTCATCGTCGCTGTACGTTGCCAGCCACGCATCGGCATCCGTTACACCGACTTTCTGGCACGCATCGGTGGTGGCTTCAAACCCGTCTTGCGGTCCGCACCCGTTCGCCGTATCGCGGTTGTCCGTTCCGCCATCTATTGGGAAGGTGCACAACACCTCAAGATCGCGAATCTTGTTGTGCGGGATGGCCTGCAGTGGCGGAAACAAAAAACCATTGAAGCGTTCCGCCGCCCTGCCAAAGTTGGTATCGCGGCGCGCCCAGGAAAACGCGATGGCGCCTTTGTCCAGGTGCTTCTGGCTCGGGTCCCAAGGTAGAAAGTCTGGGCTGAAGCCCGTGGCACGCATTTCGATACCGCTGCACAGGTAACTCGGTTTATCAGGGCCGCCGCAGTCTTCGGTAACGGAGTCATACCAAACCTTGAGTTGCGCGATTACCTGCTCCCCGCGCTTGTTCAGCGCGGTCAACTGCTGAGACTTGGCTGTTTCACTTATCAATAACTGGGTCTGTGCGACTGGGCGGGGAGCCTGCACAAAGGGCGTGTGCGCCCCGCAACCGACCAAACTACCAATGATTAAAAACAGCAGCCACATTCGAGTCAGCATCACCAAGCACCTTTTCCAAACAGTCTCAGCCTGCACATTCAGATAGGTCACAGGCGTTGGTGCTATTTGCTCACAGGAAAAAAGTGATGCCTACTGGCAGTTCTATCAGGTGCCGCAGGGGCTGTCAGGCCAGTCAAGGCTGCTGATTCTGGCTCAGAAACTTGTCCACCGTAGCGTTGCCCTGCCCCGCATCCCCCGCCACCTGCCACAGCCGCCGTTCAATCCCTTGCGCCAGCAAGTGCCCCACCGCCGATTCAATCGCCGACAGCACGCACAGCTGTGCCGGTTCGTTGGTGGTATAGCCCACCTCAGCTTCCAGCAGCTTCTTGAACTCGATGAACTTGAACACCCCGGCGCTGCGGCCGACCGAATAGATGGTCTTGCTGGTCATCACGTTGGCCAGCACCTGCCCGGTGCGCACATCCACCGCGCGCAGGTTCACGGTCACCTGGTCCACCCGGTACTCGCGGGAAATGTCTATCCCCAGGTAGCGGGCGCCTTCGCCGCCGCTGCGCACGTTGGTGTCGTAGGCGATGATGCCGCCCTCCAGCATAAGGTTGGCGGCCTGCAGCGGTGGCAGTTCGCCCATGATGTTTTCCGCTACATCCGGCTTTTTCTGCGAAGCACGGATGATCTTGCGCTCGGTCAGCAGGTTCTGCAGCCCTTCACGCTCCAGCACCACGAACCAGCCACTGGCACTCAAGGCATCCATCAGCATGCTGGCTGCACCCTGAGTGACACTGGTGGAGAACGAACTGGCCGGGGTGGGTTTGTACTGCCCGGTCTGGTCACGGAAGCCATACACCACTGCCATCAGCCGGCCTTTGGGCCGTGGCATGTTGATCAGGTCGTAGTAAGTCGAGGCGCGTGGGGTCAGGGTCGGGGTTTCCGAGTCCTGTTCGGCCGACATAGGTTCGCGCAGGCTGCAACCACTTTGCAGGCCCAGGGCGGTGAGGATCAGCAGCGTGCTCAGCAGACGTTTCATGGTGTTCTCTCCCCAACATAAAAGCCCTTCCCTCTCAGGGGTTCAGGCCGCTGACCTCAATGATCGAAATCTCGCCTGTGGCACGATCGGTGACCTTGATGCTCAAGGCCCCGGAATCGTCGATGACGTCGATGAGAAACGCGTCGGTCGCCATGCTGCCGGTGCTGCCGTTACTGATGTTGTCCAGCAACTGCGACAACATCCGCGACTCCAGCTGGTTGCTGAAGCGCTCCAGGGCCGTGGTGCCGGTAAAGGCCGAGGCACGGTCCTTGAGGTCGGGGTCGTCGTAGTCGTTCTGCGCCTGGGCGTTGTTCAGCAGCCAGGTGCCGTTCAACGGGTTGCCGCCAAAGGCCGGGTTGACCGGGGTGTACACCAGCTCGGTGGCCTGGGCAGCGCAAGCGCTGGCCAGCAGGCAGGCGGCAATGCAACGTGGAATGCGGTGGTTCATAGCTCGTCCCTCTCCAAGTCGGTGGTGTCCTGTAGCAGGCGTTGCAGCTTGCGTTGAATGATTTGCTGCTTGACCAGGTCGGCGGCTGCCACGGCCTCGTCTTTGAGCTCGGTGGTGTTCGGTGGCAGAAAGCGGCGGTACATCACCTCACGCTCGAACTCCACGGTGACCAGGCTGCCCCAGCGGGCATCCGGGCGTTCGCGTACCACCAGGTTGAAGTCCAGGCGGCTGGTGGCACGCAGGCGGTCGGCGAAGTAGTAGTAAAAGTCGTGGCCGATGTGCGAGATGGTGTTGTCGACGATAAAACCCTGCATCTCGTCTTCAACACCCGCCTTGGCCGAGGTGGCCAGCCCCGCCATCAGCAGCAGGCTCAGGCATAACGCAGCCAGGCGGCTCATGGCGTATCTCCCGGGCCTGCATGGGTCTGCACGCCGCCTGCACTGTCGGTAAACGCCTGCTCGGCAACGAACTGCCAGTCGCTGTAGTGCTCCAGCCCTTCAAAACCACTCCATTCGGCGCTGAAGCCACTGCGCTTGAACGGGGTAGCGTCCGAGCGGCTGTGCACCCCGGTGATGCGGCCGTCGATCGAGCGCAGCAGGCCCCACTCGTCGCTGTTGGTGATGGGGTCGGGGTACAGCCGACGAATGTGCCGCTGGGCCTGCGGAAAGCGGTTGTCCTGCAGCAGGTCGGCCAGCGCCTGCGGGTACTGGGCCAGGCCCGGCGAGGCACGGTAGTAGCTGCGCAAGGCCTGGGCGTACTGGCTGCCCACCCACAGCAGCTGGCGCTCGCGATCACGCTGGGCGGCGCTGGCCCAGATCGTGCCAGTGGCGGCCAGGGCCACGCTGCTGACCGCAATCAGTAGCAGCACACCCAGGTAGGTGAAGCCGCGATCGGCCTTACCATTCAGCGAAGAGGCTACCATCACGCGCCCTCCCTGTGGCACCGCTCTTGATATCCGCCACGCCGCCGGCCGCGCCTTCGGGCGGTGGCACCAGCTGCCAGGCATCGCTGCGCTCGGTGATCGGGTCGACCGGGGTGTTGCGCAGGTAACGTTGCTCCACCAACTGCTCCAGCGAGTCTGGGTAGTGGCCGGTGTCGCCGTAGTAGTGGTCAAGCGACTCGCGCAGCACCGCCAGGCTTTGGCGCAGGGTGGCTTCGCGGGAGCTTTCCAGGCTGTTGAAGTAGCGCGGCATGGCAATGGTCAGCAGCGTGGCGATGATCGCCATGACCACCAGCAGTTCGATCAGGGTGAAGCCTTTGCTGCGTTTCATGGCTGTCACCATTGCCCGTAGGGAATGTTGTTGAGGCCTTTGCCGCGGGCCCTGGAATACACGTCGAACACGTCTTCGCCTTCACGCGGGCTGTCGGGGCTGCTGTCGTAGGCGCGCAGGCCCCAGCCGCCTTGGTCTTCATCCTTGGCCGCCAGCAGCGGGTCATGCGGGATGCGCCGCAGAAAGTAGAACTTGGCGCCCTTGGCACTGCGCACATCGCGCACACCGTCCACCAGTACCTGCAGGTTCGGCGGATAGCCACTGGCGTCCAGGCGCTTTTCGATGTAGCCAGCATCGAACGCCCGCTTGTAGGCATCGATGGCATCGCGTATCTGGTACAGCGCCTCGCGCAGTTGCTGCTCCTTGCCACGGCGGACCACGGTTTCGGTCAACGGCGCGGCCATGCTGGCCAGCAGCCCGAGCAGTGCCAGGGTCAGCACCACTTCGATCAGGCTGAAACCCTGCAGGTGGCGGCGCGCTTTCATGGCCGTGGGCTGCCGTTGACCGGGGCGACCGCCATCTGGCTGTCGACCACGGGCGCGTCGGTGGCCGGCGCATTGCCGGGCACCTCCATCGGCGGTAGCGGTGCCATCTGGCGCACCTGCATGGCCGACTCGGTACCGGTGGAAAACTCCATGTCCGACGGGCTCTGGTACGGCAGGTTGCGCACGATGCGCGGGGTGATCGCCAGCACCAGCTCAGACTTGCTCATGTCGTCCTTGTTGCTGCCGAACAGCCGGCCCAGGCCGGGGATATCTCCCAGCCCCGGGATCTTGTTGCCGCTGGCGTTGTGGTCGTTGCGCACGAGGCCGGCCAATACCTGGGTTTCGCCATCGTGCAGGCGCAGGGTGGTCTGGGCGTTGCGGGTATCGACCTGGACCGGGATGGTGCCCTGGCGGGTAGCCTCCAGCGGGGTGGCGTTGCTGACTTCCAGGGCCACCTTGATCGCCACTTCGTTGTTCAGGTGCACGGTGGGCTGCACTTCAAGCTTCAGGCCTACGTCCAGGTAGGTGACACTTTCGGTAATCACCGGGCCCTGGGTGGACGGCACCGACGTGGCGCTGATGATCGGCACGCGCTGGCCGATGTGAATGCGTGCCTGCTCACGGTTGCTGACGCGGATCACCGGGCTGGCCAGGGTATTGATGTCCTTGTCCTGGGCGTTGATCTTGGCCTGTGGTGCCGGCGAGATGCTGATGCGGCTGGAATCGATGCCGCGCAGCTGGTCGAGCACGCTCACCGACTTGCCGTCGGACGTCAGCACGCCGAAGGTGTTGGGCCACTGCAGGCCAAGGTCGAGGATGCGCGAGGTAGCCACTTCCATCACCTCCACCTCCAGTACCACCTCGGGGTTGGACTGGTCCTGCGACTGCAGCAGCTTCTCGGCCATGCGCACGGCATCGGGGGTGTCGCGCATGGTCAGGGTGTTGAGGCGCTCGTCCACGAACACGTCGCGGGTCTTGAGCATGGTCTTGACCATGTTCAACGCGGTGTTGGCGTCGATGCTGGTCAGGTAGAAGGTGCGCATGACCAGTTCCTGGTAGTCCTTGGTCTTCTGCGGCGAGTCGGGGTAGACCATCAGGGTGTTGTCATTGACGATCTTCTGGCGCAACTGGTTTTGCTCCAGCAGCAGCGCCACCGCGTCCTCGATACGCACTTCACGCACGAAGATGGTGGCCTTCATGTCCGGGCGCAGGTCTTTGTCGAAGATGAAATTGATGCCGGCAACCTGGGACAGCACTTCGAAAATGGTCTTCAGGTTGGCATCGCGAAATTCCAGGGTAACCGGCCGATCCAGCTTGCTGCGCAGCTGCGGAAAGGGCTGCGCGGTGCGCGCCTGGACGTTCTCGATGTCGCTGCGCAGGGCAATGCCCTTCTGGTTCTGCGGGTCCAGGCGCAGCACTTCGCGCATGTAGCGCTCGGCGCCGAACAGGTCGCCCTGGCGCAATGCTGCCTGGCCCAGGGCCACGCGCTCGTCCAGGGTTCGGATCAGCTCCAGCTGGCGCGTACCTTCCTGGGCACGGCGGTTGTTCGGCTCCAGGGTCAGCACCCGGCCATAGCCCATGCGGGCGTTGGCAAAGTCATGGCGGATGCGGTCGGCATCGGCCTGGGTCAGCAGTGCCTCCACGGCGGCCTGGCGGCTGTGGGCCAGGGCGATGTTCAGCTCGGTGTCACGCGGGTCATCGCGCAGGGCCTCTTCCAGCCGGGCAATGCCAGCTTCGTACTGGCCCTCCTTCATCAACTGGTCGCTGTCATTGCGTACCGCGCTGGAGCCGCAGCCGGCAATGGCCACGCACAACGCCAAAAGCAGGAACGGAGCAGGCTTGCACAGCTTTGACGACTTCATGGTGCGCTCCCGACAGACAAGGTCTGTGACTGGTGCAAAGGCAGGTAGACCAGGTTCAGCTCACTGGCCGATACCCGATCGAGGCGATAGGTGTCTTCGATGACGTCGCCCTGGCGCACGACGTAGAGTTTTTCGCCGCTCTGCAGAAAGATCTGCAGATCGTCGTTGTTACCCATACGGCCGATGAACTGGAACGGTAGCGCCGGCGCGGTCGGCGCTGCGGCCACGATGGGCGCGACAGCCACGGGTTGTTCGGTGACGGTGGCCAGGGCTTGGGGTTTGCTCCATTGCTGGGTTGGGAACAGATCTCTGGAGGCCTGTTCCGGCCCTTTCGCGGCTAAAGCCGCTGCCACAGGTTCGGCGTTGCCCACAACGCCTGTGGGAGCGGCGGCGCGGCGATCCGACTTGCCCGCGAAGGTCGCAACGCTGTCTTCCTGGCCGAACCAGTGCCCGGGTGCCCAGGCGATGGCTGCGCTCACGCCAAGAAAGCTGGCCCAGATCACTGCACGTTGTGTGTTCATCATGACCTCGACAGGTAAAGGGTCATGCGCAGGCGGGCATTCAGCTCGCTGTCGCCGATGCGTTTGCGTTGCAGCTCAAGGTCTTCCAGCACCACGGTCGGCAGCTGCTTCAGCAGGCTTTTGAGAAAGCCGCGAATCTGCGGGTAGCTGCCGCGCACCGGCAGCACGATCTGGTAGCGCGCCAGCTGGGTCTTGGGATCAATGCCCAGGGCGTACTCACCGCGCGCCAGGCTGATGTGCTCGGCGCTGGCCAGGTGGTACAGGCGCTCGATCAGCTCGCTGGCCTGGGGCTGCCCCGGCAGTTGCTGGCGAAGGCTGTCGAGGGCTTGCTGCTCGGGCTTGACGGCGATCTTCACCTCGCCACGCTTGACCCGCTCGACCTGGACGCTGGCGTCCGCTTCGGTGGCGCGCAGTTCGCGCACGCTTTGCCACTGCGGCAGCACCCCGGCGCACACCACGCCCACCACCAGCAGGCCCACGGCGGCGGCAGCCAGGCCAACCGGGCCGATGCGGTGGAGGCGTTCCTGAAGGATAAGGCTGTTCAGTGATTCAAGGGCGGGCATGGCCGGTCTCCCAGGTCGCAGTGAGGGTGAAGCGCACCGGGTGCTCAGGCTGCGCGGCCAACACCTCGTGGTTCAGCAGCGATACATCGCTGAGCTCGTCGCTGGCTTCCAGCCGCTGGTGGTACTGCAGCATCGCCTCGAGGTTGCGTGCTTCAGCGGCGATGCGAACCTGGCCTTTACGCGCGTCCGGGGTCAGGCCAAGCAGCGCGACATCGTCTTGCGGCAAGGCTTCGAGCATGGCGAACAGCTGCTGCCATGGGCGTTGCAGTTGTTGCGACACACTGCGCATCTGTGCCAATCGCTCGGTCTGCTCACGGCTGGCAGCGGTACTTAGCGGGGCAGTGGTAGCCGGGCGGCGGCCCAGTTGCAGCTCCAGGCTGTGCACGCTGGCCTCAAGGTCTGCCTGCTCGGCCTGCAATTGCTGTTGCAGCAGCACCAGGCCGGCGACCATGGCGCAGCCCAGGGCCAGCAGCGACCAGGCCAGCGGGCCGCTGCGCCGGGGCTGGAAGTCCAGTTCAAGGCGGCGCATGTCAGGCCACCGCCCGCCACATGGCGCACAGGGGGTCGGCTTCGCTGGCCGGCTGGCACAGCTGCACCGCCGCCAGTTGCGGCACGTCGCCCCGGCCCGGGGCATGCAGGTACACCCGCGGCAGGTGCTCGCCATACAGCTCGCAGGTGCGCTCGATCAGTGCTTGCAGGGCCTGGTCGCTGTCGGCGCAACCTTGCGTCAGCACTTGCTGCCAGGCGCCGCCGGCAGCCAGCAACAGCACGCTGCGGCGCGGCTCGGCCAGCACGAACAGGAAGTCGCCCTGCTGCAGCTGTGGCGAGCAGCGGTTGTAGGCGGCCATCAGGTACGGTTGCACCGAGCGCAGGCTCAGGCGGCTTTCCCGGCCCAGCGCCTGCAACCGTTGCAGCAGTGCGTCGGGCAGCGCTGTAGCGATGCGGGCGGCGCCGGCAGGCTCGGGCGACAGCACGATGCGCCAGTCGTCCAGCGGCTGGCCGTAGAGGTTTTCGAAGCAGGCCCGGGCGTAGGCGTCCAGCTCGCGCGGGTGGCCGATGGCATCACTCCATGGCACCAGGCAGAAGCGGCTGTAGCGGGCCGACAGCAGCACCCGCAACTGGGCGCCACGTACGGCGTGCTCGGCCAACAGACCGGCCAGCGCGTCGACGGCGGGTTCCCAGGCGGGCTGGGCGCCATCGCAACTGAACCCGCGGGTGCCCAGCCACTGGTGTTGGTGTTTGTGCCAGCAACCCAAGCCGACACCCTCGGCGCCCAAAACAGCGCAGAAACGATCAGATGAATGTGACACGGTTGATCTCCTCAAGGGTGGTGCGGCCGTCGCGGACCAGGTCCAGGGCCGAGGCCCGCAGCAGGCGCAGGCCGCGCTGGCAGGCGAGTGTCTTGATTTGCGACAGGGGGCGGCGCTCGACAATCATTTGCCGCAGGTCGTCATCCAGGTGCAGCAGCTCCGCGATCGCGCTGCGGCCGCGAAAGCCACTGCCACGGCACTGGCCGCAACCCTGCACGCGAACGAACCTCCAGCCGGCCACGCCCTCACGGCTCAGGCCCGAGCCATACAGGGTGTCGTCATCCACTTCGCAGGGGCTGGAGCAATGCGGGCAAGCCAGGCGGATCAGGCGCTGGGCCAACACTGCGTTCAATGCGGAGACGAAGCTGTAGGGGTCGACCTGCATCTGGCTGAAGCGGCCAATCACGTCGAACACGTTGTTGGCGTGGATGGTGGTGAACACCAGGTGGCCGGTCAGCGCCGACTGCACAGCAATTTGCGCGGTGTCCGGGTCGCGGATCTCACCGACCAGGATCTTGTCCGGGTCGTGACGCAAGATCGAGCGCAGGCCGCGGGCGAAGGTCAGGCCCTTCTTCTCGTTGACCGGGATCTGCAACACGCCGGGCAGCTGGTACTCGACCGGGTCTTCGATGGTGATGATCTTGTCTACGCCATGGTTGATCTCGCTGATCATGGCGTACAGGGTGGTGGTCTTGCCGCTGCCGGTGGGGCCGGTCACCAGGATCATGCCGTAAGGTTCAGCGGCCAGCCGGCGCAGGGCGCGCAGGGTTTCGTCGGCAAAGCCCAGGGCTTGCAACTGCACGCCACTGACCCGGTCGGACAAGTCCTGCTTGTCGAGCACCCGCAGTACGGCATCTTCACCAAAGATGCTAGGCATGATCGATACACGGAAGTCGATCTGCCGGTCGCCCACGGCAACCTTGAAGCGGCCGTCCTGGGGCACGCGTTTTTCGCCGATGTCCAGTTCGGCCATGACCTTGATGCGCGAGATGACCTGGTCGGCAAAGGCACTGCCACTGGCTTTGCCAGCGCCGTTTAGCACACCGTCGATGCGGTACTTGATGGTCAGGCCCTGGCCGGTCATGCCCAGGTGGATGTCGCTGGCGTGCAGCTTGAGGGCGTCGTACAGGGTGGCGTTGACCAGCTTGACCACGCGGCTCTGGTCTTCGCTGATGCTGGCCAGCGACAGGCGCTGCAGCGGGTCGCCTTCGCTGCTGGCCTCGGCGTCATGGTCAAGGGCATCCACGGCGTGGAAGCTTTCTTCATGGCGGGCCAGGAACGTGGCCAGTTCGGCGGGGTGCGCCAGGTACAACGGCGCGCCTTGCAGCACATCGTCGATCCAGGCCAGGCGGGCGGGGTCGAAGGGGTCGGCGAAAACGCCCAACAGCTGGCCGCCCTGCTCGATCAGCACGAATTCGCGCTTCAGGCACGCGGCGAGGCTGACCTTGTCAAAGCGCGGGCTGCTGGCCAGCAAGGTGTGGCTGGCCAGTACCGGGTAGTGCAGGGTCAGGCCCAGGCGCTGGATGAAGGTGTCGGGGCTGTCGCAGGCAAGGCGCTCGAGGCAGCTGAGCAAGCGCTCGTCGCTGGCTTGCAGGCGGGCCTGGGCCAGCAGGTCGCGGGGGTAGGCTGAGACTGTTGCATCGAATGCTTCTGGCATGGCCTGCGACTCCGCTCAGGGGGCGCGTCGCAGGCTGGCTCAGCCAGGGATGCGGGCGCCGCTATTCCCCTGTGAGCAGTTGATCGTCGTCGGGCCTCGGGGGCTTGCCGCCATTACACCGGCGCTCAGCCAACACCCAGCTTCCATCGTACAACTGCAGGGGGAACGATTCGTTCCTGTTCTGGCGTCGTTCGACGAACCCGTCAGCCGGGTTGTCCGTGGCCCTGCGCCGGCGCTCGATGCCCATCAGGTCGAAGATCGCACGGGCCAGTTCCACCAGTGGAAACGGCTTGAACAGGACATGGCTCACACCCAGCTCGGCGGCTCGCTCACGCACCTCGACGGTGGGGTGGGCGGTAATCAGCATGAAGTGGCACTGCCTGTTCTTGCGTACAGCCTCCAGAACCTGAAAACCTTCCATGTCGGGCAAGCGGTAATCCAGCACGATGACTTGTGGGACCAGGCGTTCAGCCTGCTCGATACCACTGGCACCGTCGTGGGCAACATGAACTTCCAGGCCTTGCGCCTGCAGGTACGCTTGCAGGTTCTGCGCAAGAGTCTGTTCGTCATCGACTACCAATACTCTGTTCACCAAGGTCGACTCCCAAGAACTGCCCGGTTACCCGGTCTGCGAAGTGCGCCCTTGTAAAGGCTTGAGCAGGCTTCGTGCCAGGCGTGAAAAGTCATGTTGCGCCGTTGTAACTCATTGATTCGCTGAGGGTGCTGGCCAGCATCTGATACGCAGCAGGTAGCCGCACCCGCCCAGTTCCCCACAAGCGGGGAAAATGATGGCACATTGCCAAACCGTAAATCCCCAGCATTGGGGGAAACGCTATAAGGGGCCTCAGTCCGCGATCTCAACTGTAGCCGAAGCACGCAAACGTTGGCGCACAGACTGGCGCGCTTGCGCCTGCCGCTGATCGACAAGCGCAGCCCTGGCCAAGGCCAGGCCCTGTTCACGTATGACTGAAGGCTTATCACTTTGGTTCTGCGCTCCTTGCAGTCTTTCCTGGTTGGCATCATAGAACGCCTGCACTTCAGCCTGGCTCGGTGCTTCGACTGCGCTGAGCTGGGCATACACCTGCTGGGCCGCCATGTCTCGCCGGGTGTATTCACTGTACTGTGCCCTATCGAAGCCCGCCTGCGCCAGACGCCGTTCGAAAATGGCCGGGCTGCCGAACGCGGCTTCTACCTCGCCGACATGCGCCGACACCTGCTCGTCGCTGATGACGATGCCTTGGCGCCGCGCCTCCTGCCACAGCAGCTCCTTGTCGATCAGTTCGTCCAGGGCCTGATCGCGCAGGCGCTTGTACAGGCCCGGGTTGCGGATGCTGGTCACCGCACGGCCCTGGGCGTCCAGGTACTCACTGAAATAGCGTTCCAGGCGCGTCAACCCGATCTCCACGCCATTGACCCGAGCCGCCGGTACATCGGCCCAGCTCGGCCCGGCCATTACCAGCAACAGGCACAGCAGCACACTACGCATGGCAACCTCCGCTCAAGGGCTGTCCGGCACCGGCCGGTACGGGGTGACTGCGGTGAAACGCGGCCCGGGCAGGGCCACCGCCACCACATGGGCACCGGCCATGCCCTGGCGGCGGCCGGGGCCAAAGCCCAGCGCCGGGGTCAGGCCGGTAGACACATCGTGCAGGCCTTCCAGTGCGCCAATCAGTTGCTCGCGGCTGGCATCACGGCCGATCTGCTTGAGCGCTTCGCTCAGCAGGCGCAACGCGCACAGGGTATTGACCTGCAACGACGCCTGGCGTGGGTCCAGACCTTGGCGCTGCTGTAGCCCGGCGAGGGTAGCCAGGCCTTGCTCGGTCCAGTCTTCGGGTACATAGGGATAGGCCAGAAACACCCGTTGCGACCATTGTTCGGGCAAGCGCGCCACGGCGCTGGCCACTTGGCTGGACGCGGCGAACAGGTACGGCTTGCGGCCTGCTGCCTGCAATGCCGTCGCCAGTTCGGCAAATGCCTGGGCGCGGCCCAGGAATACAATTCCCTGCCCCTCCACGGCCTTGCCATCGAAGGCCTCAATGGTGGGGGGCGCCCAGCCTTGCTGCAACAGCCGCTCGCGTACCTGCTCGGCCGCGGCTGCCTGCTCGTTGCCGGCGTACACCACGCGCAAATCGCCCGGTGCCAGGCCCAAGGCTGCTCGGGCGTGGCCAGCCAGGCTCAGCAGTTGCGTAGGCAGGCCAGGCAGTGGGTCGAATATCTGTGCGCTGCCACCACTGCGCGGGGTGCTGCCGATCAGGGGCACATTCTGCGGTGCCAGCAAGGAGGCCAAACGCAGGTCGAGCATCGGTGCCAAGGGCGAAATCAGGGCGAACACGCGCTCGCGCTCCAGCAACTGCTGCAAGGCTTGCTCGGCGCTGGCCGGGTCTTCACCCGGGTCCAGCACGACCAGTTGCAGACGCCGCCCGTGAATGCCGCCTTGCTGGTTGAGTTGCGCCAGCCCGTCTTCCAGCACCGCGCGTACCACCAGCCCGACCTCGGCCAGCGGCCCGGAGGCAGGCAGCAAGGTGCCCAGGCGCAGTACGCCCTCCTCTATGCCGGGGTCGCGCTCCTCGGCCAGGCGCTTGAGGTAGGCGGTAAGGTTGCGCTGGTCGGCCATGGTCAGTTCGAAGCGTGGCATGGCCGGGTCCAGGCGGTTGCCAGCCGGGTCTACACCCTGCTGGATGGCCCTGGCCAGGCTGCGGTCGGTATAAGCCGGGTAGCTGCGGACGTTGGCTTCGCGTGCGCCCTGGCCTTGTGCCAGGCGTTGCCAGTCCAGGTTGGGTGGGCGCACGCCGCCTTCGGCGCGGCCACGGCCGTCGTTGCCGTGGCAGCTGGCGCAGGGCAGCACGCTGGCGGGCACACTGATGTCGCTGGCGCCGACCCGGGCCTGCAATTGTGCATCGCTGCTGGAGACCCCTTCGCGGTAGAGGCGTTTGCCGGCTTGTTCGTTGGCAGTGAGATCAAAGGCCAGGGCTGAACTGCAGAGGCTGACACTGACGAGCAACACCATAAATTTTGCAGTGTTCATGCCGGCCTCTTCGCGGGGCAAGCCCGCTCCCACAGGATCAGTACAAGCCTGAGGGCTATGAAAAAACTGTGGGCGCTAACTTTTGCAGTGTTCATGCCGGCCTCTTCGCGGGGCAAGCCCGCTCCCACAGGATCAGCACAAGCCTGAGGGCTATGAAAAAACTGTGGGAGCGGGCTTGCCCCGCGAAGAGGCCGGCACGGCGAGCCCAGGCGCGCATGGCAATCACCGCCCTGCCAGAGGCTGGGTCAGTAACTGCATGCGCTGGGCAATCGCTGCCGGTGGTGCATCCGGGCGGATCTTGCTCCAGCGTTTGCCCGCCACATCACCGGCAATCAGCTGCGTGGAATGCTGCTCTGGGCTGGGCAGGAACTGGCCGATGCGGCCGAGCACCAGGTCGACATTGGCTTTGTCGCCGGTCAGGAACAACCAGTTCGGCCCATCCACCCCCTGTTTCTCGGCAAACGCCTTGAGTGCTTGCGGGGTATCGTTGAGCGGGTCGCTGCTGATCGACACGAAGGCCACCTGGCTGGCCAGTTGCGGCCCCATGGCCTGGCGCACTTCGCGCAGCTTGCGGGTGATCAACGGGCAGGCGTCGGTGCAGTGGGTGAAGATCACGTTGAGCATCACCACCTTGTCTTTGAGCACATCACTGTAGAAACGCAGCTCGCGGCCGTTCTGGTCCTTCAGTACGGTATCGGTGAACCAGGTCTGGGCATCGCGGGTGCCGCCGCCACTGGTCATCGCCCGGGGGGCTGGTTGCGGCTCGGGGGCCTGCTCCACGTGGCCTTCGTGGGCGAACGCCACCGAAGCGAGAATCCACAGGCAGCCGCCCAGCACCAGCCAGTCGAAACCGCGCATGCCGCCGCGGGAGGTTACAGAGCTCATGGTTTCACCTCATGGTGGTCGGCAATGGCCGTGCTTTTGGCGTGCGCCCGACGGGCGCTGAGACGGTTTATTTCTTCGATCAGTACCGTTGGATCGGTGAAGCCGTAGTAGCGCGTCCAGTGCCCGCTTCGCCCGTCACCCACCAGGATCAGCGGCGGGTGCTGGCTGAGGTCGGCGCTGAAGCTGCCCAGGCCCTTGAGGGTTTCGGTGATGGCGTAGGGGGTGCCGGTCAGCCAGCTCCAGCCCGGCCCCTTCTGGAAGGCCTTGGCGTAATCCTGCAGGCGCTTGGCATCGTCACGCTGCGGGTCGACGCTGATCGAGACCATGCTGATCTCCTCACCTACCCGGCCACCCAGCTGTTGCTGGACCTTGCCCATGATCGACGACACCACCGGGCACACCGTTGTGCAGCTGGTATAGATAAAGCCCATGACCACCAGGTGGTCACTGACCAGGTCCTGCTCCAGGCGTACCGGCATGCCGTCCTGGTTCAGCAGGGAAACGTCGGCAAAACGCACACTGGTCTTTTCCTGGCGAGCCGCCGGTGGCGGCTCGGCGTGGCCTTTGTGATCGTGCCCGGCGTGGGCCATGGCCAGGTTGCTGGCAAGGGCCAGGCTCAGGGCCAGCAGTTGGAAAGAATGCTTGGCGTTCATCGCACACTCCTCATGTCAGTCCGGGAAGCGTTGGTCGCTGCGGCCGGCAGGACGCGCAGGCTGGTGTAATTCTCTTCGGCGAACTTGCGTCCCAACGATGGCGACTGCACATGCAGGTACCAGGCGCCGGCTTCGGGCAGTGTCAGGGCCGCCTGATAGACACCCTGCCCCACCTCCAGCAACTGCAGGTTGCGTGGCATGGACGACGGCGCCAGGAAGTAGCGCAGGCTCAGGTCAGTGAGGCCCAGCCGCGGTTGGCCGTCATCACCGACGATGCGTACCCGAGCGGTAATGGCGCTGTGCTGCGGCAGCGGTTGGTCCAGGCCGATGAACTCTGCGTGCGCGCCCTTGCGCTTGCCGGCATTGGGCGCTTCGGCGACATCGGCGCTGAAGCAGTGGATGATCTGCGGCTGGTTGAGCAGAAAAGCCACGTCAAATTTGCCGGCAGCGGGCAGTTTTACCGTTGAGCCGTACACCCCGGGTGCCACCTCGCGCAGGCTGCGGTCGATGACGATGGCGGCGCGGGCCTGATGACCACGGTTGTTGTAACCGGACATCGGCGCATTCATGCCCTCGGCGTAAAAGTAGGTGGTGTTGTCCACCGGGTTGACCACGAACACCGAGTTGTCATCACGTGACACCGACAACCCCTGGGCCAATGGCAGGTCACCCGCCTGGCGCGGCGCTGCAGGGCCGGCCTCGAAGCCCTGAACGATCGGCGAGCGCCCTTCGCCCAGGCTGGACAGGTTGATCATGGTCACTTTCGGGGACGCCAGGCCGCGCACATAGGCATAGGCCTTGGTGAAGGTCAGTTGGTAGGGTTCGGCCGCCACCGGAATCTGGTGGATCAGCTTGTCGGTACTGGCATCGATCACCAGGGCCTGGTTCTCAAGGGTGTTGAGCACCACGCCGTAGCGGCCATCGCTGCTGAAACGCATCGGCCCGAGGCCCTGCTCGGCCTTGACCGTGTGGCGCAGCTGGTGGCTGCGCGCATCGAACACCCGCACGCTGCCTTCCTCGCCATCGACCACGTAAACGGCCTGGGACAGCGCCGAGTAGCTGACCGACAGCGGGTGCGGGCCAACCTTGATGGTTTTGGCAAGGCGCATTTGCGGGATATCGATGACGCTGAGGGTACCGCTGTCGCGGTTGCTGACGTAGGCAAAGCGCGAGTCGGCGCTGAAGGCAATTTCGTGATGCCCGGTGCCGGTGTTGAAGCTTTTAAGAGGCGTGCGCCCCGGCACGTCGATGACCGTCACCCCACCTTTGGCCGGGTCACTGCTGTTGTTGCCGACCCACAGCCGGTGCTGATCGGGTTGCAAGGCCACGCGCAGCGGCTGCTCGCCGGCGTCCAGGTCGGCCACGCGGGTGAAGGTTTCGGTATCGATGACCGCCACCTTGCCGCGCTCGGGGATCGACACGAACACTTGCTTGTCGTCGGCAGTGGCCACCCAGTCCATTGGCCGCCCGGGCAGGTCGATGCGGGCCATGGTGCTGGTCACGCCGCCCACCGAAACGGTCGGATCGATCACCGTCAGGCTGGCGTCGTTGTTCAGCATCAACAGGAAATAGCTGTTCAGGTCGAGCAGCGGTCGGGCGCCGATGCTGCTCTTGAGAAACAGCGCGACCCGCGCCTTGCAGCTTTGGCTGCGGTCGCCTGTCGGGGCCGACTGCGCCGGGTCGATCCACGCCCCCGGCGCCATGCCCGACAGCGGCTGGCCGCTGGTCTGGTCGCTGACCTTGAAGCGGATGTTGGCGAAGGCGCCTTCCTTCAACTCGCCCCCGGCCAGCGGCCGGGCCTCGAACTCCACGGTCACGCCGTCCCGGCTGAGCCGGTGCAGGGCCTGCGGGTCGGCAGGTTCCTGCAACAGCTCGCGCGGATCGCACCAGAGCTTTTCATACGCCACGCCCAGGCCGATCAGCGCCACTCCCAGCAATACCCCCAAGTAAGCAGGGCGAGTCTTTTTGTTCATGCTCGCGCTCCCCTTCTGTCACTGCGCCGGGGCCGTTGCCGGCGGCGCTTCGTTGGTCACCCGCAAAATCCCCCACAACCCGGACAGGTTGCCGTAGGCGGCGTAGTCGCGGAACAGGTAGTCACCCGCCACCGCGTTGGCACCGCCGGCACTGGGCAGCATGAAGCTGAAGTGCGCCGCCGGCAGTACGCTCTCCTGGGCGCCGATGTACATGGCCATCGGGTTGTAGCCGAAACGCACCGAACCAATGCCTGGCAGGCTCATCGGGTAGCCGTCCAGGTCACTTTTCTCGGCCTGATAGTTGTGCAATGGCCACAGGTGCCCGTCCAGCTGGTAGACCATGCCGCGGCTGCCGCCACTGGGCATCACGATATGGTTGCGCACCGGTTGCCCAGGCTTGGCGTACAGCACCGGGGTCTGCGGGTCGCCACCCACCAGGGCGTTGGCGTAGGCCATATGGGCGTTGGGTACATCACCAAAACCCAGGCCATTGGCACGGCCGAACGGCGAATCGGGCGCCATGCCGAAGCGCAGCCACAAGGGTTCGGTCTTGTAGTTGACCGCCATGTTGCCGTTGTCTTGCGGGTCACCGGCAGCACCGTTGCCTTCGGTATTGATGCCTTCTACCGGACGACCATCGGCCCAGCGCATGTTCAGTGCGCGCTGCCACACGGTGACGAAGTCGCGGTAGTCCGGCTGGCCGCTGACCTTCACCGTGGCCTGGGCACGTGAAGCGGCGTCCTCGGTCCAGGTGGCGGTTTGCGGCAGAATGCTCATGGCACCCACCAGGCCTTTCTGCGGCTGTTTGATGAAGTCTGACGGGGTCAGGTTGAGGCCGCCGAACTCGATGGCAGTCGTGTTGATGTTGTCCACTGTGCGGCCTAGCTGCGACACGGGTTTGCCTTCACGCTCCAGGTGGCCGGCGTAGTACTGGTACACCTTGGTCGGGTAGGCGCCACTGGTGCCAGCACGTGGCGGTACGGTCTGCACCGGGTTCAGGCCTATGTTGGCGCCGTCGGACTTGGTGATGTCGTAAGCCAGCAACTGCGCATGCAGGCCCACGTGGCTCGACGGCCGCATCAGGTTGTTGGCAAAGGCTGTGGCACCTTCGCTGTCGAAGCGGTCACGCTTGACCACGTTGTGCATCACTGCCGTGCTCGGCAGGTCTGGCATCACCAGCGGCAGGCGGTTCTCCAGGGTGATGCTGATGCAGTCGCCGGCGTTGGCGCGCAGCACCAGAGGCTCTACCGGCACACCCGCCTTGAGCTTGCCGGTGGTGGCGTCGAGGTCAGCCTTGCGCACGTACAGGATCGCGGTCGGGTCATGCAGCGGTGCACTGTGACCACCGATGGTGAAGGGCTCCCCATCCTCGGGGTCTATACCACTCACCAGCGGGATGGCGGTTCTACGGCTATTGAACACCAAGGTGCCGCCGTTGGCCTTGAGCGCGCCACCGACATGTTGGCCGATACCCTCCACGTCATTGATGCTGACGCCATTACGGTTTTCGAGAATGTCATTGGCCAGCGCCGCAACGATCTCGTAGTTGCGCTTGACCGTGGTGCGGGTGCCGATGCCGTTGGGGTTGGCCGTGGTTTTCGGGCAGATGCCGTCAAAGTTCACGGTGTTGCGCATGGCCACCGGTTGCGGGTTGTTGGGCAGCGGGAACAGGTCGGGACGCTGCGCGGTGTAGTTGCGCATGATGCCCCAGATACCGTTCCAGTAGCCTTCCAGGGCGGCGTCCAGCGAGTACAGATAGTCGCCGTTGGTGGCGGCGGAACTGGAGATCATCGACACCGGTGCCATAAAGCCCATCTGCTCGGAGATACCAATCATCTGCGACGACTTCCAGCCCGAGTTTGAGCTATTACCGAAACCTGTGCCGTTCTGCAGCCACTTCACGCCATGCAGGGTGACGTTGTGCTCCTCCTCATGGCCACCGGCGTGCATCCGCAGGCGCACGTTGTCACCGGAGTAGGTGCGCAGCAGCGGGGTGAAAGGGTCGCCCGGCTCGGCGCCAGCCTTGTTGATGTGCGGCGGGAACAGCGTGGTGCCGCCGGTAGGACCCACGGCCGAAGTTATCGCCGAGGGTGACAGGTTCATCGCCGGGATGGCGCGGTCGGTGCGGGTTTGCATGGCATAGCTGAGGTCGCCGGCCAGGCCGTCGGCCTGCATGCCACGCTTGCCGTCCGGGCCAACCTTGTTCGGGTCGAACACGCGCAGGGCCAGTGGCTCGTTGCGATAGTTGACGACGAACATGCCAGGGTCATCCACCGAGATCGCCTGCGGACATGGCCGGCTTGGGCAGCCAGGGTTGATACCGCCACGTTCCTCGACAATGGCCTCCAGCAGGTTCGATGCCTTGCCGCGCACTGGCGGGTTGATTGCGTAGCGGAAGCTGTCGGCGGTGGCCGGGTACGACTGGGCACTGGGCACGCCGTCCGGCCCTGCGCCTACGTAAACCCCGGCTTCATAGGCATGCTGGAAGTCGCTGTATTCCAGGAAGAACTCTCGGTAGCTGTCGTTCTTGCCATCGCCATCGTGGTCGCCAGTCTGGATTACCGCCTGCCATGACGTCGGGCCTCCGTCCTGGCGGGTGGCCGGGTTGTACAGCTGCTCGCCGGTTTCGGCGTGATACCAGGTGGACCCGGCCGGTTCGGCCAGCACGGTGGCATACAGGCCCAGTTGCTGGTGGGTCGATGGGCCAAGGTGGTCGTGGGTGAAGATGGTGCCCAGGCCACGGTCGATGTTATGCACGTTCACCAGCGGGTCTGCGAACCAGCGCTGCATGGCCGTGCGTGCGCCCAGCCAGTCAGCCCGGCCGAAGCGGCCGAAGTACGGATGCTGTCTGGCTTTCGGACAGGCAGCGGTATCGTCGCGGCTATCGCCCTCGGTGCAGCCGTTGTATGCACGAATAGCCTGCACCCGCTCGACCACGCTGCCGGGCGAAAGAATGCCGTCTTCATAGTTCCAGCCATTGGCCGAGCCGTCGGCAGCGGTCAGGTCCCACTTCGGCAAGTGGATGTGCTGGCCGATCACATCGGTCGGGGTGCGCACCTGGTAGTCGTCCATCTCGTAGATGTTCGGGATCAGGTTGGTGTGCTGGTACATGGTGCAGTCGAAGGTGTTCATGCGCATCACCAGTGGCTCTGGCGGGCGCTGCTTGGTGATCACTGGCCAGGCGTCTTCCCACAAGGCGATGATGCGAGCCTGCGGGAAGTGGTAGCCGACCTTGTTGTACACCGCATCGAACTGGATGTTGGCACCTTTGTAGATACGTGGACGGTCGGCGGTAAAGGCGGAAGCGCCACGGAAGTTGACGCCGGTCAGGCTCTCGCCGCTAACGAACTCACCCGCACCGGAGGATTGAGTGAGGCGCTTGCCGCGGTCATCCATGCACGGTTCGTAGAACGGCGCGCCGGCAGTCGGCAAGGCGCCATTGGTGCGAAACGCCTTGGGCACCGGCTGGCTACCAGGGATCAGGGCATAGCTGGGGTGCTCGGCCATGGCGTGGAATTGCATGGCCGCCTGTTCGACATCGGTGCCCTCTTCTGGCAGGTAGATGGCTTTGGCCTTGTGCACGACCTTGGTGAAGTCCAGCTTGGTGGTGGTGGTTTGCGCTTCGCCACCGGCGGATACACCGTCCAGTGCATGGCGGCCAAGGCCGCCGTTCCAGCCATCGACCTGGTTCGCATCCAGGTTGGCCCACAGGGCTTTGCCGCTGTCTTTCAACTGCCGGGCCAGGGCTGGGTCGAGCATGTCCAGCGGCGGGGTCGGCGGGCGGTTGCCGACGCTGCTTTCAATGCCGCCGATCCAGAACGGGTAGCCTGGGTTTTTCAGGGTGCCGTCGGCGTTGCGGTTGGCCTCGGTACGGTCGACCAGCGCCAGCGAGCCCACAGCCTTGCGTACAGCCCCCTGGCTGGCGTGGTCGTCATCGCCCTCTTCTTCGGTGTCGTCATCCTCGGTGGCGGCAACCAGCGCTTCAGAGAGCTTCGGCACGACCACGACCTTGCCGGGCATCGGTGCCATGGCCTTGCCGGGCAACGGTACGATGGCCGGAATTGGCGTGCCGGCGATGATCTCGCCGTCTGGCAGCGCACGGGCCCCCACGGCCGGCTTGCCGCTGCGCAGGGCGAACGGCGTGCTGTGGAAGCCGTTCTCGCCCTGCCCGCTCACCTCAAGGCGGGTGCCCTCTTCGAACACGTCGTGTACGCGCCACATGGCCCACATGCCTTGGGCGAAGTGCGGGTAGAAGTGGCAATGGTAGATGGCATCACCGGCCACCCGGTTGCGGTTCCCCGATCCGCCATTGGCGATTTCGTAGGTGTAGCCGACGCCAGCGCCGATACCCTGGGCATCGATATAGTCGGAATTGTCGTCATTGGGGTTGAATAGCCACTGGTGGCCATGCAAGTGGAAGATGTGCTGTTCGTGGCCGTTGTGGGTGTTGCGGAACTTGGTGAAGTCACCGATATAGCTATGGTGCACGTTGGCCGGCTCTGAGGGATAAAGGGCCATGCTGGCCTTGACCCCGACAGCGCTGGCCGGGGGGACTTCACCCGGGCGGATGTGCTCCAGGCCGACGTTGGCCGGCACATCCACCAGGGTGCCGATGTCACCGACGGTGTGAGCGCTCAGGAAGAACTCTTCGTAAGCGCACGACAGGCAGTCGTGCATCGGGCCTACCCCCAGGCGGTTGGCAACCACTTCGGCACCCATGCCACCGGAACCGTAGTTGATCATGAATGAATCGCGTGTCGGCTCCAGCACATGGCCCATCACCGGGTCAGCCCAGTAGCCGGGGAACGCCTGGGTACCGGCGACCTCGTCGGCGAACTGCGAGGCGAAATCACGGAACGCCTCCAGCCGGTTGGGCAACGCCGGGTTGCGCTTGCCGATGCTTTCCAGTGGGTAGGTCGACTTGGGGAAGCTGCCGTCAGGGTTGGGGCCCATGACGATGGCATCGGTTTCGCTGTTGATGATCTCGTTGCCATTAACCATGGCAATGATCGGTTTGCCAGCCTTGCCCTCGGTGATCCAAGGCTCTGCCTGGGGGTAGCGGGCTTCATAGTCGATCACTGGCTGGCCGGTGGCAGTGCGGCCGGTCGTGGCCAGGCGCATTTCTTCTTCGGTGAGGGTGTTGCGGTAGGTGCGGCCCAACTTGGGTACCACCACCACCTGACCGAACAGGCCATTGGCAACATTGCCTGCCGTGCCTTCGCCGCCGAACGTGGCCGCCTTGCTGGTAGCGGCAAATGCCCCTTCGCGCTCGGCATACAAGGTATAGCTGCGGGTGCTGCCGGGGCTGGCGAAGAAATTGCCGTTGCGCCCGGTATAGGCGGAGATGTCGGCGATACTGTTGACCGCCTGCATGCCGTTGACCTGGAAGCCGACCATGCGCTCGGCGACCTGTTCGTCGGCTACAACGCCTTCACCGCCTTGGTTTTCAACCTCCGGCCCCTCCTCCTCACCCTCGGGCTCTTCGGCCTCGATGCCGTGCTTGTTGGGGTTGGCCTGGTAAGCCAGCAGGTTGGTCAGGTTGACTGTGAGGCAGTCACCGGCTGCTACCCGCAGCACAATCGGCCGCGGGCGCTTGTCGGGGCGCAGGGTGACCTTGCCCGGCACTGCGGCGCCACCCTTGCTGAGGGGGACCTGTTTGTCGTCCACCACATCTTCGCGCAGGGCGAACATCATGCCGTTGGCGTTTTGTGCGCCAAGGCGGTTGAACATCAGTGGCTGGTCCAGTGCCACCACGTTGGCGACCAAGGTGCGCTGGCACTGCACGGCCGCCTCGCTGGTCGCTTCCCAGCCTAACAGGGCCAGAACGAGTGATGACAGAAGGGGGCCTTTGCGTGGCGTCGACATGCTACACCTCCGGGGCACGGGAACTCTGTGGAGGGGTGGAGCAAGGTGTATGCCAGAAGGATATTTTTATTATTTATCAGTGGTTTGCACGATCAATCGAAACAAATTGGGGAGGATCCCCCGGCGGTTTTCCCCGATTTGGGGGCAACGGGTTGCATGACTTGAAGGCGATGCAATCACTGTGGGAGCGGCCATGGCCACGAACACCGGCGAAGCCGGTGCCATGCACCGAGTCGCCTGCTTCGCGGGCACGCCCGCTCCCACAGAAAGGAAGGGTACGACGTCAGCCGACCAGACCACGTACGCAGAAATACAGAATCGACGGCCCCATCAGGCACCCCAACCCGGTATGGAAGGTGGCGGTCAATGCGCCATACGGCACCAGCCGCCGGTCCGTCGCCGCCAGCCCGGCCGTCACCCCCGACACGGTTCCGGCCAACCCGCCGAACACCATCGCCGAGCGCGGGTTGTCGAGCGCCAGCAGGCGCGCCGACACCGGGGTGAACACCATCACCAGGATCGCCTTGATCAGCCCGGTGGCAATCGACAAAGCCATCACGTCCGAGCTGGCACCCAGCGCCGCCCCGGTCACCGGGCCGACGATATAGGTCACGGCACCTGCGCCGATGGTGGTCATGCTCACCGCATCGCGGTAGCCGAAGGCGTAGGCGACTGCCGCGCCAACAATGAATGGCAGCACCGTGCCCAGCAGCAGCGCCACCAAGCCAATCATCCCGGCTTTGCGCGCTTCGGTGGCCTGCACCTCGAAGGCCGTCGCAACAATGGCGAAGTCACGCAGCATGGCCCCGCCCATCAGGCCGATGCCGGAGAACAGCGCCATGTCGGCCAGGCCTTTTTGCCCGCCCGTCACGGTGCCACCGACCCAGGCCAGCACCAGGCCGATGACGATGGCGATAGCCGAGCCGTGCACCCGGCCGAAGGTGAGGTATTTCGACAGCACAACCGACAACCACATGATTGCGCCCACCGCAGCAAAGGCGGTGACCAGGCCGTTGTGTTCCAAGGCATTTTCAATAATCGGCCACATGTTCAACGACCTCCTGCAGGGGTAACCTGCGCGCGGGTTTCAGGGGCGGGTTCAAGCGCGGGCAAAGGCTCGCCGCGGTGGCTGCGGCTGATCAAGGCGATGGTCGCGCCGCACACCAGCACCGCGCCCACTGCCGCCAGCAGCGCCACCGGCCCGCCGTGCAGGGCGGTGACCACGTTCTGCTGGGCCGCCATGGCCACCACTACCGGGATGTACATGGCACCCCAGAAGCCGACACCGAACTCGCATTCCTTGCTCATGCCGCCATTGCGGTGCATGTACAGCCGCGCGCAGATCAGCAGGATCATGGCGATGCCCACCCCGCCCACATTGGATTTGACGCCCAGCAGCACGCCCAGGAAGTCGCCGACAATGACGCCAGCAAGCGTGCAGACCGCCAGCAGTGCCACACCATAGATGATCATTATTGTTGTCCTCAGGTTGTGTCGAAGTTGCTTGTTGTTGTTCTTCGTAAACACACACTTATGCGGCGTTCGCGGTCTTTGTGGGAGCGGCCTTGTGTCGCGACAGGGGTGCGCAGCGCCCCCAGGGATCTTCGCTTCACTTCAGAATTGCCGGGGCCGCTCTGCGGCCCAATCGCGACGCAAGGCCGCTCCCACAGGGATTGCGTTAGCCAGCCATCATCGCCGGTCAGCCACCTCCTGGCGCAGCAGCGCATCCAGGGTGTCCCAACGGGTGCCTTCCACGGCCACTACCCTGCCCTGTTCGAACACGGCCCGGGCCAGCCCGCTCAGCACGCTGCCGGGCGGTATTTCCAGGTGCAGTCGCACGCCACGCTCAAAGGCGTTGCGCAACGTGGCACGCCAGTCGACCACCCTTGCCATGTTGCCCGCCAGGTCGTCGCGCAGGCGCTGCGGGTCGAACACCGGGCGCGCGCTGCTGCCGCTGAGGTAGGTGATGCGTGGGCGGTGCAACTCGACCGAGGCGAAGGCACTGGCCAGTTCCGCTGCCGGGCCATCAAGCAGCGGGCAATGCGAAGGCACGCTGACCGCAAGGCGCCGGGCGACGCCTTGGCCAAGACGACGCGCACGGGCTGCGACCGCAGCCATCGCCGAATCGCTACCGGCGATGACAATCTGGTTTTCACTGTTGAGGTTTGCGACATGCACCTCACCGCCGGCATCCACCAGCAAACGCTCGACAGTGGCCAAGTCCATGCCATTGAGTGCAGTCATGCCGTAGCCTTGCGGATAGGCACACTGCATCAACCGGCCACGCAGGGCGACCAGGCGCACGGCATCGGCAAAACCCAGGGCGCCCGCCGTGACAGCTGCGGGATAAGCGCCAATCGACAAGCCCGCCACATAATCCGGCGCAGGGCTGCGCTGCATCAGCCAACGTGCCCAGGCCACGCCACTCAGCAGCAGGCACAGCTGAACCGCCCGGGTAGACTGCAGCGCTTGCGGGCTGTCCAGCGCCTGCGCAGCTTCGCCAAGGGTATCGCTGGCCTCCTCCAGCAGCTGCCCGGCGCCCTCTGGCAGATGCTGCAGCATCCCCACCTGCTGAGCCCCCTGGCCAGGGAAGGCGAACAGGCTGCTCATGCGGCACGCTCCATCACTGCCCAAGGCTCGCTGACCAAGCGCGGGCCATGCGGCGACTTGAGCAGCACGCGGCGGGCAAAACCGGCCCATTCGCGCAAGGCAATGGCGCCTGCCGGGGTTTCCAGTTGCACATCGATACGGCACGGCGCGCAGTCGAGGATATCCTGCAGCTCCCGCGCCTGAGCGCGGGCCAGTGGTTGCGGGGTACGCAGCAGCAGGTCCAGGTCACTGTCGGCGTGTACCACTTCAACGCCGGTCGCAATCTGATACCCCACCCCGCCCGTCGGCCCCCATTCCAGGCCGCTGGCCTGCAATACCGGGGCGACCGAGGCCAGTGCCTGTAGCGCAGGCCATGGGCTTTGTACGTTCACACGCAGCACTTCGGGGCCTTGCCGACGCTGGATATCGGCCAGGCGCATCAACACACCCAACCGCTGTGCCCGGCCCACACCACGCACCCCAACCGCCACCCAGCCATCCTCACAGGTGGCGCGGCGCACCACCACCGGCCGGCCGCTTGCCAGCACGTCCTGCGCCCACTGCGGCGCATCGGCGGGCAAGCCCGACACGGGCATCCCCCACAGCAGGTCGTGCGGCCTTGGCGCGCTCATCTCAAGCGCCCTGCCACTGGCGGCGCAGCTGTTCGCGTACCAGGCGCGAAGCGCTGCGGTTTTCCCCCGCCAGCCGTGACGACAGGTCGGTCGAGCTGCCAATATCGTGCACCGCCTCTGCCAGGCAGGCACGCACCTGGGCAATGTCGGCGCGGCTCGGTGCCTCGGCGTTGTCCACTGTCAGGCGGCGCCACAGCAGGCCCAGCGAGGCGTAGCTGGCCAGGTCGTAGGCCATGGGGGGCACTTCGGCGGCCAGAGCCTCAAGTTGCTCGACGCTTCGCAGGGTAATCCGCGCCGCAGCCGCCTTGCCCATGGCATGCACCATGACCCCGGCATCGTCCAGGGCGATCAGGCGCTGGGCTTGGTAACCGTGGGCAAGAAAGGCACCGGACATGGCCTTGCCGACCAGCAGACCGATTACCGGGTGCCCGGCCAACCGCGCCTGGGCGTAGGCCTGCACGGCCCCGGCCAGTGCCTGGTGAATGCCCAACGCCTCCTCGCGGCGGCCGTAGGCCTGGCTGAGCACGTCGACCACCGCGACAATGGCCCGCTTCTGGCCATTGCGGTCAGCTTCCACCGCCTCGCTCACCGCCTTGGCCAGGCCCCAACCTTCCAGCAGGCCGACCTCGCCCGAGCGGGCACGGGGGAATGGGTTGTCGGCATCGGGTACCACGGCGATGAAGCGCGCCAGGCGGTTGTCCAGTTCGCCGTCGATCACCCGCAGCGACGCAGGGTAGCCCGGCAAGGCTTGCCCGCCGGCCAGGCCCGGCAGCCAGTTCAAGGCACGGTTCATTGGGCTTCTCCTTGATAAAGGGCGCGCACGGCGGCGGCATCCAGTTGTGGGCAGTTTTCGCCCAGCCGGGCCAGCCGGTCGAGGAACCAGGCGTGCTGGCTGGCGCGGTCTTTGGAGGGTGCATCGAGCAGTTGCAACAAGCGATCGCGCAGTGCATCGATATCATCGGCCACATAGCCGTCCACCAACCCGCTGGCGTAGCGTTGCTCGCCACCCGTCAGGCTCCAGATGAAGGGGCGGTCCTTGGCATCGTATTCGCCGATGCCGGCTTCCTGCTCGATCACCTGCGGGCCGTTGAGGCCCAGGCGCGCTTCGCGGGTCACCAGCAGGTGGCTGCACAGGCCTGCGGCGATGGACATGCCGCCAAAGCAACCTACCGAACCTGCAATCAGGCCGATCACCGGCTGCAAGGCCCGCAGCTCGACAATCGCCGCCTGGATCTCGGCAATCGCCGCCAGGCCCAGGTTGGCCTCTTGCAGGCGAACGCCACCGGTTTCCAGCAGCAACACAGCGCAGGTGGGAGTACCGTTGCGAGTGTCTTCGATGGCCAGCTCCAAGGCGCCGGCGATTTTTGCACCACCCACCTCGCCCATGCTGCCCCCCTGGAAGCCACCTTCAATGGCAGCGACTACGGCATGGCGCCCGTTCAGCCGGCCTTTGGCGATAACCACGCCATCATCGGCCTGAGGCACGATGCCCTGTCGCGGCAGCCACGGCGACATCAGCCGATCGAACGGACCCAGCAGTTCACGGAAGCTGCCCGGGTCGAGCACGGCGCGGGCGCGCTGTCGGGCGCCCAGTTCGACAAAGCTGCGGCTGCGCAGCAAACGTTCGGTGTCAGTCATGGGCAATCTCCTCGAAGCCTTGCTCAAGGCGCAAGCGCACCACGCCTGGCGTGGCGCCGAAATCGTGGATGTCGATGTTCACGGCCGGCCAGGTACGGCCCTCGAACAGGCGCTGGAGCAGTTGCGCCCAGCGGGCGCCGCTGCCGTTGACCGAGGTCATCACCTGGATGTGCAGGCTGCCGGCAGTGCCGGGCTCGATCAGCACCTCGAGGTCGCCGGAGCTGACGCAGCCCACCAGCGTGCGGCCACGGCCAGGTTCGGCGGCGGGGAATTGAAAATTCAGGGTTTCCATTTCACAGGCTCCCGGCTTTGTCGAGGAACAGGCAGGCGGCCAGCAAATCGGCGGCGCCGCCCGGTGAGGCGTTCAGGTGCAGCAGTTGCTGGTCCAGCCCGCGCAGGTGCCGGCGCCCTGCCAAGGTGGCGCTGCCGCCCTCGGCAAGTACGGCGCGGGCACCTTGCTGGACGGCAGCCAGCCCGGCCGGGCCGCTGCGCCAGAGCACACAGGTGTCGCTGAGCACGGCCATGATTGCCAGTAACGCATCAAGCCGGGCATGCGACTCGCTGGCCCCGGCAGCGCGGCTACGTTGCAGTTGTGGCAGGCCGTAGCCGACCACGGCGGGGAAGCCTTGCTGTGCCTGTTCTCGGGCACCGCCGGTGCCGTAGCGGTGGCGTACCTGCGAGCCGTGGCTGTCCTGGCGCGGCATGGCCGGGTCGTCGAACAGCGCGATGCGCCCGGCACGGGCGGCCAGCGTGCAGGCGTCTGCCTGGGTATCGAGGGCCGTGGACGCCACCAGCAGGCCCAGTGCCCAGATGGCGCCGCGGTGGGTGTTTACCCCGTGGGTGGCGGCAAGCATCGCGGCCTCGCCTTCGCGGCCGAGCTGGCCCAGTGCGGCGCGCAGAGGTTGACCAACCTGGCCGATGGACTGGGCGGCTTCGGCCATGTTGCGCAGGCATGGCCACAAGGCCAGGGCCGAAGCGTGCATCAAGGTCAGGGTCATGTCTTTGTGGGCGCCGTTGCTGCGGCGGTCGACCAGCCCGGGTTTGGGGGACAGGTCGGCTTCGTCGATCAGGGCTTCAACGGCCAGGTCGGCGAGGTGGTCGGCCAGGGGAATTTCGGTTGCCTGGGCTGGCCTCTTCGCCGGTGAACCCGCTCCCACAGGAACCTGGGGGAGTGCGAGAATGAGTGCTTTCATCACCAGCTCCTGAACCGTGCAGGCGGGTTGTAGAGGCCGCCGGACCACTCGACCAGCTCGGCAATGCTGCGGGCGGCCAGCAGCTCGCGGCTGGCGTCGGTGCGGCGAATGCCCAAGTCTTCGGGCAAGGCGATCAGGCCTTGCTGGCGCATGCGCAGGGTGTCTTTCGGATCGTGGCGCAGGCCGATGGCGGTAACCCCTGCCACGGCGGCGATCATCTGCTGGCGTTCTTCCAGGCTGCGGGCCTTGTACAGGTAGGCAATGCCCTCCTCGGTCAGCAGGTGGGTGACGTCATCGCCGTAGATCATCACCGGCGCCAACGGCATGCCGGCCTTCTTGGCGACTTCCACGGCATCGAGGGTTTCCACGAAGGTGGGCTTGCCGCCTTCCTGGTAGGTTTCGACCATTTGCACCACCAGCTTGCGGCCGCGCTCCAGCAGGGTTTCCGGCACGGTCATGTCGAGCCAGGCCGGGGTCGCGTGGCGCCGGCCACGCGGGTCGTGGCCCATATTCGGCGCACCGCCAAAACCGGCCAGGCGGCCGCGGGTCACGGTCGAGGAATGGCCATCGCCATCCACTTGCAAAGTGGCGCCGATGAACAGGTCGACAGCGTATTGCCCCGCCAGCTGGCACATCATGCGGTTGGAACGCAGCGAACCATCGCGGCCGGTGAAGAACACGTCCGGGCGCTGGGCGATGTAATCCTCCATGCCCAGCTCGGTGCCGAAGCAGTGCACGCTTTGCACCCAACCGGTCTCGATGGCCGGGATCAGGGTCGGGTGAGGGTTGAGCGTCCAGTTGCGGCAGATCTTGCCCTTCAGGCCCAGAGACTCGCCGTAGGTGGGCAAGATCAGCTCGATGGCGGCGGTATTGAAGCCGATGCCGTGGTTCAGCGACTGCACCTGGTGTTTTTCGTAAATGCCGCGTATGGCCATCATCGCCATGAGCACATGCACCGGCTTGATGTGGCGCGGGTCTCGGGTAAACAGCGGCTCGATGTAGAAAGGCTGGTCGGCCACCACCACAAAGTCGACCCAGGACGCCGGTATGTCGACCCGTGGCAAGTCATCGACGCGGTCCACCAGCTGGTTGACCTGGGCGATGACAATGCCGTCGCTGAAGGCAGCAGGCTCTACCAGTGCGGGGGTATCTTCGGTGCTGGGGCCGGTGTACAGGTTGCCGTCACGGTCGGCCATGAAACCGGCCACCAGGGTGACATTGGGGATCAGGTCGACCAGCAGCCGCGAGTACAGTTCGATATAGGTGTGGATGGCACCGACTTCGAGCAGGCCATCTTCCAGCAACTGGCCGATGCGCAGGCTCTGCGGGCCGGCGAAGGAAAAGTCGAGCTTGCGGGCAATGCCGCGTTCGAACAGGTCAAGGTGCTCGGCGCGGCTGACGCTGGGCATGATCATGTGCAGGTCGTGCAGGCGCCCGGGGTCGACTTTGGCCAGCGAGCGCGACAGGAAGTCGGCCTGCTTCTGATTGTTGCCTTCCAGCACCACCCGGTCGCCGGGGGCCAGCAACAGTTCGAGGGCTTCGACGATACGTTCGGTGGGCAGCACCACGCCGTCGGCAAGGTGGCGGACCCGATCGAGGCGGCGCTGCTTTTCGGCGCGCCGCCGCGACCATTGCGGCGGTGGATTCTGAGTTATTGTCATGGTGACTCCACAGGTTCGCTGTCGTGGACATCACCTTAGGGCTGTGCTGCCCGGCGGATCAATCAAGCTGCCGGTGTGTTCATTACGGTAAGGTTAATGAACTGCCCTGCTAGAGGACTCACCCACGGCAAAAATGCACGATACCCCTGCATAATTGTCGATTGTGCAGGGCAAATTCGCATGACAGGATCCTGCGATCCTCCAGCGAACTCCAGACTTCACTTGGAAAATCAATAACAAAGCAGGGAGAACGCAATGACTGCGCACGCTCAAACCTTGGCAACCGAGCCTGTACTGGCCGAAGTCCGCAACCAGGTTGGCCACCTGACCCTGAACCGCCCCGCCGGCTTGAATGCCCTCACCCTGGACATGGTTCGTAGCCTGCGCCAGCACCTGGATCAGTGGGCCGAAGACCCGCACGTGCGCGCCGTGGTGCTGCGCGGCGAGGGGCCCAAAGGCTTCTGTGCCGGTGGTGACATCCGCTCGCTGCACGACAGTTTCAAAGCGGGCGACACGCTGCATGAAACCTTCTTTGTCGAGGAATACGCCCTCGACCTGCTCATCCACCGCTACCGCAAGCCCGTGTTGGTACTGATGGACGGCTTCACCCTCGGCGGCGGCATGGGCCTGGCCCAGGGCTGCGACCTGCGCGTGGTCACCGAGCGCAGCCGGCTGGGCATGCCCGAAGTGGGCATCGGCTACTTCCCCGATGTCGGCGGCAGCTACTTCCTGTCGCGCATCCCCGGCGAGCTGGGGATTTACCTGGGCGTCAGCGGCACCCAGATCCAGGCGGCCGACGCCCTTTACTGCGGCCTGGCCGACTGGTACCTGGCCAGTGACCAGCTTGCCGCCCTCGACCAGGGCCTGGAGCAACTGAGCTTTGGCGACAACCCGCTCAAGGACCTGCAGAACCTGCTGGCCAGGCTCGGCACCCAGGTTTTGAGTGATGCACCCCTGGAAAAGCTGCGTCCGGTCATCGATCACTTCTTCTCCCTGCCCACCCTGCAAGCCATCGTCGAGCAACTGCGTGCGGTCAGCATCAGCGACAGCCATGCCTGGGCCGTGGCCGCCGCCGACCAGCTGGAAAGCCGCTCTCCGCTGGCCATGGCGGTTACTCTGGAGATGTTGCGCCGCGGTCGCCAGCTAGGGCTGGAAGACTGCTTTGCCATGGAGCTGCACCTGGACCGCCAGTGGTTCCAGCATGGCGACATCATCGAAGGCGTGCGCGCCCTGATCATCGACAAGGACAAACAGCCTCGCTGGAACCCGCCGACCCTGGCCGCGCTGCAGCAGCAGCGGGTGGACCAATTCTTCGAAGGCCTGTGAGCCCGGGAGTACACAGATGCAAGACCTTGAACTGAGCGAAGAACAGATCATGATCCGCGACATGGCCCGGGATTTTGCCCGCGGCGAGATCGCCCCACACGCCCAGGCCTGGGAAAAGGCCGGCTGGATCGATGACGGCGTGGTGCGCAAGATGGGCGACCTGGGCCTGCTGGGCATGGTGGTACCAGAGGACTTCGGCGGCAGCTACACCGACTACGTCGCCTACGCCCTGGCCGTGGAAGAAATCGCCGCAGGCTGCGGCGCCACCGGGGCGATGATGAGCATTCACAACTCGGTAGGCTGCGGCCCTCTGCTGGCCTACGGTACTGCCGAGCAACAACAGCAATGGCTGCCACGCCTGGCCAGCGGCGAGGTGATTGGCTGCTTCTGCCTGACAGAGCCCCAGGCCGGCTCCGAGGCGCACAACCTGCGCACCCGCGCCGAACGGGTCGATGGCGAGTGGGTAATCAATGGTGCCAAACAATTCGTCAGCAATGCACGCCGCGCCGGCTTGGCCATCGTCTTCGCGGTGACCGACCCGGAGCTGGGCAAGAAGGGCCTCTCGGCGTTCCTGGTGCCCACCGACAACCCGGGCTTCAAGGTCGACCGCAGCGAGCACAAGATGGGCATCCGCGCCTCCGACACCTGCGCGGTCACCTTCGACAATTGCCGCATCCCCGCAGCCAACATCCTTGGCGAGCGTGGCAAGGGCCTGGCCATCGCCCTGTCCAACCTTGAAGGCGGCCGTATCGGCATCGCCGCCCAGGCGTTAGGCATTGCCCGTGCAGCCTTCGAGGCGGCGCTGGTCTACTCGCGCGACCGAGTGCAATTTGGCAAACCGATCAACGAACACCAAAGCATCGCCAACCTGCTGGCCGACATGCAGGTACAGGTAAACGCCGCACGTTTGCTGATCCTGCATGCCGCCCGCCTGCGCAGCGCCGGCAAACCGTGCCTGTCGGAGGCATCACAGGCCAAGCTGTTCGCTTCGGAAATGGCCGAGCGGGTGTGTTCGATGGCGATCCAGGTGCATGGCGGGTATGGCTACCTGGAAGATTACCCGGTGGAACGCTATTACCGCGATGCGCGGATTACCCAGATCTATGAGGGGTCGAGCGAGATCCAGCGCATGCTGATTGCACGCGAGCTGAAGCACTACCCCCTGTAGTACGGCGGTCCCCATCTGTGGGAGCGGCCTTGCGGCCCAATCGCGGCACAAGGCCGCTCCCACAAGTAAGCGGATCTGCGTTTCAACGCCAGTACCGCGAATCATCCACCACCTGCGCATGCCCCTCGAACAACGCTGGCAACTGCTCCTTGAGGTAATCGATCCAGGTCCGCACCTTGGCATCCAGATAATGCCGTGACGGGTACATCGCATACAGCGCGCTCTCGCGCAGGCGGTACGGCGCCAGCAGCCTGCACAACCGCCCTTGCTCGATCGCCTGGCTGGCCGTATAGAACGGTAGCAGGCCAATGCCCATGCCCAATTCACTGGCCACCAGCATGGCATCGGCAACGTTGGTGGAGAAGTTGTCACTCGGTGTGATCACACACTGGTCCACACCCTGGGGGAATACCCAGTCACCTTCATACATGGGATACGCCATGCGCAGGCAGCGGTGCCCATGCAGGTCCTCGGGGCGCTCAGGCACCCCATGCCGCTCCAGATAGCTGGGTGCTGCACAGGGAATACTGAAAATATTGCCGAGCGGGACGGCAATCAGCTGTGAGTCCGGCAGCGCGCCGTCCACGGTGATGACCACGTCATGCCCTTCGGCCAGCGGGTCAGGGTTGCGCTGCGACAGCGTCAGCTCGATCACCACCTCCGGGCACAGTGCGTTGTAGCCGGCCACCAGCGGCATCAGCAGCAGCCCCAGGCCGTGCGGGCAATGCAAACGCAAATGGCCGCGAGGCGTGAGGTGCGCACCGCGGGCCTCACCCACCGCCTCTTCGGTCAGCAGCATGATTTGCCGCGCGCGCTCCAGAAACCGCTCGCCCGCCTCGCTCATGCGCAGCCGCCGGGTGGTGCGGTGCAACAGGCGGGTCTGCAGCTGGTTTTCCAGCTCGGCGACGATACGCGAAACCTGCGCTGCTGAAATATCCAACGCATTGGCGGCTGCAGCGAAGCTGCCACATTCCACCACCCTGGCGAAGGTACGCATGGCATGCAGCATGTCCATGAAAGTGTGCTCCTTGTTCAGTCTTATTCTTGCGTTACAGGCAGGAATCTATCACGGAACAGCCCATTTATTGTGAATGACCAATGAATACATCATTAGTCATACATTCAAGAAAAGGAACCTGTCATGAAACGTTCGATCGCTGTCCTTGCTGTTGCTGCCTTCGCCTCGTTTGGTGCCCTTGCTGATGCAGGCAGTACAAAGGCAGCCAGCAGCACGTATGAGTACGGCATGCCGCTGGACGTGGCCAAGGTCATCTCCATCACCCCCGCCAGCAACGCCGCCGACTGCCAGGTCGGCACTGCGCACATGGTGTATGTCGACCACCAGGGCCAGAAGCGCGAAATCGACTACCGCGAAATGGGCAACTGCTCGCAGCAGTGAGTCAGGCCAGGACCTGGGTGATCCAGCCCACCTGCTGATTGAAGTCGTCGATTTTCGCCTGAGGCACCGCATCGCGAGCCCGCTGGAAATTGGCCAGGGTCTGCTGCTTTTGCCGCAGCATGCGCCGCCACTTGACCAGAAACGCCTCGCTTTTCTCCTGCATCAACACTGGGCCGAAGTACAGCTGTTCAGGGCTATATTCCACCCTGCCTGGCTCGGCGACGATGATCTCGTAATCGAAGCGGTTTTCCCGCAGCAGCTCTTCGTTGACGATGTGGTAACCGTTATCCGCCAGCCACTGGCGCAGCTCACGCTCACCGCCATTGGGCTGCAGTACCAGGCGCGTGATGCCACCAAGGCGCTGCTTGCCGGCCTCGAGGATCTCGCACATGGTGTCGCCGCCCATGCCGCAGATGCTGACCACCGAGATGTGGTCTTGCGGCTCGACCGCTGCCAGCCCATCCGCCAGGCGCACGGTGACCCGGTCTTGCAGGCCGTTTCTGCGCACGTTGCGTTGGGCCGAGGCGAACGGCGTCTGCGCCACCTCACCCGCTACAGCGGCCTCGAGTACGCCGCGCAGCATCAATGCCACCGGCAGGTAACCGTGGTCCGAGCCGATATCGGCCAAGCGCGCGCCCTGCGGCACATGTGCGGCCACGCGCTCCAGGCGCCTGGACAAAGTCTGTTCGTTCAAAGTGTGCCCCTGGCTTTGCAATGGGCGCGATTCTGACGGCGAACGTCGCGCATTTCAAACACCGGGGTGCCCTCGACCGGGTGCGCCTGCTCGCGTAGGCTTGCCGTTTTCCTTCCGTAGCAAGGCAAAACACACCATGGCACATGCAGACATCATCTACACCCCGGACCCGGACGCCGAGTCGATTTCGTCCGACGTCGCCGAATTCAACGGCGTACTGGTCACCACCCAGATCCCGACCCACGCCGACGGCAGCCTGGAGCTGGGCGGCATCGTCGAGCAAAGCGAATGCACCCTGCAGGCGTTGAAAGTGGCGCTGGAAAAGGCTGGCAGCGGCATGGACCGCGTGCTGCACCTGACCATCTACCTGACCGACATGGCCGACCGTGCCGCGTTCAACGAGGTGTACCAGCGCTTCTTCAGCAAGCCATGGCCGGTACGTGCGGCCGTGGGTGTGGCGTCGCTGGCATTTGACGGCATGCGCGTAGAAGTCACGGCGATGGCTGCCAAGCGCTGAGCTACCTGCAAGGGCCCTATCGCCGGCAAGCCAGCGCCCACCTCGACCGCATCGGCCTCAAGCCCTATGCAACTCATGTGGGCGCTGGCTTGCCGGCGATAGGGCCGGTAACAGCAATACACCTCTCGGCACCCCGATGATGCCGCCAGCCCGTTTCACCGCTACAATGCCCGCCTAAACCGTGGCAGCCCGAAAATATAACGATATGTCCCTTCCAAAGAATCACCTGGAACTGCTCAGCCCTGCCCGTGATGTGGCCATCGCCCGTGAAGCGATCCTGCACGGCGCTGACGCCATCTACATCGGCGGCCCAAGCTTTGGCGCGCGCCATAACGCCTGCAACGAGGTCAGCGAGATCGCCGAACTGGTCGAGTTCGCCCGTCGCTACCATGCGCGCGTGTTCACCACCATCAACACCATCCTCCACGACAACGAGCTGGAACCTGCGCGCAAGCTGATCCATCAGCTGTACGACGCCGGCGTCGACGCGCTGATCGTGCAGGACTTGGGTGTAATGGAGCTGGACATCCCGCCGATTGAGCTTCACGCCAGTACCCAGACCGACATCCGTACCCTGGAACGGGCCAAGTTCCTCGACCAGGCCGGTTTCTCCCAGCTGGTACTGGCCCGTGAGCTGAACCTGCAGCAAATCCGCACCATCGCCGCCGAAACCGATGCCGCCATCGAGTTTTTCATCCACGGTGCCCTGTGCGTGGCCTTCTCCGGCCAGTGCAACATCTCCCACGCGCAGACTGGCCGAAGCGCCAACCGTGGCGACTGTTCGCAAGCCTGCCGCCTGCCCTACACCCTGAAGGATGACCAGGGTCGCGTGGTTGCGTTCGAGAAGCACCTGCTGTCGATGAAGGACAACAACCAGACGGCCAACCTGGCCGACCTGGTCGATGCCGGCGTGCGCTCGTTCAAGATCGAGGGCCGCTACAAGGACATGGGCTATGTGAAGAACATCACCGCCCACTACCGCAAAGAGCTCGACGCCATTCTCGAAGGCCGCCCGGAATATGCCCGTGCGTCCAGCGGCCGGACCGAGCACTTCTTCGTGCCCGACCCGGACAAGACCTTCCACCGCGGCAGCACCGACTATTTCGTGACCGACCGCAAAGTCGATATCGGCGCCTTCGACTCGCCCACCTTCACCGGCCTGCCGGTGGGTGTGGTGGAAAAGGTCGGCAAGCGTGACATGCAAGTGGTCACCGAGGTGCCACTGACCAACGGCGACGGCCTGAACGTGCTGGTCAAACGTGAAGTGGTGGGTTTCCGCGCCAACATCGCCGAACCACGTGGCGAATTCGAGGAAGACGGCCAAAAGCGCTACCGCTACCGCGTTGAGCCAAACGAAATGCCCGAAGGCCTGCACAAGCTGCGGCCCAACCACCCGCTGTCGCGCAACCTTGACCACAACTGGCAGCAGGCCCTGCAACGCACCTCTTCCGAGCGCCGGGTTAGCGTGCAATGGCATGCTGTGCTGCGCGAGCAGCGCTTGATGCTCACCCTCAGCAGCGAGGAAGGCGTCAGCGTGCAGGTGGCCCTGGACGGGCCGTTCGGCACGGCCAACAAGCCGCAGCAGGCACTGGACCAGTTGCACGACCTGCTCGGCCAGCTGGGGACCACGATGTACCACGCCAGCAGCATCGAGCTGGACGCGCCGCAGGCCTACTTCATCCCCAACTCGCAGCTCAAGGCCCTGCGCCGTGAAGCCATCGAGGCGCTGACCGAAGCGCGTATCAAGGCGCACCCGCGTGGCGGGCGCAAGGCCGAGACCTCGCCGCCACCGGTGTACCCCGAGTCGCACCTGTCGTTCCTGGCCAACGTGTACAACCAGAAGGCGCGCGACTTCTACCACCGCCACGGCGTGCAGCTGATCGACGCTGCCTACGAGGCCCACGAAGAACACGGTGAAGTGCCGGTGATGATCACCAAGCACTGCCTGCGCTTCTCCTTCAACCTGTGCCCCAAGCAGGCCAAGGGCGTGACCGGTGTGCGCACCAAGGTAGCGCCGATGCAGCTGATTCAGGGTGACGAAGTGCTGACCCTGAAGTTCGACTGCAAACCGTGCGAAATGCATGTGGTCGGCAAGATGAAAAGCCACATCATCGACCTGCCAACCCCGGGCAGTGCGGTGGCTCAGGTAGTGGGGCACATCAGCCCGGAAGACCTGCTGAAGACCATCGTGCGCGCGCCACACTGATTTTCAGGCAGTGGTCAGTGTGGGAGCGGGCTTGTCCCGCGAAGCCAGCGACGCGGTTCATGGCACCGGCGTTGCCGGTGTTCGCGGGGCAAGTCCGCTCCCACGGCGGTGTGTCGCAGACCATTGTTTCGTGGCTCATTCAGCGTATCTGATGCTTGTGCAGCAGGCGGTAGAAGGTCGGCCGGGAGATCCCCAGCACCTTGGCCGCTACGCTCATGTTATCGCTGTGCCGGTTAAGCACATCGCACAAGGCCTGGCGCTCGGCGCGCTGCTTGTATTCCTCTAGCGTGCCCAGCGGCTGCTGCCCTTGGTCCAACGTCTGCAGGCCCAGGTCCTGCGCCTCGATCTGCCGGCCTTCGGCCAGGACCAGGCCGCGTCGCACCCGGTTGGCCAACTCGCGTACATTGCCCGGCCAGTCATGCCGGCCCATGGCCGCCAGGGCATGGTCGCTGAATGAACGCGGCCGGCGCCCGGTTTCCAGGCTGTAGAAATGGGCAAAATGGCTGGCTAGCATCGACAAGTCACCATGCCGGTCACGCAGCGGCGCCGTCACCACCTGCAGCACGTTCAAGCGGTAATACAGGTCTTCGCGAAAACGCCCCTGCTCGATGGCTCTTTCAAGGTCTACGTGGGTGGCGGCCAAGACCCGTGCATCCACCGGAATCGGCTGGCTGCCGCCCACCCGCTCGATGTGCTTTTCTTGCAGAAAACGCAGCAGATTGGCCTGCAACTCCAGCGGCAAGTCACCAATCTCATCCAGGAACAACGTGCCACCGTGGGCTGCTTCAATGCGCCCGGTCTTGCGCTGATGGGCACCCGTGAAAGCGCCCTTCTCATGACCGAACAATTCTGACTGGATGAGGTGCTCGGGGATTGCCCCGCAGTTGATGGCGACGAACGGTTGGTCGCTGCGCTGCGACTGCCGATGCAGGGTGCGCGCCACCAGTTCCTTGCCCGTGCCGCTTTCACCACGGATAAGCACGGGCGACTCGGTGGGCGCCAGCTTGCCCAACAGCTTGCGCAACTCGCGGATCGGCCGGCTTTCGCCGAGCAGTTCGTGGGTCGCCTCGTCCACTCTGGCAGCCCCTTTGCCACGTAGCCGCGCCATGCCGAATGCCCTGCCCAGGGTGACCTGAACCCGGGACTCATCGAATGGCAAGGTATGAAAGTCGAAAAACCATTCGCAAACAAAATCGCCGACGGCCGGCATGCGTAATTGTTCGGCACTGAGCACCGCGATCCACTCGGTGTTACTGCGCTTGATCATGTCCTTGACCGCGTCCGGGTGCCGCAGGTGCGAAGCCTGCAATCGCAATAACCCTACATCACAAGGATGATCCAGCGCGGCAGCGAGCATGCAACTGTCCACATCCCAGCCTGCGTTACGCAGCCCAGGCAACAGCTGGTGGCAGTCGTCGCACGGGTCGACGATGAGCAAACGACGTTGAGCGGCAAGCTGTTGCATAACCGATCCTTGGCGCCAGTTTTTGGTTTTATGAAGTAAAACAGCAAGTTGTGGCGCTCGCTTAACAGTAGCAACGAAGTTGACAGTGCCCACTACCGTCTGTCTGTTGACGCATTTTTTTACAATGTCCCACGGGAATTTTCGCACTTTAACGACATCCCATGGCGGCGCAGGCAATAACGGATTCAAGCCTGACAAAAAATTTTACACCTAATGTGTGACTTGCCCCCAGAGGACGAGCATCAGTACACATAACCCCGCGCTGCAATTCGCAACCCTTGAGGCGACCTTGAAGCAACGCGGACTCACTTCGATGTTTGGGACCATAGAGAGACCGAACCATGAATGCCCCGCTCCGTGTCAACGAAGCACTGCTGATTGCCGACCACGCCTTCGAACCTTTCCAGTGCGTAGCCTGGGATGCACCCAATGGTACTGGTGAGCTGAGCCTGGCAGTGATCGACCGGACCAGCACCCGCATTGGCAGCAAGCAAGTGTCGTCGCGTATCTACTCCGACCCTGCCCAGTGGGCCAGCCTGATCGAAGAAGTGCGCGCCGAACTGTGCGAAAAAGGTTACGACCTGCAACCGTGGTCGATGCCAAAGTAATATCGCCTTGCAAACCAAGTGCGTGCTCTGTCACGCACTTGTGCGGGCCTATCGACAAAGCGCCAGGCTCTTCTAATCACTCTAATCTAGCAAAACCGATAACACTGCGATCGACGCAAAGCCCCCTCCACGTAAGCAATCTGAAATTTTTCCTCTCTACTGCCTATGTACTTTTAAAGTCTAAGCCCACAAATCATTCCCGGCACGCCGAACCCAGTAACCCAGAGCCAATAAACCATCCTTGATATTTTTATCAGTTGCAGATCAAAAAATCCCCACATCATTGATCGAGAAACCCGTTGAGACATTGAACGCAAAAAGAACCTAGGGACCATCCGCTTAATCCTGCACGCCCATTGCCACCGGTGGGCGGTCTGCCACGTTTGCACGGCATCGAGCCGGACGAAGTGGAGGTTACCCTGCCGCTGGCCGAGCGCGTTGGCCACACCCTGGTGCTGGGCACCACGCGAGTCGGCAAAACCCGCCTGGCCGAACTGCTCATTACCCAAGACATCCGCCGCAAGATCGCCGGCCAGCATGAGATATGCATCGTCTTCGACCCCAAGGGCGATGCCGACCTGCTTAGGCGCATGTACCTGGAAGCCAAGCGGGCTGGCCGCGAGGGTGAGTTCTACGTGTTTCATCTGGGCCAGCCGGATACCTCCGCCCGCTACAACGCCATCGGCCGCTTTGGCCGTATCACCGAGGTGGCCTCACGCCTTGCCGGGCAGCTCTCCGGCGAAGGCAACTCGGCCGCCTTCCGGGAGTTCGCCTGGCGCTTCGTCAACATCATCGCCCGCGCTCTGGTCGAGCTGGGCAGGCGCCCGGACTACCTGTTGATCCAGCGGCATGTGGTCAACATCGACCCGCTATTCGTCGAGTACGCCGCGCACTTCTTTGCCAAACACGATCCCAAGGCCTGGGAGGCCATCGTCCAAATCGAGGGCAAGCTCAACGAGAAGAACACCCCTCGGCACATGGCCGGTCGCGACAAGCGTGTGGTGGCGATCGAGCTGTATTTGAACCGCGCCAAGCTCTACGACCCCGTACTGGAAGGCCTGCGCTCGGCGGTGCGCTACGACCGCACCTACTTCGACAAGATCGTGGCTTCGCTGCTACCACTGCTGGAGAAATTGACCACTGGCAAGATCGCCCAGCTGCTGGCCCCCGACTACACCGACCTCAATGACCCGCGACCAATCTTCGACTGGATGCAGATCATCCGCAAACGGGCCATCGTCTACATCGGCCTGGATACGCTGTCCGACGCGGAAGTGGCGGCTGCGGTGGGCAATTCCATGTTTGCCGACCTGGTGTCGGTGGCGGGACACCTCTACAAGTTCGGCGTGGACGATGGCCTGCCGGGCTGCGATCCCGGCGAAAAACTGCCGATCAATCTGCACGCGGACGAATTCAATGAGCTGATGGGTGACGAGTTCATCCCGCTGATCAACAAAGGCGGTGGTGCCGGTGTGCAGGTCACCGCCTACACCCAGACCTTGAGCGACATCGAAGCCCGCCTGGGTAACCGCGCTAAGGCGGGCCAAGTGGTGGGCAACTTCAACAACCTGATCATGTGGCGCGTACGTGAGACGGCCACGGCCGAGCTGCTGACCAAACAGTTGCCGACGGTCGATGTGTACAGCACGTCGGTGGTCAGCGGTGCCACGGACAGTTCCGATCCGCAGGGCGCCACGGCGTTCACCTCCAACACCCAGGACCGCATCAACACCCACAGCGTGCCGCTGATCGAGCCGGCGCACATCGTCGCCCTGCCCAAGGGGCAAGCCTTTGCCTGATCCAGGGTGGCCAGCTGTGGAAGCTTCGCATGCCGCTGCCGGCGCCGGATCCTGATGAAGTGATACCTGCGGACCTGCAAGCGTTGTCCCGGTACATGCGGCAAGAACCTGCCGCCGAATGGTGGAAGCAGGCAGGCCCGAAACCCGGCACTGAACTGCCAACCGACCTGCAGGAGGCCCCGCCACCATGAACGACCCTGCCGTCACCGCGCAGCGTCAGCAGGTGCAGCAACAGAGCGCGTTGGTCAGCCTGATCACTCTGACCTTTCGCTTCGTCGGTGTACTCGGGGGTTCGTTGTTCCTGTGCATTCTCATTGAATGCGCAGGCATGCGCCGGTTCTGGCCTGAGCAGGGCTGGCGGCATGCCCAGCAGATGCTGAACTACGAGCTCGACCAATTGCCCCGGAACTTCACCCGCAGCGTGCTCGTGCAGGAACCGGGGCGCACGGCGCAACAGATCGTGGCACTGGCCTACGATGGGCTGTTCGTGCAGTCGGGGTGAAGATGCAGCCAAGCAGGCCCGCGGCGAGCGCCTGCAAACCGAGCCAGATTTCCGCTACTACCTGAGGCAGGCCTATCGCACGTTGGAAGGCTACCTGCTGGCCGGCGCCTACACCGTGCTGGTGTTTCTGGTGCGCCTGCTGGTGCTCTGCCTGAGCCTACCGCTGTTCGCCATGGCAGCTTTCGTCGGGCTGGTGGATGGACTAGTGCGGCGGGACATCCGCCGCTTCGAAGCCGGGCGTGAATCGGGCTTCATCTACCACCGGGCCAAAGCGTGCCTGATGCCTTTGGCCGTGCTGCGATGGGTGGTCTATCTGGCGCTGCCGGTCAGCGTGGCGCCTATTCTGATACTTCTGCCGGCAGCAGCCTTGCTGGCAGTGGTCGTTGATATCTGGGCGGCGAGTTTCAAAAAGCACCTGTGACTCACCCTGCTCGCTCATCCCACTCACGAATCTAGGAAACGCTGAAGACTCACTGATTTGGCAAAATACCTTCATGCCACCCGCAGATTCCTACCGACGAAGCAGATAACCGTCGCCAACGCCGAGCACGTCGGCAAACGAAAGCACCCCCGCAAGGAGTAGCTCCTGGTCGAGATGGATCAGATGGTTCCGTGGGCTGGCCTGATGCATTGATCAAGCCCCATTATCCAAAGGGCGAAGGGGGACACCCGGCCTACCCGTTGATGGCGATGCTACGGGATCATCTGAAAAAAAGTTTGGCTACAGCGACCCGGCGATGAAAGAGGCGTTGTACGAGACCATGGTTCTTCGCACCTCTTCGGGTTGAACTTTGAACTTATTCCCGACGAAACCACCATCCTCAACTTACGAGCCTGCTTGAAAGAACGAATTGTCCGGCGGAATTCTGGCCGTGATCAATGGCTATTTGGGCGACTACAGGCTGCCGCTGCGCCAAGGGACCATCGTGGGCACCACACTGATCATTGCACCCAGTTCCACCACAAACAAGGCCGGCAAGCGCGCCCCGGAAATGCATCAGACGAAGAAGGGCAGCCAGCGCGGGGCAGGTGCCTGTGATGTGGAAAATGCCGGCTGCGGGAGGCTTCGAACAACCACAGGCGTAAAACTGACGATGAATCTGGGGGTATTTTGAGCTGAGATCTCGTTTTGAGACCTGAGGCGCAAGGCTGATAGAAAATGCGCCTTATTTCGCAGGATCCCTATCATTTTTAACAGTTGCCGGCGAACCTTTTCAGCCCTAGCATCGTACTGCAATCACTAACAGGGAGACTGTGATGAAAGCAATTTCTTGTATTGGATTGACCATTGCCTTGCTATGTGCAGGTCCGGTTTTTGCCGCCAAACCGACGGTAGTCCGACAGCTCGGGGGCGCTTGCGGCGTCAATGACACCACTGAATATACCTGCGGTAGTGGAACGTCATGCCAAAAGGGCTATTGTCAGCTTAGGAGCAATCTCTCTGACGATGAACACGCATGCAAAGCCATGTTAGAAAAAAACGGATACAGCCAATCCGACAACCTCAATTACCCTGCCATTCACTATGGATATTGTTACCTGGCGCGTGAAACGCCCGGCATGGAAGAGACACTTGACGAAATAAGCAATGAAAGAAATGAACTTTATAAAAATAATTCCAAAGAGATACAACAACTTAAAAAACAGGGCCGTGAAGCAAAAACTGAAAGCGAGTGGGAAGAATACGGAAAAAATCAGGAATTCTTCGTCGCTAACGACTATCTGCCCAGCGAAGAAAATAAGCAAACTGCAAAACGCCTAAGCCAACTATTAGATGAAGCAAAAAGCATCTGCGATTCTCATAGCAAAACCTGTGTAGTTTTGCCCTAGGGATTCTCCGATCAAGTCAGCACAGGCCATCTAACCTGGGCTGAAATAGACCTCCGTCCAACTGCCCTCTACAAGCCTGCCTCCCATGAGCCAGATGAGCTTTTCCGATTTCGAGTACGCCGGTAAGCGCAAGCAAACCCGCCGCGAGCGTTTCCTGGCCGAGATGGAACAGGTGGTGCCGTGGAGCGGCTTGGTGGCGTTGATCGACCCGCATTACCCAAAGGCTGGCGGTGGCCGAAAGCCGTATCCACTTGAAACCATGCTGCGCATTCACCTGTTGCAGAACTGGTTCTCGTTGAGTGATCCAGCCATGCAGGAGGCAATTTACGAGATTACTTCGATGCGCCAGTTTGCTCGTCTGACGCTCAGCGCTCCGATCCCCGAAGACATGACGATCATGAACTTCCGGCACCTACTGGAGAAGCATCAGTTGGCGGCGGGCATTTTGGAAACCATCAACAATTACCTGCGAGACAAGGGCCTGTCGTTGCGCCAGGGCACCATCGTCGACGCTATCATCCACGCACCCAGTTCGACCAAAAACAAGGAAGGCAAACGCGACCCTGAAATGCACCAGACGAAGAAAGGCAACCAGTACTTCTTCGGCATGAAAGCGCACATCGGAGCCGACGCAGAATCGGGCCTGGTACATCATGTCCATGGCACCGCCGCCAACGTGGCTGACGTGACGGAAGTTGCCCATCTGTTGCACGGTGGCGAGAACGTCGTCTGTGCTGACGCCGGTTACACCGGCGTAGAGAAACGGCCTGAGCACGACGGTCGGCAAGTGATCTGGCAGATCGCTGCACGACGCAGCACCTACAAGCATTTGAGCAAACGCAGTGCGCTGTACAAGGCCAGGCGTAAGATCGAGAAGGCCAAAGCCCAGGTACGTGCGAAGGTCGAACATCCGTTTCGGGTGATCAAACGTCAGTTCGGTTATGTGAAGACCCGCTTCCGTGGCCTGGCCAAGAATACGGCGCAATTGACCACACTGTTCGCGCTGTCGAATCTGTGGATGGTGCGCCGGCAATTATTGCCTGCTGCGGGAGAGATGCGCCCGTGAGGGCAGAAAACCAAGGCTATGCCTTGGTTTTCCAATAATCAGCGGCTGAAAATCGGGGTTTTCGGCATCTCCAAGCCGTCCATTTCCGGCTGGTGGGTAACTTGTTCGGAGAATCCCTAGGTACTTTCAGGCAATCAGGAGCACCTAAAATGAGCGGAAACACTCGAAGACCGAGCACACGCGACCCGAGTTTTTTTGCCAAAGACGACTGCTTACCTCATGAGCCCCACTCATATACTCCCTATGGCTTCTCAAAGTCGGCTAATACACAACGTTCTGCATTCATGGGTGAGCTTTTTAATCGAGTGCTGGGAGGCTACATCCTAGGAAATGGCTACCGCACATACAGCCCTTCCATCATGAGATTTCACAGCCCAGATAGTTTAAGTCCGTTCCTTGCTGGAGTCTTTAACTCTTACGCTGCCCTCAGCAACAACCCTGTCAACAACATTGACCCAACTGGACACTACCCAATAACGGTATTTCGTGCCGTCAGTCGCTTTAAAGCGAAGCTCAATCGTCGAAACATTAGCAGTAATTACACGGCATTGACAGATGCTCACCCTGAAGATAAATCGAAAGCGCTACAAAGGTATAAAAAAAAGGACAGACATCAGTAAATCCCAATTCCGCTCAATCACTAATAGGAAAAACTTGACAGAGCTTAACGGCGCGGAGAGGAAGTTTATTCTAACCAATACAGGTGAATTTATTATAGGCAACCAAGATATTGATTCATTTCCGCATCCAATGCTTAAGTATTTCGCGAATAGCGACGCAGAGGTTGTCTCCGCTGGATACGTAGCGGTCCGAAAAGGCGTGGTCGTATTCTCCAATACCACAGGACACTACCACACCAGCATGGCAGGGAAGGATCCAAACAGCCCAGTGATAGAGTTTTTCAAAAATATGGGAGTGATTGCTCGGCGCGTACGAGGCGATGGTAATACAGAAATTCCGCCATCCTATAATCCTTGGGAAGACTTTAGCTTCTAGAAATATAGGCGCACGGAATTATTCGTGCACGACCTCAAACCGCTGCAAGTGCTGGTAATCGGCCTGCAGTTGTTCGGCCAGGCGTTGCGCGCGCCCAATACGCACCGGCGCCAACTCCATGTCCACCACCAACGTTGTACAGGGCATGGGTTGTACGGCGTTCCAGTGCTGAAGGCGACCATCGGTAAACACCAGGCAGCGTACTGCTTCATCCGGATGGGCGCGCTGGCGCGCCTGTAGCCAATGCCGGGCCTGTTCCAGCGCAGCGATCAGCGGCGTGCCGCCACCGGCGCCCAAAGCCTGCAGCCATGGCTGCAAGGCTGCCGAGGCCTTCAGGCCGTGGCGCTGCCACTGCGGTGTGCGCCCGCTGGCGGTCAGCAAGGCCAGGCGGGCGCGCTGGCGGTAGGCCTGGTCGAACAGTGCCGCCAGCAGCCCTTTGGTGTGTGCCAACGCCTGATGGCGGCGGGTCGAGGCCGACGCGTCGACGATCACCAGCCACAACTCTGCCGGTTTAGCCTGGCGTTGTTGCCAGCACAGGTCCTGGCGTAGCCGTGGCCGCCCTTTGAGCAAGGTCGGCAGCCAGGCCACCCGGCCGCTTGCTGCACTGCGCGGGCGGCCACGGCTGGCGCCGTTCTGCTTGCCTGCGCCCGCTTTGGCATCCGCCCCTTTTGCAGGTGACTGGGGGATGCTCAGGGCTTTTTTGCCCAGTTCGGCACCTCGCGACGTGCGCCGCTGGCCACAGGTTGCGCCGGCAATGCCCCCCAGTCGCCCTGCCCGCCCTGTTCACCCGCGTTGCCAGCGCTTTGCTGGCCTGGCTGCTGGTCAGGCGGCTGCGGCGCCGACGGCGGGTTGGCCTGGGGCGTAACGCGGCGGCGATGGCGCAAGGCGAACTCGGCCACCGCTTCGACATCCACTTCTTCGATGGCCGCACAGCCGCGCCAGGCGCAGTGGGCGCGTGCCGCACGCAACCACACCAGGTCGGCGCGCAACCCGTCGACGCCGGCGGCGTAGCAACGCTCGGTAATCCAGGCCAGCGCCTGGTCATCCAGGGCAATACCGGCCAGGGCATGGCGCGCCGCCTGGCAGCGCTCGCGTAACTGCGCCTGGGCCGCGGCCCATTGCGTGCAGAAAGCCTGCGGGTCACTGTCGAAGGCCAGGCGCCGGCGAATGATTCGCTGACGGGCCTCCGGCGCAGGCAGGCCCTCCAGTACCACGTTCAGGCCAAAACGGTCGAGCAACTGCGGGCGTAGCTCGCCCTCTTCCGGGTTCATGGTACCGATCAGCACGAAGCGGGCGCTGTGCCGGTGCGAGATACCGTCACGCTCGATGCGGTTGGTGCCACTGGCAGCCACATCGAGCAACAGGTCGACCAGTGTGTCGGGCAGCAGGTTGACCTCATCGACATACAGCACGCCGCCGTCGGCCTGAGCCAGCACGCCCGGGGAAAACTGCGCCCGGCCCTGCCCCAGCGCGGCATCCAGGTCGAGGGTCCCGACCAGACGTTCTTCACTGGCGCCCAGTGGCAGGGTGACAAACGGGCCCTCGCCGAGCAGGTCGGCCAGGCCACGGGCCAGCGTGCTCTTGGCCATGCCACGCGGCCCTTCGATCAGCACGCCGCCGATTTTCGGGTCGATGGCGGTCAGGCACAGCGCCAGCTTCAGGTCGTCGGCACCGACCACGGCGGCCAGCGGAAATTGCACGGGTTCACTCATTTCAAGCCTGTTCCTCGCCGTCGAGCAGTTGTTCCTCAAGGGCCTCGCGGTACTCGCCCGGCGCCTGCCACAGCCCGCGCTGCTGGGCCTCCAGCAGACGCTCGGTAAGGTCGCGCAGGGCCTCGGGGTTGTGCTCGCGCATAAAATCACGGGTCGCCGGGTCGAGCACGTACGCATCGGCCAGCCCCTGGTAATGAT